>NZ_JBIONA010000001.1:0-462500 GCF_051711605.1 Enterococcus sp. DIV0436a
ATGGTATCCCTCGATGCTTTATGGAATGAATTAAAAGCAACATACCAAAAGGATTTATCGCCTGCTAGCTATAATACATGGATCGAAACAGCGAACCCTCGAACCCTTGATCAAAACCAGCTCGTTGTTGAGGTTCCTAGCAAGATTCATAAAGAATATTGGGAAAAAAACCTGGCGACAAAAATCGTTGAAGTCGGTTATATGTTATCAGGAAATGAGATTATCCCTCGCTTTATTACTGGCGAAGAAGCAGAGCAAGAAGAAGTTATAGAAGAAAAAAATCCAAAAGTTGTGGCACCTAGTCCGCTAAAAAAAGCCATGCTGAACCCTAAATATACCTTTGATACGTTTGTCATTGGTAAAGGAAACCAGATGGCTCATGCAGCAGCGCTCGTTGTAGCAGAAGATCCAGGTTCTATTTATAACCCGCTCTTCTTTTATGGAGGCGTGGGACTTGGTAAGACTCACTTGATGCATGCAATTGGTCATCAAATGCTGCAAAGTCAGCCTAATGCCAAAGTAAAATATGTAAGCAGTGAAACTTTTGCTAATGATTTCATCAATTCGATCCAAAACAAAACAGCAGAAGAGTTCCGTCAAGAATATCGAAATGTTGATTTACTGCTAGTGGATGACATTCAATTTTTTGCAGAAAAAGAAGCTACGCAAGAAGAGTTTTTCCATACTTTCAATGCCTTGTACAATGAAGGGAAACAAATCGTACTAACCAGTGATCGGTTGCCAAACGAGATTCCGAAACTGCAAGAACGCCTCGTTTCTCGCTTTGCATGGGGGCTGTCTGTTGATATTACACCGCCGGATCTTGAAACAAGAACAGCGATTTTACGTAAAAAAGCGGCGGCTGAACGTCTAGAGATCCCAGATGACACACTAAGCTACATCGCAGGACAAATTGATTCTAACATTCGTGAATTAGAAGGTGCGCTTGTTCGAGTGCAAGCTTTTGCTGCGATGAATAGTGAAGATATTTCGACTAGTCTAGCTGCAGACGCACTGAAAACGTTAAAATCAGGAAAAGGACATCCTCAATTGTCAATCCTGCAGATCCAAGAAGAAGTGGCAAAGTATTATCACATCCAATTGAAAGATCTCAAAGGAAAGAAACGCGTCAAATCTATTGTTGTTCCTAGACAAATCGCTATGTATTTGGCACGTGAGCTCACAGATAATTCTTTACCGAAAATCGGAGCTGAATTCGGTGGCAAGGATCATACAACGGTTATCCATGCTCATGAAAAAATCCAGCAGCTGATGGATTCTAGTGTCAGTATGCAAAATGAAGTATCAGAAATCAAAAACTTTTTACTAAATTAATTTGTCGATTCTATCAACTGAAAATAGCATGTGGATAAAAGAAAAAAACGTTCAAAAGTTATGCACACTTTTTCCACAGCTGTTTTTTCGTTTCTCTCTTACGTTTTTTGAGTTTTCCACAGAATCAACATGCCCTATTACTTTTATTATTCTTTTTAACTAATAATAAATAAACAAACATTCAAAGGAGATACATCATGAAAGTTACTTTAAACCGAGCTAGCTTTATGCAGGAATTGCAAACTGTTCAACGAGCTATTTCAAGCAAAACCACGATCCCTATTTTGACAGGTGTAAAAATCACACTGACACAAGAAGGTTTGACTTTGACGGGGAGCAACGCTGATATATCAATTGAAACTTTTTTGTCTGTTGAAAACGAAAAAGCAAATATGCAAATCGAATCTACTGGTTCCATTGTTTTACAAGCACGTTTCTTTAGCGAAATCATTCGGAGACTTCCTGAAGAAACATTTACTTTAGAAGTTTTAGAAAATAAACAAGTAGCGATTACTTCTGGAAAAGCGAATTTTATCGTAAATGGATTAGATGCAGATAACTATCCTCATCTTCCTGTTGTCGAAAGCCATAACCAGATGAAATTACCTGTACACGTATTGACTAAACTAATCAACGAAACAGTTTTTGCTGTCTCACAACATGAGAGTCGTCCAATCTTGACAGGTGTGCATTTCATTTTATCTGATAATTCTTTATTGGCTGTAGCTACTGATTCTCACCGTCTAAGTCAACGCGTGATTCCAGTAGAACAAGCGGCTGATCATTTTGATATTGTTATTCCTGGAAAAAGTTTGATCGAATTATCTCGCTCATTAACAAATGAAGAAGAAATCGTCGAAATCAGCATTATGGAAAACCAAGTGTTGTTCAAAACAGAAACGATGTATTTCTATTCCCGTTTGCTAGAAGGAAACTATCCTGATACCAATCGTTTGATTCCTTCAAGTTTTAATACAGAGGTTGAATTTTCTGTTCCTAGCTTTTTAGCGGCGATCGAACGGGCTTCTTTACTTTCTCATGAAGGCCGTAACAACATCGTTCGTTTATCTATTCGTCCAGATGCGGTTGTTTTATACGGAAATTCGCCAGAAATCGGGAAAGTAGAAGAAAGCTTGAGTTATACAGCAAGCAGTGGCGATCCATTAGATATTTCTTTCAATCCGGATTATATGAAAGCAGCGTTGCGTGCATTTGGAGATATGAGCATCAAAGTGAAATTTATCTCTGCTATTCGTCCATTTACATTGGAACCAACGGAAGATGGCGTTCAATTTATTCAGCTGATTACTCCTGTACGTACAAATTAACAATGATTTTCATTGTTCTTGAAAATTTAATTGAAAAGAAATAGAAAAAATAAAATTTTAAACAGAAGGCCCTAAAATCTCTTTTAAGGCTTTCTGTTTATTTTTGTTTAAATCACCTTTTTTAGATTAAATCGTCTTATATGGAAAAATATATGGATAAATTTGTTTTATTGCGAAAAAAAAGGTATAATAGAGTATACTTTTAATAATGAAAATGAGGGATGGGCATTGAAACAACAAGTCATTCTAAATACGGAATTCATGACGTTGGGCCAAATGTTGAAAGAAGTCACAGTTATCGGTAGTGGCGGACAAGCAAAATGGTATTTGGCAGAAAACACTGTGTTAGTCGATGGCGAACCAGAAAATCGTCGTGGACGCAAACTTTATCCCGGCATGATGGTTGAAGTTCCAGAAGTAGGAACTTTTTTTATGGTAAAAAAAGGAAACGACGATAATGAGGCTGAATAAGCTGTATTTAAAAAATTATCGAAATTACGAAGAGCTGAACATCGAATTTTCCAAGAACCTCGTCATCTTTTTAGGAGAAAATGCGCAAGGAAAAACGAATCTTTTGGAAAGTATCTACGTATTAGCTATGACGCGAAGTCATCGGACAAGTAGTGAGCAGGAATTGATTGGCTGGACTGACGATCAGGCGATGATTCAAGGAGAGATCACAAAAGGTTCATCCACTCTTCCATTAGAAATCTTATTATCTAAAAAAGGCCGAAAAACCAAGATCAACCATATCGAACAGAAAAAGTTAAGTACTTACGTGGGACAAATGAATGTCATTTTATTTGCACCAGAAGATCTTTCTTTAGTAAAAGGCAGCCCGCAGATCAGGCGGAAGTTTTTAGATATGGAATTAGGCCAGATCAATCCAATCTATCTTTATGATCTTGTCCAATACCAAGCAATTTTGAAACAAAGAAACCAGTATTTAAAGCAATTGAATGAAAAAAAACAAACTGATTTGCTTTATTTGGATATTTTGTCCGAACAACTAGCAGCGTTTGGCAGCAAAGTATTGAAAGCAAGAGCACAGTTCGTCAAGCGATTGGAGTTTTGGGCTAATTCTTTGCATCAGCAAATCACCCATCAAAAAGAGCAGCTGGAAATCGAGTATCTCACCGCAGTCGATTCTTTAGAAACACATACGCAAGAGCAAATCCAAGAACAATTTCTCGCACTTTTGAACCAAAATAAAAAGAAAGACCTTTTTCGGGGAACAACGACAGTTGGTCCTCATCGTGACGATCTTTCCTTTTTTATTAATCAGAAAAATGTGCAGACTTATGGATCGCAAGGACAGCAAAGAACAACTGCACTAAGTGTCAAATTAGCAGAAATCGATTTGATTAAAGAAGAGACAGGGGAATATCCAATCCTTTTGTTAGATGATGTGATGAGCGAGCTGGATGATAATCGTCAACTCCATCTGTTAGAAACAATCGAAGGAAAAGTTCAAACATTCTTAACAACAACGACACTTGACCATGTAAAAAATAAAATGACTGTTGAACCTGAGATTTTTTATGTTCAACAAGGGAAACTAAAAGGAGAAGAAACTGAATGACAGAAGAAAGAAGTTTAGTAGAACGCGCTAAAGAGTATGATGCCAGTCAGATTCAAGTACTTGAAGGACTTGAAGCCGTTCGTAAACGACCTGGCATGTATATCGGTTCGACTAGTTCTGAGGGTCTGCATCACCTTGTTTGGGAAATTGTCGATAATTCGATCGATGAAGTATTAGCAGGTTTTGCAACGAAAATCCATGTGATTATTGAAAAAGACAACAGTATCACCGTTATTGACGACGGTCGGGGGATACCTGTAGATATCCAGGCAAAAACTGGACGTCCTGCAGTTGAAACGGTCTTTACTGTTTTACATGCTGGAGGAAAATTCGGCGGTGGTGGGTACAAAGTTTCTGGTGGACTTCACGGAGTAGGATCTTCTGTTGTTAACGCGCTTTCTACACAGCTTGATGTCAAAGTATACAAAGAAGGAAATGTGTACTATCAAGAATATCGTCGTGGAGCTGTAGTGGACGACTTAAAGATTATCGAACAAACGGATCGCCATGGAACAATGGTTCACTTTACGCCAGACCCTGAAATTTTTACAGAGACAACCGAGTTTGATTTTTCAAAATTGGCTACCCGGATCCGTGAACTTGCTTTCTTGAACCGCGGGATGCGTATATCGATTGAAGACAAACGAGAAGAAGAACCAGTCATCAATGAATACCATTATGACGGCGGGATCAAAAGTTATGTCGAATACTTGAATGCAAACAAAACCGTGATTTTTCCAGAACCTGTATATTTGGAAGGTGAACAGCAAGATATCGCCGTTGAAGTCTCTATGCAATATACAGACGGCTACCATTCCAATATCATGAGTTTTGCCAACAATATCCATACGTATGAAGGCGGAACACATGAATCAGGATTCAAGACTGCTTTAACTCGTGTGATAAATGATTATGCCCGAAAACAAAAGCTGATGAAAGAAAATGATGACAACTTGACCGGTGAAGACGTGCGAGAAGGATTGACAGCTGTTATTTCTATCAAGCATCCTGACCCTCAATTCGAAGGACAAACAAAAACAAAATTGGGCAATTCCGAAGTACGGACAGTCACTGATCGGTTATTTAGCGAACATTTCATGAAATTCTTGCTGGAAAACCCAAGTGTGGGCCGTCAAATTGTTGAAAAAGGATTACTAGCTTCCAGAGCTCGTCTAGCAGCGAAACGTGCGCGTGAAGTAACGAGACGTAAAGGTGCTTTAGAGATTAGTAATCTGCCAGGAAAATTAGCGGACTGCTCTAGCAACGATCCTGAAAAATGCGAATTGTTCATCGTCGAAGGAGATTCGGCCGGCGGATCAGCTAAGCAAGGTCGTAATCGAGAGTTTCAAGCCATCTTGCCTATTCGTGGGAAAATCTTGAATGTTGAAAAAGCAAGCATGGACAAGATCTTGGCAAATGAAGAGATCCGGTCTTTATTTACTGCTATGGGTACAGGGTTTGGAGAAGATTTTGATGTATCGAAAGCTCGCTACCACAAATTAGTTATCATGACTGATGCCGATGTCGACGGCGCGCATATCCGTACATTGCTGCTGACTCTTTTTTATCGTTACATGCGTCCTATTGTTGAAGCTGGATACGTCTATATTGCTCAGCCACCTTTATACGGGGTAAAACAAGGGAAGAATATTACGTATGTACAACCAGGAAAAAATGCAGAAGAAGAGTTGAAACAAGTCGTTGCTTCACTTCCTGCCTCACCAAAACCAAGCGTTCAGCGTTATAAAGGACTTGGAGAAATGGATGATCATCAACTATGGGAAACAACTATGGACCCAAGCAATCGGATGATGGCCCGCGTCAGTGTGGACGATGCTATTGCAGCAGATCAGATATTTGAAATGTTGATGGGGGATCGAGTAGAACCCCGTCGTGCATTCATCGAGGAAAATGCACACTATGTGAAGAACTTAGATATTTAATCATGAAGGAGGAAAAAGAATGAGTGAAGAAATCAGAGAAAACATCCATGATGTCAATCTAACCAGCGAAATGAAAGACTCCTTCATCGATTATGCGATGAGTGTTATTGTCGCACGTGCACTTCCTGATGTCAGAGATGGTCTGAAACCCGTTCACCGCCGTATTTTATACGGCATGAACGAATTAGGTGTAACACCGGATAAAGCCCATAAAAAATCTGCCAGAATCGTCGGAGATGTCATGGGTAAATACCATCCTCATGGAGACAGTGCGATCTATGAGTCAATGGTACGGATGGCGCAGCCATTCAGCTACCGTTATATGCTAGTGGATGGTCATGGAAACTTTGGTTCTGTTGACGGTGACGGTGCCGCCGCTATGCGTTATACCGAAGCACGGATGAGCAAAATCGCTACAGAAATGCTGCGTGATATCAATAAGAACACTGTTGATTTCCAAAGCAACTATGATGATACAGAAAAAGAACCAGTTGTACTACCTGCTCGCTTCCCGAATCTTTTAGTGAACGGAACAACGGGGATCGCCGTAGGTATGGCCACGAATATCCCACCTCATAACTTGTCTGAGGTAGTAGCGGCTATCGATTTGCTGATGGATAATCCTGATGTGACGACCAATGAATTGATGGAAGTATTACCTGGACCAGATTTTCCAACAGGTGGTTTGGTTATGGGGAAATCAGGAATCCGAAGAGCGTATGAAACAGGTAAGGGTTCTATTACCGTACGTGCAAAAGTTGAGATTACTGAGATGCCAAATGGTAAAGAACGGATCATCGTGACAGAATTGCCTTATATGGTCAATAAAGCAAAATTGATCGAACGGATTTCTGAACTGCACAGAGACAAGCGTATCGAAGGGATCACAGATTTGCGGGACGAATCTTCCCGTGAAGGTATGCGGATCGTCATTGACATCCGTCGTGACGCCAGCGCATCCGTTATCTTGAATAACTTATATAAATTGACATCCTTGCAAAATTCATTTGGATTCAATATGTTGGCGATCGAAAAAGGTGTGCCGAAAGTTTTGAGCTTGAAACAAATTCTTGAAAACTATATCGAACATCAGCGCGAAGTCATCACAAGACGGACGGTCTTTGAAAAAGAAAAAGCAGAAGCAAGGGCACACATTTTAGAAGGTTTGCGTATTGCTTTGGATCATATCGATGAAATTATTGCGATTATCCGTGGGTCTAAATCAGATGACGAAGCAAAAGCGACGATGATCGAACGGTTCGATTTATCCGATCGCCAGTCCCAAGCTATTTTAGATATGCGTTTACGCCGATTGACCGGTTTGGAACGGGAAAAAATCGAAAATGAATACCAAGAACTCTTAAAACTGATTGAAGATTTAACTGACATTCTGGCAAGACCAGAACGTGTTACAGAAATTATCAAGAATGAATTAGCAGACTTGAATCAACGATTTGGTGATAAACGACGCACAGAATTACTAGTCGGTGAGGTCTTAAGTCTGGAAGATGAAGATTTAATCGAAGAAGAAGAAATCGTTATTACATTGACAAACAATGGTTACATCAAACGTTTGGCAAATAATGAATTCAGAGCTCAACGAAGGGGTGGACGTGGTGTCCAAGGAATGGGTATCCACAATGACGACTTCGTCAAAAATCTGGTTTCTTGTTCTACCCATGATACATTGTTATTCTTTACGAATAACGGAAAAGTGTATCGGGCAAAAGGATATGAAATTCCAGAATACGGGCGTACAGCCAAAGGAATCCCAATCATCAATTTACTAGGTATCGATTCGAGTGAAAGCATCCAGGCAATCATTGCGGTGACGGGAGAAGCAGAAGAAGGCCACTATCTCTTCTTTACGACGCGTCAAGGTACAGTAAAACGTACTTCTGTCACTGCTTTTGCTAACATCCGAAGTAATGGTCTGATCGCAATTGGTTTGAAAGAAGACGATGAGCTCGTCAATGTGCTACTGACAGATGGTCAATCTAATATCATTATCGGAACACATAACGGCTACTCTGTCACTTTCAAAGAAGAAGCAGTCCGCGATATGGGACGTACAGCTTCCGGGGTCAGAGGGATACGCCTGCGTGAGGAAGATTATGTCGTTGGGGCAGCCTTAATGAAGGGAAATCAAGAAGTATTAGTGATCACAGAAAAAGGTTACGGAAAACGGACAAAAGTATCGGAATATCCAGTGAAAGGCCGCGGAGGTAAAGGGATCAAAACGGCGAACATCACTGAAAAAAATGGTCCACTAGCTGGGTTGACCACTGTTTCTGGAGATGAAGACATCATGCTGATTACAGATAAAGGTGTCATTATCCGTTTCAACGTATCGACTGTTTCTCAAACTGGACGTTCAACATTAGGCGTACGTTTGATGAAGATGGAAGCTGATACGAAAGTTGTCACGATGGCAGCAGTCGAACCAGAAGCTGCAGAACAAACAGTTGAAGAACAAGGATCAGAAGAATAACCATCAAGACTAATTGTGTAAGCTAGCAAGAATGACCGATTAAAAAATCTGGTTATTCCTGCTGGCTTTTTTGATTAGTTGAATTTCTCTTAAAATATTCGAAACTGTTCATTCTGTATTGCTTTTGACCAAAATAGAGTGTATAATCAGAGCTTGTGAGTAGTCTAATTAATTAGATAACTCTCCTTGCTCTTAGGAACCTAAGAGCCGAAAGTCCACAGGGAGGTGAATATCAATGGAAAACACGAAATATGAAATCATGTACATTATTCGTCCAAACATTGATGAAGAAGCAAAAACTGCTTTAATCGAACGTTTCGATGCAATCTTGAAAGATAACGGAGCAGAAGTTATCGAATCAAAAGATTGGGAAAAACGCCGTTTCGCTTATGAAATGAACGGTTACCGTGAAGGTATCTATCACATCGTTAAAGTATCTTCTCCATCATCAGCAAATGCTGTCAATGAATTTGACCGTCTTGCTAAAATCAACGACGATATCATTCGTCACATGATTGTTAAAGAAGAAGCTTAATTGTTGTTTCATGTGAAACAATAGAAAACGATGAGAGGAGATGACTATTTTGATTAATAATGTTGTATTAGTTGGACGTCTGACGAAAGATCCAGATTTGCGTTACACAGCAAGTGGTACGGCAGTCGCAACATTTACTTTGGCTGTGAATCGTAATTTTACAAACCAAAGCGGCAATCGCGAGGCTGATTTTATCAACTGTGTGATTTGGCGCAAATCAGCAGAAACTTTAGCAAACTATGCTCGTAAAGGAACACTTTTAGGTGTTACTGGACGTATCCAAACTCGTTCTTATGATAATCAGCAAGGACAACGTGTATACGTGACAGAAGTAGTAGCTGACAACTTCCAATTGCTGGAAAGTCGTTCTGCATCTGAAAATCGCCAACAAAGCGGCGGATTCCAAAGTTCTGGTCAATCAGCTGGCGGATTTGGCGGAAACAATAACTCTAATCAAACATCTCAATCATCCAACGGTATGCCTGATTTCGACCGTGATACTTCTGACCCATTCGGCTCAAGTTCAACGATCGACATTTCAGACGATGATTTACCATTCTAAACGAATTTGATAGGAGGGAAATAGAATGGCACAACAAAGAAGAGGCGGACGTAAACGTCGTAAAGTAGACTACATTGCTGCTAACCATATTGAATATATCGATTATAAAGATATCGAATTACTAAAAAGATTTATTTCAGAACGCGGTAAAATCTTGCCACGTCGTGTAACTGGTACAGGCGCTAAAAACCAACGTAAAATTACTGTTGCAATCAAACGCGCTCGTATCATGGGCTTGCTACCTTTCGTTAGCGAAGACTAATAAATCCTAGGAATTGAATGACTGATCCTTTTGATCAGCTATTCAATTCCTTTTTTTCTGTAAAAATAACCTCTATTCGTTTAGTCGCTCGAATGACGAAAGTTATGGTAAAATCAAATTAGTCATATATGGGAGGAAAATTATGGAAAATAAAAACAATCATTTATCCCCGAAACCTCTCTTCCTTATCCTGTTTATATTAATCGAAGTATTGGTAGTCTTAATTTTACCATTTCGTTTTGTTAGCGCTTCGGTCATTCTATTGATGAATTTATGGGGTGTTCGCTATTGGTTGAAAATGAAACGTTGGCTTATTTTAAATAAACGTGAAAAAATCCAGCAGGCTTCGACTGTAGCTGAAACCAATCTAGCTTATGTCTCAGAAGTCATGCCTGTAGGAGTGATTGCTTATCAGCCATCAAGCCAAAAAATCGAATGGCTCAATCCATTAGCATTGAAAATCAAAGATCAAAGTGGATTAACAGAGGAAGAATTGCTAGATACTTTTTTTACTGCAAAAGAAAAAAAGAAAAACCAAGTCTATCTAGCAGATAAAACATTTCAGTTTGATATGGATACAGTAAAGGGTGTTGTTTATTTTAATGATATTACCCAAAACCAGTTGTTAAAACTCCATCAGACGAACAGTCAGCCGGTGATTGGTATTTTATCTATTGATAACTATGCAGATGCCATTGATAAATTAGATGACAAAGAGATTTCTTATTTGAACTCTTTCGTCACTACACTAGTTTCTGACTGGATGAATGAATACCATGTCTTTTTCAAAAGAATCAACGCAGAACGGTTTTTCTTCGTAGCACAGATGATCGATCTGAAAAAGATGATGGATAAAAAATTTGATTTGCTGGATCGCTTTCGAGCAGAAGCTGAAAAACAGAGCTCGCCTATCACCCTTAGTATGGGGATTGCTTATGGCTCAAGAACCCTCGATGAAATCGGTGGAGAAGCTCAGAATAATTTAGATGTTGCTTTAGTCCGTGGAGGCGACCAAGTTGTCGTGAAAGAGGTAAAAGAAGGAGCAAAACCTGTTTATTATGGGGGGAAATCTGCTAAGAATGTCAAACGCACGCGTGTTCGTTCTCGAGCGATGAGTACCGCTTTGCGTCGGATTTTTGATGAAACAGGCGATGTGTTTATCATGGGGCACAAGTTTCCGGATATGGATGCTTTAGGCTCTGCTTTTGGTGTCAGTTGTCTGGCACGCTTCAACCAGAAAAAAGCTTACATCGTTATCAACGAGAACGAGATCATTCCAGATGTAGAACGGTGTCTTGAAGAAATCCATAAGCATCCTGAATTAGAAATGCAACTAATCTCTCCAGAACGTGCCATAGAGCTGAAAAAAGAAGAGGACCTCCTCGTGATGGTGGATTACCATAAACCTTCTCTATCGATCTCTCAGGGCCTATATGAGCAATTTGATAAGATTGTGATCATTGATCACCATCGTCGTGGAGAAGAGTTTCCAAGTAAACCTCTGCTGACTTATATCGAATCTTCAGCTTCTTCAGCTTCAGAGCTAGTTTCTGAGCTGATCCAATACCAAAGCAGCAAAACAAATCGCTTAGATCGTTTTGAGGCCACATTATTGCTTGCAGGGATGGTTGTAGATACAAATAGTTTCAATGTCCGTACAACTGCACGAACTTTTGACGTTGCCAGCTATTTAAGGTCTTGTGGAGCAGACGCATCCTTAGTACAATATTTATTGAGCTCGGATTTAGCGACATACTTGGAGATCAGCAATTTGATTGCTGGAAGCGACTATGTGACTTCTGATATTGTTGTGGCGGCAGGGACAGACGAAAAAGAGTATAATAGTGTTATAGCAGCAAAAACAGCAGATACATTGCTTTCGATGATCAATATCAATGCAGCTTTCGTCATTACAAAGCGGACAGACGGCTTGATTGGGATCAGTGCCAGAAGTACCGGCACGATCAACGTCCAAATCATCATGGAATCCTTAGGTGGCGGAGGACACTTCACAAACGCAGCTACTCAACTGGAAAATACGACAGTTGAGGAAACAAAACAGAAGCTATTTGCTGCAATCAAAGAAAATATGAATCAAATATATGATAAGGAGTAATCCAAATGAAAGTAATTTTTTTACAAGATGTAAAAGGAAAAGGTAAAAAAGGGGACATCAAAGAAGTTCCAGCAGGTTATGCACAAAATTATCTAATCAAAAATAACTTGGCAAAAGAAGCAACGAAAAGCAGTATCAGTCAGTTAGCAGGACAAAAGAAAGCGCAAGAAAAACACGAAGCTGAAATCTTGGAAGAAGCTAAAAAGTTAAAAGAATTCTTGGAAAAAGAAGATACTGTAGTCGAATTGAAGGCGAAAGCAGGGGAAGACAGCCGTTTGTTTGGTTCGATCCCTTCAAAACAAATTGCTGAAGGGTTAAACAAACAATACAAAATCAAATTAGATAAACGAAAAATCGAATTAGAAAATCCGATCCGTTCACTAGGCTACACAAACGTACCTGTTAAGCTTCATCATGAGGTGACGGCTACGATCAAAGTTCATGTCGTACAAGAATAACAAATCTTGATAGCGATGTTCAGCTGGTAAGTATAACCAGAAGGAGAAAAGACAAACCGAAATTTATCTGAGAAAACAGCTGCAGCAATGAAAGCAAAAGCTGCAAATCGATTTCAGATTGATTTCGGTTTCTTTTTTGGGAACAGCAAAATAACATAAAGAAAACGAGTATAATAAAAGAGAACTATTTTTTTATTACACTTTCGGTACGAATGATGACTTTTCTCTCATTTTCTTGTAAAATGAAGCAATTGAAGACAAGGAGCGATACGTATGAATGAAGTGTGGCAGGATCGAATCCCACCGCAAAATATTGAAGCTGAACAAGCGGTTTTAGGCTCTGTTTTTCTTGACGCAGAAACGATCATTGATGCCATGGAGTACATAGAGCCAAAAGACTTTTATCGTCGCGGCCATCAAATTATTTTTGAGACAATGATCGAGTTAAATGATCGTAATGAAGCGATTGACGTGGTTACTGTCAAAGACCGGCTGGAACAAGCCAATTTGTTAGAAGATGCCGGTGGTTTAAGTTATCTCTCAGACTTGGCATTAGCAGTTCCGACAGCAGCAAATATCGTCTACTATGCGAAAATCGTTGAAGAAAAATCATTGCTGCGTACATTGATCCAGACAGCAACAGGAATCGTTACGAAAGGATTCGAGCAAGGAGAAGAAGTTCAAACAATTTTAGATGATGCCGAACGCAGTATCTTGGAGGTTTCGGAAAAAAGAAATCGAAGCGGCTTTTTATCTATTGCTGAAGTACTGAACTCCACGATTGAAAATATCGATCGACTAGCTCAAAACAATGAAGAAATCACAGGTCTACCAACTGGCTATCAAGGTCTGGATAAAATGACAGCAGGTTTCCAGCCCGAAGAACTAATCATTCTTGCTGCACGTCCAGCGGTAGGTAAAACAGCGTTCGCATTGAATATTGCTCAAAATGTAGGAACAAAAACAGATCGTTCTGTTGCGATATTCAGTTTGGAAATGGGGGCAGAATCTCTTGTAAATCGGATGCTTTGTGCAGAAGGTTCGATTGAGGCCAGCCATTTACGTACAGGTCAGCTTTCGGAAGAAGAATGGTCGAATCTGATCGTTGCGATGGGGAGTCTTTCTCGAGCAAATATTTTTATCGATGATACACCAGGGATCAAAATCTCTGAAATCCGTGCGAAATGTCGGAAACTAGCTCAAGAAAAAGGCAATCTAGGCTTGATATTGATCGATTATTTGCAGTTGATTGAAGGTAACGGTAAAGAGAACCGTCAACAAGAAGTATCAGATATCTCTCGCCAACTGAAAAAACTGGCGAAAGAGCTGAAAGTACCTGTCATTGCTCTTTCACAGTTATCTCGTGGAGTAGAACAGCGACAAGACAAACGACCAGTGCTAAGTGATATTCGTGAATCCGGATCAATTGAACAAGATGCGGACATCGTAGCCTTCTTGTATCGAGATGATTATTATGAAAGAGAAGGCGGAGATGACGATGATGGAAACGAGCCAAAAAATGACAACGTCATCGAAGTCATCATCGAGAAGAACCGAAGCGGTGCACGAGGAACAGTTGAACTACTGTTTATCAAAGAATACAATAAGTTTTCGTCGCTTTCGCCAAGAGAAGAATTTTAAAGAAGAGGTTGTGAGCCTTGAGCAATGCCGAGAGCTCTCGTAAGAAGATGCAAGGAGTAACCGCAGGAACGACTAGAGTACTTAATTTAAACAGATCTCCAAAGGGATTGTGACAAAAGTCTTGTCACAGTCCCTTTTTCCGAATAAACGGTGTTCAATCAGCTGACCCTTGGTATTAGCTCAGCAAAAGTCAAAATATGAGGAACTATTTTGACGTTTGTTTCTCTAATACTCAGGTCAAAACGCTGATCTTACAACCTCTTTTCCTTAAACGGTGTTCTCCTGCCAACTCCTCGGTCACAAGTCACAATATCATCAAACATGAGAAGCAGTTTTTTGAAATTGCTCCTTGTGACTCAGAGTTAAACGGCAGGCTCACAACCTCTTTCTTAAACGGTGTTCAAAAGCTTGCATCTGCGGTAATACGCCCAATCAAACGAAAAATATGAGAAGCTATTTTTGTTTGGCTGTTCTTATTACTTGATGCAGGACAGCTTTTTCACAACCTCTGATTCACGGTGTTCCAAAAGTAGCTTCTTCGAAAAATAAGTCGAAATTTCACAAAAATTTGAGAAGCAATTTTCATACATTCCTTCTTATTTCTTGAAGCTGACCACTTCTGTTACAACCTTTTTTTTAACAATCACTCTAAAACGATAAAAGTTCGTTTTTTAAGCGTTTTTATAAAATAAAAATAAAAATCATTCGATTTTATTTGAAATATGTATCTATTATTGATACAATGGTTCAGGATTAAATAATATAGAACGAGGTGTTCACATGTCATCTGTAGTAGTAGTAGGTACGCAATGGGGCGATGAAGGGAAAGGAAAAATCACAGACTTTCTCAGTGAAAATGCTGAAGTGATTGCACGGTACCAAGGTGGCGACAATGCAGGGCACACAATTAAGTTTAACGGTGTGACTTATAAACTGCATTTGATTCCTTCTGGGATTTTTTATAAAGACAAGATCAGTGTGATCGGAAACGGCGTTGTAGTCAATCCTAAATCATTGGTTAAAGAATTAGCTTATTTACATGAAAAAGGTGTAGAAACAAGTAATTTGCGTATTTCTGACCGCGCGCACGTAATCTTGCCTTATCATATCAAATTGGACCAATTACAAGAAGATGCTAAGGGCGAAAACAAGATTGGTACAACGATTAAAGGAATCGGACCTGCCTATATGGATAAAGCAGCTCGTGTAGGTATCCGTATTGCAGACTTATTAGATAAAGAAATTTTTGAAGAACGTCTTCGTTTGAATCTAGATGACAAAAACCGTCAATTTGTAAAAATGTTTGATTCAGAACCACTTGATTTTGACGATATTTTTGAAGAATATTATGAATACGGACAACAAATCAAACAATACGTCACAGATACTTCCGTTATCTTGAATGATGCCTTGGATGCAGGCAAACGCGTGTTGTTTGAAGGCGCACAAGGTGTAATGCTGGATATCGACCAGGGAACTTATCCTTTTGTTACTTCTTCTAACCCAGTAGCCGGTGGGGTAACAATCGGAAGCGGTGTAGGGCCTTCAAAAATCAATAAAGTTGTCGGCGTCTGCAAAGCCTATACGTCACGTGTCGGTGATGGACCATTTCCAACTGAATTATTTGATGAAACAGGAGAACAAATCCGCGAAGTAGGACGAGAATACGGTACGACAACTGGTCGTCCGCGTCGTGTAGGCTGGTTTGATTCTGTAGTTATGCGCCATTCTAAACGAGTTTCAGGTATTACCAACCTATCTTTAAACTCGATCGATGTATTAAGTGGATTGGAAACAGTAAAAATTTGTACGGCTTATGAATTAGATGGCGAACTAATCTACCACTATCCAGCAAGCTTGAAAGAGTTGAACCGCTGCAAACCAATCTATGAAGAATTGCCAGGCTGGTCAGAAGACATTACAGGATGCAAAACACTAGCAGAACTGCCAGAAAACGCACGTAACTATGTACGTCGTATCTCAGAGCTTGTTGGTGTACGTATCTCAACATTTTCTGTCGGACCTGATAGAACACAAACAAACATCTTAGAAAGCGTCTGGGCGCAAATCTAAGGATAAAAACGACGACTGAATCAGGACGTTCTTACCAGAGCGAGTCGAAGTGTTTATCTATACGATAATAATAACTTGAAGAGGTAGTGAAAGAGACGTTTAGCCTTATTGCCGATAGGCTGTCTCTTGAACACTGTTTATTCAGAAAAAGGGACTGTGACAAAAACCGTGTCACAGTCCCTTTTTCCGAACAAACGGTGTTCAAAAGCTTGCATCTACGGCACTAAGCCCAATCAGATGAAAAATATGGAGTGCTATTTTTATCTGATTGTTCTTACTGCTTGATGCAGAGCAGCTTTTTCACAACCTCTCCACTAAACGGTGTTCTCCTGCCAACTCCTCGGTCACAAGTCACAATATTCAACAAACATGAGAAGCTGTTTTTTGAAATTGTTCCTTGTGACTCGGAGCTAAACGGCAGGCTCACAACCTCTGATTCACGGTGTTCCAGAAGTAGCTTCTACGGAAATAAGCCGAAATTTCACAAAAATTTGAGAAGCAATTTTCGTAAATTCCTTCTTATTTCTTGAAGCTGACCACTTCTGTCACAACCTCTTATTTTGATTAGAACTTGCGAAAATAAACCGGTTAAAGTGTGTCTAGCGCAAGAGATTTGCTATAATAGACGATAAGGGTAAAATGTAACGAGAAGGGGTTGAAAAATGTGTATCAAATTGTAACAGATTCTTGTTGTGATCTGCCATACCATGTATTAGCAAAAGAAAAAGTTGATTTTTTATCAATGAATCTCCAATTGAATGATCAAGAGTTAGTAGATGACCTCGGAAAGACATTCAATTATGACCGCTACATGAATCAGCTGAAAAATGGTGCGATGCCTACGACATCACAAATCAATGTTGGCCGATATTTAGAATTTTTCCGTTCTTATGCGGAAAAACAGATTCCTGTTTTATATGTGGCTTTTTCCAGTGGATTAAGCGGCTCTTACAGTAGTGCGCTTCAAGCGGTTGAATTGCTGAAGGAAGAATATGAAGACCCTGAGATCTATGTTTTTGATACAAAAGCTGCAAGTATTGGGGAAGGGCTTTTAGTATTGGAAGCTGTAAGATTGAAAAAAGAAGGTAAAGGCATCGAAGAAACCCTAGAGTGGCTGGAAAGTAATTATTTGAAAGTCCATTCATGGGTAACAGTAGACGATCTGAAATATCTAGAACGAGGCGGTAGGATTTCCAAAGCAAGTGCTACTCTTGGCAGTCTATTGAGTGTAAAGCCTATTATTACGGTGGATAAAGAAGGAAGGCTGACGAATGTTGACAAAGTTCGAGGAAGAAACAAGTCGATCCAGACAATCGTCAATGAGACGGTAAAAACAATCGTTGCACCACTTGATCAAATCGTTTATGTGGCTTACGCTGGGGATCTAGAGAGCGCGGAGAAGGCAAAACGGCTTTTGGAAGAGCAGATAAAGATGAAAGATGTGAAGCTTTATCCCTTAGGACCAACGATCGCCAGTCACACAGGCTATGGCTGTATCGCGATTTTTTCGATGGGAATCAGTCGATAAAAGCAGTAACTCATTCTGTAAAAAAGCCCAGAAATTGATTGTAACAAAAACAGCGACTCTTAAAAGATAGATGAGCATCCTATCTCTTAGAGGTCGCTGTTTTTTTATTTTTTAAGCTAAATAGGCCATTATGCCCATAACTCGTTCAATTGTTTTTGAATATCTGCATTTTCCAAAAATTCATCATATGTCGTATCAGCTCGATCGATCACACCTTTATCCGAAACGGCAATGATGCGGTTTGCCAATGTTTGGATAAATTGATGGTCATGTGACGCAAATAAGATTGAGCCAGTAAATGCCATCAAGCCGTCATTCAATGCTGTGATTGATTCTAAGTCTAAATGGTTCGTTGGATCATCTAATACAAGTACGTTAGCTTTCGAAAGCATCATTTTTGAAAGCATGCAACGGACTTTCTCTCCACCAGATAAAACATTCACTGGTTTCAATACTTCTTCACCAGAAAACAACATTCTTCCTAAGAAGCTTCTTAAGAAGGTGTTATCATCTTCTTCTTTACTTGCATATTGACGCAACCAGTCTAAAATTGTTAGATCAGTATCGAATTCTTTCGTTGTATCCTTTGGTAAATAAGAATTACTTGTTGTCACACCCCAACGTACTGTTCCAGTATCTGGCGTAATTTCACCCATGATAACTTTGAATAGCGTTGTTGTTGTTATATCATTTTCTGCGACGAAAGCGACCTTGTCTTCTTTGCTCAAATTAAAAGATATATCATCTAAAATTTTCTTTCCATCAATCGTTACACTTACATTTTCTACCTGCAATAAGTCGTTTCCAATCTCACGTTCAGGTTTGAATCCAACGAATGGATAACGTCTAGAAGAAGGTTGGATATCGTCTAAAGTAATTTTTTCAAGCATTTTTTTACGTGAAGTTGCTTGTTTTGATTTTGATGCATTCGCACTAAAGCGGGCAATAAATTCTTGGAGTTCTTTGATTTGTTCTTCTTTTTTGGCATTTGCGTTTGCTTGAAGTTTAGCCGCTAGTTGACTAGATTCCAACCAAAAATCATAATTTCCTACATAAAGTTTGATTTTACCAAAATCTAGATCCGCCATATGTGTACATACTTTGTTCAAAAAGTGACGGTCATGGGATACAACGATCACAGTATTTTCAAAATTGATCAAAAATTCTTCCAGCCAATTGATCGATTGGATATCCAGACCGTTTGTTGGTTCGTCTAGCAAAAGAACATCAGGTTTACCAAATAGTGTTTGTGCTAATAACACTTTTACCTTTTGTCCACCAGTTAATTCACTCATTTGCTGATGGTGCAATTCTTCAGGGATGTTCAGACCTTGCAGTAAAACAGCTGCTTCTGGTTCAGCTTCCCATCCATTAAGCTCAGCAAATTCTCCTTCTAATTCAGCTGCTCGAATACCATCTTCGTCAGTGAAATCCTCTTTCATGTAAATCGCATCTTTTTCTTTCATCACTTCATACAGACGCTTGTGTCCCATGATGACTGTTTCAAGTACAGTATAGTCTTCATAGTCGTAATGGTTCTGCTTCAATACGGCCATCCGTTCATCTGGTCCCATAGTAACGGAACCTGTGGAAGGCTGCAGATCCCCTGATAACACTTTAAGGAACGTTGATTTACCTGCACCATTTGCACCAATCAAGCCATAGCAGTTTCCGGGGGTAAATTTAATATTCACATCATCAAATAGTTTGCGGTCTGAAAAGTGCAAACTCACATCATTTACAGTAATCAATTTTTTTCCTCACTTTTATCATTATTAGTTTTGACAAGTCTTATAGAATTATATAGGGGAAAGGTAAAAGATTCAAGGCAATCGAACATTCTTTGTGTTTCACGTGAAACAGAATGAAAAAAATAAAAATAAAAGAGGAGCGAAAATAGCTACTATAGGATTTATTAGTTTGCAACAGCATAATTTTTGACGTTATTTATAAGAGGGAGTACTATAAAACTGTAAAAGAAATGAAAGAAGGATTGAAAATGGATGAAAAAAGAACTACCGACTGGGGCTCATTGATTTTAGGGATTTTATTTGTACTTGTCTCATTGTTATCATTTCAAGACCCTGTCGGAAATTTAGTTGCAATTGTAGTAGTCTTTGCGATTTTTGCTTTTATTAAAGGGATATTTGAACTGTTTGTACGTAACAGATTAAAAGAGCTAACAGGATATAAAGGAAAAATGCCCTTAATAATCGGGATCATCGATATTCTAGTTGGCGTCTTTTTCTTATTTAATATTGGTGCAGGAGTCGCAGCATTGCCTTTTGTTTTTGCAGTATGGTTTATTGCTGATTCAGTTTTAGCGTTATTTACTGCTGACTTGGCAAGAGGAGTAAGTGAAGGATATTATTGGTTTACGATCATCGTCAATATTTTAGGAATTTTATTAGGAATTTTCTTATTGTTTAATCCAATTTCTTCTGCGTTGACATTAAGCTTTTTAGTTGGATTCTATTTTATGTTATTTGGTATCACACATATCGTCTATGCATTTAGATAAGTAAAATCAAACAAATAAAAAAGCCGGCTTCCGATTACAGTTTTACTGTTGTAATTGGAAGCTGGCTTTTTTATCATGGACAAATATGCACGAGGTGATTTTTAGGTGACGAGACAAATTTATGCAAAAATGTGAGAAGCTATATACACAAATTTTATCTTAATACTCGAAGCATAGCGCAGTTGTCACAACCTCTTTTCATATAATTCATTCAATACTGGCAAATCATGGACTTCATATTTTTCTTTGAATGCTTGGATTTCTTCTTCAGAATATTTTCTTGGATCTAAATGCAGATCTTCTACTGGCAATGGGCGCTTGTTATTGATCTTCACATCGATTACTACAGGACGATCTGATTTTGCAGCTGCATCAAAGGCAAATCGAAGTTGCGAGTATTCTGTGACTGTAAAGCTATTTGCCCCGAGCGCTTCTCCAACTTTACCGAAATCTGCATCTTCTAAAAATACACCAAATTTCTTTTGTTCCGTATCTTCTTGTTCTGCTTCGATGAAACCAAAAGAATCATTCGAAAAGACAACATTAATAATTGGAAGCTGATATTTGACTTGTGTAATGATATCTTGCATGACCATAGCAAATCCGCCATCACCACTTAAGGTAAATACTTGTTTTTCTGGGTAGCTTAGTTGTGCGGCAATTCCTCCTGGCACACCATTACCCATAGTTGCGAACCATCCAGATGTCGTATGTTTTTGTTTACCGTTCATATTCAATAAACGAATAGAATGGATAGTCGTGTTACCGACATCTGTGACGAAAATCGCATCGTCTTCAGCAATACGATTGATTTCTTTATAGACAGCCTCTGGACGAATCGGTTCTTCCTCTCGATCTTCAAAAGATTTCAACCAATTTACCCATTTTTCTTTATTTTCTTGATTTGCTAGGTACCAGCTATCAGCAGGGCGAGCATCCCCTAACTCGACAAGTCTTTGCAAAGCTGTGTTTGCATCACCGAGGATCGACAAAGATGTTTCATGGCGTCGTCCAAATTTTGACGCATCGATATCGATTTGGATAAATTCAGCAGTTGGATTAAAAAATGCACGTCCAAATGGGAAGTCGCTACCGACAAATAAGATCAGATCGGCTTCTGCCAATGCTTCATTTCCGGGTTTAGTAGCGACACGTCCAGCAAAACCAAGAAAGTTTTCATAATCATCAGGAATAATTCCTTTTGCTAGAACGGAAGCGACAATAGGAACTGAAAAATGTTCTGAGAATTCTTTGATTTGCGGAAATCCGTTTCGCGTTCCTTGACCAACATAAAGAACTGGTTTTTTTGCTTTTTCAAGATAAGGCAAAGCAGCTAGCAAATCTTTTTCTTCTGGTAATATCACACTTGTTTTGTGAGTGTGAGCGGTGGAGAAAGGTTGTTCGTCAATTTCTTCAAAACCAAGATCAACAGGGATAGTCACGATAGCCACGCCTTTATGCTCATAGGCGGCTTTAATGGCTTCATCTACTACATGCGGAAGACTTTGTGGTGTCATGACTGTAAGATTGTATACGCTGACATCTGCGAAAATAGGATTTTCATTTAGTTCCTGGAAAGAGTTATAGTTCATGGATGTAGAAGCAACTTGTCCTAAGAACGCTACTAGAGACACATGGTCCATCTGTGCATCATACAAACCATTGATCAAATGTGTCGCACCAGGTCCTGCAGAGCCGAAGACAGCGCCGACTTTCCCCGTTAATTTTGCATCTGCAGCGGCTGCGAGTGCGCCGACTTCTTCATGACGAACTTGAATGTAGTTGATTTCGGTTTTTTCTTGATATAGCGCATCCATAATTGAATTGAAAGATCCTCCGGGAATGCCATAAATATGGTCGATACCCCAGCTTTCAAGAACTTTTACCATTGCGATTCCTGCATTGATTTTTGACATGGTGTTTCACTCCTTTAGCAATGATGATACATAAATTTTTTGTAACTAGAGTATAGAACTTTTTATCGAAAATCCCAACTAATTCGTCTTTTCACAAAAATGTAGTCATGTTTTTGGGAATATGCTAGAGTAGTACATAGATAGATTCAAGAGAGGGGAATGGCATGGTTGAATGGCTATTGAGACTTGAACCTTGGCAGCAAGCACTTGCTGGGACAGCTTTTACTTATTTTATGACAGCTCTTGGTGCCGGGTTGGTTTTTTTCTTTAAAGAAATTAAAAAAGAAGTGCTAAACTTGATGTTAGGATTTGCTTCTGGTGTCATGATTGCTGCAAGTTTTTGGTCTTTGTTAGATCCGGCTATTACAAAAGCAGAAGAAAATGGAGATATTGCTTGGCTAGTTGTAAGTATTGGGTTTGGTTTAGGCGGTGTGTTTTTATATATGGCAGATAAAACACTGCCCCATATGCATTTTGGACCACAACATGAAGCAGAAGGATTGCCTACCCATTTAAAACGAACGATCTTGCTTGTTTTTTCTATTACATTGCATAACATTCCTGAAGGTTTAGCCGTGGGGGTAGCATTCGGTGCAGCAGCAACTGCGGATAATCCGACAGCCGCTATATTAGCCGCTGTTTCGGTGGCGCTAGGTATTGGTATCCAAAACTTCCCAGAAGGAGCAGCTGTATCAATCCCGTTGCGACAAGAAGGTCTGAGTCGTAAAAAGGCCTTTGTTTACGGACAAGCTTCTGGAATCGTTGAACCAATTGCTGGAGTGATTGGAGCGCTACTAGTAACGAAAGTGGAGCTGCTGCTTCCTTATGCACTTGCTTTTGCCGCAGGAGCAATGATTTATGTCGTGGTGGAAGAATTGATCCCCGAAGCACAGCAGACATTGTCCAGCAAACGTCATTTTGCAGTTTTTGGCGTCATGAGTGGATTTATCATTATGATGATTTTGGATGTGGCATTAGGATAAATAAAAAAAATATATATGATATATCAAATAGGGTCGCGAACTTATATCGCGACCCTATTTTTTTAGTAAGTTATATCATAATGAAGTGAATGGTATCATACATTAATAATAGTTTTTTCTATGTGTATTTCCTTTGATCCAGCGAACAAGCCAGATGATAAGTGCGATTGGGATTAGAACTTTGACCGCAAACCATAAAAGCCCGCTTAGGACACTGACAAAAAGACTGATGACGAAGCTAGCTGCAATTAGCACTAAAAGAACCATGAAGATATTTAAGAACATATTTTTTTGACGCATACAAAACCCTCCTCTTGTTCATTCTTTACTATAGAAAAAGTATAACAGGGATTGTTTAAAAACACCTCCAACTGAAGACTGATTTTTACTTCATCTACTTAAATGATCAAACAATTGCTTTTTCTCTGGTTTATCATCTAAAATAGAGCGGAAAAGGAGGAGAATATCATGCCTAAAAATCGTCTTGAAGCATTTACAGATGCTGTAATCGCGATTATCATGACTATTTTAGTTTTAGAACTTCACGAACCTAACGGAGATACGTGGGAGGCGCTCGCTGCATTAGGTTACCGATTTTTTATCTATATTGTCAGTTTTATCATTTTAGCGATTTATTGGAACAATCATCATCATTTATTTCAAGTTGTACATAAGATAAATGGACGGGTCTTATGGGCGAACAGTTTCTTTGTTTTTGCGCTTTCGCTTTTTCCGTTTGCAACTTCATGGATCAGTGAGTACATCAATAGCCTGGCTCCAGAAATGACTTATGGTTTTGTTACCTTGACCGCTAATATTGCGTATTATATCTTGGCAAAAGAACTTGTCAAAGCAAATAAAGGCCACGAGAAAGCATTGAAGGCGATGTTGAATAATTACAAGAAATCGTATTTATCGATTGGCTTGAATGTGTTAGGAATTGTCTTAGGGTATTTAGTAGCGCCAGTAGCCGTGCTGATCGCAAACATCGTGATTCTAGCTGCTTGGATCATCCCAAGTCGTACCATCGAATCACAATATCGGTAAAATGATCCATGTTTAAAATTTAAGAGAAAAATATAGAAAAAATAAATAAACGATCAAATATCCGAGTGATACTAGTATTCAAAGAGGGATGCAGATGGATCAAAAAAGAATTCATGTAGGACTGATTACTAGTTTTGTCACGATGCTTATTTATTTGGATCAAGGTCAATTGACTTGGACAGTAGTTGGTGTCGTAGGATTTTTGACATTATTCACAGCAATAAAAAAATAAACATCTTTATGTAATATGATGTTCTATCTATTTAAGAAAAGCATGTTTACAGCAGTATGATTCTGTTGTAAACGTGTTTTTATTTGTGGAAAATTTAATTTTTAGAAAAGTGTATCGAAAAATAGATAGTTAGTTTTTCCACAGTGGATAACTTCGTAAGAGATAAAAATAAAAAACTAGTCAAAGAAGGGCGTATAGATTTCTTTTGATAGGAGATATACAACAGAAATGAATAAATATTAACGTTTTTTCAAACAGTATAAAACGGTGTGGTTTTTGGAATAAAAAAATAACGTATCTCATTTTATGCTTTTGTTATTTTATACTTAAAAAATAACGACACAGAAAATACCGTGTCTCAGATTTCTCTACTACTTCTAAAAACTACTGTTTTTTTCCTTTGAAATGCCTTCAAAAAGTAGGATCAGGCAGAATATACTGGCAGAATCAAGGAAAAGGGAGCCTAAATAAGGAGAAAAACCATAGAAAATGTAAAGTAATTACTTATAAAACAAGCTTTTTATAGAAAAATAATATACCTGAGCAGGGTATAAATTAAGACGGAATTCCTTTCTAGATTGAGATATTGACTAGGAAGAATGTTAAGCCTTTAAGCTAAAAAACCCTTTTTGTTAAATAAGGGGAATATAGCCTGTCAGTTTCAAACTGCAAGTCGTCCTGCTGCAATAATATAGTAGATTAGAGATGAAAATAGATTTTTTTAAACCAATGACTGAATAAAAAGACCGTCATAGATACACATTGGAATGTGTCTATTACGGTCTTTTTTTACGAACGATTTTATTGAAGACGGACAGTTCGGGTCAAAAATAAAAAAGCTACGATCAGAAATAAGAATAAAATGTATCCCAAAATAATGGCTAGACGGTCTAACTTATTTGTCGATAGATGTTTGTTTAGAAGCTGATAGGCCCATAAACCTATCAGTCCTCCTGTTGTATTAGTTATCAAATCAGTGATGTCCGCTACTCCAATACCGAATAGGAATTGAATCAATTCTGCCAAGAAGCTTACAAGGAAAATAATCCCTAATTTTTTAGAAAAAGAAAGTCTCTTGAAATTGACATTCAAAAGCACCCCAAAAGGAAAAAAGACAATCAAGTTATAAGTGGTCTCGCGTAATACCGTTGTATTTTCAAAAGAAAAAGTAGAAAAAGGGACGAGATTGACATTGCTGTAAGAATAAGTGAGGAATTGTGGAAGATTAAATGATAGCTTGAATAAAATCAACCATAATAAAAAGAATAAATAAATTCCTAATAAAAATTTTGATACATACCGCATAGACATCTCCTCCATTTAAAAAGTATACCATCGAAAACCGCTGAAAAATCATAAAAAAGTATGAAGTTTAAGGACCAGCGTAGTTATCGTACGAAAATTAAAAGCTTTTTTTGTTGGGAATCCGGTTTCTTTAACAAAGCTAAGATAGCGAGTTGCTTGGAAAAGTTGCTATCTTTTTTTTGTTAAAACGACTCGGAATGTTCGTTCTTTGTTTTGACTTTTCCAAGCCTTTTTCTTCTTGACACTAATTTTATGAAAAATCAAGAAATAGTTGTTATACTAGGTAATGCTGACAAACGGGATTGGCATTTCATTTTGATTCAGCTTTTTTTCCAATTACTAGGAAGGAGGGATAGATTGTTCAAGACTTATTTTCGTTTCAATAAAATACAAGATAATCCTTTTCGTATCATGAACCTGATGCTACTTATCTTTATTGTATTATGGTTAGGTTACATAAATCATGATTTTTTGATTTCAAGTTTTTCATCATTAGGGATCTTTACTTTTTTCTATTATCAAAACATACCGATGAAATATTTGCTGAAACGTATGTTTCTGATCGGTTGCGGACTGTTGGTTGCTTTCGTTTTGGGGATCTTATCGACTTATGTTTTATGGCTTGAACCATTTGCCGTAGCTTTGGTTGCTTTTTCCAGCAGATTCGTGTTGCGATTATTCCATATTTCTAAACCAGGTGGCTTGTTTTTTGCGATGCTTTCTGCCATGGGAACGAGTATGCAGCTGCCGATCGTCCAATTACCAATCGTCTCACTTTATTTTTTTATGGGCGTCGTTTTTGCACTGATTGCGGCAGTGATTACAAAATTACTGGATTCACGGCCTGAGCAGACAATTGAAAAAGCAACTTTAAAAGAAAGATTTCACGAAGAGCCTTTAGTGATCATTGATTCTGTTTTCTACAGCGCTGCCTTATTTCTTTCCGTTTATGTCAGTCACGGCTTGAATCTGCATAATCCTTATTGGTTGACCTTGTCATGTGCATCGATTTTGCTAGCAGAAAACTTGGATGCGATGAAGCATCGACAAGTCCAATATCTGATTGGATCGATGGGTGGGTTATGTGTGTCGGCATTCTTGTCATTTGTGCCGTTTACGCAGTTGCAGACCATTTTTCTGATCACTTTTCTATATGGAATCGCACAATTTCTAGTTGCTAGAAATTATGCAGTTGCTAATATTTTTCTTAATCCGATGGCGTTGATGCTATCTACACTTATTCGTGGAGCATACTTGATTTCTTTGATCGAATATCGTTTTTTAGGGATCGTCATAGGAAGTTTCATCGGTTTAGGTGTTGCGTGGGTAATGACGGTTGGTTTGCAACATTATTTAACGGTTGTTCGTCAAAAATTAGAATAGAAGGACAAATATATGTGCCAAAAGAGGTTATGACAAGATTTTTGTCACAACCTCTAATTCAAGGTGTTCAAAAGCCAGATTCTCAGCATTAAGTCAAATTCACACAAAAATGTGGAAAGGAACTTTCAAAAAAATTTTATATTTATTCTATCAAAAAATTTTGTTTATGATGGTAACTGAATAAACTTTCCTGAGATGGTCAATGCTTTCCTTGAAAGTCTTACAGATATTCTTTCTTCATAGAAAGTTTAAGTTTTATAGTTAGTGTACAATAAAAGTATGTTTATACCATATGGTGTCCGGATAATCAGTCATTTAAACAATGAGGTTCAAAGATATGAAAAGGGGAAATTTGATGAAGAAAATAAGCAATGAAATCCAAATTCTGGCAGAAACTTTAACTCTTCCCAAAGTCGTTATAGAGCAAATGATTGTACAAGCAAAAAACATCCTTGATGAGGTGTTTGAGCAATATAGTCATGAACTAATGGATCCTAATAAAGCAAAGGCGACTGCAAAGAAAATAGACAAAGTCTATGAAGAGGAACCTTTTGCAGCATTAGCTATTTATCTATATGCAGCTTCTCAAAGTTGGAAAAAAATTTATCAACCATTGAAGATTCCAAGAACTATCTATTTGGCAACAATGAATGCTTTTACTAGATTTATTCATGAACATTTCCAAGTAACAGGAAGCTATCGCTTTGACCGTGGTTTTTGGATTTGGCATTACACTAGTGGCTTGATCTTTCGGATTGGTGAATTGGAGTACGAAATGACATATTTTCCGAAAGGGTACACGGATCTAAGATTAGAAGGAAAGCAGTGCCTTTCTCTTCATATTCCTTCCGATGCAGATTTATCTCAGAATAAGATAAGAGATAGTTACGAAAGTGCCATTCGTTTTTTTGAACTTTATTTTCCTGATTACCATTACCAAGTGATGTACACAGATACTTGGTTACTATCACCCAATCTTACTAAATGGTTGAAAAAAGAGTCAAAAATCTGTCTTTTTGCAGCCGATTATCGATTATTATCAGTTGATGAACAGGACGATAGTGGAGTCCCTTGGATCTTTGGACGAGTAGATGCCCAAATACATGATTATCCAGAAAGTACGAGTTTACAGCGACAAGCAAAAGAGCAATTGCTTGCAGGCGAGCACATTGGCTCTGGCTTAGGTATTCTCACTTCATAAGTTTAGTACTTCGAAATAGTTTAAAAGAGCGTGAGACAAAAGTAAAGAACACTTTTGTCTCACGCTCTAAACACGTATAAACGGTGGAAGCAGAAGCAACTCCTTCGGAAATAAGCTGAAATTCACAAAAATTTGAAAAGCAATTTTCGTGAATTTCTTCTTATTTCTTGGAGTTAAACGCTTCTGTCCCAGCCTCTTTTTTAGTGTTCTATCGAACACAGTACGTTCAATAGGTAAACTAGCTATAACAATAGATATTAAAGTTAACGGACAAGAGGGCCTTTTTTAGGTAGCTAAAACGTAATAATGAAAATTTATTTCCAGAGATAGGAGTCAATCAGCTAGTCTGATCGACTGTTTTAACAAGTTGACTTTCATTTTAACTTTTGATACCATTTAAAACACAAATCGTAATTGTTTCGATTTGTGTTTTTTAGCATGACTACAATCAAAGAAGAAAGTGGGTCGTCCATATGGAAAAAACAGATATCTCAAGTGCATACCGCCGCTTGAAAAGTCCAAATATCAAAACACGAAAACGTGCGCTGAAGATCATCAAAGATGTGAAACGGAATAGTGGGAAAAGGTAAGAAGAAGGAAACTTAATTAAAAAAATAGCCGAAAAACGTTTTTCGGCTATTTTCAATAATCGGTTTTTGTGTAAGGTTTCCGAAAGAACTGCTGTTGATTTTCCATTTTTAACATATGATAAATTGGTAGAATCTTTCTTTTCAAATTGATACCATTCCCTAATTCCAGTTATATAGTTAACTACAGAACCACAAAGCACGTACGTTTATAAAAGTATTATCTGTAGTTATTTTTCAATTCCCTTTCAACCTCTTATTTTGACCAGTAGTATTGATCACTTTACCTTTTAACACCTTTGTTCGTTTTTGAAACATTTTTAGTCAAGAATGGAAACGTAACTACATAATCAAAGGTTTTGCGAAATATTTCATGAAATATTTCATGAAATATTTCATGTAGAAGCGAGCAATACGGTTGCAAATAACCATTATCGTTTAATAAGCAGTTACGAAAGCTCCCAATATCTCTAACGTTCAGCTCACTCCATTTCTTTTCTTCAAAAAAATCAGTGATTCGTATCTCTTTCTATTTGTCGAAAAAGTTAACTTTAAAAAGTAACGCCGAAAAAAGATAAAGTCCGTATAATTGTGTAAAAGTAAAAAGGCCATATAACAGTCCTTTTACGGTACAATGTTTTTAACGACAAAAACATACCCAGGAGGACTTTTACATGACCCAAGTACATTTTACACTGAAAAGCGAAGAGATTCAAAGCATTATTGAATATTCTGTAAAGGATGACGTTTCTAAAAATATTTTAACAACGGTATTTAATCAACTAATGGAAAATCAACGAACAGAATATATTCAAGCAAAAGAATATGAACGAACAGAAAACCGACAAAGTCAACGAAATGGCTATTATGAGCGCAGCTTTACGACACGTGTAGGCACGCTAGAATTAAAAGTACCCAGAACACGTGATGGCCATTTTTCACCCACAGTGTTTGAACGTTATCAACGAAACGAAAAAGCCCTCATGGCTTCAATGTTGGAAATGTATGTATCAGGCGTTTCAACTCGTAAAGTATCAAAAATTGTGGAAGAACTTTGTGGTAAATCCGTCTCTAAGTCCTTCGTTTCTAGCTTAACAGAACAGCTAGAACCTATGGTTAACGAGTGGCAGAATCGTTTATTATCAGAAAAAAATTATCCTTACTTAATGACCGATGTACTCTATATAAAAGTACGAGAAGAAAATCGAGTACTCTCAAAAAGCTGTCATATAGCGATTGGAATAACCAAAGATGGCGACCGTGAAATTATCGGCTTCATGATTCAAAGTGGCGAAAGCGAAGAGACCTGGACAACATTTTTTGAATACCTAAAAGAACGCGGTTTACAAGGTACGGAACTCGTTATTTCTGATGCGCACAAAGGATTAGTCTCTGCCATTAGAAAATCCTTCACCAACGTAAGTTGGCAAAGATGCCAAGTTCACTTCCTAAGAAATATCTTTACCACCATTCCTAAAAAAAATTCAAAATCTTTCAGAGAAGCTGTTAAAGGAATTTTTAAGTTCACAGATATTAACTTAGCGCGTGAGGCTAAAAATCGATTGATTCATGATTATATCGATCAACCAAAATATTCAAAAGCTTGCGCATCATTGGATGATGGATTCGAAGACGCCTTTCAATATACCGTACAAGGAAATTCCCACAATCGACTAAAGAGTACCAATCTAATTGAACGACTGAATCAAGAAGTACGCAGAAGAGAAAAGATTATTCGCATCTTCCCCAATCAAACATCAGCCAATCGCTTAATTGGAGCCGTTCTTATGGACCTACATGATGAATGGATTTATTCTTCAAGAAAATACATCAATTTTGATAAGTAGAAATGGTAAAAACATTGTATAGCATTTTACACAGGAGTCTGGACTTGACTCGAAAAAATATGCAAAAAAATAAAAAAGCAGTTACTATTGCTAGAATAACATCAAGGAATAATAAGTTTTGGTTTTCAGATAATAGTCGATAAGTTGTGTATTGGAATTTTAGATACAGTAATAAAGTATTTTTCATGAAATTTTGTGAGAATCACTATTACAAGTATCTTTAATAAAATTAATGGTTAAGGAGGAACTTAAAGTAGAATGTAAATGAATAGTTGTAGTCAGTCGATTGTGATACTAGACTCAAAGTTGCAGGAATAAGTTTTTCAATTTGTGATTGGAAGATAAAAAATGAAAAAGAAGGGCTTTTTTTTATACTTTGTTGATTGTAGTGTTTATTTTCCCTCTGTTTAGCCAAGTAACATTTTCTATGACTCAACCAGTTTCAAGTGAGGAACATGATAACCTTTTTCGTGCTACAGAAGAGTTTAAGAAATATCAGGAAAATATTGTTCCGGAGACTCCATTAGCTAGTGAGCCAATTACTGATATTGATGGAAACCAAATAGGATGGTATATACAGTACGAAGTTATGGTGGTAAATAATGACTCAATAGTAAAAAATACAGTAGGCTTAGAGCTAACACCGATTGAAAAGGTGAGTTCATTGTTAACGTATATTTATACTGATGAAAGTGACGAGACTGAGATCATTTTAACGGATTACTCAAAAATTGCTACTGATAAAAAGTATATATTGTGGATGTAGACACTAGTGAAATACTTTATGATATAGAAATTGATGAAAATTTACTAGATGTAGCACAAGAAATCGATCATCAAAAGCAGGAAGCTATTCGATATGCTGGTAGAAAAGGGAAAAGAAAATATTTATTACGTGAATGTAGCAAAAGTTAGAGAAGATGAAAATGAGTGGAAAGAATTCAAGAGTCGCTACTCAATTAACTCGACTCCGACATTTACAGTTTACAGAGAAGGATCGATAGAAAAAACTGTTTTTTGGACTAAAGAAAGTGGAATGTCTTTAGCTGAAGTAGAAGAGTTTTTGGATTATGTTAGTATGCAACAGTAAGGGAGTTCTTATTATGAAAAATTTTGACACATATTATGTTATTGTTTTTTCGATATCTTTGCTGTTAATATTACTAACTTTAATGCAGTATAAAGAGTATCCAGAGTATTTTATTTTAACTTTTGTATATTTAGTAAGTAGCTACACACTTCTATATAAATTCAGAAGTTCTTCTAGAGTTTCTAAAGTTTGTTTCTTAATTAGCTTATTGATTCTATAATATTTTTGATTTATATAGGAAATTAAAAATATTATAGAATCAACACTCAGAGAACGGGTTGGTTTTTAATAGATTTAATAAGTACTGATAATGAAATTTCTCCTGGTTGGGAAAACGAAGTTGGTTACCCTGTAGAAGAATTTTTTCAAGATTACTTTGCGGAGTATGCCGATAGGATAATGAGAGATTACGTAACAGATAAAACTCAAGAAGTCATCAATCAATCCCAGTCATTAAATGAATTATCTGATAAGGCGAAAGAAGAAGCAGTTGCCATTATTTCTTCAGGGATTAGTGACTATATTGATATGAGTGGTGAAATCAATTATGGCGATAAAGACAAAATTGTACGCATGATAAAAGCTTTTATCAAAACTTTTGATGTGAAGGCAGATCTTAAGTTTAATGATACTTACCTAGTAGGAAAATTAATTAATATCCTTGGGACAGAGAAAGATACGGAAACGTTTATTTCCTCTTTGTCTATGTTGTTTACAGATAAGCATTTTTCAACTCAGCTTGGTGGAGAGGAACTAGTGGAAATCTTTTAACCATTACGCCCAGCATTAATAAAAGTATATCAAAAAAGTACTCCTGATGATTTTTAAGATTGGTTTGAGAAATAATGTGAAAACACTATTTTTAATGTTAATTATAGATAGAGATGAACGCGTCATATGGTTAAAAGAATGAAAAAGTCAAAGATACACTGCTATATTTCACTAAGGATATAGCAGTGTATCTTTCATGTCGTTTCACTGGCAGTTTTTTATAAAAGGAGGTGTGCATTTCAGTTGCTTTTCTTTGGTAGTTAGTTGAATCGTTTAAGAATTAACGGATGTGGCAGACAGGTGCTCTGTCCAAAAACCAGTAAAATCTTTGATGGTTCCATCTTTATTTAGCTGTGCCTGTTCAAATACTGTTTTGTTTTTACCGAATGGATCAATTGCAATAATTGTTCCGATCCCCGCACGTTTGGCAGCAAGTAATCCTGAGTAAGCATCTTCGATAACAAGACAATCAGCCGGAGCTAAGCTCAGTTTGTCTGCCGCTTTAAGAAAAATATCCGGTTGCGGTTTCCCAGGGAAAGAGCCGTCGTCATAGACAATCTTGTCCCAGTCAAACCAGCGGGCTAAATCGAAAATATCAAAATAAAAAGCAACATTCTCTTTGACAGTAGCCGTGGCAATCGTTAATGGAATCTGTTGGTCAGTCAGCTGGTCAAGAGTCGCTTCAAGCCCTTTTGTCAACTGAAGCTCGTTTTCATTTTGCAAGCAAAGCATACGATAATAGCTTTCTTTTTCTTCTGACAATACGGCGATCTCAGAGGCGGTCAAATGCTCTGAAATGAAATGTTTCAAAATCTCCGTATTCGTCCGACCATGAATATTTTTTAAAATATCCTCGTCTGATAAACCATCTTTTGTATGATCATGTATCATATGCAGCCAAGCAGCTTCATGCAGATGAGAGTCCAAAAACATTGTTCCGTTGAAATCAAATATAATCCCTTTCATAGTTACGCTCCTATAGTGGTATTTTCGGTTGAATCAGCAATTTGCAGATCGACATATTGTGCATAGTGCTCTTGAACCTCCCGCGAGATCTGGCGATCCGTAATGAGCAGATCGAAATCATGCAAATTATAAAACACATAAAAATCATCTCGATTGAATTTTTTATTATCAACGAGTAGATATTTCTTACGGGAATTATTTAGAGCGATCTGCTGTGCTTCTCCTTCTTCGGTACTGTAAGTAGAGATCGCTTCGTTGTGAACGCCATTTGAACTGATAAATGCTTTTGTAAACTTTAGTCTTCTTAAATTGTCGTTGGTGATCGGTCCGACAAATGCGCCGGTATTTTTCCGGAAATCACCGCCAATCAGTAGAATTTCTGGTCCATCTGCTTGAGCAAGAATATCAAAAACTGGATAATTATTTGTAATGATCCGAATTTTCTTGTTCAGTAAATGCGTCGCCAATAGTTCGATTGTTGTACCTGGTCCTAAGAAAATCGTTTCTCCCTCGTGAATCAAGGAGGCTGCTGTGGCAGCAATTTCTTTTTTTTCTTGAATCTGCAGAGTGGCTTTTTCAGTGTGAGAAAGTTCTTGATCTAAAGTGTAGGAAAGACTTTGAGCCCCTCCATGGACACGCAGCAGCTTGCCCGATTTTTCTAATTCATCTAAATCTCTGCGAACGGTCATATCAGAAACATCTAATTGATTGATGATTTCATTAACGGTAAGGATTCCTTTTTTATTGACCATTTCTACGATAGTAAGCAATCTTTCTTTTTTCAACATTGTCTTCACCTCTAATTTAAGGATAATCTATCATATAAACGGACAACAGTCAATCTAATTCGAACAAAAGTAAACATTTAGGGTGGTTTTTATGTTTGTTACAATAGATTTTATTGCTGTTTTCTGGTTTTTATGATTATTTGTGTTTGTTTTTGTTGACAAATGTTTTGGATGCGTTTACAATGCAATCAGTTAGAAAGAGCGAAAACTGATTATAGATTTGAGGAGAGATGTACATGCTTAAATTACCAGAAGATTTTATTTTTGGCGGAGCCACAGCAGCCTATCAGGTTGAAGGAGCCACTAAGGAAGGTGGCAAAGGCGCTGTTGCTTGGGATGACTTTTTAGAGGAACAAGGGCGATTCAGTCCCGATCCGGCAAGTGATTTTTATCATCAATATGCAAAGGACATTGAATTGTGTGAACGTTTTGGTGTAAATGGTCTAAGATTATCCATTGCTTGGAGCCGCATTTTTCCTGATGGAGCTGGGAAACCAAATCCAGAAGGAATCGCTTTTTATCATCGTGTGTTCGAAGAATGTAAGAAAAGAAACGTAACGCCGTTTGTGACGTTGCATCATTTTGATACCCCTAAACGTTTGTTTGACCATGGAGATTTTTTGAATCGAGAAACAATAGAAGCATTTGTTTCCTATGCCATTTTTTGTTTTCATGAATTCAAAGAAGTCAAGGTGTGGAGTACCTTTAATGAAATCTATCCAGTTGCAACCAATCAATATTTGTTAGGTGTTTTCCCACCAGGAATCAAATATGATTTTACAAAGATCGTCGCCTGTCTTCATAATATGATGGTTGCTCATGCCCGTGTAGTGAACTATTTCAAAGAAAACGAACTTCCGGGTGAAATTGGTGTAGTTCACTCATTAGAGACGAAATATGCGGCAACAGACGCGCCGGAAGATAAGCATGCTGCCTTTTTAGACGATGCATTGTCGATCCGTTTCTTATTAGATGCTACCTATTTAGGCTATTATTCAACTGAAACCTTGACTGCTCTTGATGAGATATGTGAAGCAAATCAGGCCAGCTATCATTTTCCTGAAGAAGATTTCGTTGAATTGAAAAAAGCATCCACGCGTAATGACTACTTAGGGATCAATCACTACCAATGCCATTTTGTCAAAGCTTACGATGGAGAAAATGCAATCCATCATAACGGTACGGGTGAAAAAGGGACCTCTGTTTATAAAGTGAAGGGAATCGGAGAACGTATTTATAAAGAAGGAATTCCTCGAACTGATTGGGACTGGCTGATTTATCCAGAAGGTCTATATGACTTGTTGCTGCGAATTAAAAGCGATTACCCACATTACAACAAAATCTATATCACTGAGAACGGGATGGGGTATAAAGATCAGTTTGAAGATGGCATTATTATGGATCAGCCGAGAATCGACTATTTGAGAGTCTATTTGGAATCCTTAAGCAAGGCGATAACAGCCGGGGTAAATGTGAAGGGGTATTTTTTGTGGTCGCTTATGGATCTTTTCTCATGGACAAATGGGTATAACAAAAGGTATGGCTTGTTTTATGTTGATTTTGAAACCCAGAAGCGTTACCCAAAAGAATCAGCTTACTGGTACAAGTTGGTCAGTGAAACCAAAACGATTATTTAATAAGTGATAATGGAGGAAGAAAAGATGAATAAAGAGGAATTACAAATGCTTGGTTTTGAGATCGTTGCATATTCAGGCGACGCTCGCAGTACATTATTGAAATTATTGAAAGAAGTAAGACAAGGAAACTTTGAACATGTTGATTCGGCGTTGAAAGAAGCCGACGAAAATTTAACCCTTGCACATAATTCGCAAACAAAAATTTTAGCGGAAGAAGCATCTGGGAAAGAGATGGAGATGGGATTCATTTTTATCCATGGGCAGGATCATTTAATGACCACTTTATTGCTGAGAGATCTGATTCAAGACTTTATTGTACTGTACAGACAGAATCAAGGATAGGAGAAGAACGCTATGGATGGAATCATTAAACAAATCGAAAAAGGGAAACCATTTTTTGAAAAAATCTCACGTAATAGTTATTTAGGAGCCGTTCGTGACGGATTTTTAACAGCGATGCCAGCTATTTTATTTTCAAGCATTTTCATTTTGATTGCTGCGGTTCCTGAGATTTTTGGTTACCAATGGCCTGAATCTGTCTCCACATGGCTATGGAAAGTCTATAATTATTCGATGGGTGTTGTAGGGTTACTCGTTTCAGCAACCACTGCTCGCTGCTTGGCTGATTCGATGAATCGTCGCTTACCGAAAAACAAAGTAATCAACACCACCTCTGTGATGCTGGCCTCTGTGGTAAGTTTCCTGTTGTTAAGCGTCTCTCCGATTGAAGGTGGATTTTCAACGGAATATATGGGGACAAAGGGACTACTGGCTTCCTTTGTCGCTGCATTTTTAACAGTTAATTTATATAAGTTTTGTGTGCTGAAAGATATTACCATTAAAATGCCTAAAGAAGTTCCTGGAACGATTTCGCAAACCTTCCGAGATATTTTTCCTTTCTCTTTTTCAGTATTTGCGGCCGTTTTAATTGATTTAGGCATTCGACAAATCTTCCAAATCTCATTTGCAGAAGCAATCATTACGGTGCTGCAGCCGCTATTTACAGCAGCTGACGGGTACTTAGGAATCGCTATTATCTGGGGAGCGATGGCGCTGTTTTGGTTTGTCGGTGTTCATGGACCGTCGATCGTGGAGCCGGCAATTGCGGCAATTATCTATGCCAATGTGGAAACCAATCTGCAATTGTTCAATTCCGGTGAACAAGCTTCTAAAGTACTGACGGTGGGTTTAGGGAATTTTGTAGGAACTATGGGAGGAACTGGGGCAACATTGGTTGTTCCTTTTATCTTCCTACTCTTTGCTAAGTCTAAGCAGTTGAAGGCAGTTGGGAAAGCTTCCTTTATTCCAGTAAGTTTCGCTGTCAACGAACCATTGCTATTTGCGGCACCCATGATTTTGAACCCTTATTTTTTTATTCCATTTTTGTTAACACCTGTTGTAAACGTTTGCCTGTTCAAGTTTTTTGTCGATGTATTGGGCATGAACAGCTTTATGTACGTTTTGCCTTGGGCAACTCCAGCACCGATCGGTTTGGTTCTAGGAACGGGCATGGGTATCTTAGCTTTTGTTCTAGCAGCGGTTCTAATCGTCGTTGACTTCCTGATCTATCTACCATTTTGCAAAGCATACGATGCTGTCTTAGTAGAGAAAGAAGCACAAAAAGCAGAGGTGATCGCAACCGAGGAAGGTGCTTCTGCCGATGTACGTGAGGAAGTACCTGTGGCAGCGAGTCAAGTTATCAGCGATGCAAATAAAGAAATCAATGTGTTGGTACTTTGTGCTGGCGCAGGGACAAGTGCGATGTTAGCTAATGCTTTAAAAAAAGGTGCATCTGAATCGAAAGCACCGATCAGTGCAATGGCGGGTGCTTATGGTTCTCATTACGAAATGCTGCAGGATTTTGATATGGTGGTCTTAGCACCGCAAGTCAATTCTTACTATGATGATATCAAAGAAGACACCGATCGCTTAGGAATCAAGCTGGTTGCGACAAAAGGAGCAGAATATATCGGATTAACGAGAGATCCTGAAAAAGCTGTTCAGTTTATTCTGAACCAATTTCAATAAAGGAGGAGCCATAATGAAAATGGGAATTTGGTTGCGTAAAGCTGTTTTATTTGCAGCTGTGTTAGGGGCTTTGGGGGCTGTTTCAAAAACTGTTGAAGCATCTGCCAGCGAATTTATTCGCGGAGCAGATATTTCGATCCTGTCAGATATGGAAAAATCTGGTGCAAAATATTATGAAGACGATATTTCAAAAGATGCCTTAGAGATTTTAAAAAATAATGGTGTCAACTATGTTCGACTGCGTTTGTGGCAGGATCCTTATAATAGTAATGGAGAAAGTTATGGAGCAGGGACAAATGATCTGGAAACGACGATTGACCTTGCAAAACGAGCAAAAAATCTGGGACTTAAGGTGCTGCTGGATTTTCACTACAGTGATTTTTGGGTTGATCCTGGGAAACAGAATCTTCCTAAAGCATGGCAAGGTCTGACCTTTGAAGAAATGAATACGGCATTGTACGACTATACAAAGAACGTTCTGTCGGAAATGAAGCAGCTGGACGTTTATCCTGATATGGTTCAGATCGGCAATGAACTGAATAGCGGAATGCTCTGGCCTTATGGCAAGTCTTGGGGAGAAGGCGGGGGAGAATTTGATCGATTGGCTGCTTTTTTGAAGTCTGGTATCCAAGCTGTTCGAGACACTCAACCTAAAACAACTCCAGTAATGCTCCACTTAGCTGATGGTGGCGATACAGGAGCATTTACTTGGTGGTTTGATGAAATCACGAGTCGAGGTGTGTCATTTGATTTAATTGGAGTGTCGTATTATCCGTATTGGCACGGTTCAATGAATGAACTTCAAACCAATATGAATGCGATCAGCCAACGGTATGGTAAAGAAGTGATCGTAGTTGAAACAGCTTATGGGCATACAACAGCGAATGCCGATACTATGCCAAATGCTTTTGGCGAAGCCGAAGCAGCTGCGGGGGGATATGAACCAACACCGACAGGACAAGCAGAGTATTTGCTGGATCTTGCCGATCGGATTCAGGCAGTACCGAATAATCGCGGGGCGGGCTTCTTCTATTGGGAACCTCTTTGGTACAACGGAAATGTGAGTTGGGCAACACAAGCAGGTATGAATTATCTCAGTGTTCAATCCACTATGGGAAACGAATGGGACAATCAAGCGATGTTTGATTTTGCTGGAAACGCCTTGCCAAGCTTGCGTGCGTTTAAACAAGCAGGGGCGCAAATAAATCTAGTTAAAAATGCAAGTTTCGAAAGCGATGGACCAACGACCAGTCCTTCCAATTGGCAAACCTGGTTTCAACAAGGAACCGCTAAGGGTACGATCAAAACGGAAGCGGGCACTTTTTTTGGGGACTACAAACTAACTTTTTGGCAGGATCAAGCATACGAGGCATCAGCTTATCAAAATGTTAGTGGCATAAGCAGAGGAACTTACACATTGAGTGCCTATGTAATGTCTGGGGGAGAGTTTGATACTAATCAGTTATATATCAAAAATTATGGTGGAGCGGAACTAAATACTGCGGTTGTTAAAACAAGTGAATGGACAAAAATTACAATCAAAGACATTCCAATTACAACAGGTGTTTGTGAAATTGGGGTTTATAGCAAGGCTTCAGGAAATGCTTGGACGAACGTTGATTTTGTTTCATTGGTGAAACAATAGACTGCGGATCGTTTCGATTCAAGATCGGAGGTTCCCTTCAGCCACATCGTTAGCGTAGAAGGCAGGAATCGAACCTGCACCTCGCCTTTGCCAAAAATAACCAGAAACGATTTCCAGTCATTTTTACCAAAACGAGTAAAGCACCAGACTTCATCTACACTTTGTATTATGCTAAAGAGAGTTCAACGATTTCGTAAGAAGCAATGAAAAAATTGCAAAAAGTTGTGCAGATAACATAAAGTTTGTTTAAGAAAGGGTAACCTTAGAATTCCGTCGTGAATATGATTTGAGCACTTAGATGGATAGAAAAAAGTTCTCGGAAAACAGTTCGTTTTTCGAGAACTTCTTTTTATGATAAGAATGAAACAAATTAACTTATATTATAGTCTCTTTTGGTAGGGAACCATCTTATTTTTAATGAAAATCAAGCATTTTAGCTATTGAAGAATGTTGATTTATAGGGATTCCCCCTCCATATTATGTTGGCTCTTTATTCCCACTCCACTGTTGCTGGTGGTTTAGAAGTGATGTCATACACGATACGGTTGACGTGGGCTACTTCGTTTACGATACGTACAGAGATTTTTTGCAAGACTTCCCATGGGATACGGGCAAAGTCAGCGGTCATTCCGTCGATTGAAGTTACAGCACGGATACCGACTGTGTAGTCGTAAGTACGTCCGTCACCCATAACACCGACAGAGCGGATCCCTGGAAGAACAGTGAAATATTGCCAGATATCACGGTCAAGTCCAGCAGCTGCGATTTCTTCACGCAAGATAGCATCAGATTCGCGTACGATTTCTAGCTTGTCTTCAGTGATTTCGCCAAGAACACGAATACCAAGACCAGGACCAGGGAATGGCTGACGCCAAACGATTGAATCAGGCATGCCTAACTGAGTCCCTAATTCACGGACTTCGTCTTTGAATAATGTGTTTAATGGTTCGATCAATTCAAATTGCATATCTTCTGGCAGTCCGCCTACATTATGGTGAGATTTGATCGTCTGTGCTGTTTCTGTACCAGATTCGATAACGTCAGTATACAACGTTCCTTGTGCTAAGAAAGAGACGCCTTCTTCACCAGCAAGTTTTGTTGCTTCATCATCAAAAACATATACGAATTCATTCCCAATGATTTTACGTTTTTGTTCTGGGTCAGATACACCTTTCAACTTGTCTAAGAAGCGATCTCTTGCATCGACTTTGATGATGTTCAAGCCGAATTTTCCGCCTAGACTTTCCATTACTTGTTCCGCTTCGCCTTTGCGTAGCAGACCATGGTCAACGAAGATAGATGTCAATTGGTCACCAATTGCTTTTTGTAAAAGAACCCCAACGACACTAGAATCAACGCCGCCTGAAAGACCAAGCAAGACTTTTTTGTCACCAACTTGTTCACGGATTTTTTCTACTTGCATATCGATAAAGTTATCCATTGTCCAGTTACCTTCACAGTGACAAACATCAAAGGCAAAGTGGCGCAGCAATTCGATTCCGTATTCGGAATGACGTACTTCTGCATGGAATTGGATACCATAAAAATTACGTGTTGTGTCTTGGATAGAAGCAATCGGACAATCTTTGCTTGTTCCGACTGTTTCAAAGCCTTCAGGAACTTTAGTTACCAAGTCACCATGGCTCATCCATACTGTTTGTTGTTTTGGTGTTTCTTTAAACAAGACAGCTTGATCGCTTGTTACTTCTAACAAGGCTTTCCCATATTCGCGGTTTTTAGCAGGCTCTACGGAACCGCCAAGTTTGTACGTGATCAATTGCATACCATAGCAAATCCCTAATACAGGAATACCTAAATTGAAGATCTCAGGATCGATCCCAAATGCATTCTCATCATATACACTGTTTGGTCCGCCAGAAAGAATGATTCCCTTTGGATTCATCGCTTTTACTTCTTCTGCAGTAATGCGGTGGCTCAATAATTCGGAAAAGACTCCAAGATCACGAATACGTCTTGTGATCAATTGGTTATACTGACTACCGTAGTCTAATACGATAATCTTTTCAACGTTCGTCATATCGGCAACGTTTGTCAAATTTATTACCCCTATCCCTTTAAATTTTATCTCAAAATAGTCAAACTATTTTAAAATGCTAATATTTTCGCATGAAAATCGAATCGATGATATGATTTTCAGTTTTATGGAGAATTATATCGGCTCTTCCTCGTGTAGGCAAGATATATTCCTGTAAATTTTTCAAATTCACATTTTTCCATACATCTTTTGCCATTTTAAAGGCTTCTTCACGATCTCCGATAGCAAAACGATAATAATAATTCTCTGGATTTTGGAAAGCTGTATCCAGTAACGCACCAAAACGATCCAAATACCATTTTTCGATCAGCAAGGGATCAGCATCGACATAGACAGAAAAATCAAAAAAGTCGCTGACGTAGATTTGCTGATTCGCAGGTAATTGAAGCGTATTGATCCCCTCAACGATCAAGATATCAGGTTGCTGGATCAATTCGTACTTGTCTGGAATGATATCATACACATCATGTGAGTAAACAGGTACTTTTATCTCTTCCTGACCAGATTTTACACGGTTCAAGAAATCGATCAGCATCTCCATATCATAACTTTCAGGAAATCCTTTACGGTCCATGATTCCACGCTCTTTTAATATACGATTTGGATAAAGAAATCCGTCAGTCGTGATCAGCTGAACGTTTCTTCGTTTGAAGGTACGAGACAAAATCGTCTGCAGCAGTCTGGCTGTTGTACTTTTTCCAACGGCTACACTTCCGGCGATCCCGATAATAAAAGGCGGTACTTCTACGTATTTATGAAGAAATAAACCTTTACTCAAGAACAAAGATTCAAATTCTTTCATATAAAGATAAATCAGATGAGCAAGAGGTACATAGATATCTCGAACATCCTGCATGGAAATGCGGTCATTCAAACTTTTGATATTATCTAGTTCATCTTGTGTCAAAGGTGCTTGCCCATTACGATAAAATTCTCGCCATTCTTCTCTTGCCACACGGTAGTAGTTCATTGGATCATTCATATTAGCCTCCTGCGTTCTCCCATCAATGGAACTATTTTAACACAAAATAAACGCAAACCCCACCACTTAAGAGAGATTGCCGATCTTTTTGTATAATCTTTATAATAGAAAGAAACGGAGTCTTATTCTTGACTTGCGCACGGATACATAAAAGGATAGACTGTTGTCATGAAAGAAATGAGAAGGATGGAAGACATGACAAATCATTACTATTCTGAACGCCCAGATACGGCGCACGATTTTGAACAATGGGCTTTTGAGTTAAAAGGCAAAACCTTTCAATTTGTAACAGATTCTGGTGTATTTTCACGTGAAACAGTGGATTATGGTTCACGTGTCCTGATTGATGCTTTCGATTGGGAAGAGTTACCTGATGAAGGAAAGATCTTAGATGTGGGATGCGGGTATGGACCGATTGGGTTAGCTTTGGCATTTGCGACACAGCGGTTTGTTGAAATGGTCGACATTAATGAACGAGCGGTAAGTCTAGCGCAAGGAAACGCAAAGCGTAACCAAATCGAACATGTTGATATCCATCAATCGAATATCTATGAAGCAGTTCATGAAGAAACCTATGCAGCTATCGTAAGCAATCCGCCGATCCGTGCTGGAAAAAAAGTTGTACATAAAATTTTGACAGGCGCATATCATCGGTTGAAGAAGGGCGGTACACTGACAATTGTGATCCAGAAGAAACAAGGAGCGCCGAGTGCGCAAAAGAAAATGGAAGAAACATTTGGCAATGCAGAAATCGTCACAAAAGATAAAGGATATTATATCATCAAAAGTGTGAAAGAATAACTAGCTGAAAAATAGTGGAGCGACGAAAGAGTGGAACTGGGCGTACATATTACATATATGGTACGCATCAGTTCTTTTTTATTGATGACTTTTTTAATCAAGGAACTATCTTTTCTTAAAAAAGAAGTAGCAGAATCAGAATCATGTTTTTTTACGATAAAATAAATAAGATACAGAACTTGTATAGAAGGCTGCCAAGTCGGTAGATAAAGGAGATTTTTATCAAAAAACATACTTTCCTTTTTTCTCTATTCTTTTCTTGGGGGTTTTGGTACACTGATAGGGAATTTAGATAGAAGGGAGCCAATAGGATGAAGCTGACCATCAGAGATATCGCAGAAATGGCAGGCGTATCAGTAACAACTGTCTCACAGATTTTGAATAACAAAGGAAGCAGATTTAGTGATAAGACAAGGAAAAAAGTGTTGTCGATCGTGAATGAACATCATTATAAGCCCGATTATTTCGCTTCAAATGTGATCAATCGACATTCAAAGACCATCGGAATGATCGTCCCTGATGTCACTGATTTCTTCTTCTCCAAACTGATCGAAGGTGTAGAGAGCTATTTGAATCCTTTGGGCTATGTGATCATGTTATGCAATTCTCGTCATAGCCAAGAAAATGAGATCAAGTATTTACAAGAGCTTTCCCACCGCTCAGTGGACGGAATCTTGCTGGCCACACCAAATATTTTACCTGAGAAATACGCATTAGACAGCGGATTTTATCAAAAAATGCCAATCATTTTAATCGATCGCGGATTGAATCGTCGGGATAACGGACGGCTTATCGTAAAGGAATATGAGGGCGCCTATCAAGCTGTTTCGCTGTTTATTGAAAGTGGCCATACGAAGATCGGCATGCTGAAGGAAACCACTGGATACTATCAATTAGAAGAACGTTTCAACGGATATCGTCATGCGCTGAAAGATCATGGCCTGCCTTTTAATGGGAAATTTGTTGAACATGGAGAGTTGACTGTTCAAGGTGGATATACTGCATCAAAAAAATTACTCAAACATAAAGATATCACGGCTATTTTTTGCGGGAATGATGCCATGGCGATCGGATGCTATCAGGCGATCGATGAATTGGGCAAAAAAATCCCAGAAGATATCTCAGTCATAGGATTCGATGGATTAAAGCTGTCAGAATACATGATTCCGCAATTGACGACAGTGCAGCAGCCAAGTTTTGATATTGGATTTTATGCTGCACGTTTCCTGATCGATACGATCGAATTTCCTCAAAGAAAAGTTCCGAACAAAGTGTTCGAAACAAAATTAATTATTCGTGAGAGCGTAAAAGTATTGACAAAAGGCTAACTCGGCGGTATATTGCTTATGTAAGCATTTACAAAGGTGAGTTAGTGCTTTTTTTATTTTTAGTAAACCAGTTTACTAAAGTGGTTTACCTTTCCTAAAAATAATGTATAATACCGAATGAAGACAAGGAGGATCAGGCAATGCGAATGGTGGATCTGATTGAAAAAAAGAGGGATGGAAACGAGCTGTCGAAAGAGGAAATCGAGTACATCGTCACGAACTATACGAATGGAAAGATTCCAGATTATCAAGTCAGTGCCTTATTGATGGCAATTTTTTATCAAGACATGACAAATGAAGAAATCACGAACTTAACATTGGCGATTGCTAATTCTGGTGATGTCATCGATTTGAGTTCTCTTGAAGGAATAAAGGTAGATAAGCATTCGACAGGTGGCGTTGGTGACACGACCACATTGATTTTAGCCCCCCTAGTAGCTAGTGTCGGAGTGACAGTGGCTAAAATGTCTGGACGCGGTCTAGGTTACACAGGTGGTACACTAGACAAGCTAGAAGCAATTCCCGGATTTCAGATCGAGCTTTCGGATGAAGAATTTGTACGCATTGTTAATGAAAGTAAAGTAGCGGTAATTGGTCAATCAGGAAACTTGGCACCGGCGGACAAAAAATTGTATGCCTTGCGTGACGTCACAGCGACCGTTGATTCTCTTCCGCTGATTGCCAGTTCAATTATGAGTAAAAAAATCGCGGCAGGAGCAGATGCAATCGTTTTGGATGTGACCACTGGAGACGGTGCTTTCATGAAGAACATCGAAGATGCAAGACGTCTGGCAAAGACCATGACGAGCATTGGGAAACTGGCTAACCGAGAAACAGTGGCGGTTATCTCAGATATGTCAGAACCTCTTGGCGAAGCCATCGGAAATAGTCTAGAAGTTGTCGAGGCAATCGAAACATTACAAGGAAATGGTCCAGAAGATCTAGTAGAAATGTGCTACGCCTTAGGAAGCCAAATGGTTGTTCTTGCTGGCAAAGCTAAGACAACCGATGAAGCAAGAATGTTGCTTCAAGAAGCTCTGGAATCTGGTAAAGCGTTAGCAAAATTCAAAGAAATGATCCAAAATCAAGGGGGAGACCCAGCGATCGTGGAACATCCAGAACGAATTTTGACTGCACGCTACACAATGGAGCTTCCTGCTAAACAAAGCGGAGTTGTGTCAAAAATCGTGGCAAATGAATTAGGAATTGCTGCAATGATGCTAGGTGCTGGGCGTAAAACCAAAGAAGAAGATATTGATCACGCTGTTGGATTGAAACTGCATAAAAAAATTGGTGACACTGTGACAAAAGGTGAGTCACTATTGACGATCTATAGTAACGACGAAGAAATCACTTCTGTCATTGAATTATTATATAAAAATATTGAAATTGGTGAATCGGCAATGAAGCCAACGTTGATTCATGACATCATCACAGAATAAAGGAAAAAAGCGGACTTTACCGTTTTAAAGAAAAGGGGAAAAGAAATGGAACTAAACCGAATGATCGACCATACTATTTTGAAAGCAGACGCATCTAAAGAAGCTGTGATGCAAATTATCGAAGAAGCAAAAAAATACCATTTTTATTCTGTCTGCATCAATCCAGCATGGGTTGCGCTAGCGAAAGAACAATTACAAGGTGAGCCAGTAGCCGTATGTACAGTAATCGGGTTTCCTCTAGGAGCAAACACACCCGAGACAAAAGCATTTGAAACAACAGATGCCATCAATAACGGTGCAGATGAAGTCGATATGGTCATCAATATCGGTGCTTTGAAATCAAAGGATGATCAACAAGTCCAAAAAGATATCGAAGCAGTTGTTGAAGCAGCAAAAGATCGTGCGCTTGTCAAAGTTATTATTGAAACATCGTTATTAGATAGAGAAGAAATCATCCGAGCTTGCGAAATAGCAAAAGCTGCAGGCGCTGATTTTGTCAAAACATCAACTGGTTTCTCAACAGGCGGAGCAAAGGTAGAGGATGTCCGTTTGATGCGTGAAACTGTAGGACCAGAAATGGGTGTCAAAGCTTCCGGCGGTATCCATAACGAAGAAGAAGCAATGGCAATGATCGAAGCTGGTGCTACAAGAATCGGAACAAGCGCAGGAGTAGCAATCGTATCTGGTTCAACTGGTGAAGGCTATTAATTTTTTCAAAGGAGAAGCTCATGGCAGAACTCAAACAAGAATGGATCAACACAGCTATTGAAGCGTTAGATAAAGCCTATGTTCCTTATTCCCATTTTCCGGTAGGCGCTTGTCTCGTAACGGAATCAGGCAAGATTTATCAAGGCATCAACATTGAGAATGCATCATTTGGATTAACGAATTGTGCCGAGCGCACAGCTTTTTTCAAAGCAGTATCTGAAGGAGAAAAAACATTTACGCATCTAGTCGTAGCGGGGCACACCCCCGATCCTATCTCTCCTTGTGGTGCATGTCGACAAGTAATGGCAGAATTCTGTTCCCCTGATATGCCGGTTACGCTAGTAGGAGACAATGGTGTGACGAAGGCAACGACCGTTCGTGAACTGCTGCCTTATGCATTTACTGAAAAAGATCTATAACTCATGTTCATTCAGTCAGCTGACTGTTGAAAAATAAAACAATTATTTTAGGAGGCTTTACAGAAATGAAAAAAGCAAAATTATTTGGTTTAGGTGCTGTCGCACTAGCAGCAGGGTTATTTTTAGGTGCATGCGGCAACAACGGCTCTACTGATTCATCCGGTGGCAAAAGCTCATCAGACACAACAACTGCAGCATTGATCACAGACACAGGTGGTGTAGACGACCGTTCATTCAACCAGTCAGCTTGGGAAGGACTAGAAAAATGGGGGAAAGATCAAGGACTTTCACGAGGAAATGATGGCTTCCAATATTTCCAATCTTCAAATGAATCAGATTACATCCCAAATATTGACCAAGCATTGAATGCTGGATTCAAAACGATTTTTGGTATTGGTTATAAACTAAAACCAGCGATCCAAGAACAAGCAACAAACAATACAGGTACGAACTTTGTTATTATCGATGATGTCATCGATGGATTAGATAACGTTGTATCTGCAACTTTCAAAGACAACGAAGCTTCTTATCTTGCAGGTGTTGCAGCAGCTTATACGACTGAAACAAACGTAGTCGGCTTTATCGGCGGTGTAAAAGGTGAAGTAATCGATCGTTTTGATGCTGGATTCAAAGCCGGTGTTGATGCAGGTGCGAAAGAATTAGGAAAAGAAATCAAAGTATTGAATCAATATGCTGGTGACTTCTCTGCTCCAGATAAAGGACGTTCAATTGCTCAAGGTATGTATGCACAAAACGCAGATATCATCTTCCATGCTTCAGGCGGTACAGGTAACGGTGTATTCCAAGAAGCAAAATCATTGAACGAATCAGGCGACAAAAAAGTTTGGGTTATCGGTGTTGACCGCGACCAATCAGACGAAGGCGAATACACATTAAACGGCGAAAAGAAAAACTTCACATTGACATCTACACTGAAAGCAGTTGGAACAGTAGTAGAAGATTTGGCACAAAAATCAGCGGACGGTAAATTCCCTGGCGGCGAACACACTGTTTATGGATTGAAAGAAGACGGTGTTGGTCTAACAGAAGGACAACTTTCTGACGAAGCGAAAAAAGCAGTTGATGAAGCAAAAGAAAAAATCATTTCAGGTGACGTAAAAGTTCCAGAAACTCCTGAAGAAAACTAAAACCATTTCTATAGCCTTGTTAGACACATGTTTGACAAGGCTATGGTTTGATTAGAACAAGAATTGTTCATTTATCCAAGCTGCCTTGTGACAGTTTGGATAAGGGAACAACTCCCTGAAGTAATGTTTGTTTCAAAAGAAGAACGCTCACTAAGCGTGAATCTTAGTCAATCGTTGCCCTAGATAGAAATCGTTAGGATGTGAAAAAAAGGTGGTTCAAGAAAATATTGTCATAGAAATGCAGAATATTACCAAAGAATTTGGAACATTCAAGGCAAATGACAACATCAATTTACAAGTAAAGGCAGGAGAAATTCATGCGTTGCTTGGAGAAAACGGTGCTGGCAAATCTACATTGATGAACGTGCTTTCCGGATTATTAGAGCCGACATCAGGGAAAATTTTGATGCGTGGGAAAGAAGTAAAGATCACAAGTCCGACCAAAGCCAACCAATTAGGGATTGGGATGGTCCATCAGCACTTTATGCTTGTTGATGCCTTTACTGTAACAGAAAACATCGTGTTGGGAAGCGAGCCTAGTCGTGCAGGGATGCTTGACCATAAAAAAGCACGAAAAGAGATCCAAAAAGTTTCTGAACAGTATGGATTGTCAGTCAACCCAGATGCTTACGTTCGTGATATTTCAGTTGGGATGGAACAACGGGTAGAAATTTTAAAAACACTTTACCGAGGAGCAGATGTACTGATTTTTGATGAGCCGACAGCTGTATTGACCCCTCAAGAAATTGATGAATTAATCGTGATCATGAAGGAATTAGTCAAAGAAGGCAAGTCGATCATTTTGATTACGCATAAGTTAGATGAAATCAAAGCAGTAGCTGACCGCTGTACAGTTATCCGCCGTGGAAAAGGAATCGGTACAGTCAACGTTAAAGACGTAACCTCACAACAATTAGCCGATATGATGGTTGGAAGAACGGTTTCATTCAAAACGATGAAAAAAGAAGCGAAGCCTCAAGAAGTCGTTTTGTCTATTGAAAATCTAGTGGTGAAAGAAAATCGTGGATTAGAAGCCGTGAAAAACTTGAACTTAGAGGTTCGTGCTGGCGAAGTACTTGGTATCGCTGGAATCGATGGAAACGGGCAGTCGGAGTTGATCCAAGCTTTGACTGGTTTGCGAAAGGCAGAAAGCGGACATATCAAGCTAAAAGGGGAAGACATCACTAATAAAAAACCCCGAAAAATCACTGAACATGGTGTAGGACACGTGCCAGAAGACCGTCATAAATACGGGTTAGTCCTAGATATGACATTATCTGAAAATATCGCACTACAAACTTATCATCAAAAACCTTACAGTAAAAACGGCATGCTGAATTATTCAGTGATGAATGAACATGCCAGAGAATTGATCGAAGAATATGATGTTCGAACAACGAATGAACTTGTTCCCGCAAAAGCTTTATCAGGCGGAAATCAGCAAAAAGCAATTATCGCTCGTGAAGTCGACCGAGATCCTGATCTGTTGATTGTTGCAAATCCAACTCGTGGACTGGATGTAGGTGCGATCGAATTTATTCATAAACGTCTGATCGAACAAAGGGACAAATACAAAGCAGTGTTACTGATCAGTTTCGAATTAGAAGAAATTTTAAATGTTTCGGATCGTATTGCTGTTATCCATGAAGGAGAAATTGTCGGTATCGTTGATCCGAAAGAAACATCTGAAAATGAATTAGGTCTATTGATGGCGGGCTATACCTTAGAAGAAGCACGAAAAGAGTTAGAAAAGGGGGCTGGCGCACATGAATGATCGCAGCGAAAAATTCCGTAATTTATTAGTGCCTGTACTTTCAGTTGTTTTAGGATTGATCTTAGGCGCGATATTGATGGCTGCTTTTGGTTTTCAGCCCATCCAAGGTTATTCTTCTATGCTAGATGCAGCCCTTGGTTCGCAAAGAGGGATAGGTGAAACGTTAAGGCAAGCAACGCCGTTGATTTTTACAGCATTAGGTTTTTCTGTAGCTAACTCAGCAGGGTTTTTCAATATTGGGCTTTCTGGACAAGCACTTTGCGGGTGGATCGTCAGTGTCTGGGTGGCACTTGCGTTTCCAGATCTGCCAAAAGTTGTTTTGCTTCCGTTATGCGTGATCTTAGGTGCCTTAGCTGGTGCGATGGCAGCGGCTGTTCCAGGTTTACTTCGAGCATTTTTTGGAACAAGTGAAGTGATCGTAACAATCATGATGAACTATATCTTATTATACGTAAGCACATTTGCTTTACATGAAGTGATGCCTGAAAGCTATCGCTCAAGTTTGGACTCTTCCAATATGATCAGTCAAAATGCCTCACTGCGGTTACCATGGTTAACACAAGCTTTTGGCGGCTCTCGCGTAAACTCAGGATTATTTTTAGCAATCATCGCGCTTATTTTCGTTTGGCTGCTGATGAAGAAAACGACTTTAGGATTTGAAATCCGTTCTGTTGGATTGAATCCTTTTGCTTCTGAGTATGCAGGAATGAGTAGTAAACGTACGATCGTTTTGTCGATGGTCATTTCTGGCGCTTTGGCAGGGCTTGGCGGTGTGGTTGAAGGATTAGGAACGTATCAAAACTTCTTTGTTCAAACGACTTCGCTATCTATTGGATTTGACGGAATGGCTGTCTCCTTGCTTGGTTCTGGATCAGCAATCGGTATTCTTTTATCAGCGATCTTGTTCAGTATTTTGAAGATCGGTGGACTTGGCATGCAGACAGGAGCAGGTGTTCCGTTTGAGATCGTCAATGTATCGATTGCTTTGATTATCTTCTTTGTCGGGATCAACTTCCTGATTCGTTTCGTCATGGCTAAAGTCTTCCAAGGGAAAAAACAAGAAGAGATCGTTGCGACAATCGAATCGAAACCAACGAATCAAAACCATGAAGGGGGCGAACTATAATGTCGACTATCGAATTAATTGCTTTGATCCTTACTTCTACACTGGTTTATTCAACACCGTTGATCTTAACATCATTAGGCGGAACTTTTTCTGAACGAAGCGGGATCGTAAACGTAGGGCTAGAGGGAATCATGGTCATGGGTGCTTTTAGTTCCATCGTTTTCAACTTGACGATGAGTCCATCACTTGGTTCTATGACACCATGGATCGCTATTTTAGTGGGTGGCGTCGTAGGTATCCTATTTTCTCTGATTCACGCAGTAGCAACAGTCAGTTTGCGTGCTGACCATATTATCAGCGGGACAGTAATTAATCTGATGGCACCTGCTTTAGGTGTTTTCTTGATCAAAGCATGGTATGGTAAAGGTCAAACTGATAACATCACGCAGAATCTGGGGTATTTTTCTTTCCCAGGATTAGCAGATATTCCGGTCATTGGACCAATTTTCTTTAAAAATACATTCTTACCTGCTTATTGTGCTATTTTGATTGCTGTCCTAGCTTGGGTGATCATCTTCAAGACGAAATTCGGCTTGCGCCTCCGTTCAGTTGGTGAAAATCCTCAAGCTGCCGACACATTAGGTATCAATGTATATGCTATGCGTTATTCAGGCGTACTGATTTCTGGCTTGTTAGGCGGTATGGGCGGTGCTGTTTTTGCTCAGTCGATTTCCGGTAACTTTTCAGCTGGTACGATCGTTGGACAAGGGTTCATCTCCATGGCTGCTATGATCTTTGGTAAGTGGAATCCTTTAGGGGCAATGGGTGCCTCATTGTTCTTTGGTTTTGCTCAAAGCTTGAGTATCATTGGCGCACAATTACCAGTTATTTCTTCGATTCCGCCAGTATTGCTGCAAATTGCTCCATATTTGCTGACAATCATTGTGCTGGTTGTTTTCTTAGGGAAAGCTTCTGGTCCAAAAGCAAACGGGAAGAACTATATCAAATCAAAATAATCTTTTAGCGAATAAAAAGGGTGGGTTACGGGAAGTGTTTTTCGTCTCGCCCTTTTTGTTTTAAAGGCAATAAAAATAAAAAGAAAGAAGGAATAATCATGTTTAAACGCGTACATCTGATCGTCATGGATTCAGTAGGAATTGGAGAAGCACCAGATGCCGATAAGTTCGGTGATGTTGGTTCTGATACATTAGGACACATTGCGAAAGAAGCAGGATTGAACGTTCCACATTTAGAGCAGCTTGGTTTAGGAACAATCCGTCCTCTTGAAGGTGTGGAATCAGTGAAAGATCATCAAGGCTATGCGACGAAATTAGAAGAAGTTTCTGTAGGGAAAGATACGATGACAGGCCACTGGGAAATCATGGGATTGAATATCAAAACTCCATTTCGTGTGTTTCCGAACGGATTCCCTGACGATCTGATCAAACAAATCGAAGAATTTTCTGGCCGTAAAGTCGTATGTAACAAACCTTATAGCGGAACAGCTGTTATTGACGATTACGGTGAACACCAAATGAAAACAGGCGATTTAATTGTATATACTTCTGCCGATCCTGTCCTTCAGATCGCGGCACATGAAGAAATCATTCCTTTAGAAGAATTATATCGGATTTGCCAATTCGTTCGTGATATAACAAAAGATGATCCGTATATGATTGGCCGAATCATTGCACGTCCGTACGTGGGTGAACCAGGAGACTTCACACGAACAAGCAATCGCCATGATTATGCGTTGAATCCATTCGGACACACAGTCCTTGATTCTTTGAAAGAAGCAGGAAAGGACGTGATTGCTGTTGGAAAGATCAACGATATTTTCAACGGACAAGGAATCACTGAATCTGTCCGCACGAAAAGCAATATGGATGGCGTTGACCAGCTGCTGAAAGTTATGAAAAACGATTTTTCAGGAATCAGCTTTACCAATTTAGTAGATTTTGATGCATTATACGGTCATCGTCGGGATGTAGTCGGCTATGCGCATGCGATTGAAGAATTTGACTTACGAATTCCAGAATTGCTTGAAGCGATGGAAGAAGACGACTTGCTAATGATTACAGCCGATCACGGAAACGATCCGACGTTTACTGGTACCGATCATACGCGAGAATATGTACCGTTATTGGTTTACAGTAAAAAAATGAAAGAACAAGGGGCATTGCCTCAAGGATATTATTCAGATATTTCAGCAACGATTGCTGAGAACTTTAGTGTTTCTTCGACTGAAAATGGCGAAAGCTTCTTGAAATTATTAAAATAATCTTTTTAAATAGGAGAAAGCAAATGACCAAGTTAAGCGAGATGTTACAAGAAACGACCCAGTTTATCCTTGATAAAGGAGTAAAAGAAATTGATTTTGGTTTGATTCTAGGTTCAGGATTAGGTGAATTAGCAGATGAAATCGAAGATGCTGTAATGATTTCTTATGATGAGATCCCGTTCTTTCCTGTTTCGACAGTAGTTGGGCATGCAGGAAAGCTAGTTTATGGGTCTCTGGCAGGCAAGAAAGTGTTAGCCATGCAAGGGAGATTCCACTACTATGAAGGTCATTCCATGCAAACAGTGACCTATCCAGTACGTGTGATGGCCGGACTAGGGGCCCATTCAGTCATTGTGACTAATGCATGTGGTGGTGTCAACGAATCATTTGTACCAGGAGATTTGATGCTGATTACCGATCATATCAATTTTACTGGTGAAAATCCTTTGATCGGTCCGAATGAAGATGCAATGGGCCCTAGATTTCCAGATATGAGTCAAGCTTATACGCCTGACTATCAAGCAACAGCAAAAGCAGCAGCAGAAAAACTAGGTTTGGATCTTAAAGAAGGCGTATATATGGGCTATTCTGGACCAACTTATGAAACGCCTGCGGAGATCCGAATGTCTCGGACAATAGGAGCCGATGCAGTAGGGATGTCGACTGTTCCAGAAGTCATCGTAGCAGCTCACAGCGGATTAAAAGTGTTAGGAATCTCTTGTATTACCAACTTAGCAGCAGGTATGCAAGCGAATCTGAGCCATGAAGAAGTTGTAGAAACAACTCAGAGAGTCAAACAATCTTTTAAAGCATTGGTTAAAGAAACATTGACATTATTGTAATAGGAGGAACAATAAAATGAGTGTGCATATTGAAGCGAAAGAAGGCGAGATCGCCGATAAGATTTTACTTCCGGGAGATCCTTTGCGAGCTAAATATATTGCGGAGACTTTTTTGGAAGATCCAGTTTGTTACAATCAGGTACGCGGTATGTTAGGCTTTACCGGCAAATATAAAGGAGAACGTATTTCTGTTCAAGGAACAGGAATGGGAATGCCATCAGCCACCATCTATGCCCATGAATTGATCCAGTCGTATGGTGTAAAGAAATTGATTCGAGTAGGTACATGCGGTGCATTGTCAAAAGACGTCCATGTTCGTGATTTAGTACTAGCACAAGGTGCAGCGACCAGTTCTTCGATGATCGAAAAAAATTTCCAAGCCTTTCATTTTCCTCCAATCAGTGATTTCAATCTATTACTGAAAGCATATGAGATAGCTAAAGAAAAGGGCTATACGGTTCATGTAGGAAATGTTCTTTCGGAAGATTCTTTCTACAAAGATGATTTGACAGAGACATTCCAATTAGCTGAACTTGGCGTTTTAGGAGTGGAGATGGAAGCAGCGGCTCTTTATTACTTAGGCGCGAAATACCATGTGCAGACATTAAGTTTGATGACCGTTAGCGACCATTTGATCACCGGTGAAGAAACAACAGCTGCAGAACGTCAATCTACGTTCAATGAAATGATCGAAGTAGGATTGGAAACAGCGATAGCAGAATAAGAAGGAAATGAAAAAGCTGCCCTGCATTAAGTAATAAGAACATCCAAGCAAAAATAGCTCCTCATGTTTTTGACTTGGCTGGACTTATTATTGCAAATGTAAGCTTTTGAACACCGTTTACCAAGAGGTTGTGAATCTGCCGTTTAACTCTGAGTCACAAGGAACAATTTCAAAAAACAGCTTTTCATGTTTGATGAATATTGTTACTTGTGACCGAGAAGTTGGCAGGAGAACACCGTTTATACGAAAAAAGGGACTGTGACAAATCGTGTCACAGTCCCTTTTTTATAGTGTTTTTTATAGGTAGTATTTTTTAGCAACTGTTAAGTCATCATTTAATTCATAAACAAGTGGTTGACCTGTTGGAATTTCAAGATCCATGATGTCTTCGTCAGAGATACCTTCGATATGTTTAGCTAGGGCGCGTAATGAGTTACCATGTGCAGCTACTAAAACAGTTTTGTTGTCTAGTAATGCTGGAGCAATTTCATCTTGCCAGAATGGTAAAGCGCGTTCTAATGTCACTTTCAAGTTTTCTCCACCAGGAATATCGCGTTTGTCTAACATTGCGTAACGACGGTCATTTGCTGCAGAACCTTCGTCAGTTTCTTCCATTAATGGAGGAAGAGTATCGTAAGAACGACGCCAGATGTGTACTTGTTCGTCGCCGTATTTTTCAGCTGTTTCTTTTTTGTTCAAACCTTGTAATTTACCATAGTGACGTTCGTTTAAGCGCCATGATTTGATTTGTGGTACCCAAAGTTGATCTGAATATTCTAAGATCAAGTTACATGTTTTGATTGCACGAGTTAAAACAGAAGTGTAAGCAACATCAAATTCGATTCCAGCTTCTTTGATTTTGCGTCCGCCTTCTTTTGCTTCTTCGATTCCTTCTGGTGCTAGATTTACATCAGCCCAACCAGTAAATTGGTTCAATGCATTCCATTCACTAAGACCGTGACGAGAAAAAACTAATTTTGGCATGTTTAGCTCTCCTTTTAAGATAGGTTTATATTTCTGAAATTTTCAGTTCTGTTTTATTGTACAATTTTTTGGAAGAGATTTCCATCGAAAAATTAGATAAGATTCTATGAGAAAACAAGTAGAGAATATAAAAAAACGAACAGTGCCCACGCAACTGTTCGTTTTTAGGTATTAGATGCATAATTGCTCGATTTCTTTTTCAGGTAAATTGATATATTTATAACATGTTCCAACTGAAACACCGCATTTTGAAGAAATAAATTGGATCGTTTCTTTTTTTTCATAATAGAGACGTCGGATTTTTTTGATCGTTTTTGCATCGATTTTTGGTCTTCCGCCGATTTTTCCTTTTTTACGAGCTTCATCTAATCCAACTAATGTACGTTCTTTGATCAATGCGCACTCCATGTTTGCTAGGTTTTCCATTAATTGGAAATAGATTTTTCCCATTTCGCGCGTATCGATTCCTTCATCAAGACTAATCAAGTGCAGCCCGCGATCTTTGAATAATTGCGTGAGTTCTGTTAATTGCCGCGTAGATTTGCCTAATCGATGAAGTTGGCAAATGACTAGTGCATCGCCTTGTTGCATGTCAGCGATCACTGACTCCAAATGAACAGCAGTAGAATCATTTTGTTCCACTTCATATGTCTCATGGAAAATTTCTTGACAACCAAAGTCAGATAATTGATCAACCTGAGTTGTTAAATCAACGTCATTTATGGTTGTGCGTGCATAACCAATAATTTTCATGGTGATTCCTTTCTAGCAGTGATTTTCTAACTGGATATAACAGTAAAAATGTAGCATAAAGTACGTCAAAAAGATAGTTTTTTCGCAAATTTTCCGCTGTCTTTTTTTATTGGATGATCAAGCAGTTTTTCTTTATTTACGACGGATTGCGTCAAGAATCTCAACGCCTTTTTCTGAGCCGACAACTACTTTAGAAACCATGTTTAGGAAAAGCCCATGTTCTACTACCCCAACAAGTTCATCTAAATAGGTAGCTAAGCTTTCTGGCTGTTCGATGACTTCTAGATGCAGATCAATGATGTAATGACCACCATCTGTGGTTAGGACTTCTCCGTTTTCGTCTGTACGCAAGACAGGTTGGAATCCTTTTTCTTCAAAAATATGAAGTAGCTGTTGGGAGCCATAAGGGATCACTTCAACTGGGAGTGGGAACTTCCCAAGTTTATCGACTAATTTAGAAGAATCAACGATCCAAATCGTTTCTTTTGAGTACGTAGCGACTATTTTCTCGAAAAGCAAAGCAGCGCCGCCGCCTTTGATCCCTTGAAAATCAGCACTGATTTCATCAGCACCGTCTATTGTCAAATCGACTACGGGGACTTCATCAATACTCTTTAACGGTATTCCTAATTTTTCCGCTTGTTCTTTTGTCGCATTTGAAGTAGTAACTCCTGTGATACGTAAACCTTCTTCACGCATACGGCGACCAATCTCTTCTACCATATAATAGGCGGTTGAACCGGTCCCGAGACCTACGATCATCCCGTCCTTTACGAATTTCGCGGCTTCAATGCCAGCTAATTGTTTTAAATTCATCTTTGCGTCCACCTTTTTTTAGTTTGAGCATCGTGCTTTCCTCACTATTTTAGCGTGATTTACGGTAAAAAGATACCATTCTTTTTTATTCCAATAAAGCTTTTTCAAAAAAAATTGCATCTCTTGTTGACATGTTTTTTCATTCGTGATATTCTAACAAAGGTGCTTTATCTACAGGTTTCTGTGAAGAAACGTGCTGACTGTTTATCAAAGCATATTTGATAAGGATGCAGACATTGCATTTATTTTTTATCACAAAAAAAGAACCACCTGGATGTGTGGAACTAGACGCAAATCGTGGGAAGGAGGAAACAAGGAATGCCTACAATTAACCAATTAGTACGTAAACCTCGTAAATCAAAGGTGGAAAAATCTAATTCACCTGCTTTGAACAAAGGATATAACAGCTTTAAGAAAACTCAAACTAACGTAAACTCACCTCAAAAACGTGGGGTAGCAACTCGTGTGGGTACAATGACACCTAAAAAACCGAACTCAGCTTTACGTAAATATGCACGTGTTCGTTTGTCAAACTTAATTGAAGTTACTGCTTATATCCCAGGGATTGGTCATAACTTACAAGAACACAGTGTTGTATTATTACGCGGTGGTCGTGTAAAAGACTTACCAGGGGTACGTTACCATATCGTTCGCGGTGCTTTAGATACTGCTGGTGTTAACGACCGTAAACAAAGCCGTTCTAAATACGGAACTAAAAAACCTAAAGCTTAATTTTAATTATTAAACAAATGAAACTTGCTTCTACTATATAGAAGTAATTACTATGAACAATATTTCGGAAGGAGGAGTTACGGATGCCACGTAAAGGTCCTGTTGCAAAACGTGATGTTTTACCAGATCCTATTTATAACTCAAAATTAGTAACTCGCTTGATCAACCGTGTAATGGTTGACGGAAAACGCGGGATTGCAGCTAACATTATCTATAATGCCTTTGACTTGATCAAAGAATCTACAGGTAACGATCCATTAGAAGTGTTTGAACAAGCAATGAAAAACGTTCAACCTGTTCTTGAAGTTAAAGCACGTCGTGTTGGGGGTTCAAACTACCAAGTACCAGTTGAAGTTCGCCCTGAACGACGCGTTACTCTAGGTCTTCGTTGGGTAGTAAACTACGCTCGCTTGCGCGGTGAACACACAATGGAAGAACGCTTAGCAAAAGAAATCATGGATGCTGCAAACAACACAGGTGCTTCTGTTAAAAAACGTGAAGACACTCATAAAATGGCTGATGCCAACCGTGCGTTTGCTCACTATCGCTGGTAAGATTCTCTCTGTTTGGTCGGCTTTTATAAGTCGACCTCAGATAGTGTCCTTATTTTTAGCAACTAGATAGTAAAGAGAGGAGAAACAAGGAGAATGACCAGAGAATTTTCTTTACAAAATACTCGTAATATCGGTATCATGGCCCACATCGATGCTGGTAAAACGACTGCTACTGAACGTATCTTGTACTATACTGGTAAAATCCATAAAATTGGTGAAACTCATGAAGGAGCTTCACAAATGGACTGGATGGAACAAGAACAAGAACGTGGTATTACGATCACTTCTGCTGCTACTACAGCACAATGGAAGGGTCACCGAATCAACATCATCGACACACCAGGACACGTAGACTTCACAGTTGAAGTTGAACGTTCATTGCGTGTACTTGATGGTGCTGTAACTGTTCTTGATGCACAATCAGGTGTTGAACCTCAAACTGAAACAGTTTGGCGTCAAGCAACAACTTATGGTGTACCTCGTATCGTATTTGCAAACAAAATGGACAAGATCGGTGCTGACTTCTTATATTCAGTATCAACTTTACATGACCGTTTGCAAGCAAACGCTCACCCAATCCAATTACCAATTGGTGCGGAAGACGACTTCACAGGAATTATCGACCTTGTAACAATGAAGGCTGAAATGTATACAAACGATCTTGGAACAGAGATCGAAGAAACAGAAATTCCTGAAGAATACCGCGAATTAGCTGAAGAATGGCGCGAAAAATTGGTTGAAGCTGTAGCTGAAACTGATGAAGAACTTACTTTGAAATACTTAGAAGGTGAAGAAATCACTGAAGCTGAGTTAAAAGAAGGTATCCGCCGCGCAACAGTTAACGTAGAATTCTACCCAGTACTATGTGGTTCAGCATTTAAGAACAAAGGGGTTCAATTACTATTGGACGCTGTTCTTGATTACTTGCCATCACCGTTAGATATCCCAGCTATCAAAGGGATTGACCCTAAAACTGATGAAGAAGTAGAACGTCCTGCAGACGACAGCGCTCCTTTCTCAGCTTTAGCATTTAAAGTTATGACTGACCCATTCGTAGGTCGTTTAACTTTCTTCCGTGTGTACTCTGGTGTTTTACAATCAGGTTCATACGTACAAAACGCAACAAAAGGCAAACGTGAACGTGTTGGTCGTATCCTACAGATGCATGCCAACTCTCGTTCAGAAATCTCTGAAGTTTACGCTGGAGATATCGCTGCTGCTGTTGGTTTGAAAGACACAACTACTGGGGACACACTATGTGATGAAAAGAGTCTAGTTATTCTTGAATCCATGGAATTCCCAGAACCAGTTATCCAAGTCGCTATTGAACCTAAATCAAAAGCTGACCAAGATAAAATGGGTGTGGCTTTACAAAAACTATCTGAAGAAGATCCTACTTTCCGTGCTGAAACAAACGTGGAAACAGGCGAAACAATCATCGCTGGTATGGGTGAACTTCACTTAGATATCATCGTTGACCGTATGCGTCGTGAATTCAAAGTTGAAGCTAACGTAGGTGCGCCTCAAGTATCTTACCGTGAAACTTTCCGTGCTGGCACTCAAGCCGAAGGTAAGTTTGTACGTCAGTCTGGTGGTAAAGGTCAATACGGTCACGTATGGATTGAATTTACACCAAATGAAGAAGGTGCTGGTTTCGAATTTGAAAATGCGATCGTCGGTGGGGTTGTTCCTCGTGAATACATTCCAGCTGTTGAAACTGGTTTGAAAGATGCTATGGAAAATGGTGTCTTAGCTGGCTATCCATTAGTAGATATCAAAGCTAAACTTTACGATGGTTCATACCATGATGTCGATTCAAATGAAACTGCCTTCCGTGTTGCTGCTTCTATGGCATTACGTGCAGCAGCTAAGAAAGCTAATCCAGTAATCCTTGAACCAATCATGGCTGTAGAAGTTGTTATCCCTGAAGATTACTTAGGTGATGTTATGGGTCACGTAACTGCTCGTCGTGGACGTGTTGAAGGTATGGAAGCTCGCGCTGGCGGCCAACAAGTTGTTCGTGCGATGGTTCCACTTGCTGAAATGTTTGGTTATGCTACAACTCTTCGTTCTGCTACTCAAGGTCGTGGTACATTTACAATGACATTTGACCACTACGAAGATGTACCAAAATCAGTACAAGAAGAAATCATTAAGAAAAACGGCGGAAAAGCTGAATAATTTCTTAAAACCGGATAGTCTTGCAAAGAGATTATCCAAAGAGACTATATTTTTAATATAGTTTCGTGTAAAATAATTATCGATGATATGGGCATGTGGTGTACCTTGTGTACATCATATACCTATCAGACAAATAAAAAATATATTGTATTTTTAGGAGGACATTTTAAAATGGCAAAAGAAAAATTTGACCGTTCTAAACCACACGTTAACATTGGTACTATCGGACACGTTGACCATGGTAAAACTACATTAACAGCTGCAATCACAACTGTACTATCTAAGAAAAACGGCGGCCAAGCTATGGCTTACGATCAAATCGATGGTGCTCCAGAAGAACGCGAACGCGGAATCACAATCTCAACAGCTCACGTTGAGTATGAAACAGATACACGCCACTACGCTCACGTTGACTGCCCAGGACACGCGGACTACGTTAAAAACATGATCACTGGTGCTGCTCAAATGGACGGAGCTATCTTGGTAGTTTCTGCTGCTGACGGCCCAATGCCTCAAACTCGTGAACACATCCTATTGTCTCGTCAAGTTGGTGTTCCTTACATCGTTGTATTCTTGAACAAAGTAGACATGGTTGATGACGAAGAATTACTAGAATTAGTTGAAATGGAAGTTCGTGACCTATTAACAGAATACGAATTCCCTGGTGACGATGTTCCTGTAGTTGCTGGATCAGCTTTGAAAGCTCTAGAAGGCGACGCTTCATACGAAGAAAAAATTCTTGAATTAATGGCTGCAGTTGACGAATACATCCCAACTCCAGAACGTGACAACGACAAACCATTCATGATGCCAGTTGAAGACGTGTTCTCAATTACTGGACGTGGTACTGTTGCTACAGGTCGTGTTGAACGTGGACAAGTTCGCGTTGGTGACGAAGTTGAAGTTGTTGGTATTGCTGAAGAAACTTCAAAAACAACAGTTACTGGTGTTGAAATGTTCCGTAAATTGTTAGACTACGCTGAAGCTGGAGACAACATTGGTGCTTTACTACGTGGTGTTGCACGTGAAGACATCCAACGTGGACAAGTTTTAGCTAAACCAGGTACAATCACACCTCATACAAAATTCTCTGCAGAAGTATACGTGTTGACAAAAGAAGAAGGTGGACGTCATACTCCATTCTTCACTAACTACCGTCCACAATTCTACTTCCGTACAACTGACGTAACAGGTGTTGTTGAATTACCAGAAGGAACTGAAATGGTTATGCCTGGCGACAACGTAACAATGGAAGTTGAATTAATCCACCCAATCGCTATCGAAAACGGTACTAAATTCTCAATCCGTGAAGGCGGACGTACAGTTGGTGCCGGTGTCGTTACAGAAATCAAAGCTTAATTCACTTAAGTTTTAAAGTAAAGCAACATTTATTCGGACGTAATCGCTCGGAATGAAGGTCTCAGGATCTTTGTTCCGAGCTTTTTTATTTATTGCAGGATCAGGGAAAAAGACAGGAGCATTATAATAGAAGAAACACGAAATAAAAGAGTCAGTATTTTCTAAATGAAACTTTATGAAAACAAAATGTTTTTTACAAGAAAAAGCCTTGCTTTGTGAGTTTATATATATTATAATGACAAAGGTGCGTTTACTTTAGTGAATTGCACAGACGTAATCAGAATGATTTCGTCGGCTAAGAAACGAGAGGTTGCGACACGCCCGGACGCTTTGCCACGAACGAGCGTGACGGAAATTTTCGTGGAGCTATGTCTACTTTTCAAAATAGGCGAAGGAGGGAACAAGATGGCAAAACAAAAAATTCGTATCCGTTTAAAAGCGTATGAACACCGTATTTTAGATCAATCAGCGGATAAAATCGTGGAAACTGCAAAAAGAACTGGAGCTAGCGTGTCTGGTCCAATTCCATTACCAACTGAACGCAGTCTTTACACAATCATCCGTGCGACTCATAAATACAAAGATTCACGCGAACAATTCGAAATGCGTACACACAAACGCCTTATCGACATTGTGAACCCAACACCAAAAACTGTTGATGCTTTGATGAAGCTAGACTTACCATCTGGTGTAAACATCGAAATCAAATTATAAAACTAAAACAAAAATAATGGAGGTGTACTCATGACCAAAGGAATCTTAGGGAAAAAAGTGGGAATGACACAAATCTTCACTGAATCTGGTGAATTAATTCCAGTAACTGTTGTAGAAGCTACTCCAAACGTAGTACTACAAGTGAAAACAATGGAAACGGATGGCTACGAAGCTATTCAAGTTGGTTACCAAGATATGCGTGAAGTTTTATCAAACAAACCTGCGAAAGGTCATGTTGCAAAAGCAAACACGGCTCCTAAGCGCTTCATTCGTGAATTCAAAAATGTTGAGCTAGGAGAATATGAAGTAGGAAAAGAAATTACAGTAGATGTTTTCCAAGCAGGAGACATTATTGATGTAACAGGTACTACGAAAGGTAAAGGATTCCAAGGGGTTATCAAACGCCACGGACAAAGCCGCGGACCAATGGCTCACGGTTCTCGTTACCATCGTCGTCCTGGGTCAATGGGTCCAGTTGCACCTAACCGTGTATTTAAAAACAAACGTCTTGCTGGCCGTATGGGTGGCAACCGCGTAACTATCCAAAACTTGGAAGTTGTACGTGTCGATGCAGAAAGAAATGTTATCTTGATCAAAGGTAATGTTCCTGGAGCTAAAAAATCTTTAATCACTATCAAATCAGCTGTGAAAGCTAAATAATTGTAGGAAGAAAGGAGGAACTAAGGAATGCCGAATGTAGCATTATTCAAACAAGATGGAAGCCAAAACGGTGAAATCACACTTAACGAAGAAATCTTCGGAATTGAACCTAATGAAAGTGTTGTTTACGATGCAATCGTAATGCAACGTGCGTCATTAAGACAAGGAACACACGCGGTTAAAAACCGTAGCGCTGTTCGCGGCGGCGGACGTAAACCATGGCGTCAAAAAGGAACAGGTCGTGCACGTCAAGGATCTATCCGCTCACCACAATGGCGTGGAGGTGGCGTAGTCTTTGGACCAACACCACGTTCTTACAGCTACAAACTTCCTAAAAAAGTTCGTCGTTTAGCAATGAAATCTGTATTGTCAGAAAAAGTTGCTGAAAACAACTTGGTAGCAATCGAAGGCTTGAACTTCGACGCACCAAAAACAAAAGAATTCAAACAAGTTCTTGCTAACTTATCTATCGACTCTAAAGTATTGGTTGTTCTAGAAAAAGGTAACGACTTTGCTGCTTTATCAGCACGTAACTTACCAAACGTTTCTGTAGTAACTTCTGATAATGTGAGTGTGCTAGACGTTGTATCAAATACAAAAGTGTTAGCAACACAAACTGCTCTTACTCAAATTGAGGAGGTGCTTGCATAATGAACTTACTAGACGTAATCAAACGCCCAGTGATCACTGAAAAATCAATGCTTGCCATGGATGACAAGAAATACACTTTTGAAGTGGACACTCGCGCAAACAAAACTTTAGTAAAACAAGCGGTAGAAGCTGCTTTTGACGTTAAAGTCAAAAACGTTAACATCGTGAACGTACGTGCGAAATTCAAACGTATGGGCAAATATGCAGGATATACAAAAAAACGTCGCAAAGCGATCGTTACATTGACTGAAGATTCAAAAGAAATCCAATTATTCGAAGCTGCTGAATAAGCACTAATAGATAACTCATTAAATTAGGAGGGAAAAACGTGGCGATTAAAAAGTACAAACCTACCTCAAATGGTCGTCGTAACATGACAGGTTCTGATTTTGCTGAAATCACAACATCAACACCTGAAAAATCATTGTTACAACCATTGAAAAACCATGCTGGACGTAACAACAACGGCCGCATCACTGTACGTCATCAAGGTGGCGGACACAAACGCCAATATCGCGTGATCGACTTCAAACGTAACAAAGATAACGTTGTTGCAACTGTTCAAACGATCGAATATGATCCAAACCGTTCAGCTAACATCGCGTTAGTACACTATGAAGATGGAGTGAAAGCTTACATCTTAGCACCTAAAGGACTAGAAGTGGGTATGAAACTTGTTTCAGGTCCAGAAGCAGATATCAAAGTCGGAAATGCTCTTCCATTAGAAAACATTCCAGTTGGTACTGTTATCCACAACATTGAAATGAAACCTGGTAAAGGTGGACAATTGATCCGTTCTGCTGGTACAAGTGCTCAAGTACTTGGTAAAGAAGGCAAATACGTATTGATCCGCTTGAACTCTGGTGAAGTTCGTATGATCTTAGCTGCATGCCGTGCTACAATCGGTTCTGTAGGTAACGAACAACACGAATTAATCAACATCGGTAAAGCTGGACGCTCTCGTTGGATGCGTAAACGCCCAACTGTACGTGGTAGCGTAATGAACCCTAATGATCACCCACACGGTGGTGGTGAAGGTAAAGCTCCTATCGGACGTAAAGCACCAGTTTCTCCTTGGGGTCAACCAGCTCTTGGTTACAAAACTCGTAACAAAAAAGCTAAATCAGACAAACTTATTGTTCGTCGTCGCAAAAATAAATAATTACTTTGACCATGTGTCGCACATTTTGAGAGGAGGTTCACCATGGGTCGTAGTTTAAAGAAAGGACCTTTTGTCGATGAGCATTTAATGAAAAAAGTTGAAGCTCAAGCAGGGGTTGAAAAGAAAAAAGTTATCAAAACTTGGTCACGCCGTTCAACAGTTTTCCCAAGTTTTGTTGGATATACCATCGCAGTTTATGATGGACGTAAACATGTACCAGTTTACATCCAAGAAGACATGGTAGGACACAAATTAGGTGAATTTGCACCTACAAGAACTTATCGTGGACATGCTGCTGACGATAAGAAAACGAAACGCTAATTTGAGGGGAGGATAAATCCAAATGGCAGAACAAATCACATCAGCTAAAGCAACTGCAAAAACAGTTCGCACTTCACCTCGAAAAGCCCGTTTAGTAATTGACCTTATCAGAGGTAAAAGTGTCGCAGATGCAATTTCAATCTTGAAATTCACACCAAACAAATCTGCTGGAATCATTGAAAAAGTATTGATGTCAGCAGTTGCGAATGCAGAAAATAACTTTGACTTAGATGTTGAAAACTTGGTAGTAAGCGAAGCTTTTGTTAACGAAGGACCTACAATGAAACGTTTCCGTCCTCGTGCAAAAGGATCAGCTTCTCCAATCAACAAACGTACAAGTCATATCACGGTAGTCGTATCAGAAAAATAAGGAGGGATAATCAGTGGGTCAAAAAGTACATCCAATTGGAATGCGTGTAGGCATCATCCGCGACTGGGATGCTAAATGGTATGCTGAAAAAGAGTATGCTGAGTTCTTACACGAAGATTTAAGAATCCGTAAATTTATTTCAACTAAACTTGCTGATGCTGCTGTATCAACAGTTGAAATCGAACGCGCAACAGGTCGCGTAAACATTTCAATTCACACAGCTAAACCAGGTATGGTTATTGGTAAAGGCGGTTCTGAAGTCGAAAGCCTAAGAAAAGAATTAAACAAATTAACTGGTAAAAGAATCCATATCAATATCGTGGAAATCAAAAAACCAGATCTAGATGCAAAATTAGTAGGTGAAGGAATCGCACGTCAATTAGAAAACCGTGTTGCTTTCCGTCGCGCTCAAAAACAAGCCATCCAACGCTCAATGCGTGCTGGCGCTCAAGGGATCAAAACTCAAGTATCTGGTCGTCTAAACGGAGCAGATATCGCTCGTTCAGAAGGATACTCAGAAGGAACTGTTCCTCTTCATACTTTACGTGCGGACATTGATTACGCATGGGAAGAAGCAGATACAACATACGGAAAACTAGGAGTTAAAGTGTGGATCTATCGTGGAGAAATTCTTCCAACTAAAAAAAACACTGAGAAAGGAGGGAAATAATCATGTTAGTACCTAAACGTGTAAAACACCGTCGTGAATTCCGCGGAAAAATGCGCGGGGAAGCTAAAGGCGGAAAAGAAGTAGCATTCGGTGAATACGGTTTGCAAGCTGTTGATTCACATTGGATCACAAACCGCCAAATCGAAGCTGCTCGTATCGCAATGACTCGTTACATGAAACGTGGTGGGAAAGTATGGATTAAAATTTTCCCTCACAAATCTTATACTGCCAAAGCAATTGGGGTACGTATGGGTTCTGGTAAAGGGGCACCTGAAGGATGGGTTGCACCAGTAAAACGTGGTAAAATCATGTTTGAAATCGCAGGCGTTCCTGAAGAAGTAGCTCGTGAAGCGTTACGTCTAGCTTCTCACAAATTACCAATGAAAACTAAGATCGTAAAACGTGAGGAAATGGGTGGTGAATCGAATGAAGGTTAAAGAAATCAGAGAATTAACCACTGCCGAAATGCTTGATCAAGAAAAACAATTAAAAGAAGAATTGTTTAATCTTAGATTCCAATTAGCAACAGGTCAATTAGAAAACACTGCACGTATTAAAGAAGTACGTAAATCGATTGCACGCATCAAAACTGTGTTGCGTGAACAAGCTAAGTAATTATGGAAGGAGGCCATTAAGCGTATGACTGAAGGAAGAAATCAACGCAAAGTTTATCAAGGTCGCGTGGTTTCAGACAAAATGGATAAAACAATTACCGTTGCTGTCGAAACAAAGAAAAACCACCCTATCTATGGCAAACGCATGAACTATTCTAAGAAATACAAAGTGCATGATGAAAACAACACAGCAAAAGTTGGCGACATCGTGAGAATTATGGAAACTCGTCCATTATCAGCTACAAAACGTTTCCGTTTGTTGGAAGTAGTCGAAGAAGCAGTTATTATCTAATAACACGAGATTTTCCTATATAGATTGAATGCAAAATCTGAAAGGAGGATACACAACGTGATCCAAGCAGAAAGTCGTTTAAAAGTCGCTGATAACTCAGGCGCACGTGAAATTTTGACGATCAAAGTCCTTGGTGGATCTGGTCGTAAAACTGCTAACATCGGTGATGTGATCGTTGCTACGGTTAAACAAGCAACGCCAGGTGGGGTTGTCAAAAAAGGTGACGTCGTTAAAGCCGTTATCGTTCGAACAAAATCAGGAGCTCGTCGTACAGACGGTTCATATATTAAATTTGATGAAAATGCTGCAGTGATTATTCGTGATGATAAAAGCCCTCGTGGAACACGTATCTTTGGGCCAGTTGCACGTGAACTACGTGAAAACAACTTCATGAAGATCGTTTCACTAGCACCAGAAGTTTTATAATCTTGAGACACTTATCAAAGGAGGTGCGAAACAGTTATGTTTGTTAAAAAAGGCGATAAAGTTAAAGTTATCACTGGAAAAGACAAAAACAAAGAAGGCGTTGTACTAGCAGCGTTCCCGAAAAAAGATAAAGTTATTGTCGAAGGTGTAAATGTCGTTAAAAAACACCAAAAACCTTCTCAAGCTGCTCCTCAAGGTGGAATTGTTGAGATGGAAGCGCCAATTCATGTTTCTAACGTGATGGTGGTTGACTCTACTGGTGTAGCTGGCCGAGTTGGCTACAAAGAAGTAGACGGCAAAAAAGTCCGTGTTTCTAAAAAAACCGGTGAAGTTTTAGATAAATAAAAGTTTAAGGAAGGAGGGTCTTACTGAATGAACCGCCTAAAAGAAAAATATCTTAAAGAAGTAACTCCATCATTGATGGAAAAATTTAACTATAGCTCTGTTATGCAAACACCTAAAGTTGAAAAAATCGTCATCAACATGGGTGTTGGTGATGCGGTATCAAACGCTAAAAACTTAGATAAAGCAGTTGAAGAATTAACTTTGATCACTGGTCAAAAACCAATGATTACAAAAGCTAAAAAATCAATCGCTGGATTCCGTTTACGTGAAGGAATGCCAATTGGTGCAAAAGTTACATTGCGCGGAGAAAGAATGTACGAATTCTTAGACAAATTGGTTTCTGTTTCACTACCACGTGTACGTGACTTCCATGGTGTAAGTAAAAAAGCCTTTGACGGTCGTGGAAACTATACTTTAGGTATTAAAGAACAATTGATCTTCCCAGAAGTAGATTATGATTTAGTAGATAAAGTACGTGGTATGGACATCGTTATTGTAACAACAGCAAACTCTGATGAAGAATCTCGTGAGTTGTTGACACAATTAGGCATGCCATTCCAAAAATAATTAAAGGAGGCGAACTACGTGGCTAAAAAATCAATGATTGCTAAAAACAAACGTCCTGCAAAATTTTCAACACAAGCTTATACTCGTTGCGAACGTTGCGGACGTCCACATTCAGTTTATCGTAAGTTCCATCTTTGCCGTATTTGCTTCCGCGAACTTGCCTATAAAGGTCAAATTCCCGGCGTGAAGAAAGCTAGCTGGTAAAAAGTAAATTCGCATAAGAAGGAGGTAAAAGATCAATGGTCATGACAGATCCAATTGCAGATTTTCTAACTCGTATCCGTAACGCAAACATGGTTAAACATGAGTCTTTAGAAGTACCTGCATCAAAAATTAAACGTGACATCGCTGAAATCTTGAAACGTGAAGGTTTCGTTCGTGATGTTGAATACATCGAAGATGACAAACAAGGCGTGATCCGTGTTTTCCTAAAATTTGGTAAAAACGGCGAACGTGTTATCACAAACTTAAAACGTATCTCTAAACCAGGTTTGCGTGCTTATGTCAAAGCTGACGAAGTACCAAAAGTATTGAACGGTTTAGGTATCGCAATCATTTCGACTTCTGAAGGTGTTGTCACTGATAAAGAAGCTCGTGAAAAAAATATCGGCGGCGAAGTTATCGCTTACGTATGGTAATCAAGTAGAATCTACAAGGAGGTGTCTTTAAGTGAGCCGTATCGGAAATAAAGTCGTTGTTATCCCTGAAGGAGTAACAGTTACTCAAGACGGAAACAACGTTACAGTTAAAGGACCAAAAGGTGAATTGACTCGTACTTTTTCAGCAGATATCAAAATGAATATCGAAGGAAACGAAGTAACTTTCACTCGTCCAAACGACAGTAAAGAAATGAAAACAATTCATGGAACAACTCGTGCGAACTTCAACAACATGGTTGTAGGTGTCAGCGAAGGTTTCCAAAAAGCGTTAGAACTAATCGGGGTTGGGTACCGTGCACAATTACAAGGATCAAAACTTGTATTGAACGTTGGTTACTCACATCCAGTAGAAATCACACCACCAGCTGGAGTAACTGTTGAAGTACCAGCTAACACACAAGTAATTGTTAAAGGTGCGAACAAAGAAGAAGTTGGCGAATTAGCTGCAAACATTCGTGGAACTCGTCCTCCAGAACCTTATAAAGGTAAAGGTATTCGTTATGTTGGCGAATATGTACGCCGTAAAGAAGGTAAAACTGGTAAATAATCGTTTAGAAAAATTGCATAGAAGCCAGCAGCAGGAAAAAGGCATTTGGCTGAAGTTTACCTTCAAAAAAATACATTTTTACTTGTGCCGCAGCTTCTATTTTTCGAAACGTATTTACTGCTTGAAATAGTAGTACAATAAAAATAAAGAGGTGACAATTGTGATTACAAAACCAGATAAGAACAAAACACGTCAAAAGAGACATCGTCGTGTACGTAACAATATCTCTGGTACTGCTGAGCGCCCACGCTTGAACGTTTTTCGTTCTAACAAAAACATCTACGCTCAAATTATTGATGACGTAGCGGGTGTAACGCTAGCAAGTGCCTCTACCTTGGATAAAGAAATTTCAGGTGGAACAAAAACAGAAGCAGCACAAGCTGTCGGTAAACTAGTTGCTGAACGTGCAGCTGAAAAAGGCATTAAAGTAGTAGTCTTTGACCGTGGTGGATACCTTTACCATGGCCGTGTGCAAGCTTTAGCTGAAGCTGCTCGCGAAAATGGACTAGAATTTTAGAAGAAGGAGGAATACCATTCATGGTTTATATCGATCCAAAACATTTGGAATTAGAAGACCGCGTTGTTGCAATTAACCGTGTAACAAAAGTTGTTAAAGGTGGACGTCGTCTACGTTTTGCTGCTTTAGTTGTTGTCGGTGACAAAAACGGACACGTAGGATTTGGTACAGGTAAAGCTCAAGAAGTTCCTGAAGCAATCCGTAAAGCAATTGAAGATGCGAAGAAAAACTTAGTTGAAGTACCTATGGTTGGTTCAACAATCCCACACGAAGTAATCGGTGCTTTTAGTGGTGGTAGAATCCTAATGAAACCTGCTGTAGAAGGTTCTGGGGTTGCTGCTGGTGGACCAGTTCGTGCCGTATTAGAATTAGCTGGGGTAGCAGATATCACTTCTAAATCTTTAGGCTCAAATACACCAATCAACGTTGTTCGCGCAACAGTTGAAGGTTTGAAACAATTGAAACGTGCAGAAGAAGTTGCAGAACTTCGCGGCAAATCAGTTGAAGAATTAATCGGATAAGGAGGACAACAATAATGGCTGAATTAAAAGTTACTTTAAAACGCAGTATTATCGGACGTCCTCAAAACCAACGCGATACAGTTAAAGCGTTAGGTCTTACAAAGATTAACAGTTCAGTGGTTAAGCCTTCTAATGAAGCAATTAAAGGCATGATCAATACTGTTTCTCACCTAGTGGACGTTGAAGAAATTTAATTTAGAAAAATCATAACTAGAACATTAAGGAGGTGCCAAACCTATGAAACTTCATGAATTAAAACCTGCTGAAGGTTCACGCCAAGTACGTAACCGTGTTGGTCGTGGTACTTCATCTGGTAACGGAAAAACTGCCGGACGCGGACAAAAAGGACAAAAAGCTCGTTCAGGCGGCGGTGTGCGTTTAGGATTTGAAGGGGGACAAACACCATTGTTCCGTCGTTTACCAAAACGAGGATTCACAAACGTGAACCGTAAAGACTATGCAGTCATTAATCTTGATGTATTGAACCGCTTTGAAGACGGAGCTGAAGTAACTCCTGTTGCTTTAGTTGAAGCTGGAATCGTGAAAAACGAAAAAGCTGGAATCAAAGTATTAGCTAATGGGGAACTAAACAAGAAATTAACTGTGAAAGCAGCAAAATTCTCTAAAGCAGCTCAAGAAGCAATTGAAGCGGCTGGTGGATCAATCGAGGTGATCTAATGTTTAGACTATTAAAAGATGCTTTTAAAGTAAAAGACATTAGATCGAAAATCCTATTTACTGTATTTGTGTTGTTTGTATTTCGCCTAGGTGCACATATTACTGTACCAGGCGTAAATGCTGCTTCATTGCAAAACCTTTCTTCTTTGCCATTTTTCAACATGTTGAACTTGGTAAGTGGTAGTGCGATGCAAAACTTTTCCATTTTCTCAATGGGGGTTTCACCATACATTACTGCTTCTATCGTCATTCAGCTTCTTCAAATGGACATCGTGCCTCGATTTGTTGAATGGTCGAAACAAGGGGAAGTTGGTCGTAAAAAACTGAATCAAGCGACTCGATATCTGACATTAGTATTGGCATTTATCCAATCTGTCGGTATCACTGCTGGATTCAATCAATACGCTCAATTAGGTTTCGTGAATAATCCTAACGTAGCAACTTACGTAACGATCGGTTTGATTCTAACAGCCGGTACGATGTTTGTTACTTGGCTAGGAGAACAGATCACAGAAAAAGGTATCGGAAATGGCGTATCAATGATCATTTTTGCAGGTATCATTTCTAGATTGCCTGAAAGTATCAGAGAAATTTATGAAGATTACTTTATAAATATTGATCCTTCAGACATATGGAAATCTGCTATTTTTGTGGCCATTTTACTAGTAGCGGTCTTATTGATCGTGACATTCGTAACATTTTTCCAACAAGCTGAACGCAAGATCCCGATCCAATATACGAAACGCGTAGCTGGCGCGCCTACAAGCAGCTATCTGCCGTTGAAAGTAAATGCAGCTGGAGTTATTCCAGTTATCTTTGCTAGTTCGTTTATTGCTACGCCAAATGCTGTTTTACAAGCATTGAGCGGTAGATTCGGTTCTGAAAACTGGTACAAAGTGATGATGGAGATCTTTAACTATAATACAGCACCTGGTGCTACGATTTATACGATTCTGATCGTTGCCTTCACTTTCTTCTACGCCTTTGTTCAAGTAAACCCTGAGAAATTAGCGGAAAACTTGCAAAAGCAAGGAAGTTATATACCAAGCGTACGCCCTGGTAAGGGGACTGAAGAGTATGTCTCAAGATTACTGATGCGTTTAAGTACAGTTGGTGCAGTCTTCCTTGGTTTAGTGGCATTGCTTCCAATCATTGCTCAAATGGTTTGGGATCTTCCACAATCAATCGGATTAGGCGGTACAAGCTTACTGATCGTTATCGGTGTAGCTTTAGAAACTGCGAAACAGTTAGAAGGCTTAATGCTGAAACGTAAATATGTTGGATTCATTGAGTAAGAAAGCGTGTTGAGGTTTCCCCTCAACACACGTTCTCACACATTTATTAGGAGGGAAAACAATGAACCTCATTTTAATGGGGCTGCCAGGCGCAGGTAAAGGAACACAAGCTGAAAAAATCATTGATGCTTATGGTATTCCGCACATCTCAACAGGAGATATGTTCCGCGCAGCGATGCAAAACGAAACAGCTCTTGGCCTGGAAGCAAAGTCTTATATGGATAAAGGTGCATTAGTTCCTGATGAAGTAACAAATGGAATCGTGAAAGAGCGACTAGCTGAACCAGATACAGAGAAAGGCTTCTTATTAGATGGCTTTCCACGTACGCTAGATCAAGCAAAAGCTCTGGACGCAATGCTAAAAGATTTGAATAAAAAAATTGATGCTGTCATCGATATCCATGTTGGTGAAGAAATCTTGGTCGAACGTCTAGCCGGCCGATTTATCTGCAGCAATTGTGGAGCAACTTACCATAAAATTTTCAACCCTACAAAAGTTGAAGACACATGTGATCGTTGCGGTGGGCATGAATTCTATCAAAGAGAAGATGATAAACCTGAGACGGTTAAAAATCGTCTGGCTATCAACATCAAAAATAGTGAACCAATCTTGGCTTATTATAAAGAACAAGGTTTGCTAAACACTATTGATGGTGCTCGTGAAATCGATGCTGTATTTGCAGATGTACAAAAAATCATTGAAAAATAGCACGATTGCCCGTAGCCGACTTGCATTATGCAGTTACTCTTGTCAAGTTCAATAAATTATGATAGAATATGTCAGTCCGACTTCTAGAGAATCCTCTAGATGATCCATTTTGAGAATTTTGAGGTGGGAACTGCAGTTTCCGCCATTTTATCGTGTGAAAATGCGAAACAAGTACAAGGAGGTACTGTGCGTGGCAAAAGAAGATATGATTGAAGTCGAAGGTACAGTCGTCGAAACTTTGCCGAATGCAATGTTTAAAGTTGAACTAGAAAACGGACACCAAGTTCTTGCTACTGTTTCAGGTAAAATTCGTATGCATTACATCCGTATCTTACCTGGTGACAAAGTAACGGTTGAATTGTCTCCATACGATCTTAACCGTGGCCGTATTACTTATCGCTTTAAATAATTGTACTCCGTAAAACTACAGGAGGTATTATCATGAAAGTAAGACCATCAGTAAAACCAATGTGCGAACATTGTAAAGTAATTCGTCGTAAAGGACGCGTTATGGTGATTTGCCCAGCAAATCCAAAACATAAACAACGTCAAGGATAATTGGAGGTGCTATAAATATGGCTCGTATTGCAGGAGTAGATATTCCTCGTGATAAACGTGTAGTAGTTTCACTTACTTATATCTATGGTATTGGTAACACTACTGCTAAAAAGATCTTAGCTGATGCTGGTGTATCTGAAGATGTTCGCGTTCGTGAATTAACGAATGAACAAACAGATGCTATCCGTGCAGAAGTAGATAAATTAAAAGTTGAAGGGGATCTTCGTCGTGAAGTGAACTTGAACATCAAACGTTTGATGGAAATCGGTTCTTACCGTGGAATCCGTCATCGCCGTGGATTGCCTGTTCGTGGACAAAACACGAAAAACAATGCACGTACTCGTAAAGGCCCAGCTCGCGCTATCGCTGGCAAGAAAAAATAATTCTTAAGTGAAGGAGGTTAAAACTTCATGGCAGCAAAAAAAGTGAATCGTAAACGCCGTGTGAAGAAGAATATAGAAGCAGGTATTGCACATATCCATTCTACATTCAATAACACTATCATCATGATCACTGATACTCACGGAAATGCATTAGCGTGGTCATCAGCTGGTTCATTAGGTTTCAAAGGAAGCAAAAAATCAACTCCTTTTGCCGCTCAAATGGCAGCAGAAACTGCTACAAAAGCAGCAATGGAACACGGATTAAAGACTGTTGAAGTAACAGTTAAAGGACCTGGTTCTGGACGTGAAGCAGCAATTCGTTCATTACAAGCTACAGGTTTAGAAGTGACTGCAATTCGTGACGTGACTCCAGTTCCTCATAATGGTGCCCGCCCTCCAAAACGCCGTCGTGTTTAATGAGTGCCGCTCATTTTGAGTTTTATCAGTAACGTCATTGAACAAGACACTTTTCGTTTTGAAAGGGGTAAAGATAAGAATGATTGAGTTCGAAAAACCAAGAATCGCAAAAATTGATGAAGAAAAAGATTATGGCAAGTTCATCGTTGAACCTCTTGAAAGAGGGTATGGGACTACTTTAGGGAATTCCCTACGTCGTATTTTATTATCTTCTTTGCCAGGTGCTGCCATCACTAATATTCAAATCGATGGTGTACTGCATGAATTCTCTACCATCAAAGGTGTTAGAGAAGACGTCACTCAAATCATCTTGAACATTAAAGGCTTAGCGCTGAAAATGTATGGCCAAGAAGAAAAAACCCTTGAAATCGATATTACCGGACCTGCTACAGTAACTGCTGGCGATATTATCGTTGATAGTGATGTAGAAATTCTTAACAAAGATATGTACATCTGTAGTGTCTCTGAAGGAGCTACGTTCCATGCTCGCTTAACAGTGAAACCTGGACGTGGTTATGTTCAAGCAGATGAAAATAAAAAAGAAGATATGCCAATTGGCGTTCTTCCAGTCGATTCAATCTACACACCTGTTCGTCGTGTGAACTATCAAGTTGAGAACACACGTGTTGGGCACCGTGAAGATTTTGATAAATTGACGATGGAGATTTGGACAGATGGTTCAATTGAACCGTTGGAAGCAATGAGTTTGTCTGCGAAAATCATGACTGAACATTTGGATATTTTTGTGAACTTAACTGATGAAGCAAAAAATGCTGAAATCATGGTCGAAAAAGAAGAAACACAAAAAGAAAAAATGTTGGAAATGACGATCGAAGAGTTAGACTTGTCTGTTCGCTCTTACAATTGTTTGAAACGTGCAGGAATCAATACTGTACAAGAACTTACAAATAAATCTGAGCCTGAAATGATCAAAGTCCGTAACTTAGGACGTAAATCATTAGAAGAAGTTAAAGCAAAATTGCACGACTTAGGTTTAGGTTTACGTAAAGAAGATTAAAACCTTTTACGAAGGAGGGAAACCAACGTGAGTTATCGTAAACTAGGACGCACATCTAGCCAACGTAAAGCGATGTTGCGTGATTTAACAACTGATTTATTAATCAACGAACGTATTGTGACTACTGAAGCTCGTGCGAAAGAAGTTCGCTCAACTGCAGAAAAAATGATCACTTTAGGTAAACGCGGAGATTTGCATGCACGTCGTCAAGCTGCGGCTTTCGTACGTAATGAAGTTGCCAGCGTGCGTGAAGAAAATGAGGACATCGTCATTGAATCAGCTTTACAAAAACTGTTCAACGATATTGCACCTCGTTACGCAGAACGTCAAGGCGGATACACACGCATTTTGAAGACAGAACCAAGACGCGGTGATGGTGCACCAATGGTTGTCTTAGAACTTGTCTAAAATCACACTAATAACATCACTTTATAGATGATTCTTTTAGAGTGTTATGATGTTGGAAGATATTTTTCCGAGTCTAGCTCAGCGCTGCTCCTCAAGCGAATATCGCTTGGGGAGTAAGCACTCATCATAAAGTGTTTTTTTATACCTTCAATTACCTGTCATGACAGATATATTTGAAGGCATAAAAAAACATTTTAAGCGAGAAATAATTGAAAATTTTGTCTTTTTTTGATAGTGTTAGTAGGAACTTTAGGATGAAGAAGGAGTAATCATGGAGCCAATTATTGAATTAGAAAAGATAAATTATAAATACCAGCCAGATGATCTTCGCCCCGCATTGAAAGATGTCTCCTTTACAATTGATAAAGGTGAGTGGATCGCTATTATTGGACACAATGGTTCAGGAAAATCGACACTTGCCAAAACGATCAATGGATTGCTTCTGCCAGAATCAGGGATCGTGAAAGTGGGAAATCAAATATTGGATGAAGAAAATATTTGGACGATCCGACAGATGGTTGGAATGGTTTTTCAAAATCCAGACAATCAGTTTGTTGGTTCGACAGTAGAAGATGACGTTGCTTTTGGTCTTGAAAATCAAGGGATTCCCAGAGAAGAAATGCTAGTGCGTGTGAAAGATGCACTTGAGAAAGTTAGAATGGCTGAGTTTGCTTCACGCGAGCCTGCTCGTTTATCAGGAGGGCAAAAACAACGTGTTGCCATTGCCGGCGTGGTTGCCTTACGACCTGATATCATTATTTTAGATGAAGCAACCAGTATGCTAGATCCAGAAGGTCGTGAAGAAGTGATCTCTACGATCAAGAAGATCAAAGAAGAAAGTCAATTGACCGTTATATCTATCACTCATGATATTGATGAAGCAGCTAATGCCAATCGGATACTAGTGATGAGACAAGGAGAACTTGTCCGCGAAGGTACACCAAAAGAAATTTTTTCTGCTGGTCCTGAACTGATCGACTTAGGTCTGGATCTACCATTTCCTGAAAAACTGAAGAGCGCACTGAAAGAACGTGGGGTTGATGTGCCAAGTGAATATATGACAGAAGAAAGGATGGTGGATTGGTTATGGACATCCGTTTTGAACAAGTAGACTTCACTTATCAGCCGAATACACCATTTGAACAAAGAGCCTTATTTGACATCAATATGACGATCAAAGAAAACAGTTATACTGCATTAGTAGGGCATACCGGAAGCGGGAAATCAACCTTACTTCAGCATTTGAATGCGCTTGTTAAGCCAACAAGCGGTACAGTCCATATTGGAGAACGAGATATTCAGCCGGATACGGATAATAAGAATTTAAAGCCCATCCGAAAAAAAGTTGGCATCGTCTTTCAGTTTCCAGAAGCACAGCTATTCGAAGAAACGGTAGCAAAAGACATTGCTTTCGGTCCTAAAAACTTTGGTGTCAGCGAAGAAGAAGCACTAGTCCTAGCAAAAGAAACATTAGAACAAGTTGGGCTGGATGAAAGCTATTTGGAACGTTCGCCATTTGAACTTTCAGGAGGGCAAATGCGTAGAGTAGCAATCGCTGGTGTGCTTGCCATGAGGCCGGAAGTACTTGTATTGGATGAACCAACGGCAGGACTTGATCCCCAGGGTAGAAAAGAAATGATGGAGATGTTTTGGCGTCTTCATAAGGATCAGCAGATCACTATTGTATTAGTTACGCATTTAATGGATGATGTAGCCAATTTTGCAGATTATGTCTATGTGTTGGAAAAGGGACGAATCGTTAATAGCGGGGAGCCGCAAGAGGTCTTTCAAAACATTGAATGGCTAAAAGAAAAACAACTAGGCGTACCTACTGCCACCGAGTTTGCAGAAGAATTAATGGCTAAAGGGATGAACTTTGCTACCTTGCCTTTGACAGCTGAAGAATTAGCAGACGCTATCGTCCATTATGCTGGAGGAAATGCCCATGATGAATAAATTGATATTTGGTCGTTATATGCCTGGAGATTCCTTGATCCATCGATTGGATCCCCGAGCTAAATTATTAGCCAGTTTTTATTTTATCGGAATCATTTTTTTAGCAAATAATTGGGAAACGTACCTTTTGTTGGCATTTTTCACATTACTTTCTGTCTTCTTGTCAAAAGTAGATTTGAAATTTTTTATCCGAGGCATTCGCCCATTGATCTGGCTAATCCTCTTCACTGTAGCTTTGCAGGTCTTGTTTACAAGTGGCGGAGAAACTTATTGGAGTTGGGGTGTTTTCCATATCACTGAATTTGGTGTGATGAACGGCCTCTTTATTTTCTGTCGATTCGTGTTGATCATTTTTATGTCGACTCTACTCACGCTTACTACACCGCCTTTGGAATTATCGGATGCGATTGAGTACTTGCTTCGTCCATTGAAAGCCGTACGGTTCCCAGTCCACGAAATTTCATTGATGCTGTCGATTGCTCTTCGTTTTGTGCCTACATTGATGGACGAAACAGAAAAGATCATGAACGCTCAGCGCGCTCGCGGTGTTGATTTTGGTGAAGGAAACCTAGTTCAGAAAATGAAAGCAGTCATTCCTTTGCTGATTCCTTTATTTGTCAGCAGCTTCAACCGTGCGGAAGATCTTGCGACTGCTATGGAAGCAAGAGGCTACAAAGGTGGGGAAGGAAGAACGAAATATCGTGTATTGCATTGGCATAATAGAGACACGATGGTTATCATTGCTTTTGTATTATTAACTGTGCTACTGATCTTTTTAAGAGGATAAACGTTCAGTGGGCCGCTATCTATTCTTTTCTTGCTGATCTGTTTGCAAGAAAGGATGCGAGCAGTGTATGACAAGAAATATTAGGGTCTGTGGCAGACTAAGGTCACAGGCCTCTTTCTTTTATCTGAAAAGAAAGAACGAAAAAATTTTATAAAAAAATCATTATTCCAGATAACCTTTTAGGAACAAAGGAGAGAAAAACATGGTACGTTACAAAGCAATCATTGCGTACGACGGAACAAATTTTAATGGATTCCAAAAACAGCCAAATGGGCGTACTGTTCAAGAAGAAGTAGAAAAAACATTACAAAAAATGGCAAATGGAAAAGAAATCACGGTCTTTGGTTCGGGAAGGACAGATGCCGGAGTACATGCGATCGGGCAAGTAATCCATTTTGATTATCCAGAGGAGCGTCCGTTAGAACGAATGCGTTTCGCGCTAGATACCCAGTCACCAGAGGATATTGCTGTAAGACAAGTAGAAATTGTTTCAGAAGACTTCCACGCAAGATATTTGGTCAAAGAAAAGACGTATCAATTTCGAGTGGATATAGGGAAACCACGCAGTCCTTTTCGACGCCATTATGCAAGTTATTTTCCTTACCCTCTTGATTTGGAAAAAATTCAGCGGGCACTTCCTGATTTATTAGGGACTCACGATTTCACCTCTTTTTGTGCATCAGGAAGCTCGATAGAGGATAAAGTACGTACGATCTACGAGGCTAAGATGGAGGTAAATGAAACAAAAGACGAATTGTTGTTTACATTTAGGGGAAATGGCTTCTTGTATAAGATGATACGGATCTTAGTAGGAACGCTTTTGAAAATTGGCAATGGCCGATTGCCTGAAGATAGTATCCCAGATATTATTGCGAAAAAAGATCGTAATGCAGCAGGACCTACAGCACACCCTGAAGGACTTTATTTGTATGAAGTGAAATATGAATAAGAGGTTATGATAGAAGTGGTCAGCTTCAAGAAATAAGAAGGAATTTACGAAAATTACTTCTCAAAATTTTGCAAAATTTCGGCTTATTTTCGAAGGAGCTACTTCTGGAACACCGTGAATCAGAGGTTGTGAAAAAGCTGCCCTGCATCAAGCAATAAGCCCAGCCAAACCAAAATAGCTCCTCATATTTTTCGTTTGGCTGGGCTTATTGCCGCAGATGCAAGCTTTTGAACACCGTTTAAGGAAGAGGTTGTGAAATCAGCGTTTTGAGCTAATACCGAAGGTCAGCTGACTGAACACCGTTTAAGAAAGAGGTCGTGAGCCTGTCATTTAACTCTGAGTCACAAGGAACAATTTCAAAAAACAGCTTCTCATCTTTGATGAATATCGTGACTTGTGGACGAAGCATGGATAAGTGAACCTTCTTTTTGCCATGCTACTTTTTTTGTAACCAAAAAACGATGGAACGTTGTTTTGATTGCCCTTGGTGCGGACAGTCTGAACAGGTTCCATCGTTTCTTTATTTTCTACGTCTTCTTCTGTGTGTGTTTCGTGGTTGTTCTTCTATTGCTGGATCAATCGTGCCATAAAAGGGGCGATTGCGGTCAAGGTACCAGACATAAAGAATAAACAATGCAATACATAGGACAAAAAGGATTGCACCTATCGTAAATCCTTCAGGCAAGTAACTGAAAGTGACAGTATGTTTACCTGCTGGAACTTTTATCATCAAGAATGCGTCTTTGAAATTGCTGACCTTGACTGGTTTCCCATCAATTTTAGCTTTCCATCCTTTGTCATAAGGAATAGTTGTCACCAACATGGAATCTTCAGCGGTATTTACAGTCCCAGAAGCTTTTCTGCCAGTGGCTTCCATTTCGACACCTTTTTCTTTGATCTGATTCATTGCGGCTTGATAGGCTACAACATCTAGACCAACGACTTTAGGCTCCATGAAACTTATTTCTTTCGTCCCATAAAAACTTGCAGTAAATGTCACTGTTGTCTCTTGAGGATAATAGCCAAGATCATAGTATTGACCAGAAATGTTGATTTGCGTTTTTCGCGATGTACCATTGACAGTGATCGTCGCACTAGAACTTTCTAATTGCGCAAAATTGGTTGGGAACAAACTTAAGTAAGCTTGTGTATTTGCAGGCACATGGACTTCCCAAGTGAGCTCTTTTGGCTGGTTATCTGCTGTTTCTGAGTAAGTGACGCCAGTCGTTGTCTTTGTGATCGTCGTATTCAACTGATTCTTCAAAGTAGGTGTATAGAATGTAAAATACTGTTCATTTAGACCAGACAATGTATTGATCAAGTTTGTCTGACTGGTCAAATTATCTGTCACTGGCTGCTCAACATCATTAACGGACAACGGTGCAGTAAATGCTAGTGGCAATGCATTGACATTCTGATACAGTGTATAGTCGCCGCTTTGACCAGCTTGGCGGAAGCCATATTTACTGAACGTGCTTTCGTTTTTAGAAATGTTATATTTGATTCCTGTAAACCCATCCATCAGCAAAGTATTATTGTTATAACGGATATTCAAATTTGTCCCTCTTGAACGGAAACCTAATTTATCCAGGTAAGAGGAAGAATTACGATTTCTTATAGAAGAAAACAAACTGATACCACTGTAACCATAGTTGATCGAATCGTTTGCAGATACTGGATCCAGATTTTCCAAGCGGTAAAACGAGTCGGAATCTTTTTTTGTTTCATTTACAAGAGCTTTCAAGTCAGGATAAGGATCAGTATATAAACTGCGGGAAGCATAATTCCAATCATCAAGAATGCCATGGATCATACTGTTCGTATTGACCAGTGCTTCAGCAGACATGATCAATAATAACAATATACTCAGATGATTGAATGAAAGTTTTTTATGCTGATAAAATCCCACAGCAAAAGCATAAATCCCTAAGAAAACCACTGTCAATACAAAGGAAGTCATCGTCACATAGGTGTAGCTTCCTTCAGGTTTGATGCCCCATGCCACCGCAAAGAGAGCAGCTACGACCAAAATGATTCCTAACAACAGCCCACGATCGTCTTGTTCTATCTTTTCCCATCCTTTTCCTGCAAGCAGGAGCACTAAGAAAGAGAACAGATAGGCATAACGGAATAAAAACATATTCGGTGCATGCATACCATGCCAGAACAAATTCAATGGAACAAGATAAAAACTTGCGATAAGTATGGCGAAAAGACTGCCGTACAAAAATTTATTTTTCAACGGTACTTTCCGACTGGCAAAATAAAACAGACAGAGGACTAATGGTAGCAGACCTGCGTAAACGAACGGAATCGATCCGTATTTTGTCGTGTCATAAACACCAATCATATTTTTCATGATTAGATCCAGATAAGAAGTCGCTTCTGTTTTCAACGTAGTGATCTGACTCAGTGCCTCGCCATTTGACCGAAGATCCAGCACTGCTGGCAATACAATGATCATTGAAGCGCCGCCTGCCAGTAAAGAAGTGATACCATAAGGAACAATCGTTTTTTTATATTCTGACCAGTTTGTCAATAGACGGGCGATAAAATATAAGAAAGAAAATACGCCAATCATAAAACCCATATAAAAACTGGATAAAAACAAGAGTAAATAACTGATAAATAAAAGTTTCGGCCGTTTAAGATCCATAACACGATGAATCCCCAAAATCACTAATGGAAGATAAACAAATGCATCCAGCCACATGATGATCTCCGAATGTGCAGTGATAAATGAGATCAATGCGTAACTGACGCTAAGTGCAACATGCCCCCAGCGAGGAATCTTGAACGTACGTGCAAGAAACCAAAAAGCCAATCCGGCACAGCCGACCTTAAGCAAAGTCAGAACATACAGTGCATCTGGCATCATCTGGTTTGGAAAAAAGAACACCAGTGGCGTGAAGATCCCGCCTAGATAGTAAGAAATTAAAGATAAATAATTCAATCCTAGAGAAGCATTCCATGTATAAAAAATACTTTGCTTTCCAAGAAGAACATTTCGGAAGCTGGCATGAAAATTAGAAAACTGTGAAAAGGCATCACTTGCCAAAATACTTCTGCTGCTTCCAGGATAGATTCCGATACTTAGATAAACAAGTGCTAAAATCAAAAACGGAATCAGGAAACTAGCTGCTGCGTAGCGTCCGTTTTCTCTAAAGAATGACTTTAAATTTTTTTTCATATTTATTTTCCACCAAATTTCTATGAAGTTGTATTCAGTTTATCATATCCTTGTTTTTCTCTGCTTAAAAAGAGTCTAGTTTTCACAAAAAAATAAAATTTAGAATAAATAACTTCATAATTTGTTCGTATAACAAAAATAAACACAAAAAAAGGGTAGGAATCAAAAGTCCCACCCTTAAAAATTTTTATTAAATAAAAAACCGTTCACTATCTGAACGGTCCAAGTATCATTCAATTAAACGCGTTCAACTTTTCCTGATTTCAAAGCACGAGTTGACACCCAAACTTTTTTAGGTTTTCCGTCGACCATAACGCGAACTTTTTGTAAGTTAGGTTTAACAGTACGTTTTGTTGAGTTCATAGCGTGTGAACGGTTGTTTCCACTTTTTGTCTTGCGACCTGTAAAGTAACAAACTTTTGCCATGGTAATTTCCTCCTTTGCCTTGATTTGGAGCAATAGAATAATTCAGCTCATACCAGACTAACATATCATATAGAATGGAAATTTGCAAGTACATTTTCATAGATACAATTGACAATTGAGAAGAATAATTGTAAATTAAACAAGGTTATACCTGAAATTTTGCAAGGTTTTTGAGTACTTTGGGTAACTGCCTTTTATTTCAAGTTGCGCTATGATAAAATATGATAGAAGAAAAATGGGAGTTTTTTACCCGTTAAGGAGGCTCATTCATGGCTGTAAAAATTCAAACGTCAGCTGGAACCATTGAAATTACCAATGATGTAATTGCAACAGTTGTTGGTGGCGCCGCGACAGATGTGTTCGGTGTTGTAGGAATGGCCAGCAAAAATCAAATTAAAGATAATATTACTGAGATTTTGCGTAAAGAAAATTACTCAAGAGGAGTAGTTGTCCGCCAAGAAGATAATGGTATTGCTGTAGATGTTTATACGATTATCAGCTATGGTACGAAAATCTCTGAAGTTTCCCGCAACGTCCAAGAAAAAGTGAAATACAATCTAGAGGCATTATTAGGCGTAACTGCCAATTCAGTTAATGTCTTTGTACAAGGTGTTCGTGTACTGCCAGACTAGGCAGGAGACTGGCTGGTAACTCAGCAGTCGATCTGAAGGAGGATTATCTAGGTGAGTGTAACAGAAATAAGTGCAAGCCAGTTCCAGGAAATGGTCCAGGCAGGTGCGAATCGTCTGCAAGTAAATGCAGAATACGTCAATTCATTAAATGTATTCCCTGTGCCAGATGGCGATACGGGAACAAATATGAATCTATCTATGACTAGTGGAGCTAAGGCAGTAGTAGATTCAACCTCAGAAAAAGTAGGAGAATTAGCAGCAATGCTTTCAAAAGGATTGCTGATGGGTGCGCGCGGAAATTCCGGCGTTATTTTGTCTCAATTGTTTCGTGGATTTTCTAAGCAAATTCCAGATGTTGTCTCATTAAATGCTTCTGATCTTGCTGCAGCCTTCACTCATGGAGTTGAAACTGCGTATAAAGCAGTAATGAAACCAGTAGAAGGAACGATTTTGACAGTAGCTAGAGAAGCAGCGAAAGCTGGAGAAAAGAAAGCAAAAAGTACTGATGATGTCGTTGAAGTAATGACAGCTGTTGTAAAAGGAGCAAAACGTGCTTTAGCTAAAACTCCAGACTTGCTTCCAGTCCTAAAAGAAGTCGGTGTCGTAGACAGTGGAGGGCAAGGACTGCTGTTTGTTTATGAGGGCTTTTTAAGTGCATTGAATGGAGAATTCCAAGCGGATGAAACATATGAACCTTCTCCAGCAGAAATGGATGATATGGTCAATGCAGAACATCATCGCAGTGTCCAAGGTCAAATGGCGACAGAAGATATCCATTTTGGTTACTGTACAGAAATCATGGTAAAAATCGGAGAAGGACCTACAGTCGATAGTACATTCGATTACGAAGAATTCCGTAACTATTTAGATGGTATAGGAGATTCTTTACTTGTGGTCAATGATGACGAGATCATCAAAGTCCACGTGCATACAGAAAACCCAGGAGAAGTCTTGAATTATGGACAAAAATTCGGTTCATTAGTCAAAATCAAAGTCGACAACATGCGCTTGCAGCATGAGACGATTTTGGAACACGATGAAGAAGTGAACGAGTTTGCGAAAAAAGAAACACCACGTATCCCGTATGGTATCGTAGCGATCGCTGCTGGTAAAGGCGTCCAAGAGCTGTTTGAAAGTTTAGGCGCTAATTATGTTATCAGTGGTGGGCAAACAATGAATCCAAGTACGGAAGACATTGTTAAAGCGATTCAAGAAGTAAACGCAGATAAAGTGATTGTCTTGCCAAACAATAAGAACATCTTCATGGCAGCTGATCAAGCAGCAGAAGTAGCAGATATCCCAGTAGCAGTTGTTCCTTCAAGAACGATTTCCCAAGGATTGACAGCTATGCTTTCATTCAATGATCAAGCTTCTTTAGAAGAAAACAAAGAAACGATGACAGAAATGTTGTCTAGCGTTGTGAGCGGTCAAGTCACTCACGCGATCAGAGATACCTCAATTGACGGTGTAGAGATCAAAGAAGGAGACTTTTTGGGCATGATCGATGGAAAAATCCTGATCTCTAACCCAGATATCACAGCAACAGCGTTAAGTACACTAGAACAAATGATCAATGAGGACACAGAGATCGTAACGATCTTGGCAGGTGATGAAGGAACAGTTGAACAAGCAAATGAATTTGCTGAGAAACTAACAGAAAAACATCCTGATTTGGAAATCGAGATCCACCAAGGAGATCAGCCTGTCTATCCTTATCTATTTTCTGCTGAATAATTTCTGTGTCAGAATATCTTTCTAACACAGTATTCATTCATAAAAGGCCTTCGGTTAGTGATCAGGTATGATCGCTGACCAAGTCCTTTTTTTGTTAAAGGAGGGAGGAAAAATTTATGCGTTCTTTAGATGATCCAATCACTATGCTGGCAGGAGTCGGAGAAAAAAGAGCAGCTAGTCTTGCCAGCTTGGGCATCCAAACGATTGAAGACTTACTGACTTATTATCCTTTTCGCTACGAAGATATTCAGGAAAGAAATCTAAACGAGATCCAGGATCAAGAAAAGGTTACTTTGAAAGGAATCGTAGTCTCGCCTCCTGTGATGAATCGATTTGGTTATAAAAAAAGCCGATTGCAATTTCGTATGATGCAAGAACATGATGTGTTCAACGTTTCTTTTTTTAATCAACCTTATCTAAAAGAAAAAGTCATTTTATCGGAGGAAATCGCCGTATACGGTAAATGGGATGCAAAGCGTAAAGCCTTGAACGGGATGAAGATTTTAGGTTCTCAAACAATGGATGACTTTTCGCCGATATATCACGTCAACAAATCAATTCGTCAAACGACATTAGTTGATCTAATCAAAAAAGGGTTTCAAGAATACGGCACATTGATTGAAGAAAATCTGCCAAACAACCTTGTGGAGAAATATCGACTGCTTGACCGAGCTTCTGCTGTAAGAAGTATGCATTTTCCAAAAGACCACGAAGAAAACCATCAAGCCAAACGACGTGTCGTTTTTGAAGAGTTCTTTTTATTTCAAATGCGTCTTCAAGGATTGAAAAAAGCAGAAAAAGCAGAAACGAATGGTTTGGAGATCCTTTATGATGTCCAAAAATTGAAAGAATTTACTCAAAAGCTACCTTTTGAACTGACAAATGCACAAAAACGTGTAACGAATGAAATCTGTCGGGATCTTCGCAGTCCGCAGCATATGCAGCGACTTTTGCAGGGAGATGTAGGTAGCGGAAAAACAGTGGTTGCCGCGATTGCGTTATACGCTACCGTTACAGCAGGTTTCCAAGGTGCGTTGATGGTGCCTACAGAAATCTTGGCACAACAACATATGGAAAGCTTGCAACAGCTGTTTGATCCCAATGAAGTAACCATCGCATTGCTTACGGGGTCAACGAAAGCAAAAGAACGACGTGAGCTCCTTGAAAAACTAGAGCAAGGGGAAATTAACGTCGTGATCGGCACACATGCATTGATCCAAGATGGAGTCGAATTTCAGAATTTAGGTCTAGTTATTACGGATGAGCAGCACCGTTTTGGCGTGAACCAGCGGAAAGTACTTCGTGAAAAAGGCTGGCGACCAGATGTCTTATTTATGACAGCGACTCCGATTCCTAGAACATTAGCTATTACAGCATATGGTGAGATGGATGTATCTATCATTGATGAACTTCCAGCTGGACGTATCCCGATCGAAACACGCTGGGTAAGAACACCTCAATTGGGCAGTGTACTGGATTGGACGAAAAAAGAACTGGCAAGAGGACATCAAATGTATGTCATCTGTCCGCTGATTGAAGAATCAGAAGCATTAGATGTAAAAAATGCAGTGGAAATCTATGAAAAACTTCGTGAACTATTTGCACCAAAATATGAAGTTGGCTTGTTACATGGTAAAATGAAGAATCAGGAAAAAGAAGTAATCATGGAAGCCTTCAAAGACAACCAGATGCAGATATTAGTTTCGACTACTGTAATTGAAGTAGGGGTAAACGTGCCGAACGCGACCGTCATGCTGATCATGGATGCGGATCGATTTGGATTGGCACAGCTGCATCAACTTCGTGGACGTGTTGGACGCGGAAGTGATGCTTCCTACTGTATCTTAGTTGCTAATCCTAAAAATGAACTAGGTGTGGAACGGATGAAAATCATGACAGAGACCACCAATGGTTTTGTACTAAGCGAAAAAGATCTGGAATTACGTGGTCCTGGTGAAGTATTTGGCTTCCGTCAATCTGGTCTGCCTCAATTTGCGATTGCTGACTTGGTGACGGATGGAAATGTTTTGGAGGTAGCCAGAGAAGAGGCTGCAGCCCTTTGGCAGATAAAGGATTGGCAGATGCTTCCTGAGTATCAGCCTTTAGCGCAAAGCCTCCAAATAGAAAATCAGGATAATCGTTATTTCGATTAGCAGACTGTGCTATACTTTATACTGATGACGGAAAAAGGAGTGGAAACAATGAAAATTGCCGTAGATGCAATGGGCGGAGATCACGCACCTCAAGCAATTGTAGAAGGCGTGGCTTTAGCGCAGCAAGATTTTCCAGAAGTAGAATTCTTACTTTACGGAAAAGAAGCAGAAATCAAGAAATACTTAACAAATGAAAAAAACATCACGATTATCCATACAGACGAAAAAATCAATAGTGATGATGAGCCAGTAAAAGCAATTCGACGAAAAAAGACTGCATCAATGGTCCTTGCTGCACAAGCAGTGAAAAACGGTGAAGCAGATGCTGTATTTTCAGCAGGGAATACAGGCGCGCTACTAGCAGCAGGGTTGTTCATCGTAGGACGTATCAAAAATATCGAACGCCCTGGCTTGATGTCTACCTTGCCAGTAGTAGGGAAAGAAGGTGCCGGTTTCGATATGCTGGATCTTGGCGCTAACGCAGAAAACAAACCAGAACATTTGTTGCAATACGGTATTTTAGGTTCTTTTTATGCACGTAAAGTCCGAGGTATCGGACGTCCTCGTGTCGCACTCTTAAACAATGGAACAGAAGCAACAAAAGGTAGTGAAGTGACGAAAAAAGCCTATGAACTCCTTCAGAATGAAACAAGCTTGAATTTTATTGGAAACGTAGAAGCTCGTGAGCTACTCAATGGTGTGGCTGATGTAGTGGTCACAGATGGATTTACAGGCAACGCTGTTTTGAAATCTATTGAAGGAACAGCAATGAATATGATGAATCTATTAAAATCTGCTATTCTAAATGAAGGGATCAAAGGAAAAATGGGCGCTATGCTTTTAAAAGACGGCTTACGTTCTTTGAAAGCAGAAATGGATTATTCCAAACATGGCGGTGCCGTTTTGTTTGGCTTGAAAGCACCAGTCATTAAAACTCATGGAGCAACAGGCCCCGATGCTGTCCGCTATACGATCCGCCAAATCCACACAATGCTTGAGACAGATGTAGTTGGACAATTAGTCAAACAATTTGAAAAAAGCGAAGAATAGCATTTGGATATCTGAAGCGATCCGTTCCATTGAAAAAAAGGTGGACATTCCTGAAAAATGCCAGTAAAATTAGCCATGGTGTAGGTAATTGACAAGTGTATGATTCTTGGAGGTGAAAAAGTTGACTCGCGAAGAAGTATTTAACAAAGTAGCGAAAATTATTTCAAATCATTTTGAGATAGATACCGATAAAGTGACGGATGAATTGAACATCAAAGATGATTTAAAAGCTGATTCAATTAGTATTATGGAATTCGTTTTAGAGCTTGAAGATGAATTCGGTACGGAAATTTCAGATGAAGACGCTGAACAAATTGAAACAGTCGGTGGCGCAGTAGATTATATCAGCAGCCATCTTAAATAATTTCAAATAAAAGCAAAGAAGGATAAAAAGCTGCATACAGCTTTTTATCCTTCTTTTTTTAATCTTTTTGACACGTAAAAGTCATTTTTCTGATAATTCTGGCGATAAACAGAAATTATGTTGCAAAGTAAAGCGATTTTCTATATAATTATTAATAATTCATTACACAAAGATAAGAATAACCTTTGTTATAAAACGATTTATTCTGTGTAATGTCCTTTTTTATTAAGAAAAACTTCCATTTAAGAAGCAGAGAGGGGTATTCGATTGTCCGATAACCAATTATTAGAAGTTCAGAACCTACATACAGGATTCCGACTCAAAGATGACTATTACGATGCAGTAGATGACGTTTCATTTACTTTAGACAAAAACGAGATTTTAGCAATCGTTGGGGAATCTGGGTGCGGGAAAAGTACCTTGGCTACTACGATTATGGGATTACTTGATCCTAATAACACAAAAATTACAGGTGAGATTTTATATAACGATCTGAATTTAATCGACCTGAACGAAACGCTCTATAATAAAATCCGCGGAAATGATATCGGAATGATTTTCCAAGATCCGTTGTCTGCATTAAATCCTCTCATGAGAATCGAAGACCAGATCAAAGAAGGACTTTCCTATCACACAAAGATGAATGCAGAACAGCGTCAAGCTCGTGCACTAGAATTGCTAGAACAAGTAGGGATTCCTAATCCTGCGAGAGTTGGACGCCAATATCCCCATGAACTATCAGGCGGTATGAGACAACGTGTCATCATCGCAATCGCAATCGCCTGCAAACCTCCAATCGTCATTGCAGATGAACCGACGACAGCCCTAGATGTAACCATCCAAGCACAGATTCTTGATTTACTGAAAGACCTTCAGGAAGAAACAAAAACAGGGATCATCTTGATCACTCATGACTTAGGAGTCGTAGCAGAAATGGCTGATCGAGTGGCAGTGATGTATGGCGGACAGTTCGTTGAAGTAGCAGGTGTAAAAGAACTGTTTGATCATCCTAAGCATCCTTATACACGCTCTTTACTGAACTCTATACCACAAGAAGGAAATCATGATGCAGAACTCCATGTGATCGAAGGTGTCGTTCCTTCTCTGAAAAACATGCCTCGTAAAGGTTGTCGGTTTGCACCACGTATTCCATGGATACCAGCAAGCGATCATGAAGAAGAGCCTATCCTTCATGAAGTCGCACCGAACCACTTGGTACGTTGCTCCTGCTATAAGCATTTCCACTTTAGAGAAGAAAAAGGAGAGGTGTAGATGACAGAATTAATCACAATCAAAGACCTGAAAGTTCATTACCCTATTCGCAGTGGATTCTTCAATCGAGTAACGGATCATGTATATGCTGTAGATGGTGTGGATTTTATTATCGAAAAAGGAAAGACATATGGTTTAGTGGGAGAGTCTGGCTCTGGAAAATCTACTACGGGAAAAGCCGTTGTGGGATTAGAAAAGGTGACAGCCGGACAAATCATGTATGAAGGAAAAGATGTAACGAAGCGAAGCAACCGCAAAAAAATGGGTTATAACAAGGATGTGCAGATGATCTTCCAAGATTCAATGTCCAGTTTGAATCCTAAAAAGCGAGTGTTGGATATCATTGCTGAACCCATCCGAAATTTTGAACGGTTAAGCGATCAAGAAGAAAAGAAAAAGGTAAAAGGACTGCTAGATATCGTTGGGATGCCGGAAGATGCGCTATATAAATATCCTCATGAATTTTCAGGCGGACAACGTCAACGTCTAGGAGTAGCCCGTGCTGTTGCTACCAATCCAAAACTGATCGTAGCCGATGAACCTGTATCTGCTCTGGATCTATCTGTTCAAGCGCAAGTATTGAATTTCATGAAACGAATCCAGCAAGAATACGGCCTCAGCTATTTATTCATTTCACATGATTTAGGTGTAGTAAAACACATGTGCGACAATATCGCAATTATGTACAAAGGTCGATTTGTAGAAATCGGTACAAGAGAAGACATTTATAATGACCCGCGACATATCTATACGAAACGTCTGCTTTCAGCTATTCCGCAAATCGATGTAGAAAATAGGGAAAGCCACAAAGAAAATCGACGAAGAGTAGAACAAGAGTATATCCAAAACCAAAAAGAATACTATGATGCGACTGGTCGAGTCTACGATTTGCGTACGATCACAACTACACACAAAGTGGCGTTGAAAGATGGAGGTGCAAGCTAATGTGGAAAACGATTCTGCGACGTGTTTTATTGATGATCCCGCAAGTTATTATTTTAAGTGTTCTGATCTTCTTATTAGCCCAAGCGATGCCGGGGGATCCATTTACCGGTTTGATCAATCCAAATCAGGATCCGGCAGTGATCGAACAGATGCGACAAGCAGCTGGCTTGAATGACCCATGGTATGTCCAGTACTTCCGTTGGATCGGAAATGCTTTGCAAGGCGATTTTGGTCAAAGTTTCTTATACAAACGCTCTGTTGCTGACTTGATCGGCGAACGGATCATCAACACTTTATATCTATCGATCTTGACAGTTGTCCTTACTTATTTGATTGCTGTGCCTCTGGGGATGCTTGCTGGCCGGTATCAAAATTCAATCTTGGATAAGATTGTCGTAATCTACAACTTCTTTAGTTTTGCTGTTCCTTTATTTATCTTCGGCTTGATCATGCTATTTGTTTTTGGTTATCGTTTAGGCTGGTTCCCAACAAGTGGATCACAAACACTAGGTTTGCAAGGTGGATTTATCACTCAATGGATAGACCGTTTGAAATATATTCTGTTACCATCAATTACCCAAGCATTTTTGGCGACTGCCGTCACAATCCAATATCTGCGAAGTGAAGTAATCGATTCGAAATCGCTCGATTTTGTCAGAACAGCCCGTTCCAAAGGGGTACCGACGAATAAAGTATTCAGTCGACATATTTTCCGAAATGCAGCGTTGCCGATGGCTTCTCAAATGGGGTATGAAATCACTTCGTTGATTGCTGGTTCTGTAGTTATCGAAAAGATTTTTGGTTATCCGGGAGTCGGAAAACTATTTATTGATTCCATCGGCCAACGGGACTATACCGTGATCACATCCTTAGTATTGATTTTAGGAATCGCGACGCTAGTGGGGACATTACTTTCAGATATCATCATGAGTATCGTTGACCCGCGTATTCGGATTCAATAAAACCAATCAGAAAGGAGAATGGATCGATGAGTGAAAAAAACAATACAGCAGTTCAAGAAAGTATTCCTCCTATGGGGATACGAATGATTGCTCGAGAATTTAAAAAAGATAAAATTGCTATTTTTTCATTAGGTTTGCTAGTGGTTTTATTATTAGTGATCTTTATCGGTGCGATGCTGACCGATCAAGACAAAGTGATGTATGTTAGTATCTTCGACAAATACGCTGCACCAGGAACAGTTTCGACACAAGGACAAAAGTTCATTCTGGGAGCAGATGAAGGCGGACGTGATGTATTAGGACAATTGATCATAGGTGCTAGAAACTCTGTTACGATCGGATTTGCGATCACGATCCTTACTTCGATCATCGGGGTTGGATTAGGGATCATCTCTGGCTACTACGGAGGGATCATTGACAACATCTTGATGCGGATCGTTGATTTTATCATGATTCTACCGATCATGCTGATCATTATCGTCTTCGTATCGATTATTTCCAGATACAATGTCTGGACCTTTATTTTCATCATGAGTGCATTTTATTGGGTAGCTAAAGCCCGATTATTCCGAAGCAAGACATTATCTGAAGCAAGAAGAGATTATGTAAGTGCCTCAAAAACAATGGGAACCAATGATTTTAAAATCATGTTCCGCGAAATCATGCCGAATCTAAGTTCATTAATCATTACTAATTTGACGATGAACTTTGCGGCAAACATCGGTATCGAGACAACTTTGACTTTCTTAGGTTTCGGCTTGCCGGCAAATGTACCTAGTTTAGGTACATTGATCGGTTATGCAAGTAACGGAGAAGTCTTAGTGAATCGGCAATGGATCTGGTTACCCGCATCAATCCTTATTTTAGTTTTGATGTTGAGTATCAATTATGTTGGACAAGCATTCAAGCGTTCTGCAGATGCGCGCCAACGGTTAGGCTAGTATAGAAGCGAAGGGGGAAATAGGAATGAAGAAAACGATTTTTGGATTTGCAGCGCTGATGTCTGCTGTCGTTCTTGCAGCATGCGGGGGCGGAGGTACAGATACCTCTGGAAACAACTCTGGAGGCAACGGCAATAACAAAGAGGAATTAACTTTTCCAATTGCAACAAAAAATAATGATGATGCAATCGAAGACGGCGAATTAGAAGCTGCGGTCGCAACGGACAGTCAGTTTAAAGGATTGTTCCAGTGGGAGTTTTACCAAGATTCATATGATGCAGCTTTTATGGCTCCTTCTCATGAACCGCTATTTGCAAACGATGACGATTTCAGAATCACAGACGACGGAGCTGCAACGCTTGATCTAGATGAAGATACGAAAAAAGCGACAATCAAAGTAAAAGACAACGTCAAATGGTCAGATGGTGAAGATGTAACGGCGGACGATGTGATTTTCCCTTACGAAATCATTGGGAATAAAGATTACACTGGTATCCGTTATGACGACACTTTCCGTAACATCGTAGGTATGGAAGAATATCATGATGGAAGTGCCGACACAATCTCCGGAATCAAAAAAATAGACGACAAAACAGTTGAAATCGAATATAAAGAAGTAAACCCAAGCATGCTTCAATCGGGTGGTGGTATCTGGTCATATGCAGCACCAAAACATACGTTAGAAGGTGTAGCAATCAAAGATATGGAATCAAGCGATCAAGTACGTAAAAATCCAGTGACTTTTGGCCCTTATTACATGAGTAATATCGTTGCAGGAGAATCAGTAGAATACTTGCCAAACGAGCACTACTGGAATGGTACGCCTAAATTGAAAAAGATCACGATGAAATCTGTACCGATTGCAAGTGCAACTGAAGCATTGAACTCTAAATTATATGATATGATTTTCCAAATGCCAACAGATACTTACGATACCTATAAAGAAATTGCTGGCTATACAAACTTAGGCCGTGAACAAACTTCTTATACTTATCTAGGATTCAAGTTAGGTAAATGGAATGCAGATACAAAGAGTGTGGAATACAATCCAGATTCAAAAATGGCTGATAAATCATTACGTCAAGCAATGGGCTATGCACTAGATAATGATGCAGTAGGTGAACGTTTCTATGCAGGTTTGAGAAGCAATGCGACTTCATTGATTCCTCCAGTATTCCAGTCATATCATGATGATGAGATGAAAGGATTCACACAAGATCTAGACAAAGCGAAAAAACTATTAGATGATGCTGGCTACAAAGATGTGGATGACGATGGTTTAAGAGAAGACAAAGATGGAAATAAACTAACAATCAACTTTGCTTCGATGTCCGGTGGGGAAACAGCGCAACCATTGGCAGATTACTATATCCAACAATGGAAAGAAATTGGTTTGGATGTCCAATACACAACAGGTCGTCTGATCGAATTCAATTCTTTCTATGATAAATTAGAAAACGATGATCCTGAAATCGATGTTTACCAAGCTGCTTGGAATACAGGAACTGATCCAAATCCAAGTGGACTATGGGGACCAAATGCTGCGTTCAACTACACTCGTTATGAATCAGAAGAAAATACAAAATTGATCAACGATATCAGTTCAAGCAAAGCATTTGATGAAGAGTACCAAAAAGAAGCATATCAAAAATGGCAACAATATGCGTTTGAAGAAGCATTTGCGATTCCAACGTTGTTCCGTAATGAAGTATTGCCAGTCAACGACCGTGTCAAAGACTGGGATTGGTCTTATGATGTACCAAACCCATGGGCAAATGTTTCTGTTACAGCAGATTCACGTTCATAATCACTAAAAATGACCGAAAAAGGGCGATGTCCTTTTTCGGTTTTTTGATATTTTTCTGTTTATTTCTCTAATATTCAGGTCAAGGCGCTGATTTCATGACTTCTCCAATAAACGGTGTTCAAAGTCCAGTTTCTCGGTATTAAGTCAAATTTATGCAAAAACATGGAAAGCCATTTTTACAAAATTTTTTCTTCATACTCGAAACTAAACGAATTTTTCACAACTTCTCGTCAATCACTAGGATTATTAAAGCTTTACTTACCTTTTGACCGAACCATTTCAAATTTGACAAAAAACCAGTATAATAAGGAAGTATCGAAAAAATATCCATAAAAGGAATGTGGAAAATGGACAACCAGCTGACAAAAGAACTAAAAGAAAACTATAACATCGTTTTTCACGATCTAAATTTGCTTGAACAAGCTTTTACCCATTCATCCTATGTGAATGAGCATCGCAATCTGCAATTATCGGATAATGAGCGACTTGAATTTTTAGGAGATGCCGTTTTAGAACTGATGGTTTCTCAGTATTTATTCCGTTTATATCCTCATTTGCCAGAAGGAAAATTGACAAAAACACGAGCTGCGATCGTTCGCGAAGACAGCTTGTCGAAATTTGCCAAAGAATGTCACTTTGATCAATATGTTCTGTTGGGCAAGGGAGAAGAGAATTCAGGAGGACGTACGCGACCAGCATTGCTTTGCGACCTATTCGAAGCTTTTTTAGGCGCGTTATATCTTGACCAGGGATTCGACACGACCCATGCATTCATCGAAAAAGTGATTTTTCCTAAAGTCAAAGCAGGTGCTTTTTCACATGAGATGGATCATAAAACAAAACTACAAGAAGTCTTGCAAAAATCAGGTGATGTATCAATCGAATACCGATTGATAAATGAAGAAGGTCCAGCTCATGAACGAGTATTTTGGATCGAAGTTTATGTAGATGATCAATTGATTGGCACTGGACAAGGAAAATCGAAAAAATTAGCAGAACAAGCTGCGGCGGAAAATGCATTGGCAGCACTGTAAAAGTAAGTGAGGGAAAGCTTTGTATTTGAAACGAATTGAAATAGCCGGTTTTAAATCATTTGCAGACAAGACAGTCATTGATTTTGAAAACAGCGTCACAGCAGTGGTTGGACCAAATGGCAGCGGAAAAAGCAATATTACAGAGGCTATCCGCTGGGTATTAGGAGAACAATCTGCTAAAAGTCTGCGAGGCGGAAAAATGCCGGATATCATCTTTGCCGGTTCCGATACCCGTAAGCAGCTGAATATTGCAGAAGTCACAGTGATTTTAGACAATAGTGATCATTATCTGCCATTGGAGTACAATGAGATCAGTGTAACCCGCCGTTATCGACGGACTGGGGAAAGCGAGTTTTTCATCAATAAACAAAGCTGCAGATTAAAAGATATCCAAGAATTGTTCTTAGATTCTGGATTAGGAAAAGAATCGTTCTCAATCATTTCTCAAGGAAAAGTAGAAGCGATTTTCAGTAGTAAACCGGAAGACCGTCGTGGGATCTTTGAAGAAGCAGCTGGTGTCTTGAAATACAAGCAGCGGAAAAAGAAAGCAGAACAGAAGCTTTTTGAAACAGAAGACAACCTCAGCCGCGTCCAAGACATCATCCACGAATTGGAAGAACAGTTAACTCCTTTGGCCGCCCAGAGTGAGGCAGCAAAGGAGTTTTTACGGCTAAAAGAAACACTGACTCAAACCGATGTCTCTTTGATGGTTGCCGAAATCAAGACAGCAAAAAAAGATTGGGACAACAAACAAGCACAGCTTGCGAAATTCAATCTAGAATTAGGCAAACTATCTGAGTCGATCCAAGAACAAGAATCCATTTTGGCGAAGCAGCGTAAAGAAAATGCGCAAGCCGACCGTCTGATCGAAAAAAATCAGCAAGTATTATTAGATCTTTCGGAAAAACTGAAGCAGACAGAAGGACAAAAAGATGTTTTGCAGGAGCGGACAAAGCATACACAAAAAAGCTCGCAAGAATATCAAACTTCATTAGCAGAAGCACAAAAAAAGGTTAAACATTTTGAAAAGCTTCAAGAAAGCTTGATGAAAGAAGCAGCAGAAAAAGAAACAGAGATCCAAAAAGCTGAAGCAAATCTCATAAAAACACAGCAAGAATTAGAAAAATACCAAAAATCAACGAAAGAATTATTGGCAGAATTAAGAGATCAATATGTTGATTTGATGCAAGAACAAGCAGCTGTAGGAAACGAACTGAAGTATCTAGAACGTCAATATATACAAGAAACAGCAAAAAGCAAGCAGACGTTAGCCAAGCAATCGGAAGTAGAAGCATCAGTAGATCGATTGATCTTACAAAAAGAAGAATTGACACAAAAGCAGGCGCAGCTAAAATCATCTTTAACTGAAACAAAAGAGAAGTTAGAAATGATCCAACAAAACGGGAAAAAGTTCCAAGAAGCATTAGCAAAAGAACAGCCTAAAATGTATCAATTGATGAATCAAGTCCAGCAGCTGCGTGCTCGTCAGAAAAGCCTTCAAGAAATCCAAGAAAACTATTTTGGTTTTTACCAAGGGGTTCGATTGGTCTTGCAGCATAAACAGCAGCTTTCGGGTATTGTCGGAGCAGTGGCTGAACTGATCGATGTTCCTGCAGATTTCACGTTAGCTATCGAAACAGCTTTAGGTGGGGCAGCCCAGCATGTCATCGTTGAAAATGAAAAAGATGCTCGGCAAGCCATCACGTATTTGAAACAGCAAAGAGGAGGAAGAGCAACATTCCTTCCACTGACGACAATCAAACCAAGACAATTACCGGCTCATATATTGACACAAGCAGCAGCTGTAGAAGGGTTTATAGGGATTGCCAGTGAACAAGTCAGTTATCCCGATCAAATCCAAACTGTGGTTCAAAACCTGCTAGGAACGATCCTTTTAGCCAAAGACTTAACTAGTGCCAATGCAATCGCGCAAACGATCCGCTATCAATATCGAGTGGTTTCCTTAGAAGGTGATGTGATGAATGCCGGAGGATCCATGACAGGTGGAGCGAATAAACGAGGAAACCAAGGCAGTTTGCTTGTGCAAAATCAAGAATTGAAACAGTTGACTAGTGAATTTGAAGAAGCAGATAAACAACTCCAAGCACAAGAAAAAAAAGTTCAGGAGCTGCAACAAGAAACAGCTCGTTTAACCGAAGAACAAGAAGTTTTGCGTACACGAGGCGAACAATTACGTTTTGAAGAACAAGAAGCGACAAATCAGCTACAAAACATCATAAATGAACTTGAACGTTTTGAAAAAGAAAAGCAAATCTCAACTTTTGAGACACGTGAACTGCAGCAGTTTATCGAAGATTACGAAAAGCAAACGAACGAATTGAAAGACAAACAAACAGATCTTGAATCGCAACGACAAAAAATCGACGAAGAAATCAAATCGTTAAGTCAAGAAAGCGACCAGATGGAAGCCAGAAGAGCACAAGTACAAAGTCAAAAAGCACAAGAACAAGCAGATCTTGCTGTCTTGAAAGAGCAGTTTAATCATCTGCAGATCCAGCTCCGCGGTGCCCGAGTCCAAAAAGCAGAGGCAACCGAACGTCAAGAAGCGATAGAAAAGCAGTTGGCGACATTGACAGCAGACTTTTCTGATCATGAAGTCACAGAAGAAAGTTTGGAAAAACAAATTAACGAATTATCTGCTCAGCGAGAAACATTAAAAGCCGAGTTGGCAAAAGCCAAAGAGCAGCGAGATAGAAGGCAAAAGGAGATCGATAAGCTTGAAGCAGTCTTGGCAGAGCGTAATCGTGAGCAAAAAGCACGACTGTCGGAACAATCCAAATTAGAAGTCCAAAAAGACCGAGCTGAAATGATTTTAGATAATCATTTGACCTATCTGCAGTCAGAATATCAGCTGACATTTGAGAAAGCTTCCCAAGACTATCAAGAAACAACCGATATCGAAGACAGTAGAACAAAGGTTTCATCCTTAAAAGAACAGATTGAAAAACTGGGACCAGTAAACTTAAATTCAATCGAACAATACGAACAAGTCAGTGAAAGACATACATTCTTAGCAACACAGCGAGATGATCTGTTAGCAGCGAAAAACCAATTGTTTGAAACGATGGATGAGATGGATGATGAAGTGCGGACAAGATTCAAAGAAGTATTTGAAGCTATCCGTCAAGAATTCAAAATTGTCTTTCCAAATATGTTTGGCGGCGGTAAAGCTGAATTAGTACTGACAGAACCAACTGATTTGCTGAAAACAGGTATTGAGATTGAAGTACAACCTCCTGGCAAAAAACTGCAAAGTCTAAGTTTGCTTTCTGGAGGAGAACGAGCACTTACAGCCATCGCGTTGCTCTTTTCCATTATCCGTGTCTGTCCTGTTCCGTTTTGTATCTTAGATGAGGTAGAAGCAGCGTTAGATGAAGCCAATGTGAAACGTTTTGGTCGTTACTTGAGCGATTTCCAAGATGACACACAATTTATCGTAGTCACACACCGCAAAGGAACGATGGTCGCAGCAGATGTACTGTACGGAGTGACGATGCAGGAATCCGGTGTATCAAAAATCGTTTCTGTACGGATGGAAGATATCAATGAAGAGGCGAAAATCAACGAAACGAAAGTGTAGGAACGAAAATGATCAAATTAGTAGCAATCGATTTGGACGGTACATTATTAAATGAACAAAAGCTGATTTCAGATGAGAATAAACAAGCATTAGCACAAGCAAAACAGCAAGGGGTCAAGATCGTTCTATGTACAGGACGCCCCTTAGCTGCGATGGCGCATTATCTGCAAGAATTAGGACTGGTAGATGAAGGTGACTACAGCATCACTTTCAACGGCGGTTTGGTACAAAAAAATGATACTGGTGAAATCATGGAAAAGAAAGTGATGGAAGTATCAGATATCCAACGCTTATACAAACTGGCTCAGCAATTGGATCTGCCACTAGATGTTTTGTCTGACAATGTGGTTTTACAGCTGCCTAGTGCCCCAAGGAAGCAATCCTTGTACAATGTGTTGAATAAGCTGCTGCAATTCCAACCAGCGGATATAAGCGATATTACAGATGAATTTGTGCTTAATAAGGCAGTAATCGCTTATGACCAAGAAGAATTAGATCCTAAAATCAAAGAAATACCAGCAGAATTCCATGAAATGTATGAGATCATCAAAACGAGAAGTATGCTTTTGGAATTTATGCCAAAAGGTGTTACAAAAGCTTATGGTATTTCTTTATTGGCAAAAGATCTTGGTTTGAAACAAGAAGAAATCATGGCAATCGGTGATGAAGAAAATGATTTACCGATGATCCAATACGCTGGACTAGGCGTAGCGATGGAGAATGCTGTGCCTTTCGTCAAAGAAGCAGCAGATTTCGTGACAGCCAGCAATGAAGAAAATGGCGTAGCCAAAGTGATCCAAAAATTTGTATTAGAGTAGGGGGGAGTCAAATGGGATTTTTTGATAAAATCAAGCGTGCTTTTACTGGCGAAGAGAAAACAGAAGAAGTTGAAGTACAGGAGAAGTACGACAAGGGTTTAGAAAAGACGCGTAAAACATTTGGTGAACGGATGAATGAGTTGTTTGCCAATTTTCGAACAGTCGATGAAGACTTTTTTGAAGAATTAGAAGAAACACTTATCGGTGCAGATGTAGGTTTTGAAACAGCGATACGAATCACCGAAGCATTACGTCAAGAAGTGAAACTCAGAAATGCGAAAAAATCGGCAGAAGTCCAAAATGCGATCATCGAGAAACTTGTGGATCTCTATGAAGCGGAAGGAATCAATGAAGTAAATGAACTAAATATCCAAGAAGACGGACTAACAGTTATTTTGTTTGTCGGTGTTAATGGTGTAGGGAAAACAACAAGTATTGGTAAACTTGCCCATCAGTTCAAAAACGAAGGTAAAAAAGTATTGATGGCAGCAGCAGATACCTTCCGCGCTGGAGCAATCGACCAGTTAGTTGTCTGGGGCGAACGCGCTGGTGTTGAAGTTGTTCGTGGCAATGCAGGCGGCGATCCAGCAGCTGTCGTATTCGATGCTTTGGAAAGAGCAAAGACAGAGCAGGCAGATGTTTTACTAGTTGATACTGCAGGCCGACTGCAAAATAAAGTGAACTTGATGAACGAATTAGAAAAAATAAAACGAGTAATCCAGCGGGAATTACCAGAAGCACCCCAAGAAACACTTCTTGTACTAGATGCAACAACTGGTCAAAACGCGATGGTTCAAGCAAAACAATTCAAAGAAACAACAGATGTGACCGGTCTTGTTTTGACAAAATTAGATGGTACAGCAAAGGGCGGTATCGTACTTGCTATCCGTAATGAATTGCATTTACCAGTGAAATTGGTCGGTCTTGGTGAAGGAATCGATGACTTGGAGCCGTTTGATCCAAATGATTTTGTCGTTGGATTGTTCAAAGGATTACTAAAAGAAGAATAACCCATGTCTAAAAAGCAGGAGCTGTGACAAAAGTTGCAGCTCCTTGTTTGAATGATTGTTTTTAACATAGCTGTGTTTTTGATGCCTTCATTTTTATACTTATTTGTAAGCGGTTCTCAAACAATTTCGTTCTTTTTCTTAGACTTTTTGATTATAATTAGATTCATATGAATTGGAGGTCACTTAATGATGAATTTTAAGCAATTATTATTGCATGTCAATGCGCGCCCTTTTATCGACCAAGCTCGATTTGGTATAGAACGGGAAGGACAGCGGGTTGATCTTGCAGGAAATCTAGCAAAAACCGATCATCCAGCAATCTTTGGCGATCGATCCTATCACCCCTATATCCAAACAGATTTTAGCGAAACACAAACAGAGATGATCACCCCTGTTACCGATTCTATTCCCGAATTATTTCAGTATCTCGCTGCTGTTTATGATGTGACTGCTCGTTCTATACCGAAAGAAGAGATGATCTGGCCATTAAGTATGCCACCTGCCTTACCGGAAAAAGACGAAGAGATCATTATTGCAAAATTAAAAAATTTCGAAGATGTCTTGTATCGACGTTATTTAGCAAAAGAATACGGGAAGCGAAAACAGATGGTAAGCGGTATCCATTTCAATTTTGAATTTGGCGATGAGTTGCTAAGAACATTGTTCAGCCATCAGGAAGAATTTCAAGATTTTTCCGAATTCAAAACAGAACTTTATTTGAAAACAGCGAGAAACTTTATGCGCTATCGCTGGATGATCACTTATTTATTCGGTGCTTCACCAATGAGTGAGAAGAACTACTTTTTAGATGAATCACATCCGCAAGAACCTGTTCGCAGTATTCGCAACAGTGCGCTGGGCTATACGAATCATCCAAATGTGAAAGTTTCCTATGCTTCTATGAAACAGTATTTAGCAGATATCGAGCGAATGATCGAAGAAGGGAAACTTTCGGAGGAGAAAGAATTTTATACACCGCTTCGTTTCCGAGGCGGAAAGAAAGTCGCAGATTTAGCAACAACAGGTGTTCGTTATATTGAATTGCGGAATATCGATTTGAATCCTTATGCAAGATTGGGTATCAATCCAGAGCAAGTTCGGTTCTTACAATTATTCCTGATGTACATGTTATGGACAGAAGAAAAAGAAGACTGTGACCAATGGGTAGCAGAAGGTACGACTCGAAATAACAAAGTAGCACTAGAACAACCATCAGATCAAACAGAATTTCATCAAGAAGGTAGAGAAATTCTTGAAGGGATGAAGCAAATGCTGGTTGAATTGGATTGGTTGGATTCTCTTTATTTAGTAGAGGAAGCATTGACTCAAATGGATCATCCTGAACAAACGTTAGCAGCGAAACTCTATCAAGAAGCACAGCTATCGAGTCAGCAAGAAGTTGCTGTGGCATTGGGACATCAATATTATAAAGAAAGCCATGAACGTCCCTATCAGTTGGCCGGTTTTCGCGAAATGGAACTTTCTACTCAGATATTTATGTTCGATGCCATCCAAAAAGGTGTCCAAGTCAAAGTATTAGATGAGTCGGATCAATTTTTGCGTCTGCAATTCCAAGACCATGTAGAATATGTGAAAAATGCAAACATGACAAGTAAGGACAGCTATATCGTCCCACTTATCATGGAAAACAAAACAGTAACGAAAAAAGTCTTAAAAGAAGCTGGGTTCCGGGTACCAGGAGGCGCAGAATTTTCATCCATGGAAGAAGCGGTAAAAGCTTATCCGAGATTTGCCGAGCAGGCATTTGTGATCAAACCTAAATCAACCAATTACGGGTTAGGTATCACGATTTTCAAGGAAGGAGCTAGTCTGGAAGATTATCAATCAGGTTTAGCCATTGCTTTTCGTGAAGACAGTTCGGTTTTAGTAGAAGAATTTATGCCGGGAACGGAATATCGTTTCTTTGTGATCGACGGAGAAGTTCAAGCCATCATGTTGCGAGTCCCTGCTAATGTTATTGGTGACGGTATCCGAACAGTGAAAGAACTTGTTGAAGAAAAAAATAGTGACCCTTTGCGTGGAACGAATCATCGTGCACCTTTAGAATTGATCCAATTAGGTGAATTAGAACAATTGATGTTGAAAGAACAAGGGTTGACGATCGAATCAGTTCCCCAAGCCAATCAAATTGTTTATCTAAGGGAGAACTCAAATATCAGTACAGGTGGTGATTCGATCGATATGACTGATGAATTTTCTGAAGCTTACAAAAAAATCGCCGTTTCTGCGGTAGAAGCACTAGGAGCTAAGATTAGTGGTATTGATTTGATTATACCAGATAAAGAAATCGATCCTACAACTGATAAAAAAGCATATGGGATCATCGAAGCAAATTTCAATCCAGCGATGCATATGCATGTTTATCCCTTTGCAGGAAAAGGCAGAAGATTGACGATGAATGTATTGAAATTGTTATATCCTGAAGTATTTTAAAAGAAAAAGCTTTTGACAGATTGTCCTATTTGATGTCAATCTGATCAAAAGCTTTTTTGCATGTAAAAATTTATGTGTTTTTTCGTTTTAAAATAAACGATCCCAGAAGCTTTTTTTCTTTTTTGGTTTTTCTTTTTCAGCTGGCGAAGAGTTTTCTTCTGGGTATTTTTTTTCGATATCAATCACAGGTTCATTTACTGCTTCTTTTGCTGTTAAGAGCAATCCGAATTCCTCAGGATTTGCAGTGACGTAATCGTTGACTACAGTAAATCGGCTATTGTTTTTCGTTGCTAGCTGGATATATTGGTTTTGGACAGAAAGGGGTAGAGCCCCATTCAAGAGTATGGAAGCATCTGGATGTTTTTTGAGTTCTTTTAAAAAGTTTTCTTTGTTTTTTGGTTGGATCATTTCAGCAACAGTCATACTAAGATAGCAACGTTCCCTGAATGTCCCTAAATATTTATGCTGTTCTTCAGGGTTCACTAAAGGTGTACCATAAAGTCCCTTATCCAAATGGCTTTTTACATCATCTTGTGCCATAAAAAATACCCTCCTTCTTCTCTTTGTCTTTCTTACGATTATAGCATATTCCCAATAATACCTAAAACATATGAAAAAGCGGTTGCTTTTGTTCAACGATTCACTTAAAATAAGAATGAAAATCATTCTCAATTAGAAAGGTGGATTGGATGCGCTACGGACGACTAGTAGCATTATTAGTTATTTTAAGTAGTATTTCATTGTTCATCGGAGTATCGAATGTACAATTGTCAGAACTGCTCCAGTTAGATGGGCAAAGCTTACAAATCTTGCTAGCGACTCGTTTGCCACGAACGATTTGTTTGATCCTTGTGGGAGCGACCAGTAGTATTTGTGGGTTGATCATGCAACATTTGACCCAAAATAAATTTGTTTCACCAACGACTGCGGGCACGATGGATAGTGCGCGTTTAGGTATTTTAGTGGCTATGATTTTCCTACCTGGTGCATCCTTGATTATCCGATCCTTGACAGCATTTTGCTTTGCTTTTGCAGGAACATTGCTTTTTTTATCCCTTACGCGATTGTTCCCCCAGAAAAATCAATTGATGCTTCCGTTGATTGGAGTCATGTTAGGGAATATCATTGGTTCAGTTGCTACTTTTTTTGCTTATCAATTCCAGTTGGTACAAAATATGACTTCATGGCTTCAAGGGAATTTTGCGACTGTGATACGAGGAAATTATGAGTTATTGTATGCTGTTGTTCCATTGTTGCTCTTGGTTTGGCTATTTGCTTACCGATTTACGATCATTGGTCTGGGCGAATCGTTTGCAGTAAATTTGGGAATAGATTACCAGAAGATGCAGTTTTTAGGCATTGGCTTAGTATCATTGGCTAGTGCAGTCATGTTGATCATGGTAGGAAGCATTCCTTTTATCGGAGTGATCATTCCGAATCTTGTCTCTAGAATATATGGAGATCAAGTGCACAAAACAATTGGCGTAACTGCTTTAGCAGGTAGTTTGTTCTTAGTATTTTGCGACCTTGTCGCTCGCGTGTTGATTTTTCCCTATGAAATACCAGTCAGTGTGATCGTTGGAATCATCGGTGGGGCTATCTTCCTTTATCTTCTGATAAGGGGGCGACGATATGCTTAAAAAAAAGCCATCTATTTTTATTGGTATGCTTGTTCTTGTTTTATTTGTTACAGGAATGTACTTGACGATCCATACATATGGAAACTGGCATTTTGCATGGGCATTGAGGAGTAAGAAAATTTTTGCATTTATCCTCGTCTCGCTAGCTGTCAGCAGTGCCACAATCAGCTTTCAGACAATTACGCATAACCAGTTTTTGACTCCTTCCGTATTGGGACTTGAGTCGTTATATGTCCTTGTCCAAACGGTCCTTTTCTTCTTTATCGGAGGAGTGACGATGCTTCAGCAGACAGGTACAGGTTTTTTCTTATTGAACGTTGGGCTGATGGTTGGGCTGAGTCTGTTGTTATTTTTCTTTCTTTTGAAAAAAATGAGAGCGAATCTTTTTTTATTACTGATGTCAGGGATGATTTTAGGTACGCTTTTTGGTAGTGTCAGTACCTTTTTACAAGTCATCATGGATCCGAATGAATATGATTTGCTTCAAGGCAGATTATTTGCAAGCTTTGGCAATATCCAGAGTCAGTATCTTTTGCCTGCTTCTTTGATCATTATCGGCTGCTGGTACCTGTTATTTCGATATCGACATGTGCTAGACGTTTTCCATCTCGGAAATGAACAAGCAGTAAACCTCGGGATAGACACAGATCGTTTTGAATTTTTGATTTTATGTTGTGTCAGTCTTTTGACAGGGACATCAACGGCTCTTGTGGGTCCAGTTACTTTTTTAGGGTTTATTGTCGCAAATATCAGTTATCGTGTCTTTTCTACTTATCGTCATGGTCAGCTATTTATCGGAAGCTTTCTGGTAGCTATGCTGTTTCTGACAGGCGGACAGCTCGCAGTAGAGCAGATTTTCGGCTGGAATACAACAGTGAGTGTCGTTGTTGAATTTGTCGGAGGAATTTATTTTGTCACAAAATTGATTCGCGAAAGGAAGAGTATCCTATGATCGATTTACAAAAGGTCAATAAACTGTACCATGGAAAATCAGTGGTCAAAGATGTACAGTTAACGATTCCTGAAAAGAAGTTGACTGCTTTTATCGGTCCAAATGGTGCTGGAAAGTCAACAGTGTTGTCGATGATCAGTCGTTTGATACCAAAAGATACAGGTGAAATCTATTTAGACCATAACGAAGTAAAGGCTTGGAAATCCAATGAATTAGCCAAAAAATTGTCGATCCTGCGACAATCGAATGAAATAAATGTCCAAATCACCGTGAAAGAATTAGTAGAATTTGGACGATTTCCTTATACGAAAGGAAAATTGACGACAAAAGATCAGAAAATCGTTCAGGAATCACTGGAACACCTCGGGCTAGAAGAAATAGCAGATCAATCGATTGACACTCTTTCAGGCGGTCAACTCCAACGTGCGTATATTGCAATGGTGCTAGCGCAAGACACGGATTATATTTTACTGGATGAACCTTTGAACAATCTAGATATGAATTTTGCGGTTCAAATCATGCAGATTTTAAAAAATTTAGTACAAAAAATCGGAAAAACGATTGTTATTGTTCTTCATGATATCAACTTTGCTGCAAGTTATGCAGACGAAATTATTGCAATGAAAGATGGGAAGTTATTCACGCAAGGAACGACCCAAGAAATGATAAAAAAAGATGTATTGGATGAATTGTACGAAATGGACATACGGATTTGTGAGATTGAAGGCCGCAGATTCTGTCTTTATTTCTAAAACTAACATTAGGAGAGAAGAGATGAAAAAATTAGTAGTAGGTATCTTGATTCTAGCATCATTTGGTTTAGCAGCATGTGGAAATAGTAACAATACCAGTCAGGCAGACACAAAGAAAAGCAGTACGCAAGCTGAAACGGCATTAACGATAAAAGACAGTAATGGTGATCAAATCGAGGTGCCAAATAATCCAGAAAAAGTCGTCGTATTCGACAATGGTTCTTTAGATACGATGGATGCTCTTGGTGTTGGAGATAAGGTAGTTGGAGCAGCTACAAGCAGCCTTCCTGAGTATCTTTCATCCTATAAAAAAGTAGAATCTGCAGGTGGAATAAAAGAACCAGACTTAGAAAAAATTAATCAGCTTCAGCCAGATCTAATCATCATTTCTGGCCGACAAAGAGATTTTCAAAAAGATCTAAGTCAAATCGCTCCGACTATTTTCCTTTCTTTAGATGCGAAAAAGCCATGGGAATCTTTCCAGCAAAATGTCACTACTTTAGGGGAGATCTTTGGCAAGCAAGAAGAAGCCAAAACTCAATTAGAGGAATTATCTAGTGCAATCGATCAGACGAAAAAGAAAGCAGAAGCGTCTGATAAAAAAGCACTAGTCACACTTGTGAATGAAGGGCAATTGTCAGCCTACGGATCTGGTTCTAGATTCGGTTTCATCCATGATTTATTTGGCTTTGAACAAGCAGATGATCAAATCGAAGCATCCACTCACGGTCAAAGTGTTTCTTATGAATATGTGCTAGAAAAAAATCCGGATATCTTATTTGTAGTAGACAGAACAAAAGCTATTGGTGGAGACGACAGCAAAGATGATATTTCTGCCAATGAACTGGTAGCACAAACGAATGCTGGTAAAAATCAGCAGATCATCTCCCTTGAACCAGATGTCTGGTATTTAAGCGGGGGCGGTTTAGAATCAATGAAACTGATGATCGAAGATGTGAATCAAGCATTTAAATAGCATAAATAACAGAGGATTAAACTCTCATACTATGTAACAATAATGTTTCTTACATTCTTAAATAGCAAGAGCCTATCCTCAAAGAAGTTATCAAAAACCATCCGTAAAATCGTATTGATGATTTTACGGATGGTTTTTATTTATTTGGGAAATCTTTTTTCAACGTGAATTCATTCTCTACATCATACGGGTTGATTCTAGAATGGGGAGTGGCAAAAAATAGTGTGATCCATTTTTTCAGCATCAAGATCGCCTCCTTTGATTTGAATCAAAGGTACAAAGCGAAACTTAGATAAAACTTAAATTTAGATATTTTTATTTTGTACCGATCTCTTCTTTAAACGATGTTCCATCTGCTGCTTCTCGGCAATAAGTCCACTAGACTAGAAAATATGAGAAGCTATTTTCTGTCCAGCGTTCTTATTACTCAAAGCAAATCGTAGTTGTCACAATCTCTTCTAAACGATGTTCCATCAGCTGACCTTCGGTATTAGCTCAAAGCACTGATTTCACAACCTCTATTTAGGCATGTGTCTCAGCAAGCGGTTGATAGTTGATGATCTGCATTTTTCGATAAAAATCGGCGGGAAGCTTACTCCACCGTTTTAATAATTGATAGAAATAACTTTCTTCTGCTTTGATTTTATACTCGCTTAATATCAATCCAAAACTATTCGTTTTTTTTGAAGCTAATTTTTTATAAATATCCAATGCTTTGGTTTTATCTTCATTGACAAAGAGTGTTTTTACTTCAATATAAGAACCCTCGATATTTTGTGTTTCTTCGATAAAATAGATGTTTTTTATATATTCCTTCATAGTGATTCCTCCAAAGAAGTCTTTTATTTGATAAGTTTACTCTACCGAAGAGTTGTTAATAATCCGTGAACAAAAAGTAATTCTTTTTCCAATAGTTGTTAAAGGTTTTTTATTTTTTATAGTATTTTTTGTTATTTAAGAAAGGAATAAGGTTAAACAAATAACAGGTTGCTTTTTGGGTCTTTTTCCGTTCAAGAAACTGAACGAAGAAAAGGGAAAGTTGTCTCTTTTGTGATAAGAGAAATCATAATAAACGAATGACTTACTTTCCAATAAATTGAGAACAGTCAGAACCAGACAAATTAGTTGCATCTGATGAATAAAGTGATTATTCTATGACATGAGGTGATACAGATGAAATTAGAAGTGACAAAAGAAGCACAAGAAGTATTGAAGAATAAATTAGAAGCAGACGATCAACTTTTATTAGATATCGAAAACGGTGACGGTCCATTTGCAGAAAGCCAAGTCAGTTGTCAATTAGACACGGCATTTCGATTGATCATTGTTAAAAAAGATACACAAACAGATCTAAGTCTTTATTCTGTAGTGGCTGATACACCAGTTGGACCAATCAAAATCAAAGACAGTGCAATACTTTACATGGATGATCCATCCACACTTGCTTTAGAACCAACTTATAATAGTTTACAATTAAAAGGACCAAGTGGCTTGAGAAAAGGCAACTTGCAAGTTGTTCGAAAAGACTAGAGGGATAAAATGGGAAATTTGGCAATCATCAGCGACCTACATGTGGACATCAATAAATTCGGCGAACCAGAGCTAATGCAGCTTTGGCAAGTTTTGCAAAAGCACAAAATCACTCGGCTTCATCTAGCCGGAGATACGGCTAATAAAGTAGATCGCTGCCTAGCGGTTGTCGAATTTTTCGCCAATAAAGGATTATCTACGACATTTCATTTCGGCAATCACGAGTTGGCAGATGTGCCCAATGAACAGATGATGGACCATTTTCCAGACCCACATTTTTTAAATGAACGGTATATTGCTTTAAATGAGCAGACCGTTCTTTTAGGGATGAATGGCTGGTACGACTATCAGTTTTCCGAATTGAAAGATTACGAGGCAATCGTACGAATGAAGCGTTTGTATTGGTATGATCGGTTCATCCAGCGTGGGAAAACAGATCTCGAGGTCAATGCAGAAATGCTTGCAGCTGCAAAAAATTTGCTAGACCAGCTGGAAGCAAAAAAACTTGAGGTGATTTTATCCACTCATTTCGTTCCTAAACGGGCATTTATCATGTATCAATCTGCTCCTTATGAGCGTTGGAACAAATTAAATGCATTTTTAGGATCAGAATCATTCGGAGAATTACTTGACCGTTATTCAAATATCAAACAAGTAGTTTTTGGCCATACGCATCGTCGCTTTGAAGATAAATCCATCGGTCACACGATTTACAGCTGCAGACCTTTTGGTTATTATTATGAATGGCAGCTGACCCGAGATTTTGTCTTGAAAGAACAGTTGCTAGACAGCTATGATCCTATGAAATTACGTGTCCTCTTGCGTGCCCATCACCCAGCTTTTCAGGCCTATCAAACACAACATTTGCAAGAGGAATTTGAACAAGCGATGACAATCGTTCCGTATTGAGACAGCATTAGTAATGTGTAAAAGAAAATACCTTGTAAAACATAAGGATAAGTAAGAGCAGTAGATCCATTTATCGTGGATATGCTGCTTTTTTTGTGGAAAATAATCAGCGAATGTTTATTTGATCGGATGATTTGTAACTCGCAGAGTACTAGATGCAAGCGTTTATTCTTTTTTTGAACGATAATCACAAAAAAAAATATAATATACATTTTTTATTTAATTATAATTAATATTGATTGAAGTCTAGGCAGTCAAGTCACATTTTGATAGATAGGAGGGGGACTTACGAATTATTTTAAAGGCTATGACAGCTGTATTTCTAGATTGTGTTTGCATCAAGTTGCAATAAAAACTAGAAATCAAATCGGGCTGATAATCATTTATAACTAATCGATACATAGGACCAAATATAGGTCTATGTTCTTTTATTTCATAAGTATCGTAAAACAGAATTTTGCTATGGATTAATCCAATCGACTGATATGTTTAGTAAATAAAGAAAGAGGAATGTCAATGATGAAAAAAGAAATCGTATTAACAGCAGCAACGATGTTATTCAGCATGGTAGCAAGTACGACTTTTGTTTCTGCAACTGAAGTATACCCAAAGGAATATAACACAGAAGGAACGATTACATTTGAAGCAGGAGATGAGGGTGTAACTCCTCCTGTTGATCCAGAGAATCCTGATCCCAATAAACCTGTCGATCCATCAGATCCTCCAAGCCCTGGAACAGGAGGGGCATTATCGATTGATTATGGATCAAAATTCAAATTTGGGACTCAAAAAATTTCTACTGCGGATAAAACGTATTATGCAGCTGCTGATGTGATGAACGATGGGTCTAGAAAACCGACATATGTCCAAGTGACAGATAGGAGAGGTACCTTATCTGGGTGGAAATTAAGTGTCTCTCAACCAGAACAGTTTAAAACTGCCAGTGGGGATGAACTAGTTGGAGCACAGCTGAAATTTACGAAAGGGCAGGCTGTTTCTTTGGTTGATCCAACATATATGCCGCAAACGGTGAATTCTGAATTAACGTTGACACCGGGAGGAAACAATACGTTAGCAATTAATGCTAAATCAGGAACAGGTGTGGGGACTTGGGTCTATCGATTTGGTGCAAATGAAAATGAAAATCAAGATGCGGTACAGCTTTCGGTACCCGGTAAATCTGTCAAGTTAGCGCAACAATATTCCACTAAATTAGTTTGGACATTAGAAGATACACCTAACAACTAGTTTACTGAAAAGAACTGTTAAAAATAAATACGTAGTCATATTGTCTTGCGAGGTAATCGAGCAAAAATTGTCAAAGGCTAGGCTAAATTTGTTTGGATACGAATAGTTCATCTAGGAATTTAACGATCAGGAGGAAAAGATATATTGAAAAAGAGGAGGATCGTGCTCATTTTAAGCAGTCTCTTAGTGACTAATATCTTTCCGATCATAGGGTACTCTTTGGAATTGAATCAGTTGGAGCATGGAAATAGAAGAGACGAAGAAAGCAAACTCACTTCGACATTCGACAGTTTAATAGAATCCAACCAGACACAAGAAAGCAGTGAGGATTTAAGTATTTCGAGTAGTGGAGAGACCACTGACAACGTAGAAGCTGAGGGTTCGGACAAACAAGGACTGGAAGATGCACCAATTTCTGCGGTTGAGCTGCCTGACGATCCCAATATTATTTCTATCGATAAAATTTTTCAAACACCTATCGGTACTAGCACGTCCATATTGGAAAATGGGAAGTTACTGCAGTTGAACCCAGCAGAAAGGTCTCAAAGAGGAGCTATTTGGTCAAATAAGAAGATTAGTTTACTCTCGGATTTTACATTTAAATCTTATTTATACTTAGGAAATCAACGAGATAGAGCGGGAGATGGCATGACCTTTACATTGACTGGCGATCCTAGAATGGCTAGTAATCCCAGTCAAGTTATTGGATCGCCAGGTATGGGAATTGGCTCATATTCTACTCGTTCTGGCCAACCTTACATTGCGAATGCGCTCTCGATTGAGTTTGATACGTATAAAAATAGTGGTTCTTCTGATCGAATGGATCGAGAGATAACTGCTGATAATAGAGGGCATGGACATGTCGCTTTTGTCACGCCTAAACCAAATAATAATAATTATTCTGGAGAGCATACTGGCGTGACGGTAGCTCCTACATTTCTTTCTAATGGCACATGGCGCTTGTTAATAATTAAATGGGACGCGGAGCAAAGAAGTCTTACTTATGATTTGGAAGGTGTCGGTCGCTCTTCTCGGATTATACCTGATCTCATTAGGCAGTTTGGTTCTACAGAAGTAAATTGGGGGTTTACTTCTTCAACAGGTACTTTTTTTCAAGAAAATGCTGTCGCTGTCACGCGACTTCCATCGAATGTCACATCAACAGCTGATGTAAAAGTCAACGATAGTGATTATGGGGCCATCGCTGAAGCTGGAGGAAACGATAAGATAACTATCAGAAATACATTGAAGGTCGAGGGGGATTTTCTTGAATATAAGAAAATGCAGACTAGTATCGACCTCCCACAAGAATTAACTATTCCCGAGCATATCTTGATCAATGGAAATCAAATTGATGCCAAAGATATCTTGATAACCGGAAATCGAGTCACGCTAAATCTGACAGATTATTTTATTGCTGGAGATACGTTAATAATCGAATTGGAGACAACTTTGCAGGAAGTAATTCCTGAAAAAGTACTCACTATGCATTTTGAATACCTTGAAAACGAGAATTTGATTGAGCAATCGAATGAAATAAACCTAAAGATCGCAAAGCTGAAGGAGATAGATATCCATGTTTATTATAAAGATAAAGACAGTCAGATTGATATTGCTGAAATGAAAACAATCACTGGGAAAATAGGAGAGAAGTATAAAGAAACTCCTATTGATGTTGAAGGGTATGTCTTTGACTCGGATTCAGCGAATACAGAAGGCATCTTCTCCGAAAATACAGAGGATATCTATTTTTATTACAGAAAAGGCAAACTTTATCTCTCAACTGCTCCTCAATATGTCAATTTTGGAAAACATAAAATATCCAGTAGACCATTAAGTGAATTCGGACAGTTTTCAGGTGGGTTGAAAATTATAGATGAACGGGCTTTTGGAAGTTGGAAATTACAATTGAAACAAGAGAAAGTTCTTACAAATGGAGATTTTGAGCTTCCAGAAGCTCTTTCCTTTGTTACCTCTGAAAATACAACGGTTATAGGGACATCCGCTGTTACGATTTTCGAAAGTGATCAAAAGGGTGAAAGCGATTTGTCCTCTCTTTTAGATTCTACAGCTCATCGTGGAATCAGAATAGATATTCCTGTAGAAAACCAAAGAATCGGAACCTTTGAGGGGAAACTATCTTGGATACTTGCAGATGTCCCAGGAAATTAACAGGAAGAGAAGAATATAACAAAATTATTGAGTTTCAAGAAGGGCACAGGTACCATAGGCTCTTGTGTCCCACAGAGACAAGATTTTGTTATAGTCTTCTCTTACATATGATTAAAGGAGCGATTTTCTTGAGACCAAAACAACAATTATTTATAACACTCCTAGTTATTTTAGGGGCACTTTTTAACAATATATCAGTGTCAGCTAGTGCATTTAATTTTTCAGTGACGCCGATAACTTCAGAGAATCAAATCGACAAGAGAAAAACTTACTTCGATCTTCAACTTGATCCGGATCAGGAAGTAGAAGTAAAAGCGGAATTGAGAAATGATACAGAAAAAGAAGTGAAAATCGATATTTCTGTGAATAGCGCAACCACCAATTCAAATGTGATGGTTGAATACGGAAAAAACGAGATTGAAAAAGACATGAGCCTGATCTTTGATCTGGTAGATTATGTGAGCTATCCACAGATAGTGACGCTAAAACCTAAAAGTGTCCAAACCGTTGCTTTTCATGTCAGGATGCCGAATAAGCGATTTGATGGTGTATTGGCTGGTGGGATCACATTCCAAGAAATCCAGACGGAAAAGGACCAAACAGAAACTAAGGATCAAAGCTTATCGATTGAGAATGAATACACCTATATTATTGCTTTGTTGATGCGACAGACACTGAACGAAGTTGCTCCGAACCTTACTCTTCATGAAGTTAAACCAGATCAAATCAATGCAAGAAATGTCATCTTAGCAAACGTTCAAAATGATCAAAAAACCTATATCAATCAAGTAGTTATTGAAACAAAAATTACAAAAAAAGGACATTCTGAAGTTTTATATCAAGAGGAAAAAGAAGCGTTGCAGATTGCGCCGAATACAAATTTTTCTTTTCCAACTGCTTTAAATGGTCAACCGCTAACCCCAGGTGAATATCACCTTACAATGACTGTTTTAGGAAATGAAAATGAAAATGGAAAATTTTCGAGAAAAAAAGGAAATACTACGATCAACTATACCAATCAATGGGTATTTGAAAAAGATTTTACAATAGACGGAAAAGTAGCCAAGGAATTGAACACGACGGATGTTACGATTAAAAAAGACAATAATTGGATTTATATCTTAGTAGCTTCACTTTTCTTATTGTTTATTTTATTATGCATACTTTTGTTTGTTTTGAGAAAAAAAGAAGAGAAAGAAAAGTAAGGTTAAGATAACAAATAGTAAATTTTTATTATTGTAGGATGGTTGGGCTCTTTTTATAATAATATAAAATATACCATTTTATTAATAAAAATGCATACTAGTAAATGATATAATTCTTATAACAGGTTTGATCGCGAGAAAGGCCAAATAAAACGCTCTCCAAAATGTTAAAAAAAAGACAGGACGATGTATATTATACAAACAAGAATCGCTGACAACAGTGACTCGGATCCAGGAAATCAGTTTTATCCCCAGCTAGTTGGTGAATGCATGGAAAGTAATATACGTAGAAAGAGCTGATGACTAATGAATTATGAGTTTTTTTTAAGCAAAGAAGATCACAGAAGTTATTCATTACTTAAATATTTAGAAGCAAGCTCAAATTTATCAGAGTCAATATCGAATGTTCAAGAAGAGTTGTCGCTATCGACATTTCTCTTGAAAAAAACGATCGATAAGCTGAAACATGATTTACAAAAGTTCGATCTAGAGAAAAATTTGCGAGTAACCGTCAGTGAATTGGATATATGTCTGGAAATTAATGGAAAATGTTCTAGCAAAGCTCTGTTATCTCGTTATATAACGGATTCTTTATCTATGAAAATGGTATTGGCTTTCTTTCAGGAAAAATATATCTCAGTAGAAAATTTTGCTAAACAGCATCACGTGAGTTATTCTGTGGCTTATAAAGTATTACAAAGACTAAAAAGAAATCTTAAAAAATATCAAATTTTTTTTGAAAAGAGAAAGTTGACAGGGAATCCTAAAAACATTCGGCTTTTTTTATATAATCTTTTTAACTCAACAGAGATAAGTTTTGTGGAATTGTATACGCTACCTATAATTATAAAAACAGAAAAAATGTTAAAAGATTTAAAACAGTATTATCCTCTGTCTGCTTATGAAAAAAAGAAATTATTCCACTTTTTAGCAATCAACCTGTTGGCTGAACAAGCTGATTCTTTAGATATTGCTAGCAATCAGTCGCTATTTTTTTCGGATATAGGATTTTACCACTTAAAAGGAGTATTAGGAGAAAAATCCGTTATTTTTATCAATAAGACACTCTCTTGGCTTTATCTTCATGATAAATTGGATCAAAAATACTTGAGAAAAAATGAAGATGAAACAATCGAATGGTTGAATGAACGATTCATTGAAAGTTTTGAAAATCAGTTTAATCTGTTGCGAGAAGAGACGAGCCAATTGATCCGAAGAGAGTTAACCAAAATACATTTTAAACTTTTGCATTACACTATTAATAAAGCTGATGAATTTCCACTTGATGTTTCTTTTTTTAGAGAAAACTATCCAGCATTTTATTGCTATTTGATAGAGTATATAAATGATCTAACGTCAAAACGCAAAGAGTTGCTTCAAGATAAATTTTTTCTTTTTTTCAGTTATTTATTATTATTGATCAATCACATACCCATTCAACTGATTTCTGAACCAGTAAAGATCATCATCGATTTTTCTTATGGTGCTGCCTATAATCAATTTATCAAGAAAAATTTAAGCTTGTACATTAATCTGAACACGGAAGTGATAGAGGCAGGAAAGCCTGAGTTCCCGGATGTTATAATCACGAATAGGAATAATCTATATGAAGAAAGTGCATCTCAAGTAGTGGTTTGGCTCGATCCGCCAAGAGCAGTAGACTGGGGGAATCTTACAAAGATTTTGTTGACTATCCAAGAAGAGAAATACAAAGACAGCAAAATTGACAAGCAAATAGACGATTTTCCTGAAGAAATCATCGATAGGATCGAATAGTGAACTTCTTTTAGAAAGTCCGACTGCTTTTTCTAAAAATAAAAAAACTTGGTACGCAATCGCTGTACCAAGTTTTTTTATTTAGCTTTTGATTAAGCCATAAATAATAATTTATATAAGAATACTGCTACGACACCAGCACAGATAGGTGCTACAACTGGTACCCATGCATATCCCCATTGAGAAGAACCTTTATGTTTCAATGGAAGAAGTGCGTGTACAAGACGTGGAGCAAAGTCGCGGGCTGGGTTTAGTCCAGGACCTGTAGGACCACCAAGTGAAGCAACTAATGTCCATACAAGGAAACCGAGTGCTAAGTGAGCTGTACCAAGATTATCTTGGAAGAATGGTGCTTTTGTAATACCTAGGGCACCAAAGAATAAAACGAATGAACCAAAGAATTCATTGACGAAACCATTGAATTTAGAACCAACGCTGTTGATTGTTGAGAATGTACCTAACACATGGTTCACGTCTTCTGTTTGGTCGTAGTAAGGTTTGTAACAAGCTACTACGATCAATTGTCCAATCGCTGCACCAATCAATTGTGCAATGATATAAGGAACAACTTCAGCCCAAGGGAATAGACCATTAGATGCTAAAGCAATTGTAAATGCTGGGTTGATGTGGTTACCGCTGATTCCACCAAAAATCATTGCTGGCATCATAACCCCGAATCCATACCCGACAGCAATCAGCATCCAGTCACTGCCATATCCTTTTGTACCTTTTAAATCTACGTTTGCTACAGCACCGTTACCTAGAACGATTAGTAATGCTGTACCAATCATTTCCGCCGCAAGACGGGTCATTAGTGAGTAATCCATAAATACCTCCAAAAGTTATAAAAATGCAAAAAAAAAGAAACATCAACACGAAAAGCATCGGTGCAGTGTTTCGTGTCGGAAGGATTTCTGCAGTCTTAACAAATGTGAATAAAAAAATGAATTCCATTACTTATAAGAAACCAGACCAACAGTAAAACTCCAACTCTTTTTAAAAGTTCTCCACAAATCACCAAGCTTAACTATAAATATACCAAAAAAAAAACGTTTTTTTTCTCAAAAATTGTATCTTAGAAACAGCATGTTTTGAAACTTTCAGAAAAGGTTTGTTAGTAAAATGAAAGCTATACGTAAGGAGTGTTGTTTGATGAAATTTTTTCAAGAGTTTTTCATTATTATTTTCTTTTCTGTATTAGGAGAAGGCATACGGATTTTTGCTCATTTACCTATTCCTGGAAGTATCTTAGGTATTCTTTTTTTATTTTTAGCATTTGAAATGCATCTTGTTGATCCTGAAAAAATCGGAGCAACTGGTGATTTTTTATTGAATAATCTAGCTATTTTATTTGTTCCTGCTGGTGTAGGTTTATTGGAATATTTTGATGATATTGCTTCGATATGGCCTGTTTTACTGGGAGCAGTCGTCGTGTGTTCCATCGTCACGATGGTTGCAGCGGGAAAAACGGCAGAAGGTGTAGAAGCTTTGCTGGGCTATGTCCGTAAGAAAAAAGCAGGAAGGGTATCTGTAAACGAAATGGAGGAAAATCAAATTGACTGAGTTTTTTGTGAATCCACTATTTGGCTTAAGTTTGACTTTAGGAGTGTATGTATTATCTGATAAATTTTTGCGGAAATATAAACTGCCTGTTTTGAATCCTCTCGTATTATCGATTGTTGTTATTATCTTATTTTTGCATTTTTCTGGGATCAGCTATAAAGACTATAATATCGGGGGCAATTTTTTGACTATGCTGATTACTCCTGCGACAGTGGCACTTGCCATCCCTCTTTATAAAAACTTCCGTTTACTGAAAGAGAATTTTTATCCTGTAATGGCTGCGATTTTAGCAGGAATAGTCGCAAATTGCTTGGTTAGTGTAGGGTTCGGTTACTTCTTCTCTCTTCATAAAGAGATGGTGATCTCATTACTACCTAAATCTGTAACGACGGCTATTTCTGTCGATTTATCTCATACGATGGGCGGGGTGAATGCCGTGACACTTGCTATTGTTGTCTCTACAGGTATTTTTGGTTCGCTGATCGCCACTCATATTTTCCGCCTATTCAAGATCGAAAGTCCAGTTGCTCGCGGTGTGGCGTTAGGAAGTACTTCTCATGCTATCGGTACAGCAAAAGCAATCGAGATTGGCGAAATAGAAGGAATCATTTCCGGACTTGCGATATGCGTAAATGGGATATTGACCGTTTTGTTGCTGCCGTTATTCTTTCAGCCTTTTGCTGGCTTGTTTTGATGCGAAAACCACTATTTTATGCTACAATAACCAAAACGTTCGAGCATAAAAAAGGAGGGAAAGACGTGTATTTGTCTTCCGAGTATCTTAAACAATTTGATAAAGATCTATATTATAAGATTCTCCTCCTAGAAAGTTTTGAGGATCAAGCTTGGCATACCGCTGCACAATTAGCGCAAGTTGTTCAGCTGGATGCCCGCAGCGTGTCGAAATACCTGAACGAGCTGTCTAAAAACTATCAGCAGTTTAGCGGTAAGACACACCCTTTGTTTACAAAAAATCACCGTTCTGGTTATAACTTTTATGATACGCTCGATTCAATTGAACATGAGCGTTTTTTGATCTATCTCGTGCAAAGTACGCTGAAATTCCAGTTGCTGCACGACATTTTTTTTGAAGAATTCCATACAATGTACCAATTTGCGCAAAAGCATTACATTAGTGAATCTACTGCTCATCGAAAAATCAATGAATGGAAACAGCAACTGCAAACTTACGGAATTCGGCTGCAACGAGGTACATATATCGCTCAAGGCGAAGAAGAAATCATTCGACTTTACTTGCATATGACATTCTGGCAGTTGTTTCGAGGGAAAATCTGGCCATTTGAAACGATTTCTCAAATGGACGTAAAGAATATGGCAGAACATATCATGGCTTTTTTTAATGTTCGTCTGAACGAGATCAAAAAAAGACGATTGGAATACATGCTAGGTGCCTTTTTTTTAAGAAAATCACAGAAGCATTATGTTGTATTGAATGAGAAAAAAAGACGGCTGATTTCTGACAATCTGTTGTTCCAGCGATTTTGCCAAGTCATGGAGCCGGTATTTCCTAATTATTTTCAAGTAGAAGACGAGTTAGGCGCATTATTTCTTGTACTGATGACTCGTGAAGAATATTATAGTGATCCTAAGATACGGAAGAAAATTTTTGATTTTCATCAACAAGCAAAAACACCGCCCTTTACAGCCCTTTCAGAAGCAAAAGCCGCTCTTTCTCTTTATCAGGAAGAGCAGGGGCTGCCAGCAGAAAATCTAACCTTCGAGGCAGAAAACTATTTATTCAGCAGTCATTTTTTCGCCTATCTTTTTCCTAATGCGAAAGAAACGATTGATGGCAATAGTAGTGATTTTATTAATCATTTAGTTATTGAAAACAAGGAATTGAAACAATGGCTCGTACATTTTTTTGAAAGTAGACACAAACATCCCAATCATCTGGCATTTAAAAATCATGCGTTTTTGATGAGTCGGTATCTGACTGTGTTTAAAACATTAGGAGCCTTTACTCCACAGCTTCCAAAGATCACGATCCTTTTAATGACAGATTTCCCATTATTTGAAGAGCAACTGTTAGAGGAGGGATTACGGACATTTTTCCGTAATGAGTATCAGCTGATTTTTCTGCCAACAGATTATCGGGGGAGAGAAGTTGATCTTCTGATTTCGACAAGTAAAGTCCACCGCAAACCATGGGCGGATCTTGACTATTTTATTGTGACCGAAGAACTAAAATTAATTGATTACATCCAACTATCTCAAAAATTTGAAATGATTCAAAAAAAAAACTATTAAAACAATAACAAAGAAGGAGAAAAAAGATGACATTTGAAGAAATTTTACCAGAATTGAAAAAAGGTGCAAAGATTATTCGTAAAGGATGGAGTGGATTTGAACTTTATGTTGTTCTCGTATCCGATGATGAATTTGATGGCTGTCCAGTGACACCTTACTTATTGATCAAAACAAGTGACGAAGGTTTTTCCAGCTTCGCTCCTACAGTTTGTGATATTTTAGCAGATGATTGGGCGATCGTAGAATGAAAAACCAGTATCCAGATCTAGCTAAACAGGTTGTATTTATCACAGGAGCTGCTTCTGGAATTGGTGCTGCGCAAGCCCGAGCGTTTCTTGAACAAGATGCTTTTGTATTTGGATTAGATCAAAAGTTCGGTAAAATGGAAGAACTCTCTTTGCGATTTCCTGAAACTTTTGCCTACGCACTAGGTGATGTTCGACAAATGAAAGAACTCCAACAAGCGGTATCGAAATGCCAGGATCGTTTTGGTGAAGTTACGATTTTACTGAATACATCGGGGATATTGGATGCCTACAAACCATTGATGGAAACTGACGAATCGCTGTGGGATCTTATTTATGAGACGAATGTGAAAAGCATGTATCAGCTGACAAAAATCATCCTTCCTGATATGATCCGCCGAAAAAGCGGAACAATCATCAACATGGCTTCGATTGCGGGTTTGGTTGCTGGCGGAGGTGGGATCGCTTATACAAGTGCGAAACATGCAATCGTCGGATTTACCAAACAACTCGCTCTGGATTACGCAGGACAGGGTATCCGAGTAAAAGGAATTGCTCCAGGAGCCATCCAAACACCAATGAATGCGGCTGATTTTGAAGGGAAAGGTGAGATGGCTGAGTGGGTCGCAAATGAAACACCAGTCAAGCGATGGGCACAGCCGGAAGAAGTAGCTGAGCTGACGTTATTTCTTGCCTCTCCTCAAGCAAGCTACATACAAGGAACGATCATCCCAATCGATGGCGGATGGTTGTTAAAATAACCTTGTGTTTTTTTCAAGCTTCTGTATGATAAAACTAAAGAGAGAAACAACGGTTGATGATAAAAGAAAGTCGATGACTGTTCCCGACATTCGATGCCGAACAGCCAGTTCAAAAAATTCTTTTTAATAATCGTTAATATTCGAAACTAAGCGGCTTTTCACGACCTTTTGATATAAACGGTGTTCAAAAGCTTGCAACTGCGGTAACAAGTCCAGCCAAATGAAAAATATAAGGAGCTATTTTTATTTGACTATTCTTATTACTTGTTGCAGGGCAGCTTTTTCACTACCTTCTGCGGCACTTCAGTTGGAATTTTCTTCCCATCCTTTGGTCGCAGTCATTACCAAGATAAAATTATCTTGCAAAGGAGAAATAGAACATGGAAAAAAATAATACCCGTTCAGCCAAACGCTGGACAACGACAGATGTGACTCGGATGGCGCTAGTCACTGGTTTATATGTGGCAGTGACGCTGGTTTTGTCTGTCTTTAGCTTTGGAGTGATTCAGATTCGTCTATCGGAGATGTTCAACTATCTGTCCTTGTATAACAAAAGATACATCGTCGCGGTAACAGCGGGAGTAGCTTTGGCTAATATGGCTTCTCCTCTTGGACTGATAGATGTTGTAGTAGGAAGCGTCAGCACGCTGCTTGTATTGCTTATCAACTATAAAATCACTAGTCGCATCAAAAACATGAAAATCAAAATGGCTGTGACAGCATGCGTATTTGCTTTTTCCATGTTTACAGTAGCTGGTCAGCTAACGATTTTATATCAACTACCTTTTTTCTTGAATTGGTGGGTGATTGCTTTAGGAGAATTGGCATCAATGATTGTCGGTGGGATAATTATTTATTGGATCGGTAAAAAAGTGGATTTGTCAAAATAAAGATCTGTTTAATTTAAAATATGGCAGCGTGGAAGAGACTTTGAGTCTTCTTCCATGCTGCTTTTTTGATTAATTTGTATGAAGAAATCGATTTAGCCGTTTTTTCATCAAGATACCGATATAAGCTGCTCCAGTTGCCTTGATTGCTTCCGGCAGTAAAAACGGCAGTAGTCCACTGGCAAATGCAGTTGTAAAAGTAAGATCACCACTTATTTTCAGCCAGATCGTTCCGCAGATCAATGCAGCAAGAGAGCCCATTAGATTGGCAAAGATTGCATATAAGTAATGAGCATCCGTTCTTTCGATCATCCAACCAGTTATCCACGTTTGTAAGAGAAATCCAATCAAATATCCGCCAGTTGGCCCAAATAAAACAGCTATACCTCCAGTCATCCCTGAAAATACAGGAAGACCAATCAAGCCAAGTAAAAGATAAACTGCAACAGATATCAATCCTAGTTTTCTTCCGAGAAAAGTTGCTGTTAATCCAATAGCAAATGTTTGCCCCGTCAAAGGAACCAAGCCAAAAGGAATGGTCATCTGAGAAAGGACAGAAATAATCGCGGCAAATTCCGCAGCAAGTATTAATTCTTTCAATGTTCGGTTCATAATGCCCTCTTTTCGTTAACTTAATATTTTTATTTGGTTAACGAAATTGTAAAACAAAGTGATTACTTTGTAAATAGAAAATATAAAAAAAGACCAGCTATCCAATAGATAGCGGTCTTTTTCAAGAAAGCTTTTGAAATTATAAGCTTTGGTTGTAGTATTCAACGACAAGAGCTTCGTCGATTTCTGGATATAGTTCGTCACGTTCTGGTAAACGAGTCAATGAACCTTCCAATTTTTCAGCGTCAAAGCTTACGAATGCTGGGCGTCCAACAGTTGCTTCTACAGCTTCTTTTACTGTTACGATGTTTTGTGATTTTTCACGAACTGAGATCACTTGACCCACTTCTACGTGGTATGAAGGGATATCAACGCGTTTGCCATCAACTAAAATGTGACCATGGTTAACTAATTGACGTGCTTGACGACGAGTCGTTGCAAGTCCTAAACGGTAAACAACATTGTCTAAACGTTGTTCTAGTAAGATCATGAAGTTAACACCATGTTTACCTTCTTTGATTTTGCTAGCTTTTACGAACAAGTTACGGAATTGACGTTCGTTCATTCCGTACATGTGACGAAGTTTTTGTTTTTCAGTTAATTGCATGCCGTATTCTGATTGTTTGCCACGGCTGTTAGGTCCATGTTGACCTGGTGCGTAAGGGCGACGTGCTAATTCTTTTCCTGTGCCTGACAATGAGATGCCTAAGCGACGAGAAATTTTCCATGATGGTCCTGTATAACGAGACATTAAAATTTCCTCCAATGAATATAAGTTTTTGGAGTAAAATAATCCGTTGAAAAATTCATAATCATATAGTTTGTTCTTCAATCTTCACCTTTGCAGCCGCGGTTACACAATCGAACCCGAGACGGGGCAACAAACTAGGGATGAGTTATTATTTTTCTGCTGCATTATTTTACACAAACTACAGTATATGATAGATCATCCACGAATGTCAAGATAATTAGTACATAAAAACGCTTTACAAACCTAGGCTGTCTTTATAAAATGAGAGGGTATGTGCAAATGGAAAAAAGCGAAGGAAGTTTAAGGAGAAAATCAATGAATCCGGTATCACCATTATTTGAGAAAATCGATGCTTCAATTGAAAAGAAGGCGAATCTTTTTGAAAACAGCTTTTCACGTTACGCTGTTCGAGCGGTTCTCGCCTATTTGTTTTTGACTTTAGGAACGGCTGTGGCATTTGCAATCGCGATGAAGGGGGAAGATATCGCGCATGGTCTAGGAAAGATTTTATACGCATTTATGTTCAGCTGGGGTCTGGTCATGATTCTATACATGAACGCTGAATTAGGAACATCGAATATGCTTTATATGACCGTGGGTGTTTTTCGGCAGAGACTTGCTTTAAGTAAGGCAGCCAAGATTCTATTTGCCTGTATTTTTTTCAATATGATTGGCGGTATATTATGTGGATTTCTTATTTCTATGACTACGCCATTTCAAGATTTAACGTTGGACAACTTTATGTTAGAATCAATAGCAGTAAAACTAGCAAAACCTGCAGCAACGATTTTGGTGGAAGGGATGTTTGCGAATATCGTTGTCAATACCGCTGTACTGATCAGCATGCGGATGAAAGAGGATGCCGGGAAAGTGATCACAGTCGTATTCATCATTTTCATTTTTGCTTTTTTAGGATATGAACACGTGATAGCGAATTTTCCTGCCTTTACGCTTGCTTACTTTGCTTCTCAAGGACAGACGGATGGAATGACAGTCAGCAATGTGTTACATAATTTGTTTTTTGCTTTGGCAGGAAATTATATTGGTGGCGGTTTAGTAATGGGACTGGGATATGCTTGGCTGAATCAGTCAAAATCATCCTATGTGGACTAAAAAGTCGTTCATTAAAGGGGAAGTGCCATGGAAGTTTTAGTTTTTCCAAAAAATGAGGAAAAAGCGTTACAAATGGAAAAGTACATGAAAAATCTTTTTTCCTTTGCTGGAGTACCTAAGCCGGAACGCGCTCTTTTACAACAACCGTTACTGGATGAGAGCAAAAATTTATCTATTTCTGAAGTTTTAGCTTTTGTTTATTATTATTATGAACAAATCGAAAGAGAGTATCAGTATGTAGCGATCGATTTAGTCCAGAAAAACATCAAACGGCTTACATTTGAAGACTTAGTCGTATTGTTGCCACTAGTTCAGAAAAAAGAATGGTGGGACAGCATCGACTCTTGGAGAAAAGTATACAGCACATGGTGTAAAGCCTACCCAGAGCAGCGTGAAGAAGTCTTTCAATTGTTTGAAAAAAAGGAAGATTTTTGGCTGCGTCGAATAGCAATCACGTTGCAATTAGGTTATAAACAGCAAACAGACACAGGACTATTGATCCGAGCAATAGACGAAGATCGTCAAACAAAGGAATTCTTTATCCAAAAAGCAATTGGTTGGGCATTACGCGATTACAGTAAGACCGATGCCGATTGGGTAAAAAGACAGCTGGCAACAGATTTGAGTAAGTTAGCTGTTCGAGAGGCAAGTAAGTATTTATAAGAAAGCGAGACGACAAGAGATGAGACGCAAATTATTTGCTTTTGATATTGATGGAACGTTGTTAGATTCAAACAAACAAGCTTTAGATAGCACGAGAGAAGCATTGGAAAAATTACGCAAAGCCGGTCATCTGGTCACGATTGCTACAGGGCGGAGCCGATTTCATGCGCAAGAGATCATTCGCGATCTTGATTTTACGAACTACATTTTATGTAATGGAGCGGCCGGTTTTTTAGACCATGAACAAGTATATAAGAATTTACTAGATCGCGACCAGTTGGATGCGTTCGTTCAAGAAGCGCATCATGAGCAGATCGATACAGCTTTTGTCAGCTTAGACAATATCAAGCGTTCTTCTTCCAATGATGTAACGGTGATGGAAGAAGCGATGCATTCTTTCGGTGCTGTCTTGCCTGAATTAGATCAGTTTTTTGCAGAGGAACAAGAAATATACCAAGCGTTAGCATTTTTCGATCAAACATATGATGGGAAGTTCTCTTCATATGATAAAATTCGATTTGTCCGCTGGCATGAGAACAGTGTAGATGTCGTACCTAAAAATGGTTCTAAAGCAGCGACAATTCTGCACTTAGCAGAACAAGTAGGCATCCCTCATGAAGACATCATCAGCTTTGGCGATGGACAAAACGACCGTGAAATGTTGCGCATGTCAGGAATTGGGATAGCTATGGGGAATGCTGTGCCAGAAGTACAAGCAGAAGCTAAGATGGTCACTGATACAAACGATCAGGATGGAATTTGGAAGGCATTGAAAGAGTTAAGCGTGATTTAAAAGAGGTTGTGAAAAAGCTGTTCTGCATCAAGTAATAAGCCCAGCCAAACAAAAATAGCTCCTCCTATTTTTCGTTTTTCTGGGCTTATTACCGCAGATGCAAGCTTTTGAACACCGTTTAAGGAAGAGGTCGTGACAGAAGTGGTCAGTTTCAAGAAATAAGAAGGGATTTACGAAAATTGCTTCTCAAATTTTTGTAAAATTACGGCTTATTTCTGAAGAAGTAGATGAAACAACGTTTATTCGGGAAATGGGACTGTGACAAGATGTTTGTCATAGTCCCATTTTTTTATTTTATTTTTCAAAACTAAGAAATACCAGGAAAGAGTTCCTTTTGTTTGACCTTTTCTTTCTTATTGAAAACAACTATAATATAGAGTGATGTTAAAAGAGAAGAGGAATTTAGTGTGCGGGTATTGTTTATTGGTGATGTAGTAGGTTCAATGGGACGAGAGATGATTACTGAATATCTTCCTAGATTGAAGAAGAAGTACCGTCCGCAAGTAACGATTGTAAATGGTGAGAATGCCGCTTCTGGACGTGGAATCACAGAAAAAATCTATAAAAAATTTTTGCAAGACGGCGTAGATGTCGTGACGATGGGGAATCATACGTGGGACAACCGCGGAATCTTTGAGTTTGTAAATGAAGCTAAAAAGATGGTTCGTCCGGCAAATTTTCCGGAAGGGACGCCTGGACAAGGGATGGTCTTTGTCAAAGTGAACCAAGTCGAACTGGCAGTGATCAACATGCAGGCTCGTTCTTTTATGGTGGACTTGGATGATCCTTTTCGTAAAATGAATGAGCTGGTAGAAGAAGCCAGAAAACGTACGCCGATCATTTTTGTAGATTTTCATGGAGAAACAACAAGTGAAAAACAAGCAATGGGCTGGTTTTTAGATGGGAAAGTTTCAGCAGTGGTCGGTACACATACACACGTTCAGACAAATGATGCGCGAATTTTGCCAAGAGGAACAGCGTATCTGACAGACGTTGGGATGACAGGTCCCTATGATGGTATTTTGGGTATGCGCAGAGAACCTGTAATCGAAAAGTTTCTGACCGCATTACCAAAACGTTTTGAAGTTGTGGAACAAGGCCGATCGATTTTAAGCGGCTGTATCTTGGAATTGGATGATACGACAGGTCATGCAAAAGAAATCCAGCTGATTCAGATCAACGATGATCGACCGTTCATGGAGTAGAAAGAGAGGCAGTTTTTTGCAGCAGGAGCCGGAAATTCAAAAAGAAGTAAGGAAACTGACAAAACTTTTAGGAGAGAATGAAACGATCATTCGCTACAAAGAACTTGAAGAAAAGATCCAGCAAAACCAGTATTTAGCTGAGTTGAGAGAAAAAATCAAACAAGCGCAAAAAGATGCTGTTCATTTTGCCCACTATGACAAACCAGCAGCAGAACAAGAAGCAATCAAACAAGCGGATCAATTCATGCAAGAATTTGATCAGCATCCGCTTGTTGTAGCTTATAGAAAACAGCTGTTGGAAGCAGATGATCTGCTTCATCATTTAACAACTATGATACAAGAAGAAATCAATGGACAAATAGAGGAGGAAAAACATGCCTCAAAAAACTAAAAATACTCCTATGATGGAACAATATCTAAGCATCAAGGCCCAATACCAAGATGCTTTTTTGTTCTATCGTTTAGGAGACTTTTATGAACTATTTTACGAAGATGCGATCAAAGCGTCACAGCTTTTGGAATTAACGTTGACGAGCAGAAATCGAAATGCAGAAGAACCTATTCCTATGTGCGGTGTACCTCACCATGCAGCACAAGGATATATCGATGCCTTGATTGAAAAAGGCTATAAAGTAGCGATTTGCGAGCAGGTAGAAGATCCAAAGACGACTAAAGGGATGGTCAAGCGCGAAGTGATCCAGCTAGTCACTCCTGGTACAGTCATGGACAGCAAAGGATTGTCGGCAAAAGACAACAATTTTTTAACAGCTGTAGTTAGTCAAGGAAATGAATTTGGCTTTGCTTATGCCGATTTAAGTACGGGAGAATTGAAGACGGCTCGGTTGCATGATGAAGAAGCTGTTTTAAATGAAGCCTCTGCATTGCAGACAAAAGAACTCGTATTAGGCAGTGAGATCACTGATACCCTTCGTGAACAGCTAAGCGGGCGTTTAGGGCTAGTCTTTTCTCAACAAAATGAGATGGAAGAAAACGCGGAATTTAGCTTTTTGACAAGCGAACTAGTCGATCCGCTGGAAAAAGAAGCAACCGGCAAACTATTGACTTATTTATCGGTGACACAAAAGCGGAGTTTAGCTCATATCCAAAAAGCAGTAGAATACCAACCAGATCATTTTTTGAAAATGGATTATTATTCAAAATTCAACCTAGAATTAAGCCAATCTATTCGGACTGGGAAAAAGCACGGCACTCTTCTATGGTTGTTAGATGAAACAAAAACAGCAATGGGTGGCCGTTTACTAAAACAATGGCTAGACCGTCCGCTTATCCAGGCAAAACAAATTAAAGCAAGACAAGAAATGGTCGCTTCTTTGCTAGACAGCTATTTTGAACGTATCGATTTGCAGTCAGCATTAACGAAAGTCTATGATCTGGAACGCCTAGCAGGTCGAGTAGCTTTCGGTAATGTCAATGGGCGAGACTTGATCCAGCTGAAAACTTCTTTAGAACAAGTGCCAATGATCAGAGGGTTGATTGAAGGAATCGATCAAGGTCAATGGCAAAGTCTGCTTTCAGAAATGCAGCCGATGGACCATCTCGTCCAATTGATCGACCAAGCTATCCAAGATGATCCGCCGTTACAAATAACGGAAGGAAACATCATCAAAGATGGATTCAATGAGCAGCTCGATATGTACCGTTCTGCTATGAGAAACGGAAAGAAATGGTTGGCAGAACTTGAAGCAAAAGAGCGTCAAGAAACAGGAATCAAAAACTTAAAAATCGGATTTAACCGCGTTTTCGGTTATTATATAGAAATCACAAAAGCAAATCTTGGAAATGCAGAACTGGAGAAGTATGAACGAAAACAAACTTTAGCAAATGCAGAGCGTTTCATCACACCAGAACTAAAAGAATTGGAGACACAAATCCTCGAAGCAGAAGAAAAATCTGTTGATTTAGAATATCAGTTGTTTTTAGCTGTGAGAGAAGAAGTCAAAAAGGCTATCCAGCCGCTACAAGTACTTGCAAAAGCAATCAGTGCAGTAGATGTGCTACAAAGTTTTGCAACGATCAGCGAACGCTATCAGTATGTTCGGCCAGAACTTGTCAGTGACAAGCATCAGCTTCTGATCAAAGACGGACGACATCCTGTAGTAGAAAAAGTATTAGGACATCAGGAATATATCCCTAACAGCGTAGAAATGGCAGAAGACGAAATGATCTTGCTGATTACAGGACCGAATATGTCTGGTAAAAGTACGTATATGCGACAGTTGGCATTAACTGTTCTGATGGCGCAAATGGGCTGTTTCGTTCCGGCAAAACAAGCAGTTTTACCTATTTTTGATCGGATTTTTACCCGAATTGGTGCAAGTGACGACTTAATTGCTGGACAAAGTACTTTTATGGTAGAGATGATGGAAGCCAATCAAGCCCTGCGTTATGCTACGCCAAACAGTTTGATTTTGTTTGACGAACTAGGGCGAGGAACAGCAACCTATGACGGAATGGCGTTGGCCCAAGCAATCATCGAATATATCCATCGTCATGTACAAGCAAAAACACTCTTTTCTACTCATTATCATGAACTGACGGTACTTGAGAAAGAACTTCCGCAGCTTAAAAATGTCCATGTTGGAGCCGTTGAAAAAGACGGAGAAGTTGTCTTCTTGCATAAAATGATGGATGGACCTGCGGATAAAAGCTACGGCATACATGTGGCAAAGATCGCAGGATTGCCTTCCAATCTACTAGAACGAGCAGCAGATATCCTGCATACGCTAGAAAATGGCGATAACGGACACCATACTGTTCCAGCTGAAGTAGAAGAGAAAACTAAAACAGCCAAACAGGAGCAAATAAAACCACCTGCAGAAAAAGTAAATCAAGACCATATACAAGACCGTGTAAAAGAAGAAAACCAACAGCTTTCTTTATTCAGTGAATTATCCGAAAATGAAACAGAAGTCATTGAATCACTGAAGCAAATAAATTTACTAGAAATGACGCCAATGGATGCACTAAACACATTATATGAATTACAAAAACAACTGTAGGAAGAAGGCGGATATCGATGGCCAAAATCCAAGAATTATCTGAACGTTTAGCTAATCAGATCGCTGCGGGAGAAGTAGTGGAGCGACCAGCTTCCGTTGTGAAAGAATTAGTGGAAAATGCAATTGACGCCGGCAGTACTCAGATTGATATCTTAGTTGAAGAAGCGGGACTGCGGACGATCCAAGTGATTGATAACGGAGAAGGCATTTTGGCAGACGACGTAGAGAATGCCTTCAAGCGGCATGCGACAAGTAAGATCCATAATCGCGACGATCTTTTTCGCATACGAACGCTGGGCTTTCGAGGGGAAGCTTTGCCAAGTATTGCCTCTGTTTCTGAAATGACTCTGGAAACGGCGAATCAGGAAGAAAAACAAGGCACCTATCTGTCGCTGAAAGGCGGAGAAGTTATTGAGCATCGACCAGCACCACTGCGTCAAGGAACGAAGATTACCGTCAGCAATCTGTTTTTCAATACGCCAGCCCGCTTGAAATACGTGAAAACACTGCACACAGAATTAGCGAACATCGGGGACATCGTCAATCGACTGGCATTGAGTCATCCATCGATTGCTTTTCGTTTAGTACATGATGGAAACAAAATGCTGGCAACCGCTGGAAATGGCGATCTGAAACAAACAATTGCGGGAATCTACGGATTATCTACCGCAAAAAAAATGCTGAAAATCGAAGGAAAAGATCTAGATTTTGAGTTATTTGGCTATGTTTCATTGCCTGAGGTGACTCGTGCCAGTAGGAATTACTTATCGACGATCATCAATGGACGTTTTATCAAGAACTTTTCCTTGAATAAAGCAATCGTTGCAGGTTATGGGTCAAAATTAATGGTCGGTCGTTTCCCTATTGCTGTATTGGAAATCAAAATGGACCCGCTTTTAGTAGATGTAAATGTTCATCCTACGAAGCAGGAAGTCCGGCTGTCGAAGGAAAAAGAACTAACAGAGCTAATTAGTAACGCCATTCAAAAAGCATTGTCTCAAGAAAATCTGATTCCAAGTGCAGCGGATAATCTACGGTTTAAGAAAAAAGTACCCGATCAGCCTAAAACAGAACAAATCGAAATCGATTTGTCCTACGCTTTTGAAGAAGAAAAACCTAAAAAGCCAAGTAGTTTGAATTTTGATCGAGAGACAGGAACCTTTTTCGTAGAAGAACCAAAGAACACATTTGTTGACAGAATTGTTGATAAGTCTGTGGAAAATGTTGAAAACTATTCTGGTTTTTCTGAAGAAAACACCACTTATCCAGAAAAAACAGCGAAAACGGTGGATAAGTTTGGTGAAAATGTTGATAACTTTGTAGAAAAAACAGTGGAAAAATCTGAAAAGAAAGAATTTCCCATTGTGGATAACATGGAGAAAACAAATGAAGAACAAGCAGATAAATCCGTAGAAGAGGATGAACAGATTTACGAGGAAGAATTGACACTCCACCCTGAATTTGATTTCACTCAAGGAAACGACAAAACATTAGAACAAGCCATCAAGAAATTAGAAACGGAAAAACCAGTACAACGTTTTCCTCAGTTGGAATATTTTGGACAGATGCACGGAACGTATCTTTTTGCCCAAAGTAGCGATGGGTTGTACATCATTGATCAGCATGCTGCCCAAGAGCGCATTAAGTATGAATATTTCCGGGAAAAAATTGGGGAAGTATCTGATGATCTGCAAGAATTGCTTGTTCCATTTGTGTTAGACTATCCAAACAGTGATGCTTTGAAATTAAAAGAGCAAAAACACTTGCTAGAAGATGCAGGGATTTATTTAGAAGAATTTGGTCAAAACAGCTTTATTGTACGGGCCCATCCTACTTGGTATCCCAATGGAGAAGAAGAATCAATTATTCGGGAGATGATCGATATGCTGCTGACAACTGGAAATGTGAGTGTAAAAAAATTCCGTGAAGCAACAGCAATCATGATGAGTTGCAAACGATCGATTAAAGCCAACCATTATTTGAATGACGCACAAGCACGTGTGCTGCTGAAGGATCTGGCACGATGCGAAAATCCTTTCAATTGTCCCCATGGCCGTCCAGTATTGATTCACTTTACCAATTCGGATATGGAAAGGATGTTCAAACGAATCCAAGACCCGCATTAAGTCAAAGAGAAGAGGGAAAACATGAAGATTGTATTAGCATCCCAATCACCAAGAAGAAAAGAGTTATTGGCTCATATCGTTTCAGAATTCGAGATTGAACCTGCTGATATCGATGAAACGCCATTTCCAGACGAACAGCCCGTCGATTATGTTCGTAGAATGGCTGAAGAAAAAGCACGAACTGTCTGGGAACAAGTTGAAAAAGAAGACCATTTAGTGATTGCCAGTGACACGACTGTTGTTCTCAATCAAGAGATCATGGGTAAACCAGAAGATCTGGCTGAGGCTGAATTCATGCTGAAAAAACTAAGCGGGGAAACACATACTGTATATACAGCTGTTGTTTTAAAAACAAAGGAACGAGAAGAACGGATACTAGCAGAAGCACATGTCACTTTTTATCCTTTGACAGACGAAGAGATCAAACGCTACTTGGAGACGGGGGATTATGCGGATAAGGCAGGGGCATACGGCATCCAAAATGCTGCGAGTGTATTCGTCAAAGAAATTTCTGGAGATTATTACAGTATCGTAGGATTTCCGATTGGTGCTGTCAATCAGGCACTGAAAACATTCATTTAAACAAAAAAGCGGACTATCTGATTTTCGATTGAAAATCCATGATAGCCCGTTTTTTTTATTGAAAAGATTACTTATCTACTCTGACTAAGATTTTACTTCAGCTTTACCGACTGCTTCGCCCGGGCGAACAAGTCCTGATTGGTCAAGAGAAAGTCCTGCAACTTTTTCATTATTGGTCAAAGCAACAATAATGTCAGTTTTCTTGCCAGCTTGTTCTATTTCTGGCAAATCCATTTCAGCAATCAGGGTCTCTGGTGTGACAAGGTCTCCTTCTTTCACGAATACATTGAAAGGAACACCCTTTAGTTCAACAGTATCTAATCCCATGTGAACAAGTACTTCCAGCCCCTCATTAGAAAGAATACCAATGGCATGTTTTGTTTCAAAGACACTCGTCACTTTACCGTTTACTGGTGCATAGACTTTGCCGTTTGACGGTTCGACAGCATAACCGTCACCCATCATTTTTTGTGAGAAAACTGGGTCATTTACTTCAGTTATTTCCTTGATGGTCCCTGCAGCGACTGCGAATAATGTTTCTTTTGTTGCAACTGCCGTACCAGTTGCTGAAACAGGTTCGAAAGACTGTGGCGTTGCTGTTGCGCCATTTGCTGTTTGAAGTTGTACATCAGCAGCATTTTCAGGAACAGCAGGATCAATCTTATTCAAAATTCCCTGACGTCTAAAGATGATCGTCAAGCCAAATGGAATGATGACAGCAATGATCATTGCGATGATGAAAGGTACCCATGTTTCTGCTTGGATAGCTAGTATTCCTGGCAAACCACCTACTCCGATCGCGTTAGCTCGAACACCCATCAAGTTAGCAAACATGCCAGCTAATCCAGAGCCGACCATTGCAGCGACGAAAGGATAGACGTATTTTAAATTGATTCCGAACATAGCAGGTTCAGTTACGCCTAAGTAACAAGAAATCATTGCTGGAATCGAGATTTGTTCTTCTTTTTTATTCCCACGATGTAAGAAGATGATGGCTAAGACTGCAGAGCCTTGGGCGATATTTGATAAAGCAATCATCGGCCATAAATTCGTTGATCCGAAATCTGCAATCAGCTGCATATCGATGGCATTGGTCATATGGTGGAGACCAGTAATCACTAAAGGAGCATACAGGAATCCGAATACGGCACTAAACAACCAGCTGATAGAAGACGTCAATCCAGTATTTACGATATTTGAAATCCAGCTTCCGACTGTCCAGCCGATAGGACCTAAAATAACGTGTGCAGCTAAAACAGTTGGTAACAATGAACACAATGGAACAAAAATCATCGAGATCGACTGAGGGATATATTTGCGGAAGAAGATTTCTAGATACGCTAACATAAACCCTGCCAGCATGGCTGGAATAACTTGCGCTTGATAACCAATCATCTGGACTTGAGCAAAACCAAAATCCCAAAATGGAATATCTGCTGCGGCTGTGGAAGCTACACTATAAGCATTTAATAATTGCGGAGAAACTAACGTAATTCCTAAAACGATTCCTAATATTTGTGTAGTACCCATCTTTTTTGCAATACTCCAAGTGATACCTACTGGAAGAAAATGGAAAATTGCTTCACCCGGTAACCACAAAAAGGCATTGACACCATTCCAAAACTTCGAGTGTTCAACGATTGTTCCACCAAGACTTTCAAACTGGATACCTTCAAGTACATTTCTGAATCCAAGGATCAATCCACCGACAATGATTGCAGGAATCAGTGGTGTAAAGATTTCTGCTAAAACGGCAATAGCACGTTGAACGGGATGAAGATTTTGTTTTGCAGCTGCTTTTCCTTGTTCTTTGGAAACCCCTTCAACTCCAGATACTGCAACGAAGTCGTTATAAAAAGTAGAAACATCGTTTCCTATGATGACTTGGAACTGTCCTGCATTCGTGAACATCCCTTTTACGCTAGGTATATCTTCGATCGCTTTTTCGTCCGCTTTTCCTGGATCATTCAGGACAAAACGCATACGAGTCGCACAATGACTAACTGCAGCAATATTTTCTTTTCCGCCGATATCATGTAACAGCTTCTCGGCATCTGCTTGATATTTTGCCATATCAATAAACCCCTTTCTCTTAACTTGTCTATGCAAGTTGTTTCTTCATTTACTATACTTTTTTTCGGAGAGAATTGCAAGCGTTTTATTAAAAAGTACGAGAGAAAATGATATCGTTTTAAAAAGCTTAAAATAAGCTTTTCTTAAAAATAGGAACATTGAAATACAAAAAGAGCTGTAGTATAGTGAAGAAATGATGGAAGAACGAGTGAGGGAAAAACATGAATAAGTTCAATGAAATTTTTTTAGATTTGGAACAGAAAATTTTAGCGAAAGAATATCCTCCGCATTCGCTTTTACCCAGTGAGAACCAATTGATCAAAATTTATGGTGTTTCACGAGAAACAATTAGAAAAGCGCTGAATCTTTTGACTACGGAAGGTTATATTCAAAAAAAACAAGGAAAAGGTTCGATCGTACTGGATCGGAATCGCTTCGACTTTCCTATTTCTGGATTGACTAGCTATAAAGAGCTACAGGAGACCCAACGTATTCCAAGTGAAACGATCATCCATACGTTAGAAGAAACAGAAGTGACAAAAGCATTGAACGAGATCACTGGCTGGGAGATCGGTGCGCCTGTTTGGCATTTGATACGCGAAAGAAAAATCAATGGCGAAGTAGTTATATTAGACACCGATTATCTATTAAAGGAAATCGTTCCTATTTTAACTCCAGCACAAGCACAAGGATCGATCTATGAATATTTTGAAAATGAGCTTTCTTTGACGATTGCTTACGCGCAAAAGGAGATCACAGTAGAAGAAGTAACGGAAATCATGAAAACAGCGATGGATCTTCACGATGACACTTATGCAGTAGTAGTCAGAAGCCTCGTTCATCTGGAAGATACCCGCTGTTTCGAGTATTCTGAGTCGGTTCACCGATTAGATAAATTCCGTTTCGTTGAGTTTGCCCGACGCCGAAAAGTGTAAATAGTTCAAAAGAAAGCAAATTGTTGGCATCTGTCCACTTTGGCGCTATGATAGGATCACAAAGGGGGCATTTTTAATGGATAAACCAATAAGACCAGAAAAAGAAGAACTGAAAGAAAAGTTATCACCCATGGCTTATGCAGTCACACAAGAAAATGCAACAGAACGACCATTTAGCGGGAAATATGATGATTTTTACGAAAAGGGGATCTATGTAGATATCGTCAGCGGTGAACCGTTATTCAGCTCTGCAGAAAAATATGATGCAGGTTGTGGCTGGCCATCATTCAACAAACCAATAACGAAAAGACAAGTGCGCGAAAAAGCCGATTTTTCTCATGGCATGCATCGAATAGAAGTTCGAAGCAAAGAAGCAGATTCTCATCTCGGACATGTGTTTACCGATGGACCAGTAGATCAAGGTGGTCTACGTTACTGCATCAATTCTGCCTCACTGAAATTCATTCCATATGAAAAGATGGATGAATTAGGTTATGGGGAATTCAAATCACTTGTAGAATAATGGAAATACACAAAGAGCGGTACAATACGGGGATTTACTCGATCGTCCGCTCTTTTTTTATTCAAGCGATTGCTATTTGAAAGAAACGCTCCCCAGACTCCTTTTTTCACAAGGTGAAATGTGCTACAATAAAGGGAACGTATGTGTGCAAAAGAAAGAGGACTAGAATATGTATGAATATCTGACAGGTGTGGTTACCTTTATCAACCCCTATTACATAGTAGTAGAAACCAATGGTATCGGCTACCAGATCGCACTAGGAAATCCTTACCGCTACAGTAGCAAACTAAATCAAAAAATAAAAATTTATGTCCATCAGGTGATACGTGAAGATGCGCATCTTCTGTATGGATTTGATTCGCTAGAAGAAAAGCAACTGTTTTTGCGATTAGTAAGTGTTTCAGGAATCGGTCCGAAAAGTGCCCTTGCAATCATGGCAAGCGAAGACCACTCCGGTTTGATTCAAGCAGTAGAATCCAGTGATGTCACTTATTTGACGAAATTTCCAGGAGTAGGGAAAAAGACAGCACAACAAATGATCTTGGATCTAAAAGGAAAATTCGGTGAGCTGAGTATCGATACACCTTTTAGTCTATTTGATGAAGCAAACACAAAAGACGCTACAGCTCTATCTGAAGCAATGGAAGCTCTCTCGGCTCTTGGTTACAGTGATCGAGAAATCAAACGTGTAGAAAAACAATTAAAAGAAGTCGATAATCAGACAACGGATGAGTATCTACGCCAAGCACTCAAGCTAATGATGAAAAAATAAGGAGGAGACCAAATGACAGATGAATACTTGTTATCACCAGAATCTGGCGAAAATGAACTGAGTTTGGAAAAATCTCTTCGACCACAGCTGCTTTCTCAATATATCGGACAGAGAAAAGTCAAACAAGAACTTCAGATTTACATCGAAGCTGCCAGAAATCGGGAAGAACCTTTAGATCATGTTCTGTTGTACGGGCCTCCTGGATTAGGAAAAACGACGATGGCCATGGTCATTGCTAATGAGATGACCGTAAATATTCGTACGACGAGTGGCCCTGCTATCGAACGTCCGGGTGACTTAGTAGCAATCTTGAATGAACTGGAAGCAGGGGATGTCCTATTTATCGATGAGATCCATCGATTACCTAGAGTGGTAGAAGAGATGCTTTATTCAGCTATGGAAGATTTCTATGTAGATATCATGGTAGGACAAGGGCCAACCGCACATCCGGTTCATTTCCCTCTTCCTCCCTTTACTTTGATTGGCGCGACGACACGGGCAGGTATGCTTTCTGCACCTTTACGAGATCGATTTGGCATCATTTCTCATATGGAATATTATGACGAACAGGATCTGCAGGAGATCGTTTTACGTTCTTCGGATATTTTTCAAACAGAGATCATTGAAGAAGGGGCATTGGAAATTGCTCGCCGATCACGAGGAACGCCTAGAATTGCTAATCGCTTGCTCAAACGGGTTCGTGATTTTGCGCAAGTCCAAGGAGACGGGAAAATCGATCGTCCTATAGCGGATCAGGCACTTACTTTGCTACAGGTCGATCAGGCTGGATTGGATTATGTTGACCAGAAATTGTTGCGAACAATGATCGAGTTATATGGCGGCGGACCAGTAGGGTTAAGTACGCTTTCAGTAAACATAGGAGAAGAGCGTGAGACGGTAGAAGATATGTATGAACCGTATCTGATCCAAAAAGGATTTTTAAAGCGTACACCTAGAGGGCGAATTGCTACTGCTTATGCCTATGAACATTTTGGTTACGACTATCATATATGATTTTTGCTTTTAGATTGGAGGAAAATGAATGAGTGATACAACACGTACGAAACAATTGATCAAAAACGTATTGATTGATTTGTGCCAAACGCAATCTTTTCGAAAAATCAGCGTCCAAAAAATCGCAAATGAAGCAAAAATCAATCGACAAACATTTTATTATCATTTTACAGATAAATACGATTTGCTTCGTTGGGTCTATTGTGAGGATGCATTGCATTATTTAGATCCACAATGTCTTTCACTTGATAATTGGGAAGAGCAAGCATTGAAAATGCTGGAAGCAATTGCTGAGAAGAAAGAATTTTATGCAAATACTGTGCTTTCTGACCCAGAAATTTTACAAAAAGAGTTTTCTCAACTGATCCAAAAATCATTTATCAAGATTTTTGAACAAATGGATGAAGAAAGACAACTTTCTGCAAGAGACAAACTATTTTATGCTCGTTTTTTTTCTTACGGTTGCAGTGGTGTATTAGTCAATTGGATCACGAATGAATATGAAGAAACACCGATGGAAATCGCTATGCAGCTTTTCCGTTTAGCCAAGGATACGGAATTATATTCTTATCGTCTTTATGCAAAAGAAGAGTTGGAAGAACAGTAATAGAAAAATTTTTTGTTGGAAAAGCAATGATCGCTAAAAGGAGATGGGGAAATGACAAAAATTTTATTTGTTTGTTTGGGAAATATTTGCCGTTCACCGATGGCAGAAGGCTTGCTGAGAAAACGAATAGCATTAGAAGGAAGGGAAGCAGAATTTTTTGTGGATTCTGCTGCTACAAGCACGTATGAAGTTGGAAAGACACCGCACCCTGGAACGAAAAAAATATTAAACCAAGAAAAAGTAGATATGACGAATATGGTTGCTCGGCAAATCACACCCCACGATTTTGAAACTTTTGATTGGATCATTGGCATGGATCAAGAAAATGTAGAAGAACTGAAACGAAGAGCACCACGCTCAGCGCAGGGGAAAATCCATTTGTTTTTAAGTAGCATTCCTGGAAAAGAAAAAGAAAATGTTCCCGACCCATACTATACCAATAACTTTGATGAGACATATCACTTAATCACAGAAGGCCTGGATCATTGGTGGAATATTTGGATTGACGAAAATAAAATAACAAACAATTTGCAAAGTTAACGCTTTCTTTTTAAGGCGATGTTAGAGCATTTCCTTGTTTTTTTGTAAAATGTTAGGTAAAATAAAATTAATTAAGTAACACTTTCTTAGCTAAAGGAGGAGTGCATTCGATGAACGAAGAGACAGTATCACCAATGAAGAAGCTTACGAAGTTAGTTACTCGTACCTCGTATCAACTTTTTGATTCTTTTGTAAATGACACTGAAGAACATGCTAAGAATGTACGATTGCAAGGAAAGTTTATTCTTGAGCTGCAAAAAGCTGCTACTGAACATAGTTTAGTTATCTTACAAGTAAGAGCGAATCGTTTGAGTAGCAAGTATGAAACAATCTCAGGTTGGGTGGCGACAAAAACGGTCGAAAAAGACCGAGTAATGATCCGCCTACAAAACGAAGAGCAGCAGATCCGCATGGTTCCCGTAGAACAAATTGAAAAAATAACAATCCTTTCACCAGCAGGGGAACAGGAACGGTTATCAAAATAATTTATACCAGATAGAAAAGCACGTATGAGCTTGTACCATCAATCATTACTAATCAAAAATAACCGAATGCTTTAAGCTGATATCAGTAAAACGGAACGTTTTAGGATGAGTATCACAGCATGACAGCATTGGGTTGATTAGTTGAATCGATTGGATGGTACAAGTTTTTTTGATAAAAAAAGGTCCTGCTAGCCGGGGAGCTAGCAGGATAAGGAGTTAAAAATGAAAAAGTGTTGTTAGGGTTGTTTGTTGGTATGCTTATATAATAGTCACTAGTTGTGAATATTTTGTGACGAAAGTTTTCGAAAGTTGTTAAGTTTTTTTGCGAAAACTATTTTTATATCATATATATGTCTAAAATCTATATTATAAAAGAAATATTGTTTGATCAGCTTCTCTTCGGTATTAGTTCAAAACAAAACGGCAAAGTATATGGAGCTACTTTGCCGTTTTGTTTCTCTAATACTCAGGTCAGTTTATAGACGCTCAATAAACGGTGTTCAAAAGCCAGTTTCTCGGTATTAAGTCAAATTTATGCAAAAATGTGAGAAGCCATTTTCACAAAATATTTCTTAATACTCGAAACTAAGCGGCTTTTTCACGACCTCTCAATAAACGGTGTTCAAAAGTCAGTTTCTCGGTATTAAGTCAAATTTATGCAAAAATGTGAGAAGCCATTTTCAAAAAATATTTCTTAATACTCGAAACTGAGCGGCTTTTTCACGACCTCTCAATAAACAGTGTTCAAGAGACAGCCTATCGGCAATAAGGCTGAACGTCTCTTTCACAACCTCTTTTATCAATCTGCTACTTCTTCTTTCTTAGCGAAACTCCAAATCAGTCCGATAACAAAACCGATAACTGCTGGTACGATCCACCCCATCCCCAATTTGAAAAACGGCAAGTAGCTTTCCGCAACATATAAAAGATTTTGAACAATAGGTGTTTGTTTGATAGTTTCTGGGCAAGCGTTCAACCCATCAAAAATCGAAGCAATCAATGTAAAATAAGTAGTCATTCGATAAACAGCCGTACGCTGCTTAAACAAAGGACCAACTAACACTAGTAAAATCAGTGTCATTGCTAATGGATAGATGAACATCAAAACAGGCAACGAAAATTGAATGATATTCGTCAAGCCTACGTTTGCCGCTAAACAAGGAAGGATACTAGCAAGTGCAACAAAGAATGCGTAATTTCTTTGCGGAAACAAATCTGTGAATGTTTCTGCAAAAGCTGTAATCAAACCAATACCGGTCTTCAAGCAAGCTAATATAACGATAAATGCTAATAAGATACTGCCATAAGTACCTAAATAATGATCAGCAATCTGAGCCAGCGTGATCCCGCCATTTTCACTTAGAGCAAAGCTACCTAAGCTCATAGCACCTAAATAAGCGAGCAAAGTATAAATGATTCCCATCAATATAATGCTGATCGCACCAGATTTGATCGTGTCTTTAGCGATTTCAGCAGGTTTTGTTACACCCATGTTTTGGATTGTTGTGACAATGATGATCCCAAATGCTAAAGCAGCAAGCGCATCTAATGTGTTATATCCTTGAGTAAACCCTGTGAAAAAAGCATGCTCTTGATAATTTGGCTGAATAGGCGCTTGATTTACAGAACCTAGTGGATTCAAAAAAGCAAGGAGAAGCAAAGCACCTAATAAAACCAAAAATGCAGGATTCAGGAACTTTCCAACATAATCTAATATCTTTGTCGGTTTTCTTGAAAACCACCAAGCCAGCACAAAAAATACAATACTGAAAATTGCTAGATATAGCGTCTGTCTGCTAGGATCGATAAATGGTGCTAAACCAATCTCGAAAGATGTGGTTGCAAGGCGAGGTAAAGCAAAAAACGGTCCGATAACTAAGTAAAGCAAGATGGTAAAAACCATCGCATATGTTTGATTTATCCGTTTTGCTAATTCATATACACCTGAGCTTTTCGATACACCAATGGCAATCACCCCTAAGAAGGGAAGACCGATACCGGTAACCAAGAAACCTAGATTCGCCCAAAAGGTAGCAGCGCCTGCTTCTTGACCCAAATGAACGGGAAAGATAAGATTTCCAGCACCAAAAAATAGACCGAAAAGCATGGAGCCTATAAAAAGATAGTCTTTAAATGATAATTTTTTTGTCATACATAACTCCTTTACGGTTTTTTTAAAAGTAACAAAATTTCGAAAAATATGCAACAATTTTCAGAAAATTTCCTATATAAAACGATGGTTATTTAATAACGTAAGTGATAAAATAAAAGCGCTGAATCATCTGAGGAGGAATCATCGTGACAAAGTCGAGATTAGAAGCATTTACTGATGGAGTGGTAGCCATTGTTTTGAGAGTTCTTGTATTAGAGATCAAGATCCCTAATACATCTAGCTTTCATTCTTTATGGGTCATCCGAAATACATTATTAGCTTATACCATCAGCTTTATATTTGTTGCGGTGATCTGGGTGAACCATCATCGTATATTTCAGATGGCAGAACGAATTAATTACCGAGTGGTCTGGTCGAATATCTTTTTGCTCTTTTGGCTGACTTTATGTCCTTCTGTTACTAGTTGGGTCGGGCGTAACCCTGAAGCTTTTTGGCCTGAGATGGCTTATGTCTTAGTATACACGATGTGGAGTTTTTCTTTTGGTATCTTGATGAGGCAAATCATGAAAGCAAATAAACCAGATTCCAATGTCGTGAGAGTTTTGTCAAAGGACCGTCGAAGTCTTATCTCCATGATGATTAACTTATGCTTGATTGCCGGTGTCTTTTTTGTACCGTTGATCGGGTTATTCGGACGTTTTTTTGTATCTGGTATTTGGATTTTTTCCTATAAAAAAGCAGATGCCTATTATCAGCGGTTGTTTCCGGGGAAATAGAAAAGAGGCTGGGACAGAAGCTTTTAACTCCAAGAAATAAGCCGAAATTTCACAAAAATTTAAGAAGCAATTTTCGTAAATTCCTTCTTATTTCTCGAAGCTGACCACTTCTGTCACAACTACTTTCTTACTTCTTACGTTCATATTTCATATGATAGATTAGTAATAGAAGCAAGAACCACACAGGTGTTAGTAATAAAGCGATTCTCGTATCTTTTCCTAGGAACAAGACGACACACACAAAGGCCATGTAAAGAAATACCAGATAATTACTAAATGGGTACAACGGCATTTTAAATGAATGAGCTTTTTTGCCGAGGATACTTTTACGATATTTCATGTGCGTGTAGACAAGCATACTCCAGATAAACAAGAAACAAGTAGTGGCAATACTGCTTACTAGTGTGAATACTTCACTAGGCATCACGTAATTCAAGATAACAGAAATGAAAATGACGATAGTAGAAAATGTCAAAGCATTCCCTGGCACATGATGTGTTGTTAACTTTTTGAATTTTTTAGGGGCACTGCCTTCTTGCGCTAAAGAACGAAGCATACGTCCTGTACTATATATTGCACTGTTGCAGGCAGAAGCTGCTGCACTTAATACGACTAAATTGATCAAGGAAGCAGCAATCGTGATCCCAATTTCCGAAAATACTTCTACAAATGGACTGTTATCTGGATTCAAGCTGTTCCATGGATAGATTGCCATAATGACAAAAAGAGATCCTAAGTAAAATAAGATGATCCTGATAGGAATATTATTGATAGCTTCCGGCAACACTTTTTCAGGATTTTCTGTTTCTCCAGCGACTAATCCAACTAATTCTATCCCAGCAAAAGCAAAGGTTACCATTTGGAAAGCTAAGATAAATCCTTTTGCACCAGTTGGAAAGAATCCGCCATGAGACCATAGATTCGTGATACTGGCTGTGCCAATATCTGTCGTATAGTGGGTGAGGATCATATAAGCTCCTACGAGGATAAAGGCAATGATCGCTACAACTTTGATCAATGCAAACCAAAACTCTAACTCACCAAACAATGAGACAGCCACCATATTCAAGCAAAGAAGAAGACCTAATGCAATCAGTTCAGGAAGCCACTGAGGAACACCAGGCGCCCAGTAGCGTACATACATTCCGATGGCTGTTAAATCGGCCATTGCAATCGATACCCAGCAGAACCAATACGTCCAGCCAGTGATGAAAGCCGCTTTTTTGCCAAGATATTCTGCAACAAAATCCAGAAAAGAATGGTTATTGGTGTTTGATAACAGAAGTTCGCCTAACGCACGCATAATGAAAAAACAGATGCATCCAGTAATAAGATAGGCGAGCAATATCGAAGGACCAGCTAGCTGGATAGACTTTCCGGAACCTAAAAACAACCCCGTTCCAATCGCTCCGCCAATAGAAATCAGTTGGACATGTCTATTTTTCAGTCCACGCTGCAGTTCTTGCTCTTCATTCATTTTTAAATCATCCTAACTAAAAAAGTTTAATTACTTCCATATTAAGAGAGTTTTCTGAAAAACACAACTAAGATTCCAAAATTTTCAGAAATTTACCTTTTATGAGTAATTCATAAAAAAGAACTGCGGTAAACACCGCAGCTCTTTGTCCCAATCAGCTATTGATCCTAAGCATTTAAAATACGTGAAAGGAATTCTTTTGTACGTTCTTCTTTCGGATGGACAAAGATATCTTCTGGTGTACCTTCTTCTGCAATCACACCTTTATCCATAAAAATGACACGGTCAGATACATCTTTTGCAAATTCCATCTCATGCGTCACGATAAGCATTGTCAAGCCAGTATGTGCTAAGTCTTTGATCGTATTAAGCACTTCGCCAACCATTTCAGGGTCTAACGCCGAAGTAGGTTCGTCGAATAGCAATACATCTGGATTCATTGATAATGCCCGAGCAATTGCGACACGCTGTTTCTGTCCACCAGATAATTGTGCTGGTTTGGCTTCGATATAACGATCCATACCAACTTTTTCCAGATTTTCGATTGCTACTTTTTTGGCAGTTTCTTTATCTCGTTTCAGGACAGTTGTTTGACCAGACATACAGTTTTCCAAGACATTCATATTGTTGAACAGGTTGAAGGATTGGAAAACCATACCTAGATTCGTTCGATATTTAGGTAAATTATATTTAGGAGCTAATACATTTTCTCCATTATAAATGATCTCGCCGCCTGTTGGTTTTTCCAGTAAATTGATACAGCGCAAGAAAGTAGATTTACCAGAACCGGAAGAACCGATGATCGTCACAACTTCACCTTTATTGACTGTTACGCTGATATCTTTCAATACTTCATTTTCACCGAAGCTTTTTCTTAGATGTTTGATTTCAATAATTTTTTCATTCATGATTCTTCCTCCTTATTCCTGCAAATTTGAATTGTCGATTTCTTCAAGCTTGGTATAAGCTGAAGGACCATCGATTTTCTTTTCTACCGCCCGCAGGATTCTGGTGATCGTAAAGGTCATGACTAAGTAGATGATCCCGACGATCGTAAATGTTTGGAAGAATTGGAAATTCGCACCGGAAGCAGAGTTTCCTTGGAAGAACAAATCAGCTACGCCGATTACACTTAAAACTGCTGTATCTTTGATATTGATAACAAACTCATTTCCTGTTGCTGGCAAGATATTCCGTAAAACTTGTGGAATAACAACTTTTCTCATCGTTTGGCCATGGGTCATACCAATGGCTTGCGCAGCTTCGAACTGCCCTTCATCTACTGCAAAAATCCCCCCACGAACGATCTCTGTCATGTAAGCTCCAGTATTGAGAGAGACAATAAACAAAGCGGCAATCGTTCGGTTCAATGAAATGCCAAAAGCGAGTGCCAGACCGTAGAAGATGACCATTGCTTGTACCATCATCGGTGTTCCGCGGAATACTTCGACATAGATAGAAAGAAGTGCATTTCCGATTTTTTGGAAGAAGCGAGTCAGTGCATTTCCTGATTCAGGTACCGAACGGAAGACACCAATCAGTAATCCAAGTGTAGTACCGACAACTGTCCCGATCAATGCGATGAACAAGGTAAGTCCAGCACCTCGTAAGAACATATTGCCGTATTGTTTCCAAATCGTAGTGAAATCAGAAATGATGCCAGGTTTTTCTTCACTATCAGTTGCAGCAGGCTGATCTTTGACTGCTTGGTCCATAATTTTGGTTCGTTCATCGTTAGAGATGCCAGAAAGAATCTGGTTTACTTTTTGGATATCCGGGTCGCCTTTACGCATACCAACAGAAATCTGAACATCTTCCGGGTTTGTCTGGAAGCCATCTGCACCGCTGAATTCAAGCATTTCCAAGTCTTTGTTCACACTAGTTGCCGTTACACCTTCCGGACGTTCGCTGACATAACCATCGATCATTCCAGAAGCTAAAGCTGTTCTCATTGCTGAGAAATTATCCATTGCTTGTTGTTTCTGCACATCTGGTATCTGATCGATCACAGTATAGTGGAATGTATTTAACTGAGCAGTGATCTTTGCTCCAGAAAGATCTGCTAAACTTTTTGCTTTTGCATATTTGCTATCTTTTTGAACTACTACTACTAATTGTGATTCGTAATAAGGATCGGTAAAATCAATTTCTTTTCGTCGTTCAGCAGTAGGGCTCATTCCGGCGATGATCGCGTCGATCTTGCCTGATTGAAGGGCAGGAGCCAGACCATCCCATTTCGTTTGGACGATGACTAATTTTTTCCCTAAACCATCTGCTACTTTTTTAGCGATTTGAACATCATAACCGCCGGCGTAACTATTTTGGCCTTGAATTGGCAAGGCATTATTCTCATCTGTTTGTTGAGACCAGTTGAAGGGTGCATACCCAGCCTCCATACCTACGCGAAACTCATCGCTCGGTGTTTTTTCATCTGCATTTGCCAGAGATCCCACACTGAATAGTGAGAAGACAAAAGCAAATAGTACGGCAACTGAAACCATATTTTTTTTCATTTTTTTCTCCCTTTCTGATTATATGATACACGAGCGGTCTAGATGAAATGCGGTAAAGCTTTATCTGAAAAAATAAAAAGCGACCGATTTATAGATATAAAAAGGCCGCTAAAATTCCATAAGGTGATAAACCTCTCACAAAACATAGCGCAACTTAGCATCACTGCTAAGACAGTCCGCAAGCTCTTAACTTGCGTCCCAACATACACTCCAAGCAAAAAAGTGCACATTTCGGCGATCCTCCCTATTCCTGCTTCTCCATGTTTGCTTCACTCCACAGGGTTAATGATTCTCGCGACCTCTACCTCATTGATTGAGGCATCTCGTATTCAGTTATTTATACAAAAAAAGTTTACGATACTCGAGAGGCTTTGTCAATCTATAACTGCTGGTTTTTGAAAAAATACTGATAAATATAGAAATCTTTACTTTTACCGAAAAAACAATCAAAATGTGAATCATCTATCCATTGCAAACGATAGTATAATTATACACAAAAATGTATGTAATACAATAAAAAAAGAACTAGAACAGAAAATTTCCTGTGTCCAGTTCCATCTCGATCATTTAAGCTGCCGCTTTCTTTGGCTCACGTCCTAGGATCGCTTGCAAAAGAACAACGACGCCATAAATGGCTAATATTAGATAAATCAAACTTGAGTATTGGGTGATTCCCCAGCCCCATGTTCGATATACGGCTAATGTAATGGCTAAAACAATTGCGGCAATCACGTTGAATAAAGCAAAAGCCCAAAGATTTCCATTTTCTTTGCGTACAAGATAAAAAACAGAGAAATAAACGCTTAACGCTAACCAGGCGATACAAGCCAGAATAACGCCCCAATAAATAAAGAATGGTAACATATCGATTCACCTCACTTTTATACAGCAGTATTGTAACACGTTTTCATTCTTTTGTCAGTGAACATTGTGATAAATTGCTCAAATGCCCATAACACTTTTTTATACCCATTTTTCTGACTTTTCAACAATAAATTTGTTCGAGTATGGGCTATAATGGAAAGTGAGGTGACAAAACATGAAACAATTAACAGTAGACGAAGCAGCAAAAGAGATATTAGCTTATCAGCAAATTACATTTTTGACCGGTGCAGGGGTATCCACACCTTCTGGAGTGCCAGACTATCGATCTTTGTCAGGAATCTACCACGGGATGGAGCAGCCGGAATACTTGCTGAGTCATCAAGCAATGGTGAATGAACCGGATAAATTCTATCAATTTGTCAAAAAGATTTATCATCCTGAAGCAAAACCCAATATCATTCATTTGGAAATAGCACATCTAGCGAAAGAAAAAAATGTTTGGGTTGTTTCCCAAAACATCGACGGTTTGCACGCAAAGGCTAAAAGCCCGCAACTCGTCAATTTTCATGGGAGTCTGTATCAATGTCATTGTCGAAAATGTCAACAAACGGTAGACTGGAAAGAATATCTTCACAGCGACAAACATCAAGCATGCGGAGGACAAATACGCCCAGACATCGTGTTATATGGTGAAGGGTTTCAAGATGGAGTCATGGAGCAGGCGGCTTATGCCGTCAGCCAAGCAGAGCTGATCGTCATTGTTGGAACGAGTTTTCAAGTTCATCCGTTTTGTGATCTGGTACAGTTTCGCCAGCCGTCAGCCAAAATCTTAGTAATCAATCAAACGCCTGTTTATTTAGCGGAGCCTTATACGTTTATTCAAGAAGACGGAGCGGTTGTTTTCAAAAAAATACAAGAATTAGGAGCAGATTATGACTGAATTCAAAACCGAAAAAGAAAAAATGATTGCAGGCGAGCTTTATTTTGCCAATGATCCTGAGCTGGTTGCCGACCGTATGTTTGCAAGAAGTCAAAGCCAAATCATCAACCAAGCAGAATCAGCGGAACTGCGATCCCAATTGTTGAAAGAGACTTTTGGCCGTACAGGGAAAAAAATCTATATGGAGCCAGTTATCAATTTTGATTACGGATATAATATATTTGTTGGGGAGAATTTTTATGCAAATTTCAATTGTACATTTTTAGATGTCAGCACGATTGAAATCGGTGATAACTGCATGTTCGCTCCGAATGTCCAGCTTTACACGGCGACGCATCCACTACATCCAGTGAAACGTAACAGCGGTCTGGAGTACGCAAAACCCATTAAAATCGGTAATAATGTTTGGTTAGGCGGAGGAGTTATCGTCACGCCGGGTGTCACTCTAGGGGACAACGTAGTAGTCGGCGCAGGTTCGGTTGTGACCAAATCTTTTCCCGACAATGTAGTGATTGCAGGAAATCCTGCTCGTATCATCAAGACAGTAGAGGAAGAACTAACAGAAGAGTCTCTTGAAACATTACGTCATAAGATCGATATGATCGATCGAGAGTTGGTTGCTTTATTAGAAAAAAGAATGGATACGGTAACTAAAATAGGACAAGTGAAAAAAGAAGAAAACCAAGCAGTTTATGATGCAAAAAGAGAGCAGCAAGTATTGGATAAAGTTGTTAGTCTGCTGAAAAATAAGGGATATAAGGAAACAATAACAGACACGTATGTTGATTTGATGAAACACTCGCGCGAATACCAAAACAAAATGAAGGAGGAATAAGTGTGATCGAAGGAGAGACACGGCGAAAACAAATCATGCAAACCTTGGCAAATACAGAAAAACCAGTGAGTGCTAGCAAGTTTGCGAAAACTTTTGGAGTCAGCCGTCAGATCATTGTAGGCGATATTGCTTTACTACGAGCTGCAGGTAAAAGTATCGTGGCAACAGCAAGAGGTTATATCCTCGAAACAGAAGAAACCAATACTGGGCACATCAGTAAAATCGCTGTCCAGCATGGAAAAGATCAAACAGAAGAGGAACTGAGACTAATCGTTGAAAATGGTGGTGAAATCATTGATGTAATTGTGGAACATCCCCTTTACGGTGAGTTAGCAGGAACTTTGCACATCAAAACGCCACAAGATATCGATTCCTTTATGAGACGTTATCAAAAAAGTAATGCTACTTTGTTATCCGAATTAACAGGCGGCATCCATCTGCATACGATCCGCTACCCAGAAAAGCATATGCTGAAAAACATCAAACAAAAACTAGCTGAAGCAGGAATCCTCTACGAAGGATAACATCGTAGCTGCTACTTTTTATCCTAGAAACTATTCTATCATCTCTGAGATAAACACCCATATGGAAGAAATAAGAAAAAATAAGAAAAGATGCGTATCCAATACACAGAATTTTTTGGAATTGCGATTTCTAGATGTCTATCTAAATTTCGATTAGTGGAGAAACATAAAAAAGGGAAGTGCAGCTTTTGAGCACTCCCCTTTTTTATAAAGCTTTCTTGTAGCATAGTATCGAAGGAACCTGCCAATTCTCTACTCGATTACCAATACGCCTTCTTTTAGTGCAAATGGATTTTGATCGTTGATGTGGTCATAGAACATCACACCGTTGATATGGTCGATTTCATGTTGAACGACGATCGATTCATAATTCTTCAAACGAATCTTGTGTTTTTCACCATTCATATCATAATAAGACACAGTGATTTTGGCATGGCGAACAACATATCCTGGTACTTCTCGATCAACAGATAAACAGCCTTCACCTTCCCCTAAACAAGCATCTTGAACAGAATGGCTCAAAATTTTAGGATTATACATAACAGTACTTAGAGAAGGTCCATCTGCCTCTGGGTCAGGACTTGGTACGTGAACAGCAATGATTCTTTTAGAAATATCTAATTGAGGAGCAGCTAAGCCAACACCGCCTCGTAAGTGTAGTTCTTCAGCTTTGATTGGATCTTGGCTGTTTTTTAAGAACTCAAGCATCTCTTTTCCTAAAGAGATATCTTCTTCGCTTAATGGAAGAGAAACTTCTTTTGCAACTTCGCGTAAGGTCGGATTTCCTTCACGAATGATATCATCCATTGTAATCATGGAATATGTACCCCTTTCTTAAAAGACTGTGTTTCAAGTCTATTTTCGCATTATAGTTTACCACAAAAATGGAAAAGTAGTAGTAAGATTGTTTGAAAACTACCTTTTCTTAATGATTAACTACTTGATTTTCAACCCGGTTTCAGGTAAAGTATAGCTGTGTGCTCTAGGCACATGACCTGCCACTTGGTTAAGCGAATCACCAACGTTTTACTCAGTCGCAGGGGAATAATCGAAAGAGGTGAAAGAAATGGCAATTTCAAAAGAACGCAAGAATGAAATCATCAACGAATACGCTCGCCATGAAGGGGATACTGGTTCTCCAGAAGTACAAATCGCTGTATTAACTGAAGAAATCAACCACTTGAATGAACATGCACGCGTGCACAAAAAAGACCATCATTCATACCGCGGCCTAATGAAAAAAGTTGGTCACCGCCGTAACTTGTTAGCTTACTTACGTAAAACTGACGTTCAACGTTACCGCGAATTGATCAAACGTTTAGGCTTGCGTCGTTAATTTTAGTCAAAAAGAGTGGGATTCACATGAATCTCACTTTTTTTACTCGTATATCAATTAAGTAAAATTCCGTGATCAAGCTAGATGGACTCCTACTAACCAAATGAAAGCTGCTCAAAAGACGGCTTTCGGCAGTTTTCATTTGTTTAGTAGCGTCTTGCTTTCACGAGAAGGAAAAGGAGAAGTTATGTCAGAAAAACAAGTATTCAAAACGACATGGGGCGGCCGTCCCTTACAAATCGAAGTCGGTCAGCTAGCAAAACAAGCAAACGGAGCCGTTTTAGTCCGTTATGGAGATACAGTAGTCTTAAGTGCAGCTGTGGCCTCTAAAGAAGCAAAAGATACAGACTTTTTCCCATTAACGATCAATTATGAAGAAAAAATGTATGCAGCAGGGAAAATCCCTGGAGGTTTCATCAAACGAGAAGGCCGTCCAAGTACGGAAGCAACATTGACTGCCCGTTTGATCGACCGTCCAATTCGCCCGATGTTTGCAGAAGGCTTCCGTAATGAAGTCCAAGTAACGAACATCGTGATGAGTGTAGAAACAGACTGCTCGCCAGCTATGGCAGCAATGCTAGGTTCTTCTTTAGCACTATCAATCTCAGATATCCCATTTGACGGCCCAATCGCAGGCGTAGAAGTTGGTCGTGTAAATGGCGAGTACGTCTTGAATCCAACAGTAGAACAAGCAGAACAAACAGATATCGAATTGACTGTTGCCGGAACGAAACAAGCCATCAATATGGTTGAAAGCGGCGCGAAAGAAGTTTCAGAAGAAGACATGCTTGGTGCATTGCTGTTTGGTTTTGACGCTATCAAAGAGTTAGTTGCTTTCCAAGAAGAAATCGTTCAAGCAGTAGGGAAAGAAAAAATGGAAGTGACTTTACTGCAAGTTGATGAAGTATTGAAAAAAGAAATCTTTGATGCTTCTTACGCTACAATGAAAGCAGCAGTAATGACTGAAGAAAAACTTGCTCGCGAAGATAATATCGAGCAGGTGAAGATCGATATCCGCGAAGCTTATGCTGAGAAATTTGCAGGTCATGAAGATGAAGATCACTTGTTGAAAGAAGTTAAACAAATCACAGAAGATCTTGAAAAAGATGTCGTACGTGAATTGATCACCATCGATAAGATCCGTCCTGACGGGCGTAAATTGGATGAAATCCGTCCATTGTCATCAGAGGTCAGCTTATTGCCACGTGTACATGGATCAGGTTTGTTCACACGAGGACAAACACAAGCTTTATCAGCTTGTACACTCGCACCTCTAGGAGAGCACCAAATCATTGATGGTTTAGGGGTGGAAGTCAGCAAACGATTCATCCACCACTACAATTTCCCTCAATTTTCTGTTGGTTCTACAGGACGTGCAGGCTCTCCAGGGCGTCGGGAAATCGGACATGGCGCATTAGGTGAACGTGCGTTAGCACAAGTAATCCCTTCAGAAGAAGAATTTCCTTATACGATCCGTTTAGTAGCAGAAGTATTGGAATCAAATGGTTCTTCTTCCCAAGCAAGTATCTGTGCTGGCACATTAGCATTGATGGATGCAGGTGTACCAATCAAAGCGCCAGTCGCCGGTATTGCGATGGGACTTGTTTCTGATGGTGAAAACTATACGATCCTAACTGATATCCAAGGGCTGGAAGATCATCTTGGCGATATGGACTTTAAAGTTGCCGGTACAAAAGATGGTATCACTGCTTTACAGATGGATATCAAGATTCAAGGAATCACAGAACAAATCCTAACTGAAGCATTAACTCAAGCAAAACAAGCACGTATGGAAATCTTAGAAGAATTGACTTCAACGATTGCTGCTCCACGTGAAGAATTAAGCCAATATGCACCAAAAATCGAAATGATCCAGATCGAACCTGCTAAAATCAAAGATGTTATCGGTAAAGGCGGCGATACGATCAACGGAATCATCGATGAAACTGGTGTGAAAATCGATATCGATCAAGATGGAAAAGTAAGCATTGCTTCAGCTGATGCAGAAATGATCAAAAAAGCTATCAAGATCATCGAAGATTTGACCAAAGAAGTCAAAGTTGGTGAAGTTTATCTAGGGAAAGTTGTCCGTATCGAAAAATTCGGTGCATTCGTCAACTTGATCAAAGGAAAAGATGGACTTGTCCATATTTCCCAATTAGCAAACGATCGTGTCAATAAAGTCGAAGATGTTGTTAAACTAGGTGATGAGATCCTTGTGAAAGTAACTGAAATCGATAAACAAGGACGCGTAAATCTGTCAAGAAAAGCAATGTTGAACGAAGATGGTTCAACGAAAAATGAAGAAAAATAATTTAATTCATAGGAATAATGTACTTGTGATCGTGAAGGTGACAGGGGAACAATAATTATTCGAAAAAAGGGGACTGTGACAAAAGCCGTGTCACAGTCCTTTTTTTTCGAATAAACGGCGTTCAAAAGCTTGCATCTGCGGTAATAAGTCCAGCCAAGTTAAAAACATTAGGAGCTGTTTTTACTTAGCTGTTCTTATTACTTGATGCAGAACAGCTTTTTTACAACCTCTCCAATAAACGGTGTTCAATCAGCTGTCCCTCGATATTAGATCAAAAAACGGCAAAATATGAGGAACTATTTTTCCGTTTGTTTCTCTAATACTCAGGTCAAACCGCTGATTTCACAACCTCTGATTCACGGTGTTCCAGAAGCAGCTTCTACGGAAATAAGCTGAACACTTTTGTCACAACTTCTTTTTTTCTGGAGTTTCTTGGCGCATATTTTTGGAGTCCTTCTGAATAAAGCGTAAAATAAAAGTGAGAAATATGGATAAAGGAGGGAAAGGAGATGCTGAATTTTTTATGGTCGTTATTTATCGGCGGTATATTAGGTTTGATAGCTGGCGCAATTTTAGGAAAGAAAGTCCCGGGAGGCGTATCTGGAAATATCATTATCGGTTTTTTAGGTAGTTGGCTCGGCGAATTTTTACTAGGACCACTGGGACCGGAACTCGGCGGTTTTTATTTGATACCAGCATTATTGGGTGCAATTTTTTGCCTTGCTCTTTATTCATTTGTGGCAAGACGTATCAGAGAACGTCCAAAGAAAGAATAATTTTATTCAAATAAGTTGACACTTCAGTGTGTTACTTGGATAATTAGAAGCAATTTAGGAAAGCGGGTGTCATGGATAAGAATATCATCTATCATTCAAGCTTACCTAAAGGATATCCATATAACAAGAAATGAGGGAAAAACGTGGCAACAACGCACAATACCAAAAAGATATCAATGGCTGGCCTGCTTGTAGCGATGGGAGTCGTCTACGGAGACATCGGGACAAGTCCGCTTTACGTTATGAAATCGATTGTTGAAGATAATGGCGGATTGTCAGGAATCAATCCTGATTTTGTTATCGGATCAGTCTCATTGATTTTTTGGACATTGACTCTACTGACAACAATCAAATATGTCGTGATTGCATTGAATGCAGATAACCATGGTGAAGGTGGAATTTTCTCACTCTACACACTTGTCCGAAAAGGTGGGAAATATTTGATCATTCCTGCAATGATCGGAGGAGCTGCCTTACTAGCAGATGGGGTATTGACCCCTGCTGTGACGGTAACGACTGCGATTGAAGGCTTGCGAGGAATTCCGCAGTTTTTTGACCGGTTCGGTAATAACCAGAACGTGATCGTCATTATCACTTTAGTTATTATTTTTGTTTTATTCATGGTCCAACGCTTTGGTACAGATATTGTCGGAAAAGCATTCGGACCAATCATGTTCGCTTGGTTTACTTTTTTAGGCGTAATGGGATTAATGAACTTCAGTCAAGACTGGACAGTTATCCGTGCACTGAATCCTTATTATGCTATCCAGCTGCTTTTTAGTGCAGATAACAAATTAGGCTTGTTCATTCTTGGAAATATTTTCCTGGCTACGACAGGTGCAGAGGCGCTTTATTCCGATCTTGGACATGTCGGCAAACGAAATATTCGTCTGAGCTGGCCTTACGTCAAAATTTGTTTGGTTATCAATTATTTTGGGCAGGCTGCGTGGTTGTTGAATGTTTATCAAAACCCTGAAGCACAGCAAATCAAGAACCTGAATCCATTCTTCCAAATGATGCCTCAAAGTTGGATCGTGATCGGTGTTGCTTTTGCAACAGTCGCTGCAGTCATTGCTTCGCAAGCATTGATTACAGGTTCGTTTACGCTAGTTTCAGAAGCAATCAAGTTGAAACTGCTGCCTCGGTTAAAGATCATGTATCCTGGGAACAGTATCGGGCAAATGTATATCCCAGCAGTCAATCTGATTTTATGGATCGCCTGTTCTCTAGTGGTTGTCACATTCCGAACGTCTCATCATATGGAAGCTGCTTACGGTCTATCGATCACTGTGACGATGTTGATGACAACAGCACTGCTTTACTTTTATCTTATCCAAAATGGGCATTCTCGTTGGCTTGCATATTTAGTTACCTTTTTCTTCGGTGCGATAGAAGTCGTTTTCTTTATCTCAAGTGTTGTCAAATTCTTCCGAGGCGGTTTTGTAGCCGTTCTGATTGGTTTGATCATCTTAGTCGTGATGTTTATTTGGGAACAAGGGAACATTATTCGCGAATCGTCAACCGAGGATGTGTCTTTGAGAGATTATATCCCGCAGCTTAGAGAATTACGTGATGATACTTCTTTACCAATCTATCAGACAAATGTGGTCTTCTTGGTTCCTGATATGGCTGAAGATAAAGTTGGCCGACAGTTCATCTATTCGATTTTAGATAAACGGCCTAAAAGAGCACGAGTCTATTGGTTTGTTCATGTGGAAGTGACGGATGAGCCATATACGAAAGAATATCAAGTAGATATGATGGACACTGATTTTATTGTCCAAGTGAATCTGTTCTTAGGTTTCAGGGTCCAACAGGAAATCAACGTATATGTTCGCCAAGTCATCCATGATTTGATGAAACAAGGCCGTTTGCCAAAACAGCCACAAAGATACTCTCTGACACCAGGGCGAGAAGTTGGCGATTTCCAATTTGTCCTGATTGATGAAGTAGTTTCCAATGTGACAACTCTAGGAAAATGGCAACGTCAAATCATGCAGGCCAAACTGGCAATCAAAAAAATCGCTACCTCGCCAGAAACATGGTTTGGGCTAGAGTACAGCGAAGTAAAACATGAAACTGTTCCGCTTATCATTGGAAATACTCGGAAAACATGGTTGAAAGAGCGGTTGTGAAAGTAGCGCTTTGACCTGAACTAATGTCGAATGTCAGCTACTTGAACACCGTTTATCAGAGGTCATGAAAAAGCTGTTTAGCAACAAGTAACGCAATGATTTTGAAGTGATAAGGAGATGTGGCTGAAAAATGCCGCATCTCCTTTTTTATTCCTAAATATGAATACGCATTATTTTCAATCTTTTTGTAGAAAAAGGGTACAATAGAAAAAGAGAAAGGCGGGAGAATATGGTTATCAATTTCATTATTTTATTTTTGATGATTGCAATTACTTCATTTTTTGTAGCAAGTGAATTTGCTTTAGTGAAAATCAGACGATCAAGATTGGAACAACTAGAAAAGGAAAATGTAAAGAACGCCAAGCTAGCTCTTCATGTTACACACCATTTAGATAACTATTTATCAGCTAGTCAATTAGGAATTACGCTAACCGGTTTGATCATCGGGTGGGTCGGTGAAGGATCTGTCGCGGCTTTACTAGAACCAGTGATCGGTAAACTACCTTTTAGTTCGGCTATTAGCAGTACAATCTCTGTGGCGCTGGGATTTATTTTAGTTACGTATATCGATGTGGTTATTGGCGAACTGCTTCCTAAGAGCTATAGTATCGTCAATACGGAGAAGGTCGTCTTGTTCGTAGTTAAACCACTTCATTATTTTTATAAAGTAATGTTTCCTTTTATTTGGGTATTGAATCATTCAGCTGCAGGGCTAGGGAAGCTATTAGGTGTGCGTCTCGTATCTGAAGGAGAAGAGACATTGTCTCAAGAAGAGCTGACATTAGTCGCATTGAATTCTTATGAAAAAGGAGAGTTGACCAAAGAAGAATATCATTATTTGGAAAACGTGTTTGAATTTGATGATACCTTGGCAAAAGATATACAAGTAGACCGTACGTCCATGCAAGTATTCGAAGCTTCAGAAACCGTCAAAGAAGCGATAAGAGCTTCGATTGAACAAGGACATACTCGCTATCCGGTTATCTTAGAATCAAAAGACAATGTTTTAGGTTATGTCACCTTGCCAGATTTGATCAAGCAATCTTATAAAGATGACCAGCTGACAGTAGAACATTTGATTGAAGAGCCGATCGTAACAACTGAAACGATCCCTATAAAAAAATTATTGACGATCATGCGAAAAAAGGGAAAGCATATTGCTATCTTAAAAGATGAATACGGAGGAACAAGCGGTTTAGTGACGATTGAAGATATTTTAGAAGAAATTGTCGGGGAAATCCGAGATGAGACAGATTTGGACGAAGCATTGATAGCGGAACAGTCAGATGGCTCTTATATCATCTCCGGCAAACTAACATTAGATGATTTCCAGCGTTATTTTCATGTAGAGATTCCAGAGTTTGAAGAAACGAATTTTACTACACTTGCGGGCTTTGCTTCTAGCCGATATAAAGAAATAAAAGCAGGAACAATCATTGAGATTGCATCATTTCGTTTCACGGTATTAGAATACCAGCATGCACATATCGATTATTTCAAAGTAGAGTCCACGGAAAGAAAAACAGAATAAAAGAAAAAAGGCTGTGACATTTTTTGTCACAGCCTTTTTATTATCTAAAAAACCTGTTTTCGGTAAACGAAGAAGATATTTTCAATAAAAGTTTTCATTTTTAGCCGCAACGATTTCTTTTAATCAAGGCTATCTTGCTTCTGCATGTTCTAATGTGAAATGTTCCTCTTCACCCATGTGTTTCAATTGTTTCATCGAACGCATATAAGAGTAAAGCAACACGGCAACAGAACCGATCCAAGCTAAAGGAGAAGCTGCTGCTGCTCCTGGGTATCCCCACATTCCTGTAAGAACGATAGCTGCAAAAGAACGCATAAGCAATTCCATCATACCGGCGATCGTAGGGATCTTGCTTTGTCCAAGCCCTTGAAGTGTGTAGCGTAAAATGAACAGGACTGCTAAGATCCAGTAAAGAGACCCATTGATATTGAAGTAGGTTTGTGCTAATTCAAATACACGTGTTTCTGATGGGCTAACAAACAATTGAACAAAGAAATGACCGAAGAAAATGACGATAGCACCTGCTAAGAGACTAAATCCGACACTCATCAATAAAGTTTGACGTACCCCTTGCAAGATTCGGCCATATTCTTTCGCACCATAGTTTTGTGCAGTGAAAGTTGCCATTGCAATACCAAATGACATCATCGGCTGATTTGCAAATTGGTCGATACGACCAGCAGCGGCTTGAGCAGCTACGACATCTGTCCCTAGACTATTTAGTGCTGCTTGTAACACGATAGCACCAACAGCGATGATCGAAGATTGAAACGCCATTGGCAAAGCAGCATTTAGGTGTACAGCAAACTCTTCTTTTTCAAATTTGAAATCTTTTTTGCGTAACTGTAACAAAGGCATTTTTTTCTTGATATACACTAGACACAGTACGCTGGAAGAAACTTGTGCGATTACTGTAGCAATAGCTGCACCTTCCACACCCATGCCAAAATAGATAATAAAGATCAAATCAAGTACGACGTTGATGATGACCGCAATGATCAGAAAGAATAGTGGTGTGCGGCTGTCACCAAGTGCGCGAATGACATTAGAAAGCAAATTGAAACTGACTGATGCAAAGATCCCTAATAAAATAATTGAAATAAATGTTTGTGCTTGATCAAGTATTTCAGGAGGAGTTTGCATCAATTGAAGCATCGGACGAATAAACAGGAGACTTAGGACAGTTAAAATCACAGTGACGACAAGACTAATGACAACACTAGCAGCAAAACTTTTCTTCAGACCCCGATAATCTTTTGCACCGTAACGTTGTGCGGTAATAATGGCTAAACCAGCTGTTAAACCTTGGGCAAAGCCAATGATCAAAAATGTCAGGCTTCCAGTTGCACCAACCGCTGCCAGCGCATTTTTACCTAGTGTCTGACCCACGATGATCATATCGATCATATTGTAGAACTGCTGAAAAACATTTCCGATCAGTAAAGGAACAGTGAACATCAAAATCAGTTTAGCGGGGCTTCCTTTTGTTAAATCGCGCATCTTTTAAACTCCTTATATCTTTAAAATTTAGTTAGTAGTATATAGCGTTTATCCTGAGAATACCAATTAGAAATCAATGATAATTTATGAAACTCCATAAAAAGAAGCCAAGAATTGAGTCAAAGAATCAACAACTTGGCCTGGTCTGTAAAATAAGGGACATCCACGTTTATCTATCACCTTAATATTGTCTAATCTCACTTGGTAAAAGGATCGTTTCTCTCGTACCGTCATCATAGGCGTATACTTGAGCAGGGAATTGGTTCGAATAGGCAAACGGCAAATCAATATCCATTTCCACATTGCTTCCTGCTTGAGAAAAATGCATCGTCACTTTTCCACGATTTTCGATCAAATCAAAGGTTAATATATTTTCTAATGGAATGACTCCCTTAAGATCTAGGTCAATAATAAACCATATACTGTCAATCAATTCATCTGGCAAACTTGATACTACACCAACTGAAGCGTAACGGTTGCGGCTGCTATCAAAACTTTCAAACATCTGGTTAACCTCCTTCGAATCAACGAATGTTTTATTTTTATAATTAATCATAGGATAAACTAGAAATACTTACTTTAACGAGGGTTCATTCTAATAAAGAATCAGGAAAAATGCAACAATAATTGAATACTTTTTTTCAAAGTATAAATTTTTATAAAGGTACGATAAAAGTATGCGAGGAAAAGCTTGGTAAATTAGGATTTTTCGTTTGCAAAGCTATTTGTAAAAGTGGAAGCCTCATATGAAAATAAACGATTAGAAAGAAAAAAAGGCGTGTTAAAAGCTGCTGACCCGCCGCTTCTAACACCACCTGATTGTTTCAGTATTATTCTTCTGTTGAACCGATCACTTCTGGTTCGCCACCTTCACCTGTGCTTTCTTCTTCTTCACTTTGAGCGACTACAGCAGCGATTTGCTCTTCACTGTCGGTCACGAATTTGTAATCATCGTTTTTTGGAAGATCGGCTACTGTAATAGAATCACCTAATTCCAAGTTTGTCACGTCAACTTCAATTCGTTCAGGCAATTTGTCTGGTGTAGCAGATACGACTACTGTATACAAGTTTTGAGCTAACACTCCACCAGATTTAGCACCCACTGATTCGCCAACAAGAACGACTTCTGTTTCGACTTCTGTTTCTTCCGACATGTTTACAGATAGAAATTCTGCATGTTCGAAATGATTGGTAAAAGTGTTCGTTTGGATCTTGTGAACCAATGTATTGACTTTTTGTCCATCGATGTCCATCGTGATGACTGTGTTCGCTCCATGTTCACGCAACAATTTGCTTAGTGTCAAACCATCGAATGAGATAGGGGTACTTTCTACTTTATACCCATAAACAACAGCTGGAACTTTCCCTTCGTGACGAAGTTTGTTTCTTAATGAACGGGGACGTACTTCTCTTTTACTTACTTCTAATGATACTGACATAACCAAAATTCCTCCTTAAAATGTGACTGTCTGCTTTGGTAACGGACAGATTTTATTTAAGTGAATTCTAAAGGCTAATCTCGTGCACATCATCGAAGGCAGGGCGCTTAAAAAAGCGCAAAAGGAGAGATGCGCGCATCTCCCCTTAGAAAGTCAGGATTCAACTTTTCTCCACCAGGTCATTACGCTGTGTATGAGAAATCCAATTCACTTTACTATTTAACCGTAACGTGAACTGTTAATTAAGTCAAGGAATAACTATGATGATGTATTTGCAAGCAAGAATATTCAAGGTATAATTAATTAGTAGTAATAAGAAAGGAAACAGCATGCGTTTAGATAAATTAATAGAAGAAAAATTAGAAACGACACGCAAGGAAATGAAGCGGCTGTTTGCTTTGAAGCAAGTGATGATAGATGGCACAGTCGAATTTCGACAAAATCGAAATGTAGATAGTTTACTGCATCAAATCGAAGTAGCAGGTGAACACTTAGAAACAAATGAGTCCTATTATCTTCTCAATAAACCTGAAAAAGCTGTTACAGCTGTATCAGATCCAGAAAAGACGACAGTAATCGATCTGATTGCAAGTGCCGATCGTTTCCAACCATTATATCCAGTGGGAAGACTAGATAGAGATACAACAGGACTATTGCTGATCACTTCGAATGGACAATTGGGATATGAAATGCTACTTCCAGAAAAAAAGGTTTCAAAGACTTATCAAGTAGTTGTGAACGAAAGGGTGACACCGGCAGACGTAACAGCATTTGAAAATGGAATCGTATTCGCTGATGGGTATCAATGTAAGCCGGCTGATTTAAAAATACTCAAAGCAGACAAGCACCAAAGTACGGTTTTATTGACGATCCAAGAAGGAAAATTCCATCAAGTCAAAAAGATGTTCTTAGCCCAAGGAAAGAAAGTGACCGCATTGAAACGGCTAAGCATGGGACCATTGGAATTAGATGAACAGCTAGGAGTAGGCGAGTATCGATCGTTGACATTAGCAGAGATGAAAAAGTTAAGTATTTATTTTAAATAGGAGGTCAAAAAGATGAAATATAAAACTTTATTGTTCGATGTAGATGATACATTGTTAGATTTTCAATTAACTGAAGCCAATGCTTTAAGTGCTTTGTTTGCAGAACAAGGAATCACGTTGACACCAGAAATCAAAACGAGCTATAAGGCTTTGAATCATCATTTATGGCAGGAATTTGAAAAGGGCAGACTATCACGAGAAGAAGTAATAGGCAGTCGTTTTGGGTTACTTTTCCAGCAATTTGGGAAAACAGTAGATAGTGATCAAATGGAAAAACGCTACCGCCACTACTTGAACCAAGGTCATGATCTTGTTCCAGGAAGTCTAGAAATCCTGAAAAAGGTCCATCCGCATGCTGAACTTTATATTGTGACGAACGGTGTGTCGCACACGCAACATCAGCGATTAACAGATGCAGGAATGCTTGATTACTTCAAGGATATCTTTGTCTCAGAAGCTGTCGGAGCGCAAAAGCCGATGAAAGAATTTTTTGATCATGTCTTTTCCCACATTCCTAATTTTGATAAAAAGCAAACTGTGATCATTGGTGATTCTTTGACTTCTGATATCAAAGGAGGAAATATGGCAGGGATCGATACGATTTGGTTCAATAGAAATAAATTACCAGAAATCGAAGAAATCCAGCCTACTTATCGAATCGATTCATTAGAGGAACTTTATTCATTATTGGAAATTGAAAAAGATTAATTTTCAGAAAAATATAGCATTTTCGTGTTTTTTCGCTATAATAGATTAGAATGAAAAAACGGATACGAAAGAGGTTTTAGTCAATGACAAAAAGCAAGCCAATTATCATTGGTGTGACGGGTGGATCCGGAAGCGGAAAGACAAGTGTCAGCCGTGCGATTTTCAACAACTTCCCGGACCATTCCATCATGATGCTTGAACAAGATTCTTATTACAAGGATCAGAGCCATTTGAGTTTTGAAGAACGATTGAACACAAATTACGATCACCCATTTGCCTTTGATAATGATCTGCTGATTCAGCATGTAGGCGACTTACTGAACTATAAAGCCATTGAAAAACCCGTGTATGACTATGTAGCGCATACAAGAAGTCAGGCAACGATCATTCAGGAACCAAAAGAAGTGATCATTCTAGAAGGAATCCTGATTTTAGAAGACGAACGTCTGCGTGACTTGATGGATATCAAAGTATACGTAGATACAGATGATGACATTCGTATCATTCGTCGTATCAAACGGGATATGGAAGAACGGGGACGCACATTGGACTCCGTGATCGAACAATATTTGACAGTTGTTAAACCGATGTATCATCAATTTATCGAACCAACGAAGCGCTATGCGGATATCATTGTTCCAGAAGGCGGAGAAAACCACGTTGCTATTGATTTGATTACAACAAAAGTAGCTAGTTTCTTAAACCATAAATAGTGCGCAGCGAAACAGTTGAACGGACTGCGACCGTTTGAAAAGCAAGGATTCTGCTTTTTGAACAGTCACCAGCCAACTGTTTTTTTATTTATAACAAGAGGTTGTGAAAACAGCATCTTGACCTAAGTATTAAAAAGAAGAAACGGAAAATAGCTGTTTATATTTTACCGTTTTTTGAGCTAATACCGAAGGTCAGCTGATTGAGCACCGTGAAGTAGAGGTTGTAAAAAAGCTGTCTTTGCATCAAGCGATAAGAGCATCCAAATAAAACAGCTCCTCACGTTTTTCGTTGGGTTGGGCTTATTATCGTAGATGCAAGCTTTTGAACACCGTTTAACGAGAGGTTGTAACAGAAGTGGTTAGATGCAATAAATAAGAAGAAACTTACGAAAATTATTTCTCGAATTTGTGTGAGATTTCGACTTATTTTTTTGAAGAAGCTCTTTTGTCGCACCCCCTAAGGAGGCAGTTTTAATAAATGAAAAAAGATGTGGGGAATATAGATGTCTAAAAAAGGATCAGTTTTACAAAAATGTCTTCAGATCATGCCCATTATTGGTCTGTTTTTTTTCTTTGTGTTGATTCTTTATGCTTATCATCATGGAATTTTTCGATCGAGCACGTCTTTGCAAGCGTTTATCCAGCAATTTGGCAAGTATGCAGTGATGATATTTGTTCTGTTGCAAGTGATCCAAGTGATCATTCCTATTTTGCCGGGAGGGATCTCCTCAGTAGCGGGCATGCTGATGTTTGGCAATGGATTTGGGCTTTTATATAGTTGTATTGGCCTAGTGATTGGGGAAGCAATCGGATTTTTACTTGTCCGTTACTATGGCGTAGCCTTTGTCCAGCTTATTTTATCGCCAAAAAAGTATCAGAAATTTGATGAATTGCTGACAAGAAAAACGAAAGATATCAAAAAAGTACTAGTTGTTACCTTGCTGCTTCCCTTTGCGCCAGACGACTTGATCTGTCTAGTAGCTGGTTTGACGAAATTATCTTTTAGGGAATTTATGCAGATTGTGATTTTCTTGAAACCATGGTCGGTGGGTGTGTATAGCATGATCATGCTCTTTTTATTCCATCAAGCGCAAGGTCATTTATAATGTAAAAAAGGACGTGGGTGTATGGAAAAAATAAAAGTAACAGAAAATGAATTGGATGAGCTGATGGCAGTCATACAAGAAGTATGGCCGGAAGCTTTTGTGCCGATCATTGGTCAAAAACAAGTGGATTACATGCTGAAAACTTATCAGTCAAAAAAACAGATTCAAAAAGAACTGGCAGAAGGTGTGTCCTACTTTTTATTAAAAAGCGAAGAAAAGACGGTCGGTTACACTGCTTATGAAGAGATAAATGGAAAAATTTATTTAAGTAAATTATATTTGCTAAATAAAGTACGTGGTCAAGGATTGACTTCTTCAGTTTTTCGCTGGTATGAAAAACTTGCTGCGCAAACAAAGGAAAGAGAGATCTTTTTGCGAGTGAACCAGGGAAATCATCAAGCAATCGAGGTTTATAAGCATGAAGGATTTGAGATTACAGAAGAACTTGTTTCAGATATCGGTCAAGGATTTCAAATGGTCGATTATAAAATGAAAAAAGCTCTCGCATAAACATAGGAACTGTGTTAAAGTAAATTTATGCGACGGGTCGAGAAGGACTCTGGTTTACAGAGCTCCTAATTGATTTTGGAGGCACAGGATAATTGATTTCTATCTTTATCACCTGCCGGATGCAGGGGTGTCGGGCAAGACTTTTGTGGAGAAGGGCTTGTCTGCTTGAGTAATCAAGTACCGTAAAAATGCAGAAAGAAGCTTATGCTTCTTTCTGCATTTTTTTTTACAAGAATATATTCTGTAAAATTGGTTTATTTCCCCTTTAATGCTAAAATCGAAGAGCGGATTAGTTATAAGACTGTTTAAGGAGCCATTGTCATGTTCGAAAAACTCAAACGATTTGGGCGTAATTTTACACAAACAACGCCCTTTATCTTAAGTAACACGGTTATTTTTATTCCTTATCTTTTATTTTTGGGACTAACAGACTCGCATAATTGGCGGACGATTTTGCCATTTACGCTGTTTTATGCCTTTCGGATGACTGGACTATTTTTAGTCAACAGTCTACGATTTGGTCTAGATAGTTACACGTTGCTGATGATCGCTCTGCTGATTGGTGGTGCTGGTTCATTGCTTGGAATATTAGGCGTATTTTATTTTCCTTTATTTTATTTTTCAAGTGTTTTGCTAGGGCTGAGTGCAGCATGGCTTGTACCTGCTAATACCACGGTCAATTTTCACGAAAAGACGCAAGGTTTTATCAATATGGATGGGAAAAAGTACTTATTTGCAGCTATCTGGCTATTTCTCCTGTATCAAGCGATTGAGTTGCCTGCACCGACTCAGATTGCAGCAAGCTTTACTATTTATACACTTTTTTACGTCATGGCCTACCATACGGTTAGTCATTATCCGCGTTACGAACTGGATTTCAAAGACATCAAAAGAAATCTGGTAGCTACGCGAGAGCTTGTTTTATTTTTGATATTCTTTGGCTTATTGTTTCTTTTGAGAAATGCCCGATTGTTATTCGATGAAAGGCTTTTTGATCTTGCTATTTATGGTTTCTTGCTACTGTTCATCTTGTTCGTGTTTGTTTTAGGACACCAGAAGAAGGAATGGAAGTTGCCAAGCTGGCTAAATCTGTTTACTTTTCTAAATGGAATGCTAGGGAATTTCCTTTTTTTATTTAGCAGTTTTTATGTTGGCATACTGTATGGATTAGAAAAACTTTCGATTTTTATGTATTTGCCTTATGCAGCAGGCTTGATTGCAGCAAAAATAGTCGGACCATGGATTTTGAAACGTTTAACATGGTCTCCATTGGCTATGCAATTGCTTGGACTGAGTTCTTCTTTATTGGTCCTCTTGATTCCAAATGGTTTTGCGATAGGTGTCTTTCTGCTTAGTTTCTGGCACGTAGTAACAGGCAGCTGGCTAAATAAGGAATATTATCAAACTGATGCAGCTATTCCAATGGATCGCCGGATCGTTGTCAAGTATACTACTCAAAATAAAGGGAGTGTGATCCACCAGTTTTTATTGATGACGCTTTTGTTTGTTTTAGCAAAAGAAATGGGAGAGCCAATCCATCTATTATTGATCACGCTGAACCATGAATCAGTGCCGATAGAAAGTGTACAACTGCTTATCTTGGCAAAATGGATCAATGTTGGTCTCTTACTGAGCGGATTAGTAACTGTTTATCATTTATGGAAGAAGGCGAAAAAAGAATGAGGCTATTCATTGATGGAGATGGTTCTCCAGTAAAAGAAGATGTCATAAAATTAGGAGAATCCTATGGTCTTGACGTGGTTATCGTGACCAGTGTGGACCATTATACGACCAAAGAATACGCTAATCATGTCCAAATCGTCTACGTAGACCGCGGAGCTGATAGTGCGGATTATAAAATCGTCGGTATGGTTAAGAAGAATGACTTTTTGATCACGCAAGATTATGGTTTAGCTTCACTTGTATTGCCGAAGGGCGTCCGAGTGTTCCATCACTCTGGAAAAGAATTTGACGAAGCGAATATCGGCACGCTTCTAGAACAACGTTATCATAGTGGAAAGTTAAGAAAAGCTGGCATAAGGACAAAGGGTCCAAAACCCTTTACGGAGAAAGATCATATGTCTTTTCGTCAAGCGTTAAAAAAGGCAATTGACCAAGGTTTACCAAGTACAGAAGATAGTAGGTAACGAAGGTATTTTATTTATGCTCGAATACACCAAAAAAGGAACAGGGAAACAGGATAAATGTGCCCCATGTTCCTTTTTGATTGTTCTTATTACTGGGTGCAGAACAGCTTTTTCACATTTTTTATTCTCGGTGTTTCAGAAGTAGCCTCTTCGAAAAATAAGCCGAATTTTCACAAAAATTTGAGAAACAATTTATGTAAAACCCCTTCTTATTTCTTGAAGCTGATTCTTTCTGTCACCACCTTTTTCTACTTTTTCCTCTTCTTATACATTTGGATCAATGCATCGATTGCCAAAAAAATAATGACGAATGCGGCAATAGCATACGTAAATATCCCTAATAAGGAAACGACCTCTGCGTTTTCTACAGGTGCTGCTTGGACAAGCAGGGAGGACCCTACGATCAATGCAGCTAAAATCATACCGAAAACAAGCCGATTGATCATACTTTCGATCCTGCTCAATAATTTGTCTTGCTTTTTCAATTCCAAATTGACTTTTCCTTGTCCCGAAGTCCACATTTCTAATAGATGGTGGAGCTGTTGAGGGATCTTAGGCGCAGCCTTCATCCCTTCCAATAAGTCTAATCCGCTTTGTTTCAATGTATCTTCTACATCCAGATGAGTGAGAAAATAATGTTGGGCAAAAGGCGAAGCGACTTCCATGAGGGAAACTTCAGGATCGAGGACGCGGATCACCCCTTCTAATGTCCCAAATGCTTTCAGCAAAAGCGTGATATCACGATCGAACTGCAGATTATTTTGATGACAAATCGTCACAACGTGTGTGAATACTTCTTGCAAGTTGATTTCATCAATAGGAGAATCATAATACTGTTCAAGAAAACTTGTCAGTTCTTGGTGGAACCGACTTTCATCAAACGCGCCTTCTTGCTGACAAAGTCGAAGGACCGCTTTTTCGATTCGATAAGCATCTTTCGTATACAGCGCTAAAACGGCTTGTGTGAGCTTTTGCCTAAGACCTGCAGAAAGATGCCCCATCATACCAAAATCGATGTAGTTGACGGTATATGGCGCAACAGGGTCTTCTGTAGAAGTAGAGGCTCGAAAAGTAAAGGAACCGAACTCTTTTTCATGGACTGTTTCAGTTTTTCGGCTAGCTTGTGTCTGTTCTTCTTTTGTTAGTACATGGAATAGCAGATTCCCTGGATGAGGATCAGCATGGAAAAAACCATCATCAAACACCTGTTTCATAAAGTTCTCAACTAAAAGTTTTGCAACTTTTTGTTTCAGCTTCTTGTTTTGAATACCGGTGATAAAAGTTTCAGTTTTGTTTTCGGCGTTCATTAAATGATTCAAGTTTTTACCAGACATTTCTTCCATCACGATCACTTTTTTCGAACAAAAAGCGTCATAAATCTTGGGGCTGCGGATCTCTTTCCAGCCATTGTTCTTTTGATAGAATTGTTCGCCATTTTGACTTTCTTTTAAGAAGTCCATTTCATTGATCAAGGAACGTTTCACTTCTTGGAGTACCCCTTTTAGATCAACTACGCTAGTTTCAGGAATGTATTTGATCAAAGGGATCGCTCGTTCAAATAGTTGAAGATCAAGTCGGATCTCTTCGGCGATGTTAGGGTGTTGGATCTTAACAACTACCGCGTCACCGTTCTTCAGCTTGGCACGATGAGCCTGCCCCATAGAAGCAGAGGCAAAAGGCGATTTGGAAAAATCATCGAATATATCTGATAATGAAAGAGAAAGTTCTGTTTCGATCGTCTTTTTGACCGTTGAAAATGTGTCGCTAGGTACACTATCTTGTAATGTTTTGAATGTTTGAGTGAAGGCAGAGGAAAGCAAGTCCTCTCGAACAGAAAGCATCTGTCCTATCTTGATGAAGGTGGGGCCTAACTCTTCAAAGGCTTTTTTTACCTGTTCGGGATTTTTTTGCTGTACAAAGTTTGGCACTACATTGTAATTGATGAACACTCGAATGATTTCTGCCAAGCGGCTGCGTGGATTTGTTTGCGCCATCATCATCCCTCCTTTTCTTTATCATAACTTTTTATAAAAAACGGGACAAATAATCTAGCTGACAAAAAATAAATGACACTCGTTCTTTTAGAAGCTGGCTCGTTTTTTTATAAATAAGTTATTCGTTTATTTTTGTTTTGTGCTAAAATATGAGAGTAAATCACTGAACGATTTAGAATACAGGAGGACAATCTTTTGAAGATTACTTTACTATATGGCGGACGCAGCGCAGAGCATGAAGTGTCTATTCTTTCCGCATTTTCAGTTTTGAATGCCATTTATTATAATTATTACCAAGTTCAACTCATATTTATTACAAAAGAAGGACAATGGGTCAAAGGTCCATTACTAACAGAAAAACCTGCAAGCAAAGATGTCTTGCATCTTTCATGGGACCCAAGTGGACAGGCAGAGGAAGGCTTTACAGGAAAAGTGATTAATCCAGGCGAAATCAAAGAAGAAGGAGCCATCGTTTTTCCAGTTTTACATGGGCCAAACGGGGAAGATGGAACGATCCAAGGCTTCTTAGAGACATTGAATATGCCTTATGTCGGTGCAGGCGTATTGACCAGTGCATGTGCCATGGATAAAATCATGACCAAATATATTTTACAAGCTGCTGGTGTGCCACAAGTTCCTTATGTACCAGTACTTAAGAATCAATGGAAAGAAAATCCTAAGAAAGTATTTGATCAATGTGAAGGTTCTTTGCTTTATCCGATGTTTGTCAAACCGGCGAATATGGGTTCTAGTGTCGGCATTACAAAGGCAGAAAACCGAGAAGAATTGCAAAATGCTTTAGCAACAGCCTATCAGTATGATTCTCGAGCAATCGTTGAACAAGGAATTGAAGCGCGCGAAATCGAAGTTGCTGTATTAGGAAATGAAGATGTTCGGACGACTTTGCCTGGCGAAGTCGTAAAAGACGTAGCATTCTATGATTATGAAGCCAAATATATCAATAATAAAATCGAAATGCAGATTCCAGCCGAAGTGCCGGAAGAAGTTTATCAAAAAGCACAAGAGTACGCGAAGTTAGCTTACACGATGTTAGGCGGAAGCGGATTGAGCCGGTGTGATTTCTTTTTGACAAATAAAAATGAATTATTCCTGAATGAATTAAACTCTATGCCAGGATTTACGGAGTTCAGTATGTACCCACTTTTATGGGAAAATATGGGCTTGAAATACGGTGATTTGATTGAAGAACTGATTCAATTAGGAATGAATCGATACCATCAGCGTCAATCTTTTTTTGAAAAAAATGAATAAAGAGAAATAAAGAAGAAGCTGGAGTGAACGCGTAGCCGCGTTCATTCTAGCTTCTAAATACGAATAGAGAAATTTACTTGGAAGTGAGAGTCATGCGAACCCGCCGTTTAGGCCAAACGCTTTTTTCACAACCTTTTTTAGGAGAGATCTCAATGAATCTAACAATACAAGAAATTGCACAAGCCGTGGGCAGCGAATGCTCTGCACTGACAAAGATTACCAATGTCGAATTTGACAGCCGGAAGATAACCGAAGGAAGTTTATTCGTTCCTCTTGCCGGTACGAGAGATGGACATGAATTTATCCAGCAAGCGATCACAAACGGAGCATCTGCTTCATTTTGGAGCTTGCCTGTTGAACAAGCTCCAAAAGATTTTCCAGTTATTCCTGTAGCAGATCCTTTGAAAGCCATGCAGCAATTGGCAACCTATTACTTGGAAAAAGTAGGCGCAGAAGTCGTTGCAATTACAGGAAGCAATGGTAAAACCACCACGAAAGATCTAACCGCGTCTGTCTTGTCTGAAAAATACAAAACATATAAGACGCAAGGAAATTACAACAATAATATTGGTCTTCCTTACACGATTTTGCACATGCCCCAAGATACAGAAAAGATCGTTTTGGAAATGGGCATGGATCACGCCAATGAAATCACGGAACTTTCACTGATGGCTCAACCAAAAGCTGCAGCAATCACAATGATCGGTGAAGCACACATAGAAAATCTTGGGTCGCGAGAAGGAATCGCTAAAGCCAAAATGGAAATCACTGACGGACTTGTACCAGACGGATTACTCGTTGTGCCCGCAGATGAACCGTTGCTGACACCTTTAACGGCAACATTAGTACAAACAGTCACAACATTCGGTATTGGAAATGGCGATGTTCATGCGGAAGTGACAGCAAAAGGAAAAGCACAAACCGATTTTGTAGTAGAAGGAGAAACATTTACGATCCCGCTGCCTGGAAGTTATAATGTAACGAATGCTTTGATTGCGTATACGATCGGGCGCTTCTTTGGACTGTCCATACCTGAGATACGCCAAGGGCTCGCCCATGTTTCTATCACTCAAAACAGAACCGAATGGCTAACGGCAGGAAATGGTGCAGCTATTTTGAGCGATGTCTACAATGCAAATCCAACAGCCATGGGACTGGTATTAGATACTTTTAAAAATCTGCCAACAAAAGGGCGCAGAATCGCTGTGTTAGCAGATATGCTGGAATTAGGGAAAGATTCTTTAAGCATGCATGCGCAAATGAGTGAACATATCGATCCTGAGAAATTTGCCATGATTTTCTTGTACGGGGAACAAATGCATGCATTAAAAGAAGAATTGAACCAAAAATACCCCCAACTACCTGTGTTCTATTTTGAAAAAGAAAAGAATAAATTGATTGATGCTGTAAAACAAAATCTTGAAGCAACAGATAGTATTATGCTAAAAGGCAGCAACAGCATGGGCTTATTTGAAGTGGTAGAACAGCTTCAGCAAATGAAATAAAAATCTGTAAACTTGCAGAAAACGAAAAACTATGTTAGAATAACCTATTGCCGAAAGATGAAGAGAAATTGGACTGGTTTTGCCATAGAAACAACTTGTTGAAGCCAGATGTCATAATAATGATAAAGCTGAACGCGACCCGTTTGGCTTTTCTAATGCCTAAACTTCGCAAAGTGATTTTTCGGTGGTGCCACAGGGGCTAAGAATGGATAAAAACGTGCGTGGCCACTGTCAAAAAGAAACAATACACTTTGACCGAACAAATCGACGGGGTAGCAAAAAAGCTACATCCTCAGTTAACAACCATATAGGAGGATTCATTTGAAATTTAAAGAACTAGAATTATCACCAGAATTGTTGAAATCAGTCGAACGCGCTGGTTTTGAAGAAGCAACGCCTATCCAAGCAGAAACGATTCCACTAGCATTAGCTGGAAAAGACGTTATTGGACAAGCACAGACAGGTACAGGGAAAACAGCTGCATTTGGATTACCAATGTTAGAAAAAATCGATCCAGATCGTCACGAATTACAAGGTTTAGTTATCGCACCAACACGTGAATTAGCTATCCAAACACAAGAAGAATTATATCGTTTAGGGCGCGACAAAAAAGTACGTGTACAAGCCGTTTACGGCGGAGCGGATATTGGCCGTCAGATCCGTGGCTTGAAAGATCGTCCACATATCGTTGTGGGTACACCAGGACGTATGCTTGACCACATCAACCGCCACACATTGAAACTTGGAACCGTTCAAACATTAGTTTTGGATGAAGCAGATGAAATGTTGAATATGGGCTTCTTGGAAGATATCGAAAAAATCATTTCACAAGTTCCTGATCAAAGACAAACATTACTTTTCTCAGCAACGATGCCGCCAGCTATCAAGAATATTGGCGTTAAATTCATGAAAAATCCACATCATGTGAAGATCAAAGCGAAAGAAATGACAGCTGACTTGATCGATCAATACTATGTCCGCGCAAAAGAATACGAAAAATTCGATATCATGACTCGCTTGTTTGATGTTCAAACACCTGAATTAACAATCGTCTTCGGACGTACAAAACGCCGTGTAGACGAATTGGCACGCGGATTAGAAGCACGCGGTTACCGTGCAGAAGGAATCCATGGCGATTTGTCTCAACAAAAACGAATGAGCGTATTGCGTTCATTTAAGAGCGGTCATTTAGATATCCTTGTAGCGACAGACGTTGCTGCACGTGGATTAGATATTTCAGGTGTCACTCATGTGTACAACTATGATATCCCTCAAGATCCAGAAAGCTACGTTCACCGTATCGGACGTACAGGCCGTGCCGGAAAAGGCGGTATGTCTGTGACTTTCGTTACACCAAATGAAATGGACTACTTGCATGTGATTGAAAACTTGACGAAAAAACGGATGACGACTTTACGTCCTCCAACCGAAAAAGAAGCATTCAAAGGTCAATTAGGTGCTGCAGTTGAACAAATCGAAACAAAACTTGCAGAAAATGGTCTAGATAAATACCTGCAAACAGCAGATAAATTATTAGAAGAATATTCTGCACAAGATTTAGTTGCACTTTTGCTAAAAACGACAGCAAAAGATCCAGCTGATGCAGTGCCAGTGAAGATCACACCAGAACGCCCATTGCCAATGCAGAAAAAAGGATACAATAAAAATGGCAAACGTGGTGGCGGAAACAACCGTAATCGTCGTGACGGCGGTAATTATCGTGGAAACAAATCAAAAGGCGGTTATAGCAAAAATAATAACAGCCAAAAAGATGGCGGTAAACGTCACAATGATAAAAAACGCGGATTTGTAATCCGTTCAAATAACGATTAAACATAAAATGAAAGTTTCTCTTTTTTAAGAGAAACTTTCATTTTTGTTATTTGTGGACTTATTTGTGGCAAAATGGTTATAATTTGGTAGAATGAGAGTGTTCTAAATTTATTGAAAAGAGAAAAGCATATGATAAAAGGAATTGGGATCGATGCAGTCGAACTTCCTAGGATCACTCGGCTGATCGAAGAAAAACCAAAATTCATTGCACGAATCTTGACCTCTGATGAAATGAAACTATTCCAGTCCTTGCCTTTTCATCGCCAAGTAGAATTTTTAGGCGGGCGTTACGCTTGCAAAGAGGCTTTCTCTAAAGCTTGGGGAACTGGGATCGGAAAAGTTACCTTTCAAGATGTTGAGATTTTAAAAAATGAAAATGGTCAGCCTGTTGTGACGCGTTCACCTCATGAAGGCAATGTATGGGTCAGTATTACTCATACAAATGAAACAGCTTTTGCACAAATTATTTTGGAAGACTAGAAAGAAGGAAAAACGATGGTTGTCGCTTGGCACCGCCCAACGAAAGCAGTGATACATAAAAAAGCTATAACTGAAAATGTAGCAAATGAAGTTGCAAGACTTCCGCAAGGAAAAGAATTGTTTGCAGTAGTAAAAGCAAACGGATACGGTCATGGAGCTATTGAAACAGCTGAGGCAGCAGTTGCAGGTGGAGCTTCGGGCTTTTGTGTTTCAAATTTAGATGAAGGAGTCGAGTTGAGAGAAGCTGGATTTACTCAGCCCATCCTTATCTTGAATATGGTTCCTTACGACGCACTGACTGTAGCTGTTGCTCATGATTTATCAGTAACTGCAGGTACACGGGAATGGTTGCAGGCAGCAGCTGCTGTTTTAGAGAAAAGTAAGCTAGAGACGCCTCTTTCGATTCATCTAAAAGCAGACACTGGGATGGGTCGTATCGGATTTTGTACACCTGAAGAAGTAAAAGAGGCAGCTGCATTCATCAAAGAAAGTCGTGTATTAGAATGGGAAGGTTTATTTACCCATTTTTCTACAGCAGATCAGGCAGATGATACATATTGGAATCTGCAAAAAGAACGCTTTATAGAAGTGCTAAAAAAACTTCCTGAACTTCCTCGATATGTACATGTCAGCAATAGTGCAACGGCTTTATGGCATGATGAAACAATCGGCAATATGATTCGTTATGGAGTAGCAATGTACGGACTGAATCCCTCTGGGCACGCACTACCGGAAGTTTATCCATTGCAGCCAGCACTTGAGCTGGTTTCTGAATTGATTCAAGTCAAAAAACTCCCAGCAGGTGAAGGAATCGGCTATGGAGAAACATATATCACTCCTGAAGCAGAGTGGATCGGAACGATACCGATCGGTTATGCAGATGGCTGGCCACGAAAGATGCAGGGTTTTTCTCTATTGGTAGAAGGGAACTACTGTGAAACGATTGGGCGTGTATGTATGGATCAACTGATGATCCGATTGCCTCAAGAATTTCCTGTCGGAACAAAAGTGACGCTTATCGGCAAAAATGCAGACAAAGAAATCACTATGCAGGATATAGCAGATCAATTAGGTACGATCCACTATGAAGTGGCTTGCGGATTAGGACAGCGGATACCAAGAGAATATCAAGAATAAGGAGGATCCTATGGTAAAAAGAGGAGATATTTATTTTGCTGATCTTTCTCCAGTCGTGGGATCGGAGCAAGGCGGAACACGCCCAGTTTTGGTTATTCAAAATAATCTAGGTAACCATTTTAGCCCGACGATCATTGTTGCGGCCATAACGGCAAAAATGGCTAAACCTAAGCTTCCGACTCACATTGGGATCAAAGCTACTGGAACAGGAATAGAAAGAGACTCCGTTATCCTGTTGGAGCAGATCAGAACGATCGATAAATCAAGATTGAAAGAAAAGGTCTGCCATTTGGATCGACCCATTATGGCAGAAGTTGACCGAGCATTGAAAATTAGTGTGGGTATCGAAGCACTGACTCCTGTTACTAAATAAATATAGCGAAGTAACCATGCAGCCTTTACATATAAAAAAGGACCAACTGTGCGTAAAAAAAGATACGTCTGCTTCTAGTACCAGCATTTCTGCTAGAAGAAGCGAACGTATCTTTTTTGATGATCCAAGGAGTGGTCCATGCGCCCTCCCCCTTTACATTACAGCCAGACTTGGATTACCAGCTGGCTTTTTTTACTCCTGGAATCAAACCTTTATGTGCTAATTCACGGAATTTTATACGGGACATCCCGAATTTACGCATGTATCCGCGAGGGCGTCCATCGATCAAATCACGATTTTTCAATCGTTCTGGACGAGCATCTAAAGGAAGTTTGCGCAAGCCTTCGTAATCTTTTTGCGCTTTTAATTCCTGGCGTAAAGCAGCATAGCGTTCAATCGTTTCTTGCTGTTTTTTTGCTTTGGCAATCTTTGATTTTTTAGCCATCAACAAATTCCTCCAATTATTTTTTATTAGCGTAAATCGTAATCTTTACGCTTTTGGATAAATAATTTAACACGTTTCGCGAAAAAAGACAATTATTTTGTTTTGAATCATGCGCCAAAACGAAAAGACATTTTTTTTGTCAAAATAAAGGCATAAACGTAAACTTAAAGAAAAAGGGAGATGGTGACCATGCGAAGATTTGCAATTAACGGTTACGGAGAAGCACAAGATGTTTTTGAAGAAATCGATGCTCATCCCAGAGAAGTCGGTTCTGGACATGTTCGTGTAGAAATAAAAGCATTCAGTGTGAATCCTTATGATGTTGCCTTGTGTTTAGGAGAAATGAAAGAGATACGAACATTGAAATTCCCTTATGTACCAGGTAATGATGGCGCTGGTATTGTGACAGATATTGGTTCAGATGTCACAACTGTTCATGTAGGTGATCGAGTAGCTGTCCATGCAGTCGGCGGGACTTACGGAGAAGAAGTCGTGTTGCCATCAGCAAAAGTAGCAAAAATTCCAGATAAAATGAGTTGGGAAGAAGCAGCCGGAATGGTCACGCCAGGAATTACGGCTTATAATCTAATCAACCATTTGACGGAAATCCAGCCGACAGATACTGTAATGATACTAGGAGCATCAGGTGCGGTCGGGTCAAGTCTGATCCAGCTTCTCCATGAAAAGGGAATCCGAATCTTAACCAGTGCATCCAGTAAAAGTGAGGAAAAGGTAAAAAAATTAGGAGCTTCAGCATTTGCTGCTTATGATAAAACAAATCCAGGTCTGCAATTTGCTGATCAGGCAGACCTTGTAATCGATGCGACGAAAGGAAGTATCAAAGGAGAAACCGGCATCCAGATCATGAAACCAGGCGGCAGGTATGTTGCATTAAATGACCTCCCAGATCTAGATTTGCGGCAAAAAAAGGAAGGCTTTTATGAATCGTTTGTTCCAAGAAAGGAATATCTAGATGCAGAAGCCTTTGCTGGCATAATCAAAGCCTACCAAAAAGGAGCCTTTCATGTTTTTATTTCAATGAATCTGTCTGCTTCACTTAAGCATGTCATCCAAGCACATCAGCTAGTTGAAGGACATCCTCCTGCTGGGAAAATCATCCTGTCATTCGAAAAATAAGAAATACAGGAATAAAAAACGAAAAAAGCTGAAACATTTTTGTAGGGGCAAAGACAAAAAATGTTTTAGCTTTTTTGCGTATACGTATAATAGATAAAAACTTTGGCATAAAATTATCTTTCCCTTTTATTTCATGATAAAGTAAAGGCTGTAATCCTTAATTATTTCTCAATATGTAAGAGATTACAATGAGACAATTGCCGTGATATGTCCAAAAATTCGACTTTTTTGAAAAAAGCCGATTGAAAAAAGTATGAAATACATGGTAAAGTAATTCAGCTGAAAAAAGAAGAAGGGGGAGAACTATGCAGTCAATCAAAAATACGCTTCGATTATATTTGCTTGACTGGAAACGGATTTTCAAAAACCCGATTGCAACACTTCTGATCATCGCGATCATGATCATCCCTTCGCTATATGCGTGGTTTAACATCAAAGCATTATGGGATCCATATGGAAATACTGGAGAGCTGCCAATTGCTGTTTACAGTGCAGACAAGCCAGCAGAGTTTCAAGGTAAAGAAGTGGCCATTGGGGAGCAAGTCATCGAATCGCTTCATAAAAATAAACAATTAGGATGGCAATTCGTTGATTCAAAAGAACAATTAGAAGACGGAGTCCGTTCCGGAAAGTATTACGCAGGTATTTACTTGCCAAAGGATTTCTCAGAAGATCTGCTGAGTTTTACTAGTGGTGATATCAAGAAACCAAAAATCGAATATACGGTAAATGAAAAAATCAATGCGATTGCACCGAAAATCACCGATAAAGGAGCAAGTTCGATCCAATCGCAAATCACAAATGAATTTATCAAAACAGCCAGTTCGACTTTATTGAAAGTATTCAATGAGATAGGTTACGACATCGATACGAACCTAGTAAGTATCAATAAAGTCAAAGATATGATTTTATCAACAGATGAAAATTTGGACACGATCGACGGCTACACAAAACAAGTCCTCGAATTACAAAGTCAACTACCTGAAATCAAGGAAAAACTGAATAAAGCAAATGAATTCGTGGATTACATCCCTAAAGTAGATGAGATGGGTGAAAAAGTCGTTGCATTGAATGACAAAATGCCTGAATTGAAAGACCAAGCAAAAATCATCCTTGATTTGCAAGAAAAAATCCCAGAGATCCAAAATGCCGGTAAACAACTAGCAGAGATCGACGGTGATTTTGCTTCGATCCAAGAGACAATGAACCAAGGAATCGATGAAGCAAAACAAGGCTTGACGATCATCCAACAAGTACAGGATATCTTGCCAGATGTGAAAAATTTAGAAAACCAGGCAAGTGATCTAGCAAACCAAACAAAATCAGGTGCCTCTCAGCTGAAAGATGCGATACCAAGCATCACAAACAGCGTAGATGTCACATTGAAGTCAATTGGACAAGTGGCAACAACGACAGGTTCGTTAATAGATACTGTAAGAACAGCTATTGAAGATGGTAAGCTGACTGATGATGAAAAGAAAAACATCAGCAATGTATTGAACGGCTTTATTGACGGAATATCTCAACAACAAAATGCAATCGATAAACTGGTCGAGTTCCTGACTAAATTGCAAACAAGTGCTGGAAATACGAAATTGCAGCCAATTATTGATCAGCTAAATCAATTAAAACCCTTGCTAAGCAATCTGCAAAACCGCCTATCTGCTTTGAACACAGCTGTTCAAAATGAAGACACGAAGGCTATTGATGAATTGCTAGATCAAATTGATGCCGTTGTTAATAATATCAATGGCATCATTGCTGGTATCAATACAGGTCAAATCAGTTCCACTGTCACTTCTCTACTAGACCAAGTCATCGATACGATTGGGACTGCACAAGGCGCACTGAGCAAAGCGGACCAGATCGACTTTGATTCGCTTCTCAGCTCAACGAAAGCAACTGTAACGAATGCAGTGGCAATTTTAGAAAAATATCAAAAAGAAATGCCTGCAATTGGACAAGAAATCCATGATGCCAATACAATGCTGAATGGAAATATGGATACCATCGTCAATGGCATCAATGAAGGGGCAGACCTATACAACAATGAATTACCGATCCTTCAGCAAAAATTAGGATTGGCCGCTGATTTTATCCAAAATGATTGGCCAGCACTAAAAAATGAAATCACCGGTACATTGACAACAGTAAATGAAAAAATGCCAGAAGTCGAAATAGCTGTGAACGCTGCTGCGGACTTGATCAACAATGACTGGCCAAATATCAAAGCTGGTATCCAAAAAGCAGCAGACGCGATCCGAAAAGGCGAACAAGAAGTCGATCTAGGCGAAGTCATCAAATTATTGAAACTAGATGCAACAAAAGAAAGTGACTTCTTTACACAACCTGTTGAGCTACAAACCAATGCGCTTTATCCAATCGCAAATAACGGTTCAGCTAGCACCCCGTTTTATACTGCACTATGTCTGTGGGTCGGCGCTGTTCTTCTTTCAAGTGTTGCTACGACAGAATACTATTTAGGAAAGAAAGACCGAAACAATTTTACGAAACGAGAACAATTCGTTGCTCGTATGCTGACATTTTTGACAATGGCGATTGCGCAAAGCTTGATCGTTACATTAGGGAATATTTTCTTACTAGGAGTAGATGTCCAAAATCCGGTCTACAGCGTGTCATTTGCTGTCTTGATCGCCTTAGCGTTCATGATGATCGTCTATGTCTTGGCTGCATTATTCGATAATGTCGGTAAAGGGATCGCTATTATCATCTTAGTACTGTCGATCTCTGGCGGAGGCGGGAACTATCCGATCCAAGTCTCAGGGAAATTCTTCCAAATGATCAATCCGTTCTTGCCATTTACTCATGCGGTAAACTTGTTACGGGAATCTGCAGGAGGAATTTATTGGCCAAATGCTACGAAAGCAATCTGGATCATGATCGGTTTGTTTGTTGTCTTTGGAATCGTAGGAACGGCAATCTATCCGTTCATCGAAGAAAAAATGACGAAATTCAAAGAAGCGGCGCATGAGAGCCATATTTTTCATTAAAAAAGAGGTTGTGAAATCAGTGTTTTGACCTGAGTATTAGAGAAAAAAATGGAAAAATAGTTCCTCATATTTTGCCGTTTTTTGAGCTAATACCGAGGGTCAGCTGATTGAACACCGTGTACCAAGAGGTTGTAAAAAAGCTGCTCTGCATCAAGTAATAAGAACGACCAAATAAAAACAGCTTCTTATGTTTTTAATTTGGTTGGGCTTATTACCGCAGATGCAAGCTTTTAAACACCGTTTATCAAGAGGTTGTGACAACTGCGCTATGCTTCGAGTAGTAAGAATTATGGGTAGAAAGCAACCTTACATCTCTCTTTCAAAAGTTAAGATATCAAAAAGGATAGAACTTGATTTTCTAAGTCAAGTTCTATCCTTTTATTATAGAATTCAAAGAAAAAGCCCATAAAAAAATGTTAGATTTTTGCTGTATTAAAGCGTTTGAAAAAGCGCTTGATATTTTTCTGTTTTTTTCCAATTATTTTCTTAAAGTTTATTGACTTTTAAGGTCAGTGAGCGTACTATAACATCTTGTTTACTATAAATTTTCGACTATAAAACTTGAAGTAAAATTGTGTGTAAAGGAGTTTAGAAATTGGATTACTTAAAAAGGTTGTTAGTAGGTAAGCCTTTAAAATCTGCTGAAAATGATGAGCACAAATTAACCCGATTTGCTGCTTTGGCATTATTGTCGTCTGATGCGTTATCATCTATTGCATATGGTACGGAACAAATCGTTGTCGTTTTAGTCGCTTTGTCTGCTGCAGCCATCTGGTATTCGCTACCCATTGCCGCTTTTGTTATTATTTTATTGATTTCATTAACGCTATCATATCGTCAAATCATCCATGCTTATCCTCATGGCGGGGGAGCATATGTCGTCAGCAGTGAGAATCTTGGAAAGAATGCTGGCTTGATTTCCGGTGGCTCTTTATTGATCGACTACATGTTGACAGTAGCAGTATCTGTCTCAGCAGGTGCTGAAGCGATCACATCAGCGGTGCCAGCACTCTACGGTCATCAAGTCGCTATTTCTGTGACAATCGTTTTGCTACTGATGATGCTGAATCTTCGTGGTCTGAGGGAATCTGCATCGTTCCTATTATTTCCGGTGTACACATTTATCCTTGTGATCTCGTTACTGATCGTTGTTGGTTTATATAATATCGTGACAGGTGCTGTGCCATTGCAAGCTACTGCACTTCCAGGAGCGGCTGTGCCGGGTGTTTCTATCGCTTTGATTTTACGAGCATTTTCTTCTGGTTCTTCCTCTTTAACTGGGGTGGAGGCGATTAGTAATGCTGTACCATTCTTTAAGAAGCCAAGAGCAAAAAATGCCGCTGCTACGTTGACGATGATGGCATTGATCTTAGGTTTCTTCTTCGTGGGGATCACATTTATCAACTATTGGTATGGGATCGTTCCTGAAAAAGAAGTCACTGTTTTGTCTCAAATTGGTAAAGCTGTCTTTGGACATGGTATTTTGTATTACGTCCTTCAATTTGCTACAGCGCTGATTTTAGCAGTTGCTGCTAACACCGGTTTTTCTGCTTTTCCAGTTCTTGCATACAATCTGGCAAAAGATAAATTCATGCCTCACATGTATCAAGATCGTGGGGATCGACTAGGCTATTCCAATGGGATTATCACACTAGCGCTAGGTTCGATCGTATTGCTGTTTATTTTCCATGGCTCAACAGAACGCTTGATTCCGTTATACTCTATCGGCGTGTTCATTCCATTTGCTTTATCTCAAACAGGGATGGTCGTCAAATGGAAAAAAGAAGGAAAAAGATGGTTAAGCAAATCGATTGCCAATATTACAGGTGCGTTCATCTCATATGCAATCATTGCGATTTTGTTTGTCTATCGGTTAGGGGACATTTGGCCTTTCTTCATCATTATGCCAATCGTTATGTTCATTTTTTATAAGATCCATGATCATTATAAAAAAGTAGCAGAACAGCTTCGTTTAGAAAATGATGCAAAACTACATGATTATGACGGGAATACCGTTCTTGTATTAGTCGGGAATGTGACACGGGTAAATATCGGTGCGTTGAATTACGCACGTTCGATCGGTGATTATGTCGTTGCGATGCATGTTTCGCTAGACGAAGATGTCGAAAAAGAAAAAGAAATCGAAGCAGAATTTAAAAAGCATTTCCCAGATGTCCGTTTTTCAATCGTCCACTCTTCTTATCGCTCGATTGAAAATCCAATTATCCGTTATGTAGATATCGTAAGTAAAAATGCAGCGAAACAAAACTATACAACTACTGTGTTGATTCCTCAATTTGTACCAAACAGACGCTGGCAGAATATTCTCCATAACCAAACAAGTTTGCGGTTAAGATTGCGATTGTCTTGGCGTGAAAATATCGTTGTCAGCACCTATAGCTACCATTTGAAGAAATAAACCAAGTTTTAAAATCAAAAACAGACCCTCTAGCTCTTAATTGAAGCTAGAGGGTCTGTTTTGTCTTATTCTCAGCTAAAGGTGCCCTCTATAAGCCATTAAAGATGGGAACAGCGTATGAAATGTTATTATTCTTCCTATTTAGCTGTAAAACATTTTGATTTTGATGTCTTGATCATAATTTCCGAATCCTTTGCCAAATAATGTACAGCCTCCTATATTTTCAGCTTCTTCCTTTACCTCGACTCTTAAGTGCCATGTGTCTTCATAGGTAGGAATATCCTTGATCGTGACATCTGACAATGGTTCGCCTTCCATATAAGTTCCATGTTCCATGATTCGAATCGTCTTCAACAGCCCGTATTGATTTAAGTTGTCTGGATACCAATCTGGCGTATACTTGCCTCGAATATCTGCAAAATCTCCGGGGCTTGTCCAGGTGCCCAATGTGATACCGTTTAAGCTAAAGGTAATGTCAGACGGCCAATTATTATTAGAAAAAGGAAATTCAGAAGAAATCTCCATGGAAATCTCCATCATCTCTAGTTTCTCATCTGGAGAAAGGAAATTGGGTGACTGGTATTCAACAAAGCCTTTCGTGAACCAGAGAATCCGACCATCCATTCGATTCGGGTCCATAAAAAATTTAGGTTCATCTACTGGACCGATAAAACCAGAGAGTGTCGCTAATCCACAAGTTGGTTCAACAAAATAATTTGTATAATGACCGATCGGAATCGAAGTTTCTCTAGTATCAAAGGCATTAAATATTTTCTCAGGAAAGTTAATATCAATATGATCCACTCTCAAACTGGAAATCTTTTTTTGCCCCACACGTTCCGTTTTGATGATTTTGGCTTCCTCTAATTTTTTGATGTGCACCGTAATAATCGCACTGCTTAAACCTAATTCTTGTGCCAACTCTTTGACATTCATCTTGTTTTTAGCCAGCAATTGAATAATTTTGATCCGCACGTTACTGGCAAGTGCCTCATAGACAGGTAATGCTTCTTGATTGATTTCTAATTGCATCGTGTCGCCTCCGTTTAAACTGTTTGATTTACTTGAATGTTAATATATTTGCTAATTTGTGTAAATAGCATTGTTTATTTCGTTTATTGATTAATATATTTATTAATTAAAGTAGCGATTATTCTAGTAAAGTTAATTAAAATGTTGTTGACAGCGGTTACAAATAAAGTTATGATTTATTTGTAAATAGAAAACGTTTGCAAATTTTGGTAATAAGTAATGAAATTATATACGAATTGATAGTAAATAGTGATGAGGAGGATAGGAGTGTTCGGCTAGGTCATAATTCAATTTCAATGAAAGAGGGAAGAACATGAAGAAGAAACTTATTATTATTGGTGCATTGGTTGCAGTAGTCGCAATTGCTTTTGCCGGTTTTAAACGTTACCAGTCTTCAGAAAAAGAAAAATACACAATAAATTTTTGGTCTCCTCTTACGGGGGATGATGGTGCTTATATGGACAAGATTGTAGATGAATTTAATGAACAGTCTGGATCAGATTACAAAATTAATCACGTCATCACATCTGATATGTATACAAAATTAAGTACAGTCGTTAGCTCTAAAAATGGTATTCCTGATTTAACATTAATGCATTCCTACAAAGTAGAGGAATTTGTTAATTCGAATATTCTCGATACGGTTGAACCTTTGGTTTCGCATCAACCAGAGCTACAAAAAGGCAATTATTTAGATACTGCTTGGAATGCAGGAACAATTGGAGGCACTCAGTATACAATTCCGTTAGATATCCATGCGAGTGCAATGTACTATAATCAGGACCTTTTAGAGAAATATGATGTTACCTCTTGGTTAGACGATAATATTGTTACTTTTGATGAAATGATGTCATTAGCAGGGAAAATGGACGAAGGCGATTATGTTGTTAACAATGCCTTACTTTCCTGGGTTATTTTGGCTCAGATCCGTAATTTAGGAGGAGCTATTTCTGATGAGGCTGGCAATCCGACCGTTAATACTCCGGAAATGAAAGAAGCATTGGAAAGAATTAAAGCACTAACCGATGCTGGGTTAATGACTCCTTATGGCGAAGACGGTTATCTGATGTTCCAAGGTGGAAATGTTCTATTGTCCACAGATGGTACTTGGACTTCAACCGCGCATGATGCTGTTGAAGGGCTGAATTGGGGTGTCACAAACATTTATTCAACATCTGATGATATTGCAACAAATCGGGCTGCTTCCCATATGTTTGGTATGTTGAAGAGTGAGTCTAGAACCGATGAGAAAGAAGAAGTCATCGCGCAATTCTTAGAATTCGTTCGTACGAATTCGATTGAATGGGCAAAAGCGGGACAAATTGTCGCTAGTAAAGACATTTTAGAAAGTGATGATTATCAACAATATCCTCAATCCTTCTTTACTTCAACATCAGAGGAAGAAGATACACTTTATATCTTTGACTATGTTTATTTCTCCTATGTATTAGAGGCATTAGACGTCTATTGCACAGATATTGCATACAGTGAATTAGACTTGGATGAAGGTTTAGCAACGATGCAACAATATGTAGAAGATAAGATTGCGGAAGTGGCTAAATAATTGAAAGGGGATAATTTTATCCCCTTTCTGATTTTTGGAAGGGAATGAAAGGAATGAAAAAAAAGAGCATTAACTGGGCTTCAATTGCATTCATTGGACCGCATATGGTTCTCTTTATTATTTTTGTATGCATTCCAACAGTCTATGGGATTTATGCTTCATTTACTCAATGGAATTTGATTTCTGATCCTGTTTGGGTCGGCCTAAACAACTATAAGACGTTGTTATTTGATAGTTCGTCCACTTTCTATACTCAATTTTGGAATGGTTTGAAAAATACCTTTATTTTTGTTTTGATCATGGTACCACTACAGATCATTATTCCTTTGATGATTGCAGCGGCACTGCAACATAAAAAAGTGAAGCTGAAAGGACTTTTTCAAGCGGTTCTATATATTCCAGGTCTTATCTCTGTATCAGCTGGTTCTTTGATATGGTCACTGATTTTTCACTCTCGATTAGGTGCCGTAAATAATATTTTTGGGTTTGATTTCTCTTGGGCATCGCGACAACCTTATGCGTGGATCTTGATTTTCGCTGTCAGCATTTGGGGAGCGATTGGTGGTAACATGATCATCTATCGCTCAGCTTTAGCGGGTGTCAATGAAGATCTTTATGAAGCCGCAGAGATCGACGGAGCTGGATCGTTCCAAAAATTTTTGAACGTGACCTTGCCGTCTATTCGGTTTCCACTGTTATATACGATCGTGATGACAACTGCTGGGGCATTTAACGTCTTTGCACAGCCTTTGATGATGACTGGTGGAGGACCCAATCAAAGCACGACTGTATTGATGATGTATATCCGTTCACTGGCTTTTAGTCAAGGGGAATCAATTGCAGGGATGGCTTCGGCTATGGCAGTCATATTAGGATTGATCATTATGTGTGTGTCCGTATTTCAATATTTTCTTTTAGATAGAAGCAATACTTAAGGGGGTAAAAAATGAATACACAAAAGAAACATATACCTAGTATGATCATCGCATATTTGTTTCTGATCGTTTTATGTATCATCTGGGTTATTCCATTGATTTTTAGCTTCGCCACTTCTTTTCGTTCTCAGACCGAAATCGTCTCCACTGGGTTTCGCTTGTTACCCGTAAATTGGATATTAGATAACTATATAGCGATTTTAACCAATACCTCTACTGCGCCTATCATGCAGTGGTTATGGAATTCACTGTTTATCGCAGTCACTCACACTGTCTTAGTTGTGATCGTTGTTTCAGTGACAGCTTATGGTTATGGCAGAACGCGCTTTAAATATCGTGATCGAATCTTTTATCTTTTGATGGGGATCTCGATGTTTCCCGGTGTTGTGAATTTGATTCCTTCCTATAAAATCATCGAAACATTTGGTTGGGTCAATTCATCTCTTGCCATGATTGTTCCAGGACTGGCTGGAATGGGGAATATTTTTCTTGTCAGACAATTTATGAAGGGAATTCCTCTTGAGTTTGATGAATCGGCGCGAATGGACGGTGCAGATGAGTTTACAATTTTTTCAGAGATTATCGTTCCGTTGATCAAACCTGTTCTGATCGTTGCCGGACTCTTTTCTTTCACTGGCTCTTGGAATGATTTCTTATGGCCAGTAATCGTGTACACAGACGTTAGTAAGATGCCAATTACGGCTGGGCTGCTTTTATTACAAGACATTTATGGGAATTATCGGATGATTGGCCAGTTAATGGGATCAGCATTGATTGCCATTATTCCCACAGTACTGCTGTTTTTATTTGCCCAAAAATATTTCATTGAATCTATGAACTTAAATGCAGGAATAAAAGGATAGTGAAGATCATGAATCGAAAACTGGAAAGAAACTTACTACGTGCCAGTGCGGTCTGGGATGTCTGTATTGGTCTCGTAACGATGTTTGGGTATTATCCTTGGTTTGAAGAACAAGGGATCGCAGCGTTTCAAAATCAAAATCAGTATGAATATTTACAATCAAGTCTTATAGGTATGATCTCAAAAGTAGTGTTGATCGTTGCATTAGCAACGATTTTGATGGGCGTTATCAGTTGGATCAACGCGAAGAATATGCGAGACAAACAAATAAACAAAGGAACGATACGTTGGATGATCGCCTGTGTCATCATCCATTTGATCATCTATGATGTGATTGGTGTCGTCCTCTATTTACTAGCTACGACGATGTATATGTCTAAAAATAAAGCAATAAAAATACTAAAAACGGAAAATGGAATTTTTTAAGAAGGTGTAGAATTTATGGCAGAAAATTATTTGGAACCGATTGTATTAGAACGAGCAGACCCATGGATATACAAGCATACCGATGGATATTATTACTTCACTGGATCAAAACCAGGGTATCAGGAAATCGAATTAAGACGTGCGAAAACCTTGAAAGGACTGACTGACGGTGAAGTAAAAGTCATCTGGACGGCTCATGCCGAAGGCTCAATGAGTGAGCTGATCTGGGCACCAGAGATTCATTTTATTCAGGGAAAATGGTACATCTATTTTGCTGCTGCAGATCATGGAGAAGTCAGAAATGATCAGCATCATCATCGGATGTTTGCAATCGAAAATGCGAAAGAAAATCCCTTTGAAGGAGAGTGGGTGGAAAAAGGACAAATCAAGACGCAATTTGAGAGTTTCAGTTTAGATGCTACGGTATTTGAACATAGGAACCGATTGTATTATGTCTGGGCACAAGTAGATCCAAATATTCCAGGCAATTCCAATCTTTATTTATCAGAGATGGAAAATCCTTGGACATTGAAAGGAAAGCAGATTCTTCTGAGTATCCCTTATTATGAATGGGAAAAAATCGGCTTCAAAGTAAACGAAGCACCCGCCGCTTTGATTAGAAATGGAAAAGTGTTTATCACTTATTCAGCAAGTGCGACGGATGAAAACTATGCGATGGGGCTTTTATGGGCAGATGAAGAGAGCGATTTGTTGAATGGCTACTCGTGGAACAAATTAAAAGAACCAGTGTTTTCAAGTTCTGAGCGTAATTCTCTTTATGGTCCTGGTCATAATTCATTTACAATTGATGAGGAAGGAAAGCAAGATATTTTAGTTTATCACGCTCGACCAGAAAAAAATGATTATAGTGATCCATTGGAAAATCCAAACAGACATGCGTATGTTCAGCCATTTACATGGCATAAAAATGGACTGCCTAATTTTTGCGAACCTGGTGTAATCAAAGCTTAAGAAAAAGAGAGGAAAAAAATGACTACAAAAATAAATATGATCAGTAGGATGATACCTGTTTTTTTGACCAGTTTTTTTCTTATGGGATGTCAAACAGGGGAAGCTGCCGAGCAGCTTATACAAAAGGAGTGGGAAACAACATCTAAGGAACGGGTATCGATCCATGACCCTTCAATTACAACTATCCATGAGGAAAATCAAGAATTATTCTATGTATTTGGTTCACATCTTGCTCAAGCAAAAACATCAGACTTACGAACGTGGGAAGTTCCTTTTTCTCACGAATATGAATCAATGGAAGACAATATTATTTATGGAAATACCAAAGAAAATCTAGCTGAAACATTTAAATGGGCAGGATATGATGATGCTGATTCAAAAGGCGGCTATAGTCTTTGGGCGCCAGATGTGATCTGGAATGCTGATTATGAATGGTCAAATGGAGACAAAGGAGCCTACATGCTTTACTACTCAGCTAGTTCTACTTGGCGGCGTTCAGCGATTGGATTAGCTGTAGCAAAAACAATTGAAGGACCATACAGCTATTCTGACACAGTTATTTATTCTGGATTTACAGAAAAAGATTCAACGGATGGTAGTGACCGTAATACAAACTATCAAAATACTCATTTGGCAAAACTGATCAAAGATGGAAAAATAAGTGGTTTTAGTGAAAACTGGTCTATCGAAGCCGGTCTTACCTATAACACCGATTATGCGCCAAATGCCATTGATCCCGCTTTGTTTTATGATGAAGAAGGGAAACTATGGATGACCTATGGTTCTTGGTCCGGCGGTATCTTTTTATTGGAAGTTGATCCAGCCACTGGAAAACCAATGTATCCTGGTGAAGATAGCACTACAGAAGATGCGCGCATCATTGATCGCTATTTTGGGATTAAACTCTCAGGTGGCTATCATCAATCAGGAGAAGGTCCCTACATTGTTTATGATGAGAAAACCGATTATTATTACCTATTCGTCACTTACGGTGGTTTAGCAGCAAAAGGTGGTTACAATATGCGACTATTTCGCGCTGAAAAACCAGAAGGACCTTACCTTGATGCCCAAGGAAATAGCCCAATCTTGGATAAAGGTGAACAAAATGTGAATTATGGTATCAAATTGATTGGGAACTATCAATTTTCGTTTCAACAAATGGGGTATCGAGCAGCGGGACACAATTCGGCGATCATCGATGAGAATGGTCAGTGGTCCTTGGTGTATCATACGCGCTTTAACAATGGAACCGAAGCCCATGAAGTGCGGGTCAACAGAATGTATATGAATGAGGAGGGCTGGCCAGTTCCAGCACCCTATGAGTATCGAGGCAATGAACAAGTAGCAGATGCTTTGACAGAAGATGAAATTATCGGGCGCTATGAAATCATTAACCATGGCACCGACAATGGAACGACCATGCTAAAAACGCAGATGATCGAGTTTCAAAAAGATGGAAACGTTACTGGAGACTTGACCGGAACTTGGACGTACGATGCGGGATACTTGGTGTTGACTTTTGAAGAAACTACCTTCAAAGGAATCTTATTAACTCAGGAAATAACAGAATTCGAGCAGCAAAAGTTAACGTTTTCAACGATTGGCGATAATAATGAGTCCATTTGGGGAATCAAAGAATAGGAGTAGGAAAATGACAATCAAAATTCTACACACAAAATCAGGAACAACGATCAGCAAATATATCTACGGTCATTTTGCAGAGCATCTAGGCCGTTGTATCTATGAAGGATTATACGTTGGAGAAGATTCGCCGATCCCAAATAAAAATGGGATGCGGATCGATGTGGTTGAAGCACTGAAAAACATTCAAATCCCTGTGCTGCGTTGGCCAGGCGGCTGCTTCGCCGATGAATATCATTGGAAAGACGGGATTGGTCCTAAAGAAAACCGCAAAACGATGGTCAACACTCACTGGGGCGGCGTGACTGAAAACAATCATTTCGGGACCCATGAATTTTTTGAATTGATCAAGCAGCTGCAATGTGACGCGTATGTCAACGGCAATGTCGGCAGCGGAACGGTGCAAGAAATGTCAGAATGGGTGGAATACATCACGATGGATGGCATTTCTCCGATGGCTGATCTTCGCAGAGAAAATGGCCATGAAGAAGCGTGGGAAATGAAATTTTTTGGCGTAGGAAACGAAAACTGGGGTTGTGGCGGCAATATGCGGCCAGAGTACTATGCGGATCTGTATCGCCGCTATCAAACCTATGTCCGCCAATACGGTGACAAAAAAATCTACAAAGTCGCTGGCGGAGCGAATGTCGCAGACTATCATTGGACAGAAACGCTGATGAAAAACGCCCATTGGTTGATGGACGGCCTAAGCTTGCACTACTACGTTCATCCGCAAGGCTGGGAAGAAAAAGGTAGCGCCTTGGAATTTAATGAGGCAGAGTGGCAAGTGACCTGTGAAAAAGCAGCCTACATGGATGAATTATTGACCCGCCACAGCGCTATCATGGACCAGTATGACCCAGAAAAGCGTGTCGGAATCATTGTTGATGAATGGGGCACTTGGTTCTCAGCAGAACCTGGTACGAATCCAGGCTTCTTATACCAACAAAATACGATCCGTGATGCCATGGTCGCAGCGATCACCTTGAATATTTTCCATAAACATGCCAAGCGAGTGCACATGGCAAATATCGCACAAACCGTCAACGTCCTGCAAGCGATGATTTTGACAGATGGCGAACAAATGGTGAAAACCCCAAGCTATCATGTATTTGATTTGTACAAAGTCCATCAAGATGCTGAAACCATTGATAGCCATGGAACCAGCAGCGATACCATTACGTATACGATTTCGAAAAAAGAGGATACGATCCATCTATCGGTTTGTAATTTTGCTACCCAAGGCACGGAAGAATTATCCTTCTCCCTTGAAACAGCGATCAATAAAGTGAAAGAAGCTCGTTATATCGTGGGAGACAAAATGAACGCACACAATGATTTTGATCATCCTGAAGATGTGGCGATCCAAGACTTCACCGCTTACGATGTTGAAGAGAACAAAGTCAGCTTGCGTGTGCCAGCAATGAGTGTTCTAACGATCTCATTGACAGTCTGATCCCATGACTTGTAAAGGATGCGAAGTGAAAGATGTTGCTGTAGCAGCACAGGAAGACATTGAATCCTTGATTGCAGAACAACTTTCTTTAGAAAGAGACTTGGCTTTGCCGGAGATCGTCAGTAGGAGAATCGCTGTTTGTGAGACCTGTCCACTGCGATTGAATCATACCTGTACCAAATGTGGCTGTTTTTATCGGTTTCGCGCAAACTTAGCTAAGAAAAACTGTCCTGCAGGAATGTGGGAACAAACAGGACAGCTCGTCAAGTAGCTGTCCTGTTTTTATAAAATAGTATAAATCAATTAGGAGATGAGGGAAAGACATGACAGCGATCAATGGGGTTCATGATCCTACGATTATTGAACATGAAGGCACCTTTTATTTATATTCAACGGACACACAACAGCCCAAAACGGCTGGTGTACCAATTCGTAGCTCAAAAGATTTGATCCATTGGCAATTTGAGAAACAGGCATTGTCAGAAATGCCTGAACCAGCAGTAAAATGGAGCAAAGCTCAAGGACTATGGGCACCGGAAGTTATTCGCTACAAGGACGAATTCCGTATGTATTATTCTGCTTCGACATTCGGCAGTACCACTTCTTTTATCGGCTTAGCTACAGCATCAGATCCTTTGGGCCCTTGGGAAGATCAAGGAGAGGTTGTTAAAACCAATGCAACTCTTGCACAGCATAACGCGATCGATGCCAATATTGCTTTTGACCGCTCGGGTGAGCAGTGGTTTGTCTATGGTTCTTTCTTTGGCGGAATCTATATTGCTCCATTGAACAAAGAAACTGGAAAACTTCAAGAAAAGAGCTATGGCCAACGGATTGCTTTTCGTCCGAAAACAGTTGATACTGCTATTGAAGGCCCATTTATTTATTATCATCCTGAAACCGATTATTATTATTTGTTTGTTTCTTTCGATTCCCTTAACGATTCGTATAATATCCGTGTCGCCCGAGCAAAAGAAATTACAGGGCCATATCTGGACTGGCATGGTACGGCCATGACGGATCAAGAAAAGACGCCAACCGAAGTAGGGACCAAACTGTTGGGCAGTTATCAGTTCTCAGAAGAAACAGTTGTATACGCTCCTGGTCATAATTCGATCTTTACGCAATCCAATAAGGAAAGCTTTGTTGTGCATCATGCACGGAGAAAACCATTTAGTGACCAATTCCATTTACAAATACGTAAACTCTATTGGCTGGAATCAGGCTGGCCAGTAATCTCTGCTTCAATCTATCAGGGAAGTGTTTCACGAATGCCAGAGCAAGAAACTCTGTTAGGAAAGTGGGAAATCATCCAATTTGATTACGAATCTCAAATTATATCTTCTCAACAGCATGAAATAACAGAATTAAAAAAAGAAGGACGAAGTTACTTGTGGGAAGGAAATGAATTTGTCCCATATTATGAGTACATCGACCAAAAAGAAAGGTTGTTTTTCTCTGGAATCAATGATCAGGGCGTTGCGTTTCTTGGTCGAAAAGTGTGCGAAGAATAAAAAACAAGCAGCACAATGAGCAGATTGCATTGTGCTGCTTATAAACGTATACTGCTGCCCTTTTTACTAAATACTGCCTTTTAATAATCTGGCGCCATAAGTAGGAATCTCAGCCTCGTCAAGTGACCATTTTTTGTTACCATAACTCAGTGCCATTTTTAATTGGTGATTCACAAACCCAACGGTCTAAGCAAGTATCAAATCGATAGTGAACATGAATGACAGGAGACGAAAGAGGCAATCATTTTTGAGGCAGTAGAAGACTTGACGGCCAAAATCAGTTTTGAATAACCGTTACAAATCTTTCGTGCGTATCCTCAGGTTATTCAAGATATCAATCAAGTCACACTGCAACGAGGAACCTTCGTGTATTGGTGTTGTTGCATAGACTCACAGGCTTTGGATTCGACCTTTGCTAAAGATGATACGTTGTTACCAATTACTTTACGTTTGGCTACCGCTAGTCGTAAAGGAGTAAGAAGTGAGCGTGGACAAAGATCCTCCCTAAAAAGGGGTCTTTTTCTCTATGTAAAAAAGAGGAAAAGTTTGCTGAATTTAAGTGCTTTATTGTATTTTTTGACGTACTTAATCAAGTACGCTATAATTATATCAGAAAAAGGAGGAGAGACAATGGCTAATACAACGATGAATCCTAGCACTGCTCGTAAAAATTTTTATCAGTTATTGAAAGAGGTAAATGAAAATCATACTGAAATCGAGATTATTAGTGATCGTAGTGGAAACAATGCTGTATTGATTGGGCTGGAAGACTGGAGAGCGATTCAAGAAACCCTTTTTCTTGAGCAAACAGGTACTTTAGATAAAGTACGAGACCGCGAAAAAGATGACAGTGGCTTTACGAATATCGATGATATTGATTGGGAAGCTCTTTGATGAGTAACTATACAGTCGCAATCAAAAACTCTGCGAAAGTGGATTTAAGAAAAATCAAGCAATCGAATTTAAAGAAACAATTTGAAGAAGTGATTCAGACATTGAAGGAAGATCCATATATGCCCACGCAGTCTTTTGAAAAGCTGAGACCTACACATGAAGGCAGATACTCACGCAGGCTGAATAGACAGCATCGAGTGGTTTACAAAGTTGATGAGGAAAATAAAGTTGTGGAAATTTATTCTGCCTGGACACATTATGAGTGAAGTGAGAAGAGCCAACCTTTTTAGATAGTTAACAAAGAGTCTCCCCAAAAAGGAGACTCTTTTTTTGTTCTAAAACCAACCTTCTTGGATTTATTGCATGATTTCTTTAATTTGTTCCTATATCTCCACCTTTGAAGGGTCATTGTTTGAGTTTAGGAATGGAATGTTGACGGGTTTATGTAAAACAAGGAGGAAGAAGTGTGACAAGGAAAATCAGTAAAATTGGAGCATCGTTGTTAGTGTTGGCAGTGGCAACGACCATCGATTATCGCCAAAGTGAGGCGAAGACAATTGGAAATGTCGTTTATCGAGAAACAGCCAAAAGTATGTTGAAAAAAGCAATGGACAATCAACCGGAGTCGTCTTATTGGTTCCCAGAGGATTCGTTGGCATGGTCTTTTGGAAAAGATACAGATACGAAATACAATACCAGTGTCGTTCCTTTAGCAGAGCGGGTATCCAAAGCGACATTGCCGAACATGAATGTCACTCAAACGGAAGAAGTCAAAGTCGTGGCGCTTTCGGCCATGAATAGCAGTATCAACGGCAATGCATCACGAGGGATCGATATCTTTTACGCCAATGTCTTTTCTTATTGGCAATATATCGATCAATTGGTTTACGGGGGTGCTCTTCTGGTGAAGGATCATCGTATCGCCAAGTCTAGTTGCGACGGATGCAGTCCATAAGAATCGTGTACCGGTTTTAGGAACCGCAAACCTCCCATGGCGAGAAGCTGGAATGGCTAGATATGTTTTTAGCCAAGGATGAGGATGGCAAGTTCCCGATTGTATAAAAGATGATCGAAGTTACCGATACGGCAGTCACCAGTTTTGATGATGCAGCTGAAGGCATCGAACAATCGAGGACTGATGGAAAAGGCTTAAATGAAAGCCACGCCAAAGGATGTAAGAATTGATGCCCAATTCAAAGAACAAGCAGACGAGTATTTAGAGATCATGTGGTATGAATTCCATGACGAGTGATGGGAAAATGGATTGGCAAAATGCCTTAGCGGATAAGAAAAAAACTTAGTCGGTGGATGCAGAGATGAACCCGTTGGCAGTATGAAGTTGGAGTATACGGAATGGATAAATAGCTAAGAAAAGCAACTCTTTGCCCATAAGGAGGGAAGAATCAGAGTGGATTATTGCCTTAAAAAATGACAGAACTAAAAAAGCCTTTGCGACCAACAAATGGTCGCAGAAGCTTTTGTTTTTTACAATAACATCAGCGTGATGTACGGCTGGCTGGATCTAGCCGTCTTTCCAAAATACCTAAAAGCCAGTCCGTGATAATCGCCATTAATGCAGTTGGCAATGCACCTGCTAAAATAATCGATGTGCCATCTGTTGCATTGGTTCCTCGGATAATGATATCTCCAAGACCACCAGCACCGACGAATGCACCGATCGCGGTTATCCCGATGGCAACAACTAACGCGTTTCTTATGCCTGCCATGATAACAGAAACAGAGAGTGGTAACTCTACCATGAATAGTCGTTGTCTAGCAGTCATCCCCATGCCTTTGCCGACATCAAGGATGTTTTTATCTACTTGGATCATCCCGGTATACGTATTCTTGATGATCGGTAAGAGGGAATACAAAAATACAGTAACAATCACGACATTGACTCCCAGGCCTAATCCAATGATTAAAATGGAGATCATGGCTAGAGAAGGGATCGTCTGGATGATATTCGCCAAACGAATCACCCAGTTTGCTAATTTACGTCTCCTAGAAATCATGATCCCAACCGGAATCCCGACAACTGCTGCAAAGAGGACACCATAGATAGAAATCAGGAAGTGACGGATAAATTGTGCAAAGATATAGGAGCCATTTTCCTGGAAATAATAGAAAAATTGTTGAAAGACATTCATTTTATCCAATTGCTTCACTTCCCTTCAAAATAGTGGTTTTCTTGTAAGAAACGTTGTGCTACTACTGATGGTTCCACTAGATTATTATCTGCTTCGTAGTTCAATTCCTGCATTTTTTCCGTACTGATGGTATGACCTAACTTATTTAAGGCTTCTTTTAAATGAGGCGTATCAGCTAATATCTTGTTGTCTACAACTGGAGCAGCATCATATGGTGGGAAGAATTGACGATCATCTTCCAACATGACTAGATCATAACTGGCGATCCGTCCATCCGTAGAGTAGCCAAGAACAATATCCATTTTTCCTGCTTCGACTGCGTCATAAACAAGTCCAATCTGCATAGGTAATATCGAATTGAAGGAGAAGCCATAAGTTTCTTGGAAGCCGTCATAACCGTCTCCTTTACGATTGATCCAAGAAGTATCTACACCAGCTACTAATTCATCCGCTACATTTTTCAGATCGCTGACTTTAGATAAATGGTATTTTTGTGCGGTGTCTTTTCGAACAAGAAAGACATACGTATTTTCAAAACCATAGGACGGGAACCACGTTTGATCGTATCTTTTCTCAAATTCATCTTTCACGGTAGCAAACGCTTTTTTCGGATCTTTTTCAGGAGGAAGGTTCAATGTAGTCGTTAAATCTGTTCCTGTGTAGCGAGCCGCTGAAATTGAAGCATCTCCGTTCATCATCGCTTGATGGTTGATAGTTGTGGTAGCCAGATTGTTGATGATTGCGGTATTTTTATCTGTATAATGTTCAACCATTCCGGCAACTAGGCTTGCTAAGATCTGTGCTTCTGAAGTGATTCCACCTGTGATCGAAATGGTGTCTTCATCTGTATTGCTGGCAAGACCAGGGAAAGAACAACTCGCAAGTATAAGAAGAGAGAAAAGAACCATGGTCATTTTTAGTATACGTTTCATTCTTCATTCTCCTCTCTAAGTGCGATCGGTGTCAGCCGGTGTTCCAAGAGACCTAGAAGCCAATCAGCCAATAGTGCTAAAATCGTTACAGGGATCGTACCTGCCAAAATGAGATCTGGTTGGTAATTATTCAGTCCACTAAAAATCAAATCACCTAAACCACCAGCCCCGATATAAGAAGCAAGTGTAGCCCATGCAATCACGTAAACGGCAGCTAAACGAATACCAGCCATGATCGTTGGCATAGCAATGGGCAATTCAACGGAAAAAATGGATTGGAACTCAGTCATCCCCATGCCTTTTGCCACATCCCGATAATTCCAATCGACATTTTTCATCCCAATGTACGTATTACGTAAAATCGGCAATAATGAATAAATAAAGAGTGCGATAATCGCAGGTAATTTACCTACGCCAAATAGCGGGATCATCAATGCCAATAAAGCAAGAGAAGGGATTGTCTGCAAGGCACTGGTTAAGCCAATCACAATCGTGGCAGCTTTTGGAAAACGTGTCAGTAAGACACCAAGCGGTACAGCAATGATGATACCAATGATCAAAGCAAGTCCCGAAATATAAAGATGTTCAAAACCTTTTGAGAGAATTTCTGAACCGTGTTGATGAAAAAACTGCTGCATAGGTCAGACCTCCTTAGATTCTTCAGGAGTAGCTGACTCTGCAACATCAGTAGTTGCGGGATCTTCTCCCCAAATCACATCGTAGACGATATCCACTAATGATGCACGAGTCAGGATACCTACAACTTTGTTCTGTTCATCAACGACCGGCACGTATTTCAGTCCGCGTTTTAAAATGCGTTGCAAGGTATCACGAAGATAGGCGGATTCTTTTACGTAAAAAACATGTTTATTTAATATGTCGCCGACACTGGATACTTTTCCTCGCTTTTTATTCAACGTTTCTACATCGATAAATCCTTTTAATACATTCGAATTATCGGTAACTAACAACGTATCTACACGTTTTTCCCTCATAAGTTTGATTGCTTCTTGTAATGATTTTTCCGGTGTAATCGTGATTGCTGTATTTAGCATAACTTCTCCGACTCTTGTCGCATTTGGCTTGGCTTGTAGTAGGCGATCTTCTCCAATCAACTCTTCTACGAAATCGTTTGCAGGATGACGTAAAATATTTTCTGGTGTATCAAATTGGATCACACGGCCTTCACTCATGATGGCGATACGGCTTGCTAGTTTAATCGCTTCATCCATGTCATGGGTTACAAATACGATCGTTTTTCCCAAACGCTCTTGTAAATCTTTGACAAGGTCTTGCAAGGAATCACGAGTGATGGGATCAAGCGCACCGAATGGCTCGTCCATCAAGATGATATCTTGATTCGCTGCAAGGGCACGAACGACTCCAATACGCTGCTGCTGCCCACCAGATAATTCATGTGGGTAGCGATCTAACATCTCACGGGGCAATTCCACAAGATCAATCATTTTTTCAGCTGTTTTATTCCGTTCTTCTTGACTGACTTTCAACAATTTTTGGACAAGAGTGATATTTTCACGGATCGTCATGTGAGGCATCAATCCAATACTTTGGATAACATAGCCGATCTGACGTCGCAATTCCACTGGATCAATTTCTTGGATGGATTTTCCATCAATCAAAATTTTCCCTTGTGTTGGATCAGTCATTCGGTTGATCATCCGCATCGTCGTCGTTTTTCCGCTTCCGCTCGTACCGATAAAACAAATGAACTCACCCTTTTCAAATGAAAGATTGACGTCCTCTACAGCGACTTTTCCACCTTTATAAATCTTTGACACATTTTGAAATTCAATCATGGTGCCACCTCTTTTTCTATTTTCAATGAAGAACTATCTATTACTAGTATGCCTAAAACAATGAGAAAATACAAATAGGGTAGTTTTTTTATTTAGGAAAACAAAAAATAGAAGTGAAAAAGTGCTGATTTTGCCAACAGAACGAAAAACATGATAGAATGATGAAGCACATGATAGAAAGTGAGTGACGATATGTTAACAACAGAAGATTTTGATTTTGACTTGCCGGAAGAGTTGATCGCACAAACACCATTAAAAGACCGCGATCATTCTCGTTTACTTGTTTTGGATCGGAAAACTGGAGAAATGAAAGACAAGCATTTCCATGAAATCATTGAAGAATTACACCCTGGAGATGCGCTAGTCATGAATAATACACGAGTTCTGCCCGCTCGTTTATATGGAGAAAAACCAGATACTGGTGCGCATTTAGAAGTCCTTCTTCTAACGAATACACAAGGAGATACGTGGGAGACATTGATCAAACCTGCGAAACGTGCCAAAGTGGGGACAAGAATCTCTTTTGGTGATGGCAGATTGCAAGCAGTAGTGAAAGAAGAATTGGAACACGGCGGACGGATCATTGACTTTGAGTATGAAGGAATTTTTCTAGAGATTCTTGAATCATTGGGAGAAATGCCATTGCCTCCATACATCAAAGAACGTCTGGAAGACCCAGATCGCTATCAAACTGTCTATGCGAAAGAAAATGGTTCTGCTGCAGCGCCAACAGCTGGATTGCATTTTACGAAAGAATTACTTGATGAGATCGAAGCAAAGGGCGTTGAATTAGTCTATCTGACACTACATGTAGGGTTAGGTACATTCCGACCTGTCAGCGTAGATAAAATTGAAGAACACCATATGCATAGTGAATTCTACCGTTTGACGGAAGAAGCAGCTGAGCGATTGAACCAAGTACGTAAAAATGGCGGGAAAATCGTGGCTGTCGGAACAACTTCAATTCGAACATTAGAAACGATTGGAACGAAATTTAATGGAGAAATCAAAGCAGACAGCGGATGGACTGATATTTTCATTACGCCTGGCTATGAATTCAAAGTGGTAGAAGCTTTCTCAACTAATTTCCATTTGCCAAAATCAACTTTAGTCATGTTAGTTAGTGCCTTTGCAGGAAGAGAATTGACTTTATCTGCTTACCAGCATGCGATTGACGAGCGCTATCGTTTCTTTAGTTTTGGAGATGCGATGTTCGTGAAATAAGGTTATGAAAAGCCGCTAGTTTTGAATAACAAAAAAACTTTACAAAGATTTTATGACAAAGAAAAAGCCGAGCTCTCGATAAGCTCGGCTTTCTTGTACCTCGGAAGGATTCAAATAAACAGAAATGATTGTAACTTTCCATCATACATGCAAAGCACGGTGTTGAATTTCTTCATGTTAAACAAAAATTTTGTTTTCGTTACATCTTCAACATTTGAAACATCTCTTGTTCCTATTCAATTTTCAGACGTTTACGTTATTCAATTGTTACGTATCGCATTACTTCTTGTTTCGGATACTCCGTGATCCAAACATCCATACGCATTCACTATTTATAGGTTTGTACTCTACACGCATGTCTAGGTGAAACCTGTACTTCTAACAACTTTGTTTGCTTACACTGTTCTATCGAGAAATTCTTCTGTCTATTTGATGGTATCCTCCTTCCTTACATCTATATAATAGCATCCTTTGGTAGCGTTTGCAAATATAAGCACTTTAGATTTTACGCTTTCTTAACAAATAATCGATAAGCCCTTTATTTGAAGTAAATAAAAAAAGGATGTTATAGTAAAATAAGTACCTTTTTTTGTACGAAGATTTTAAAGGAGGAATAGGATGGAAGAATACAAGCAGACAATAGAAGAAGTAAAGAAGGTAACAGAAGCAGATCCAGATACTGGGTTGTCTTCACAAGAAGTGGATGAACGGCGAAAAAAGCAGGGATTGAATAAATTCGATGAGGCGCCGAAAGAGTCGATGATCAAAAAATTCTTTCGAAGCTTGTCGGATTTTACAACGATCATCCTTCTCGTAGCAGCGGTGATTTCCTTTTATACCGCATTTGCTACAGAACATGGGGATTTATTTGAAGGACTGCTGATCATCGCTATCGTTGTGATCAACTCGGTATTGGCGATTGTCCAAGAAGGAAACGCAGAAAAAGCACTGGAATCCTTGCAAGATATGAATAAACAAACGGCAACTGTCATACGAGACGGCAAAGTGACCACTGTTGAGTCAGAGCAACTGGTAGTGGGTGATATTCTTGTTTTAGAGTCCGGTGATGCTATTTCTGCCGATGCCCGTTTGATCGAAGCATCACAATTACGTGTAGAAGAATCGGCGTTGACTGGAGAAAGTGAAGCAGTTGAAAAAGATGCAGCATTTATTGCTGAAGAAGATGAGCCATTAGGTGACCAATTTAATATGGTATTTAAAGGATGTACGGTTGCTGCAGGTCGTGGGAAAGCTATCGTCACAGCCATTGGTATGGCAACAGAAATGGGTAAGATTGCGGATCTTTTGAACGAAAATACTATGCAAAAAACACCTTTACAGGTCCGATTGAATCAGCTAGGCAAACGAATCAGTATGATCGCTTTAGCGGCTGCGGCTTTAGTATTTGTGATTGGTGAACTGCAAGGAGAACCACTCCTTGAGATGTTCATGACTTCGATTTCCTTAGCTGTTGCAGCTGTACCGGAAACCTTGACTGTTATTGTTACGTTGACACTTGCATACGGTGTGCAGAAGATGGCGAGGAAACATGCGATCATCCGACAGTTGCCAGCAGTTGAAACGCTAGGAACCGCTAATGTTATCTGCTCAGACAAAACAGGAACGCTGACACAAAATGAAATGCGCGTCCGCCGGGTATGGAGCAAAGAAGATGAAGTAACGAATATCGAAGACTCAATGACGAACAGCGCGATGGAAATATTGAAAATGGCTGCACTATGTACAGATGTGACGGTCGAGCAAGAAGATGACGACCTTGTTATCAAAGGTAATCCAACAGAAGTAGCCATCGTTAGGGCTGTTGAAGAGAATTATCATACAAAAGCAGAATTAGAAGAAAAATATCCACGAGTAAACGAGCTTCCTTTTGATTCTGAACGAAAAATGATGACAACAGTTCATCAAATGGGTGAAAAATACATCTCAATCACCAAAGGAGCATTCGATGTTCTTGCTCCGCGCTTTAGTTCAGGCGATGTAGAACAAGCAGCGATTGTCAATGATCGCTTTGGTAAACGGGCGCTGAGAGTGATTGCTGTTGGTTATGCTACTTATGACGAAGAACCGCAAGATATTTCTTCTGAAGCACTGGAAAAAGACTTACGTTTGATTGGTCTGATCGGAATGATCGATCCACCACGTCCAGAAAGTAAAGGAGCAATCAAGCGAGCGAAAAAGGCTGGCATCAAAACAGTCATGATCACTGGAGATCATGTGGTAACTGCCAGTGCCATAGCGAAAGAATTAGGTATCTTAAATGATCCGTCAGAAGCACTTTCAGGATCAGAACTGCATCAATTATCAGACGAAGAATTAGATGAGCGTGTCAAAGCTCTCTCTGTCTATGCTCGGGTAACGCCAGAAGACAAGATCCGGATCGTCAAATCTTGGCAACGTACAGGTGCAGTCGTAGCGATGACTGGTGATGGTGTGAATGATGCACCAGCGTTGAAAGCAAGTAACGTCGGATGTGCTATGGGGATCACAGGAACAGACGTGGCGCAAAGTGCCGCAGATATGATTCTGACGGATGACAACTTTGCGACGATCGTAGACGCTGTCAGTCAAGGTCGTTCGGTTTATCAGAATATTCGTAAAGCTATCAACTTTTTGCTAAGCTGTAATATTTCGGAGATCTTTATTGTTTTGATTGCGATGCTGTTAGGCTGGGGAGCGCCATTCACAGCTGTGCAACTACTGTTTGTCAATGTAGTTGCCGATGGTCTTCCAGGATTTGCTTTGGGAAGAGAACCAGCAGAACACGGCATCATGGATCAGCCTCCTATTCCGAAAAACGAAGGGATCTTTGCTCGAGGTTTATTGCAAAAAATCGCCATAAACGCAGGAGTCTTCACCATCGTAACGCTGTTTGGTTACTATTTAGGTAGTTATGTCGATACTATTAGCCCATGGGTAGATGCAAGTCAGCATGTCGGTCAAACTGTTGCATTCTTGATCTTAGCTTATTCATCGATTTTGCATGTGTTCAATGTACGCAGCAGTCAATCGATCTTCAAAGTTAATTTAGCAACCAATAAAGCTTTGGTAGAAATGGCGTTACTGGCATTAGCTATTACAACGGCTGTTGCTTTGCTGCCATTTACGCAAGAACTATTCGGCCTAGTACACATCAGTTTGAATCACTGGTTCTTGGTAGGGATTTTGTCTATCGTACCAATCGCGGTCAATGAACTGATCAAGTTCCATCGATTACCGGAAGCAGAAGAAGAGGAATGATCAACTGTTTCTAAGTTGATTTTCTTTTTACTGGAACTATACAAAAAGGAGGTGTGACATAAATGTTGTCACACCTCCTTTTTGCTAATGGGCTGAATGTTTCTTTTACTACCTCTCGATAAACGGTGTTCTCCTGCCAACCCCTCGGTCACAAGTCACACTCTCTTTTAAATATCTTTTGGCAATTGTTCATAAAATGCTGCTTTTGTTGCGGAAATGTATGGGCTGAGCCATAGATAACCAATACCAGCAGTTGCTAATGCTAAGATATGCCAGCCGATAAATGAAAGATCTAACCAGAAAAGTTGTCCTTTATAACCATCCATCAATTTTCGACTTGCAGTGATTGTATCCAGTACTTTAGGTGTTTGTCCTGTTTCTTGGACGATATCGTAGTAGATAAAATAGCTTTGAGAATAAGAATAGCTTTTAATGATTCCAGGAATAACTAATAGCAAACCCCATAATGTTGTAAAGATCGAGATCAGCACAGCTAAGCCGATCACTCCGCCGATAAACAAACCTTTGAATCCACGAAATGCATCTTTGAATGGTTCGATCTGATCTTTTTGTCCACGTAAAATATCAAGATAAGTCCAAGAAATACCGCTCATGAACAAAGCGCTAATGATGCTGGAAATAATTCCGCCACCGCCTCCTGAACTACCGCCTCCTGAAGTTGTCGCATCTGAGACGCTCGCTGATCCATCATATATGGTGGTGGCAAACAAGATAATAGGAATCATAATAAGAAGAATAGCAGCAATACCAATCAATGTAGGGATTAGATTTAGTAAAACAGCTTGCCCCCAACGTCCTTTTAAACTCTCTTTTGCTTGGCGTTTTAATTCTGCAGAAGATTGCATGATTTTTCCCTCCTTTTCTTTAATAACACCAATATATCATGTATCAAAAAATATTTCTGTCATAATGTTTTTCTTTTTTTGTTATTCATAAAAAAAGGATAAAAAAAAGAATATTAAATAAAATAGAAGGAAGCCGAGGGAACTTGCAAAAAGTACTTGAAACGATTATGATGGTGGGAGTTGTCAAGATATTTTATATAGAAAGTAGGGAAATGAATGACGCAACCTGCCATTCGCTATCGTTTAATCAAGAAAGAAAAACATACTGGCGCGCGTTTAGGGGAATTGATCACGCCACACGGAACTTTCCCCACACCAATGTTCATGCCAGTAGGAACATTAGCAACAGTAAAAACAATGTCCCCAGAAGAGTTGAAAGAAATGGGTGCTGGCGTTATTTTAAGTAATACATATCATTTATGGCTGCGCCCTGGTGAAGACTTAGTAGAAGAAGCTGGCGGACTGCATAAATTTATGAACTGGGATCAACCGATTTTAACAGATTCAGGCGGCTTTCAAGTTTTTTCATTAAGTGATATGCGGAATATCGAAGAAGAAGGCGTGCATTTCAAAAATCACTTGAACGGTTCGCGTATGTTTTTATCACCAGAAAAAGCAATCAACATCCAAAATAAATTGGGCTCTGATATCATGATGAGTTTTGACGAATGTCCACCATTCGATGAAAGTTACGACTACGTGAAAAAATCGGTAGAACGTACGTCTCGATGGGCAGAACGAGGATTGAAAGCTCATGCTAATCCAGATCGTCAAGGATTGTTTGGAATCATCCAAGGAGCAGGATTTGAAGATCTTCGTCGTCAAAGTGCGAAAGATCTAGTCGGGATGGATTTCCCTGGTTACTCAATCGGCGGGTTATCTGTCGGGGAACCTAAATCAGAAATGAACCGTGTATTAGAATTCACTACACCGTTGATACCCGAAAACAAACCACGTTACTTGATGGGTGTCGGCGCTGCTGATTCATTGATCGATGGTGTTATCCGTGGAGTAGACATGTTTGACTGTGTCTTGCCTACTCGAATCGCTCGAAATGGCACATGTATGACTTCTCAAGGCCGTCTAGTAGTGAAAAATGCGAAATATGCCCATGATTTCCGTCCAATTGATGAGAAATGTGATTGTTACACATGTAAAAACTATACACGTGCATATATCCGCCATTTGATCAAATGTGATGAAACATTTGGCATTCGTTTGACTTCTTACCATAATTTATACTTCTTGTTGAATCTAATGAAACAAGTACGTCAAGCAATCATGGATGATAATTTGCTTGAATTTAGAGAAGCCTTTTTTGAAGAATACGGGTTCAATAAAGAAAACGCAAAAAGTTTCTAAAGGAAAATCTTTTAAAAATTAAGTAAAAAACTAGTGTTAACAGCATTTTTCTGCTAAAGTGTTTTTTGTAGATACAGAATTAGTGAGGTGAAAAAAATGGGATCATTACCAATGCTTGTGATGTTTATCGCGCTATTAGCAATGTGGTTTTTTATGTCACGTTCGCAAAAGAAACAACAGCAAGAACGTCAAAACTTGTTAGATAGCATGAAACCAGGTGATTCAGTCGTAACGATCGGCGGATTACACGGAGTTGTTTCAGAAATCGACAATGATAAACGGACAGTCGTTTTAGACTGCGAAGGGATCTTCCTTGAGTACGATCGTGCAGCAATCAAAACGGTCAAACCAGGGACTGTCGTAACAAATGATGCAACGACTACTGTTGAAACAACAGAAGAACCAGCTGAGACAGTTGAAGTAAAAACTGAAACAACAGAAACGCTGGAAGAGAAGAAAGAAAAATAAGTATCAAAGCTTATTTAAAGACGAGGTAGGGCAGAAAGATGTCCTACCTCATTTTTTATTCAAAAAAGAAAGAGATAAGAGCGTGGAATATATTGCTCAACATTGAATAATCGGGTGTATCATATAAATAATAATAAATAACTTTATATATTTTTCTATGCAAATGCTTATAAATAAAGGGATTTGATATTTAAAAATAACTGTGAAAAAAATCACAAAAAAGTGTTTACATAGAAAAACAAATATTGTATGATATACATGTGAATGATTTAACAAATAACCATGACCCATTAGGAGGATAATGATGGCTAAAGTAATGGAAAAAGAAAAAACGAAGACAATTGACGTACAAGCAATGATTGATGGTTTGGCAGAAAAAGCAAATGCAGCATTGAAAGAAATGGAAAGCTTTGATCAAGAAAAAGTAGACCATATCGTTCATGAAATGGCAATGGCAGCTTTGGATCAACATATGCCATTAGCAAAGATGGCTGTGGAAGAAACAGGTCGCGGTGTTTACGAAGATAAAGCAATCAAAAATATGTATGCGTCCGAATACATTTGGCATAATATCAAACATGATAAAACAGTTGGTGTGATCAATGAAGATGTCCAAAAAGGGTTGATTGAAATTGCTGAACCAGTCGGTGTGGTTTGCGGAGTAACTCCAACAACGAATCCGACTTCCACAACGATTTTCAAATCAATGATCGCGTTGAAAACAAGAAATCCAATCGTTTTTGCTTTCCATCCAAGTGCCCAAAAATCTTCTGCAGAAGCAGCACGAGTAGTACGTGATGCTGCTATCGCTGCCGGAGCTCCTGAAAATTGTATCCAATGGATCGAACATCCATCGATTGAAGCGACTTCTATGCTGATGAACCATCCAGGTATTGCAATCGTCTTAGCAACAGGTGGAGCAGGAATGGTCAAATCTGCTTACTCTACAGGAAAACCAGCTTTAGGTGTAGGTCCAGGTAATGTGCCAGCTTATATTGAAAAAACAGCAAAAATCAAACGTGCAGTGAACGATTTGATCGTTTCGAAAACATTTGATAATGGAATGATTTGTGCTTCTGAACAAGCTGTGATCGTGGATAAAGAAATCTATGCAGCAGTAAAAGCAGAATTCCAAGCACACCAAGTTTATATCGTAAAACCAGATGAATTGCAAAAATTAGAAGATGCAGTGATGAACGAAGGAAAATATGCGGTCAATCCATCAATCGTTGGACATTCTGCGATGGAAATCGCAAAATTGGCAGGAATCAGTGTACCAAAAGGAACGAAAATGCTGATTGCTGAATTGGAAGGCGTAGGCCCAGATTATCCGCTATCAAGAGAAAAACTTTCTCCAGTTCTTGCCATGATCAAAGCTAACAACACGGACCATGCGTTTGATTTGTGTGAAGGTATGTTGAATCTTGGAGGATTAGGACATACAGCAGTTATCCATTCAGAAAACGAAGAGTTGCATGTCAAATTCGGTCTTCGAATGAAAGCTTGTCGTATTTTAGTGAATACACCATCTGCAGAAGGCGGCATCGGTGATATCTATAACGAAATGATTCCGTCATTGACTTTGGGATGCGGTTCTTATGGTAAGAACTCTGTTTCTCGTAACGTCTCTGCTGTAAACTTAATCAATGTCAAAACTGTAGCGAAACGGAGAAATAACATGCAATGGTTCAAATTACCGCCAAAAATCTTCTTTGAAAAGAACTCTCTATTGTACTTAGAGAAAATGGAAAACGTTAAACGTGTCATGATCGTTTGTGACCCTGGTATGGTCCAATTCGGTTACTGCGATACAGTTCGTGAAGTATTGGCACGACGTAAAAATGATGTGAAGATCGAAGTCTTCTCAGATGTTGAACCGAACCCATCGACAAATACCGTATACGCAGGAACGAAACTGATGGCAGACTTCAAGCCAGATACAGTAATCGCTCTTGGAGGCGGTTCTGCAATGGACGCAGCTAAGGGAATGTGGATGTTCTATGAACACCCAGACACATCTTTCTTTGGTGCAAAACAAAAATTCTTGGATATCCGTAAACGGACATATAAGATCGACAAACCAGAAAAAACACAATTCGTATGTATCCCGACAACATCAGGGACTGGTTCTGAAGTAACGCCATTTGCGGTCATCACTGACAGTGAAACACATGTGAAATATCCGTTAGCAGATTATGCATTGACGCCAGATGTCGCAATCGTCGATCCTCAATTCGTCATGTCAGTTCCAGCATCTGTCACAGCAGATACCGGGATGGATGTGTTAACACATGCAATCGAATCCTATGTTTCAGTCATGGCTTCAGATTATACACGTGGATTGAGCCTACAAGCAATCAAGTTAGTCTTTGACTATTTAGAAAAATCAGTAAAAACACCTGATATGGAATCACGTGAAAAAATGCACAATGCTTCTACAATGGCTGGTATGGCGTTTGCTAACGCATTCCTAGGTATTTGTCACTCAGTCGCACATAAAATCGGCGGGGAATACGGGATCCCTCATGGACGGACAAATGCGATTCTTTTACCGCATATTATCCGCTATAATGCAAAAGATCCACAAAAACATGCGATGTTCCCTAAATATGACTATTTCCGTGCAGATACAGATTACGCAGATATTGCAAAATTCTTAGGTCTGAAAGGCGAAACAACAGAGGAATTAGTCGAAGCTTTAGCAACGGCTGTTTATGAATTAGGAAAATCTGTCGGCATCAACATGAGTCTAAAAGCTCAAGGAGTCACACAAGAAACACTAGATACAACCGTAGACCGTATGGCTGAATTAGCTTACGAAGACCAATGTACGACAGCTAATCCGAAAGAACCATTGATCTCTGAATTGAAACAGATCATCATTGATGCTTACAACGGATAAGCAAAAGAAAGCGTAGAAAAAAGATAAGAAAATAGATGAAAAAGAACTTGGAAAACGTTGTTTCTCCAAGTTCTTTTTTTAATTTCCAAGTAACTGAAAGTTACTTTTGTTATTTAACATTTAGGTCAATTTTAGACAGTTTTTGTTCAAAAAGCGATATTTATAGTGGACGGTATTACTGCTATATTAAGGATATAAAATGAAAGCGTTTAAAAAGGTGGCGTAAAGATGATTATTAAAGAAGAGATTTTTGTACCTAAAGAATTAGTGAAAGAAAAAATTGACCTGCTCGTTGAAAACCTGACAACGATCAAAGACGATAATGGTGAATTTTTGTTGGACTTTGATGGACTGAAAGTAGATGACAAAAGCTGGACAGTGTGGAATTGGCCACAAGGTGTCGGTCTATATGGTATTTATAAAAATTACCAGATGACAAAAAATCCTCGCGCTTATCAAGTGGTCAATGAATGGTTTGAGGATCGTATGGAAGAAGGCGCTCCGCCCAAAAACGTCAATACAATGGCACCGCTATTGACTATGGCTTACTTGTATGAAGACACGAAAGATTCACGCTATTTGCCTTATTTAGAACAATGGGCAGAATGGGTCATGAATGACATGCCTCGGACAAATGAAGACGGGTTACAGCATGCCACATATGGACCGGAAAATAAGAATCAGTTGTGGGACGATACATTGATGATGACAGTGCTTCCTTTGGCAAAAATCGGGAAACTGTTGAATCGCCCAGAATATTTAGAAGAAGCTCGTTACCAGTTTATGATCCATATCAAATACTTGATGGATAAACGAACAGGATTGTGGTATCACGGCTGGACGTTTGAAGGAAATCATAACTATGCCGAAGCATTTTGGGCTCGTGGAAACTGCTGGTTGACGATTGCTATTCCAGAGATCATTGAAATCTTAGAATTATCGAAAGAAGATGCATTGCGCAAATTATTGATCGAAACACTTGAAGCACAAGTGCGTGCATTAAAAACTTATCAGTCTGAAAGCGGTTTATGGCATACGTTGTTGGATGATCCTTCTTCTTACGTAGAATCTTCTGCAACTGCAGGATTTGCTTACGGTATTTTGAAAGCGGTCCATAAACGTTATTTACCACAAGAATATAAAGAAGTCGCTTATCGTGCTATCCAAGGATTGCTTGAACAAATCGATGAAAAAGGAGAGGTTCAAAACGTTTCAATCGGGACAGGAATGGGGGACAGTTTAGATTTTTATCGGAATATCGGAATCACAGCAATGCCTTATGGACAGTCGTTAACGGTGCTTTGTTTGACAGAATTGCTCGTCTCTTATTGTTAAAAGAAAGGAAACCCATATGAAAAAAACATCACTGCTGTTTGCAGCAAGTTCGCTTAGCCTAGGTCTGCTAGGTCTAAGCGGCTGCGGAAATAATTCTAGTGTGGCAACTGTCGCAGATGCAGACGTAAATGAGATAGTTACCTTGCGCTTTGCTTATGCAAGCAACAGCCAGCCAGTAATTGATGCAATGAATGAATTTGGGCGTTTAGTAAAAGAAAAAACAGATGGTTCCGTACAGATCCAGTATTTCCCAGATGGACAACTGGGTGGAGAACGTGAACTGATCGAATTGACACAGTCAGGAGCAGTAGATTTCACAAAAGTAAGTGCCTCAGCGTTGGAAAGTTTCTCTAAAGATTATTCGATTTTTTCAGTTCCTTATCTATTCAATGATGAAGAACATTTCTTTAAGGCGAGGGATAATGAAGAAATAATGGAGCCAATCTACCAATCGACCAAAAATTTAGGATTTACCGGATTGACCTATTATGATTCTGGTCAGCGCAGCTTTTATATGGTAGACGGTCCGATCCATACGCCGGAAGATTTGAAGGGAAAGAAAATCCGTGTGATGCAAAGCGAAACCGCTATCAAAATGGTAGAGCTTTTAGGCGGTTCGCCCGTACCTATGGGAAGTGATGAAGTGTACACGTCTCTTCAATCCAATTTGATCAACGGATCAGAAAACAATGAATTTGTCTTGTATACAGCTGGACATGGTGGTGTGGCTAAATACTATTCCTATGATGAGCATACACGTGTGCCAGATATCATCATCATGAATGATGCCATCAAAGAACAGCTAACTGATGAGCAGGAAAAAGCCATTGAAGAAGCAGCGAAAGAATCAACGGTTTTTGAAATTGAAGCTTTTGCAAAAGCAATTGAAGAAGAAAAAGCTTTAGCACAAGAAGAACATGGAGTCCAATTCAATGATGTAGATAATACACCGTTTCGAGAGGCAGTTGCCCCACTTCATGATATATTCAAAAACGATCCTACCTACAAAGACCTTTATCAAAAGATCCAAGAGCAAGGAGCGTAGCTGTGATGAAAATGATTTTAAACAAGGTATTAGAGATCCTGGGAGCTGTTTTGCTTGTTGGGATGGTCGCTGTTGTTTTATGGCAAGTATTTTCCAGAACGGTTTTAGGAAATCCAAATACGGTCACGGAAGAGCTTGTTCGATTCGGTCTTGTCTGGTTTGCCATGTTGTCTTCCGCGTATGTTGTGGGACAAAAAGCACATTTAGCCGTAACGGTTTTAAGTGAAAAATTAACTGGCAAAAAAAGTAAAATTTTAGAAGTTGTTGTTCAAAGTTTATTTCTGGTATTTGCTGCGATGATCATGGTGTATGGCGGATGGAATGCTGTCACATTGACAATGGGGCAGATCTCGCCTTCTTTAAGTATTCCTATGGGATATGTTTATCTGTCAGTACCTGTATCGGGGGTACTCATCATTATCTATAGCCTGATCAATCTAATCGATACATTAAGCAACAAGCCAGCAATTCAAGAAAAAATATAAAAATGGAGGAATAAAATGGCAATAGAAGCCGGATTAGTGTTATTTTTTGTATTTGTTGTGTTGCTTGTATTAGGGATGCCGATTGCTATAAGTATTGCATTCTCATCGATGATGACTTTATTGTTAGTTATACCGTTTGATGTTTCTGCTTTTAGTTCAGCTCAAAAAATGGTGGGAAGTATCAATAGTTTTTCGCTGATCGCTATTCCGTTTTTCGTTCTCTCGGGCATTATCATGAATAATGGAGGGATAGCTAAGAAACTAGTGGATTTTGCGATGTTGTTCGTCGGGCGCGTGCCGGGGGCTTTGGCTCATACGAATGTGTTAGGGAATGCTTTATTTGGTTCCATCTCTAGCTCGGCCATTGCCGCTTCTACCGCGATTGGTGGAGTGTTGATCCCTCAGCAAGTGGAAGAAGGATATGACCGGAAGTTCGCGACAGCGGTCAATATCGCGTCAGCTCCGACAGGTATGGTCATTCCTCCAAGTACTGCTTTTATCATGTATTCACTTGTTGCTGGTGGTGCTTCGATCTCTGCTTTGTTTATGGGAGGTTATCTCGTAGGCGCTTTGTGGGCGCTAGGAATCATGCTAGTAGCATTCATCGTTGCTAAAAAGAATAAATACCCTGTTGTCGAAAAAGGACAGATGGCTCATGCTGGAAAAATAATAAAAGAGGCGATTCCTAGCCTTCTATTGATTGTCATCATTATCGGTGGTATCTTGACGGGGATATTTACAGCAGTAGAAGCTTCAGCGATAGCTGTCATTTACTCCCTGTTGATTGCTATGTTTTACTATAAAACGGTAAAACTAAAAGATATACCTAATATGTTGTTTCAATCAGTAGCAATGTCAGGGACGATCATGTTCTTATTGGCTACTTCTTCCATGATGTCTTTCGCCATGGCGTTTACCGGTATTCCTCAGGCAATTAGTTCGTTGATTATGGGCGTAACGGATAATAAATTTATTATTCTGTTATTAGTCAATCTTGTGTTATTACTGGTGGGTATGTTTATGGATGTGGCGCCTGCTATCTTGATTTTTACACCAATATTTTTACCAATCGTCACAAGTGTAGGGGTTGATCCTGTACATTACGGGTTGTTTTCAATCATGAATCTGTGTGTAGGCTCCATCACGCCGCCAGTAGGTACAGGACTATATGTCGGTGCAAGTGTAGGAGGCGTAAAAGCAGAGGCAATGCTGAAACCGCTTCTTCCTTTTTATGGGGTTATCTTAGTCGTCTTGTTTTTGATTACTTACTTCCCGCAAATCGTCATGTGGCTACCCAATATGCTGAGTTAGGAGAATAGTTATGTTGAACATTACAATTAGAGGACATGATCTTTCCGAAGTCCAAACGATAGAAGATCTTGCAGAAAAAACAAAAGAACAAGGGATTCATACACTGCAGCTCGCCTTAGGTCTTTCGTTTCCTGAAATACCTTCTGGCGCAAATGAGATCAATTCTGGGATGGGAAATTATGTCAAACGAGTTTTAGAAAAGCAAGAAGTGACCGTAGGAATTTTAAGTTGCTATATCAATATGATTCATCCAGATTTAACGATACGAGAAGAGTTGCTGACAAAGTTCGAGCAGTATCTTCGCTATGCTTCTTCCTTTGGTGCGTCGATGGTTGCTTCGGAAACTGGATGTGTTTTGCCGGAAATCCAATATACGGAAGAAAATTTCACAGATGAAGCATTTGCTGAAGCAGTGTCCGTTATCCGTCGCTTGGTAAAAGCTGGAGAAAAATACCAAATGATGGTGGGGATAGAACCAGGTTTGAATCATCCGGTGTATTCTTTAGCAAGGGTAGAGCAGCTGATCCAAGCAGTAGATTCGGACTATCTAGGAATCATTTTAGATCCGACCAATTTGATCACAAGTAGTGATTATCAAGAACAGGTCCAATTGGTAGAAGAAGCTTTTGAACGTTTTGGTGAAAAGATATGTGCGGTTCATTTGAAAGATTTTCGTGTCGAACAGGAAAAAATCGTGCCGGTAAATTTGGGAGATGGTGTGATCGAGTACACAAAAATCAAAGAAATCATCATGAAGAATCGTCCGTACCTGTATGTGGTTCTTGAAGAAACAAAAGATGATGGGATTCGTTATGGAAGAAGTCTTCTTGAATAATGTAAAGAAGACGTTGGTTAACTAATATTTAGAATGGAGGGGGCGGGGCTAGAAGATGCCACGTCTCTTCTTTTTTATAAGAGTATATAAAAGCAGCTCTTTTTGATTACAAAAAACGTGGTATAATAAAATTGTGCATAAGTGAACAAAAGGAGGTGCGGCACATGCTCCAAAAGAAAATCAGCGGTGAACAAGTCAATACGATGGTTTCTGATCAGTATGAAATCTATCATGTCAAAGATGTCGTCAGCCAAAATAAAACGATCTATCATCATCATGATTTCTATGAGATCCATGCTACATTAAAGGGCGAAGCGACTTTTTATTTGAACGGACGACAATTTACGATCAAAGCAGGAAGTGTGCTGCTCATCCATTCCAATGATTTGCATCGTATCGTCCGCCAATCTTCAGATGTATTCGAGCGTGTCTATATCTTTGTTACCCCTTCTTTTCTGGAAAGTCGTTCCACGCCATGGTCTAATCTATCGGCTTGTTTTCAACCAATGGGAGAGAAGAGGAGTCGTGTATTGCAAATAGAACAGGAAGTATTGAAGCAAAAATTATCATTTATCGACCATCCTCCTGATAAAAAAATTTACGGTGAAGACATAAAATATGAACAAGCTCTGGTAGAATACTTGATTTTTCTCAATCAAGTTGTACAAAAAGAAGAGAGTGCGCAAGAACAGAATGCTGTAGTTCCTAATGAGCGTGTGGAACAAATGTTACAATATATCTCAAAAAATTTATCTCATCCGCTTTCTTTAGAGGAAATGGAAAAGCAGTTTTTTGTCAGCAAATACCATATCACACGAGAATTTAAAAAGTACACTGGATTTACGTTTCATCAGTATGTAATGAAGAAAAAGCTGATCTATGCCAAGCACTTGTTGCGAGAATACCGCAGCTCTAGTGCTGTATATAGTAAAAGTGGTTTTTCTTCTTATCCGCATTTTCTGAAAGCATTCAAGAGAGAGTTCGGCATAACGCCTAAAGAATTTTTGAAACGTGATACACAGAAACAGTTGGTTCATTATGAACATTTTGAAGATGAACAATGAGAATGATCACTAAAAAATAACCGCAGTAGCTGCTGTTGTTTACATAGAAGCAGAAACTGCGGTTATTTTATTTTTATCTATATATTTCAAAATATTTTGAAAGAATAACGTACATATTATATGAATCAGCTGAATTTACGAAAGTCTCTCGGCGATAGTCCTGTTTTTGCTTTGAACAGGCGGCTAAAGTAAGCAAAATTCTCAATCCCTATTTCTTCGGAAATCATTCGAACCGTAAATTCTGTATACCGAAGAAGGTCTTTAGCGTAAGAGAGTTTTTTGCTGATCAAATAATCGATTGGTGGAGAACCGATAAATTTGGAAAAATCTTTGCTCAGCTGATATTTATTCAATAAGAATTGTTGTTCTAATTGATCAAGTGTAATCGTTTCTTTGAAATGTTCGTCTAAGTATTGCTTCAGTTTGTAAACGTAGGCGGGAATATCCTCTTCTTCGAAATCTAGCTGATACTTTTGCAAAATCAGTTCATTCAGCAACTCGTGGATAGCTACAGAGGACTGGAAATCGGTACGGGCATTCGTGCCTTGTTGCATGTGGATCAATTCTGTGATCAAATGGTGGATCTTGTTTTCTGATGGATCCCCTGTTGAATGGAAGGTGTTATGGCCGTCTTTTGTGAACTCCTGATAAAATGATTGGACGTTCTGACCATTCAAATGGATCCAATCCATTTCCCATGGTTCTTCGCTGATCGTTTGATAACGCTGATATTCTTGGCAGTCAATAAAAAATAAGTCTCCAGCTTTTAGCTGTTGCTGATTATCATTATATGTAAGCGAACCTTCGCCAGACAAAGTAAACTTTATCAAGTAAGAAGGTAAATGTGCTCGTTCAGTATAGTAAGGGATTGGTGCTTTGAAGTAACCGATTTCTTGGATATAAAAAAATAATTTCCTGCTTCTTTGTGTAGGCGTCAAGATCACTCTTTTTGAGTCTTCAGACCATGAGTGGTTGGCTTTTTCCCAGTAATCCATGTAAACACTCCCAACTTGTCAAGATAATGCAATTATATACCAAAATAGTGTGAAGCAAAATATAAGATTCTGTATTATGATAGCATTGTTAATAAATGATAACGCTTTATTAATAAAGCGCTAATCAACAATAAAGTAAAAGAGGTGGAGAAATGAATCCAACATTTGTTGCCATCGATATCGGTGCATCAAGCGGACGACTAATGAAAAGTACGAGGGATGCAAAAGGTGCTTTGATCTTGGAAGAAGTACACCGGTTCAAAAACGGCTTTCGGAACAAAGACGGTCACGATCGCTGGAAGATCGATTATCTTATCAAAGAGATTTTGATTGGATTTGAAAAATTAAAGCAGACAGGGATTGATCGTCTTTTTGCGGGGATCGATACATGGGCAGTCGATTACTGTCTGATTGACGAACAAGGGGATCGGATAAATGATCCGATTGCTTATCGGGACAAGCGTACCAATGGAGCAGTAGAACAGTTTTCTGAAATCTATTCTCTAGATAAGTTGTATGAGCAGACAGGGATTCAGATCCAGCCTTTCAATACCTTGTTCCAATTGTTTGCTGAAGAAAAAGAAAATTTGGCAAAAGCACATAAATTGTTACTGATACCTGATTATTTAGGGTATGTCTTTACTGGTAACATGGTGACGGAGAAAACTAATGCATCTACTATGCAGCTGCTGAATGCAGGGACAAAAGAATGGGAAATAGAACTTCTTGAAAAAATCGGTGTCTCGAAGGAATTATTTCCACCATTGACAGAGCCGGGAACGATACTAGGAGATCTGCAAAAAGAACAATTTTCAAAATATGATTTGCCAGATGTGACCTTTATCACAGTAGCAAGTCATGATACGGCGTCAGCTGTATTAGGAACGCCAGGTCAAGGAGAACGTTGGGGTTATATCAGCAGTGGGACATGGTCGCTTTTAGGGATTGAAACAAAGATCGCCAATGTTTCTCGCAATGCTTTTTCTGAAAATTATACGAATGAATGGGGTGCCCATAACACGGTGCGTTTTTTGAAAAACATCATGGGGATGTGGTTGATCCAGGAAGTTGCCCGAATGCAAGAGTACGAGTACAGTTATGCGGAATTGGCAGAGCTTGCTGCAAAAGAAAAACCGCTGCAGCAAGTGATGGAAATCAATGACCCTCGATTTTTGAATCCCCAAAATATGATAGAAGAGATTCAGCAATACTGTTTTGAAACAGAGCAGCCAGTCCCTGTCTCACCGGGAGCTATCGCTCGTTGTATGTATGATAATCTTGCTCTTTGTTACGCACAAGAGCTGATCAAAGTAGAACACTTAACTGGAACGAAATTGGAAAAGCTGCACATCGTAGGGGGCGGATCGAATAATCGTCTACTGAATCAATTGACAGCAGATTATGCCGGAATCATTGTAGAAGCAGGTCCTAGTGAAGCCACAGCAATCGGGAATGTTGCCATGCAAATGCTCAGTACAGGTCAGTTTTCGAATATAGAACAAGCAAGAAATGTAATCAAACAGTCGTTTCCATGTGAAACTTTTTACCCAGATGAAAATAAGCAAAACACGATGGAATGGTACGTGAATAAAATCAAAGGAGTAATCGTATGAACACGATTGAAAAAAATTACGAACAAGCAAAAGAAAAATATGCAACTATCGGTGTAGATACAGATGCTGTACTAGAAAAGATACAGGACATCAAAATTTCTATGCATTGCTGGCAAGGAGACGATGTCAAAGGTTTCTTGACACCGGATGGCGAATTGACCGGTGGAATCATGGCGACAGGGAATTTTCCAGGAGCCGCACGAACACCTGAAGAGCTTAGACAAGATCTGGAGAAGGCTTATTCGTTGATACCGGGCAAACACAAATTGAACCTTCATGCTATCTATTTGGATACAGAAGAATCTGTCGATCTAAATGAAATTGAGCCGAAACATTTTGAAAAATGGGTAGAGTGGGCAAAAAAAGAAGAAATCGGTCTTGACTTCAATCCGACTTTCTTTTCGCATCCAATGATGAAAGACGGCTTTACATTGGCTCATCCAGATAAAGAAGTTCGTGAATACTGGATTGAACACGGGAAAAGAAGCCGCAAAATCGCGGAATACTTTGGAAAAGAAACTGGACAAACAAGTATCAATAACTTTTGGGTACCTGATGGGATGAAAGATAATCCGATTGATCGTTTTATTCCACGGAAACGTTTAATGGAATCACTCGATGAAATTTTTACAGAAGAGTTAGATGGACGGTATGTACAAGATGCAGTAGAAAGCAAACTATTTGGTTTAGGCGCTGAAGCTTATACAGTCGGCTCCCATGAATTTTATATGGGTTACGGGTTGACTCGTGACAAACTTGTTTGTCTAGATGCTGGACATTTTCATCCAACAGAAGTGATTTCCAATAAATTATCTTCATTAGCTTTATTCAGTAAAGGAATCATGCTGCATGTTTCCCGTCCAGTGCGTTGGGATTCAGACCATGTGGTTTTGATGGATGATGAATTGCAGGAAATCGCTAAAGAACTAGTCCGTAACGAATTGTTGGAAAAAACAAATATCGGTCTGGATTTCTTTGACGCAACGATCAACCGTATCGCTGCTTGGGTCATCGGTACGAGAAATACACAAAAAGCACTGCTGAAAGCTATGCTGGAACCAGTTGAGCGATTGAAAGAAATGGAGCTGGCTTTTGACTTTACTTCAAGAATGGCTTATACGGAAGAATTGAAAGATTTCCCGTATGCCGATGTATGGAATTATTTCTGTTACAAAAATCAAGTTCCAGTTGGTTTGGATTGGCTGGAAGAAGTCCAGGAATATCAAAAAGACGTGTTGGAATTAAGAAAATAGGAGTGTGGCTATATTGAAAAAAATAGATATTTTACAAGCGCCTTATGTGAAAGAAATGATCGAAACGACATCGAATCTTTATCGCTTGGGATGGGATGAAAGAAATGGCGGGAATATTTCTTATTTACTAAAAGAAGAAGAGATCACACCGTTCTTGGATCCTGAAAAAGTGATCCGCCGCATCTCGATGATTTTTGATGCCAGCCGTTTGGCAGGATGCTATTTTATTGTAACTGGTTCAGGAAGATATTTTAAAAATGTAGCGAGCGAACCTGCCGAGAATCTTGGAATCGTTCGAGTTGCTGAAGATGGCAAAACACTGGAACTTTTGTGGGGGCTGGAAAACGAATGCCTTCCTACAAGCGAGTTGCCAAGTCATTTCATGAGTCATATCGCCCGTTTAGAAGTAGACCCAGATAATCGGATCGTTATGCATTGCCATGCTAGTCATCTATTAGCGATGAGTTTTACGCATGAATTAGACGAACGTTCCTTTAGTCGTACGCTATGGCAAATGTGTACGGAATGCTTAGTTGTTTTTCCAGAAGGAATTTCCATCATTCCGTGGATGGTTCCGGGAACAAATGAGATTGGGGAAGCGACAGCTGAAAAAATGAAAGAAACTCGATTGGTTTTATGGCCACAACATGGAATCTACGGGTCAGGAAAAGACATGGATGAAGTCTTTGGTTTGATCGAGACAGCAGAAAAGGCAGCAGAAGTCTATACGTACGTTAAAGCGCAAGGGCCAATCTTGCAAACAATCACGGACGAAAACCTGTGGCATTTAGCAGATGCGTTTGGTGTTACTCCGAAAGCAGGTTATTTGGAGGAAGTTCATACGAAAGCAGGTGTCTGACATGGTGAAAAAAGCTTTTTGCATGAAAGTTTACCCAGAAAAACAAGAAGAATACAAAAAAAGACATGATGAACTTTGGCCAGAAATGCGTACAGCACTTCGTGAACACGGGGTCATCGACTATTCGATCTATCTTGATCCGAGTATAAGTTTGTTATTTGGTTACTTAGTGATCGAAGATGAAAAGTTATGGGAAAAAATGGCAAATACATCTATCAATCAAAAATGGTGGAAGTACATGGAAGATATCATGGAGACAAATCCAGATGCCTCTCCAGTCAGTTGGGAATTGATGCCAGTCTTTGAACTGTAGTAACAAGCAACTGGGCAACCGGTTGCTTGGGGTTCTTTCGTTTTTATTGTGAAAAATAATACAAATTAGGAGGAATAAAAAATGAGTAATCGAATGATTTTAAATGAAACATCGTATTTTGGAAAAGGAGCGATTGAGTCGATCGTCCCTGAATTTCAGCAGCGAGGATTCAGCAAAGCAGCTGTCATTACTGACAAAGGATTGATCGAGCACGGTATAGCAACAAAAGTAACAGAACTTCTAGATAAAGCAGCAATCGATTATGCTTTATACGACGGGATCGTACCTAATCCAACGATCCAAAATGTAAAAGATGGAGTGGCTTTTGTTAAAGAGGCAGAGGCAGACTGTTTGATCGCAATCGGTGGAGGTTCGCCAATCGATACGGCAAAAGCCATTGGGATTATTTTGACGAATCCAGAGTTTTCAGACGTCATTAGTTTAGAAGGTGTTGCTGATACGAAAAATCCATGTTTACCTATATTAGCTATACCAACGACTTCTGGAACAGCAGCAGAAGTAACGATCAACTACGTCATCACAGATGAAGTAAATCACCGAAAATTTGTTTGTGTTGATCCTCATGATATCCCAATCGTCGCGTTCATCGACAGCGATATGATGATGGGAATGCCGAAAAAATTGGCTGCATCAACAGGTATGGATGCTATGACGCATGCTATTGAAGGGTTTATCACAAAAGTCGCTTGGGAAATGACTGATATGCTGCATTTAAAAGCAATCGAAATCATCGGTCATTCTTTGGAAGCTTCTGTAGATGGCGATCAAAATGGGCGAGAAAAAATGGCATTAGGACAGTATATTGCGGGAATGGGCTTCTCAAATGTCGGTTTAGGACTGGTACACGGGATGGCTCACCCGTTAAGTGCATGGTACAACATTCCTCATGGCGTAGCGTGTGCAGCACTTTTGCCAACTGTCATGAAATATAACAAAGAATATACTGGAGAAAAGTACCGTGAGATCGCTCTTGTTCTAGGGATTAAAGGAGCAGCTGAAATGTCTTTAGAAGATGTAAGAGAAGCGGCTTGTGGTGAGATCGATCGGTTGAGCAAAGCGGTTGGAATCCCAGAAACCATTTCTGAATTAGGTGTAAAAGAAGCAGATATCCCAGCAATTGCAGAAGATGCTTTGCGAGATGTATGCACACCAGGAAATCCAAGAGAAACGACAGTAGAAGAAATCATTGCTTTATATCAAAGTTTGATGTAAAAACGAAGCGGATCTTCAACATTAAATTGCCTGTAAAGAGAAATGGTAGTTTATATCTGGATATCTCTTTTAAATTGATGGTATTTCCGCTATAATTTTTCTTATAAAGAAATAGGAGAATATTATATGGAAAATAAAAAGCCTTATGGAACTGTATTGATCAAAGCCTCTAAAATACTAGACTATTTAGCGGAAAACCAAGATGTCTCTTTGCAGACGATCGCAAAGGGTGTGGGAATGACCTCTTCTACAGTCTTGAAAATACTAGATACTTTGCTGATGATCGGCTACGTAAATAAAAATTCAGAGAAAAACTATCGTTTAGGTGCAAAGCTTATTCGCTACGCGAATAAAAACATTGAACAAATCGATTTGGTAGAGTTGACTTTACCGTTTTTAGAACAGCTGCAGCAAAAGATCGATGAGACTATCCACTTAGGGGTATTGGACAACAATGAGATTTTGTACGTGAACAAACTAGATCCAAAACATCAAACGATCCGTATGTCTTCAAAAATCGGAATCACCCGACCATTATACAATTCTGCGATGGGCAAAGCCGTATTAGCAGAATTCAGTGAAGAGCAGTACACTGATTATCTTGAAAAGCATCCGTTGATCCCTTACACAGAATATACGATCACCAATGCATTACGGTTGAAAAAGGAAATCCAAACGGTAAAAGAAACCCACATCGCATTTGACGATGAAGAAATCGAACGTGATATTTTTTGTATAGGAGCCTCAATCGTGAAAAACGAACAAATCATTGGTGCATTTAGTGTAAGTATGCCGAAATATCGTTTAACAGATGAGTCAAAAGAACAAATAATCAGTGCCCTCAAGCAAACAAAAAGCGAAATCGAGCAAAGAATTCAAAAATAATGAAAAAAGCGTTTGCAATTTTTCTTTTCTGCCGTATAATATGGGTATAGATTTCCAAGTTATAAAATAAAATTTCTAAATAGGAAATAGGTGGAGAAGATGAAAAAAATTGATATTTTATCTCGATTGAAAAACGCCGGAGTGATTGCGGTGGTACGCGGAAAAAGCAAAGAAGAAGCTTTGAATGCTTGCCACGCAATCATCAAAGGTGGTCTAACTGGTATTGAGTTGACTTTTACAGTCCCTCAAGCAGATCAAGTAATCAAAGAACTTTTGTCATTCTACAAAGACCAACCAGAAATAGTGATTGGCGCAGGCACAGTATTAGACGCTGTCACAGCTCGCTTGGCTATCTTAGCTGGCGCAGAGTATATTGTTAGCCCTTCCTTTGATCAAGAAACGGCAGAGATGTGTAATCTGTATCAAATTCCTTACTTACCAGGATGTATGACTATTACCGAGATCAAAACAGCGCTGAAAAGCGGGGTAGATATCGTCAAACTATTTCCTGGAAGCGCTTATGGACCAAGTATCATTTCTGCCTTCAAGGCGCCGATGCCTCAAGTCAATATCATGCCAACTGGCGGTGTGAGTCTGGACAATATGAAAGAGTGGTTCGATGCTGGTGTCGTAACAGTCGGAGTAGGTGGGAACCTTTTAGCACCCGCAGCTACAGGAGATTTCGACAAAGTAACGGAAGTCGCGCAACAGTATGCAGCAAAAATGAAAGAAATCAAGAGGTAGCTGCTTATGGGAAAAGTAGTGACACTCGGAGAAATCATGTTGCGATTGTCCACAGAGCAGGGAACCCGTATCGATTCAAGTGAACGATTCGCTGCCCATTATGGCGGAGGGGAAGCAAACGTAGCAATTTCTTTAGCTAATTACGGACATGAAGCGATTTTTGCTACAAAAGTACCTGATAACGCATTGGGAAAAGCAGTCAAAAAGCACTTGCAATGTTATGGAGTAGATACGAAACAGGTATTATCTGGTGGATCAAGACTAGGTACTTATTATATGGAAACTGGTAGTGGCGAACGCGCCGCCTCAGTGATCTATGATCGTGCCGGATCAAGTTTTGCTGAAATGGATCATTTGGAATGGACGCTAGAGGAGTTATTCCAAGGAATAGATATATTTCATGTTTCAGGAATCACCCCAGCTTTGTCTAAAAAATGGCAAAAAATGACGAAACAGGTGATAGAAGCTGCAAAAAAAGCTGGCTGCCTGATCAGCTTCGATATCAACTATCGTGGAAAATTATGGACACAGCAAGAAGCCAGCGAAGTAATCCATCAGCTTTTACCTTTAGTAGATATCTGCTCAGCTGGAAAAATGGATGCTCTTTATTTGTTAGGTATCGAGAAAGCGCCAGAAGCAGAAGAACAACCTCTAATTTATTATTATCAAAAAATGCAGGAAAAGTTCCCGAATATTCAGGTGTTTTATTCGACCAAGCGTACCGTTCATTCAGCAAGTGAAAATGAATTGAAGGGGACATTGTGGATGAACCATGAATATGTGGAATCCCAAGTCCATAGAATCACCCCAATCGTGGATCGAGTAGGTGGCGGAGATGCTTTTGCAGGTGGCGTGCTCCATGGGATTTTATCCAATATGTCTCCGCAAGAAATCATTGATTTTGCTACGGCAGCTTCTGCCTTGAAGCATACGATCCATGGGGACTGCAACCAATTCAGTCAAGAAGAAGTCGCACAATTTTTAGCATGCGGCTCTGGAAAAATCATTCGATAGAAGGAGTAGAAGAAAATGCAAGAAATGGAAACACGTTATACACACAGTCCAGAAGATATCCGTCATTATTCAACGGAACAATTGAGAAAAGAATTTTTAGTAGAAAAGGTATTTGAACCAGGGAAAATCAGTTTGACTTATACGCACAACGATCGAATGATCTTTGGTGGAGTGACACCTACTGAAAAAGAATTAGAAATCACATTAGACAAAGAACTAGGTGTTGATTACTTCTTAGAGCGTCGTGAACTAGGTGTGATCAATATCGGTGGACCAGGATTCATCGAGATCGATGGGCAAAAAGAAGAAATGAAAAAACAAGACGGATACTATATCGGAAAAGAAACACGACATGTTGTATTTTCTTCTCAAGATGCTGAAAACCCAGCTAAATTCTATATTAGTTCTGTTCCAGCTCATCATAAATATCCAAATGTAAAAATCAGTATCGACCAAGTAAAACCAATGGAAACTGGTGAAGGCCTGACACTGAATGAACGTAAAATCTATCAATACATCCATCCAAATGTATGCGAAAGCTGTCAATTACAAATGGGTTATACGATTTTAGAACCAGGAAGTGCTTGGAATACGATGCCTTGTCATACACATGAACGTCGTATGGAAGCTTATGTCTACTTTGATTATGCCAATGAAGATACACGTGTGTTCCACATGATGGGCAAACCAGATGAAACAAAACATTTAGTTGTAGACAATGAACAAGCCATTATTTCGCCAAGCTGGTCGATCCATTCAGGTGTAGGTACAAGCAATTACTCATTCATCTGGGCAATGTGCGGAGAAAATATCACCTATACAGACATGGATATGGTGCAAATGGATCAATTAAAATAAGCATAAGGGAGAGAAAATGATGGAATTTAGTATGGATATGTTTCGTTTAGATGGAAAAGTAGCATTAGTCACCGGTGCTGTCTATGGTATTGGATTTGAGATTGCACGCTCTTTAGCTACAGCAGGAGCAAAAATCGTATTTAATAACTTGAACCAAGAATCAGTTGATGAAGGTATAGCGCATTATAAAGAAGCAGGCATCGATGCAAAAGGTTATATCTGCGATGTGACCGATGAAGAAGCGGTTCAAGCGATGGTTCAACAGATCAAAGAAGATGTAGGTTCAGTTGATATTCTAGTCAACAATGCAGGGATCATCAAACGGACACCGATGATCGAAATGGATGCGGCAGACTTCCGCCAAGTAATCGACGTGGATTTAAATGCCCCATTCATCGTTTCAAAAGCAGTTATTCCGGATATGATCGAAAAAGGCGGCGGTAAAATCATCAATATCTGCTCCATGATGAGTGAATTAGGACGCGAAACGGTCAGTGCTTATGCTGCGGCAAAAGGCGGATTAAAAATGCTGACGAAAAACATCGCTTCTGAATACGGTCAATACAATATCCAATGTAATGGAATTGGACCAGGTTATATTGCTACACCGCAAACTGCTCCATTACGCGAAACACAAGAAAACGGTGAACGTCATCCATTCGATCAATTTATCGTTGGACGTACGCCAGCAGCACGCTGGGGCGAGCCAATCGATTTGGCTGGACCATCTGTCTTCTTGGCTTCTAGCGCATCTGATTTCGTTAACGGCCATGTCTTGTATGTGGACGGAGGCATACTTGCCTATATCGGAAAACAACCTTAAAAGAGCTTTAGTACACTGTTTAGTGGAGAGGTTGTGAAATCAGCGGATTGAACGAATACCGAAGGACAGCTGATTAAACATCATTTATTCGAAAAAAGAGGCTGGGACAGAAGCGTTTAACTCCAAGAAATAAGAAGGAATTCACGAAAATTGCTTTTCAAATTTTTGTGAATTTCAGCTTATTTCCGAAGGAGTTGCTTTTGCTTCCGCCGTTTGTACGTGTTTAGAGCGTGAGACAAAAGTGTTCTTTACTTTTGTCCCACGCTCTTTTCTGTGCGTCTTCCATACTTCACTAAGTCGATCCCTCTTGCTTCGCACCAATCCTTCACTGGTCCGGAAAAGATCAGAGATTGTTGGTGTAGGGCCGCGGTATTCGTTGCGCCGACCATAGTATAAAGCAGACGAAGCTCTTCTTGCCATTGCTTCATCAGTATAATAGTTTCTTCTACGCCATGATTCATCAGATGCGTCAGTACGGTTCCTGAAGTACCCACTGCATTTGCGCCGAGACAAAGGGCTTTAAATATGTCATAGGCATTGCGGATACCTCCGGAGGCTAGGATTTCCATAGAAGTGTCTGCTTCATTTGCTTCAAGCAATGAAGAGACTGTCGATTGCCCCCAGTCAGCTAAATAACTCAGTTCCCGCTTGGAGCGACGGGCGTTTTCGATCTGGGTGAAGCTTGTTCCGCTTCGACCGCTGATATCAACTGTATGAACTCCTAAAGCAGCTAGATCATTGAGCGTTTCTCTTGTCATGCCAAAACCGACTTCTTTTACGATGAGGGGGACGTCAATGGCTGTTTGAGTCTCTTGAATAAGTACTTTCCAATTGGTAAAATCACGGTCTCCCTCAGGCATAACCAACTCTTGAGGTGCATTCAAATGAATTTGTAAGGCATCTGCGTGAAACAATCGGATAGCTTCTTTGGCTCTTTCGACAGAAGTCCCTGCACCGATGTTGGCAATGATTTTCCCGTGAGGATATTCTTGTCGCATAATCGTATAAGTATCAGCTAAAGAAGGGTCTTTCAAGGCAGCGCTGACTGAACCAGTGGCAATCATCAAATCTGCTTCTCTTGCGACGATTGCAAGATCTTGGTTGATTTTTTTTGTTTTTTCGCTTCCGCCAGTCATTGCATTGATATAAAACGGGCTACTTAGTGTAAAACCAGCTGCCTGTGTGCTTAGATCAACATCAGAAACTGCTATTTGCGGCAAAGGGTTATGGATGATCCGTACGAAGTCAAATTCGTTTTTTTGTTTATCATGAAAGGCTTTAGCTAGTGAAACATGTTCGTCTTTTCGATTCATCGGTTTTCCTTTCTTTGATCGCTATAGACATGTAACGGCAGTGGAGTGATTTCTGCTTTTTCCCATGCACTCATTAAAGGAAGAATGCCAGATTTCTGGTCAACAATTACGATTCCGCAATCGCCACCACCTGCACCAGAAGATTTTGCGGCTCCTTCATACTGTTCAGCTAAATTACACAATTTGTTCAAAGCAGGCGTTTCGATGACGACCCCAGTGATTGCAGATAAATCATGCAGTAATTGTCGGTTTTTTCGAATCATCTGTTGGATCAACGTTACATTATTTTCTTTAAACCCTTTGATCATTTCGTTGACACATTCTGTACTGTTTTTTAAGAAAAGCTGATAAGCCACCATTTTATCTTCTCTCGAACGGTGAACTTGATCGACCAAATCAGAAGTAGAGGCAGGGCTACCCGTCCAACCAATCAATAAACGTAAATCTTCAGGAGCAATCAATGGCTCAATGGATAGACCTGGCCAATCCAGGGCAAGTAACTCACTGATAGAATGCTGAGTTTCTTGTTCTTGGAGCCAAGGATGGTCGAAGGTTGAGAAAGCGATCCAGCCACCATAACAGCTAGCAGCGATGTCGCCGCAGGAACCATTATCTTGAACTGCTAAATTGGCTAGTGCTGCAATCTTGAAAATCTCCAACTGAGATAAATTCAACGCGTAAAAAACATTCAAGGCTTTGACTGTTGCAACGGTCACGGCACCGCTAGAACCCAATCCATATTTCCGGCCATTTGAACTGTCTAACTCACTTGTTACTTTCAGATCATAAAAGGATAAAAGAATGTTTTTTTCTTGTGCATACTTTTCAGTCAAGCGAATAGCAGCAAGGATATAATGAAAAGGATTTTCCCGAATATCTAAAACTAATTCTCCGTTGCGTCTTGTCCAACGTACAGGCATCCCACTATATTGTGCAGATTGGATACTTCCGACTTTTCGTGCAGATTCTACAGTGACTGTCACGAATTGATCGACTGCAGCGATAACTGCTGGATGGCCTGTTTCAACAACTGCATATTCTCCGGCAATATAGAGTTTGCCTGGTGCAGATACTTCAATCATAAAAATCTCCCTTTATTCAATAATCGCAATTCCTGGACCAGCATGGGCAGTAATTACTTGTTCTTTGCTAAATAATTTGGTAAATGTTTCTTGTACCTCAGATAAATGGCTGTTTTCCACTAAAACTTTGACATTAGGGCCAGCATCCATCGTAAAGTAGCATGGAATGCCTTGCTTTCTCAATTGTCGCACCGCATCCATCGCTTTTAAGCTGTCAGGAGACCAGTAAGTGAATGGAGGCTGGGCAGCTAAAGTCGTTCCATGCATTTTTAGTCCGTTTCTTTCCATCGTTTCTCCGAGAAGTTGGAAATCTTTTGTTTTGATTGCTTGTTTCAATTGATATAGATCCCCTTCAACGGAATCTAACCAGCCTTGATAAAAACTGGATGTTTCGACTGTCCGACGCATCCCATTTCTGCTGGACACTTCTTTTTTCTGGTCGTTGATCAAAACGAAAACCATTGCTAAATCGTCTTCGAAAGAATCGGAAGGGACTGGCTTAGCGTAAGAACTTAAGTCGTCATGGCCTTTTTCCCATTCGACGAAACCACCGAAAATACTTCGGCAAGCTGAACCAGACCCGCGTCGAGCAAATCTTGAAAGAGAGAGATCGTCTAATCCAAGCTTAAGAGCAGTATTACAAGCTCCTGCTAAAGCAGCTAGCCCGCTGGCAGAGGAGGCTAATCCAGCTGCGGTAGGAACGAAATTCTGACTGATTACTGAAGCTTTTAGTGAGAGGCCGGCTTCTTTACGAAAAAGGTCAAGAAACTGACTGACTTTTTTTGTTGCTTTTTCGTCTTGCAAGGTGCCATCTAGATAAAATTCATCTACCATATAGCTATCAGAAAAGATGACTTCTGTCTCTGTATAAAATGCATCCAATGTTAACGAAAGGCTGTTGTTCATTGGAAGGATGAGTTCTTCATTTTTCTTACCCCAATATTTGATTAGAGCAATGTTGGTATATGCGCGTGCTTTGCCTTTAAACATAGGTATGTACTCCTAATCCTTGTATCCAAGTTTCAGCAGCACCCGCATCTTCAAGTGCTTGACTGATTTCTTGGGCTTTTGTTTTTGTTTGTGCTAATGCAATCATACAGCCACCGCGTCCACCGCCAGTTAATTTGGCACCCAATGCCCCGGTATCTTTTGCTGTTTGGATCAATAGATTAAGAAAATCATTGCTGATTGTCAGCTTTTCCAGAAGTGATTGTGATTCATCCATTGTCTGTGCCAACGTTTCTGGTGAATTTTCAATGATTGCTTGTTTTGCTTGCTTCGTCAAGTATCCTAATTTTTGGATCATTTGTCCAGTTTCATGAGGCTGGGTTTCAAAGAGGTGAGCGACATCTTTGACGGCTTCTCTTGTTTGTCCTTTGATTCCTGTATCAGCGACAATCAAAAAAGCATCGATGTTCAAAGAAAAGTAGTCGAAAGGATGCCCTTTTGTAAAATAAATCGGCTGCAAGCTGCTAGTAGCGGCTGCATCGATTCCACTAGGATTACCGTGGGCGATTTTTTCCGAAAGCTGGACATTTTCTAATAGTATTTCACGAGACAAAGGAAATGCTAAGTAATCATAAAAAGCACGAGTGACTGCTGTGGCGACTGCAGCGCTTGATCCCATTCCACGTTCAGCAGGAATCGTGCTTTCAATGGTCAGTTGCAAGTTTTTTTGGATGTCATGCTGTTTTTTTAAGTGAATGAATAATTTTTTGATATTTTTTAATGCATGAGGAGCTTCGGCTAAATTTCCTGAATAGTAGGAAGAAACCAGTTGATCGTCCATTGCATCCAGCTCTTCAAGGAATGCGGTGACTTTTGTTGCATAGAAAGGAAAGGCAATCGCTGGTTCTCCATAAACAACCGCGTGCTCGCCCATCAATATGATCTTTCCGCTTGATTCTCCTTGGCCATAGTTTGCCATAATCTAACTCCTTCTCACGTAAAAGTGATTTTTAAGCAAAAAATAAAGCGCCCAAAACGAGTTGCGCTGCTTCACGAATTTTTTTGTCCACTAAGGGTCTCAAAAAACATTCCTCCTTTATTTTACTAAAACCATCTCAGAAGTAAAACTAAGAATACGTTTTCTAAAGAAAAAACACTTTTTTCTTAAGAATTTTTTGACTTTTTTTCTTCTTTGACTAGAAAAAAATACAATTGACACTACTAGATATTGGGGGTATATTTAAAAAGGTTGGAGTTAAACACAATATTTAGTGATGAAGTGAGCTGGAGGTAAATGAGCGTGATCGTTTTAGCAGGTACAATTGGTGCCGGAAAATCAAGTTTAACAGAAATGATGGCTGAACACTTTGATAGTCAGGCATTTTATGAATCGATTGATGATAATGAAGTCTTGCCCTTATTTTATGCAAACCCCGAACAGTATGCTTTTTTGCTGCAAATTTATTTTTTGAATAAACGTTTTGCAAGCATCAAACAAGCAATGAAAGATGACAATAATGTATTGGACCGTTCGATTTATGAAGATTCACTGCTTTTCCATCTAAATGCAGATCTAGGAAGAGCAACAGAAACGGAAGTTCGTGTGTATGATGAACTGCTGAAAAACATGATGGAAGAACTGCCCTATGCTGCCCATAAAAAACACCCGGATTTATTAGTTCATATTCGTGTATCTTTTGATACGATGTTAGAGCGTATCGAAAAACGTGGTCGTTCGTATGAACAATTGTCCTTTGACCCAAGTCTGTACGATTATTACAAAGAATTGAACAGACGTTACGATCAATGGTATGAAGAATACAAAGAAAGTCCAAAAATCCAAATCGATGGAGACCGCTATAATTTTGTGGAAGATCCTCAAGCAAAAGAAGAAGTCTTGAAGATGATCGAAGAAAAATTAGCAGAGATTCGCCAAACCAAAGTAGCCATTTGATTTACAGTTGCTCAAATAAAGGGTAAACCTTTATTTGAGCGACTTTTTTCTTTATACTGGAAACAAATGTCAGGAGGATAGAGTATGCGGGAAAAACACTATTTTAATCAAGACCGTAATTTTTGGATCAATGTACAGCAAAACGATGTGCTAGCTGTTAAAAACTTAAAAGAAGAATATGGCATTAGTGACGAGATGCTGACTTATTCTCTAGATAAAAATGAACGGGCGCGCGTAGAGTACGATTCTTTTGATGAAGCGTTACTGCTTGTATCAAATGTTCCGCACCAGCAAAAAGTCGATAATCATTATGAAACTAGTCCTATCGCTTTTATTTTAAAAGAAGACGGTTTGTTTACATTTACCACGCCGAATACCGAGTACGTGATTCGACTAATTCGATCGCTTTTGGAACGAATGCCAGACATGAGTGTATACAGTTTATTGTTTCGTACATTGTTTTTGATTTCTGATTCCTTTTTTCCTTTAATCGAGGAAGTAAATAGCGAACGTCAACGGCTCAACCTAAAGTTAAGGGAAAAAACAACGAACAAGAATCTGCTGCAACTTTCAGATTTAGAGATCGGTTTGGTTTACTTAGTTACAGGAACAAAACAAAATGTAGTACTTTTAGAACAAATCAAGGCATTGGCTATTTATCGCAAGTTGTCAGAAAAGGAAAAAGAAGAGTTGGACGATGCACTGATCGAAGCACGACAAGCAGTTGAAATGACGAACTTAGCTTCGCAGATTTTAGACCAGCTCTCTGGCACTTATAATAATTTGCTGAATAACAACTTGAATGACACGATGAAATTTTTGACGGTCTGGTCGCTGATCTTGACCGTTCCAACTATTGTGACAGGATTCTTCGGAATGAATCTCCAGTTACCCTTTACCCATTCCGTTTTCGGATGGGGAATTGCCTTGATCATCAGTTTGGTCTTATCTATTTGGATGCTTATTGCACTGTGGCGGCGGATTCGTTGATCTAGTCTTTGATCTGCAAACCAAGGGCTTGGGCGATCACAAGTGCTTGCTCTTGGTTGACGATTAGTCCCGCCAAAGAATCTTGAGATAAAGCGATTGCTGTGAAGAAATTAGTCGTAAAGTCTAATCCCTTCAGAGAAGTTCGAAACCAGTTCGAACCGGTTAACTGATTGTCAGACAAAAAAAGGTTTTTCCAAGTGACCTCATAAAATTCGCTGTCTTCTAATTGACAATGATCGAAGGAGACAGCTTTCAAGTTTGTACTACTAAAGGAAGCCATCGAAGCAATACAATCAGTGAAAGTACAGTCTCGAAGATAACTTTCGGCAAAATTCGTACCTGTTAATTTACATTGATGAAACACGACTTGGTGGAAACTGCCACCAATCCACTCCAGATTGGAAAAATCACATTTTTCAAAAATGACATTACTGCATTCAAAATGACGTAAAACTGTTTTTTGCATCGTAAGTTTTTGGATATGACTCTCTCTTAATACCATATTTTTGGCATCGAGATAGCTTTGGTCACCCCCGTTGATCAGAAGACCAGAGAAGATCTCCTCATCTTCTAAATAAAACTCTCCCTTTGTAAGAAGAGGAAGAGAAGGTGGAATAGGTTCGATTTTTTTCATGTGGGTTCACCTCGTTTTTCTTTAGTATAGCAAAGAAGCGGGAATCACTGCTAGAAAGTCTGCTAATCTAATCATTTTCAGAAAAGGAAGACAAACTGTATGAAAAACATTGACAAAAAGATTAGTTTTTGCTATACTATGATGGTTGAGAAATAAAAGCAGAAGCACCCGCTTCTCGCCTTAGTTGATAATGTCACTGGGCTAGATAGTTTTCACTGGTTCTATTAGGTGAAGTACACGCGGGTTCTGTAAGAGAACTCGTTTTTTTATTGCCGTTTATTCGGTAAGCTTTTCTTTCTCTCATAATATTTGGAGGTGAATGACCATAGCAAAGGATATGATGGTTAACGACGGCATTCGTGCACGAGAGTTACGATTGATCGGTTCAGATGGTGAGCAATTAGGAGTTAAGACAAAAGCAGAAGCATTGAATATTGCAGAACAAGCAAACTTGGATCTTGTGTTAGTTGCCCCTGGTGCGAAACCACCAGTTGCGCGAATCATGGACTACGGTAAATACCGTTTCGAACAACAAAAGAAAGACCGCGAAGCGCGTAAAAAACAAAAAGTGATCAATGTAAAAGAAGTTCGCTTAAGTCCTACGATCGACTTGAATGACTTCAATACAAAACTTCGTAATGCACGTAAGTTCTTGGAAAAGGGCGATAAAGTGAAAGCTTCTATCCGTTTCAAAGGCCGTGCCATTACCCATAAAGAAATTGGTCAAAAAGTCTTGAATCGCTTAGCTGAAGAAACTGCGGATATTGCAACAGTGGAACAAAAAGCGAAAATGGACGGACGCAGCATGTTCTTGACGCTGGCACCGAAAAACGACAGTAAGTAATTTGAATGACTAACTGGCTGTTGGACAGCCGATAGTCGGATAACGAAAGATTTTGAGGAGGAAATATAGTCATGCCAAAACAAAAAACACACCGCGGATCAGCAAAACGTTTCAAACGTACTGGTAAAGGCGGATTGAAACGCTTCCGCGCGTTTACAAGTCACCGTTTCCACGGCAAAACAAAAAAACAACGCCGTCAATTGCGTAAAGCAAGCATGGTTTCTAGTGGCGACTTCAAACGTATTCGCCAACAACTAGCAAAAATGAAATAAGAAGTACAAATAACAGAATCTGAAGATTTATTTTTATTAGGAGGAATTATACATGGCACGTGTTAAAGGTGGAACAGTAACTCGTAAACGTCGTAAAAGAGTGCTAAAATTAGCAAAAGGTTACTACGGTTCAAAACACACTTTATTTAAAACAGCAAAAGAACAAGTAATGAATTCATACAACTACGCATATCGCGATCGTCGTCAAAAGAAACGCGACTTCCGTAAATTGTGGATTGCTCGTATCAACGCAGCAGCTCGTATGAATGGCTTGAGCTACTCAAAATTAATGCACGGTTTGAAAGTTGCTGAAATCGACATCAACCGTAAAATGTTAGCTGACTTGGCTGTTAACGATGCAGCAGCATTTACTGCATTGGCTGACCAAGCAAAAGACGCTTTGGCTAAATAAGTTAAACAATTATAAAGAGGAAAGAAGATAACGAAAAGTTATGTTCTTTCCTCTTTTTTTATTTACAATCCTCCATCAAATGAAACAGGACAATAACGTATAAGTCTAAAATAGCATAATTAAGGTTTTTTAATTGAAAACTGAACATTTATGGTCATCCTTTAATGAAAGCGCTAACTACATAAGTTAGAATGAGTTTGACTGATATATTAGTTTGCTTATCAGAAAAACAAAATGGACGGAGGAATAACATGAGTGATATTATTATTGGTATTTTGTTAGTTATCTCATTCTTTTTCATGGTCTGGTACTGTGTAAAAGGCTACAACTTGATGGTCGGCTTTGCCATCATGGCTACTGTATGGATGGGATTAGCGCTAGTCGGAAACACGTTTTCACCAAACCCGGCGATGGAAGGGCAAGGAGTAATTGATGTGTTGACGCATATCTATACGACGGGGCCAGCTGAGTACGCCAAATCGATCTTGGTAAATGTCTTCTTTGGTGCCTTTTTCGGGCGTGTTCTAGTAGATAGCGGAATCGCAGCTACCCTGATTCGAAAGGTAGTTGAACTTGGAGGGGACAAGCCAAGAATCACGATGAGCTTACTATGTATTGTAACCGCTGTTATATTCATGTCGATGACAGGAATCGGACCAGTGATTTCTATTGCAGTTATTGTGTTGCCAATCTTGATGTCATTAGGTATTTCAGTACCGGTTGCACTGTTCTCATTTATGGGCTCGATTATGGCTGGAATCTTTGCTAATATCGTCAATTTCAAACAATATCAAACGATTTATGCTGGTTTCAATCCATCGGCTGAAAGCTATACTTATAATGACTATTTCCAAATTGGTATGATTGGGATGATTGTAAGCTTAGTTGTGGTACTAACGGTCGCTAATATATCAATGAACAAAAAGAAACGCTATGCAATGGCAGCAAACGTACCAGCTGAAGGTGGCGACGCACCAATGATCTCATGGTTAGCCGTATTATTACCAGTTTTAGGGGTCGTTCTTTTAGATCTTCCAATCATCTTAGGTTTTATTCTAGCAGGTATCTGGGCATTGCTGTTTACTGGAAAATTGCGCGGAGGTTATAAAGAAATCTGTCGTCAGTTTGCGAAATTATTTACAGATGGCGCAGTAGATGTTGCACCAATGGTTGGTTTCTTGATGACCTTAGCGATGTTCAATAATTCAGCTGCGTATGCTTCTCCTTATTTTTCAGCTATTTTTGGAGATTGGATACCGCAATCACCATTAGTCTTGGCAATCGTATTTGCTATATTGACACCACTAGGATTTTTCCGCGGTCCAATGAATCTAGTCGGTTCAGGCTCAGCTATTTTAGCTGTCGTATTAGCTGTTAATCCAACGATGTCGCCAGCCTTTTTGTTCCCGTTATTTGCAATCACAACGATTGCTCCTCAGCATTTAGATATTACACAATCTTGGGTTGCTTGGGGATTAGGTTATACAAAAGTAACTTCTCGAGAATATATGAAGAAATCCATCCCAACTGGTTGGATCATCGGAGCGATCTTATGCCTGATCACGTTCTTATTGTACGGGAACGCCTAGTAAACAAAACGTCGATAAAAACGATTAGATGAATGGAGGAAAAGAAAATGAAACGTTTTGTGCGAATGGGAATTGATGTTGGCGGTACACATACGAAAGCAGTCGCAATCGATAATGCGACGCACGAAATCATCGGAAAATCTTCAGTGAAAACAACCCACGATGATGTCCATGGAGTAGCCGCAGGTGTCGTTCAGTCTTTTCAAAATTGTTTGCGGGAAAATAATATCAGTCCAGAAGATGTTGTGTTTGTTGCACATTCTACCACACAAGCGACTAATGCACTGATTGAAGGAGACGTAGCAAAAGTCGGCGTAATCGGGATGGCAAAAGGTGGATTAGAAGGTTTTTTAGCAAAACGACAAACTAGATTGAACGATATCGATTTAGGGAATAAGAAAAAAATAGAGATTGTCAATGCATTCTTACCTGTCAAACACTTAAATGTAGACCGTGTTTCAGAAACGATTTCTTCTTTAGAAAGAGAAAGAGCGGAGGTCTTGGTTTCTTCTATGGCATTTGGAGTAGATAATGGGGAACCAGAACGAGTTGTTTATGAAGCAGCATCTGTGAAAGCGATCCCTACAACGATGGCTTCTGACATCACAAAATTATATGGATTGACAAGAAGAACTCGGACAGCAGCAATCAATGCATCTATTTTACCAAAAATGCTAGATACGGCAACCTCTACAGAAGATTCCGTACGAGAAGCAGGGGTCAATGTTTCTTTGATGATTATGCGCGGAGACGGCGGAGTAATGGAAATCAATGAAATGAAAAAACGACCTGTTTTAACCATGCTTTCCGGTCCAGCAGCATCAGTCATGGGCTCTTTGATGTACTTGAGAGCGTCTAATGGTGTTTATTTTGAAGTAGGCGGAACAACAACCAATATCGGGGTCATTAAAAATGGACGTCCAGCAATCGATTATTCAATTGTAGGTGGCCACCCAACATATATCTCTTCATTAGATGTTCGGGTTCTAGGTGTGGCAGGCGGTTCGATGGTACGGGCTAATCAGTCAGGAATCATCGATGTCGGTCCACGTTCTGCACATATTGCCGGTCTAGATTATGCAGTATTTACGGAGACAGAAAAAATCAAAGGTCCTAAGGTTGAATTTTTCTCTCCTAAAGAAGGAGACCCTGCTGATTACGTCAAGGTAGTGATGGAAGACGGAGAAGAAGTGACTATTACAAATACATGTGCAGCCAATGTCCTTGGATTAGTGCAAGAAGAACATTTTTCTTATGGAAATGTCCCATCTGCACGAAAAGCCATCCAAGCATTAGCTGATTATTGTCATACGACGGTTGAAGACATCGCAGAACAGATCATGGAAAAATCCTATGCTAAGATTGAACCGGTGATTTTAGAATTGGCAGACAAGTATCACTTGGAGAAAGATCAGATTTCTCTTGTAGGTGTAGGGGGCGGCGCTGCCTCATTGATTACTTACTTTAGTAATAAAATGGGTGTGAAATATTCGATTCCTGAAAACGCCGAAGTGATTTCTTCTATTGGTGTAGCACTTGCAATGGTCCGAGATGTTGTAGAACGTATCATCCCTTCGCCAAGTAAAGAAGATATACGATCGTTGAAAAATGAAGCGATGAATAAAGCGATTGAATCAGGCGCTACACCAGAATCGATCGAAGTCCACGTAGAAATCGATCCACAGACTTCAAAAGTAACGGCTATCGCTACTGGTTCTACGGAAGTGAAAGCAACCGATCTAACCAAGGAGATCACAACAGAAGAAGCACTAGAGCTTGCTGCAGAGGATATGCGATTAAATAAAAATGAAGTTTGCTTATTGGAAAATACACCTTTCTTTTATGTATGCGGCGAACAGAATCGTTCAAAAAATGCTGGAAGTCTTCGGATCATCGATCAAAAAGGATTTATCAAGGTCCAACGTGGACATGCTTCATGTATGAAAACAACTGCAGCCAATTATATGACAGCTGTCGAACAACTTTGGGAAGATATGGCAGTTTATCAAACTGAATTGATTGCCCGACCAGAATTTTATCTCTGCTTAGGAGCAAGAGTCTCTGATTTTACAGCGACGGATCTGGAACAACTACAGCTTTTGATGGATCTGGAAGTATCTACTATGGAACCGGAGGAAGAAGTGATCGTCGTTGCCGGAAATATCAAACAAACATAAGTTAGAAGAGTTACTAAACGAATTACAACAGATCCCCGAAGAAATTTGGGGATTCTACCAGTTTCGGCGAGATTTATTTTGGAAAAAGATTCCTTTGTCCAAGCAGAAAATTCTTATACAACAATCAATCGATTGTGGTATCGAAACGGCATGTAGCATCAAAAAAAAGTACCCTTTTGCCGATGTAGGAGAAATTTGTGAACAAATGGCTGTTCCAATCGTTTCCTGTGAATCAGAGCAAATAAACGAACGAATCACTTTTGCAACTTATGCAGAAGATGAAGGGATTCGATTGATGACGGAGCCGTTAGAAAAATTAAAATGTTCAGGACTAGCTTCGATCTCTAAAGAAACAGCGCAAGCTTTGATTATTGGACATGAACTATTTCACCACATCGAAGCTTCTGTTAAGGGAATTTATACGCAAAGCGAAAAAATTGTGCTGTGGCGGTTGCCTTTTTATACACATCAATCAAACATTCGTGCATTGAGCGAGATAGCAGCGATGAGTTTTTCAAAAGAGATGAATCAAAGCGATTTTTCGCCTTATGTATTAGAGGCAGTCTTACTTTGGCCATATAATGAAATTCGTAGCCAAGGGATCTTAGAAGAAATAAAAAAAATAGAAAAAAGATGTACGGAGTATGATTTAGATTACAAATAAAGAGACTGTGACAAAAGTCGTGTCACAGTCCTTTTTTTCCGAATAAACGGTGTTCTCCTGTCAACTCCTCGGTCACAAGTCAAAATATTCAACAAACATGAGAAGCTGTTTTTTGAAATTGTTCCTTGTGACTCGGAGATGAACGGCAGGCTCACGACCTCTTGGAAAACGGTGTTCAAAAGCTTGCATCTGCGGTAATAAGTCCAGCCAAGTTAAAAACATAAGAAGCTATTTTTACTTGGCTGTTCTTATTACTTGATGCAGGGCAGCTTTTTCACAACCTCTCAATAAACGGTGTGCAATCAGCTGACCCTCGGTATTAGCTCAAAAAAAACGGCAAAATATGAGGAACTATTTTGCCGTTTATTTCTCTAATACTCAGGTCAAAACGCTGATTCCAAAACCTCTTATTTGATGGGTCTGTCCTGAATATCTTCAAAATAATCGGGGTAATTATGAATCACGTATTCTTGCTCCTCGATAATCATATGTAAATGCATCGTGCAAAGAAATCCGACTTCATCAAAGTTATGATCAATCATTGATTGAAGCATTGTCTGATGTTCATCTAATACTCGACCCCAGTCTAATTCTGAAATCGTCAAACGTAACCATCTGAAACGGTTCAAGTGCGTACTATAACTTTCTAGCCAATCCCAAATTTCTCGTTTTCCAGCAATTTCATAACAAGTTCGGTGAAAATCAGTATCCAAATCAAAAAAAGCTTTTTTATTTTGAGCGATCACTGCCTGATCGGTTTGTTCTAGTATTTTTTCTAGTTTAGCTTGATCTTGCTTGGTCATTTTCGCACTGCATTCTTGCAGGATCGGTTTTTCCAACTTTTCCCGCGTATAACGGGCTAATGAAGCAGATCGGATATCGATTTTTGAAACATAAGTGCCGGACTGTGGAATGGTTTTTACAAGCTCTTGATTGCGCAGTTGGATCAGTGCTTCTCGAATCGGTGTACGCCCGATAGCTAGTTGTTCTTCTAACACTTTATCGGAGATTTTACTTCCAGGTGCTAACTCGGAATAAATGATTTGTTTACGTATAGATTCATAAGCTTGCTGTTGCAAATTATTGATAACCATTTAACCTTCCTTTCTATGCAGATATAATCTATTATAACATAAATCGCTTACAAATCGTGTGGGCATAAAAAAACAGTCTGCAAAAAAAGCCCTGATAGGCATGCCTATTAGAGCCTCGAAAAGAAAAATATTGAATCAATCTGGTCGTACCTCTTGGATCGGTTTGACACGACCGCCGATTCTTTTAGCAAAAGCTTCGGATTCTTTTTTGTCTTTGAAAATGAGCAGATTGTCTAAGTTTTTTTCCCGAGTGCGACAGCCAGTTTTATCGATGTAACCGTGCATTACTTTAACGACATACATGGGGATCACCTGCTTTTTTCTTTTCATTATACGAACTACTCGACACAATACAAGAAAAATGCTTAGACGGTCTTTATTAAGAATTTACATCATCCAAAGAAGCGTACGCTTGGAATAACTGATCTAACTCCGGATTGACTTTGCTCAGCTTCACTAATCGTTGCGAATCAGAAAGTAAAAAACAGTGTTTACTACTGCCAGTAGTTTTTAATTTTTTGTCTTCAGTTCCCACAATTTCGTAGCTAAAATCCAACCGTGTCCCCGTATACTTTTGGATAGTTGGATGGATGCTCACTTTTTCTCCGTAATGGATCATTTCTTTATAGCTGCAATTTACTTCCAGAACGGGGATGATGATCCCAGATTCTTCGATTTTTTTATAGGGAAACCCTAGATGTACCAATAAGGCTACCCGAGCCTCTTCAAACCAGCGGATATAATTGCTGTGATGAATAATCCCCATTTGATCTGTTTCATAATAAAAAGGTTCTCGCACATAACCTGTAAATTTCTCCATGACTCATGCCTCGTTTTCCATTGATTTTTTACAAAAATAATTCATCCATTTCGGAAGTGCTTCGCTGATTTGTGTCGGCAAAACAATATATTGTTCTTTTGCCAGCTGGTCTCCAATGAAACTATGAAGATAAACAGCTGCTGCAATCGTTTGGTCATTTTGAGGAAACTGGGCTAAAAATCCTGTGATCATCCCAGCTAAAGTGTCACCCATGCCGCCTGTTGCCATAGCAGCAGAACCTAAAGGATTGGTGTAGAAGTGCTGGTGACCATAAATTTTTGTCTCATGACTTTTCAAAACGAGCACAGCACCGATTTCCTGTTGCTTCTTTTTGTTTTCTTCATCCCGTTGTTCTTGTATCGGTAGAGAACTCAACCGTTGCCACTCCATTTGATGAGGTGTAAGTACAGTTTGTTCGGGATAGGGTAGCAAAAGATGATTAGCAGCAAGTAAACTTAAAGCAGAGCCATCAATCACCAGCCATTGTTCTTTTGATTGGTTTTCTAGTACTTGTTTGAACCGTTCCAAACTCTTAGAAGAAGTACCCAATCCGGGACCAATCAAGAGTACATCTGCTTGCTTTATTACGGAAAGAAACTGGTCAGTATCCGTCCAATCTACAATCATTGCTTCTGGCAGATGACTGTGAAGAGCACTCCGATTTTTTTCATCAGTTACTACAGTCGTGAGACCCGCTCCGCTGTGTACGGCAGCTAAAGCACTCATAATGATTGCTCCGCCATATTGTTCATTGCCGCCAATCAAAACGATACGTCCAAATGTTCCTTTATGTGAAATTTTTGGACGAGGTGTGATGACTCTTTTCACTAGTTGTTCGTTTATCAGCATCGAAAAACCTCCTTTTACTCATTATAGCGTATATTTTTTTTAGAGAAAAACAGATAAGAAAAGGAATTGTCAGATTTTTTGAACTATTTTTTTCTGTAATTTGTGGTATCATGAACACGAAGACTTAAATAAGTGGAGGATTAACTTTATGACAATTGATTGGCAAAAAGAAGTAGAAGCACGTAAAGAAGACTTGCTTGAAGACTTGAAAAATCTTTTACGTGTCAACAGCGAGCGCGATGACTCAAAAGTAACACCAGATGCACCATTTGGACCTGGACCTCGCGACGCATTGAAACATATGTTAGCTTATGGCGAACGTGATGGTTTTAAAGTAAAAAATGTCGATAACTATGCAGGGCATATTGATCTTGGCGAAGGAGACGAAACGCTAGGGATATTTGGACACATGGATGTCGTTCCTGCAGGAGATGGCTGGGACACAGATCCTTATGAACCAGTAATCAAGGATGGAAAGATCTTTGCACGCGGATCAAGCGATGACAAAGGTCCAAGTATGGCAGCTTACTATGCGATGAAGATCATTAAAGAACTTGACTTGAAACTATCAAAAAAAGTTCGCTTCGTAGTCGGCAGCGATGAAGAAAGCGGCTGGGGCGATATGGCTTATTATTTCGAACATGAAGAAGAACCAGATTTTGGTTTCTCACCAGATGCTGAATTCCCAATCATCAATGGTGAAAAAGGAAATGTTTCTTTAGCTTTACGCTTCAAAGGCGACAATGCAGGAGATTATGTCTTGAAATCTTTTGTTTCCGGACTTCGCGAAAATATGGTGCCAGGAACAGCAACTGCAGCACTTCAAGTACCAAGTGCAGATGCAGCTATCGCGATGGAAGAAGCATTTTACCAATTCATCGAAGCAAATCCAGTAAGCGGAACGATTGAAGCGGACAATACGTATGTAAAAATCGAATTAGTTGGTAAAGGCGCACATGGTGCAAGCCCACAATCTGGTATCAATGCAGGTTCTTTCTTGGCATTGTTCTTAGATAACTATGAATTCCTAGGATCTGCTAAACAATTTATCCATGTAGCAGCTGCTTATGTCCATGAAGATTTTTATGGAGAAAAACTAGGAGTCGCTTATGAAGATGAAAAAATGGGCAAATTGACAATGAATGCTGGACTATTTGCTTTTGAAGAAAATGGTACAGAGGAAGCGAACTTCATCAATATGAATTTCCGTTTTCCAAAAGGTGTAACAGTAGACGGATTGCAAAGTGACATCGAACAAACAGTGGGGCAAGAAGGCGCAACAGTTACTCGAGGTGCTCGCGTAATGGAACCACATTACGTACCAATGGATGATCCATTGGTGGCTACATTATTGCAAGTCTATGAAGACCACACTGGAGAAAAAGGCTACGAACAAATCATCGGTGGCGGAACTTACGGACGTTTGTTGAAACGTGGCGTTGCTTATGGAGCGATGTTCCCAGGATATACTGATACAATGCATCAAGCAAACGAATTTATGAGTCTTGATGACTTGTTCAGAGCAACAGCAATCTATGCAGATGCCATCTATCGTTTGGCGAAATAATTAATTAAAAAGAGGATCAAGAATTGCAAATTATTTTTGCAGTCTTGATCCTTTTTTTACTTTCTACTGTGGTATTCATGATAAACATGATATAGATTCAATTCATATTCTTTCTTAGCGTTCGTGACGACTGTATCCAAAATCAACCCTGTTACTAATGAAAGAAGTGCTAAAGTCATCAATCCAGTACTTAAAATCGCAGAAGGGATGCGTGTAATAAAGCTTGTCAGCATATATTCGCGAATCACAGGAATCCCCGTGACCAATCCAAATAAAAAGAAGAAGATGGTCCAAATCCCAAAGAAAAGCAAAGGCTTATAATCTTTAAACATTTTAATAATCATCATGATCACTTTGAATCCGTCAGAGAATGTATTCAATTTTGATTCGCTGCCTTCAGGACGATCACGATAATCGATTGGGATCTCAACGAACTTGAATTTTTTATCTAAAGCATGGATCGTCAATTCCGTTTCGATTTGAAAACCAGAACTCATAATAGGAAAACTTTTGACAAAGATACGATTGAATCCTCGATAGCCGGTCATGACATCAAGAATTTTTGTTTTATACATTCTAGTAATTGTATTTCTAACAAGGTTATTTCCAAAATCGTGGAAAGGTCTCTTATTCTCATCAAAGTAGGTTCCATTTGATAGGCGATCACCAATGACCATATCTGCTTCACCAGAACGTAATTTCTCGAGCAAACCATGTACAGCTTCTGCAGGATAAGTATCATCGCCATCTACCATTAAATAATAGTCGGCATCGATATCAAAGAACATTTGGCGGATCACATTTCCTTTTCCTTGACGAGGTTCTTTTTTTACGATTGCTCCACCTTGAACGGCCAATTCGTATGTTCGATCGGTCGAATTATTATCATAGACATAAATATCTGCTTCTGGTAATTCTCGTTTAAAGTCTGCAATGACTGTTGAAATTGTTGCTTCCTCATTGTAACAAGGAATCAGAACAGCAATTTTTTCTTGTTGTTCCATTTTTCACTCTCCTTAACTATAGAAAACAAAAGCTAAATTAAAAATACCTCATAATCAAAGGAAATGCTAGTTTTTCCCGCTAAATATCATTTATTTAAAAAGAAAATACTGGTATATATGTTTGGAAAGCTCTATCTAAAAAACCACCCACTACAAAAGAAGGACATGATACCTCTCTTTTGAATAGTGGGTGCGTATTCGTTCTCTCACTTTTTTGACGTATTAATCTGTTGCACCTTTTTTTCTTGAAATTTCTAATACGGTTCCTGTATGAGCATCTGCTAAAAATTCATAATAAACAGTTTCGCCATCTTCTATCCGAGAAAGACCTCCCCGATAAGCACTCGACCGAACGGCGAATTTCCTAATAGGTTCCTTTTCAAAAGAGATCCAAGAACCTTCGATTGCACCTTCTTTTAGAAAAGATGACTTGATATTTTCAAGTACTTGGTCTGCTGACAATACTTTTTTGCGATGATACCAAATCGTTGAAGCTACCCCGCTCAATAATCCTAGACCGATTCCAACTGCTAACCCGCCTTTAAAATAGCTTAGTTCGCTTTCTTCATACATGTGGACATACCTCCTTCTTCTCACTTGTTACTCCTTGTGCTTATTTTACCACACTCTCATATTTTCTTTGAAATAAATAACCGCTACCAGAAAAAATAAGCTATAATAAATACGATCGGTCTGCAGAAAAAATCATATTTTATCCGCAGATCAATATAAGTCTGAGAGGAGTTTAGTCTGAAATTTAGACGAATAGCATATGGAAGAAAAAACATTTCAACGAATCAAAGAGTTAACAGAATTACAAGGAACAAGCGGTTTTGAACAAGATGTTCGCGCTTATATGGAAAGTCATATGGAACCGCTGGTAGATGAGTTACAGTTAGATGGTTTGGGCGGCATTTTTGGTCTGCGCCATCATGAAGAAGCGGATGCACCCCGTGTAATGGTCGCAGCACATATGGATGAAGTCGGATTCATGCTGACACAAATCCAAGAAAACGGGCTTTTTAAAGTCGTACCTCTAGGCGGCTGGAATCCTTACGTTGTTTCTGCACAGCGTTTTACACTTAAAACCTCTACTGGTAAGAATTATCCATGTATTTCTTGTTCCGTTCCCCCGCATTTATTGCGAGGAACAAGCGGACAAAAATCAGTAGAAGTAACCGATATTTTGTTCGATGCTGGGTTTGAATCAAGAGAAGAGGCAATGAGTTACGGTGTCCTTCCAGGAGACACAATCGTTCCTTACGCTGAAACGATCAAAACAGCCAACGGAAAGAATATCATCAGCAAATCATGGGACAACCGCTATGGATGTACAATGGTATTAGAAGCTTTAGAAGCGTTGCAAAATGAAACATTAGGTCATACATTGATTGCAGGCGCGAATGTCCAGGAAGAAGTAGGCTTGCGTGGTTCTAAAGCTTCTGTCAATAAATTCAAGCCAGATCTGTTCTTTGCAGTAGACTGCTCTGCAGCAGATGACACAGTGACGAAAAATGGCACATTCGGACATTTAGGAGAAGGTACATTGATGCGTATCCAAGATCCAGGTTTGATCATGCTTCCTCGTTTGCGCGAGTACTTGCTGGATATCGCTGAAACAAACAATATCCCTTATCAATACTTTGTTTCAAAAGGCGGTACAGATGCAGGTGCTGCTCATACACAAAACGAAGGAATCCCAAGTACAGTGATTGGCGTAGTGGGACGTTATATCCATACGCATCAAACGATGTTCAGTATTCGCGATTTTGAAGCTGCACGAGAAATGTTGATTCAAACACTGAAAGGTTTGGATAAATCAACAGTGAATACGATCGTATACGGAAAATAATGCGATAGTGAAACTATAAAATCTGGCAAAAGATTGCTTTTGCCAGATTTTTTTTATAAAAAGAGGATCAATGTTTGTTAGTTCGAAAGAAAGGTGTATAATTTAATTGAAAAATACATAAACAGAAAGTAGAGGACAAAGAATGATTATCCCAAATAGTTTAGAAGAATTAGCAGGCTACGTAGAAACTGGAAAGAGTGTATTTTTCTTTACTGCCGGCTGGTGCGGAGACTGCCGTTTTATCAAACCGCAAATGCCTGAAATTGAAAATGACTTTTCTGATTGGCAATTTATTGAAGTAGATCGTGACAAGTACATAGATGTAGCCGCTGAATGGAACATTTTTGGTATCCCAAGTTTTGTCGTGATCCAAGACGGAAAAGAATTAGGTCGTCTAGTGAATAAAGATCGTAAAACAAAACAGGAAATCGAATCGTTCCTAGAAAGTGTAACAAAAGGCTGACATCTGTTAGGAGGGGTCAAGATGAATCAAGAATATAAGAACATTTTAGTAGGTATCGACGGTAGTGAACAAGCACTTGCTGCTTTCAAAAAAGCGGTAGAAGTGGCTCGCCGTAATAATGGGAAAGTATATGTAGCAAACGTAATCGATCAGCAATTTTATAACTTTATGGGCTATGCACCTATTGATCAAAATCTAGTCGATCAGCAAACTGAAACAGCCAAGGAAATGATCGAAGAATGTAAAGAATATGGGAAATCTGTTGATTACACAAATATAGAAGGAATTATTGCATATGGTTCTGTTCGTGAATCCATGGCAGTCAAATTGCCAAAAAAATATGAGATCGATCTAATCATGGTTGGGCAGTCAGGTCTAAATGCAGTCGAACGCTTTATGACAGGAAGTGTAGCCAGCTACGTGATACGTCATTCACCTTGTGATGTCTTGATCGTTTCTGACGAAGAAGAACAGCCAAGTAATTAAGCAAGTGGAACTTGTACGACCTTTTTAATCAATTAACTAAAACAGTAAAGGGACTGTGACAAAATTCTTGTCACAGTCCCTTGTTACGAATAAATGGTGTTCTCCTACCAACTCCTCGGTCACAAGTCACAATAGTCAACAAACATGAGAAGCTGTTTTTTGAAATTGCTCCTTGTGACTCGGAGTTAAACGGCAGGCTCACGACCTCTTGGTAAACGGTGTTCAATCAGCTGACCTTCGGTATTAGCTCAAAAAACGGCAAAATAGGAGGAGCTATTTTTATTTGACTGTTCTTATTACTTGATGCAGGGCAGCTTTTTCACAACCTCTGATACACGGTGTTCCAGAAGTAGCTTCTTCGAAAAATAAGCCGAAATTTCACAAAAATTCGAGAAGCAATTTTCGTAAATTCCTTCTTATTTCTTAAAGCTGACCACTTCTGTCACAACCTCTTCTATTTTGTGAAAACTAGGAAATAAAGCATGAAAAAAATCTCATGCAGTGAATGCAATTTTTTGTTAAGATAAATCTCAGCAAAGGATAATGGAGGAAAGAACATGATTTTTGCTTATAACAAAGCACACGTCGGAGACACCTTGATGGTTATCATAGCCGACGATAAAGGAACAGAAAACACCGTTGAACGCAAATGGAATGTTGCTCGGATCAAAGATGAACAAGGTCAAGTTGTTGCTTGGAACTTTTTCCATATCTCCGATCATCTAACAATCGAAGGGAACGGCCAAGTAAGCTTAACAGATGAAGAATTAGCGAAATTGAATCGATTGATCAAAGAAGCAGGATTCGAAGAACAGCTTGAAGCTGATCATGAACCGAAGATCGTTGTCGGGTACGTAAAAACATGCGTCCCACATCCTGATTCTGACCATTTATCGATTACTGAGACAGAAGTAGACAATGGTGCAGTATTGCAAATCGTTTGCGGTGCACCCAATATCGAAGCTGGACAAAAAGTTGTCGTTGCAAAACCAGGAGCTATGATGCCAGATGGAATGATGATCTGGCCAGGAACTTTGCGAGGGGTAGATAGCTATGGAATGATCTGTTCCGCTCGTGAATTGCATTTGCCAAATGCTCCAGCAAAAAAAGGAATCTTAGTATTGCCTGAGGATGCCGTAGTCGGAGAAGCATTTCCAAAATAAAGAGGTTGTGAGTCTGCCGTTTCACTCTGAGTCACAAGGAGCAATTTCAAAAAACAGCTTCTCATGTTTGTTGGATCTTGTGACTTGTGACCGAGGAGTTGGCAAGAAAAATATAGTTTATAAAAAGAGGTTGTGACAAGTCTTTGTCACAACCTCTTTTTTATTAATTTTCACTATTTTGATTTTGTTTTAATGCCGATTGATCGATCGTCAATTCAACAGTAGTTGTTTTTTCTTTCGAGCCTTCATAGTAAGTGATTTTGACAGAATCTCCCACTTTTTTCTTATACAAAGCAGATTGAAGTTCTACACCAGAAGAAACTTCTTTGTCATCGATCTTAGTAATGACGTCGTATTGTTTCAATCCAGCTTTTTCAGCCGGTGTAGCTGTTTGGACATTTGTCACGATGACACCGTTAGTTACAGATGAAGGAATCTTCAAGATTTGTTCTTGTTGCTGAGTAGAAACGGCAGATAAGTCGACCATTGTGATACCTAGAGCTGGACGTGTCACTTTTCCGTCTTTTTCCAGTTGATTGATGATATTCACTACATCGTTACTTGGAATAGCAAATCCCATTCCTTCTACGCTTACATTAGAAGTAGATTCAGAAGTACTTGCGATCTTACTTGAGTTGATACCGATAACTTGTCCTTCGATATTAACTAAAGGACCACCAGAATTTCCAGGGTTGATTGCTGCATCTGTTTGGATCGCATTGATATTGACTGTTTCGTTCGATTCATTCGTACTTGTCACTTGTCGGTTCAAGGAAGAAATGATTCCTGAAGTGACAGAATTTGCATATTCAGATCCTAGTGGGGAACCAATCGCAATCGCAGGCTCACCAACCTTCAGAGCACTTGAGTCACCAAAAGAGGCAACTGTTTCGACTTTGTCTGAATTGATCTTCAACACCGCTAAATCTGAATAAGCATCTGTTCCAACTAATTCAGCTTTTACCTTCGTACCGTCTTTCATCAAGACTTCAAGACCTTGCTGTCCATCTACTACGTGGTTGTTTGTGACTACATAAGCAGTATTTCCATCTTTTTTGTAGATCACGCCGCTTCCTTCACTATAAGCTTCCAAATTACTATCATCTGAGCTGCTACTTTCTTCTTGCTGCCCGAATAGTCCGCCAAAACCGCTTGATTGGTTTTGACTTTGTAAGTTGATAACAGAAACGACAGCGTCTTGAACTTTATCTACCGCTTTGGTGATATCAGAATCTACATTGACTTTGACATTTTCCACAACTGTTTCACCGGCAGAATTCTGATTGCCGCTTGTAGCAGTAGAACTATTGTTGCCAGTGCCCATCGCTGCATAAAAAATGCCAGCTGTCAGTAGTCCTCCAACGATCCCTCCAACAAGCCCCAGACCTAACTTACGCCAGAGGCTATTATTTTTATTTTTTTTCATCTTTGGTGTCACATTTTTTCTATCCATGTGTTCCTCCTCCAATTACATTCATTTATCTACTGTTAGTATAGTCTTATTTGTTGACTTTAGTCTACTTTGAGACTGTGAACTTTTTATGAAAAACTTTAGGAAAAATCATTGTTTTCAGATGAAAATATTTGATTTTCTTTTTCCACAGATACTGTGTAAAACTACGCGGATAGGATTGGAAAAATAAGGGATAAAACATATCCACAGCCTGTGTATAAAGTGGATAAATTCTTATAAAACGTATGTTTGCCTAATGAATGTGATGAAATAAGGTAAAATAACACTGTTTTCTGTGGATAAACCTGTGGATGTTGTGCATAACTGTTGGGGAAATCTTTTTAAAAAAATAGCCAAAACAAACATAGAGACGAAAAAATTGATTATAATAAACAAAGTGAGCATGAAGATCAAAGGAGAGAAAATATGAATATCAAAATTATTTCAGTAGGAAAATTAAAAGAAAAATACTTGATCCAAGGTATCAATGAGTATGTCAAACGGCTGAATGCCTATGCAAAAATCGAATTGATCGAAGTTCCTGACGAAAAAGCCCCGGAGAATTTAAGTGAAGCGCAAATGAGACAAGTAAAAGAAAAAGAAGGAGAACGGATCTTAGCGAAAATCAAAGAGCAAGAATACGTCTATGCCTTAGCAATTGAAGGGAAAAATCCCACAAGCGAATCTTTTGCTAAACAAATCGACCAATTAGGTATCCAAGGAAAAAGCCACCTTGTTTTTGTTATCGGCGGCTCTTTAGGACTCAGCGAAGCCGTCATGAAAAGAAGCAATGCTCAGATCTCTTTTGGCAAAATGACGTATCCACATCAATTGATGCGTCTGATCCTCGTCGAGCAAATCTACCGTGCCTTCCGGATCAATGCGGGGGCTCCGTATCATAAGTGATGAGATTTATAATATGTTGTAAGGAGAGTTATATAGATGAGTAACAATGAAATAACCCAAAATAAAATAGAAGAAAGATCTTTAGAACGAGTAAAAGAAGTGATTAGACAAAATGATTATCAATGTTATTTTGGTCTTAGTGTACCTGATATTAAAGAATTTAAAGAATTATTAAAAATAATAGAACCTAATCCAAGTTCCAATAAATTTCCTGATTTTATCTGTAGGAAAGGATTTTTAGAACATTTTGCTGTTACATCTTCTAGTGAAGGTAAAAAAGGGGCTATTCATAAGATAGAAAAGTCAAAATTTGAAAGTAAAAGTAGAAAAATAAGAAAGAATTTATCATCGAAAACACAAAAAGTTAAGAATGAATTTCTATATCCAGAACATTCTTATAAAGATTTAATTAATTCTTTTAAAAAAAATTTTGTCAATCATATTAAAAGTTTAGAAAAATATGACCCAGAAGAAAATATTGGAATTTTTTTGATTGATTATGCCGATGATGGTGCGTTATCAATGGCAGAATTGAGTTTAGAAGGTGTAAATGGATTGTATGCTGGAGATTTAGGAAGACAAGAGATATTAGATAGCTACCGATTATCTAGGGATAAGGAACTTCTTGATTGGTTATACAAATTTAAAGATAAAATTCAATACGTAATTTTTCTAACAAATACCAATGTAGAAATAATAAAAATTGATAACATTCCTAATGTTCAGACGCTATTACCATATAAGTATGCAATCAGCTCTAATTTTGGTGCTAAATTGACAGAATATTGGAGTCGAATTTAAAGATAAAATAATACCATCTATAAAAATAGATGTAATTAGTGAGCTTTTATATAGAGTATTTAATAAAGCTAAATACAAGAATAATTCTATTAATTGACTATAGTCTAATAGGAAATTTTTGTGTAAAAAAGAGTGGATTTCTCCACTCTATAAAAGACTAATTTTTTTAGGTGTTATATGATTTTAGCGATCTTTTTTATGAGTTTTATAAAAGGTTTAGTAGTTTCATAACTGGAATAATAAATAACGATCCAGAGAACAAACATTAATTAGGACACGAAAAATTTTTAATACTAATCTGCTTATTATGATTAATAATTAAACTATATCAATTGTATTTCCTAAATCAGTCAAGTCCATAATCCTGTGTAAAATACTATACAATGTTTTACCGGTCTCTCATTGATCAAACTTAATATATTTTCTTGTAGAACTGAGCCATTCGTCATGAAGGTCCATAAGGACAGCTCCAATTAATCGATTGGCAGACGTTCGGTTGGGAAAAATCCGAATAATCTTTTCTCTTCTGCGGACTTCCTGGTTCAGTCGTTCAAGAAGGTTGGTGCTTTTTAGCCGATTATGACTATTTCCGATAACCGTGTATTGAAAGGCATCTTCGAAGCCATTATCCAATATTTCGCAGGCTTTTGTATATTTAGGCTGGTCGATATATTCACCGACTAAGGCATTCTTAGCTGTTCGAGCGAGTTCAATATCCGTAAACTTAAAGATCGCTTTTACTGCTTCTCTAAACGGTTTTGAATTCTTTTTTGGAATGGAACTGAAGATGTTTCTTAAAAAATGGACCTGGCATCTCTGCCAACTTGCGTTGGTAAATGACTTACGAATCGCAGACACTAGGCCTTTATGGGCATCAGAAATGATGAGTTCTGTCCCCTTTAGGCCGCGTTCTTTTAAGTATTCAAAGAAGATGGACCATGTGTCATCACTTTCTTCATTTTGAATCATGAAGCCAATGATTTCACGGTCGCCACCTTCTGTTATCCCGATCGCAATATGGCAGCTTTTAGAAAGCACTCGATGGTCCTCACGGACTTTTATGTAGAGAACATCAGTCATCAGATAAGGATAATTCGTACCTGAGAGTGAACGGTTCTGCCATTCGTTGACCATCGGGTCTAACTGCTCAGTCAGGCTAGAAACAAAAGATTTCGATACAGATTTTCCACATAGCTCTTCAACAATCTTTGAAACTTTACGTGTCGAAACGCCCGAAACATACATCTCAAGCATTGAAGCGAGCAGTGCCTTTTCATTTCGCTGATAACGCTCAAACACCGTCGGTGAAAATTCACCATCACGTGTTCTAGGCACTTTTAATTCGAGTGTACCCACACGAGTCGTAAAGTCTCGCTCATAATAGCCATTTCTTTGACTCTGACGACTTTCTGAACGTTCATAGTCATCGGCTTGAATATATTCTGTTCGTTGATTTTCCATCAATTGGTTGAAAACAGTGGTTAAAATATTTTTAGAAACATCATCTTTTACCGAATGTTCAATAATACTTTGAACCTCTTCGTTGTTCAGTGTAAAATGTACTTGGGTCATGTAACGTCCTCCTGGGTATGTTTTTGTGGTTAAAAACATTGTACCGTAAAAGGGCTGTTACATGGCCTTTTATCTTTTACACAATTATATGGACTTTATCCCTAAATCAGCAAATAAACCTGAGAATACATTAAAGTTATTCATATACTAGTTTAAGTCATCGGTGTTCTGTTAGTTTCTGCGTGGGCTCTATCTTCCTTGAAGTATGTGTGTGGTCAAAAAAGTTTTTTTACATGTTCTTATTGATTAGCTAGATTTATCACATCAATTGGTGTTACATGATTTAATTGTTTAATCACTTCTGAAGTAATCTTTCATGGTTGGAATGTAAAATAATGAATAACTAATATTGATTGTGATACTGGTTCATCATAATAAGCAAGGGAGATGTATTGATGCTCCATTTAAATTTTTCATAGAGTGATTAAGTAAAATAATTTATAATTTCTGATACGATTTCTGTTAGTTCATATTTTATATCACCTAGTTCATTCACATATTTTTCTCTATCACGAATTTGCTCGAAAGACATTTTAGGCCAACAATGTTCTAATACTTTTCTTCCAATTTTATCGTAGTATGTTTTAGCTTCATGTTTTACATCATTGAAATCAGAAATCACGATTTCATTATTAAATAAACTAGGGTGAAGGTAATTTTCAATTTCTCGTTTTTTTGTAGTGAAAGCCAATATGTTTGAGTTGTTTAAATCTGACACAGTTTTCACATTTTTAGTACATTCATTTTCGGTTTTTCTGTCTGAATCAAGAAATACAGCATATTTTAAGCCTATCTGTTCAATTAATTTACGTGTTACCCAATCTTTTAAATTATTGCAACCACCAACAGGCATTATTACAATTCCGTGCTCCTCAAAGTTTTTTTCAATAAGACCATGTTTTTTTAAAACGGTAGTTAAATGTTCAAAAAAAACTATATCTGCTTTACCTTCCACTAACAATACACCTTTTGCATTTTTAGGAATTGATTCAGAAAGTACTCCTAATGTTTTAGCTACTTTTTTGTAGATATCTTCATTTTCCTGTTCAATAACACTAATATTTTGATCATTTTTTGTGATTAATCTTAGACTTTTTAATGGTAATAGTTCTCCTAAAGCCGGTGTGTGTGTAGTAATCAAAATCTGACAATTTTCTTTTTTTGATAATTCAATAAATGATTCAAGTAACATTCTTTGATGTGTAGGATGCTGTGAGGTTTCGGGTTCTTCAAAAGCATAAATGATATTATTTTTTCGATCATTTTCTGTTAATTTTCTTTCTGCTTCAGCTCGAAAAAAATTTAAAAGAATTAATCTTCTAACGCCACTTCCGCGCTTATTAATGGAAATGCCCATATCAGAGCGGATGGTTAACTTGAAAAGAGAATCGAATTTAGGTTCTGATTTAAATTCAGGTATTAAAGAATCAGATAAAGTTGGATCCATTTCTTTTAATTTTTCTAAAGTTATTTTTGCGGATTCAATTGCCTTTTCCTGTACTTCTTTTTTTATTATATTTATTTCTTTCTCTAAGCCCATTAAAGCTTTAGAAATAGCAATTTTCATCGGATCAGTTATTTCGTTATCACTATCACTACTTTTCCGGTCTGATTGAAATAATGCAAAAGTTGGTAAGTAGGTTTCAAGTGCTTCATAAATTTTTTTCGAGTCTTCTTTATTAGCAATTAGTTCGGTTTCTTCCAATTCTAAATTCGTACAGGATTGCCAAATAGCTTTTCGCATAGACGCATTGTTTCGTGCATCATATTTTTCTTCGCTAATATTTAATGCTTGTATTTTTTTGCGTAAATCAGTTTGTTTTAATAGCAAAAGATTATCATATCCAGATTTAGTTGGATGATTACAAACTATATATATTTCTTCTTTAGGTTTAGCATTTTTACAATTAAAAATTTTTTTTATATGCAACAAACCATCTTTATTTAACAAATATTCTTTTTTTAAAGTGGTTTCAGACCCTGAGTCAATGGTTAATTTAGTCGGATAATGAGAAAACAAGCAAGAGATTTCAATATTATCTTTCTTTTCATCGCATTCAATTGACAAATCTTCTTTTTCACAAGCAATCTTTTTATTGTTGAAAAAAATTTCCATAGCTTCTAATAATGTTGATTTTCCTGCGTCATTTTTTCCAATTAAAGCAGTTAGCTCATCTACGTTAAGTTTAGTTTCCTTCGAATATCCTCTAAAATTTTTTACAATTAACTGTACTAGTTTCATTTTTATCCTCCACATTAGTTTTATGTATTTATTATGTCATTTATTGTGAATTTGTAAACTATCGTTGTGATTATTTTTTCTTAAATTATTTTATATATAGAAAATAGAGAAATAAACCAAATTTTGTCTATATATTATATCCATGAAGTCCAATCTTCTTTATAGAAGATTGGGCTATTTTTTACGACAAAGGAGGGAAAAGAAATGTTTCAAAATAAAGGACAACGTTATGTCACAAAGGGAGTAATGGATAGTTTGCCGGTGGAATTACAAGCTTTATGTTGGAATCTAATCGATCAAAACGTTCAAAAGCAATTTCCTTTAGACTATCTTCAAATTTTTGAATTTTCTACGGAAAAAGGAAATCAAAAGTTGGTTCATCGTCAAGAAGAACCGGAAGAAAGAAAAGAGTATCTGATTTCACCTAAGCTTCGTTTGAAATCAGTGTCTCAAAAAATATGGGTCATTGATTCGGGTGAGTATCAAACGATGTTATTACCAGAAGAATACTGATATCTAAAAGAAAGGAGCGAAATGACTTGTTAGAAACGGCTATCGAAGTACTGGAAAAGTGTGCACAGCTAGTCACTACTCCTGAAGAGTGGGGCTATGAATCCGTTACGATGGAAAGAGAAGAAATTGAAATAGGTACGCTTCCTAAAGATGTTCATCTACCACGTTTAGTGATGACACATCTTTATATTTATTGCGCACCAGAAGATGGAAAAGACTATGTAGTTTATTTCATTACAGATATTACCAGCCAGCGAGAATTTGTTCGTGGGTTACTGGTAGAAGGACGATTGGTTTGGAGTCAGATTGAAGGAACGAATGAATAAGATCGATTATTTGAGAATGATTGCGAAATGTTTAGAAGATATCCTTACCGCGATTCATCAAATTCTGAGGAAAAAAGGAGAAAGAATATGAAATATTTACAGCTAGTAATGACACTTATAACGGCAATGGTAATTGAAGTGCTTGAACAAAAATTAGTATAGGAGAAAAAGAGATGATTGAAAAAGAATTAGTGACCACACAAACAGAAGTTTGGCGAGATCCTCATCATACCCATCGTTATGTTTTCAAACGACAATGGGCGATCAAAGGAAAAGAAGCGGAAGAAAAATTAGCGGTAGTCATTACCATTCGTCCAACAGATACAGAACCATTTACGAATGATTTGAGTATGTTGCTCATCGAAAAGAATATCCGACAATTGGGATTTACTGGTTTTATTGCCGTGAATCTTTTTTCGTATACAAAAGCGAAAAGTCCTCGGGTATTTTCTCGTGGCAATGATGAACAATCTTTGGAAATATTAACGACTGTTTTCACAGAAAAGAAAATCAATACCATTATTTTTGCTTGTGGTTCGATTACAGCGACGAGTCAAGTGGCTTATGAACAAGCAAAGACTATTTACGATCAATTGAGTGCGAAACAAAAGAAGATGACCAAAGTATTGATAAATGCAGAAGGTAAGTTATCCCACCCACTAAGTATTCATGTTCGTAATGAATGGCAATTGGCGGATCATTCTTTGTTATTTCAATAAACGAAAGTAAATATTTAATGTATATGTTTCTTTTTCTGTTATTTTACTTGTTCTTTTACAACTAAACAACTTGTAAAACCTCTTGTTATATGCATTATCAATGAAGGAATCAATATGATATTTTTAAAATGTCAGAGGAAATGGAGGTGAGCAAGTGAAAGTAGATGGGGAATGTTTGACGAGTTCGTATAAAAGTATCTATGAATTTTTTGAGGAAAAGGGACTAGACACGGATTTACTTTATCAGTTTTATATTGCTTTTCGTGGGCAACAGTTATCGTTTCCAATGAAAATGTATGACCGAGAATTAGTCGCTCAAAAAATTGAAACAATGGTACAAGAAAACCATTCCATTGATTCTAGGAAATTAACGGATCGGTATGGTTTTTCAACGAGATGGATTCAAAGTATTATCAGACAACAACAAAAGGAGCAACATGTACATGGCTAATGAAGAAACAGTAGGTTTGAGAATCATAGAAGAAGCATTCAAATTACCAATGGTCAAAGTTGATCGTCGAGCATTTTTGATTCAAACATTTCAAGGGAAAGTTTCTGATATTGAAGGACTCATAGAAAAGGGACCACAAGCATTTTTATCCAAAGAAATGCTAGATCGTGAAGCACAAAAATGTATTCAATCGATTACCTTGAAATCAAGTGCGGTATCGTTAGCAACTGGACTTCCAGGAGGCATTGCTATGGCAGCAACTATTCCAGCGGATCTCCTTCAGTTCTTTGGTTATTCATTACGATTAGCACAGGAAATTTCGTACATTTATGGATTTAAGGATTTAATGGGAGAGAATGGAGAGCTCAGTGAAGAAGCAAAGAATACGCTGATATTGTATTTGGGAATTATGCTTGGAGTAACTTCTGCAGGTTCTGCCGTACGAGCGATGTCTGGAAAGTTATCTACACAAGCATTGAAAAAGATTCCTCAAAAAGCATTGACACAAACGTTGTATTATCCAGTAATCAAACGAGTACTAGGTATTTTTGGTACAAAGTTAACTAAAAATACCTTCGCGAAAGGTATTTCTAAAGCAGTACCAGTTGTGGGAGGCGTTGTTTCAGGAGGCATCAATTACTTGTCTATGAAACCAATGGCAACAAAGCTTCAAACAGAGTTAGGGAAAAATGTAGCGTATACAGAAGAAAGTCTCCAACAAGATTTAGATATTTTAGAAGGTGAATTTGAAGAAGTGTCTTCTGATATCGCATCTTCTGATACAGTTCTTTCTCAATTAGAAAGACTTTCTCATTTGTTGGAAACGAATATGATTACAGAAGAAGAGTTTCAACAATTGAAGCAAGAGCTGTTAAAGAAATAATTATTTAGAAAAAGCAACCACTTATACGGGTGGTTCTTTTTCTTGAATGAATTCAAATTTATTATTAGGAGAAGAAACAGGATGAAAGCAAAACGATTATTCCTATTAGGCACGATTCTTTTACTTGGAGGATGTTCTACTGTCTCTCAAAACGAACAAAAGAAACAAGTGGATTCAACAACTCATGAAACTGAAACAACAAGAAAGGAATCTTCTACAAAAGAAATAGAAAAAACTACTCAAGAAACTAACACAACAGAGTCTAGTAAGGCAACGAGTTCAGATACGAGTGATTCTCAAATAAAACAAGAATTATGGGATACAAATAAAGCATCTCAATTAGCAACTTTTGTCCCACAATGGGGAAAGACATTAGGTCAAGAATATAAAAGCTACAATCCTCAGAACAATGTAAGTCTGTATGGTACGCCTTTACCAAGTGCAGTTATTGATGGAAATTGGAAAATGGCAATCAATGAAGCACCAGTTACTGTACAATGGTCAGAAGATGGAACTGGAAATGCAGGATTTAATTTAGTAGCAGTTTATTCTGATGTAGAAACTGGAGAATATTTAGGGCAGCATGTATATTTCTTTGGTTTTCAAAATGGACAACCTAAAGTTTATTTAACGCAACAAAATCAAGGCAATGATAAAAACTACATGTACTTCAATGAAACTCAGAACCAACAGTTAAAACAAGGTTTCAGTGATATTGTGAATGGACAAACTCCTCAAACTCCAGTAGTAGAAGAATCTACTCAACAAGCAACAACTACAACGACACAATCTACAAGTAGCTCAGCAATTTCAAGTTGGGAAGCTGCTAAAGAAACTGTACTAAATAATAAAGCGTTATGGATTTATGAGTCTCCAGATAAAAATGAAGCAAATACTAATATTATTGAATCCACCCAATATAGAAAAGATTTAATGCAAGATGAAAATGGAGAATTTTATCCAGTTGATATTTCTACTGATGATATTGGAAATACGGTAATGAATGGAGGAAAACAATTCCGTGTTTATACAGATGGAAGAATTTCTCAACGTGTTGGAATGACTAACAATTTTCAAATGATTAAATAATATTATAGACTGAGAATAGTAGTTTTAAAGAAATATGTACTGAAATATTAGAAACATTTCTGATGAAGTTACTAGTATAGAAAATAATTTCGTACTTACAGGGATTGAAGCGTGTATCAATGTATTGGTATGCATGGGTATAATCACATTTATCCTTAGAAAAAGTAATTAAGAGTGATAATTAAGAGCCCCTGCTAAATAAAACTTAGTAGGGGCTCTATTAAGTTTATTTGTAACATTAAAGTAGCTAAGCAAATGCATTATAAGTACCCTGATACCTTAATGTAATACTAGGTATATCAGTAAAGTATCAGCTAAGATAGTCAATTAATTATTACTCAGTTTCGGTTTCAAATAGATGCCTATCTAAGTCTATTTCTGGCGATAAGAGCTGCCATTCCCACAAATTTGAAGGCAAAATTAAAGTATTGAGATTTTTTGTTTTTGAGACACGGTAGTGAATGATTTCATTTGGAGATAAGGTCATTGATAATTTTGATTTAACAGTATGAATTTTATTTTTAAAGGAGCTCCAGAATTCGATATTCGAATGAATGATGCTCATATTTTTCTTATTAACAATGATATACGTTTTACTTTTTTCGGAAATTTCTTGACTCTTTCTAATCTTTTCTATTTCTTGATATAAATCCCCTGTTACTTTTTTAAATATCCCTTTTTTTTCCTTAGCAACATGTTTTAGCCCATCCCATTCACCATAATATAGAGAGTTACGCTTATTTTTTATATAGAGTGTGTAATAATTTCCATTAGGAAAAGGAACATCTTCCGGATAATCTAAATTTACTTCTATATACAGATTGGAATGATTGTTTTCCTCTTCTTGTTTTTCCACTTTCTCTTTTTCCTTCTCTTTCTCTTTTATTTTAGTGGGATCTAGTGGACAAGGAACAATTTTTTTAGTACTCCATAATTCGGCTAAAATAGAGGAAATATTCATTAGTGAGAGAGTTTCTGTCTCTTTTTTTAGAAGAGGAATTAAATACTTCTGTGGTGACCAACCAATTTGTCCAAGCTTAAAGATCCCATTATCATCAGTAATCGATTCTATTTTCTCTAATACAAATTGTGCATCGTTAGTTAATTTATAAGGCTTAGATTGTGTCATCATGAAATTAACTAACTCTGAAATTAAGTCCTTAGAGAATTCTTCATATTGAAAAAATTTCTTGATAGTGACGTCATCAAAGGTTATGGCGTATTTCATAAATTTATTAAGAAGTTCAATATAACCTACCTCGGAAAAAATTTTATTGTTTGCTGGTACATACTCTGGAGAATTTGTAATCCTGAAGAAATCAAATTCTTGCTTCGCCACGCTAGTAAAATTTCGTTTTCTATTTTTTATTTTATTCCATTCTGGTTTCGCGCAGTTTTGAAAAGCCGAATCAAAACTTAAGCTATTGTCACTTTTATAAGGTAATTCAAAAAATTCTTTAACGATTTCAACGAATTGAAATTCATAAAGTACATGAAACATAATAAACATCCTTTCAAAATATATATTGCCCACCAATTGCCCACCATCTGCCTGATGATTCAATACGATGACTGTGATTAAATTAAATTGTTCAAAATATAAGGTATATTGTTATTTTAACAGATACTTTTTCATATTTGAATACTCGGTAAAGAAAGGAGATTTATTTTATGAAAGAACAAGCTAGGAGTACAAAACATCCAACGCTTGTGATTGATTATGTAATGATTTCATTTGTTGAAGCAAACGTAGCTGAAGTTGGTAGATATTTATTTGACTATTCCATTATCGAAGAACTTGAACTATTGGAAAGTAGTATACGTGGCTTTAATAAAGTTCTTACAAATGGCTTTTTATTTCTCCATTATGAAAACAAGGGAGAGAAAGCAGTTGTCTTGCTAGAGATTCGTTCAAAAGGATGTCGATATCTAGAATGCCAAGTGAATCATCAATGGACACAGTTCTTTTTTAAACTAATGAAAGTAGGAGAAAATATTTCAATCAAAAGCTACAACATCAAAAGACTGGATATAGCAATTGATGGGTTTACTTCGGATACTTTAACTACAAAGCGAGTTCAACGATATCTCAATCAGAGGTTAGTTACGTCGCGCTTTCGTACATGCAGAACAATTCAAGAAACTAGAATATCCTCGTCTGACATAATCGGTGATAGTATCTATTTTGGAAAACGAGCGAGTGATATCTCGGTAGTCGTTTATGATAAAAAATTAGAGACGAAAACACAAGATATTTGGTTCAGAACAGAGTTAAGGTTTCGACATGACTGGGCAAATCGTGTTATTGCAACGTTGGTTGAAAATTCATCTGAGTTTTCCTCTTATATATCAAGCATTTTAAAACGTAATTTGCAATTTCGCTCTCATACGGAGAATTATTCAGAAGTGAGACGTAGAAATTTAGCAACTTGGTATGAAAGATATCTTGAATATATATGCCAACAAGAACTTCATTGTGGAAAAATGAAATTTCTAGCTTCATGAAAGTGGTAGTTAGCCAGTGACGTTACAGAAAGAAGAGGATTAAATGAATGATTTGAATTTCGATTCTTTAGTAGCAGAGCTATTAAAAGAAGAAAATGGTCAGTTTGTGGTGGACTTAAGTATCTATTTTTCAGAAAATACCCAAGGAAACAAGGGTGATTTATTAGAACAGGAGGAAGAGAATGAGAAGAAATACAAAGAAGGCTAAATTTTTTATAGCATTAGTCGAAAAATATCAAATGAGTCCTTTTTATTCGTTTGAGATACTTAAGGAGATTTATTTGTATAAGGTAACTGATAGAGAAGTTTCTGGTCTATTAAATGCTCTTAAAAATGATGAGCTACTGGAAACAAACCAGAAAAGAATAACAAGAAGCGGACGTGTTCAATATATATGGAAGCTTACGGAAAAAGGTATGATTGAATATCATCGTCTCATGGAATTATAACGATTGGAGGACTATTTTTTATGGAGGATTTTATTTTTGAATTAGCTATTGGGCTTGTTTTTTATTTCAACCAAAATGGAAAAGAGGCAGTAAATAAGAAAGAAGAATAAACTTGGTTTAGGAATTGGAACTGATTGAACGTTTTGCATATTTTAAGTATTTAGGAAAGAAAACGATTCTTAGTCGATTTTCTTTCCTTTTTGATCAGTGAATATTTTACTGTAAGTACTTAAAGTTATAGAAATGGCTAGGAGGAGGAATCAAGCATGCGTGTGGCTTGTTATGATCGAACGTCTGTTTACGAAGAGGCGAAAATCAGTAATGACGCTCAATATGATGCAGTGAAAGAGTATGTTTTAGAGGAATATGAACAAATTCCCCAACGATTTTCAGATAAGGGAGAATCTGGGGGACAAGCGGATCGTCCAGCTTTTCGACAGCTTAGAGCTTGGGTTTGTGCGTCAGAAGAAGAGGGGGTGATCTATGTCTGGCGTTATGATCGATTGGCACGTCAAGCCAAAATAGCCTTAGAATTTATTGAGTTGTGCCAACAACATCAGGTTCAAGTTTATTCGATTTCTGAACCTCTTCCTGCTTCTTTCTCGCACGCGTCAACGAATAAACTATTTGTGCAATTATTGTTCACTTTTGCAGAACAACAACGAAACGTCATTATTGAGAATGTTCGTGCCGGACTTGCCTATAAAAAACAACAACGGCAATATTTGTCTTCTGCGGTTCCATATGGGTATCGTTTAGTGAATGGGAAAATCCAACAAGAAGCACATGAAGCAAAAGTTGTCCGCCATATCTTTCAACTTTATGTAACCCAAAATTATGGCTACAAAAAACTGTGTCAACGATTGACGCAACAAAAGCTCTTCTTCCGCGAACGTCCTTTTCAGCCCTATCACATTTATAGTATCCTAAAAAATCCATTGTACTATGGTGAAATCAAAGGAGGATCTTTGGGGAAGTATCTAGGAACCTTTGAACCGATTCTCTCAAAAACAACTTTTTTACAAGCTCAAGAGATTCGACAATCCAGACGTACAGCTAAAAAAGATACGTATCCGTACTTATTACGTCAAAAAATTCGGTGTCCCTTCTGTGGTCGTCATCTGAGTTCGAAGTATCAATGGAATACAAAGAAGACGAAGACGCTTCATTATTATCATTGTACCGACCGAAGCTGCCAAGGAATCTTTCTTCGGGCAGAAAGGGTTGAGTCAGAAGTATTGGAAAAGGTACAGACGTTTTTCCAACACGAAGGTGTTTATCAGGCTTTGATTGCCCAATTGACGCAACAGTTAGCCGAAAAGCGAAAAGATGAAAAACATAAAGTAATCCAACAAAAGAAGCAAGAAGCACGATGGCTCAAGGCATTTGAAGAGGGCAATTGTTCACTAGAAGAACTTAAGCAACAACTGCAAGCTCTTCAAAAGCCGATGTCTACTTCTTCGTTTCTTTCACTTCAACAGTGTGAAGCAAAAGTGAAAGAATGGCTTCAACTAAAAGACCTCTCTAGTCGACAATTGTTATGTGACCATGTTTGTCGGATTGAGGTAACAAAGGAAAAAACAGTCTGTGGGATTTACTTCCGACAACTGACACAAAATATTTTAGAAGGGAACGAATGATCTATGGAAACGACACTAACCAAACGAGTCGCATTATATATTCGAGTGAGTACACAAGAACAAGCTTTAGAAGGACACAGTATTCAAGCACAAGAACAAAATGGACGACAGTTTGCCGAACGGATGGGCTACGAAGTAGTAGAAGTTTATGCGGATGAAGGAATCAGTGGGAAATCCATAAAAAATCGGTTCGCCTATCAACGAATGATGAACGATGCTCGGAACCATCGTTTTGATCTACTAGTGATTTGGAAATTGACCCGTCTCGGACGCAATATGTTAGATGTCTTACAAACCGTCGAGGAACTATTGCGATATGATGTGGGGTTACATTCGATCTCGGAACAATTTGACGTGACCACTTCGACAGGTAAACTGATGTTACAACTTCTTGGGAGTTTCGGTGAATTTGAACGCAACCAAATTGCGGAGAATGTTCAAATGTCAATGCAAAGCTTAGTGAAAGATAAAAAGCGTTATGCAGGAGGACGACGTTTAGGCTATGTCAGTGGTATTGACGCGAATGGTCAAAAACAATTGGTCATTGAACCAGAAGAAGCGAAAATTGTTCGTCTGATCTATGCAAAATATTTAGGCGGAGCAGGGTATCGAGCGATTGCCAATTTTTTGAATCGTCAAGGATATCAAACAGTCAAAAAGAATGCTTTTTCTACCACGGCAGTCAAAGATATCTTACGTAATAAAATTTATGCAGGGTATTTAGAATATGCGCGCTACATCAATTGGGAAACCAAACGACGGAAAGGAAAGAATCCGAAACCGATTTTAGTGAAAGGAACCCATGAACCGATTATTTCGGAAGAAGATTATCAAAAAGTACAAGAACGCTTTGCTTTAGAAGGAAAACAACCCAAATGGAACCATACAGGTGAAAATGTATTGACGGGGTTGTTACGTTGTCCAGAATGTGGGGCACCGATGGCAGCGAGTAATGTCACAAATACCCTAAAAGATGGCACAAAGAAACGGATTCGATATTATTCTTGTTCAGTTTTTCGAAATAAGGGAGCAAGTGTGTGTCATGCCAATTCGATTCGTGCCGAACAAGCGGAAACATTTGTCGCCGACCGATTAAAGGAAATTATTCAGCTACCAGAAGTTCTTCCCCGATTGGTGGCAGCGTTAAATGAAGAAATAGCGCGACAAAGCCAACCATTGGAACAAGAACTCGTGGTGTTACTGGAACGAAAGGAAGAATTGAAGACTAAAATTGAAAAATGGGAAGCTGCTTTGGAAGATAGTCCTGAATTGTTTCCGATGTTAAAAGACCGCTTAGACGAATTGACTGAAAAACGACGACAGTTGCACATTCGAGAAAATGAAATCTTAGGGATCTTTCAACAACAAGGAGAGCCGATTCAAGTCAAAGATGTCCAACGGATATTGACTAGTTTGGATCGTTTTCTTGCCCAGAGTGAGAAGAAGCAAGTCAAAGCCTTGTATCGTACCTTTGTTGAGAAAATAACCTTTGATCCTAACCATAAGGAGATATTGGAGATTACAATGAAATTCACGCCTGCCGTGGTACAACAATTGAATGAGCAATATCAAATAGCCGTATCCAAAACAAAGGATACGGCTATTTTTGTGTTAAAAACACCCTTTACGTTAACGATCTAGTCTAGGTTATATCAAACAACGTTAGAGGGGCGCTAACGCTTCTCTAGCGATTTGAAATCGTTAGAGAAGTAGTTAGGGAGGTGCGTATCGAAAATAGGTAATAATTAGCTTGACTTCTTTATTGATAATCAATTAAAGTAGGAATATTAGAAATCAACTTATAAAATAATTCGTGTTACCACAAAGAATTGATAGTATTATAGAAATTTTTCAATTCTATTAAGTAGGAGGTCTATAATGTTAATACCAAATGATTTTTTTAGTACGGAACTTAAAAGTAATGGAATACGTGGAACTGAGAGTTTTGAAGGAATGAATGATTCTGATAGACAATCTAATACCATTTTTAAATCTATTGCTTACCCAAGCAAAATTTATTATCCTAATATTCAAAAATTCATTCGTGAGTACACGAATGAAGGAGCAGTAGTCCTCGATAGTTTTTCTGGCAGTGGGTCTACTGGAATTGCTGCTGCAATTGAAAATAGAAAAGCTGTTTTAATAGATGATAGTCCATATGCAAATTTTATTCAAAAGAATATTTTTAGTATTCTAGATTTGAACAAAATTGAAGCAACATATAAAAAAATAATCAATGATTTAAAACCGGATATTGATATGATTTACAGAACTAAAAGTAAAACTGGCGAAATTGGTGTTTTACAAACTATTATTTCCTCTAATATTTATAGATGCCCTAACTGTAACAATGAGATAAATTTGAATAATAATGAAACAGGCGTTAGATCAGAATATATGTGTCCGAATTGCGAGACCAAAATCAACATCGCTGAACAATCAATTAAAGACTTGAAAATTGAAAGTAGACGCCCTGTTGAAGTCATCCTCAAATACAACGATCCCAATACAAAAAAATTAATCAAGGAAAATAGGGAAGTGTCTCAAGAAGATATTGAGGATTGGGATAATAATGTTGCTATCGTAATGGAAAAGTATCCTGAATTATGGGAACCGGATGAAAAAATCGTGTATAATAGGAGCTATCCTCGGGTAGGTGGCTGGCCAGGATTTCCTATACATTCAAAAGTTGGGGCGTTATTTTCAGAAAAAAATTTGCTTGCCCTTAAGATTATTAATAACTATATAGAAACAAGAATTGATGATAGTGAGACAAAACTTTTTTTCAAATTTGTCTTTACTGAATCTTTATTTAGAAGTTCAAGTCGTTTATTTAAATCTTCGGGTATTAAAAACGTATATCATATTCCACCAATTGGTAAAGAGCAAAATGTTCTTACAGTGTTTGAGAGGAAGTATAAAACCCTCTTAAAATGCGAACGATTTATTGATGAATTGATAACTCCGAATCAAAAAAATAATATTATATCGATTAAAACGAATGCTCGAGAACTTCCTTTTGAAAATAATTTATTCGATTACGCTTTTATTGATCCGCCATATGGTGGAATAGTACCATACGCTGAACTCAATTTATTTTATTCTGCATGGTTGGATGAAAAAGAAGATTTAGAAAATGAGATAAATATTCCAATGGATTACGATAAAAAGCAAGAATGGGCTGAAGCTTGGGGAACTATGATAGAAGAAGCATTTTCTGAGGTGTTTCGAGTACTTAAACCTGGAGCTTACTTTACTTTAGTATTTCAGTCAAAATTTGACACAATATGGAATGTACTTAGAGATGTTATGATTAATAGAATTGGTTTTGAATTTGTTGATTTCGTTGGGAATGAAAGAGGAACAACATTTCATACCAATAGTATTAATGATACTAATCCAAAGAGTGCCTATATCACTTATATGAAACCTATTAATGTTTCTAAAAAAGTTATGAGTCAACAGTCAGTATTTGATTTAATTCCTAAAAATTATTTAAACGAAGAATATACTTTTAGAGAATTACAGGATACAATTATTACTTTAGTTCATAAACATAATCTTCAAGAAATTCCATCTGATAGGATGATAAAAAATTGGATCGATGGTAAAGCAACGATAAAAAATAATGACAATAACTAAAAAAAGAAAAACCTCACAAGACACTTCTAGCTTTGTGAGGTTCTTTACTCTATAAAAAATCATCTAAATTGAAAAAAGTATTATCAAAATGTTTTTTTAAGTAATCTTTTGCTAATGGGTCAGTATCACATAAAATTGCAGATCGTTTCTCCTCTATTGCAACTATTCCTGTTACACAAGAACCGGCAAAAAAGTCTAATACTTGTCCGTTTTCAGGACTTAAACCTCGAATAATTCGTCTTATTAATTCTTTAGGCTTTTGTGTAGGATGACCTACTCTTTCTTTGGAATTTCCATTTAACCGTCCGATTTCCCATACATTCGTGGGATTTTTCCCCTTTTCTATAGTTTCAGGATTCAATCGTTTATCCTTTAGATACAAAGTTTTAGTTTCCTCGTTATATGGAACCCTGACGGCATCTAAATCAAAATAGTAATTTTTATTTTTAACAATCCAAATGATTTCCTCATGCCTATTTGCAAAAAAACGTTTTGCTGAAATTCCGTTTTTATAATACCAGACGATAGTATTTGCAATGTTGAATTTTGTATTATGACGGATATAGTGAATGAGTTCATATAAATCACCAGTTTTTTTTCCTTCAAATTGAGTGCCTCCAAAAATTATACAGTTTCCGTTTTTTTTGAGTACTCTATAGGCTTCAGTTATCCATAGTTGTGCCCAACTAATATAATCTGTAAAGATATCCCAGTCGGTTAAACTAATATTATATGGTGGATCTAGCAGGATCAAATCTACTGATTCGTTTGGGAGCGTTTCAAGAACATTAAGGCAATCGTCAATAATAAGTTTTATTGTATTTTTATGCATTTAGAACTCCTCAAGAACTAGAACATCGTCTTTAGTAAATAAGAAATTATCAGTTCCGAATTTAGGGCCAAATAATTCTTTCATATTTTCTAGTTCTTCTGAAATATTAAAACTACGAGGTGCTTCAGCTAATTTTTTTCTTTTTGAAAGTTCTTGCTTAGTTTCATTCCCATTTAAGATGAGAAGCTTTTTGTATACTGCAAACTTATTTAAAACTAGTTCAGAATGCTTTATTTCTAAAATTCCAATGCTTTCGGCTAAATTATTTAAGAATGGAACTCTTCTCCTACTTCCTTCTAACGAAGGGATTTCAATCCCATTAGATTCTATGAAGGATAGTACATAAGGGGATTGAAAAAAATTTTTATAAAGGTTATTCTTTGAAATTATTTCTGTTTGGAGTTCTCTATAAAAAACATGTAGTAATTGTTCAAAAGCATCAAAATTTAATAGAATACTAAACCAAAGTTTTTTAGCATTAGAATTATTGTCAAGAAACTTAGCGATCTCATTGTTAAAATAAGATTCATTTTTTTGCATTCTCCAAGATAGTGGTTCAGTTAAGTTAATGTTAATTTTTTGTAATAGTGGCTTAAATTCGCCTACTAAGTCTTTTCCTGTATTTGTTAAAATAAGATCATTTGACTTTATTTTCCGTGCATCTTCTAGAAGTCCTAATTCCATGAGTGCTTGAATTTTATATTTAGATTGCCTTTGTAGAGTGCTTGTTCGGCGATCTTTACTCAAATCACCAGTCATTCGAATATATTTTTCATCAATTAATGAACCTTCTCTTTTTGATATTGAAAGGTGGTGCAAAATATACATGATATGACCTAGTGAAGTCCCTTGAGGATAGTGATAACTTGATTCAGTTAGTTCATTTAATTCATTTAGAAATTGATGCCAACTTCCAAAGTGTCTATTTACAAATGAGATAGGTATTAGACTCTCGCTTTTCCAATCTTCGATATTAACACGTTTGCCAGAGAGCTTGTCCTTAATTGAATAATATTCTTCTTTCAAATCTTCTTTTGTATACGTCGTAGCATTCAAATCTTGTTGGGTCATTATTTGTTCTACTCTGTCATCAAAGTTAACATTAATATGGTCACCATAATCATAAAATACTTTTCCAGTGAACTGACCATCTTCGTTTTTGGCTTTAGAAGCACTTTTGGATAACCATTCACGTATCTTGTTTGCTTTATGATAATTACCAATAAAATCTAAAACTATGACTTTTTCTTTTCCAGTAGCTAATCTTAAACCTCGACCTAGTTGCTGTGTAAATACGTTTTTACTTTCAGTAGGGCGTAAAAATAGTAGACCTCGAACATTTGGAATATCTACACCTTCGTTAAACATATCTACGGTAAAAGCAATATTATATTCATTGTTCCTAAAGTCTTCAATTAATCTTGTTGCATCAGGTTCACCTGAATTTATGGAAACAGCCCTTATACCGTTATCATTAAAAAGCTGTGTCATTCGATTTGCATGATCTATTGACACACAAAATCCAATTGCTTTATCTCCATTAATGTATTTTTTATATTTTTCGAGGATAGCTCTATTTCTGCTTTGTATATTGAGCACTCTATCCAAATCTTGAACATCATACTTATTGCCGTTAAATTTAATTTTTGAATAATCAATATCATCAGTTAATCCATGGTATTCTATATCAACAAGAAATCCAGCATCTATGGCATCGTGAAATGTAAATTCAGCTATTTTTTGATAATCAAATAATTCCATTATATCTTTTCGATCATTTCTATCTGGTGTGGCGGTCATACCTAACATAAATTTAGGATTAAAATACTCAAATATTTTTTTGTATGATTTTGCTTGTGAATGATGTACTTCATCAATAACAATGTAACTAAACTCATTCGGTTCAAATAGGGAAATGTTTTTGGAACTGACTAAAGAATCTTTTGATGCAAAGAGAATTTTTGATGACTTAATATTATCCTTTTCTTTACCATCAAGTTTTCCGAGTAATACATCTCCCCCCCATATCTTGGAATAGGCCTTCATAGCTTGGCGAAGTATTTCTAAGTTATGAACAACAAAAAGGCCTCGACTTTCTGGATCTTGCTCAGATAAGAACCTTTTCATATCCATTGCCGACAGGTATGTTTTACCAGTACCTGTTGGCATTATAATGATGCCTTTCCTTTTTCCAATAGAGCGACTGAAGTCAATATTTTTCAAGGCTTGTTTTTGTATTCCGTTTGCTTTTATTGGCACAGATGGTAGAAGATCAGGTCTGTATTTTTCAATTGCATTTCTAATAGTTTCGAAAACGTAGTTCCGTTTAGTGGAATCTTGTAATTGCGTATAGGAGAATCTAAGAATATACCAGTTATTGATAATCAACTCATTTTGTCGAAATAAGCTATCATCAAATTCTTCTGAGGATATTGCTCCTTCAGCATGATAAGATTCTCCGTCTATTTCAAAGGCTATTTTATTTAGACCTTCGTCATGAAAAGCAAAATCAATGCGTCGTTGCTTTCCAGATTGATCAATAAAAGGTTCTTGTGCCTTTAAAAATTTCAATTTATCATTGCCAATGATAGGAATTACAAACTCTTCAACAAACAATTTTTCACTTTGTTGAGTTATACCATTTTCATCAAAATACTTTTTTAGTTCACTATTCATTTTTTCCCCCTAGAAATAGATAATTGAACACACGTATATATCTAATTTTTATTATTTTTGGATCGATTGATTAATGTAAAAAAATAAAAAGCCCCAACGCCACATTTAATGATTAGAGACTTATATTAATGAAGTCGAGCACTTCTTCCTGTATTATAAAACTAATTCTACGTAAAAAAAAGTTTATTATAGAAAAGTTGTGTTTAATCTATAAATAGTATTATGAGATCTCTAGAACTATGGAAATAGTATTTTAAGGTGCTTCTATTTATATTGTAATGATGCTTTTCAAACCATCAATACAGAAATTTCTAGATATAATAAATTGAAACATACGGTTTAATTGAAAAAATATAAATGAGGATAAAAGTGTATTGTTCACTTAAATAGTGAGTGGTAAAAAATTTAATTTTACAGTAGGGGTCTCATATAAATTTTAAGAGAATTATAATGCAATACAGTATCGTGGTATAATATCAATGATATTGTATTTTATCATGGAGGGGCGAGCAAATGACACGTGGAAATTATATGACTTATGAAGCTGATGAAGCTGGTTCCAGAAGTAAAAATAGATTTAAATTTGAAGTTTTTTGGGGGTTAAACAAATTTCTAGATGTATTTCTCGAATCTCAAGAGTTTACTATGGTTTTTGACTATGTCTGTGATATTGAGTTACATTACGATGGTTCATATGAATTTTATCAAGTAAAAACCTCCTCAGCCAAATCTTATACTACTAGTAAATTAACAACAGTTGGTAAGAAAAAAAAATCAATTATTGGTACACTTTATAAAATTCGGTCAAAAGAAATTAAGGAAGGTAGTAAATTGTCTAAGCTTGCTATAGTATCAAACCTTCAATTTAATGATCCATTAGCTAATGCTCAACCAAATGCTGAGCTTGCTTTTACTCAAATTAGCGATAAAAATAAAGAAAAAATTCTTTCTTCTCTTAAAAAAGAATTTAATGATGAAGAAATAAACCTTAAAGATATCTTTTTTATTACGACAGATTTACCCATACACAGTTACAAAGAAACTATGATTGGTAAAATTAATACCTTTTATAATGAAATATATGAAGATGATATTATTAAGCCAGCCGCATTGTTGAATGTTTTGGCAGAAGAAGTTCAACTAAGAGCAGACTTTGAAGGACAATTTGATTCATATAATGATGTTTTAGAAAAAAAAGGCTTGTCAGCTAACCGTTTTGAAGTTATTCTAGATAAGTATTCAGAACGTATGTTCTCCATGGCTCAGAAGTGTCGTGAAGAGATTAAACTAGTCATTAAAAATCCAGTAAGGCGTGTTGAATATTTCAAATACATACAAATACTCCTTTCTGATATTAAAAGAACTTTTCATTTAAGAGAGTTGATGAAAAGCATAACTGAAGATATTCAAGTTAAATTAATTGAGCTCGATGATGGTGAGACGTTTGACTTTGCTAGACAATATATAGAAATTACTGAAATAAAATTTCCGATTGAGTATAGTAAAAATGAAAAAGAGATATTCGCCTTAATAGCTCTAATAAAATTGGAGGAAATGATGTGATGAAGGACAATCGTTTAATTATTAAAAATGTCCAACTTTTTTTGACCGCCGAAAAAAAAGCTAAAAAGATAGAATTTACTGATGGAGTTAATATTTTGACTTCTAATCAACGAAATGGTAACAAAGTTGGAAAGTCATTAATTCTAAAAAGTATTTATCATGCTTTAGGAGCTGAAAGTCATTTAGACAAAGTATTACTTCTTGAAAAAATGGTTTTTATTGTGCAATTTAATGTTTCTGGTGTAAACTATAGTATTTTACGTTCTGGGAGTTTATTCAAACTGTTTGATGCTGAGAATGAATTAATCGTAGCGACAGAAAGTGCTTCGAAACTTGCTAAAATATTATATGATATCTATGGTTTCTCAGTCTATTTACCCTCGAGAAATGAGAAAAAATTAGAAATTGCTCCTCCTGCTTTTGCTTATATGCTTAATTATATTGACCAAGATCATATGCATGGCAGTTCCTTTGATTCGTTTAGAAATTTGAGTCAATTTACTAACTACAAGGAAAATTTACTATATTGCCATTTCGGTCTCTTTGATCAGAATTTTTTTGAATTAACTACCAACAAAGACAAACTAAGTGAGGAGTTAAGGAATAAAAATGATGAATTGAATGTTATTGGTAATATGCTTGATAAAATTAAAAAGGACATCCCGAAAGCTGTACCCGAGAATGTAGAAACTCTAAGAATAGAACTGAATCGTAGAGAAGATGAATATAGAAAAATATACAGTAACCTTAAAAAAATAAAAGATAAATTAATCAGGCTAAGAAATAGTCATGCAGAAATACTTTTTTCATTAGAAAATGTCAAATATCATAAGAGAATTGAAGATAGTGATTTGAGAAAAATTATGAAGGAGCACACGTGTCCTTTATGCAGACAAGACCTACATGATACTCTAGAAATTAGGGTAATCAAAAATATTAATCTTGAGGATCTCTCACAAACTAGTCTAGATTTACAAAAAGTACTATTAAAGACAGAAAAAGACATTGAAAAAGAAGAAGAAACATACTATAAATATTCGAATAAACTAAAAGAGTACAAAAAAATACTACGAGGATCAGTGAAAAATCAAGATGAAATCATTAAAATGCAAGGATATTCGGATTTACAGGCTAAACTTAATCAAGAATGGTCTGCTGAGCATAATAAGGTTTTAATATTGAAGGATAGAATTAAGTTTATTAATGAACAACTGGATGAATTCAAAAAGAAAAAGTCAAAAGTTAATGCTAGTTATTATCAATCAATGAAGCAAGATATAATAAAATTTGGTCTAGAAGAAATTACTGATAAGTCTATCCAAAATATTCGAAATGTAGTTTCTGCCACAGGGAGTAATACATCAGTAATTACTATAGTATGGTATTTTAATCTCCTTAAATTGAAGAATGAGTTCAATCCAGAAGCTATAAAATTTCCTATCATCCTAGATTCCCCGAACCATGGTGAATTAGATGACGAAAAGAAAGGAAAACTTTTCGAATATTTGTTTAATAATATTATGGATAATTCTCAGTGCATAATATCAACGTTAGGATTCAAGAGAAGTAACTTTGATAATGACTTAGAGCTCAATATTATAAATCTTGATAACCCCTCATATCAATTACTGACTCCAATTGAGTATGAAGAGAATAGAGAATTTTTGGAGTTATTAATTGAAAAATAATTATTTGGCTATGATTGAGTTACAATCATAGCTATTTTTATGAAATATTTCTAAGAATATCATTCACTCATGATACGCAGCTCCGTATCATAAATGATGATATTTTTTAAGAGAAAAAATTATCCCTATTTTAAATAATAGCAATAGGTAGTGGTTGGGAGAAATTTATAAATAACTTTGTTATTTGCTTTGGTAGCCAAGTAAGTTGCAAGAGAAAAATAGATACTGTTAAAAAGATAATGTAGACATAGAAACAAATACGTAAAATTTTAGTTAGAATGATGGCAAGGAGAAAAAATATGATAGATGAAAAAAAGTGTTTAAAAAATCTATTGGAGGATATGGATGATATTGAAGAAAGGCTATCTAAATGGACTGGGAAAGCAAATATATTTCAGATACTTAAGCTATCTAAAAATGAAATAAGACATAGTAATTTTTTAGCTTTTTTGTTTGCTCCAAATGAAACCCACAATTTATCTGATGAGTTTTTTAAAATGTTTTTGAAAAGGTATATAGATTCTAATGATGATACCAAAGCTGCTATCAATTATTTTGATGCTTTACTTAATAGCTATGAAGATTTAATTGTTTACAGGGAAAATAATAATATTGATATTTTATTGGTATCGGAAAAAAATAAAATAGTGGTGTGTATCGAAAATAAAATTCTGTCTTCGGAGTCTAGAGGGCAACTTAATAAATACCAGAGATATATAGAACGCAATTATTCTAGCTATAAAAAAATTTTTGTTTTTTTAACTCCAGATGGAAATGAACCCACAAATCCAAGTTGGGGCATAATTACTTACAAGGATATCGTTGAAATACTGGAGCAATTAATGCAAAAAAATAGTATGGAAAAGAAAGTATATTATTTGATAAAAGACTATGTTGATATTTTAAGGAGAGATGTCGGAATGGATGATGAAATCAAAGAAATCGTTAGAAAAATTTATCAACAACATAAAGAAGCATTGGATCTAATATTTGAAAATATACCAGATAATTTAAGTTTAATGAGTGAATTATACATTGAAGCTTTGGAACAGATTGCTAAAGAAAATGAAATAATTTTTGATCCCAAGTATAGCGGAAAATCTATAGTGAGATTCCAAATACCAGAATTCACTAATTTATTTCCAGATTTACCTTTGTCTCACCCAGGTGGATGGAGTAACCACAAAATGTATGCTTTCGAAATATTAAATAAAGGAGGAAATAGTGTCGGAAAGATAAAGCTCGTATTTACTGGTGAGATTCCAGAAGAATATAAAAAAATTGTTGAAGAATTAATGTTAACGACAGGAGTAAAAAAGAAGAAAGAAAATTGGAAATGGTGGAACGTTGCCGAATGGAAAATTAACAAAGTGAATATGAGATTTATTGAAGACCTTTATACAAAGTTAGAGAATGAAGGAAGGGATCAAGTTGTAAAAGAAATCAAGAAATCGCTTGAAAAAAATTTAAAGGATATAAAAGAAAAAGCCAGTGAATACGAAAAGATAAAAAATAATTTTATTCTGAAGTCAGAGAATAGTATAATAAATTTTGAGAAAACAAATGTAAATTTAATTGAATAGAAGTTCAGATACATTCTTTGGGAGGTAAGTATGAATATTAATGAAATTTGGCAATCAGAAGATGAAGAAATTTGGAAAAAAGCTTTAACAGAAGCTATGGTAGAAACTGGTAGAGATAATTGTATTGAAACAAAATTATCGAGGATTAATATTGATTATGTGAGTCAACTTGAAGTAGAAGATTTTTATGATTTTTTATACGATAGTTATTTCGTTTGGAAATATACGGCAAAAAATAGATTAGCTACTTCAAGATCACATTTTGAAAAACATAAAAATAATCTATCAGAGTTAAGTAAAATTCAAAAGGAAATTTTTAGTTTTGAATTACCTAATACTAAGTTGGGATTAATGTACGCTACACAAATCAACGGACTTGGTGTAGCTGGTGCATCAGGATTACTAGCGTTATTATTTCCAAGCTACTTTGGTACGGTGGATGAAATGGTTGTTCGAGCGTTATTAAAAACTGAAGAATTTAAAACTGATGAAAAAATAAAACAAATGAATCCACAAAATTTGAAGATAGAAGATGCAGTATATTTAATTGATATCTATCGTAAAAAAGCAAATCATTTAAATAAAATTTTTAAAACTTACAGCTGGACACCTAGAAATATTGACGTTATTCTATGGCATTTCCGGTAGTATTAGTTATCTGAAATAAATATAATTTCAATTATATATTATATCCATGAAGTCCAATCTTCTTTATAGAAGATTGGGCTATTTTTTATGGCAAAGGAGGGAAAAGAAATGTTTCAAAATAAAGGACAACGTTATGTCACAAAGGGAGTAATGGACAGTTTGCCGGTGGAATTACAAGCTTTATGTTGGAATCTAATCGATCAAAAGGTTCAAAAGCAACTTCCTTTAGACTATCTTCAAATTTTTGAATTTTCGATTAAAAAAGGAAATCAAAAGTTGGTTCATCGTCAAGAAGAACCGGAAGAAAGAAAAGAGTATCTGATTTCACCTAAGCTTCGTTTGAAATCAGTGTCTCAAAAAATATGGGTCATTGATTCGGGTGAGTATCAAACGATGTTATTACCAGAAGAATACTGATATCTAAAAGAAAGGAACGAAAGGACTTGTTAGAAACGGCTATCGAAGTACTGGAAAAGTGTGCACAGCTAGTCACTACTCCTGAAGAGTGGGGCTATGAATCCGTTACGATGGAAAAAGAGGAAATTGAAATGGGTACGCTTCCTAAAGATGTTCATCTACCACGTTTAGTGATGACACATCTTTATATTTATTGTGCACCAGAAGATGGAAAAGACTATGTAGTTTATTTTATTACAGATATTACCAGCCAGCGAGAATTTGTTCGTGGGTTACTGGTAGAAGGACGATTGGTTTGGAGTCAGATTGGAGGAACGAATGAATAAGATCGATTATTTGAGAATGATTGCGAAATGTTTAGAAGATATCCTTACAGCGATTTATCAAATTCTGAAGAAAAAAGGAGAAAGAATATGAAATATTTTCAACTAGTATTGACACTTATAACGGCAATGGTGATTGAATTGCTTGAACAAAAATTGGCTTAGGAGAAAAAGAGATGATTGAAAAAGAATTAGTGACCACACAAACAGAGGTTTGGCGAGACCCTCATCATACCCATCGCTATGTTTTCAAACGACAATGGGCGATCAAAGGAAAAGAAGCGGAAGATAAATTAGCGGTAGTCATTACTATTCGTCCAACAGATACAGAACCATTTACGAATGATTTGAGTATGTTATTAATCGAAAAGAATATCCGACAATTAGGATTTACTGGTTTTATTGCTGTGAATCTTTTTTCGTATACAAAAGCGAAAAGTCCTCGGGTATTTCCTCGAGGAAATGATGAACAATCTTTGGAAATATTAACGACTGTTTTTACAGAAAAGAAAATCAATACCATTATTTTTGCTTGTGGTTCGATTACAGCGACGAGTCAAGTGGCTTATGAACAAGCAAAGACCATTTACGATCAATTGAGTGCGAAACAAAAGAAGATGACCAAAGTATTGATAAATGCAGAAGGCAAGTTATCCCATCCATTAAGTATTCATGTTCGTAATGAATGGCAATTGGCAGATCATTCTTTGTTATTTCAATAAACGAAAATAAGTATTCAATGTATATGTTTCTTTTTCTGTTATTTTACTTGTTCTTTTACAGACTAAACAACTTGTAAAACCTCTTGTTATATGCATTATCAATGAAGGAATCAATATGATATTTTTAAAATGTCAGAGGAAATGGAGGTGAGCAAGTGAAAGTAGATGGGGAATGTTTGACGAGTTCGTATAAAAGTATCTATGAATTTTTTGAGGAAAAAGGACTAGACACGGATTTACTTTATCAGTTTTATATTGCTTTTCGTGGGCAACAGTTATCGTTCCCAATGAAAATGTATGACCGAGAATTAGTCGCTCAAAAAATTGAAACAATGGTACAAGAAAACCATTCCATTGATTCTAGGAAATTAACGGATCGGTATGGTTTTTCAACGAGATGGATTCAAAGTATTATCAGACAACAACAAAAGGAGCAACATGTACATGGCTAATGAAGAAACAGTAGGTTTGAGAATCATAGAAGAAGCATTCAAATTACCAATGGTCAAAGTTGATCGTCGAGCATTTTTGATTCAAACATTTCAAGGAAAAGTTTCTGATATTGAAGGACTCATAGAAAAGGGACCACAAGCATTTTTATCCAAAGAAATGCTAGATCGTGAAGCACAAAAATGTATTCAATCGATTACCTTGAAATCAAGTGCGGTATCGTTAGCAACTGGACTCCCAGGAGGTATCGCTATGGCAGCAACTATTCCAGCGGATCTCCTTCAGTTCTTTGGTTATTCATTACGATTAGCACAGGAAATTTCGTACATTTATGGATTTAAGGATTTAATGGGAGAGAATGGAGAGCTCAGTGAAGAAGCAAAGAATACGCTGATATTGTATTTGGGAATTATGCTTGGAGTAACTTCTGCAGGTTCTGCCGTACGAGCGATGTCTGGAAAGTTATCTACACAAGCATTGAAAAAGATTCCTCAAAAAGCATTGACACAAACGTTGTATTATCCAGTAATCAAACGAGTACTAGGTATTTTTGGTACAAAGTTAACTAAAAATACCTTCGCGAAAGGTATTTCTAAAGCAGTACCAGTTGTGGGAGGCGTTGTTTCAGGAGGCATCAATTACTTGTCTATGAAACCAATGGCAACAAAGCTTCAAACAGAGTTAGGGAAAAATGTAGCGTATACAGAAGAAAGTCTCCAACAAGATTTAGATATTTTAGAAGGTGAATTTGAAGAAGTGTCTTCTGATATCGCATCTTCTGATACAGTTCTTTCTCAATTAGAAAGACTTTCTCATTTGTTGGAAACGAATATGATTACAGAAGAAGAGTTTCAACAATTGAAGCAAGAGCTGTTAAAGAAATAATTATTTAGAAAAAGCAACCACTTATACGGGTGGTTCTTTTTCTTGAATGAATTCAAATTTATTATTAGGAGAAGAAACAGGATGAAAGCAAAACGATTATTCCTATTAGGCACGATTCTTTTACTTGGAGGATGTTCTACTGTCTCTCAAAACGAACAAAAGAAACAAGTGGATTCAACAACTCATGAAACTGAAACAACAAGAAAGGAATCTTCTACAAAAGAAATAGAAAAAACTACTCAAGAAACTAACACAACAGAGTCTAGTAAGGCAACGAGTTCAGATACGAGTGATTCTCAAATAAAACAAGAATTATGGGATACAAATAAAGCATCTCAATTAGCAACTTTTGTCCCACAATGGGGAAAGACATTAGGTCAAGAATATAAAAGCTACAATCCTCAGAACAATGTAAGTCTGTATGGTACGCCTTTACCAAGTGCAGTTATTGATGGAAATTGGAAAATGGCAATCAATGAAGCACCAGTTACTGTACAATGGTCAGAAGATGGAACTGGAAATGCAGGATTTAATTTAGTAGCAGTTTATTCTGATGTAGAAACTGGAGAATATTTAGGGCAGCATGTATATTTCTTTGGTTTTCAAAATGGACAACCTAAAGTTTATTTAACGCAACAAAATCAAGGCAATGATAAAAACTACATGTACTTCAATGAAACTCAGAACCAACAGTTAAAACAAGGTTTCAGTGATATTGTGAATGGACAAACTCCTCAAACTCCAGTAGTAGAAGAATCTACTCAACAAGCAACAACTACAACGACACAATCTACAAGTAGCTCAGCAATTTCAAGTTGGGAAGCTGCTAAAGAAACTGTACTAAATAATAAAGCGTTATGGATTTATGAGTCTCCAGATAAAAATGAAGCAAATACTAATATTATTGAATCCACCCAATATAGAAAAGATTTAATGCAAGATGAAAATGGAGAATTTTATCCAGTTGATATTTCTACTGATGATATTGGAAATACGGTAATGAATGGAGGAAAACAATTCCGTGTTTATACAGATGGAAGAATTTCTCAACGTGTTGGAATGACTAACAATTTTCAAATGATTAAATAATATTATAGACTGAGAATAGTAGTTTTAAAGAAATATGTACTGAAATATTAGAAACATTTCTGATGAAGTTACTAGTATAGAAAATAATTTCGTACTTACAGGGATTGAAGCGTGTATCAATGTATTGGTATGCATGGGTATAATCACATTTATCCTTAGAAAAAGTAATTAAGAGTGATAATTAAGAGCCCCTGCTAAATAAAACTTAGTAGGGGCTCTATTAAGTTTATTTGTAACATTAAAGTAGCTAAGCAAATGCATTATAAGTACCCTGATACCTTAATGTAATACTAGGTATATCAGTAAAGTATCAGCTAAGATAGTCAATTAATTATTACTCAGTTTCGGTTTCAAATAGATGCCTATCTAAGTCTATTTCTGGCGATAAGAGCTGCCATTCCCACAAATTTGAAGGCAAAATTAAAGTATTGAGATTTTTTGTTTTTGAGACACGGTAGTGAATGATTTCATTTGGAGATAAGGTCATTGATAATTTTGATTTAACAGTATGAATTTTATTTTTAAAGGAGCTCCAGAATTCGATATTCGAATGAATGATGCTCATATTTTTCTTATTAACAATGATATACGTTTTACTTTTTTCGGAAATTTCTTGACTCTTTCTAATCTTTTCTATTTCTTGATATAAATCCCCTGTTACTTTTTTAAATATCCCTTTTTTTTCCTTAGCAACATGTTTTAGCCCATCCCATTCACCATAATATAGAGAGTTACGCTTATTTTTTATATAGAGTGTGTAATAATTTCCATTAGGAAAAGGAACATCTTCCGGATAATCTAAATTTACTTCTATATACAGATTGGAATGATTGTTTTCCTCTTCTTGTTTTTCCACTTTCTCTTTTTCCTTCTCTTTCTCTTTTATTTTAGTGGGATCTAGTGGACAAGGAACAATTTTTTTAGTACTCCATAATTCGGCTAAAATAGAGGAAATATTCATTAGTGAGAGAGTTTCTGTCTCTTTTTTTAGAAGAGGAATTAAATACTTCTGTGGTGACCAACCAATTTGTCCAAGCTTAAAGATCCCATTATCATCAGTAATCGATTCTATTTTCTCTAATACAAATTGTGCATCGTTAGTTAATTTATAAGGCTTAGATTGTGTCATCATGAAATTAACTAACTCTGAAATTAAGTCCTTAGAGAATTCTTCATATTGAAAAAATTTCTTGATAGTGACGTCATCAAAGGTTATGGCGTATTTCATAAATTTATTAAGAAGTTCAATATAACCTACCTCGGAAAAAATTTTATTGTTTGCTGGTACATACTCTGGAGAATTTGTAATCCTGAAGAAATCAAATTCTTGCTTCGCCACGCTAGTAAAATTTCGTTTTCTATTTTTTATTTTATTCCATTCTGGTTTCGCGCAGTTTTGAAAAGCCGAATCAAAACTTAAGCTATTGTCACTTTTATAAGGTAATTCAAAAAATTCTTTAACGATTTCAACGAATTGAAATTCATAAAGTACATGAAACATAATAAACATCCTTTCAAAATATATATTGCCCACCAATTGCCCACCATCTGCCTGATGATTCAATACGATGACTGTGATTAAATTAAATTGTTCAAAATATAAGGTATATTGTTATTTTAACAGATACTTTTTCATATTTGAATACTCGGTAAAGAAAGGAGATTTATTTTATGAAAGAACAAGCTAGGAGTACAAAACATCCAACGCTTGTGATTGATTATGTAATGATTTCATTTGTTGAAGCAAACGTAGCTGAAGTTGGTAGATATTTATTTGACTATTCCATTATCGAAGAACTTGAACTATTGGAAAGTAGTATACGTGGCTTTAATAAAGTTCTTACAAATGGCTTTTTATTTCTCCATTATGAAAACAAGGGAGAGAAAGCAGTTGTCTTGCTAGAGATTCGTTCAAAAGGATGTCGATATCTAGAATGCCAAGTGAATCATCAATGGACACAGTTCTTTTTTAAACTAATGAAAGTAGGAGAAAATATTTCAATCAAAAGCTACAACATCAAAAGACTGGATATAGCAATTGATGGGTTTACTTCGGATACTTTAACTACAAAGCGAGTTCAACGATATCTCAATCAGAGGTTAGTTACGTCGCGCTTTCGTACATGCAGAACAATTCAAGAAACTAGAATATCCTCGTCTGACATAATCGGTGATAGTATCTATTTTGGAAAACGAGCGAGTGATATCTCGGTAGTCGTTTATGATAAAAAATTAGAGACGAAAACACAAGATATTTGGTTCAGAACAGAGTTAAGGTTTCGACATGACTGGGCAAATCGTGTTATTGCAACGTTGGTTGAAAATTCATCTGAGTTTTCCTCTTATATATCAAGCATTTTAAAACGTAATTTGCAATTTCGCTCTCATACGGAGAATTATTCAGAAGTGAGACGTAGAAATTTAGCAACTTGGTATGAAAGATATCTTGAATATATATGCCAACAAGAACTTCATTGTGGAAAAATGAAATTTCTAGCTTCATGAAAGTGGTAGTTAGCCAGTGACGTTACAGAAAGAAGAGGATTAAATGAATGATTTGAATTTCGATTCTTTAGTAGCAGAGCTATTAAAAGAAGAAAATGGTCAGTTTGTGGTGGACTTAAGTATCTATTTTTCAGAAAATACCCAAGGAAACAAGGGTGATTTATTAGAACAGGAGGAAGAGAATGAGAAGAAATACAAAGAAGGCTAAATTTTTTATAGCATTAGTCGAAAAATATCAAATGAGTCCTTTTTATTCGTTTGAGATACTTAAGGAGATTTATTTGTATAAGGTAACTGATAGAGAAGTTTCTGGTCTATTAAATGCTCTTAAAAATGATGAGCTACTGGAAACAAACCAGAAAAGAATAACAAGAAGCGGACGTGTTCAATATATATGGAAGCTTACGGAAAAAGGTATGATTGAATATCATCGTCTCATGGAATTATAACGATTGGAGGACTATTTTTTATGGAGGATTTTATTTTTGAATTAGCTATTGGGCTTGTTTTTTATTTCAACCAAAATGGAAAAGAGGCAGTAAATAAGAAAGAAGAATAAACTTGGTTTAGGAATTGGAACTGATTGAACGTTTTGCATATTTTAAGTATTTAGGAAAGAAAACGATTCTTAGTCGATTTTCTTTCCTTTTTGATCAGTGAATATTTTACTGTAAGTACTTAAAGTTATAGAAATGGCTAGGAGGAGGAATCAAGCATGCGTGTGGCTTGTTATGATCGAACGTCTGTTTACGAAGAGGCGAAAATCAGTAATGACGCTCAATATGATGCAGTGAAAGAGTATGTTTTAGAGGAATATGAACAAATTCCCCAACGATTTTCAGATAAGGGAGAATCTGGGGGACAAGCGGATCGTCCAGCTTTTCGACAGCTTAGAGCTTGGGTTTGTGCGTCAGAAGAAGAGGGGGTGATCTATGTCTGGCGTTATGATCGATTGGCACGTCAAGCCAAAATAGCCTTAGAATTTATTGAGTTGTGCCAACAACATCAGGTTCAAGTTTATTCGATTTCTGAACCTCTTCCTGCTTCTTTCTCGCACGCGTCAACGAATAAACTATTTGTGCAATTATTGTTCACTTTTGCAGAACAACAACGAAACGTCATTATTGAGAATGTTCGTGCCGGACTTGCCTATAAAAAACAACAACGGCAATATTTGTCTTCTGCGGTTCCATATGGGTATCGTTTAGTGAATGGGAAAATCCAACAAGAAGCACATGAAGCAAAAGTTGTCCGCCATATCTTTCAACTTTATTTGACTAAAAAATATGGCTACAAAAAGCTTTGTCAACGATTGACGCAACAAAAGTTCTTCTTCCGTGAACGTCCTTTTCAGCCCTATCATATTTATAGTATCCTAAAAAATCCATTGTACTATGGCGAAATCAAAGGAGGCTCTTTGGGGAAGTATCTAGGAACCTTTGAACCGATTCTCTCGAAAACAATCTTTTTACAAGCCCAAGAGATTCGCCAATCAAGGTGTACAGCTAAAAAAGATACGTATCCGTACTTATTACGTCAAAAAATTCGGTGTCCCTTCTGTGGTCGTCATCTGAGTTCGAAGTATCAATGGAATACAAAGAAGACGAAGACGCTTCATTATTATCATTGTACCGACCGAAGCTGCCAAGGAATCTTTCTTCGGGCAGAAAGGGTTGAGTCAGAAGTATTGGAAAAGATACAGGCTTTTTTTCAATACGAAGGTGTCTATCAAGCCTTGATTGCCCAATTGACGCAACAATTAGCCGAAAAGCGAAAAGATGAAAAACACAAAGTAATCCAACAAAAGAAACAAGAAGCACAATGGCTCAAGGCATTTGAAGAGGGCAATTGTTCACTGGAAGAACTCAAGCAACAGCTGCAAGCTCTTCAAAAACCGATGTCTACTTCTTCGCTTCTTTCACTTCAACAGTGTGAAGCAAAAGTGAAAGAATGGCTTCAACTAAAAGACCTCTCTAGTCGACAATTGTTATGTGACCATGTTTGTCGGATCGAGGTAACAAAGGAAAAAACAGTCTGTGGGATTTACTTCCGACAACTGACACAAAATATTTTAGAAGGGAACGAATGATCTATGGAAACGAGACCAACCAAACGAGTCGCATTGTATATTCGGGTGAGTACCCAAGAACAAGCTTTAGAAGGACATAGTATTCAAGCACAAGAACAAAATGGACGACAGTTTGCCGAACGGATGGGCTATGAAGTGGTAGAAGTTTATGCCGATGAAGGGATTAGTGGAAAATCCACAAAAAATCGGTTCGCCTATCAACGAATGATGAACGATGCTCGGAACCATCGTTTTGATCTACTAGTGATTTGGAAATTGACCCGTCTCGGACGCAATATGTTAGATGTCTTACAAACCGTCGAAGAATTATTGCGATATGATGTGGGATTACATTCGATCTCGGAACAATTTGACGTGACTACTTCGACAGGAAAACTGATGTTACAACTCCTTGGGAGTTTCGGTGAATTTGAACGCAACCAAATTGCGGAGAATGTTCAAATGTCAATGCAAAGCTTAGTGAAAGATAAAAAGCGTTATGCAGGAGGACGACGTTTAGGCTATGTCAGTGGTATTGACACGAATGGTCAAAAACAATTGGTCATTGAACCAGAAGAAGCGAAAATTGTTCGTCTGATCTATGCAAAATATTTAGGCGGAGCAGGGTATCGAGCGATTGCCAATTTTTTGAATCGTCAAGGATATCAAACAGTCAAAAAGAATGCTTTTTCTACCACGGCAGTCAAAGATATCTTACGTAATAAAATTTATGCAGGGTATTTAGAATATGCGCGCTATATCAATTGGGAAACCAAACGACGGAAAGGAAAAAATCCGAAACCGATTTTAGTGAAAGGAACCCATGAGCCGATTATTTCGGAAGAAGATTATCAAAAAGTACAAGAACGCCTTGCTTTAGAAGGAAAACAACCCAAATGGAACCATACAGGTGAAAATGTATTGACGGGGTTGTTACGTTGTCCAGAATGTGGGGCACCGATGGCAGCGAGTAATGTCACAAATACCCTAAAGGATGGCACAAAGAAACGAATTCGGTATTATTCTTGTTCAGTCTTTCGGAATAAAGGAGCAAGTGTGTGTCATGCCAATTCGATTCGTGCCGAACAAGCGGAAACATTTGTCGCCGACCGATTAAAGGAGATCGTTCAGCTACCAGAAGTTCTTCCCCGATTGGTGGCAGCGTTAAATGAAGAAATAGTGCGACAAAGCCAACCATTGGAACAAGAACTCGTGGTGTTACTGGAACGAAAGGAAGAATTGAAGACTAAAATTGAAAAATGGGAAGCTGCTTTGGAAGATAGTCCTGAATTGTTTCCGATGTTAAAAGACCGCTTAGACGAATTGACTGAAAAACGACGACAGTTGCACATTCGAGAAAATGAAATCTTAGGGATCTTTCAACAACAAGGAGAGCCGATTCAAGTCAAAGATGTCCAACGGATATTGACTAGTTTGGATCGTTTTCTTGCCCAGAGTGAGAAGAAGCAAGTCAAAGCCTTGTATCGTACCTTTATTGAGAAAATAACCTTTGATCCTAACTATAAGGAGATATTGGAGATTACAATGAAATTCACGCCTGCCGTGGTACAACAATTGAATGAGCAATATCAAATAGCCGTATCCAAAACAAAGGATACGGCTATTTTTGTGTTAAAGACACCCTTTACGTTAACGATCTAGTCTAGGTTATATCAAACAACGTTAGAGGGGCGCTAACGCTTCTCTAGCGATTTGAAATCGTTAGATGAGTCGTTAGGGAGGTGCGTAACTCAAAAGATAACAAATAAATCTTTTTTTATCTTTTCTTAATGAATTGATATGCTAAAATAAAGGAAACTATACTTATAAAGAAAAAGAAGTTTTTAAACTCACTGAATAACAAGAAAGTAGATGAGCATTAAAAATCTTTCCTATCAAATGTTACTTTCTTGAATAGAGTAACAATTAGTAATTTAAACATAAAAACTTCTGATGAATGGGTTTGGTTCTAAAAAAAGCAAATGATAGTTGTTTGATACACGTTTTATTCAAGTGATATCATCATTAATTAAAAATTTCTTTCCTTATAGAATACAATATTCAGACTTGAAACTATTATTGTATCAAGATAATTAAAATTTTTTTGTGGAGGTGTAGTTGTTGAAAACAAATTTTTCATATTTTACAGTTGAATGGGAACTATTTAAAAATCTAGGAGAAAGTGCAGAACAGAGCGTTTATCGTGATCCGAATGCTGCGATTGTTAAGATAAGATCACTAGCTGAAAAAATGACGGATGCAATTTTTAAATTAGAGGGTATTGATCCTTGGGGGCTAAAAAGTCAAGTTGAGAAATTAAATACTTTGCAAAATAAAGATGTTTTGCCTGACGAGTTGGTGAATGTTTTTCACATGATTCGAAAGACTGGAAACAAAGCGGCTCATGATGGAAGTTATGGAACTACTAGTGAAGCAATCGACATGTTACAGATGGCATTTTATATAAGTTGTTGGTTTATGGAAGTCTATGTTTCATACGATTTTAATTCACCTAAGTTTAGTGTTCCAATTGATAATGAAAAAGAACAAGCCGAAAGAATTCGTATACTTGAACAGCAACTTCAAGAACAAGAAAAAAGATTTAAAGAGCAACTTGAAAAAGTGTCTGTTTATCCAGTTGAAGACGATAAAGAGAATAGAAATGCGCGACGATATCGTTCTAGAAAATATGCGCAAAATTATCCACCGAATGAAAAACAAACCCGCATTTTAATTGATGAACAGCTTAGGAATGCAGGATGGGAAGCTAATACAGATGAGTTAAATTACAAATGTAAAAAAACAATGCCTGAAAAAAATAGAAAAATGGCAATTGCTGAGTGGAAATGTGGGACTGGATATGCAGATTATGCTTTATTTGACGGATTGACGTTGGTGGGAATCGTTGAAGCAAAGCCTTATGGAAAAGATATTGCAGGAGACTTGGTACAGTCCAAAGAATACGCCCGTGATGTGCAAGTATTAGCTGGAATTAATTTAGTAAATGAACAATCGGAGTATAAAACACCCTTTGTTTATTCAACAAATGGGCGTCCTTACTTAAAACAATTAGCTGAAAAATCAGGTATTTGGTTTTGGGATGCTAGAACTCCGAAAAAAGCATCTTATGCTTTAGAGAGCTGGCATTCGCCAGAAGATTTAAGAAAAAAACTTGAAGTTGATGAAATTACAGCGAATAAGGAGTTAAGTGAAGATAAGCAATATCCAGATTTTGCTAATCGTTATTATCAGATCGAAGCTGTTCAAGCAGTTGAAAAAGCTATCGAAAGTGATCAACGTCGAATGTTGTTAGCTATGGCGACAGGAACTGGTAAAACAAGAACGGCATTGTCTTTAATGTATCGATTGATTAAATCAAAGCGAGTACGACGAATTCTATTTTTAGTAGATCGCACCTCTCTTGGAAAACAAGTAGCAGATGCATTAAAAGATACAAAAGTTGAGAATCTATCATTATCTGATATTTACGATGTTAAAGAAGTTTCTGATATTAAACCTGAAGATACTACAAAAATTCAAATCGCAACAGTTCAAGGAATGGTACGGCGCTTGTTTTATCAAGAGGAAGGAGAAAATATTCCGTCAGTTGGTACTTATGATTTTATTGTTGTTGATGAGGCACACCGAGGTTATACTGAAGATAAAACCATATCTGAAGAAGAAATTACTTATTTCAATGAAAAAGAATATATCAGTCAATATCGTAGAGTTATCGACTACTTTGATGCATCTGTTTTAGGTTTAACAGCTACTCCAGCACTTCATACTACTGAAATATTTGGGAAGCCAATTTACACGTATACTTATACGGACGCTGTGGTTGATGGTTATTTAGTAGATCATGACCCTCCATATAAATTTGAAACAGAGCTTTCAAAAAATGGAATAAGATTTAATGAAGGACAAGAAGTTACTTTATGGGATCCAGAAACACAAAATATTGATAAAACCTTGTTGGAAGATGAACTAAATTTTGATGTGACGGCTTTTAATAAAAAAGTTATTACAGAATCTTTTAACAGAGTGATTCTATCTAGTTTAGCTGAACATATAGATCCGGAGGAAAATGGGAAAACGTTAATTTTTGCGGCTAACGATAGTCATGCAGATATGGTTGTACGTTTGCTGAAAGAAGCTTATGAAAAAATTGGTATTCCTGTCGATGATGATGCAATCGTGAAAATTACAGGTTATATTCGACATCCTAATAAAGAGATTAAACGATTCAAAAACGAAAAATATCCCAAAATTGTTGTGACAGTTGATCTATTGACAACAGGAATTGATGTGCCGGAAATTAGTAACTTAGTATTTTTACGAAGAGTTCGATCACGAATTTTGTACGATCAAATGTTGGGGCGCGCAACTCGTTTATGTCCAGATATTGGGAAAACCTCTTTTAAAGTCTATGATGCGGTACATTTGTATGATACATTACAAGAGATTACTGATATGAAGCCTTTAGTAGCTAAACCAAATCAAGCGGCTATGGATATCTATGATGCAACTATTAATGCGGAAAATGATGAAGCATTTTGTTTCTATAAAGCAGAGTTAATTGCCAAGTTACAACGAAGAAAACAATGTTTATCAGAAAAAGCCAAAGTGGAAATCAGTGAGTTGAATCAGGTTGAATCTCTTGATCAATGGTTACAAAGTATTAAAATGATGAGCAAAAAAGAACTTGAGATGCAATCAGAAAATATTCAGCGAATGGCAGAGTATAAGACAAGTGAGCAAACAATGTATATTTCAGAAGCGCCGGATGAGTTATTGTTTGTGGAACGAGGATATGGTGAAGGAAATGAAAAGCCGAGTGACTATTTAAATAGCTTTAATACATTTGTTCGTGAAAACATCAATTTGATACCTGCACTACAAATTGTGGTTAATCGTCCTAAAGACCTAACACGAGAGGATTTGCGTACAATCGAGTTAAAACTCAGAGAAAAACGCTATGATGAAACCTCTTTACAAACTGCCTGGAAAAATGCAAAGAATGAATATATTGCTGCAGATATTATTAGCTTTATTCGACAAGCGGCATTAGGCAGTCCATTAGTTGATCATGAGACTAGAATCAAAAATGCAATGCATAAAGTTTATGGAGTAGCTGATTGGACACCGATGCAAGAAAAATGGTTGAAGCGAATTGAAGAACAACTGTTACAGCAACCTGTCTTAGGACCGGATGCTCAAACTGCTTTTGATGATGCGGGAGTTTTTCAACAAAACGGAGGATACAAACGAATGAAAGCCGTGTTTGGTGATCAAACCAATTCGATTGTAGAAACGATTAATGAAAATTTATATGCTTAATTTTCTTAGAGTCATCTAATTGATGACTCTTTTTGTTATAATGGGACTATTGAATTTGTATCTTTTTTAGGATATTCAGGAGGAAAATAATGACAAATACAGAAATTGTTGCCAAACTTTGGAATATGGCAAATGTTTTACGTGATGATGGGATCAGTTATCAAAATTATGTAACAGAATTAACCTATCTACTATTTTTAAAAATGATGAAAGAACAAAATACAGAAGATGTTATTCCTAATGGGTACCGTTGGGATGATTTAACTAGCAAAGAAGGGATTGAACTAAAAACTTTTTACAAGCAATTGTTATTAGACTTAGGTAATTCCAAGGTTACTAAGGATAAGCGGTTAAACATGATTTATGCAGATGCAGCGACTCATATTGATGAGCCAGCTAATTTAGAAAAGATTATTAAGGATATTGATAAACTAGACTGGTATTCAGCAAAACAAGAAGGTCTAGGTGATTTATATGAAGGATTATTGGAGAAAAATGCCAATGAAACCAAATCAGGTGCTGGACAATATTTTACACCTCGAGTGTTGATTGATGTAATGGTGAAACTAATGCATCCAGAACTTGGGGAGCGATTAAATGATCCGGCAGCTGGAACTTTTGGATTTATGATTGCTGCTGACCACTATCTAAAAGAAAAATATGATGACTTTTTTGATTTGAGTCCAGAACAATTTAAGTTCCAAAAAACAGAAGCCTTATCCGGTATGGAATTGGTACAAAATACCCATAGACTAGCTTTAATGAATGCACTTTTACATGATATTGAAGGACGTTTAGATCAAGGGGATTCTTTATCTTCGAATGGAAAGTGGATGAAAGATTTTGATGTTGTGTTGACTAATCCACCATTTGGGACAAAAAAAGGCGGTGAACGTGCTACAAGGGATGATTTAACGTATGAAACCTCTAATAAGCAATTAAATTTTTTACAAACAATATATAATTCGCTGAAGACAAATGGAAAAGCTCGGGCAGCAGTTGTTGTGCCAGACAATGTGTTATTTGCTGATGGTGTGGGCGAATCAATTCGTAAAGATTTGTTAAATAAATGTAATTTGCATACTATTTTACGCTTGCCAACTGGCATCTTCTACGCTCAAGGAGTACAAACAAACGTACTATTCTTTACACGTGGTGCGACAGAAAAAGACAATACGAAAGAAACATGGATTTACGATATGCGCAGTAATATGCGCTCATTTGGGAAACGTAATCCTCTGAGCGAAAAAGATTTTGAAGAATTTATTGAATGTTATCAAATAGGCGATTTTTCGAAACGTAAAGAAACATATAGTGCAGATAATCCTAATGGACGTTGGCGCAAATACTCGATTGAAGAAATAGAAAAACGTGCAAATACCAGCTTAGATATTTTCTGGATGGAAGAAGAAAAAGAAGGTCCTGATTATTCTGTCTCAGAACTCTTAGATTTAATGGAACAAAAATCAGTTGCTATTTCTGAATCAGTTGCGAAGTTACAAGAACTTTTAGGAGATGTAGTGGAATGATTAACACAAAAGCACTACGGGAAAAAATACTTGATTTAGCAATGCGTGGAAAGCTTGTTGTACCAGACTTAACCAAAGAAAAGACAGATATTTTTGAAACAGAAAAACAGGGTTATCTTCCTCAAAATTGGGTTTTGACTAGTCTAAGTAATGTAGCCACTTTACTTAACGGTAGAGCTTATAAAAAAAATGAGTTATTAAGTAATGAAAGACTTACGCCAGTTTTAAGAGTTGGAAATTTATTTACTAATTCTCAATGGTATTACTCAGATTTGAATTTAGATAGTAATAAGTATATTGATAATGGTGATTTAATTTATGCATGGTCTGCCTCTTTCGGTCCACGTATTTGGAATGGTGGCAAGGCGATTTACCATTATCACATCTGGAAAATTTCCTTGCGTTTTGAGGAATCAAAAAAGTTTATGTACTATTTTTTATTAGATAATGCTAAAAAGGTTAAAAAAAATACAACAGGTTCAACAATGGTTCATATCACTAAAAGAAAAATGGAACAAATGAAAGTACCTTTTCCTCCATTAGAAGAGCAAAAACGGATTGTCGCTAAAATTGAAGAACTATTCGCTTTAATCGATATAATCGAATCAAACCAACTGGAATTCAAACAATTAGCTGAACAATTAGACAAAAAGGTTCTTGATTTAGCAATGCGTGGAAAGCTTGTTCCGCAAAATCCAACAGATGAACCAGCATCAGTATTGCTTGATGAAATAAAAGAAGAAAAAGAACAGTTAATAAAGGATAAAAAAGTCAAGAAAGAAAAGCCATTACCTGAAATTAGTAAAGAAGAAATTCCTTATGAAATTCCTGATAGTTGGGAATGGGTAAGACTTGTGGATATAGGGAGCATATTCTCTGGTGGAACTCCTAAAACTACGATTAATGAGTTCTGGGAGAAAGGAACAATCCCTTGGATAACACCTGCTATTATGGGAAAAAGCAAATCTAAGATCTTCAATTCAGTAGCGCTTAAGCATATAACCGAACAAGGATTAAATGCTTCGTCAGCTCAACTAATTCCAGGTAGTTCAATTGTTTATTCTAGTCGCGCGCCAATTGGTCATATAAATATTGTTCCATATCCTTATAGTACTAACCAAGGCTGTAAATCAGTTACCCCAATTAAAGTAGACGTTGATTATCTATATTACTGTTTAGTTTTTAGAACACCGGATATTAAAAAGAGAGCATCTGGAACAACATTTAAAGAAATATCTGGAAAAGGCTTTAGTATGACGGTTGTTTCAATTCCTCCTTTAGCAGAACAAAAACGGATTGTCGCTAAAATCGAAATGATAAGAGAATCAATTCAAAGAATAGATTTTGAATGAATATGATAGACCTAGCATCATTTTATACTAGATGGTGCTAGGTCTATTATTTAGATTTTATGGAATGCAATTGATCTGTTCTAGTTTTTTAATACTATTACGAATATAAAAAAATAGTTTGATTCTTCTAACATGAATGACCTTCTAGAAGTGGAAATGTATAAAAGATTTATTTTATGAAGTTTTTCTAATATCATTCACTCATGATACGCAGCTCCATACCACAAATAATGATATTTTTTAAGAGAAAAAATTATCCCTATTTTAAATAATAGCAATAGGTAGTGGTAGGGAGAAATTTATAAATAACTTTTTTATTTGCTTTGGTAGCCAAGTAAGTTGCAAAAGAAAAATAGATACTGTTAAAAAGATAATGTAGACATAGAAACAAATACGTAAAATTTTAGTTAGAATAATGGCAAGGAGAAAAAACATGATAGATGAAAAAAAGTGTTTAAAAAATCTATTGGAGGATATGGATGATATTGAAGAAAAACTATCTAAATGGACTGGGAAAACAAATATATTTCAGATACTTAAGCTATCTAAAAATGAAATAAGACATAGTAATTTTTTAGCTTTTTTGTTTGCTCCAAATGAAACCCACAATTTATCTGATGAGTTTTTTAAAATGTTTTTGAAAAGGTATATAGATTCTAATGATGATACCAAAGCTGCTATCAATTATTTTGATGCTTTACTTAATAGCTATGAAGATTTAATTGTTTACAGAGAAAATAAGAATATTGATATTTTATTGGTATCGGAAAAAAATAAAATAGTGGTGTGCATCGAAAATAAAATTCTGTCTTCGGAGTCTGGAGGGCAACTTAATAAATACCAAAGATATATAGAACGCAATTATTCTAACTATAAAAAAATTTTTGTTTTTTTAACTCCAGATGGAAATGAACCCACAAATCCTAGTTGGGGCATAATTACTTACAAGAATATCGTTGAAGAGAGTGTAAAATATTTTGTGTAAATAGAAAAAAGGAAGTCCCTTCTGTAGAATAGAGTTACCACAACACATTCACAGAAAAGAGGACTTCCATATGAACGATTTTACTACAGAAATTATGGAAACACTAATCAATAAAGGTGATTTAGATGAATTATTTCGATGTCATTTAGAATTAGCTGTTAATTCATTATTGCAGGCTGAATTAACAGCTTTTCTTGATTATGAAAAATATGATCGTGCTGGGTTCAATTCAGGTAATTCCCGTAATGGGAATTATTCACGTTCATTCAGAACAGAGTATGGAGAATTAAATTTGGTGATTCCTAGAGATAGAAATGGTAAGTTTTCTCAACAAACTTTACCTGCTTATAAAAGAACCAATGACTCTTTAGAAACCACTATTATTCAGCTATTTCAAAAAGGAATTACTATGTCTGAAATCTCTGAATTGATTGAAAAAATGTACGGGCATCACTATACGCCACAAACCATTTCAAATATGACTAAAATAGTTTCTGAAGATATTATTGCCTTTAAAGAAAGGTCCTTAGAATCCAGATACTCTGTCATTTTTATGGATGCTACTCACATTCCTTTAAAAAGACAAACTGTTTCAAAAGAAGCAGTTTATATTGTAATTGGCATTCGATTAGATGGAACCAAAGAGGTTCTTGGGTTTAGTCTTGCTCCAACTGAATCTGCTTATGTTTGGAAAGAGATTCTTCAAGACCTAAAAGACCGTGGTTTAAAAGAGGTTTTATTAGTCGTAACTGATGGTTTAAGTGGCATTAACGATAGTATTCATAGTGTTTATCCAAATGCTCAATTTCAACAATGTTGTGTCCATATATCTAGAAATATCGCTCATAAGGTTCGTGTTAGTGATCGACAAGAAATCTGTAGCGATTTCAAATTAGTTTATCAAGCAAGTTCAAAAGAAGAAGCAAATAATCAAATAAGGTTTATGATAGATAAATGGAAAAAGCAGTATCCACGAGTGGTTAAATTGCTCATGAATCCTGCTATATTAACCTTTTATAATTTCTCTCCGTCAATCAGAAGAACTATTTATTCAACTAATTTGATTGAAGGTTTTAACAAACAATTAAAGAAATATACCAAAAGAAAAGAGCAATTTCCTAATGAAGAATCTCTGGAGAGATTTCTAGTATCTCAATTCAACAACTATAATCAAAAGTTTCTATGCCGAGTTCATAAAGGTTTTAAAGAAATACATGATACATTAGAATCAATGTTTTAACTTGATCAACAGAATGGGCTTTTCCATTTACACATAATTCTTGACGCAACCTATTCTGGGGAGCGTCAATAATTTTGTGTAAATAACTCGTCCTTCTGCAAAATAATGGGTTACTCAGTAAACATTGAAGCTAATGTATCCGTCACTTGTTGGAAGCCTTTATGGCTTCTATTTAAGAATTTTTGATTGTATGTATCAAAGATGGATACTAGGAAACGCTCTAGTGATTCTTCATTTTGAAACTGCTCTTTTCTGCGGCTGTATTTCTTGATTTGTTTCTTGAAAGATTCGATTAAATTAGTTGAGTAAATGCTTCGGCGGATACCAGGCGGAAACTCATAAAAAGTCAATAAATCTTGATTTTTTATCAGTGACTGCGTCACTTTAGGATAAGTTTTCTGCCACTTCTCAATCATACTCCCTAAAAAGGTATTTGCCTCTTCCTTTGAGCTAGCTTGATAAACAGCCTTAAAATCATCACAGATTTCTTTTCGATCTTTGACACATACTTTATGAGCAATATTACGGGAAACGTGAACACAGCAATGTTGGTATTTAGCTTTAGGATAAATCTGGTGAATCGTATCTTTCATGCCTTTTAAGCCATCGGTAATAAACAGTAAGACATCATGAACCCCTCTGGAGTAAATGTCCTGTAACAACTCATTCCAAACGTAGGTCGATTCAGTCGGAGCAATCGCATAACTTAGTACTTCTTTAGTGCCGTCTTCTCGTATACCAATGGCAATATAGATTGCTTCTTTGGAGACGGTTTGCCGTTTTAAAGGAATATAAGTAGCATCCATGAAAATAGCGACATACTTATCATTTAGAGTTCTAACTTTAAATGCATTTACTTCTTCAGTCAGCACTTTAGTCATGTTGGACATGGTTTGGGGCGTGTAGTGATGCCCATACATTTTCTCAATCAAGTCTGCGATTTCCGACATGGTAATACCTTTTCGGAAGAGGTGAATGACGGTCTCCTCTAAGGTATCATTCGTCCGTCTATAAGCAGGAACAGTCTGTTGCTTGAACTCGCCGTTGCGGTCGCGCGGAATCTGGAGATGAAGTTCCCCGTACTCGGTCTTGACCGTACGGTCATAGGAGCCGTTACGAGAATTACCCGTGTTAAAACCAATGCGATCGTACTTTTCGTAATCGAGGAAAGCCGTTAACTCCGTTTTGAGAAGCGTATTGACAGCTTTTTCCAAATGGACACGGAATAATTCATTCAAATCGCCTTTGTTCGCTAGAGTCTTTAGAATTTCTGTAGTAAAATCGTTCTTATGGAAGTCCTCTTTTCTGTGAATGTGTTGTGGTAACTCTATTCTACAGAAGGGACTTCCTTTTTTCTATTTACACAAAATATTTTACACTCTCTTAAGAAGAAGCGTAACATAATATGTGTAATAAATATTTCACAGAAAGAAAGAGAAAATTATGCATTGGTTATGGGTATTAATCGTAGGAGCTATTATCGGTTTGATTGCCGGAGCAATTACAAATAAAGGTGGATCAATGGGATGGATCGCTAACATCGTTGCAGGTTTAGTTGGTTCAGCAATTGGACAAGCATTGTTAGGTAGCTGGGGTCCTCAATTAGCAGGAATGGCTTTGATTCCTTCTATCATTGGTGCGATCATCGTTGTTGCTGTAGTATCATTTTTCTTGGGACGTTCAAGAGGTTAATCGTCAAATATATCAGCAATTTTACCTATTATCTTAAGGAGCAGCTTTTCGCTGCTTCTTTTTTTGTATAGATAAACTGCTTCTATCACTGATCATCGATGTTGTCTAACTGATGTCGCCGAATGCAAGCATTACCTTTGTCAGATTAAAAAATACTCGTTACACTTAATATAGAACGACGAAAGAAAGGATGATCTCAATGAAAAAAATGTACGAAACAGCAATGATCAATCGTGGAGGCCGTGATGGCGAGGTTGAGGCACCAAACGGAAGTATGCACATGAAGATCGACCGCCCAGGAATCCATAGTGAAGGGACAAATCCGGAACAACTTTTTGCGGCTGGATACGCATCTTGCTTCAACGGCGCGGTTCAACACATGCTGGAAGAAAATAATCTTGAGTCTGATTCTGAAGTCAAAGCACGGGTATCTTTATTTCAATTAGAAGATGGGGGCTACCAAATCGGGGTTGTTTTAGAAGTTTCTTTGCCAGGACTTGAGAAGGACCAAGCAGAGAAAATCGCAGAAGAAGCCCACGCATTTTGCCCATACTCTAAAGCAACAAGAGGCAATATTGATGTGGAAGTGACTATAGTAGAATAAGGGATTCTTAATGTTACTATAAATGAGATTATGAAAGATCCTATAAAGAAACGCTAGTAAAAGAAACGCTAGTAAAAGAAACGCTAGTAAAAGAAACGCTAGTAAAAGAAACGCTAGTAAAAGAAACATGTAGTTACGGTAATTAATAGCGGTATATGTACGATTGATCGAATAGAACAAGGAGGCAAAAAAATGACACAGCGGGTAGCAATAATGATTTTAGTGTTGCTGGTCATTGGCCTCCTTGTTTACTATGTCCTAAAGTTTAAGCATTGGAAGCAGCAACGGATACATCAGGATATTGAAAAAAAGTTAAAACGGTATCCTATTGTTCAAGCAGCTTGGGAAAAGGCTGAAGCAAAACAATATAACATTCCTGGATTAACAGAAACAAGAATGGTGGTGCCGGAAACCGGCGAAAATGAGGTTTGTCAATGGATGACGCCGCAAGGGTTGGCTTTTTCTCAAGATTTTGTGTTTATTTCTGCCTACTGCTATGACCATCAGCATCATTCTATTATTCATGTACTGGATAGAGAAACAGGACAGCCGATCAAACTGCTGATTTTACCTAAACGGCCACATGTAGGGGGCTTAGTATATGATACAAAACGGGAACTTTTATGGTTGACAATCACAGGATCTGCTACTGGACGAGTAGCCGCTTTACGTTTGATCGATATCTTAGCAGATACATCTGAAGAGACGGGACAGCCAATCTCTTATTGGCTGACAACTGATCTCTCAGAGATTCCACAAGCATCGTATTTGACTCAAAACAATGATCAACTGGTATCTGGCAACTTCACACTAAAAGGTGAAGGACAGTTGACTTTCTATCTATTGCCGACGATAGCTGAAATGAAAACAGCAATTCGCCGCAAAGACAAAATCCAACCAACCGTGACAATGAGCAGAAAAACATCTGATAAGATTCAAGGTGTGGCTTTTTATGGCCATTATCTCTTAGCCAGTCGTTCTTATGGTCCTTATACCTCGGAACTCTTAGTGTCCGAGCGGGACTCTCCTAGCCGGATCCTAAAACGAATCAAATTTCCACCGTATTTGGAACAAATCGTTGTTGTAGAAGATCGTCTAGCAGTATTGTTTGAAAGTGGCGCCGCAGCGTATCGCGAGAAAGCCAATCCTGTGTTAGCCAATGTTTTATTACTAGACTTAGCAACGTTGCTTCATGCAAATAAGCGTCCCAAAAAGATTGCTGCAACTAAAAAATAGTCGGACAACTCAAGATGATCACTGTTGTTCATAAAGAACGACAAGAAAAATCATCTAGCGATGTTCGACTATGGGTTTATTTAGGAAGTATTTCTACTAAGATTCAATATGGCTATACAGATTCGGCGAAAAAACAAGGCAATGTTAAGTTTTTGAGAATCACAGATATACAAGAGGGACGTGTAAATTGGTCCAGTGTGCCTTACTGTGATATTAGTAATTCTAAACTAGTTGATTTAAGATTGGAAGAAAATGACATTTTGATAGCAAGGACAGGAGGAACTATGGGAAAAAGTTTCTTGGTTAAGGAAATAAGTGAGGAATCTGTTTTTGCTTCTTACTTGATTCGAATTAGGTTAGTTGAGAAATTATTATCAGAATACGTAGACTGCTTCTTAGACTCGCCATTATATTGGAAGTTATTAGAAAAAATTTCTTACGGAACTGGGCAACCAAATGTAAATGGTACAAATTTATCTAAACTACTTATACCATTACCACCTTTAGAAGAACAACAACGCATGACTACTAAAATAGAAATGATAAGAAGATCTATTCGTAGAATCAATTTTGAGTAAATATAACGGACCTAGCATCCATTTTATACCAGATGATGCTAGGTCTATTATTTATATTTTATGGAATTTAATTGATTTGTTCTAGTGTTTTAATATTATTACGACAGTAAAAAAATAGTTTGATTCTTCTAACATGAATGACCATCTAGAAGTGGAAATGTATAAAAGATTTATTTTATGAAGTTTTCCTAATATCATTCACTCATGATACGCAGCGCCTTATCATAAGTGAGACAAGAAGAATGAAAGATAGTAAAGTAGTAGTAAATAGTCATATCCAAGAAAGCGGATATGGCTGTTTTTTTATGAAAGATGTTTGTTTCGCTAAAGAGATAGCAATCCACGCTCGGTAAATATAAGAGCCACATAATTAAGCTTTGAACTCATTAGTTAAGCAATTCGATGTCGGAACAATTCTTGGTGTTCAGACCATTACCTCCCTCTCTTATAATTTTAGTGCTTTTTTAAGTGAGAGTAAAAATAAATAACGATTTATTTAAAATTTAAGTTATACTAGATAAAGCAATCCATGAAAGGAGTATATAATTAAGTAATGCAAGTAAAGAAAAAAATAATATTATCCATTCTCCTAGCAATTATTGCTGGACTTTATTCAATCAATTATTTTAGAAATGTTCATACTATTTCTACATCGGGGGATATTGCCTTCCATTTTGCTAGAGTCAAAGGGTTATCTTCAATTTTTTCTGGTCCAATCAATTTTACGACGTTTAATCATTATGGGAGCGGAGTGAATTATTTTTATCCCTACTTGACCTTTTTTCCGGCAGTCATTTTTTATTGGATAAGTAATAATTTAATCGTTAGTTATATCTTATATGTTTGGCTATTGAATGTTTGTACTATCATGCTGATGTTTCATTATGGACTAAAATTTTTAAAAAGAATCGATGCGGCTTTTATATTTAGCTGTTTATATACATTTTATGGGTACCGTACGATTGATATTTATCATCGTTCTGCTATTGCTGAAGCGATTGCACTTACGGTTATACCGATAGTTATGTATTATGCTTACGCACTGATTTATGAGAAAAAGCCATGTGCAATTCCATTAGCAGTCAGTATGAGCTTACTCATTTATACACATGTTCTTTCCACTTTTATGAGTGTAATAGCCGTTGGCTTACTAGTCTTAGGCGGCTTTGTAGTAAGTGAAACAAGAAAAAAAGAAAGCATCCGGTTGATTGTGGAGTTGTCAAAGGCAGTAGGAATGACGATTCTTTTAACAGCATACTTTTGGTATCCGATGTTCCGACAAATCATGGTTCAATCGATTAATGAGCCAGATAAAACGACCTTACAACACCAAGCATTAAATGTCTCGGATAGTTTGATTGGTGCGATGAATAATGACCTGACAACCTTTACGGTAGGAATCATTGGTATTATTTCTTTGATCTGTCCACTCTTCTTTTTTAAAGGATTTAATCGCAAAGAAAAAGTGATTTACCTTAGTGCGGTAGTCTCTTGGCTCTTATCCACCAAATTTTTTCCATGGTCTTTATTACAAAATACACCCATTCAAATGATTCAATTTCCTTGGCGAATCTTAGGCTTTCAAGTACTGTTTGGCTCGTTGATTTTATCGTTCGTTTTCATGAAGAGCACATCAGCTAAGCAAAGAAAAGTAGTTAATATAACGGCAATTGTTTTATTGCTGTTGGCTGTATCTGCTGCAACAAAAGCAAACTATGAACATAAAGTTGTCACTCAGAGAGATCACTTGGTAATGAATCAAGAAAATCTTATTCGTTACACGACACTCCTTCCCGGAGGACTTTATGACTATGCACCCACGGAAGCATTACAATACAAAGAACATTTGCAGAATCATGAAGTAAGAATTGGCAAGGAATGGCATACTATGCCTTATCAAGTGATGGATTCGAAAATAGTCTATACAGTACATGAATCTAAAGGACAAAAAATAACGCTTCCTGTATTTGATTATTGGGGGACAGTCGCAAAAGTAAATGGACAAAAAAGAGAGATTGATAATAGTGAAGGACTAGTGTCGATTGAAGGAACACAAGGAGAAACAATCATTGAAGTTTCTTCCATTTATCCTCCAACTATGAAGTTAGCTTTTTTAATTAGTTTATGTAGTTACCTCTTTCTTTTAATTAGTTTTCTTATCAGGAAGTTACAACATATAAAAATAATGATCTGATTACATTTTTTTCAATATTAGCTTACTAGAGAATAAGAAAAAGTAAGTAATAAACCAAATTTAAACTTTATATTATAATAATGAAGCTTAATCTTCTTTATAGAGAATTGGGCTATTTTTAATGGCAAAGAGGGGAAGAAGATGTTTCAAAACAAAGGACAACGCTATGTTGTAAAAGGAGTAAAGGAATCTTACTGGAATCAAAAATCTTTATTGAGAAAATTATCTTTGAATCTAAGCACAAAGAAATGAAGGTACACTAGATAGCAATGAAGATATCTTTGTCATTAAACGTCGCTATTTTACACAAGTAAGTGATGATTTGATTCATGTCTTTTCCAATGAGTGGTTTGTTTCTGAGAAAAAATTACATGCTTCTAATCTGCAATATATGCCAGGTGAAGATCCAATTCCTAATGTGAAAGCAATTATCAACAGTAAGGATTACGAAGGATATAAAGCTAAACATCCAGAAGCGAAGCCATTTAAATACCCACAAGAAATGAAGCAAGCATGGCGCAAAATGTTAGATGATGAGCTGATTCCCCTTGAAAATGAATTGAGGTAAACGAGAAGAATTCAATAAACTGGATGATAAAAATATAATATGACTATAAATTGGTTACAGCTTCAACCTATAAGTTGTAATAAATTAGCCTAAAAGTAATTTATTAATGATGAGGTGAATTTGATTGGTACAACAAGATATATCACTTAGAGAGGGAGAAGCAGCACTACAAACTACTTTTCAATAAGTAGGAATTATAGAAATTTTACTCAAAAAATCTTCAGTAAACAATTTGGCTAAATAAGATTCAGTTGTTATACGAGAAGGTTACGGTTCTTCTTAACTAAGCTTAGTATGTTTTTATTCAAGGCATGATTTTCTCTATGTGATCATTCAGTTTCTGTAAGAGTTCTAATAATTCTTTTTTGGAGTACTTGTAATTGCTTTCTACCCATCGATTGAGAACAGATAGACAACCTTGGACGTGGTACGTAGTGAAGAATCTCATTTCTTCTGTGATAATCGTTTTCTTGTCTTCATATAGCCATATGTTCAGATAGTTTTCTTCAATAACTTGTTTAACTTTCTTCTGAAACGAAATATCACCATGGTTGAGGATAAATAAGCGATATAAAAAAGTATTTGCGTAAACATAGTCAATCAAGCGAGTGTATAGTTCCTCATAGCTATGGGCTGGATCATAAGAGAGAATTTCATTTAGATCCCGAAAAAAGTTGCTTTCTAATTGATCATATAGATCATAGATATCCTTATAATGTGTGTAAAAAGTCGAACGATGTACATCTGCCGTTTCTGTTAGTTCGCGTATAGTGATTGCTTGAATCTTTTTATTTACTAATAATGTGGATAGTGCTTCAGCCAAAGCTTTTTCTGTTTTTTTGACGCGTCTATCTGTCTTTTTCATTTACCTATCTCCTTATCCGACATATCAAAGCAAAGCTGTCGCTTAATCGACAATCTTATAGATGATTGATTATAGATAGTAGACACTGTGTCTATTATAATGTAAGTATAACACAATCATTGAAGTTGTGGAGGCGAAATGATGAAACTAACTTTTAAACCCTTAGAAAAGAAAGATTACAAAAAAGCTATCTATTTTGCTGTTGAAGGAATGAACTTTGATAGATATATGGAAAATGAACTTCTGCTGAATCTTTACGGAAGATATTTTTTGTATATGGAGTTGAATCGAGCTACTCAAATTCTTGCTTTGTATGCAGAGGACGAGTTGGCAGGTGTTTTGCTGGCGGAGATAAAAGGAGAAAAAAAGAAACATCGTTCTTTTGGACAGCAAATATATGTTAAGATATTCGATTTTTTACAAAATATATTTGCTAAAGAAAGTAAAAGAGCTTACGAGACAGCAAATGAACAAATGCTTGCAGCATATTTAAAGAAGCATTCACCAGATGGAGAGATCATTTTTTTAGCTGCAAATCCTGATTTGAAAATAAAAGGCATCGGTACCAAGTAGCTAACAGAATTTGAAAAAAGAGAGAAAGGAAAAGAAATATTCCTTTTTACAGATAGTGGCTGTACGTATCAATTCTATGAACGACGTGGATTTGAAAGACTAAAGGAAAAAATTAGCAAGATAAAAATCTTAGATAAAGAAATAGATCTCCGATGTATGCTGTACAGGAAAATCATTCAATGAAAATTTCGATAGAAACGACAATAGTTGGCAAGATCACTTTTAGTGAGTCTTCTTGCTAACTATTTTTTGTAGTATATTCTACCAAAAGAAAACCGCCTTTTTGACTAAACTTGATAGTGGTCAATTTTTTATGATGGATAAGTCTCTATACTTAGTCTCGTAAGAACGAAAAGGAAAAGAGGGAGAAAGATGAAATTTCAAAAGTGGATCCAAGAGCACCGAAATCATATCACCGCCTTATCAGCTGTGTTGATTATTTTTGGTTTTATCGGAAAATTTACTGGATTTGTCTTGTTCTATAACATTGTTCTAGCCATAGCTTCTGTTATTGCGGTCATACCTATTATGATCCACGCGTATCAGGCAGTAAAAGTCAAAGTTATCTCAATTGATTTACTCGTTACTATTGCTGTGCTTGGTGCCTTTATGATCGGAGAATACAAGGAGTCAGCTATCGTTACATTCTTGTTTTTGTTTGGTAGCTATCTGGAACAAAAAACATTGACCAAAACGCGGGAATCAATCAAGGCTTTGACCGAGATGGCCCCATCGACTGCTAGTGTTGTCCAAGAAGATGGAACGACTGAAGAAGTGGAAATCGATGACGTGGAAGAAGGCGATATCGTCTTAGTAAAAACTGGTGGAGCTATTCCTGTGGACGGTCGAGTCATTGACGGAAAAGGTTATGCGGATGAAGCCGCAGTGACTGGTGAATCACGACAAGTCGTCAAAATCAGTGGAGATGAAGTCTTCTCTGGAACGATTTTAGCAGATGGCTATATGACGATCGAAGCAACTAAGGTCGGAGATGATACGACCTTTGCCAAAATTATCGAATTAGTAGAAGAAGCACAAGATACCAAATCCCATGCGGAAAAATTCATTGATCGATTTTCTCAGTATTATACTCCAACCGTTTTACTTGTTGCGTTGCTTGTTGGTCTGATCAGTCGTGATTTTCGTTTAGCAATCACTGTTTTGGTTCTTGGTTGTCCTGGCGCTTTAGTCATTGGTGCGCCTGTTTCGAATGTAGCAGGAATCGGTAATGGAGCGAAACGGGGCATCTTAGTCAAAGGCGGTGAAGCAATGGATACTTTTTCCAAAATCGATACTTTTGTCTTTGATAAAACCGGTACATTGACCAAAGGAACTACTGCTGTATCCACTATCAAGAACTATACAGAGGATGAAGGGGACAGCTTAGCTTTAGTGGCTCGATTAGAAACGTTATCCGATCATCCTCTGGGGCGCGCCGTGATCCATTATGCTCAGGAGAAAGACATTGATTTTCAACAATTAGCAGTCAAAGATAATCAGACAATCAAGGGACAAGGAATCACAGCTGAGATTGATGGTCATACAGTTTGTGCGGGCAACACCAAATTGATTGCCGCTCACAAACTTTCTCTCACACCAAAGCAAGTACAAGATTTACATCAATTACAACAAACAGGCAGCTCGGTCATTATTGTAGCAATCGACAAAAAAATCACTCAAATCATAGGTGTGTCAGATGTGATTCGACCAGAAGTCGCTGAACAATTAGCTAAGTTGAAACAAGCAGGAGCAAAACAGTTAGTGATGCTGACAGGTGATAATCAGATGACTGCTGATTATGTAGCTGATATGTTAGGCATTGATGAAGTCCATGCTGAATTATTACCAGACGAAAAGGTTCAATTTGTGAAAAAATACCAAGAACAAGGATTGCGCGTTGCTTTCATTGGAGATGGAATCAATGATTCTCCCTCTTTGGCTGCGGCTGATATCGGGATTGCTATGGGATCAGGAACGGATGTCGCTATCGAAACGAGTGACGTTGTCTTGATGCAATCTAGTTTTGGATCGTTGGTTCATGCCTACCGTTTGGCTAAGAAAACTGTTTTGAATACCCGTGAAAATGTAGTGATTGCCATTGGTGTCGTCTTATTTTTACTCATCGGCTTATTTGCCGGGTTTATTTACATGGCTAGTGGGATGTTCGTTCACGAAGCTAGTATCTTGATCGTTATATTTAACGCGATGCGCTTATTGTATTTTGGACACGAAAGCAAAGAAGAAAAATCGTAAAACTTGATAAGAATCAATTTTTTTATGGAAGCTGTAATCTAGAATAAGACTATCAAGAAAAAGGAAGGAAGAACTACGATGAAAAAAATTATTATGCAATTAGATACACTAGCTTGTCCAAGCTGTATGCAAAAAATCGAACATGCGGTTTCTCAACAGCCTGGGGTAAGCAATACGAAAGTTTTGTTTAATGCGAGCAAAATCAAAGCAAACTTTGATCCAGATGAAGTCCACCCTGAACAATTAGCTGCAGTTGTGGAAAAATTAGGTTATGAAGTCCAATCAGCAAAAGTAAAAGAGGCGTAAATCAATGAATATAGTGGAAGAAAAATTTGCTCAAGAAACAAAACAAGCAGATATCGACCATCATAAACCAACTGCTGGCGCCATGGTGGGGCATGTATTAGCAAATTTTAAATTAGAAGAAATGAAATTGATCCAAGCACAATTGTATGTTTTGGGTACATCTTCGCAAGAATTAAGTACCCTTTTTTCAGAATATGCTGATCAAGAAGCGAGATGGTTCAATAAAATCTCTCATGAGTTAGTGATTGATAATGAAATCGTTCCGTCTACTTTAGAAGAAGTCATGCGTTATGGAAAAATTTACGAACATGGTCAAAACAAATATTTACCAGCCTCAACAATGTTGGAAAACTTTGCAAAAGATTTTGATTTCCAAAATATGTTTATCACACGGGCAATCAAGTTAGCTGAAAAAGAAGAAAAATATGGCTTGCAACAATTACTCGTTGAACTTTTAAGTTTCAATAAAGAAATCATCTACCAAGTACAAAGACTCCAAGGAAAAACTGTCCGACAAGATTTGGATGAGGAAGACGATGATGACTAAAAGTCTATGTTTCTTCAAATACAAATATAAAGCGTGAGAAAAACAGGAAAAAAACACGAAGTTTTGTCTTGAAAATAAAATAAAAAGAAGCACCCGCTGATGTTGTCTATAAGACATCAGCGGGTGCTTCTTAGTTTTTAAAAGGTTTAAAAGATGGATGAGAAAATACAAAAAATCAATAAAATCACATTGCTTATTTGATAGAATAAAGAAGTGGGAGTAATCGAAAGGAGTTTTTTAATTGAAAAAAAGGATTTTAGTAACAATTGGTCTAGCTTTTTTGTTAGCTGGTTGTACCAACGGGAATGAATCGAAAAAAGAATCAACAAAAGAAACAGCGAAAGCAACAATTGCAACTACTACAACAACTAGCACAGAGAGCAAGTCAACTGCAACAAGTACAGAAACAGCAGATACCTCTACTTCGTCAGAGTCTTCCAAAACGACTGAAACAACTCAAACATCTACTTCAAGTTCTTCTGTAGAGGCTTCATCTTCCTCTTCAGAAAGCAGCGAACAAGTCGAACAAACACTGTGGAATGCAGACAAAGCCGCACAATTAGAGGCATTTATGACCAAATGGGGCCAAACAATGGGACAACAATACAAAAGTTATACGAATCAAATGAGTGTGGACTTATATGGTCTTAAAGTCCCTCAAGCTATTTTGAACGGGGAGTGGAAGATGGCTATTGGTGGAGTGCCTGTTTCTGCAGAATGGTCAGAAAGTGGGACAGGTCAAGCAGATTATCAAATCACAGCCGTCTATTCCGATGCAGAGACAGAACCATATCTGAAAAAGCACGTCTATCTATTCGGGTTTCAGCAAAATCAGCCAAAAGTATTGGTGACACAACAAAATCAGGGGAATCCCGATAATTATCTTTACTTTAACGAGACAGCGAATAATGAATTGAAAAATGGCTTTAATCAAATCGTTTATGGACAAGCAAATTAATGAGATAAACAAGGGGTTGTGACATGTCTTTTATCACAACCCCTTGCTCAGTTTATTTGTTAGTCTTTTATTTTTTGTGTCGCCCATGTTGCACTGTACTGGTTACCTGCAACAAGATCATATTGTATCAGACGATAATCTTCTAGAATTTCTTTTTGTTTCTCAGTTAAATTTTTTTCTTGGATAATTTGACTATCCTCTGTAACAAAGACCTGTTTTCCATTAAAACGATTAGACAAGCTTTCTGTAGGATCAATTGTTAATGCAGGTAGATGATTAGATACTTCTGTCAACAACGCATAGTAAGGAGTTACTTTGATATTCGCATGCTCAAGAGCCATAGCACCAAAGTTATTAGGAGCAACAACTTCTTTATTTAACGTAGCTGCTTGTTCACGACTATACTTGTTGTTATAAATGAAATAATCTGTCTGGTGCTGTTCTAATCCATATTTTTTCGAATCATTCCCACTATAGATTGCGGGTAAATGGTCACCATAAAAAACAAAGGTAATCGGTTTATCGATTTTGTCGATTTCTTGGATGAATTTTTTTACTGCTGTATCGGTATAGTGAAGGCCTTGCATATAAGTTTGTAATTCTTTTCTTCTATTAGGAATGACAGCAGTTCCTTCAGCAGTGTAGTTCAATTCACTATAGTAATCATCATAAGGCATATGGTTTTGCATAGTGGATAATTGGATGAATTGCGACGTTTCTGTATTGCTTTGTAAAGCTTTCAAGGTTTCTTTGTATGCTGAATCATCCGATATGCGTGGGCTTTGTTCTATTTTATCCGTATAAGTTAATTTATCCGGACTGTCTAAATAATAGAACCTGTCAAAACCAAATTTATCAAACACTTGTTTTCTGCGATAAAGAGCAGCTGTAAAAGGATGGATGGCTATTTTTTCATCGAATAGATCGGTAATATTTGGACTTATTTTCTGACGCTCCACTAGCTGGGTATAAGGTGTAACTAACGAAGCAGACAGGTTACTGATACTCAAGCCTGTCAGTCCTTCCCATTCCATGTTAGCTGTTCCGCCACCATAACCGACGGATAACATCAATCCTCCTGTTCCTTCTGTTATAATGCTTTTGATGTAAGGAATAGGGTCTGTAGGTACTGTCAGATTAGGGACACGTGCAGGATCACTGAAGCTTTCACTTAAATTGAGAACGATCGTCTGATTGTTTAACCAGTCACTTCTTGTTTGGTTGATTTCATCTGCCTTTGTGTTGTACTTTTTCATTATTCCATTAATTTTTTCTTTCGAATAGCCAGCAGGTTCTTCCATGATTTTAATGTCGATATTGTTTAGGAATTGAATGACTGGTCCGTTATCTTTTACGGCGCCTTGCTGGTTAAAGAAAGTCTTGTTTACTTTAAATAAATTAAACAGCAAGAAAGAAGGCGAATTTTTGTGATTAATGAAAAAGACACCCGAAAAACATCCTAATAATACAGCGATACTGATAAATCGACGTTTCCAATGAATCTTCAAGGAATACTGTTTTTGTAGTCTACGTTGTACAATAATACTAGTAATCAATAATAGGAGAAAGATCAATCCGCCCACGATTAATAAGACTGGGCTAACCATCGATAATAGTTCTGACAATCCGGTCAGCATTTTTAAATCTGAAGGAAAGACAGGCTCTTCCCGCATTTCCATTTTGATTACTGTCGAAATAGTGAGCAGTAAGTTAATGATCAAGGTAGCAGTCAAGGCGTACCAAAAACGATTGGAAATCAACAATAGTAAGAAGAAAAATCCCATAATAATGATGATTGTCAGGATCATGGGTGCTTGTCGCTGAGTAAATATTTTTAAGGCAACCTGGATAGTTTCTTTCCAACCTTCTTTTGGTTCTAAAACGAAAATCTGCACGAAGGTAAAGCAGTAAAAAAATGCTGCAACTAAAAAATAACTTTTATGAACAAAAAGCCAATGAATTCTTTTTTTCCAACGCTGAGTTAATTGTTCAATCGAATCAAAAGCGAAGTATTCGATAAAACGATGAATGAAACGGATTTTTTGTATATAAAATAAAAAGATAACTAGGAGGGACACTGCTAATAAATAGTAAATAAAAAACTGCCCGATATTTATCAGCCATGCCTTCCCTGAGTTTGGAAATTCACGTTTCATAAATGTAGATACGCGATAAGAAACTAAAGGGAAATTACATATAACTTGAGTGACAATCAAAAATACAGCAAGAAAATTTCCTCTTCCTTTTATACCTAATTTATCAGATAGCATTTCTAAAAATAAAAACGAAGAGAAAGTATAATACATTGCGAAGAGAGAATATGGTTTAGAAAACCTCAGCGCTGTATCTGTATTTCCTCTGATGATGAGTGAAATTTGTGTCATCAAAATAATCAAACCGAATAAAACAATCAAGCTGATAAATACTTGAGGAAGCTTATAGCGGACCTTTTCTTTCCAGTTCCATTCTTTCAAACCATAACCCATTAAAAATAAATAAAAAATCCATAAAATACTCTGTCCATTCTGTAATGCAAACGGGTCTTTATTAAATAGAGTAGAGCAGCCAACTAATCCAATTGTTAAAAATAATAGTAGATATTTAATTGTTGTTTTCGATAATTTATTTAAAAATCCAACTGTATAAGGAATACTACAAAAAAGCAAAGTACAAGAAACAGCATAAGTAAAGTAATTCTGACTGATAGGTGTTAGGATAAGCCAATAATCACGAATATTCAAGCTGCCAGCTTGTACGTAAAAAAAGATATTGCAAGCTAGTGTGGCTGTTAGGAATATAAAGGCAAAACGACTTAAATAATGTAAAACTTTTAAACGGGCGATTTTTTGATATTGGTAACCCATGTAAAGTGGGATCAAATTTGTACCAATAACAACGGAAGTTTGTAAAAATGTATAGATGTAGAATCGACCAGGGTTTGTTGCATATGTAGGAATAGTGACTGCTGAAATCAATATACGCTGTAAAATCATCATTATACAAGCGACAAAGATTGTCAGGAAGCCATAACTCTCCTTCTTTATTTTTTTCAAGAATAAACACCTCACAAAAAAATTGGACAAAAACATAAGAAAACGTTTCCTGAGAAGTTGCCCATTAATAACATCCTAACTTAGAATATCTCAAAAAACAACGTGTAGACAGAAAAAGTGCAAAATTAGCAAGTAATGGATGTTTGTATTGTTAGAATTTTTAGAAAATTATACCTTTAGTTTCTTTGCATAAAATGATACAATGATTGTTAAAATTGTGAAAGGGTGGTCATTTGTTAGAGAAGTTTTTGGATATGTCGTTAGTTCAACGTATTGTTGTTGGTATTTTAGTCGGAATATTGTTTGGTATCTTTTTCCCCACATGGACATTTATTTCAATATTGGGGACGTTGTTTGTCAGTTGCTTGAAGGCAATCGCACCTATTCTGGTTTTTTTCTTGACGATGGCGTCAATTGCCAAGCATAAAATTGGGAATAAGACATTCGTGAAGCCTATTTTGATCTTATATTTAGTGGGAACATTGCTTTCTGCACTTGTAGCAGTTATTGTAAGTTCAATTTTTACTGTTCCTATTACTTTACAAGAAACAGTATCTGAAAAAGCACCGCAAAGTTTGGAAAGTGTTTTATCTACTATGTTGACGAATGTCACACAAAATCCTGTTCAATCTCTTATTGATGCGAATTACCTTGGCGTCTTATTCTGGGCTGTATTGTTGGGACTAGCTTTTCGAGCACGTTCAGAATCGACAAAAGAGTTGGTGGATCAGATATCTATAGCGTTGTCACAAGTCGTACAAGTGATTATTGCATTTGCTCCGATAGGGATTTTAGGATTGGTTTATCAATCAATTGCTACGACTGGAATCGCTGGATTGGCAGAGTATCTGCAGCTTTTACTTGTTTTGATCGGTACGATGCTGTTTGTCGCATTAGTTGTGTACCCATTCCTCACGTTTTTGTTTATTAAAGAAAATCCCTATCCATTGATTTTCTTTTGTTTGAAAGAAAGCGCACTTCCCGCTTTCTTTACCCGAAGTTCTGCCGCAAATATCCCGATAAACATGATGTTAGCTGAAAGATTGAAATTGACAAAAGAGTCTTATTCCATATCGATCCCGTTAGGTGCTACGATCAATATGGGCGGTGCCGCGATTACCATTTCCTTGATGACGTTGACTGCTGTACATTCTTTAGGGATTGAAGCACCTTTTGTTTTGAAAGTCCTTTTATGTATTTTGTCTGCTTTAGCTGCTTGTGGAGCTTCAGGTGTTGCGGGCGGTTCACTGTTATTGATTCCATTAGCATGTAGTTTGTTTGGTATCTCTAATGATGTCGCGATGCAAATCGTCGGTATTGGATTTATTATCGGTGTTATCCAGGATTCAATGGAAACTGCCTTAAATTCGTCAAGTGATCTGTTGTTTACTGCAATAGGAGAGCTAGGCGCGCGTAAAAGAAGTGGGGAAAAAATCAAATTGAAAGATTGTTTAGATGGATTAAGTGAACGTTGAACGTTAGATATTTAGTATTTTTAAAATGATTCGAGTTTTTAATGAGTTATATAGATGTTCGTGTAAATAGAGGTTTCTGTTAAATCAAGATAAAGTCGTTTATAATAACAATTAAAAGCATAGGTAATTGTTATTGGAGGCGTATCATGGATTTTTTACGTAAATTTGGTTTTTTCTTTTTATTATTAGGCGTGCTGAGTGATTTTTTGACTCCGTACGTATTAGGATTGTATTATCCTGAATTAGATCAAATGAAGAGCGTGATCAGTGTATTTGGAGAGGTTTCCAGTCCTGTAAGAAAAGCGTTTCTTATTTGGTCTGTGGTTTCAGGGATCTTTTTCATCCTGTCATTGCCTGCATTGTATGCTGCATTTGTAAGTACATCTCGTGTGTTAGCTACCCTAGTTACAGCAGCCATCGCGTTCTATGGTATAGGTGATTGTATCTTTACAGGTTTGTTCAGTATCAATACCCATGAATCTTCGTGGAATGTCTCGACATGGGTCCATAATATCGGATCAGGTTTAGGTTACAGTGGTTTTTTATTGTTTCCAGTTCTTCTTTTCTTGATCTATCGAAAAAATGGGCAAATGGACGTAAGCCACTTATACCTTGGACTGTCTGTGATCAGTTTGCTTTTTGCGGCGATTTATGGACTGGCAAGAATTCCTTCTATAAATTCTTGGCCATTACTGAATAAAATAGGTTTTTGCCAAAGAATCAGTTTTTTCTTTAATTATGTGCCCATTGCCTGGTTGAGTATCTTGCATCTCAAACAGTAAAACTTGAGCCGTCAAATTGAACAGTCAGCGGATACTTCATCCGGTGGCTGTTTTTTGTTTTTCTGAAATATATATTTCCACAGTTTTCTTGTATAGCTTCTGTCTTAGAGAAGCAAGGAGCTATATTTTGTGCTACAATCTTAAAAAGGTAGAGAGAAGACCAAATGGAAGACAGAGGAGCCACTAAAATATGAGAAACATCAAGTTGACAATCGAATATGACGGAAAAAGATATTCAGGATGGCAAAGACTTGGAGATGACGATAAAACCATTCAAGGAAAAATCGAAAAAGTATTGCATCAGATGACAAATGAAGAGATAGAAATTATTGGATCAGGAAGAACAGATGCTGGCACCCATGCGCGAGGACAAGTAGCAAATTTTAAAACAAACACAGAAATTGGACTGGCAGAAATGATCGACTTTATGAATCGTTACCTTCCGCGGGATATTGTCATCAAAAGAATCGAAGAAATGCCTGAGCGCTTCCATTCAAGATATAATGCGGTGGGCAAAAAATACAGCTATTATGTTTGGAACAACGTGATTCCTTCAGCATTTGAGCGAAACCACAGCTTTTATTTCCCTCAAGAGTTGGATATGGACAAGCTGAATGCAGCTTGCGAAAAATTAGTGGGTACACATGATTTCATTGGTTTTTCTGCATTGAAAAAATCAAAAAAATCCACAGTGCGTACGATTGATGAATTATCTATCGAACGAAAGGGAGAAATGCTTCATTTTACTTTTGTCGGAGACGGATTCTTATATAAAATGGTGCGGATTATCATGGGGACATTACTAGAAATCGGCACAGGTACCATGCCGATAGAAACAATCGATGAAATATTTGAAAGCAAAGTGCGGCAACATGCAGGAGAAACCGTCCCTGCACAAGGTCTGTTTTTGGATGAAGTTTATTATCGATAAAAATACTTTGATAATGGATGAAATGCATGTTTCACAGTATAAATATCGATGTTAAATAATGTATGAAGCAAATTAAAGAAATATAAAAAAAGACTTTTTAGCCTGTTTATGTGTACAGCTAAAAAGTCTTTCTTAAATAAAAATCTAGTGAGAATGTTGTACTTCTCTTCTCGGTTGTTTTTGTTTAGAAAAAGTAAATCGATAAAGTAAAAATAAAATCAAAGTAACGATAGATAAATATCTTGAAGCAATTGCTAGTTTTGTGTACTGATAAGTAATAACGACTTTATTTATACCTGGAGGAATAGTTAATTCAGTTGTGCCAAACTTAGATAATTTTGTTTGTACTAGTTTGCCATTAATAGAAGCCACTTGCCCTTTATAACGATAAATAGGTGTCGTCAAGACAGTATTTTTATTATTCGAATTATCTAATTCAATTGTAAGTTTGTTACTCATAAAATGAGTTGTTGGATTTATTTCCTGGTTACCTAGTAAATATTGATCATTATTAATCATATCAGGATGATAGATTGACTCTTTGTTTGCATAATCAGTATGATTGTAATTTTCAGCTATAGCAACAGCGTCTTCAGGTGCTATAAGTGTTAATGAATCTTTGTTAGCATGGATAGAATTGCTTACTCCTGAGAGATGCAATATTAGTGCAAGAAACGTAAAGACCATTATTTTCCATGAATTATTTTTAGTAGAAAAAATATAATAAATCACTATACTCATCGTATAGGCTATAAATAAAGAAGAAAAACCATTTAACCGCCAGACAAATTGTAGACTCTTAACTGGTGTATGGTTAAAAAGTTGCCAAGGAAATAAATTGGTTGAACAAAAAAGAACAAATACACCAAGAAAGAAAATAAATAAATCATCAGCAGTTAATTTTTTTATAAAAATAAAAGCACCAATCAATCCGAGAAATAAGAATAATCCAATAGTATAGTTGTTATAGTTATTATTTAAAATATGTGTCAGCATATCACTAGGAGCCATACCACTTAATTCTTTTCCCAGTGGGACTTTCAATTCTTGTGCTCTAGATTGTTGAATAAAAGGAATTAAGAATCCCGCACTTAAAAAAAAGGTGAGGGCGGTAGCTTTTAAAAGACTTAAGAGTCTAGCGATTTTTTGGTCCCAAAAATAAAAAGAAAGAAACAACGTTCCTCCAATAAATACAGAAACCATAGCGACAGAAAGTAAATGAGTATACACTACTAGCGTCATGCCAATAGACAACCAGTACCATTTTTGGTAATCTCTAATATAAATTTCGTAACACCCCATTAGTATCAAAGGCAAAAATGTTAAAGCGACAGCTTCTCCCAATGAAGCACGATGGAATATGTCAATGGCACGATAGGCGGAAAATGTATAAATAATCGAAAATAACAGCGAAATATAACGATTGTTTTTTATTTGTTTCATAGAAAAATAAGAAACGACCATTGTTAAAAAAGTGATAAAAAAATAGTAGATATTATAACCTAAAACAAGATTTCCCATCATTTTATAAAATAAAAAAGCTGGATAAAGAGTAAGCCATGGATAAAAAATATTCATCATTGTTCCATGATGATCGAAGTTATTGAAGTTTACTGGAGAACTCCATACATTATCTAGTCCTATGATTCGAGATAAATGAAAGTAAGTATCCTGATTGACACTATGATAGATTCCCTTAGACATGAATAGAGGGATGACGTAAGCAAAACTTAGAAATAACATAAAAATGATATCTATTATTTGGTTTTTGTTTTTTTTCATTTTTTTCTCCTATTTAAAAGTAATAAAAATTGATTCTTTTCTAGTATATCATACTAGTGCTATGAAAAATTTAACGCAAAGCTTATTAAAAAAAGACAATTCTAGTATACTGAAAATAGAATTAAAAAAGGAGAACAACAAATCTATGAAAATAAGTAAAAAAGCATTTCTTTTAGTAGTTCTTATCTTACTTAGTACTTTATATTCAGTAAATTTTATGAGAAATGCTCAAGAAATTTATACAACAGGTGATTTATCTTTTCATCTTTCACGAATCAAAGGGTTATCTTCTATTTTTGAAGGGCCAATCAACTATACAACATTTAACAATTATGGAGATGGACTGAACTATTTTTATCCTTTTCTTACAATAATTCCTGCAGTCGTTTTTTATGGAATTTCAAATAACTTAATATTAAGTTATGTTCTATATATTTGGTTATTAAATATTTGTACGATTCTGATTAGTTTTTATTATGGAGAAAAGTTTTTTAAAAAGATAGATGCTGCTTTTTTATTTAGTTGTTTATATACTTTTGCAACTTATCGAACAGTTGATATCTATTATCGATCCGCAATTGCAGAAGCAATCGCTCTTACGATTATCCCAGCTGTTTTATATTATGCTTATGGATTGATATTCAATAGAGAAAAAAAAGTCATCGCTTTATCTGTCAGTATAAGTCTACTTGTGTATACTCATGTCTTAACTACACTATTGTGTAGTGCATTGATTGCTTGTATGATTATAGTTCGTTTGTTTTTAAGCAAGCAAATAAAAAACGATATAAAATTTGTGGTCGTGAATTTAGTAAAGGCTGTTTTTTTGACTTGTGTATTAACTAGCTATTTTTGGTATCCTATGTTGCAGCAGATGAATTATCAAGAAATACACAGTCCCTTCAAAACAGATTTGCAGCTAGAAGCACTTTCTATTTCAGATAGTATCATTCAAGCGTTAAATAACGATATTACAACATACACTATGGGGTTATTAGGATTGGTTGCGTTGATTTTTCCTTTATTCATACTGAAAGAAATGGAGAAAAAAGAAAAAATCATCTATATTGGCGTAGTTTCTACATGGGTATGCGTAACTAATTTATTTCCATGGTTTTTGTTTCAAAAAACACCGATAAGCTTGCTCCAGTTTCCTTGGCGTATCTTAGGTATCCAAATCTTTTTTTCTTCAATGATCATAACGCTTGTTTTTATGAAAAAGACTATGAATAAAAAATATTCATGGTTAATCATTGGCGCTACTGTGGTGTTTCTACTCGTCACGTCTATAGCAGCAAAAGAAAATTACGCAAAAGTTATCCAATCAAAACACGGTCATATTGTTATCAATGAAGAAACACTCCCACGTTATACAACATCAGATATGGGAGGATTATACGATTACGCCCCAACAGAAGCGATAAAAGAAAGGCCTCACTTAGAAAAACATGAAGTAAAAGTAGGAGAATCGTGGGAAAAAGGGAAGTATAAAGCTGCAGATAATAACATTACTTACACAGTGGCAAGCAACAAAAAGCAAAAAGTGACAGTACCAGTATATGCTTATTTAGGTACACAGGTAAAAGTAAACGGTAAAGTCGTAAATGACTCTTATAAAAAACATGGCTTAGTGAATGTGGATGTAAATGCTGGAGAAAATAAGATAGAAATTACAACAAAATATACTCCAACTGCTCTCATGGCTTTATGGATCAGTATTCTGACTTATTGTTTAGTGGTGTATTCAAGTTTTAAACGATTTGCACCTAATAAGTTGAAAGATTCTCGATATGTGACTAAAAAGGAGATAAACAAGAAGAATGAAAATAAATAAAAAAGTAGTAATATTGAGTGGATTAATTATAGTTAGTAGTATATATTCTTTCATCTTTTTCAAAAATACACAGAGTATTTATACCACTGGAGATCTTTCTTTTCACTTATCTCGAATCAAGGGGTTATCGACTATTTTTACCAGTCCGATTAATTATGAGACATTCAATTATACTGGATATGGTGTAAATTATTTTTATCCCTTTCTGACTTTTTTTCCAGCTGTAATGTTATATTGGATGACAAAAAATTTGATTGTAAGCTATATTATTTACGTTTGGTTATTGAACTTGTGTACAACACTCGTAGCTTATCATTATGGCGAGCGGTTTTTAAAACAAAAAAAAGCGGCATTTTTATTTAGTTGTCTCTATATTTTCTCTGCTTATCGGACAGTAGACATCTACTATCGTTCCGCAATTGCCGAAGCTATCGCAATAACACTTGTTATCCCTGTATTATTTTATGCTTATCAAATCATCTCTGGAAAAGAAGAAAAGTATCCGTCTGTAAAGCTAGCATTGAGTATGAGTTTGCTAGTGTACAGCCATGTACTATCAACATTAATGAGTACAGCATTAATTATCATTTTTATTTTTATTCGTTTGGTTTCTAAAGGTTTCAAGAATGCAGATTTTATTGCTATATTTAAAAAATTATTTAGTGCGGCAGGAATGACATTGGTTCTGACGAGTGCTTTTTGGTATCCGATGTTTGAACAAATGCTTTACCAAAAAATCAACAAACCTAGCGTGACAAATTTATATGCTCATGCATCTAATGTGTTCGATAGTCTGACTGAAGCTATGAACAACGACTTAACTACTTACTCAATGGGACTAGTTGGTCTGTTATCTTTATGTATTCCCCTGATTTTATTTAAAAAATTAACAAACATAGAAAAAAAGATTTATTATGGTACGTGTTTGACTTGGCTAGCTACAACTAGTTTGGTGCCATGGTATCTTCTGCAAAATACGCCAGCCAAATTGTTACAATTTCCTTGGCGGATCTTAAGCTTGCAAATAATATTCTCTTCTCTGATATTAACGATGATATTTTTCAAAAATAGAAGATACAATAAGACAAGAGAACTATTTTATTTATTTATGACTGTTTTGTTATTAATCACTTTAACTGTTTCTAGTAAAAAAAATTTCAATCAAAAAATAATTTCTCAGCCGGGACATATTGTTGTAAACAAAGAAACAGTAGAGGCGTATACCACTAAAGGAATGGATTATTTTTTATATGATTATTCTCCTATCGCTTCATTGGAGAATAAGGAGCATATAATAAAACACGAAGCAAAGATTGGCAGTCAATGGGTAAACCTTCCTTATAAAACAACTGGTAGTTCTATCATATATAGAGTAACTAATGAGAAGAGCCAAGTAATCACACTTCCTGTATATGCTTATTTAGGAACGAATGTAGAAATAAATCATCAACCTGTAAAGGAGCAGGTGAATGCTAATGGATTGGTACAAATAAGCGGAGTCGAAGGAGTTGCTGATATTAAAGTAAGCACAAATTATACAGTAACGACTATTATTTCTTATCTTGTTACATTAACTGCATATTTATGTTTATTTTTTAAAATAGTTTTCCATAAAAGGTAAATTAACTTTTCATTTATAAAATAAATTGATTAAAAAGGAGAATCTGTCGATAAGGATTCTCTCTTTTTTATACGAAAAATCTGTAGGGGGATGAAGTAATCGCTTATTTCCTCACTTTATGATAAATTACAGCTAAAGTCACTAGCTTGTCTTCTTCGGAAAGGAGGAGAATCTATGGATGAGGAACAAATATTCATTCAAACACTTTATAATCTGATTTTGAATCCGAATACACGAGATTGGGAACGAAAAGTATTGATTCAGACAAAGAATGACACAAGAGAAAATATATCCGTTAAAGAACAGTTATCAAAACTAGAAGCAACACTACGTCCATTAGCTATCCGAATGAATCTGACGCCTGATGTAATGGACTTTTATTTATTGATTACGGAAGGATTTGATAAGGAGCAAAAATATGACTTTTCCAAGCATGCCATGCAAGATGCTGACTATCAAGAACGTGCAGTATTTGCAGGGGGATGTTTCTGGTGTATGGTCGAGCCGTTTGAATCGAAAAAAGGGATCCTATCTGTTTTGTCAGGATACACGGGCGGACATGTTGAAAAACCAAATTATGATCAAGTAAGTGGTGGTTACACAGGTCATGTGGAAGCTGTGGAGATCATTTATGACACAAGAGAAATAAGTTATAGCGAGTTGCTGACAATCTATTGGCAAATTACTGATCCCACAGATACATTTGGACAATTTCAAGATAGAGGGAAGCAATATCGTCCAGTGATTTTTTATCAAGACGAACGACAAAAAGAATTAGCGGAACAATCAAAACAGAAACTAGACAGTTCAGGAACTTTCCACCAACCAATCGTCACAAAAATCGAACCAGCCGGTACGTTTTGGCCAGCAGAAAACTATCATCAGCAATTTTACAAAAAACAACCGAAACGTTATAAAAAAATCCAGCAAGCACGTAATCAATTTCTGATCTATCAACGAGTAAAAAACAAATGGCAAAAAAATATACGAAAAAATCATTTTGAGTAACTCCTTTTCTTTAAAATGTAGTAAACTAAAAATAGAAAACAAGAAAGCGTTTTAAAAAGATTTGATGAGGAGGAGAAAAATTGTATATTGCAGATAGTGCACGTTATGAAAAAATGGAATATCGTAAATCCGGTCATTCAGGTTTGAAATTACCGATTCTATCTCTCGGATTATGGCAAAATTTTGGTGATTATGATCCTATCCATAATCAAAGAGAGATTTTAAGAGGCGCATTCGACATGGGAATTACCCATTTCGACCTTGCGAATAATTATGGAGGCCCTGCTGGAGCTGCAGAGAAAAACTTTGGGCGTATTTTTAGAGAAGATTTTCAAGCCTACCGTGATGAAGTGATTATTTCTAGCAAAGCAGGTTATCATATGTGGGAAGGGCCATATGGGGAATGGGGCTCTCGTAAATCCATCATTTCAAGTTGTGACCAAAGTCTCCAAAGAATGGGGCTAGATTATGTTGACATCTTCTATCATCATCGCCCAGACCCTGATACACCTTTGGAAGAAACAGCAGAAGCTTTGATGCAACTTGTAAGACAAGGAAAAGCATTATATATTGGTATATCCAACTATAATGGAGAAGATACAAAAAAAATGACTGAAATTTTAAAAAGAAAGGAAGCACCGTTCATTATTCATCAGATGCGCTACAATATGTTTTCTCGTGCACTACTAGAAGACGATCTATCTCCAGTATTAGAAGAAGAAGGGCTAGGGGCAATCACGTTCAGTCCGCTTGCTCAAGGGTTGCTGACAAATCGTTATCTACATGGTATTCCTGAAGATTCTAGAGCACATCGTAAGGAAATACCATTCCTTTCAGAAGAACAAGTTGGATCAACTCTGGAAAAAATCAAAGCACTGCAAACAATCGCCGTATCACGAGGACAATCATTAGCGCAAATGGCCCTTGCATGGAATTTGCGACAAAAATCTGTTACAAGTGTACTGGTCGGAGCAAGTCGGTTAAGGCAGTTACAAGAAAGTGTTCGAATGATGGATAATTTAGATTTCTCACCAGAAGAAGAATTGAGAATCGACCAAATTCTAGAATAGAAACGATGTAATCAAACTTTTTATCCATATATTAAAAAAAACAAAAGATGACATCAAGAATCGAATGAAGATCGTCTGTTATTGAACATCATATTTTTTGTCGTTCAAAATAAAAATGATCGAAGGCTAGGAGTGAATTTTATCCTAGTCTTTTTTATGGTAAATATCTTCTTCGTTTGTATGTCTATGAACGGATTAATCAATTTTGTATACAAAAAATCATCAGATGATTCAAACGTGTTATAATAATTACGAAAAAATACATCAGATGAAAAGGAGGTATGTGGTTTGGAAGAAAATAAAACCCTAGTAGAAGTAACTACTGACAAGATCCTTAGATATTTAAAGGAAATGCAGTTGCAAGTAGGAGATAAACTGCCGAATGAATATGAATTGTCCGATTATTTAGAGGTGGGGCGAAGCACGGTGCGAGAAGCTGTGCGGGCTCTAGCTTCCAGGAATATCCTTGAAGTTCGGCAAGGAGCGGGGACATTTGTCAGTGATAAGCGAGGGATTGCCAATGACCCACTCGGTTTTTCTTTGATTGAAGATCAGGATCGGATGATACGAGACTTATTTGAACTGAGATATTTATTGGAGCCTAAGATGGCAGGTTTGGCAGCGGAATATGCAACGAAGAATCAAATCGTCCAAATGAAAAAATTAACGCAAAAGATTGAAACTTCTTTTCGAGAAGGCACACAAGAACATGTTCAATTAGACATCGATTTTCATACGATGGTTGCAGAAGCTAGCGGAAACGTAGCCTTGCTGCATATTATCCCAATCATTAATGAATCAATTGCTTTGTTTAATAAAAATTATGATATCCAGCATCTGAAAATCGAGACGATCGATATTCATACAGAGATCGTTCAGGCCATCGAAAGGCGGAATGCACTTGCTGCGTTTGATGCAATGACTGTCCATATGGCAATAAATCGGAGAGAATTACAGAAAATAATAGGAGAAAAAGAAACTAATTGACAGTTCATCTGATGTATTTTATGATAAATACATCAGATGAATTTTTGTTTTATATTTGGTAAAAAAGAGGAGTAAATAGTTTCTGTTCACCAAAATGTAAGCGCTGACTAATAGTCAAAAAGAGATGACGTCAAGGAGAAGAAGCAGGAATGAGGGGATCTGGAATGAGTTTTATGGATAAATTAGCCAATGTTTTAGGGAACGTGGCAACGAGAATCAATAATTTAAGGTATATCATGGTGATAAAAAACGCATTTGCTGCATTGATTCCGGTAATTATTACGGGTGCTTTTGGCACGTTGTTTTCAGCAATGGTCTTTGATTCGGAAAATGGCTTAGCACAGATAAGTTTTTTGCGTTTTTTAGAAGAATTAAAACCTATCGCATCTGCCATCAGCTATGTCACACTAAGTTTCTTGACCATCTATGCTGTTTTTCTGATAGGGATCGAATTAGCCAAGCTGAATAAAGTGGATGGTGTATTCCCTGGTATCATCGCAGTGATGTCTTATTTATCTGTTAATCCAACTGTTTATGAATTAGTGAATGAAAATCAGACTGTTATAGTAGAAAACGTATTGGCTAAACAATATACAGACACGAAAGGGTTATTTTTGGGAATGTTGGTCTCCATCCTTTCTATTGAACTTTATTGCTGGTTGAGGAAACAGAAGAAACTACAGCTGAGAATGCCTGATACCGTGCCAACGAATGTTTCTGCTAGTTTTTCTGCTTTATTCCCCACGATTCTGACTGTATCGGGTATCGCGGCTGCGGGATTTATCATCAAAGAACTTACAGGAATGTACCTTTATGATATCATTTACAATGTCGTACAACGCCCATTAGAAGGTGTCGTACAAGGGTTACCGGGTATTTTGCTATTGATGTTTATTGCGCAAGTCTTTTGGGTGATTGGTATCCATGGAAATCAAATGGTGAAGCCGATACGGGAACCGTTGCTTTTAGCGGCAATTGCTGTAAATACGGAAGCTTTTGAAGCTGGAAAAGAAGTACCGAACATTATTACTATGCCATTTTGGGATATGTATATGAGTATGGGCGGGTCTGGAGTCACGATCGGTTTACTGATTGCAGTATTGTTAGTTGGAAAACGGGAAGATATGAAACAAATCACCAAGTTATCCCTTGCTCCTGGGATCTTCAACATCAATGAACCAGTTATTTTTGGTATGCCGATCATGCTGAATCCAATTTTAGCTATTCCGTTTATCTTAACGCCTCTTATCACCGGAACGATTGGTTATTTTGCAACCGCTTTAGGATTTGCGGCGAAAGCAGTTGTAATGGTCCCTTGGCCGATGCCGCCGATCGTCAATGCTTATCTGGCAACAGCAGGAAATATCGGTGCAGTTATTACGCAACTTGTTTGTATTATTGTTTCTATTTTGATCTATCTGCCATTCGTAAAAGTAGCAAATCGTGTGGAAAATGATGGGGTCTAAAAAACAGGAGGAAATCATGAAAATTACTATTCCAAAAAATTTTATTCTTGGTGCTGCATCTTCTGCTTGGCAAACGGAAGGTTGGAAAGGAAAAAAAGAAGGACAGGATTCGTTTATAGATAGCTGGTATAAAAATGAACATTTTGTTTGGCATAATGAGTATGGCCCAGCCGTAGCAACTAATTTTATGGAACAATACCAGCAGGATGTGGATCTGATGAAATCCATCCATCTGACACATTATCGGACTTCTATCAATTGGGCTCGTTTTTTTACTGATTATGAGAACTGTATAGTAGATGAAGAATATGCTCAGCATATAAGTGAAATGATCGACTCTTTGATCGAAGCAGACGTAGAACCGATGATTTGTTTGGAACATTATGAAGTCCCAGCTTTTCTTTTGGAAAAATATGATGGCTGGTCTTCAAGAAAAGTAGTTGATTTTTATGCTAAGTATGCTCAAATTGCCTTTGATCGTTACGGTGATAGGGTAAAAAACTGGTTTACATTCAACGAACCAATCGTTCCCCAAACGCGTTGCTATTTGGATGCTGTTCGCTGGCCGCATGAACAAAACACAAAAAAGTGGATGATGTGGAATTATCATAAAGTTTTAGCAACGGCTAAAGCAGTAGAGATTTACCGCAGCGAAAATTATGGTGGAAGGATTGGCTGTATTTTAAATCCTGAAATGGTCTATGCTCGATCCAATTCTCCAGAAGACCAAAAAGCTGCTTATATGTATGATTTGTTTTATAATCGAGTATTTTTTGATCCGATGGTAAAAGGGTACTACACAGAAGAGTTCCTGGAGTTGTGTCAAAAACAATCGATTTATTTCGATCCTGCAACAGAGGATTTAGAAACGATTCAGCATCATACAGTAGATTTCCTTGGAATCAATCAATATTATCCTAAACGCGTTCGCGCCCCTCGTTATCAATGGAATGAAGAGACACCTTTCCATCCAGAACGATATTATGAGGTCTTTGATTTACCTGGGAAGAAAATGAATAATTCCAGGGGATGGGAAATCTATCCGAAAATCATGTATGATATAGCCATGTATCTAAAAGAAAATTATCATAATATCCCTTGGCTGATAACAGAAAACGGTATGGGAAGAGAACATGAAGAACGGTATATGGATGAGAAAGGAATCGTGCAAGATGATTACCGTATCGAATTTATCGGACAGCATTTGCGTTATTTGATCAAAGCAACAGAAGAAGGCGCAAATTGCGAAGGCTATATGTTATGGGCATTCACTGACTGTGTGTCACCAATGAATGCATTTAAGAATCGATATGGATTAGTTCGAATCGAATTGAACGATGAACGAAGCAGAACATTGAAAAAATCTGCTTCGTGGTATCAGACTTTGATTGATAAGAGAGAATTAAGCTTGCCTGATGAAGCCTATAAATAACTAGAATTTTTTCGAAGATATTGATTGTATTTGCTGGTTATTTGAAATAAAAGAGGTTGTGAATCCAGCGTTTTGAGCTAATACCCAGGGTCAGCTGATTGAACACCGTTTATTGAGAGGTTGTGAAAAAGCTGTCCTGCAACAAGTAATAAGAACAGCAAAGTAAAAACAACATCTTATGTTTTTAACTTGGTTGGACTTATTACCGCAGATGCAAGCTTTTGAATACCGTTTATTCGAAAAAAGTTGTGACAAGTTTTGTGTCACAACTTTTTTTGTGCACGTTAAAAGAAAAAAGGTAATAAAAATTAATTTGTGTGTTTAGTGTGCGCTTTCTTTTTTAGTGTGTATGCAACTTGGTATAGACCTTAAATGTGATGATATCAACTTTTTAAAGCGCTTTTAAAGTTGGCACGCTACTTGCTTATATACAAGTGTAAGTATAGAAAGGAACGTGTTTAAAATGGAAAAGAAAACAATCATGCTTGTATGTTCAGCTGGAATGAGTACAAGTCTCCTAGTCACAAAAATGCAAAAGGCAGCAGAAGCAAAAGGAATGGAAGCAGACATCTTTGCTGTATCTGCTTCAGATGCGGATAATCAACTAGAATCTAAAAATGTAGACGTTTTACTTTTAGGACCGCAAGTACGCTTTATGCAAAATCAATTTGCTGAAAAGCTAGCACCTAAAGGCATTCCTTTAGATGTAATCAATATGGCTGACTATGGCATGATGAATGGTGAAAAAGTACTCGACCAAGCAGAAAAACTAATAAACAAATAATAAAAATTATCGGAGGATACAATAAATGGAAGATCAAAAAAATCTAGAAGCCGTCATGGGTCTGATCATGTTTGGCGGAAATGCAAAAAGCGATGCAATGGAAGCGATTGCTGCTGCGAAAAAAGGTGATTTCAATTTAGCAGATGAAAAAATCAAAGATGCAGAGGAATCTTTAGTCCAAGCACATCACTCTCAAACAGAGATGCTGACACAAGAAGCACAAGGAAATCACGTTGAAGTCACGCTTTTGACGGTCCACAGTCAAGATCATCTGATGACATCTATAGCTTTTACAGATTTAGCAAAAGAGATCATTGATCTGTATCGTCGATTGAACGCGTAATCTACAGTAAAGAAAAGAGGGAAGATTTATGGATAAATTTGTTGCATTTATGGAGAAACATTTTATACCTGTAGCATCAAAAATTGGTGCACAACGGCATTTAGTTGCGATTCGGGACTCATTTATGGTGAGTATGCCGTTAATGATCTTAGGAGCATTAGCAGTAATGATCAATAACTTACCGATTCCCGGGTTCCAAGAATTGATGAACTCAATTTTTGGTGGTGAATCATGGAAAGGATTCGGGGCTGCTGCTTGGAACGGTACATTTGCCATTCTTTCTGTCTTGATTGCTTTCTTGCTTGCTTATCATTTAGCTAACGGCTACCGAAAAGACGGTGTTTCCGCAGGTGTGATTTCTTTAGGCTCTTTCTTCGCTTTAGGCGGAGCATTAGGTATGAGCTCAAACGGTTTGTTTATTGCTATTATTGTTGGGATTATTTCAACAGAAATCTTTGTACGTTTAAGCGGAAATGAAAAATTGATCATCAAAATGCCTGATGGTGTGCCACCGGCAGTTGCAAAAGCATTTGCTTCATTACTACCAGCAATGATCACTATCTCTGCGTTTGCTTTAGTTGCTGCAATTTTTGCTGCATTCGGTGTTGATGATATCGTAGGTTCTTTCTATACAGTGGTCCAAGAACCATTTATGGGACTTGCAAACTCTTATCCATCTGCCTTACTGCTTGCATTTATCACACCATTCTTATGGTTCTTTGGTTTACACGGAGCGAATATGGTCGATCCTTTGATGCAAACAATCAATGCGCCAGCCATTGAAGCAAACGTTAATGCAATCGCAGCTGGACATAGCGCACCGTTTATCGTGAACAAACCTTTCTTTGACAGCTTTGTCAACTTAGGAGGAACAGGTGCAACTTTAGGTTTACTGTTAGCTATTTATTTAGTAGGACGTAAAAACAAACCATATATGGTTGTAACAAACTTGTCGATTGCGCCAGGTGTCTTCAATATTAATGAACCAACGATGTTTGGGTTACCTATCGTGTTGAACCCGATCATGTTCATTCCATTTATTTTGACACCAATGGTCTTAGTTAGTGTTGCTTACTTTGCGACTTCTACAGGTTTAGTGCCAGCAGCTACCGTTATGCCTCCATGGGTAACTCCACCAATTATTGGCGGTGTATTGGCAACAAAAAGTATTGCAGGTGGTGTACTAGCCGCTATCAATTTGGTTCTTTCTATTTTGATCTATCTACCGTTCGTCAAGGTAGCTACGATCCAAGAAAGAAGAAAAGAAGCTTTAGATGCTTGATTAATCAAAAAACGGAGAACAAGTGATTGTTTTCCGTTTTTTTTTACATCACTATTGTTGTCATTGCTAATTTTCATAAAGACTTGTATAATTTTTGTAAACGTTTTATTTTAGTCGGAGGTTTAAACATTGGTTACATATAACTGGATCAAATTAAGAGAACACCCAGAATTAGTAAAACAAAGTGCGAAGTGGTTTTCATCAAAATGGGGAGTTCCTGCTGTTGTGTATGAGGAAAGTATTCGTACTGGAATCGCTAATAAGGAAAGTATTCCTCAATGGTATGTGGTCTTAGATGAAAAAGAAACCATCGTCGGAGGAGCGGGCGTTATTGAAAACGACTTCCATAACCGCCCTGATTTGACACCAAATCTTTGTGCCCTGTTTGTTGAACCGGAAAAGCGTAAGCAGGGGATAGCCAAGCGGATATTAGCGGAAATCAGAAAAGAAATGCATCAACTTGGGTACGAAAAACTTTACTTAATTACAGATCATACCACGTTTTATGAACGATACGAGTGGACATTTTTGACAATGGTCAAGGAAGAAAGTGGGACGACCGCTCGTCTGTATCAAAGTGATACGATAGGGTGAAAAAAGAGGCATGAGATTTGAAAAATTCTCATGCCTCTTTTTTTTTGCTTGTTCTCTTCATTGCTTTTTTTCGTCGTAAATAAAAATGTTCCTTACGATTCTGAGAATAGGACGAATCGTCAAGAAAATAGCACCAGCCAAATAAAAATAGGTGCCATATCGATCGGGGATTTTAGTTAAGGAAGCAAGGCTTCCAAAAATATAGAAAATCCCGGTTAATAAATCGACAGCCAGTGAGATCAATGTGTAACGATTTTGGAAATAGAAGCGGAAGCGACGTCCTCGTATTTCGATATCTTCTTCTTTTCCTATTTCGATCTCATGGGTATTTCGTTTGATTTTGGGCATAAAGAAAATCACCTGTATTTTTTACTGAATTCAAGGTTTCAAAACAACTTTTATATTTTTATCTTCTTTTTTGTCAAAGATCTCATATGCTTGTGCTGCTTCTGATAGTGGCAGCGAATGAGTAATGATTTGTGTAGGATCGAATAGTCCTTCTGCAATCATTTCGTAAATTTTTGGCATTAGATGGATAATTGGTGCCTGTCCATGCTTGACAGCGATATCCCGCATAAAAAATTCTTGCAGCGGGTAAGAAGAAGCTGGAGTCATATAAACACCAGTTACTTGGACTGTTCCAAATTTTTTGACAGCTTGCGATGCCATCTGTAATGGAGAGATTGTGCCGCTTTGTAAGCTTACTAAATTTTTCGCTTTTTCTTTGACAGGCTCTAATCCGTCCATTCCTACACAATCGATAATGACATCTGCGCCACCTTTAGCCAGTTCATACAATTCTGTTCCAGCTTGTGCCGTGTCTTCTAAGAAATAAGTTTCCACCCCATTGTAATTAGCCGCTTTATCTAGACGGTGCTGTACTGGATCTACTGCGATCACGCGCTCTGCTCCAGCCATAACAGCGAATTTTTGAGCGAATAGACCGACTGGACCAGAACCTAGAATCACAACTGTATCGCCTTTTTTTACTCCTGCGTTTTCAACGCTCCAATAAGCTGTGGGCAAAATATCTGATAGAAATAAAACTTTTTCATCAGGAAGATCATTATCTGGTACAACAAATGAAGTAGAGTCTGCATAAGGAACTCTTAGATACTCCGCTTGACCACCCCAATGATTACCGTTCAACTTGCCAAATCCGAAAAGCCCGCCATATAACTGATCTGGATTTGATTCATCACATTGGCTTTCCATGTGATTCAGGCAGAAATGACAATGACCACAACTAATATTAAAAGGGATAACCACACGTTGCCCTTTTTTCAATGTTTGAACTTGAGATCCCACTTCTTCAACGATTCCCATTGGTTCGTGTCCTACAACATACCCTTTTTCCAAAACTGCTTCACCATGATGGTAAAGATGCAGATCGGAGCCGCAAATGGCTGTTGCTGTGATACGGATGATTGCATCTGTTGGTTCTAATATTTTTGGATCATCTACGTTTCTGATTTCCATTTTCTGTTTTCCTTGCCAAGTGACTGCTTTCATTGGAGATGCTCCTTTCAGATTCATAAAATTGTCTGCATTATTAGTACTACAGATAATTTCATTTTAAAGGAGATCTTACCTTTTTGATAATGAAACGCTTTTTTTCTTAAATGAAACATTCTATAGTCTTATGTATTTGTGTTCGGAGAGGTGTGTTTCCGATTTTTTAGTGTAATGGTAATCATTGAAATAGTTGTATCCGTTAGATGATGTTGGATTGGCAAGAGAGTAAACGTTGAAAAAATAGTTGTTTTCAAAAAGAAACAGACATAAATAAAAAGAGGTTATGACAGAAGGGATCAGTTTCTCGGTATTAAGTCAAATTTATGCAAAAACGTGAGGAACCATTTTCACAAAATTTTTCTTCATACTCGAAACTAAACGACTTTTTCATAACCTCTTGGTAAACGGTGTTCAAAAGCTTGCATCTGCGGTAATAAGTCTAACCAAGTCAAAAACATAAGAAGCTGTTTTAGCTTGGCTACTCTTATTACTTGATGCAGGGCAGCTTTTTCACAACCTCTTGGTAAACGGTGTTCAAAAGCTTGCATCTGCGGTAATAAGTCCAACCAAATCAAAAACATAAGAAGCTGTTTTAGCCTGGTTGTTCTTATTACTTGATGCAGGGCAGCTTTTTCACAACCTCTTGGTAAACGGTGTTCAAAAGCTTGCATCTGCGGTAATAAGTCTAACCAAGTCAAACATAAGAAGCAGTTTTAGCTTGGCTGTTCTTATTACTTGATGCAGGACAGCTTTTTCACAACCTCTTGGTAAACGGTGTTCAAAAGCTTGCATCTGCGGTAATAAGTCCAACCAAGTCAAAAACATAAGAAGCAGTTTTAGCTTGGCTGTTCTTATTACTTGATGCAGGGCAGCTTTTTCACAACCTCTTGGTTATTCAAACATTTTTTTTGCGGCACGAGCTAGAGTAGGAATATCTTTGTCGTAACGCGGTGTTTTGACAAGACGGGACATAGGAATACCCGCAAAATGGAAAGCAGCGATTTCTCCAGAACGTACAGCACTTTGTTCAGTAAAGATCATCTGATAAGGCTGCTCGACAAATTCTCCTGTAAAGGCCAGATTGGTCGAATGTTTAGGAATGACTTTTGGCCGATCGCTTTTGGCACGATTATTGAACAACGCGGAAGCATAAGGCATATAGACAGGGATATTATTTATCACGCTGTCGAAAATTTCTGTTTCTTTTTCACGAATATTTACTGGTCCAGGATCTACTTTTGAAAGTTGTCCGATCAGTTCTTCTAACATTTCTTTTCCATTCATTTTAATATACTGTTTATCCACAAATTCGCCACGTCGTCTTGGATAAAGGAAATAACCCCAAATAACTGTTTCATTTGGTTTCTGAGACGTAAAATGCGGTTGATGATGCACGACGATAGACATATTGACATCTTTTTGGCCTAACGGCGTGATCGGTGTGGTTGAAATAAATGAATTCAAGGCATTTCCTGGTTCTTGAGTCGTGATACGGGTGATTTCATTCAACAACAAATGGTTTTTCGTCGTCAGGGTAAAGCTGACCCATTCGCTTGCATCTCGATCAGCAAAGAATTTGTCAGGATTTCCCAAGTTGTAGAAACGTTCACTGGCTTTTTTCCAGAGACTAGAAGCTGCACCATAATCCATATTTTCTACAGCTGGTGTTTCGTAATCTCCTAAAGTAGCTGAATCTGTAATGGACCCATTAGTGAAAATAACTGCTGTATCTTCATCGACCACAACGTGTTCTTCTTCTTGAGTCAGTGTATTGGTCATTTTCAAACCAGTCACAGTGATTTCATCTTGCATCGGTGTTTCTTTGAATTCCCAGTCAGTGACACGGCGGTTCAAAATGATTTTGCATCCTTGTTCTTTCAAGTACTCGATCAAAGGAAGCATAATACTTTCGTATTGATTGTAACGTGTTCGATTGACGCCCACTAGATGTTCGATTTGAGTGAATTCATAAATCATTTGATGCATATAGCGACGCAATTCTTGAGCAGAACTACGTGTTCTGAAAGCAAATGTTGTTTCCCACATAAACCAGAAGTTTGTTTCAAAAAAGTGTGGATCATCTTTGAAATATTCTTCGATAGTGATATTGTCTAGTTTTTCTTCTTCTGAATCAGGCATAGCAATCAGTTTAGTCAGAAGAATACGGTCTTTATTATTGAATCCCAGTTTTCCGCCATCAATGATTCCTTTGCCACCTTCCATCAAACGTGCTTTGTCAAAGGTTCGGTGTTTTGCATCAAAATCTCTCGTATCTTCTTCAGCAGTCATCCCTGGCTCAGTAACAGAAGGTATTCGACTTAACAGATCCATCAAATCTACATAGGTACGGTAATTAAGCATGCGACCGCCTCGAGCAATATAGCCTTTTTGGTTTTCTAATGGATGGTTTTTATTCCAATATTCATCCACTACAGTGTCGGTCGGTGCACCATCATTTGAACCGTGATCATCCAATGAATAAAAGGTGATCTGATCCCCTTTCCATTTGCCTTCTTGAATCAAATAAACAGCCGCTGCCATATTGGCAATACCGGCACCAATCATTATTGCTTTACTTTTTCTCATTGTGATTCCTCCAATGTCTTCCAAGTATGTCCGTAGTGATTCAACTAAATAGGATGCTAGATTGATTCGAATTCATCATATAAATGACTGTCATCTTCGAATAGTCCTGTCTTTTTTCCTAGATATGCAGCGCCAAGGGCAAGCAAACCTAAACCGATGCCGACTTTGATTAATTTTTTACTCATGAAAAACGCCTCCTTGTTTTCTCTTTCTATATCCAAGGATAGTTCGTTTTTATTAGAATGCCAAATGATAGGACGAGAAGAAAAAGGAAATTTTGACAAAAAAGAAGAAGTGTCTGATTTTCCTGTAAATAAAAATAGGGTAGGTAAGAAGAAAAGATTTGAGGAGGTGTATGGTTCTATTTTTAGAAATTTGGGTACAAAAAAAGCACCGAGACAGTGCTTCTTTGAAAAGCTGATGACGGACTAAGCCTTATTTTAACTTGCTACGTTGTTTTGGATACTTCCACGATTTATGGATGGGGGGAGAAAAATGGGAGAGTGAAAAAGAAAAATTTAAGCGAACCGTTATCATTAGAACAACTTTTAAATAGACGAACAAGGTAACTTTCTTTTACAATAAAAGAATAGGAACAAATTAAAAGAAAGTAGGTAGCGTATATGTTTCGCTCAAATTTAATTGAATTTCTAGAATGGATCATTGCTATTTTAAATATTTGTTCTATCGGTATCTTAATTGTCGGGATCGTTCTTGTTCTATTCAAACTTTTTGATTGGTCTCATGTCAAGAAAAACTATGCAGAACGTAATACTCGTAATGCAGATACAAGAAAACTGCTAGCAAGTTATATTTTGTTAAGCTTGGAGGTACTAGTCGTTGCTGATATCATCGAGTCAGTTATCAAGCCGACTTGGACAGATATTTTGAAGCTTGCACTTATTATTATCATTCGAACAGTCATTTCTTATTTCTTGAATCAGGAAATAGAAGACAAAGAAAAACAAAGAAGAGGAGAGGTAGGATGACGACAGAGTTGATGCAGTTTCTTCTTCCATATTTTGAAAAACTTGTACTGGGACTTGATATCTTTGCTATCTGTTTATTGGTTTGGGGTGTTTGTCTATCAATCAAGGATTTTTTGAAATATTTATTTGTCCATACAAAAGTACAAAACGACCGAGTCAGCGAGAACAATGCTATTAAAAAGATGTTGGGAGGCTATATACTTCTAAGTTTGGAAATTCTTGTTTCAGCGGGGATCATCGAATCGATTATCAAACCTACCTTGCAGGATATTTTCCAACTAGCGGCGTTGGTAGTTATCCGAACCATCATTTCTTATTTTTTAAATAAAGAGATCGGACCCGTAGATGTCCAAAATAAGTGAGGTTGTGAGCCTGATGTGTATCAAGAGATTGTTACAGAAATGGGCATCTTCAACAAATAAGAGGCTGTGACATGATTTTTGTCACAGCCCCTTATTTGTTTTGCACAGCTGAAATGATAGCTCGATCGATCGTATTGATCGAAATAGGAATAATATTTTCATATTGGACCGCATCTGGTGTATATAATGTACGTTCACATAATACCCGGTTTGAGGACTGCTGCGCATACTTCTTTATATCAGATATACTTGAATAAATTGTTGGTGCAACTTGAAAATCGAAAGTAGTTACAGCTTCCAAGGCTTCCCGATAAATCAGATAATGAACATCCGAATTTGTGACGATATAGATAGTCAGATGTTCTTTTGTCAGACGGAGAATTCCGCTCAATTCGATCACAAAAGCCCGCATGCAATTAGGATTCAACCGTAGATCATAAGGTAACTGGCTGGACCAGCTGGAAAAAATTGTCTGGACTTCTTTATATAAATTTGTCTGTTCCTCATTTAAAAGATAAAATTTTTCTGGCATGAATAATTGATAGTTATCCCAAGCCGAACGCATCAGATGAATCAGCGCACGTTCGAATGGTTGGTTTCCGAATAATTCTTGATTGAAGTGAGATTCAAAGGTAGCAACTAGTTCTTTTATTTCGGGAGTATTGTCAATAAACACTTGGTGTAGCTGTTGAAAGTCTTCCGCAATCAACTGATAAGAATGGAAACCATAATTACAAAGATTGAATAGTGTCAAAATAAAGGCGAATTCTTCTTTTTTATAATAGGTTTGGAAATCAGTGTTTTCCCATGCTGATTCGACATAATTGTAAATAGGACGTTTTTTGATTTCTTCGATAAATTTTGAATCTATTGTCACAGCACACACTTGCTGGCGTAGGAAACTGATAGCAAAACCAATCGATAAGATTTCTTTATTTTCTTTATCATAAAATCTGCCACTATTTTCCGTTACGGATTCAATGAAACGATCGGCACGTTCAAAAAACGATTCAGGTAGCTCCCAAGAATTAAAACCGCCTAAACGATACGACACATTAAGAAGCAGCAGACGTCTTTCCATTTCAGTGAATCGAGGGGAGTAGCGGTCGATTTCGATCCCGCAGTCATTAAAATAAGCTAATACTTGTTTTTTTAATGAATAAGCTTTGCTGACAGAGATGAATTCACATTCAGTTAATTGAAGATAATCAGGTTCATCTTCTTCCAAATAAAGCAGACAAGTTTTTAAAAACAACGAATTTTGAGACAATTGCTGCATGATCTTGCATCGAGGTATATGTTCTGAAAAATATAAAGTGTAACGGTCCTTTTCCCGATGTGTATAAGCGATCTGTTCTTCAAATTCTTTTTTTATGTTATTGATATCATTGAGCAAAGTGGTTTTGCAAACATGCAGGAGGTTGGAGAGCTTTTCTAGATTGACTTCTTTATTTACATAGAATTGCCCACATAAAAACAGCTGTCTTAAAATATTTTTCTCAATATATTCTTCAATCATAGTAGAGCCTCCGCCTTGTATTTTTTTGCACAATATGGGAAATATTATGACATGTTTTCTTTTTGAAATCATCAGTTAATTTCTGAAAAAGCATATAAATGCCGTTAAAAAAGGTTTTTTATGTTATAAAATTTGGAAAACAGATAATTCTATTAAAAAATAAATTGTGAATTTTTAACAATATAAAAAAATAAAAATATGTTTAGTGAATGAAGGACAGTCATTTTATTTGTTTGTTCGTTTTTTTTAGGTTATCTATTTTAGAAGACTGATTTATTGAAAAATTGTTCGTTTTTTTGCGTTGAATTATCAGAAAAATCCGACTTTATTTATTTTTGTTTGTAAAAATCTACGTGGATTTGATGTTATAAAAAAAATTTCTCATTTTTGGCGCTATAGTGAAGAGGTGTTACAGATAAACACATGTATCTGCGAGACATTGACCAACAAAATATGGAGGGAAGAAAAATGAAAGATATGGATATCAAGGCCGTCTTTATAGGCGACAAAGCTGAAAATGGACCAGTTTATAAAATGTTGTTGAACAAGATGGTAGATGAACATCTTGGATGGAGAGAAAATTATATTCCTTCAGATATGCCTGCAATTAGCGAAGGAGATAAGCTCACTCCAGATTATCTAGCCACCCGCGACCATATGATAGAGGTCTTGGATGAAGTCAGTCAGCGATTACGCGCAGGATCGATCCCATGGCATTCAGCAGGCCGTTACTGGGGACAAATGAATGCTGAAACATTGATGCCTGCTTTATTAGCTTACAACTATGCGATGCTGTGGAACCCAAATAATGTTGCATTGGAATCTTCTATGGCAACTTCGCAAATGGAAGCAGAAGTAGGACAGGATTTTGCTTCATTATTCAATATGACAGACGGATGGGGACACATTGCAGCAGATGGTTCTATTGCTAATCTTGAAGGATTATGGTACGCCCGCTGCATCAAATCGATTCCTTTAGCTGTCAAGGAAGTGCTGCCTGAAAAAGTGAAAAAAATGTCTGAGTGGGAACTTTTGAATTTATCTGTTGAAGAAATTTTGGAAATGATCGAAAGCTTTACGGACGAAGAAATGGATGAGGTCAAAGCAGCTTCTTCCCGTAGCGGAAAAAATATCCAAAGATTAGGGAAATGGCTGGTCCCTCAAACAAAACACTATTCTTGGATGAAGGCGTTAGATATTTGCGGAGTCGGCTTAGATCAGATGGTTGCTATCCCAGTTCAAGAGGATTATCGAATGGATATTAATGCTTTGGAAAAAACAATTCGTGAATTAGCTGAACAAAAAATCCCAATTCTAGGTGTGGTTGCTGTCGTAGGAACGACAGAAGAAGGTCAAGTAGACAGTGTAGATAAAATCGTCCAATTAAGAGAAAGGTTAAAAGATGAAGGGATCTATTTCTATTTACATGTTGATGCCGCATATGGCGGCTATGCGCGTTCACTGTTTCTAAACGAAGCAGGAGAATTTGTGCCGTATGCTTCCTTAGCTGAATTCTTTGAAGAACATCATGTTTTCCACCACTGCGTAACGATTGACAAAGAGGTATATGAAGGGTTCAGAGCTATTTCAGAAGCGGATTCTGTCACGATAGATCCTCATAAGATGGGCTATGTCCCTTATGCTGCTGGAGGAATCGTAATCAAACACAAAAATATGAGAAATATCATTTCTTATTTCGCGCCATATGTGTTTGAAAAATCAGTAAAGGCTCCAGATATGTTAGGAGCTTATATTTTGGAAGGATCAAAAGCTGGAGCAACCGCCGCCGCCGTCTGGACAGCACATCGTGTATTGCCATTGAATGTGACCGGATATGGTCAATTGATTGGGGCTTCAATCGAGGCAGCTCAAAGATTCAGAGAATTTCTCGATCATCTGACTTTTACTGTTAAAGGAAAAACAATCGAAGTCTATCCATTGAATCATCCTGATTTTAATATGGTCAATTGGGTATTCAAAGAACAAGGCTGTACAGATTTGAACGCTATCAATGAATTAAATGAAAAAATGTTCGATCGGTCTTCTTATATGGATGGCGATGTTTATGGTGAACGGTTTATTACTTCTCATACTACATTTACACAAGGAGATTACGGTGATTCTCCGATTCGTTTTATTGAAAGAATGGGTCTAACGAAAGAAGAATGGAAAAAAGAACAGAAAATCACTCTGCTACGTGCGGCTATCATGACTCCTTATTTGAATGATGATCGAATTTTCAATTTTTATACAAAGGAAATCGCCAAAGCAATGGAAAAGAAACTAAACGAAATCATCCAATAGAACTGATTTTTGTGTGAAAGAATAACAAGAGACATATGGAGAACAGACAATTATTTGCTTCATCAAAACAATTGTATTTCCCCCTGTTTTTCATATATTCCTCGCCAAGATATTCTTTTTTATAAAACGTTCTATAAGTTGGATCGTTCGTTTCATGTATCAAACCCAGTTCACTAAGATCGTTCAATGGATGTTTCGGTGATACTGGGTTTTGTACTGAATCGATGAAACCTTGTTATTTCTGTTCTTGAACAAAAATAAAAGAAAACAAAAACATATGTCGCTATTGAAAGAAGGAATAAAGATGAAAGATACTGGTTCATCAAAACAAATCACGACCATGACCTTTATCGGAATGACCTGCGCCCTTGTAGCAAGTGTACGAAATATTCCAGATGTAGCAGCAACGAGCTGGACGATGATTTTTTACATGCTGGTTGCAGTATTATTGTACGCTTTTCCAATCTCATTGATCTCTGGTGAATTTGCCGGAATGTTTCCCCAAAAAGGTGGTCCAGAACTTTGGGTATCGAATGCTCTGGGAAAAAAATGGGGATTCGTTGTCTCATGGCTGTTATGGGTCCAAATGTTTCCTGGGATGGTGATGGTCGCTTCAGCACTCGCTCCGTTGTTTGGTAATATTATCGATAATGTGCCGCTTGGTTTGAACAGCAAATTTACATTAGTTGTTATTTTAGTCGTTTATTGGATCATCATTTTTTTGAATTTGAAATTTGATATGGCAAAAATCGGCGGAAAAGTCGGTGTTTGGTTAGGATTGTACGTGCCTTTGACGATGATGCTCTTATTAGGGTTTGCTGCGTGGATCAAAGTTGGGATCGTACCAACCGGAACATTAGGCAGTTTTTCATGGGACAAATTAATACCAGATACTACGACTGCATCCTCATTTGTTTATTTTGCGCCGATCATGTTTATTTTTACTGGTATCGAAATGTCCTCTGTGTATATCACTCGGTTGAAAAATCCAGTTAAAACGTATATTCGCGGAGTATTTGCCGCGTTAATTTTTATATTTTTCGTCAATATTTTGAATGCTTTAGTTGTAGCAAATGTCGTACCAAAAGGACAAATGGAATTGAATAATATCGCGCAATCTATTTCGATTTATTGCCAAATTCTTGGTTTGCCACATCTTATTGTGAATCTGTTTAGTTTACTTGTCTTCATTGGTGTAGCAGTCCAATTATCTGCTTGGGCCTCAGGACCAGCAAAGACAGTGACAGAAAGTGCTAGAAAAGGTGCGTATCCACCAAAATTCAATTTTTGGAAGACGAATCAATTTGACGTATCCAAATCCGTTATTTTGACTCAGTCTGTCATTATCTCAATCTTTGCACTTTTTTATTTGCTGATTCCTGGCGTCAATCAAGCATTTTTGATGCTCGTAAATTCAACTACTGTTATCTACTGTATCGTCTATGTCATCATGGGGATCGCAGTTTTGAGATTGCGTTATACACATGCAAAGTTGAATCGACCATTTAGAATTGGAAAAAAAGAGAAAAAGAGCAATCTTGGAGTTTGGACTGTCGTTATTGTTTTATTTGCGGCAATCGGATTTTCTGTCGGACTGACGATGAAAGCTGGAACATGGATCAATCTAATTGCAGTCACAGCCATCAGTGTCATTTTGTTTGTAGTACCACTCTGTATTGAAAAAATAAAGAAACCTTCTTGGGAACAGGAAGTCGCCATGCTGCTTGAAAAAGAAAAAGGTGAACTTGATGGAAAAACCGGCAATGAAACGGACTCTAACTAATCGAAATATCCAGTTAATCGCATTAGGTGGCGCAATTGGAACAGGATTATTTTTAGGTTCAGCAAAGGCAATTGCATCAGCAGGGCCAGCTGTTATTCTCGTTTATTTGATATGCGGTTTGGCTATTTATGGTTTGATGCGGGCCATGGGTGATTTATTTTTAGCAAATAGTACATTTAACTCTATCAGTGATTTCGTTGACTATTATTTAGGCAAAAAGTGGGCATTTTTTGTCAATTGGACTTATTGGCTTTGCTGGCTTGGAGCTGGACTTGCGGAATTAACAGCAATAGGATTGTATATCCATTTCTGGTTTGTACATGTACCAGCTTTGATAAGCGGAGGTAGCGCACTAATGATCTTAATGGCAGTCAACCTTGTTGCAGTCAAGTGGTTTGGTGAATTGGAATCTTTTTTCTCAATCATCAAGATCTTGGGGATTTTCCTTTTTATCTTATTGGGTATAGGATTGAGTGTCTCAGATTTTCATACCCAGTCTATCGGAATCAAAGAAAATTTTGGACAGATCGATGAATTACTACCGTTTGGCTTTGCTGGAATGGTAGTCTCATTTCCTATGGTTTTATTCAGTTTTGCTGGAATTGAAATGATCGGCTTAACCGTTGGCGAGACAAGTGATCCGCAAAAGAATTTGAAAAAAGCAATCAACTGTCTGCCTTGGCGTATTCTCTTTTTCTATATAGGAACGATTTTGTCGATTTTATTTGTTGTTCCATGGCATTGTTTAGATTTAAAAGAAAGTCCTTTAGTGACTATGCTGCAAGTGATCCATTGCCAAGGCGGAGCAGCAATTGTCAATCTAATGATTTTGGTTGCTTCTTTGTCCTCAGCAAATAGTGCAGTCTACAGTACTAGCAGGATTTTATATCAAACAGCAAAAGAGAAAAGTTTGCCCCATTGGTTTTGTGCGCTTTCTAAGAAAGGCGTACCTTTACACGGTATTTTAATTACAGGAATGTTATTTTTTGCCGGTCTTTGTCTACATTTTTTTGTAGCTGATAGTCGATTGTTTTTTCAGCTTTTGGCAGGCATGACAACGAGTTGTTTTCTATTTGTGTGGTCTTCGATCTTGTGTGCACATGTTCAATTTATTAAAGAAAAGAAACGGAACACTACACAAAGATATAAAGATCTTGCTTTGTTGGTGTTTTTTACTTCAATTGCTTTCAGCTTGTTATTCGAAAGCACGACACGCTTTATTCCTTTTTTATTGGTTATCTGGTTTGTATTCTTAAATTTTGTATATAAAAGAATAAGCAATAGAAATATCAGTTAGGCCCAGATACATTCTGCAAAACGAATTATTTCAGACCTCCCTGAAATAATCGATACGCCTGAAAAAACTTCCCTGCGTATAATAACAGTATCAATTAAACAGGAGGGGATAGGATGAACTGGTACAGATTGACGGTAGAAGATGTATTGAAAAACTATCAAACATCAACAGAAGGCTTGTCGCAAGAAGAACGACAGAAACGCCTGACTGATCAAGGATATAATGAAATAAAAGCAAGGCAGCAGACAAAACGATGGAAAAAAATAGCAAAGCACTTTACTGATCTGCTGATGATCGTGTTGATCATTGCCTCTTTTTTGAAATTTGCTTCTAGTGAATATATTGAAGGAAGTATTATTTTATTCGTAGTGATCGTCAATGGACTCGTTAGTTACTGGCAAGAAAGAAAAGCGGAAGAATCATTGAATGGTTTGAAGCAGCTGATGGGACAAGAAGCGATAGTACTATCAGACGGGATGCAAGAAAAAATCCCTGCGAAAGAACTGGTAAAAGGAGATGTCATTGTCTTACGTGCCGGAGATGTCGTTCCAGCAGATATCCGATTAATCGAAGCACATGATTTATTAGTGGAAGAATCGATTTTGACGGGAGAATCAGAAGCATCTGAAAAAAGTCATGCCGTTTTGACAGAAGAAGAATCGATCGGCGACCAGAAAAATATGGCTTTTTCAGGAACGCTTGTACAATCTGGTTCTGCAGTCGGTGTCGTTGTAGAAACAGGAAACACGACAGAAATCGGTAAAATCAATCAAGCATTGCAATCGGTCGAACAACAAACGACGCCTCTGATTAAAAAAATCAACCGATTAAACAAACAAATTTTTCAAGGCATTCTTTGTTTGAGCCTATTCTTAGTTATTTTTACGACATTTCGATATGGTATGGATTGGCATATCCTTCTTTCGGCTATGATCGCTTTGGTGGTGTCAATGGTACCCGAAGGATTGCCAGCTGTTTTGACCATGATCCTATCTGTCGGAGTAAATGAAATGGCAAAAGAAAAGGCAATCATCAAAGGACTGCCTTCTGTAGAAACATTAGGTTCTATGACAGTGATCTGTTCAGATAAGACAGGGACATTGACAAAAAATGAAATGACAGTTGTGGATATAGCAGCAAAAGAAGAAGCCTGCGTGTTGTCCATTATGAAAAACTGTCAGGAATTAAAAACAAAAGAAGAACAGAAAACAGAAAATTTAAGTGGCAATCCGACAGAACTTGCACTGATTCGACACACAGAAACAGCCAATCTGCCTTTGAAAAAAATAGAAGCAAAGATTCCGTTCAGCTCTGAATACAAATATATGGCAACGATGCATACGGAGGAAAAAGGAGCGGTGATTTACGTCAAAGGTGCGCCAGAAGTATTATTGGCTAAATCAACTCTTTCTTCTTCAGAACAAGAAGCATGGGGTCAAACAGCCACAGCGTTTGCGAAAAAAGGTCAGCGTGTTTTAGGATTTGCTTATAAAAAAGTAGATTCGAAACAGGAACTCACGCATGAGACTTTAACCCAATTAACTTTTGCAGGGATTGCCGGGTTGATCGATCCGCCAAAAGAAAGTGCAGTCAAAGCTGTAAAGGAATGCCAACAAGCAGGGATCTCAGTGAAAATGATTACGGGGGATCATAAAGACACAGCAAAAGCGATTGCGGAACAAATTGGCTTAAAACATACTGCTAAAGTTTTAGAAGGGATCGATTTGGATCTTATGTCTGATGAAGAGTTGATTCGACAAGTACCAAAAGTCGATGTCTTTGCTCGAACGACACCAGAACACAAACTGCGAATCGTGAAAGCTTTGCAGAAAAATGGAGAAATCGTCGGAATGACCGGAGACGGCGTAAATGATGCACCTGCTTTGAAAAGAGCCGATATAGGAATCGCTATGGGAATCAAAGGTAGTGAAGTAAGCAAACAGGCAGCTGATATGGTTTTAGGAGATGATAATTTCCATACGATCGCAAAAGCCGTAAAAGAAGGTCGGCGCATTTTGGATAACTTGCAAAAGACCATCAATTTCTTCTTACCAACTGCATTAGCTCAAGGATTGATCTTAATTTGGGCGCTGATACTGAATCGCCCGCTACCTTTGTCCCCAGTACAGATTTTATGGGTCAATATGGTAACGACAATCACTTTATCTTATGCATTAGGGTTCGAGTCGCCAGATCCAGAAATCATGAAGCGTCCACCGAGAGATCCAAAGCAAGGAATCCTATATGGTTATCATTTGTTTCGGATCATCTATGTCGCACTACTGATCATGGTTCCTGCCTATTTATTGGCTATGCAATTTGAAGGGCAAAGCTTACAGCAAACCATTCTTCTGCAAAATATCGTCTTAGCTCAAGCTGTTTACATGATCAATTGCAGAGAGTTGTCCAAGCCGTCATTGAACCAAGGTCTTTTGCAAAACAAATCGCTTTTTCTTTCATTGGGTATCCTTGCTTTATTGCAGGGGATGGTTATTTTTCTGCCAATCGGCCAGCAGCTGATCGGTACAGTAAGTTTAACGATGACACAACAGTTATTGATTGGGGCAAATGTGATTCTTCTATTCTTGGTTGTAGAAATAGAAAAAGGGATCATGAATAAACTGTTTCGCAAAAAAGAAAAAACAGCTAGAGAATACAGTCGCTAGCCGTTACTATAAAAAAGTTTTGAAAGTGAGTTCAGTCAAACGATTGAGCTCATTTTTCGTAGGAATAGAAGAAATGTATACGATAGGGATATCTAGAGAATCCAGCGGGAAATTGGAAATCAAGATATCTGTTTTTTCGAAAGAAATAGTGGAAAGATCGGTTAGTTCGATAGGTAAGAAGCAGACACGTTTTCCTAGATAATCTTTTAATTCCTGCTGCAAGAACGCCTTCCATGAAGGTTCTCCTTGGAAAATAAAATAGACATTGAACAAATTCGGTTTGATAGAAAAAATCGTTTGTTGGATCAGTAAAGACAAGAGCTGGAGAAAGTAATTTGGTTCATTGATTTCCATTTCTTTTTTTAGATCGTTCAGTAAATTCTCTTTCTGTTGATACAAGTGTGCATATTGCTGATCATACGTCTCTAAAAAACGATGGTATTGGCGTTCCAAAGGTTCAATCAGTATCGGCGATTCATGATATTTTAATACGAGGAGAGCCAAGTTATCAGTCAGAGACGTTTTTTTTAGCTGATCAAGAGACAGCTCTAAAGCTAATTCCTCTACAAACGTTTCGATGCGTTCGAAAAATGGAGAATGATGCAGGCAGCGAGCGGTTTCTTGTCCATAGTTATTGTTGTAATTCCAACTTTCCAGAAAGCAGAAAGAAGCAAAAGAAAGCTCAGTGTCTTTGAGATAAATACCTTCCGTTAAATACAATTTTTTCAATGCAGAGTCATACAGGGAGGAGAGTGTACTGTTGATATGGATAGAAGAATCTAATCGGCAATTCGCTTTTATACGGATCGTATTGATAAAGAACCAACATGTTCCAAAAATCTCTTCTGTTTCAACCGCTAGCTCCGTTCGATTTATTGTTTTTAAAAATTGAAAATAAAGGGATTCATGAATCGAATAATCTTCGAAAAAATAGTTGTTATGAGTAAAAGGAATCAGCAGTCGATGATAGAAAGTGCGAATCGCACGCTCTTTCCCAAGAATAGAAGCGGTATATTTCGTCAAATCGATCTGCAAGTCGTAACTTGCTAAACGCTGATTGATTTTAGTCACATGTCTTTTCAATGTCCCATAAGAAAGCCCATGGTCGGCTAGAAAATCAGGGACAGCAACTTTTTTTGTAAAAAGCAGACTTTTCAATAGTTCGACACTGACTGATTGTTTGAAAAAAATCTCCCAAAGGTCATTTGCTAATAAATTTTGCTGGTTTTGCAAACTGATCCCTGCTTGATCGCTAATGATGTCCCAGCCTTCAGGCAGTTGAGAGCGAATAGATTGAAGGTCAGAATAAATCGTTCGTTCGGTTGTCCCTATGATTTCAGCTAATTCATTTACGGTTATCTTTGTATGATTCAGCAATTGTTCTACTAAAGAAACATGACGTCGAATATCTTTTTCGGTAATGATTTTTTTCATTAGTGAATACATCAATCAGACTCCCTTCTATTCTAAGAATACGGAGAAAATAAACGGTGGTCAAGTTTCAACTGATTTTTCAATCATTGTTTATTTTTCTGGAGCATTTACTGATGATAAGAATTTCATCATGAACTTGAAAAATGATACCACTAAAATCAAAAAATAGGTGGGCAAACAATAATAAACATTTTAATAGTAGATGGTAGCAAGACCAACACAGGCGGATTGAACATTTAAGAGTTGATAAAAAAGAAAAATATCGAAGTATTTGATTAGCAACTACTTGTATTCATTTTTCTATTCTTACGTGGTATCTTTGAATAAAGCGAATCAATAAGAAAGAGATGGAAGCAGATGCTAACGAAAAAAGAACTAATCGATCACATCAATGAAACATACAATTTGTCTCCAGAATATATTTTTAAAAAATTTCCTGATTATTGCGTATTCAGACATCAAAAAAGCAAAAAATGGTTTGGGGTCCTGATGTCTGTTCCAGAAGAAAAAATCTATGATGATGCAAGTGACCATAGGATCATCAATATTCTTGATTTGAAGGTCGATCCTGAACTTGGCGGAATTTTGCGAGGAAAAGAGGGGTATTTTCCAGCCTATCACATGAATAAAGAACATTGGATCTCTATTGATCTACGTAAAATAGAAAAGCTAGATGAACTAGCAGATTTGATTGATGGAAGTTTTAAATCAACGCAATGAATGTCTAGGACAATAGAGAAGAGGTTGTGACAGAAATGTTTAGCTTCAAGAAATAAGAAGGAATTTACGAAAATTGCTTCTCAAATTTTTGGGAAATTTCGGCTTATTTTCTAAGAAATTACTTCTGGAACACCGTTTGTTCGAAAAAAGAGCTGCGACAAGAATTTTGTCCCAGCTCTTTTTTTTTTATTTTCCTAAATAAAATTCCCGCATCGTTTTTGCAATCATTTTGATCAAAGGATGATCTTCTGTGAAGCTAGAAGATAAATAAATTGTTCGTGTCAAGGGCAAATCTTTGATTTCCCGCAAGACGAAAGGATCATTTTTATCGTAAGACCAAGAAACTTTTGGGAAAAAGCTAACAGCTAATCCTTGCTTGACAATAGAACGTAATGTCGCAGGATCATCTGTCGTCGAACTGATCGTCAATTCGATACTTTTCGCTTCAAGTGCTGCATCCAGTGTATGACGGAAGGCGTTGCTCTTTGACAGCATCAAGATGGGGGTGCGTTGGATATCTTCTAATTGCAGATGTTCTTTTTTCGCAAGAGGATGTTTCTTAGGAATGGCGACATAAACAGGTTCTTTCATGATAGGAATATTGGTCATGCCAGGCTTCATCTCCGAAGTGATGTACAGTACAGGATCGGTAATATCATCTGGTAAATGATGTTGCATGATCGTTAATTGGATATCAGGATGCTTTTCCATAAAAATTCGGACCAAGTTCGGAATAGAAACAGAGGCTACCTCTAAATACAATATGACGGAAGTAACGATCTTCTCATTGACCGAAGACAATAATTTGATTCCTTCTTCTAATGTGTCTAATGTCTTGACTGCATATGGATAAAATTCTTCTGCATAAACGGTCGTCTCAATGTTTCTGCCGCTATGGTAAAACAAAGGGACACCTAATTCGTTTTCCAAATGTTTGATCGCACGGCTCAAGGCAGGTTGAGAAATAAATAATTCTTTGGCTGCTTGGGTAACATTTTTTGTTTCGAATACTTTTTTAAAATACTGCAGATGAAGCAATTTCATAATTATCCATCCTATCCATACCTTTTTGTTATGGTTTTTTCTTTTTTTGGCATTTTTTATTATAGCAGAAATTGACTAAGATAGCAGTGGAAAAAGTAAGTGCTGAGGAGGCGAGGCTCATGAGTACAGGTTTCTTATTTCCTGGACAAGGCAGTCAGAAGTTAGGGATGTTAGCGGATATCCCTGAAATGTACATGGAACGTTTAGAAAATGTGACGGGGTATCGGTTAGTTGATAAAGAAGAAAACTATCAAGATACGGTTTTTATCCAGCTAGCATTACTGACAAAAGCAGTATTTTATTTAGATGAAATGGAAAAAAACGGTATTCAGCCTGATATTGCAGCAGGACATTCGATTGGTGCTTTTTGTGCAGCTGTTGCTTGTCGATCTTTGAGATTTGAGAATGCAGCGGAACTAGTCTATCACCGCGCAGTCTTAATGAAAGAAGCTTATCCAAGCGGTTATGCAATGGGCGTAGTAGTAGGTGTGACGAGAAGCGAAGCTGAGGAAATTGTAGCAAAAACATTTGATCCTGACCATCCAGTTTATCTGTCAAATGAAAATTGTCCGATGCAACATACGTTATCTGGGAGTATCGAAGGTTTATCCGTTACGTTGGCAGAAGCCAAACGGCACCAAGCGCAAACAGCGAAGCTGCTGAAAGTCCCTGTGCCATCTCACTGTCTCTTGATGAATGATACGGTCAAGAAATTCAAGCCGTATATGCAGTCTGTCCATCTATCTGATGCTAGATGTTTGTATATAAAAAATACGGATGGAAGAGCCACTCAGGACGCAGAAGAGATTCGTAAAGATTTGTTGGAAAACCTAGCTTTCCCTGTGCAGTGGAACCAAATGATGGACTTGGCAAAAGAATTAGGAATGGATCTGACGATTGAATTTCCCCCCGGCAATACTTTGACAAAGCTGATTCATACAAAATTTGGTGTAGATAAAGGGATCCGTACGATCAATCTAGACCAACATGGTATTGATGACGCCACGTTTCTATATCAAAAATGGAGATGACTAATTATGGAAAAACCAAACCGCAACTGGGCTTCTAAACGCGAAAAAAAAGCGCAGCGATTGGAAAAAATCAGCAACTTGCTCAATGGCAAGTATGTAGAAACTGAAAAAATCGTAGAAGTAATGGAAAAACTGATTGCTCCCGGCGACAAAGTTGTATTAGAAGGCGACAATCAAAAACAAGCAAGTTTTCTTTCAGAAAGTCTTGAAAAAGTAGATGCAGAAAAAGTGAATGATCTGCATTTGATCATGTCTAGTATCTCACGACCAGAACATTTGAATATTTTTGAAAAAGGAATCGCAAGCAAGATCGATTTCTCTTATGCTGGTGCACAAAGCTTGCGTGTCGCCCAAATGATTGAAGACGGCACAATGAAATTAGGTGATATCCATACTTATTTGGAACTTTATGGACGCTTATTCATCGATTTGATTCCAAATGTTGTTTTAGTAGCTGCAGATAAAGCAGATAAAGACGGCAACTTGTACACAGGTTTCAATACGGAAGAAACACCAACAATCATCGAAGCTGCAGCTTTCAAAGATGGTATCGTGATCGTTCAAGTCAATGAAGTTGTCGATTCTTTACCACGTGTAGATATCCCTGGTGACTGGGTAGACGTTGTCGTGAAAGCAGATGAACCTTATCAATTAGAAGCTTTATTCACACGAGATCCTCAAAACATCACAGAATTGCAAATCCTAATGGCAATGATGGCAATCAAAGGAATCTACGCAGAGCACGGCGTACAATCTTTGAATCACGGTATTGGATTCAATACAGCAGCTATCGAATTATTACTGCCAACTTATGGTGAATCACTAGGGTTAAAAGGGAAAATCGCGAAGAACTGGGTATTGAACCCACATCCAACGATGATTCCAGCAATCGAATCAGGTTGGGTTGAAAGTATCCATAGTTTCGGTGGTGAAGTCGGTATGGAAAAATATATTGCTGCTCGCCCAGATGTCTTTTTCGTCGGTAAAGATGGCACGATGCGCAGTAACCGAACATTATCACAAGCAGCTGGACAATATGCAATCGATATGTTTATCGGTTCAACCTTGCAATTAGATTACGAAGGAAATTCTTCTACCGTAACAAAAGGACGTTTATCTGGTTTTGGTGGTGCGCCTAACATGGGACATAATCCTGGCGGTCGTCGTCATTCTACACCAGCATGGCAATCACTTCGCGACAATGATGATCCATTAGGTAAAGGACAAAAATTAGTTGTTCAAATGGTTGAAACATATGGTTCAAATAAAAAACCAGTCTTTGTCGAAGAATTAGATGCATTAGCTGTTCAAAAACAGGCAGGCTTAGCCAATGCACCAGTGATGATCTATAGCGAAGATACTACCCATATCGTGACAGAAGAAGGAATTGCTTATTTGTACAAAGCAAAAACAAAAGAAGAACGTCAAGCAGCAATTGCAGCAATTGGCGGTGTTACACCTCTTGGAATGACTAGCACGAAAGAATCACTAGATAGCTTGCGTGAAGCCGGCATCGTGAAATTACCAGAAGATCTAGGTATCAAACGCAGTGAAGCGAAACGTTCATTATTAGCTGCACAAACAATCGATGATTTGATCGAATGGTCAGATGGCCTGTATGAACCACCAATGAAATTCAGAACTTGGTCATAAAATTGGCGAGAAAAACCTTTTGTCGCCATTTACCCAGATGGAAGAAGAAAGACGAATAAGCAGAACGTGCATGCTCTGTTTTACAAAAAGGGGAGAGATCCATGGAACAATTAGCTTATAAATATCCAACGAAACAGCCGATCAATAAGAAAATCCATGTAGGAGTGGTCGGTTCAGGAGATTTGGAAATCTTGATGTTTCCAACAGAAAAAACAGAATCTACTGTAAAAATCTGTACAGGAAGCGATGGCTTCGGCGAAGTATGGAACAATGTATTAACGAGATTTTTTGATCGTTATCCAATTTCAGCAGATATCGTGATCAATGACTTCGGTGCTACACCAGGAGTTGTGTACCTACGATTGACGCAAGCAATGGAGGAACTTTCAGATGAAAAATAGTTTTGTAGAATTAAATGCCAGAGAACGAGTGAACGCTCTACTTGACAATGGACGTGAATTGATTGATCCATTCGATCAAATCATCGCGCCAAGTTTGCCAGCACAAGGAATCGTCCCTGAAAGTGATGACGGGATCGTTGTCAGCCGTGGAACGATCAATGGCAAACAAGCAGTAGTAATCGCTATGGAAGGAAAATTCCAAGGTGGCGGTATCGGTGAAGTTTCCGGTGCAAAAATCGTTGCTGCACTTGAACATGTGTTAGAAGAAAATAAAAAAGGAAATGAGATCTTTCCAGTCATTGTACTAGATACAGGTGGTGTTCGTTTGCAAGAAGCAAACTACGGACTGTTATCTATTTCAGAAATCGGAAATACAATCATTGCTCTAAAACAATATGTACCAGTCATCGGTTTGATTCCAGGACGTGTAGGATCATTTGGCGGTATGTCGATTACTTCAGCATTAATGAGTTATTTAATCGCAACAAAAAAAGCGAGAGTCGGTTTGAATGGACCAGAAGTTATTGAACAAGAAGCAGGCGTTCGAGAATTTGATTCTAGTGACAAAGACTTGATTTGGAATACATTAGGATCTCGTCAACGGGTAGAATCAAAAATCATTGTCAAGCATAAGATTGGACTGTTTATGAACTTGGAAAGTCCAATTAACTTAGGAAATAAATGAGATGAAAAAGTATTTCATTCTTCTGGCTGGTAGTCCTGGTACAGGAAAAACATATCTTATGAATAAACTACGGGAACGATTTCCAGATATGTATGCCATCACGCTCGATGAAATCAAGGAATACTATGCAGAATCCATCGGGTTTAACAATTTGGAAGAACGGGCGGAACAAGAAAGGACGAAAGTTTATCCTTTCTATTACAAAGCACTTGATTTGTATATGGAAGCAGGAAAGAAAGTGATTGTGTCCGAGTATCCTTTTAGTGATAAGCAAAAAGCACGACTCCAAGAATTAGCAGATAGATACGGATATCAGGTGATCACGATTCGCCTAACAGCAGACTTTGAAGTGTTATGGCAACGTCGGTACAAACGTGATCGTGAATCAGATCGTCATTTGAGCTATATCATGGATCATTATCACTATGGTGACGTATTGGAAGATCGAACGAAAGGGACCAATCATATTACGAAAGAAGCATTCAAAAAGATCATCGCCGACCGAAAATATGACAAATTCCAGTTAGGAACACTATATGAATTTGATGTAACAGACTATACTCAAGTGGATTACACTCCACTATTGGATAAATTAGAAAAAGAAATCAATGACAATAAGTAACAAAGAAATGGCTTAATATCGAAAAATTGGCTTTTGAACGCCGTTTACCGAGAGGTCGTGAGCCTGTCGTTCAGCTCCGAGTCACAAGGAGCAATTTCAAAAAAACAGCTTCTCATGTTTGATGAATATTGTAACTTGTGACCGAGGAGTTGGTAGGAGAACACCGTTTACCGAGAGGTCGTGAGCCTACCGTTCAGCTCCGAGTCACAAGGAGCAACTTCAAAGAAACAGCTTCTCATGTTTGATGAATATTGTGACTTGTGACCGAGGAGTTGGCAGGAGAACACCGTTTAAGGAAGAGGTTGTGAAGTCAGTGTTTTAATATGAGTATTATAGAAAAAAACGGCAAAATAGCTCCTCATATTTTGCCGTTTTTTTAGTGAATACCGAGCATCAGCTGATTGAACACCGTTTAGTGGGGAGGTTGTGAAAAAGCTGTCCTGCCTCAATTAATAAGAACAGCCAGACAAGAATAGCTCGTCATATTTTTCGTTTGGTGGGGCTTATTACCGCAGATGCAAGCTTTTGAACGCCATTTATTCACAGCCCCAGAGAAGTCGAATGTCTTTTGTTCTCGAGTTTTTTAACATTCTTTTATTTATTGCAGATTTCATTATATTTATTTGCCGTAATTAAACTAGTCTTCTATACTTGATTACATAGTCATACATTTGCTAAAAAAGAAGGGAAGAGAATGAACAAGAAGTTGGCTCAATACAAAAGACTACTCGCACTTTCTCAAGCTGGTCTATATTATGGAAAAGATGTATTTGATAAAGAGCGTTTTGAGGAGATTCGGACGATTTCATTGGAACTGATCAGTGAAATAGGAAAAGAAACTTTCGAAGAAATAAAAGCGCTCACAACGATTGGAGAAGGACATCCAACACCAAAAGTAGATGTTCGTGCCTATATCAAAAAAGATGGCAAGGTCCTACTAATCGAAGATAAACGGACGAAAGAATGGTCACTTCCTGGTGGATTTGCTGAAATAGGATTGTCTCCTGAAGAAAATGTGTGTAAAGAAGTCTATGAAGAAACAGGATTAACAGTAGAAACTACTCAGTTGCGAGCAGTTTTTGATACGAATAAACAAAAAGATATTCCACAGCTTTTTCAGTATTATAAACTTGTTTTTGCTTGTGCGATCCACGGTGAAGAGGCCAAGTTTATTGAGAATAATGAAACTTCCAACATGGGATTTTTTAGTATAGAAGAGTTGCCAAAGCTATCAGAAAAGCGAACAACGAAGAAACAGTTACTTATTTTAGAAAACAAAAACCAGATCTATTGTGATTGAGCTTTTTCGTAAAAGAAGAAAAGAATATACTTTACTAGTTATTAAAAAAGAACTTGATTTTTTTATTGAAAATAGTTGCATTTGCAACAAAAAGAGGTAAACTAGTCTTACAAACAAAATAAAGGTGGGATGAAATGGCTGAAATCCTTCGAGACATCGGAATGATTGCCCGAGCGCTAGATTCTATCAGCAATATCGAATTCAAAGAAGTCGATTTAACAAGAGGACAGTATCTTTATTTAGTACGTATTTGCGAAAATCCTGGAATCATCCAAGAAAAACTAGCAGAAATGATCAAAGTAGATCGTACAACGACTGCCCGAGCAATCAAGAAATTAGAATCCAATGGGATGATCGAACGTTTGGAAGATAAAGAAAATAAAAAAATCAAGAAACTCTATCCGACTAAAAAAGGAGCAGAAATCTATCCTTTCATCATTCGAGAAAACAACTACTCCAATGCAGTCGCATTAAATGGTCTTTCTGACGAAGAAGCAAAACAATTGGAATATCTTTTAAATAAAGTATGCAAGAATGTTAGCGAAGATTGGAATTTTGTCAAAAAAGGCAATAAAAGGATCTATTGAAAGGAAGAAGCCGTGAATAAATACGAAATTCGAAAAATGACGCCTTCAGATGTAGACTTACTACAACAAATTAGTATCGAAACATTTACAGATACATTTGGAAAAGATAATTCACCGGAGCATTTAGCTGATTACTTGACACAAGCTTATGCACTAGAAAAACTTACAGAAGAGCTAAAAGATAAAGAAACCGATTTTTTCCTAGTGAGTATCGATCAAGAGCCTGCGGGTTACCTGAAACTAAATACAGGAACGAGTCAATCTGAGGAAATGGCTGATCATTTTTTAGAAATCGAGCGAATCTATGTACGAAAAAAATTTAAACATCAAGGTATCGGTACATTTTTACTAGATACAGCTATTGAAAAAGCAAAAGAAAAGCAAAAAACAGCCATTTGGCTCGGTGTTTGGGAACACAACGATGTTGCGCTCGCTTTTTATCGTAAAAAAGGATTTATCAAATACAGCGAACATGTTTTTTATATGGGAGATGATCCCCAAACAGACTATCTATTCATCAAGCAATTATTCTAATCAAGAGGTGTGAACATATGAAAAAAGTAATAGTGGATACCAATTTCTGGGAAGTATTTCCTGAAGCAACCATCGAAATCTTATCCGTAAATGGTATCGATAACCACGTAACAAAAGAAAGTGAAGAAACGTATCATCAATTATTGAATGAGGCAGCAAAAGAAGCAAGAAATTACCTTACAGAAGAAACATTCAGCCAAAACGAAGTCATTGCTCAGTGGCGTCAGGCATTTACCACATTCAAGACTAAAAAAGGTGCACGTTCTTCTATTGAAGCTTTACTGAAACGTGCAAATCAAGAACGGGAATTTTTCCCAATCAATCCGCTTGTAGATATCTATAATAGTATTTCCTTGTCTTTTGGCGTACCTTGCGGCGGAGAAGATATCGAAAAGATCGCAGGAAATCTGCATTTAGGAAAAGCCCAAGGTGGCGAATCATTCCTGCCTTTAGGTGCAGATTCCGATGCTCCGGCACTTCCGGAAGAAATCATCTACTATGATGAACAAGGAGCGATCTGTCGCTGTCTCAACTGGCGTGAAGCCCAAAGAACGATGTTGACGGAAGAAACACAAGCAGCGGTGCTGGTCATTGAATCCATCAATGCTGAACAAGCGGCACGTGGCGCACAGGCAATCGAAGCGTTGAAGGAAAAAATCGATCAAACATTTGGCGTAACTAGTGTTAGACACACACTAACCAAAGATGAATCAGAAGCAGAATTATAAAAGAATCGAAAAAAGAAGAGCGGCATTCATTGCCGTTTTTTTTTTTGTAAAAAAAGTTTGTGGAGGAAAGCAATCCTAGAAACTATTGCTTTATTTTTCTTGAATAGTATCAAACACAAGGTGTTTGCGCTTTCGTGATATAATGGAATCAGTTTATAGACAGGAAAGAAAATCAAATAGAAAGAAGGGTCAAACGATGATACAAAAAACACGTGTGATGCTTTATGTCAATGACGTAGAGATGATTTGCCGATTCTTTGTAGAAAAAATTGGTGCAGAAATTTCTGAAACAATCGAATTGCCAGAAGAATTTAAGAGTATTGTACTCAGCATCTCAAAAGAATTAGAATTAGGCGTATTCCCAAAAGTATTTGTGCAGAAGTTTTCACCAGAAGTATTAGGACCACCGCCTTCTTTAGTGTTTTTTACGGACGAATTTGAGACTATCTACGAGAACATGGAAGAACCAGGAGAAATCACAGATAACAATGGCATCTTGACTTTCAATTTTTCTGACCCTGAAGGCAATTATTTTGTTATAGGAAAAGCTGAGTCGTCTGATTGAATAAAAAGGAGGAAAAACAGTGGATCTAATGGGAAGATTAGAAGGTTATTTGAAGTATCGGCGAGCAAAACATAGTGAGAAGCTTCGAGCAAAGAATCTCAAATCAGGAAAAAAGAAGACAAAAGGCTGGGGAAAAATGGTCGATACAGGTTTTGGCGGACTAAATAATCTGAATCCTGTCGATACAAAAGAATTCATCAAAGAAGAACAGAAACGAAATGGTAAAATCAAATCACACTATTGATTTTTGAGACTAGAATGAAGAAACTTTATTAACACAATAAAGAAATTCTTGTAATCCAAAGTGAATGTTCATGAACTTTGAGATAAAGGGATTTAATCAGATGAAACGTTCGGATTTTGCTTAAAATCCGAATTTTTTGTTTACTTATGTTTTGTTTTAGTATATGATAAAACACGTTGTTTTATTAATAAATCGAAATTTTAACGGACTTTATTTATAATGTTCGGATTTAGGGGGATGGAAGATGAAGGAAAAAATACTTTCCTACTTCGAAATAGAAAAATTGAACACCACGGTAAAACGTGAGGTACTGGCAGGATTTACAACATTTATCTCAATGGCTTATATCTTATTTGTAAATCCAACTGTATTAGGTGCTTCTGGAATGGATGAAGGAGCAGTGTTTACTGCGACTGCATTAGCCAGTGCGATCGGCTGTATTTTAATGGGGGTATTAGCCCGTTATCCAATTGGAACGGCACCTGCTCTTGGGATCAATGCTTTTTTTGCTTATTCTGTTTGTTTAGGAATGGGGATTCCATGGGAAACAGCATTAGCCGGCGTATTCGTTGCTTCTTTGATTTTTATTTTGATCACAATCTTCAAGCTGCGGGAAATGATCATTGATGCGATCCCAGCAGATTTGAAATATGCGATTTCTGGCGGTATCGGTCTATTTATCGCTTTCCTTGGTCTGAGCGAAGGTGGGATCATCGTTTCGAATGAATCTACATTAGTAGGATTAGGATCACTCAACGTTGGTTCTACTTGGTTGACGATTTTTGGATTAGTCGTAACTGCTATCTTGCTTGTTCGGCGTGTACCAGGTGGCATCTTCATCGGGATGGCAGCTACAACGATTTTAGGTCTGGTCACAGGTTTGATTCCAATGCCTTCTGAAATTGTTGCCGCAGCACCAAGTTTGAAACCAACATTTTTAGTTGCATTAAAACATGTAGGGGACATCAATTCTCTTCAAATGTGGGTCGTAGTGCTGACATTCTTGCTTGTGACTTTCTTTGATACAGCAGGAACTTTAGTTGGATTAGCAAACCAAGCAGGTTTCATGAAAGACAACAAGATGCCTCGTGTAGGGAAAGCTTTAGCTTCTGACTCAACAGCTATGCTTGCGGGTTCCTTATTAGGTACTTCTCCTGTTGGTGCATTTGTAGAATCATCAGCTGGTATCGCCGTTGGAGGACGTTCAGGTATCACAGCTATTACTACAGGGATTTTCTTCTTGTTAGGCTTGTTCTTTTCTCCATTACTATCAGTTGTTACTTCACAAGTAACTGCACCAGCATTGATTATGGTAGGAGTATTGATGGCACAATCTTTGCGACAAATCGAATGGGGAAACTTAGAGATTGCGATCCCTTCATTCTTGATCTTGATCGGCATGCCTTTGACTTATAGTATTTCAGATGGGATTGCATTAGGTTTTATCTTCTATCCAATTACCATGTTAGCAGCTAAAAGAGGAAAAGAAGTATCTCCAATCATGTATGGTCTGTTCTTTGTATTCGTGGGATTCATGTGGATATTGAATGTGAAATAAAGAGGTTGTGAAATCAGCGTTCTGGCCTGAGTATTAGAGAAAAAAACGAAAAAATAGTTTCTTATATTTTGCCGTTTTTTGAGCTAATACCGAGGGACAGCTGAGTGAACACCGTTTATAAAGAGGTTGTGAAATCAGTGTTCTGGCCTGAGTATTAGAGAAAAAAACGAAAAAAATAGTTTCTTATATTTTGCCGTTTTTTGAGCTAATACCGAGGGACAGCTGAGTGAACACCGTTTATAAAGAAGTTGTGAAATCAGCATTCTTCCCTGCATAAATCAATCCTTTCAAAAAACAGTTGAGGGAATTTCCTCAGCTGTTTTTTCGTTTTATTCTGTTACCGATAACAAGGTGCAATAGCTATTTGAAAGCGTTACAATTTTTAGTGAGAGAGACTAAAATAAATGATTAAGCAAAAAATAGAAACATCCATTTATAGGAGGAAAATCATGGAACAAAAATGGTGGCACCATTCAGTTGTTTATCAAATCTATCCAAGAAGTTTTCAAGATTCAAATCAAGATGGTATTGGAGATTTGCGGGGGATTATTTCCAGGTTGGATTATCTGGCGTATTTAGGTATTGATGCAATTTGGCTTTCTCCAGTATACGAGTCTCCGAATGATGACAATGGGTATGATATCAGTAATTATCAAGCAATCATGGCAGAATTCGGTACGATGGAAGAAATGGAAGAACTGATTGAAGAAGCAAAGAAAAGAAATATCCGTATCATCATGGATCTGGTGGTGAATCATACTTCTGATGAACATCCGTGGTTCATTGAGGCCCGTAAAAATAAAGAAAATCCTTATCGGGACTATTATATTTGGCGTGATCCGGTCAATGGAAAAGAGCCTAATAGATTGCGCTCAATATTCAGTGGTTCTGCTTGGCAGTTGGATGAAAAAACGGGGCAATATTTTCTGCACTTGTATAGCAAGCGTCAACCTGATTTGAATTGGAAAAATAAACAGGTTCGCCAAGAGATTTATCAAATGATGAATTTCTGGATCGATAAAGGTATTGGTGGCTTTCGTATGGACGTGATCGATATGATTGGCAAAGAACCGGATAAAGAAATCACAAGTAATGGACCTAAACTGCATGAGTATCTTCAGGAAATGAATCAAGCAACTTTTGGTGACAAAAATCTGATGACTGTTGGCGAAACATGGGGAGCAACTACCGAAATCGCTAAACTTTATTCCAATCCTAAAAGAAATGAATTATCCATGGTCTTCCAATTCGAACACATAGGATTAGATCAGCAAGAAGGCAAAGACAAATGGGATTTGAAACCCTTGAGTATCTCTGAACTGAAAAAAGTATTATCCAAATGGCAAACATCTTTAGGTGATGAAGGATGGAATAGTTTATTTTGGAATAATCACGATCTTCCGCGAATTGTTTCTCGTTGGGGAAATGACGATGTGTATCGAAAAGAAAGTGCCAAGATGTTTGCTATCTTGCTCCATATGATGAAAGGCACCCCTTATATCTATCAAGGAGAAGAGTTAGGCATGACGAATTGCCCAATCGATGATATCGCGGAAGCAAAAGATATTGAGACAATCAATATGTATAACGAAAGGATTTCTTCTGGATTTACAAAAGAGGAAATCTTGGAATCAATCAATGCGAAAGGAAGAGACAATGCTAGGACGCCTATGCAATGGAACGCCCGTGAATATGCTGGGTTTACTACTGGAATTCCATGGCTTCGAGTCAACCCAAATTATAAAGAAATCAATGCAGAAGAAGCGTTAGCAGATCAAGATTCTGTTTTTTATATGTACAAGAAATTGATCGATTTGCGTAGAAAACATGACATCATCGTCTGGGGAGACTATGAATTAGTGGAAAAGACGCCTGAGCATGTCTTTGCCTATTCTCGCATATATGAAGACCAGCGATGGCTCGTTGTTTGCAATATGTCCAGTGAAAAACAGGTGTTCACTGTTCCACGTGAAGCTTTAAGGATTATTGTGTCAAATTATCCTCTGAAACAGTTACCAGACGGCAAAGTCGAGTTACGACCTTATGAAGCATTTGTGTTGGAAGTAAATAAAGAAAAGCTTATTTGATTGAATCGTATTACTGAGAGGTTGTGACACCTCTTTTGTCACAACTTCTTTTTCTCAAATCTAGACAGAAGAGGCGGTCATTATTACGAGTTTTTTGACAAAAAATAAAAATCATACTATGATATGTACGCCAATGGAGGGGATGAAATGGAAAAGCCAATTGAAAAAGCGTTAGATGAATGTCTTTTCTTTAGCGTGAAAAAGCTAGATCGCATGTTGAATAAATTAGCTGATGAAGCGTTTAGAAGGACAGGTCTGGCACCAACTTATGGTTTTATTTTATTGATATTAAAAGAAAAAGATGGAATACCACAAAAAGATATTGCACAAATGCTCTATTCCGCCCCATCAACGATTGCTCGTTTTGTTGAAAAATTAGAATATAAAGGATACGTCAAAACAGTTAGCGAAGGTCGCTTGTCATTAGTTTATCTTACAGAACAAGGACGCCAATTTGCTAAGGAAGTCGATGGTAGCTGGGAAGAACTTCATCAGTCATACAAAGCAGTTTTGGGAAATGAAGCAAGTAAAGAATTAGCCCAGACAATGAATGATGCAACAGATAAGTTACAAAAAAAATAAAATTTTTTAAGCAAATTAGTTGCATGTACAACTAATCGAGTGGTTTAATGATAGATGATTCTCGATAGGTTAATCAGAGCGAATTATGGGAGGAATGACAATGTCACAATTTGATCAATCAATTACTTTACCTTCAGGAGTTCAATTGAAGAACCGATTGATGCTGTCGCCTATGACGACACAACTCAGCTTTTTCAATGGAGTGATCACCGAAGATGAGATCACTTATTATAAACAACGTTCTAAAGGTCTTGGTGCTGTTATTACTGGTGCTGCAAATGTCCAAGATATCGGAAAAGGCTGGCCAGGTGAACTCAGCATCGCTCATGATGAAATGATTCCTCGGTTAAGTGAGCTAGCGAAAGCAATCCAAGGAGAAGGCGCAAAAGCGATTATTCAGATTTTCCACGGTGGACGAATGACAAGTCGAGCTACTCTATCAGGAGAACAGCCTGTATCTGCAAGTGCAGTTGCAGCGGAACGACCTGATGCAGAAACACCGCGAGCATTAAGTGAAAATGAAATCAAAGAAACAATCCAAGCATTTGGCGAAGCCACACGCAGAGCGATTGAATCAGGATTTGATGGTATCGAGTTGCATGGAGCAAATACGTATTTGATCCAACAATTTTTCTCTCCGCATTCGAATAGACGAGAGGATCAATGGGGCGGTAGCTTGGAAAGTCGTTATCGTTTTATTGAAGAATTATTAACAACGGTTTTCTCAGCGGTTGAACAATATGCTAAAAAACCATTCATCGTAGGGTATCGTTTCTCACCAGAAGAATATGAAACACCAGGTATCCGTTTTGAAGACACGATCTGGCTTCTTGAACGATTACGTGAGTCAAAACTAGATTATCTGCATGTTTCATTAAATATGTATGATCGAATAGCTCGTTCTGATAAATACAACGATAAATCGATTCTTGAAGTGGTCCATAACACGATTCAAGGAAAGATCCCTTTAGTTGGTGTCGGTGGGATCCGCAATCGCGAAGATGTAGAGCAGGTATTGAAATATGCAGAACTTGCAGCAATTGGACAGCAAATGATCGTCGATCCTGACTGGGCAGAGAAATTATTGGAAAACCGTGAGGATGAATTTGTAACGAAACCCTTCGAAGAAGCATATAAAGAGCTTTATTTGCCAAGTCCATTATATAATTTCTTGAAAGCACGTTATCAATAACGCAATTTTTATAGAAAGAGGATGGGAAAATGAAAGTATTGATCGTATTAACAAATGTAGAAAAGTACGAAAAGATCGAGCGTCCTACAGGTTTGTGGTTAAGTGAACTGACTCATTTTTATGATGTATTAGTAAAAAATGGGATCGATGCAGATTTTGTCAGTCCTAAAGGCGGATATGTACCTTTAGAACCGCAAAGTGTTTTGAATATGGATGAAATCGATTGGGCCTATTATAAAGATGAAGATTTCAGAAATCGGGCCTTGGGAAATACCTTACGTCCTGATGATGTGGATGCAAATGATTATGCAGCGGTTTATTATGCTGGTGGCCACGGAACAATGTGGGATTTTCCAGAAGCAATAGATCTTGGGAAAGTCGCTTCACAAATCTATCGAAATGAAGGGCTGGTCTCAGCTGTTTGTCACGGTGTTGTAGGATTGTTGCCAGTTACAGATGAGTCTGGAAAATCTATTTTAGCTGGACGTACAGTGACTGGGTTCAGTAATGAAGAAGAGGAAGCAAATGGTACAACGAATGAAGTACCATTCTTAGCAGAAGATGCTTTGAAAGAAAAAGGAGCAAACTATCAGTCTGGTGGAGCTTTTTCAGAAGTGGTTCACATTGATGGGCGGCTTCTTACAGGGCAAAATCCTCAATCTGCTCATCAATTAGGCGAAGCAGTTGTTGAAGCATTAAAGAATTAAAAATTGTTAGCATAAAAATGATGTGTCTATTCTAACTATTACATTACACACACTAAAACTCGTCTTTTCGTTCTTTTCTGTTTCCTATTTGGACAGAGGTACGTAAAAGGCGAGTTTTTTTCTTTTATAAGAGTACATTTTTTGAAACATCTCTTCAGAAATGATACTCTTCAATTAGGTCCACTAGTATATTATTGAGAAGCAGACCTAGAACACGGTATGATGGAGAGGGTTGATTCTGCTGCATCGCTATGTATCATAAGGTTGAAAGCGAGTTATGAATACTGTGTTTTCTGATTGAGAAGTTAGCAGTAGAACACCTTATAAGAAAGAGGAATGCAGATGAACATTGTAATTGTCGGCGGGTCGTTTGCAGGGATTCATGCGGCCATTTATCTTCGCCAATTGATGCCAACAAGTGAAATATATTTGATTGAAAAGCAATCGAAGTTAGGATGGATTCCCAGCGGGTTCAATTTGATATTAAAAGGAAAGGTTACCAGTGAAAAACAACTTTCTTGGATCACGAAAGAAGAACTGACTGACCGCTATCGAATCCATGTTTACACAGAAAAGACAGTAATAGGATTGAAAGAAAAAAAAGTCGTTTTAGCAGGAGGAAAAAAATTGGATTTTGATCGTTTGATTCTAGCGACTGGTTCAAATCAAAAGTTTCGAAATATTTCTGCAGAATCAACGCTTATTCACCCAGTTAAAAAGATACAAAACGTAACGGCTCTTCAGCAAAAGATCATGAATGCAAAGAAAATTGCAATTATTGGTGCAGGACAAGCAGGAATCGAAATAGCTGAAGGGTTGGCATCAAGAAAAAAACAAATCCATCTTTACGAAAGCCGAAAGTCAATTCTTTTTCGTTATCTAGATCCTGAAATGACAGAACCGTTAGTAAAGGAAATGAAAAATCAAGGGCTTTCACTTTTTTTAGAAGAACAAGTTGTGTCTTTGACCGAAAATGAAACCGCTATTGTAGAGACGGAAAAAAGAAAGGAGAACTATGATCTTGTTTTGCTGGCTAATCATTCTCGCCCCGACAATCAGATGTGGGAAGAACAATTAACATTGAATGATGATGGAACGATCTGGGTAGATGACTACTTGCAAACGTCTCAAAAAGACGTCTATGCGATTGGCGATGCGATCCAAGTAACTTTTCGTCCAACAAATGAAAAAATGTATGTTTCTCTAGTAAATAACGCTGTCCGTACAGCACGAAATGTCAGCAAGACAATTAGTGGCTCACAGACAAAGGATCAGGGAACCTATCGTCCAGTCGGCAATCAGTGGTTTGGCTATTTCTTAGGAAGCGTAGGTTTGACAGAAGAAGAGAGCATTTTTTATCCCCAAAAAATTGAAACAGGATACGTAGAATACAAGCTTACAGCAATAAATCAAAGCAAAGTTAAACTCAAATTTCTATTTGATTCTGAAAAAAAGATTCTTGGAGCACAGCTCCAAAGCAAAAAAGAGATGTTTCACCTTCTTGACCAACTGACAATTGCAGTAGAAGAAGGATGGACGTTTGAACAGTTAGAAGAACATGAGCTATTTTTCCAGCCAGAATACCGTGTGCCAGATATGGTGTGGTCAAAGGTGGCGAATACTGCCTATGAAGATTGAAGCATTATTAGAAAGAAAAGAGCAGTTACAGATCCTGATTTTGCGAAACCTTGTTCTGCAAGGGGGAACAGCCTCTATCAATGGTTTGAGAGAGCATGTCCAACTGTCAAAAGCCTCGTTTGATCAATATTTGGAAGATATTGAATTGATTGGCCGAATGATGGAAAAAAAAGTAGAAGTACAGCGAAATGAGTATCAGGCGCTGCTGGTGTTGGACGAAGATGTAAGTTTGGAAAAAATTCTATTGTTTTTATTGCAGGAAAGCTTGAAGTTTAAGATGCTCGTCTATTTATTAGAACATCAGCAAGTATCCATCGTTCGATTAGCGACAGCGTTTAATATCAGTGAGTCTTCTGTTTTTCGAAAGATCAAAGAATTGAACCAGCTCTTAGAGGAATTTGGATTACAAATCAAAAACGGTCAATTATACGGAGAAGAGCTACAGATACGATATTTTTATTATGAACTATTCCAATATATCCCGGAAGATCAGCGACCGCTTTTTTTGCAAAATACACCAGAAAAAAGACCGTTCATTCTAGGATTGGACCGTGTATTAGAAACAACGTTTACGGCATCAGCAGAAGCACAGATTGCTTGCTGGCTCGGGATTACGAAAAAAAGACTATTGAATGAAAAAAGTACGTACGCAACTTTGAAAGAAAAGAAATTACTCTATCAGTCGGACCGGCTTTATCAAGCAATCGATCCAATCATCGTGATGCATCTTAGTCGAACAGCAGCAGAACTGAATGTATACGAAACAATGATGTTTTACAGCTTTTTTGTTTCTTTTTCGATAGTAGACGAAGAAATATTTTATCAGTATGATTTGACACGGAGCAAAAAGTTACCAACCGCTGTTTTAGATACTTACATTCGGGAAACGATGTTATGGCATTATCGTCCTCGTCGTTTGAAAATCAAAGAAGAAAAGGCAGTAGGCTACCAAATTTCCCAGATCAACAATGAATGGTTTTTCTTTGTTGGAAAGATCGAAGTCTATGAGCGTGATCGGCTTTTGGAACAGCAGCAGAAAATGCTCGGGCATTCCTTAACACAGTTACTGGCGAAATTACAGGAAACAGCGGTGCAGCAATTGCCGAGGAAAAGAGCTGAAGACAGTGAGCTTAGTTACCTGATGATCCAGTATGCCAATGTTCTTTTGATGATCGATTTTTATATTGCAAAACCAGTAGTGATTGGAATCGATTTAGAAAGTCTGCCGATTTATCGTATTGCTTTTCAACAATATCTGATCAGAGAACTGAGGGGAATCGGCGGTATTGAGATTGGAAGTTATGAAGAAGGTAAAGAATATGATTTGGTGATCACATTTTGCCAGAGAAACAAAAAACAGTGTGAATATTATCTGTCAGAATTTGCGTCACCTTACGACATTATTCGATTGAAAAGAAGAATAGAGACGCTGAAAAAAGAAAAGAATTGATTAAAAAATAGCTTCATAATAAAAAACTGTCAAAAAAAGAAAAAAAGAATAAAATTTTGACAGTTTCTTTTTTTAAAACAGTAGTATGATAAGAGTAGTTAAAGAAAGCGTTTGCATATAATGGAGGGAATCACAATGACAGAATCAACGTATATCATGGCGATTGACCAAGGTACAACTAGCTCACGAGCAATTATCTTTGACAAGAAAGGAAGACACATCGGCAGTTCTCAAAAAGAGTTCACGCAATATTTCCCGCAAGAAAGTTGGGTGGAACATGATGCAAATGAAATCTGGAATTCTGTACAGTCAGTTATTGCCGGAGCGTTCATCGAATCAGGGATCAAACCAAATCAGATTGCTGGGATTGGCATAACGAACCAGCGTGAAACAACAGTAATATGGGAAAAAGATACAGGACGTCCAATCTATCATGCAGTTGTTTGGCAATCCAGACAGTCAGCTGGAATTGCAGATAACTTAAAAAATGAAGGCTATCAAGAATTTTTCCACGAAAAAACAGGGTTAGTGATCGATGCCTATTTCTCAGCAACGAAGATACGCTGGATTCTTGATCATGTAGAAGGCGCGCAAGAACGAGCTGAAAAAGGCGAATTGATGTTTGGAACGATCGATTCTTGGTTAGTATGGAAACTGACCGATGGACAAGCACATGTTACTGATTACTCGAATGCCAGTCGGACGATGTTGTTCAATATCCATCAGCTAGATTGGGATCAGGAAATTTTGGATTTATTGAATATTCCTCGAGTGATGTTACCAAAAGTTACTTCTAACTCAGAAGTTTATGGTTATACGCAAGGTTATCATTTTTATGGAAGCGAAGCACCAATTTCAGGGATGGCAGGAGACCAGCAAGCCGCATTATTCGGACAAATGGCATTTGAGCCAGGTATGGTCAAGAATACTTATGGTACAGGTTCATTTATTGTCATGAATACAGGTGAAAAACCGCAATTATCCAAAAATAATTTATTGACGACAATTGGTTACGGCATAAATGGAAAGGTTTACTATGCTTTAGAAGGAAGTATTTTTGTGGCTGGTTCTTCGATTCAATGGCTGAGAGATGGACTTCAAATGTTGCAAAAAGCTAGCGATTCAGAAGACGCAGCGAAACGCTCTACAAGCGAAGATGAGGTCTATGTTGTTCCTGCATTTGTTGGACTGGGTGCTCCTTATTGGGATCAGGCAGCACGAGGGGCTATGTTTGGTTTGACACGTGGAACGACAAAAGAAGATATCATTAAAGCTACTTTGCAGTCGATTGCCTATCAAGTGAGAGATATCATCGATACGATGCAAGATGACACTGGAATCAAGATTCCTGTATTGAAAGTGGATGGCGGTGCAGCAAATAATGAATATCTGATGCAATTCCAAACAGATATCTTGAATGTACCGATCCAACGAGCAGAAAACTTGGAAACAACAGCACTAGGGGCAGCATTTTTAGCAGGATTAGCTGTCGGTTATTGGAAAGATACAGACGAGATCCGCGAATTTTATGAAGCTGGCAAGCTATTTGAAGTTCAAATGGAGGAAGAGCGCCGAGAAAAACTTTACAACGGTTGGAAAAAAGCAGTAAAAGCTACCCAAGCATTTGAATAAGGAGGAAATCCATATGTTTTCAAACAAGACAAGACAAGATAGCATTCAAAAAATGCAGCAAGAAGAATTGGATCTGTTGATCATCGGTGGCGGAATCACTGGTGCCGGTGTGGCAGTCCAGTCAGCAGCATCAGGAATCAAAACAGGATTGATCGAAATGCAGGATTTTGCAGAAGGGACTTCCTCTCGCTCGACCAAACTTGTTCATGGCGGTATTCGTTATCTGAAGACATTTGATGTGGAAGTAGTAGCTGACACAGTTGGTGAACGTGCAGTCGTACAAAGTATTGCCCCACACATCCCAAAACCAGATCCAATGCTTTTGCCAATCTATGAGGGCGAAGGAGCAACAACCTTCAATATGTTCTCGGTCAAAGTAGCAATGGACCTTTATGACAAACTGGCAAATGTGACAGGAACCAAATATGAGAATTATACGCTGGCACCAGAAGAAGTATTGGAAAGAGAACCGTTTTTGAAAAAAGAAGGGCTAAAAGGCGCGGGTGTCTATCTAGATTTCCGCAACAATGATGCCCGTTTAGTGATTGATAATATCAAAAAGGCTGCCGAAGATGGGGCTTATCTAGTAAGTAAAATGAAAGCGGTTGGCTTTTTATATGATGGCGATCAAATCGTTGGCGTCAAAGCTCGTGACCTGCTGACAGATGAAGTGATCGAAATCAAAGCAAAATTAGTGATCAATACGAGTGGTCCTTGGGTAGATAAAGTACGAAACTTGAATTTTACGCGTCCAGTCTCTCCTAAAATGCGTCCAACTAAAGGGATCCATTTAGTTGTAGATGCGAAAAAACTGCCTGTACCGCAACCCACATACTTCGATACAGGAAAGCAAGATGGGCGGATGGTTTTTGCTATTCCAAGAGAAAACAAGACTTACTTTGGTACGACAGATACGGATTACCAAGGAGATTTTACGGATCCGAAAGTCACACAAGAAGATGTAGATTATCTATTGGATGTGATCAATCATCGCTATCCAGAAGCAAATATCACATTGAATGATATCGAAGCAAGCTGGGCAGGACTTCGTCCACTGTTGATTGGTAATTCTGGTTCTGATTACAATGGTGGAGATAATGGATCGATTTCAGACAAGAGCTTCAATAAAGTTGTCGATACAGTAAGTGAATATAAGGAAAACAAAGTTTCTCGTGCTGAAGTAGAAGACGTGTTGAACCATCTGGAAAACAGCCGTGATGAAAAAGCACCTTCTACGATTTCCAGAGGTAGTTCTTTAGAAAGAGAACCAGATGGTTTGCTGACTTTATCTGGCGGGAAAATCACCGATTACCGTAAGATGGCAGAAGGAGCTTTGCGATTGATACGCCAATTATTAAAAGAAGAATACGGAATAGAGACGAAAGAAATCGATTCTAAAAAATATCAGATTTCAGGTGGAAATTTCGATCCAACGAAATTAGAAGAAACAGTAACAGAATTGGCAAAAGAAGGAGTAGCAGCCGGCTTAGAGGAAGAAGACGCTACTTATATCGCTGATTTTTACGGGACTAATGCCCGACGTATCTTTGAATTAGCAAAAGAAATGGCACCTTATCCTGGTTTGAGTCTCGCTGAGTCAGCTCGGTTACGTTATGGTTTAGAAGAAGAAATGGTTTTGGCCCCAGGCGATTATCTCATTCGTCGGACGAATCATCTGTTGTTTGAACGAGATCAGCTGGATGAGATCAAGCAACCTGTGATCGATGCAATTGCTGGATATTTTGAATGGACAGAAGAGGAGAAGGCGCAACAGACTAAACGTTTAGAAGCATTGATTGCAGAATCAGATCTGCGGGAACTAAAGGGGGAGAAATAAATGAACAGTGATATGACTCAAATCATGGGGGAGTTTATTGGGACACTGATCCTAGTTTTGCTTGGAGATGGTGTGTGTGCGGCTGTGAATTTAAACAAAAGTAAAGCACAGGCTTCTGGCTGGATTGTCATCGCATTTGGTTGGGGACTCGCTGTAACAATGGCTGTCTATATTTCTGGATTCATGGGCCCAGCTCATTTGAATCCTGCAGTCTCTCTAGCTATGGCGATGACAGGGGCAATTAGTTGGAATCTCGTCGTTCCTTTCATCATTGCACAAGTTTTAGGAGCTTTTGCAGGGGCTATTCTTGTTTGGCTTTCTTATTTGCCACATTGGAATGCAACGAAAGATGAAAGCGCGATTTTAGGAACGTTTGCAACAGGCCCTGCTATACGGAATTATCCAGCAAATGTGATCACAGAATTAATTGGTACATTTGTATTAGTTCTTGGGTTGCTAGCTTTTGGACAAAACGAATTTGCACCTGGAACGAACGTATTCGCTGTAGGCGGATTAATCTTGGCAATCGGTCTTTCATTAGGAGGGCCAACAGGATATGCAATCAACCCTGCTCGGGACTTTGGTCCTCGATTAGCTCATGCGGTATTGCCAATAGCTAATAAAGGTACTTCAGATTGGGCATATTCATGGGTACCAATTGCAGGGCCAATGATCGGAGCAATTATCGCGGTAGGTGTCTATTCATTAATGGTGTAAATCTATAAAACATACTAAAGTTTGACAACCAAAATGTGTCTTGCTATAGTTAAGTGGAAAATAAATAAGACCTAGAAGAATGGGGTATGTTTTGTGAGTGTAGCTGGTATCTAATCAGTAAGTCGAATAGCCAATAAACAAAGTTTATTTGGTGTGCTTATGAAACGGTACCTGTCAGGAAAACAATATCTTTGTATTCTAATAAGGATAGGACATGACTTTTTTAAGCTGTGTTCTATCCTTTTATTTATCTCTAGGCCCTTATTTATTTTGGGACAGGTATCTCTTCAAGAAAAGGAGAGAGTATGAACAACGAAATGATTAGTCAATTACAATTTGATCGGATCAAAAAGGAAATTCAAGCAAGAGCGATTGGAAACTATAGCAAAAAACGAATCAGCGATATGACGGTCTCGACAAACCTACAAACTGTCTTGGATCGTCAATAAGAAACAAGAGAAGCACGCTTGATCTTAGAAAGCAGTCAGCATGTTCCATTTATGGGGTTGCCGAGGATCGATGCACTGACAGAACAAGTCAAAAAAGGGTTGATTCTGTCCCCCGCTGATTTGATCGAATATGCGGATTTTCTAAGAAGCAGTCGGATGATCACAAAGTTTTTTGATAAGAATCAATACCAGGCACCTTTGTTATTTGCTTATAGCAAGCATCTTCCTGATTTGATAAATGTAGAAGAGTTGATTGACCAGAAAATAAAAAATAATAAAGTCAGTGACGACGCGTCACATAATTTGCGTAAAGTACGCAAACAATTGCAACTAATCGAAAAAGAAATCCAGTCAAAATTGCTGAAATTCTTGCGTCATCCGAAAAACAAAGAAATGATCCAAGAAGCAATGATTGTTCAAAAAGGCGAATACTATACGATTCCTATCAAAGCCAGCTATAAAAATAAAATAGATGGAACGATTATCGATGAATCAAATAAAAGAACGACGGTTTTTATTGAACCAACTGTGATTTCTAAATTGAATGAACGCTATCAGTTGTTAAAAGCTGAAGAAATCAGTGAAGAATATCAAGTCCTGGCGGCATTGACTGGTGCTATCGCAGAAAACGAAGAAGTGATCGATTTATTGATCGAAACGATCACGGTGTTAGATATCATCTTTGCTCGGGCAAAATTTAGTCGAGAAATCAATGGAATCACACCTAGAATCAATAAATCAGAACATATCATTATCAAGCAAGGCAGACATCCATTTTTACCTGAGCATGCGGTACCATTGGATGTTGAAATCGGTAAAGACTATCGAGGCTTGATTATCACCGGAGGCAAAACAGTCGTGTTGAAGACGGTCGGTTTATTGACTTTGATGGCGATGTTCGGTATGCAAGTTCCGGCAAAAGAAGGGACAGAGCTTGCTGTCTTTGATGAGATTTTCGTCGATGTCGGTGACCACCAAAATTTAGAAAATGCGTTGAGTACATTTTCTGGTCATATGCAAAACATCGCTGCTATTTTGAAAAAGATAAAAAGGAATACGTTGGTACTTTTAGATGAGATTGGCAGTGGAACAGAGCCAAATGAAGGGGCTGCACTAGCGATCGCAATCATGGAATCTATGTATGAGCAGGGGGCATTGATCATTGCCACGACCCATTATGGAGAAATCAAGAAATTCGCCGGAGATCATGAAGATTTTGTGCCGGCTGCTATGGCTTTCGATCGTGAAGCACTTCGTCCTAAATATCAGTTGCGGGTTGGAGAAACAGGAGAAAGCCAAGCTTTGTGGATTGCTCATAAAATGGATATGTCGATGAAATTGATCCATCAAGCAGAGCGTTACTTGGCGGAAAAAGCCTATCGGACACAGAAAAAAGAATTTCTTCCTAAGACAGCAGTTACAAATAGGAAGGAGAATAAAAAAGAACGCCAGCTCTTTGCAAAAGGTGATCGGATATTTGTCAATGAATACCAAAAAGAAGCGTTAGTTTATGAAGATATAGGTGAAGATACGATTGATGTATATTTAGACAAAAAAATAATCCACGTGCCTCGTCAGCGTGTTCGTCTGGTGTGTTCAGCAGAAGATCTGTACCCGACAGGTTACGATTTAGACAGTCTGTTTATCGATTATAAAACACGTAAACGGCAGCGTGACCTAGAGCGAGGATCAAAAAAAGCTCATAAAGTACTAGTAAAAGAAATGCGCAAACGACAGGAAGAAAGAAGAGTAAACGATGAAAACAGCAAGTGATTATCTCAAATTAGCTCATAATATCAGTGGCTGTAAAGAAAAATAAAAACAGTGAAATCATTGGTTTTATTCCCCGTGTAAGCTAAAATAAAAAGAAAAGAGTGCTGAGGAGGTGGGGCGATAAAATGAAATTAAGCACAGACTGGCGTAAAGAAATACAAACGATTCCGAATCTTTTATCGATATTCCGTATTTTTTTGCTGCCGATTTATCTTTATTTTGTGCTGAGACAGTCATTTTATATAGCAGGAGCGGTCATTGTTGTCTCAGGTTTGTCTGATTATCTAGACGGGGTCATTGCTCGGAGATATAATCAGGTAACAGACTTAGGGAAGGTGCTTGATCCGTTTGCAGATAAATTGACACAACTTTTTCTGATTTTGTCTATGGCATGGTATCGACCGTGGCTTTGGCTGTTGTTTGGTCTATTCTTGATAAAAGAAGGCTTTATGTTTGTAGCTGGATTAATCGGGCTATCTAAAAATATCAAATTAAGTGGAGCGAAGTGGTATGGCAAAGTAGCGACTGCTGTCATCTATGTTGGCATGATCCTTTTGCTGCTTTTCCCAGAATTACCAACGCTGTGGGTGAGAGTCATTTTTGCCGTCATCACTTACGGTCTTTTACAATCTTTTGTCTTGTATGCTGTCGAGTATCGAAAGATGTTTCAAAGAAAATAAAAAAGGGGTGTGACCTATGTCGCACTCCTTTTTTTGATAAATAGACTCCCAGTAGCTACTTCTCGATAATAAGCCAACCAAACCAAAAACAGGAGAAGTTATTTTTGAAATTATTTCTTGTGATTCGGAGTTAAATGGTAGGCTCACAACCTCTTGGTAAACGGTGTTCAATCAGCTGACCTTCGGTATTAGCTCAAAAAACGGCAAAATATGAGCAGCTATTTTTCCGTTTGTTTCTCTAATACTCAGGTCAAACCGCTGATTTTACAACCTCTTCCTTAAACGGTGTTCAAAAGCCAGTTTCTCGGTATTAAGCCAAATTTATGCAAAAATGTAGAAAGCCATTTTCACAAAATTTTTCTTAATAATCGAAACTAAGCGACTTTTTCACAATCTCTTCCTTAAACGGTGTTCAAAAGCTTGCATCTGCGGTAATAATCCCAACCAAACGAAAAATATGAGAAGCTATTTTTGTTTGGCTGTTCTTATTACTTGATGCAGGACAGCTTTTTCACAACCTTTGATTCACGGTTTTCCAGAAGTAGCTTCTTCGAAAAATGAGCTGAGATTTCACAAAAATTTGAGAAGCAATTTTCGTAAATTCCTTCTTATTTCTTGAAGATGACCACTTCTGTCGCAACCTCTACTGACTAAGGCTTGATATAAGCATAACCTTGGGATTGCAGTTCAACTAAATCAAGGACACCTGCTGGTACAACGATTACTTGTTCAGGTAAAGAACTTTCTGAAATATGATTAGCACGCATAGCATTCGCACAAGCGTGAAAAACGACTCCTTGCAAATCTAAGAATTCTGCATTGGCAGAGTCTAGATAACCGGTAATCGCGATGCCATTTACAGATACGACAATCGTCGTTTCTGGAGAAGCTTTTATCAGGTTTTTTACGTTTTTCCCTGTTTCTGACCATTTTTCTAATTCATCAATATGGAAAACGACTTTCATTGAAATCATTCCTTTACTTTTTAATAATCATCTTGATCGCTTGCTCTAATTTAGCCGCTTGTTCTTCTGGATTACTATCAGGTTTCTCAAAGCAATTTTTCAGATTATCTGCAACGATCATGCCCATTACGCGATCAATACTAGAACGAACAGCGCTTAATTGAGTGATGACATCCATACATTCTTTTTCGTCTTCGATCATTTTTTGGATACCACGAATTTGTCCCTCTGTACGTTTCAAACGGTTCAGGATATTTTTATTATCAATCTCCATAACACATTCTCCTCTATTTTTATAATTAGATAATACCCCTTATCGGTATTTTATGCAAATATAAAAAGTAGTGAAAAAAATGAAGAGTCATTCTGGTTGACATATTAATAAAACTTCTGTTTAATATACCCCATGAGGTATTTATAAAAATGTAAATGAGGTGCAGAAAATGAATTTGCTATTTCAATCAATAAAATCGATAACAGTCCCAGAATTAAAGGAAAAGCTTTTGGAAAATCCAGCGTTACTTGATGTTAGAACACCTGCAGAATACCGGGGCGGGCATATAAAAGGAGCTAAAAATGTTCCATTACAAAGTATAAACAGATATGATGGAGACAAAGAAAAGACCGTCTATGTGATTTGTCAATCAGGGATGAGAAGTAAACAAGCAGCTAAAGAATTAAAGAAATCTGGTTATGATGTAGTGAATGTACGTGGTGGCATGAATCAATGGTTTGATCGAACAGTAGGAGGGAAATAAGATGAAAATCGTTATTGTCGGAGGTGTAGCAGGTGGAATGTCTGCTGCTACACGGCTTCGCCGATTAATGGAAGATGCAGAAATCGTTGTTTTTGAAAAAGGACCGTATGTTTCTTTTGCAAATTGCGGCTTGCCTTATTATCTTTCGGGAGAAATCAGTGAACGGGAAAATCTTCTTGTCCAAACGCCAGAATCATTATCCGCTCGTTTTTGTTTAGATGTGCGTCCAAATCATGAAGTGACAGCCATCTTTCCCGAAAACAAAACGGTAGAAGTCGTACATGAGGGTCAAAAACACATTGAACAGTACGATGCATTGGTTTTATCTCCTGGTGCAAAACCAGTTGTTCCATCGATTCCAGGGATAACAGAAGCCGACAATGTTTTTTCTATTAGAAATGTACCAGATATCGATAAAGTGATGCATGCATTAGAAAAACAGCCAAAGCGTGCTGTGATCGTTGGTGCAGGATTCATCGGATTGGAAATGGCAGAAAACCTAAAAAGAAGAGGTTTAGAAGTCATGGTGATCGAACAAGCACCACATATTCTTCCGACACTGGATGAAGAAATGGCAGCTTTTATAGAAAAAGAATTGTCTCATCAAGGAGTAGAAGTGATTACTTCTCATGCTGTCGCTAGATTTGAAGATCACGGGAAACGATTGCGACTGGATGATGGGCGTACCATCCCTGCTGATTTAGTTATTTTATCCATTGGTGTTCGTCCTGATAACCAGCTAGCAGTGACCGCTGGAATTGAATTAGGCATACGCGGGGGTATCCTAGTAGACGAACGTTATCAAACGAATATTCCTGATATTTATGCGGTGGGGGATGCTATCGTTGTAAAACAGCAAATCACTGGAAAAGATGCACTTATTTCTCTTGCTTCACCAGCCAATCGTCAAGGTAGACAAGTTGCGGACACGATTTCCGGAATTTCTCGAAGAAATCAAGGCGGTATTGGAACAGCAATTATACGAACGTTTGGAATGACTGCCGCATCCACCGGATTAAGTGAAAGAACAGCCAAAGAAAACGAGCTGTCTTTTGAAGTCGTTCATGTGTCAGGAAAAGATCATGCAAGCTATTATCCAGAAGCAACAGATATTTTACTGAAGTTGATCTTCCATCCAGAGACTGGCGAGATTTATGGTGCACAAGGTGTTGGGGCAAAAGGTGTGGATAAACGGATCGATATTTTAGCAACAGCAATCAAAGGGCATTTGACGATCTTCGATTTGCCGGAGTTAGAATTGACGTATGCACCGCCATTTGGCTCAGCCAAAGATCCAGTAAACATGCTAGGATATGCAGCAATGAACATTGCAGAAGGGCTTAGTGAAACCGTACAATGGCATGAATTGCCGACAGAACTAGCAAAAGGAAAAATTTTATTAGATGTGCGAACAGCAGAAGAATTGGAAAAGGGCAAATTCAAGGAAGCCAAACATATCCCTTTGAATGAACTTCGGGATCGATTAAATGAAGTAGACAGCCAACAAGAATATATCGTCAGCTGTCATAGCGGATTACGTAGCTATCTAGCGGAAAGAATCTTGAAGCAGTCTGGCTACCACGTAAAAAACCTTGATGGTGCATTTTCTTTATATCAAACTGTCCGACCTGAAGAACTGATATATCCTAACAAATGATACTCGTTAAAAAGCTTGCATTCGACTCTTAAAAGAGGTAAACTAATCGGTTCCACCACTTTAAAAAAAGAGGAGAATGTGTATGGTCAACACACAAAAACAGTTAGAAGAAGCATATCTGAAGAACGTGTATCAAAAGCTAATTGATAAAAAAAACGAACTGCGTGAATCGATGGATACGGAAAAAATAGAAGGAAACCAGTCGTTGAAAGAAATGGCTGGCGAGTTTCGATTGAATTTTGACAGTTACTTAGATAACCTGGATACTTTTTCGATGGTTGAAATGAAAAATAGAGAAATCGATCAGATGAATATCAAACAGAAAAACGCAGAAAATCAGCTAGCAAAGATCGAACGTTTATTGAAAAGTCCCTACTTTGGAAAAGTCGTTGTAGACTTTCTGGATAATGAGCCAAAAGAATCCTTTTATATCGGTACAGCAAATTTCACAGATGATGCAGATGAAAATCTTGTTTATGATTGGCGTTCACCAATTGCCGAACTTTTTTACAATAACATGATTGGTCCATCTTCTTATACGGTTCGTCAAAATAAAATCGATACGGTTATTAAAGAAAGACGACAATTTATTTTGGAAAGAGATCGTTTGATCAAGTTTTTTGATACGTCTGTAGCTATTCAAGATGACGTATTATTAGAAGTCTTAGGCCAAGATGAGACCAATGAAATGAAGGCTATCACTGCTACGATCCAATCGGAACAAAACACAATCATTCGGGATGTGAAAAGTCAAAATATCTTGGTAAATGGCGTAGCAGGAAGTGGTAAAACCTCTGCTATCATGCAGCGTATTGCGTATCTGCTCTATTTATATCGAGATACGATGACATCTGATGACTTGCTGATTCTATCACCTAATCATCGGTTTATCGACTATATTTCGAATGTCCTACCATCATTAGGTGAAAGAAATCCACTGAATCTAACCATCATACAGCTGGTTTCACAGCTTTCAGCAGAGGAAATAGAAGGTGAAGAGGCTTATTTCAAACGTATCACGGGAGAAAATGTATCGGAGCAGACAGAACGTTTGCGTAGCAAAAAGTTTATCGATAATCTAAAACAATCAGATCCTTTGTTTTTAGATCATCCGAATTTTATCCGTGGACTTGCTAAAAATGGAAAAACAGTCCTTTCTAAAAAAACGATCGAAAAAATATATGAGAAAGTTCCTGCTCATCCTAAATTGATCGATAGGCTTCAAGCAACGAAAAAGGCACTGATGAGCGAATGGAAGAATCATCTTTTGAAACAAGCAAAAAGTCCTGCTGTGCAGAATCAGGTACTCTCGTTGACAGAAGATAGGCAGTTGGAATTATTCGGTAAATTGATTTCTGATGATTCGGAACAAAGTATTGCAGCTTATGCAAGGAAACTTTTACAAAAAAAATATCGAAAAATAACCAGACAAATCGAAGAAATGGCATGGGTGGATGAGCATCAGTTGTTTGAAAGAATTTATGAAAAACGATATGGCTCAGCTTATGCTTGGCAACCCACACGTACTGTTGATGAAGCAGTCATTATATTAGCTATTCGTCATTTACTTGTTGAAAAGGTAAATGTACCAGCGTTTCGCTATCTATTGATTGATGAAGTACAAGATTATACCCTGGCACAATTAGGTCTATTGATCGAATTATTTCCAAAAACTCACTTTACTTTAGTAGGTGACGAGAATCAGGCAATCTTTAATTCTTCCACTACTTTTGCTGATATTATACGTTGTTTCGACGACTACCATCTGCCGATCCATCGGTATGATCTTAGAAATAGTTACCGTTCTAGCGGAGCAATCACAGAGCTTTTCAAAACCTATGCTGTGGATCAAGAGAAGATCGACATCGTATCGATCCGACCGCAAGGAAAAGAACCCGAATACCGCTCTTTTCGATCCTCTGAAGAATTGTTGGAAATACTAGCTGAGATTTTGGATTCTCTAAAAGGAGAAAAAGCGGCAATTATCACCCAAACAGAAGAGGAAACCCAAACGTTGCAAGAATCGATTAAAAAAAGTTCATGTGGATTAAAAAACTGCCAGATCATCCCTTTGAGTCTAGCAAAAGGACTGGAATTTGATCATGTAATCTTGTATCCATTTGAAAACGATAGAGATGAGCAAAGAAGACGCAGACAAATGTACACGGCGATATCTAGAGGAATGAAAAGCATTGTCGTATTGGAAAGAGCAACATAATTAAGAGATAAAAAATAAAAAGAACAACTGATAAAAAGAACAAAATATTTTTCATTTACTGATGAGAAATGTTTTGTTCTTTTTCTTAGGAAAAATTTAGGAACACTTTATGTGAAAAGAAATGAAATGTATGGTAAACTCCTACGTCGTAACAAAAAAACGTGAGGTGAGGATATGAAAAAAGTAACAAGAGAAGAAGTTGCATCAATTTTGGTGAAAGATAAGTATTTTTCAAAAGGTAATTACTGGTTAAAGATTTGGCAAACGTTAGTGGCTCTTTTAGGATGGATGATCGTTGTTCTTCCTTTTATATGGGTGTTTTTCCCATTAACGAGACCAGAAAGAGCCAAGGATTTTTCCTTGTACGCTTTTTTATCAGAAAAGAAAATGCTGTATTTCTTAATCGGCTTTTTTGTATTGATTTTTTTCAGTTTCCTGATTACCTCATTTGTATTGACTAGGTGGAACAATCGAAATCTATACAAAAAAGTAAATAAATCTTTTGAATATGAAGATGAAAAATTGAAAAAAAGACAAGAATTACTTGAAGAAGTGTATACGGAACGTTTTGGAACAAAAGAAGAGAGAGAAACGGTCCGTTTTTATTCTGTCTCCGCGGAGCAAAATCTAGATACGACATTCATTGCAGATTTGTATAAAGAAAATGGGGTGGAACTGAAATGATCTCAATCACCCATACAGGTAATTTATTCTTAGATACTTGTTTGTCTATTATGTATTTTTTTCTCGTTTCTTATCCGATTTTAGGCGGATTTGTATGGTTTATTGGTGTCTGGTGTTATGTGTTTTTATACAAACATAAGCAAAAAGAATGGGTAGATGTTCCCTTGAGTGTCGAACCGTTCATCACGATCATGGTGCCAGCCCATAATGAAGAAATTGTGATCGAAGATACAATCGAGTATTTGATGACGAAATTGAATTATCACAACTATGAGGTATTAGTGACAGACGATGGTTCAACGGACCAAACACCAGAAATATTAGCTAGACTGATGAAAAAATACGCTAATCTTCGTGTGGTTCGGATCGAAAAAAATAAAGGAAAAGCCCACGCGTTTAATATCGGACTTGCCTTTGCAAAAGGGAAATTGATTTTAAGCAATGATGCAGACACGGTACCGGAGCCAGATGCACTGATTAGGTATGTGAATTATTTCATTCGCCCTGGTGCAAGACATATTGCTGCGGTCACTGCAAATATGGATGTCCAAAATCGTACCAAATTGATTGCAAAATCTCAAACGGTTGAATTCTCAAGTATCGTGGGTATCATCAAACGAACACAGTCAGCTGTTTTCGGTGGTCTTTATGCGTACAGTGGAGCAAATACGATGTATCGAAAAGAAGCCTTGATCGATGTGGGCGGATTCAGACAAGATCGAGCGACAGAAGACATCAGTATTGCTTGGGATCATCAGTTAAATGATTGGGTATCTGTATTTACTCCTGGGATCATCTTTTTCATGGAAGTACCTGTGACGTTGAAGATGCTATATCGACAAAGAAAACGTTGGGCAAAAGGTGGAACAGAAGTCTGGCTGACGAATTTCAAAAAAGTGATGCTCCATCCTTTTAAACATATTGGAAGAACGATCATCTTCATTGATCAAACATTGAGTATTGTCTGGTCAATATTCTTTTGTATTTCCGTAGTTCTTTTTGCTGGATTAATCGGGCATTATGTATATCAAGGAAACTACGAACAGATTTATATTACTTTTACATTCAGTTTTGTGTTCATCTGCTTTGAAATGGTCGCAGGATTTTTCCAGTTGCTAGCTTCGCTGATTGTAGATGATCGACGAAGAAAATTGAAATACCTTCTTTTCGCACCACTATATATGCTTTTGTTCTGGATAGTGAACGCGATAACGATCGTGACGACTTTCATTCCAGCAGTCAAAACGATTTTAGGTTATGGAAGCGGGACATGGAAAAGCCCGGAACGTACAAAAAAATAAAAGATGCACCGTTTTTTAGACAAACAGCCTGTTATGTTTATGGTTCTTCCAAACATTTTTGCTTATAATAAGAAATTAGTTAAAAAGTAGTAAGGATGGGAAAAGTGATGAAAAAAAGAATGAAGCCGTTAATCTGGCCAATTGCTGTTTCCAGTATTTTCTTATTGGGACAGACAGCTTTTGCGGAAACTTCTGAACCTGCTCAAACAGAACCTTCAACAACTATAAGCTCTTCTGGTGCTGAAAACGGTGCCTCGGAAACAGAAATGACTTCCAATGTACCGACAGATAATTCAGGAGAAACGATTTCGTCTTCAGAAGATACATCAATAAATAGTTCTACCTCTTCTGACCCAATCGATCATTTGCAAGACTTGGAAAATAAAAGAAAAGAACTCGAAGAAGCATTAGAGGCTGCAAAAAACAAATTGAAAGAAGACCAAGCAGCAATCGATCAAGATTTAGCTGATCTTAAAAATAAAGCGGGAAATGATCGTGCACAACTTGAGAAAAAGCTTGCTGAAGCGAAAGCAAAAGCGGAAGCTGTCCAAACAGATCTTGACGGGAAGATCCAACAAGCAAAAGAATTCAATCAACAATTAGATCAGGTTGCTCAAACAGCTTCTGGAAAGCTAAGTCAAACTCAAGCGGATATCACAGCGGCCAGTCAAGCGATCCATGGAAAGATCAGCGAAGCGCAAACAGTTGCTAATGATTTTGAAGCAAAAAAAGCAGACTTAGCAGCTAGTTTCCAACGAATAAAAAATATTTTGCATTCGGCAGGAGAAAAATCAGTGGCCTCTGGAACCACGACAGAAACAGTTCATCAAACGACAGAGCCATCCGAATCAACAAGTCAGACTTTACCAAAAACAAATGAAAAAACAGCTTCTGTCAATTATTCCTTCGTAGGCACAGGTGTGCTAGTTGCAGCAGCTTACGGAATCATTCGAAAAAAGAAATAAAAAAGAGAGAATGGGAAGGTAGTGAACCTCGAAGTTAGACTGAAAAATCTAACTCTTGGGTCCCACTACATGTCCCATCTCTTTTTATTTATTAAGACAGCTATTCCTACTTATCTTGTGGAGACAGCTGTTCCACTACATGTGACCATCAGCATGCCATTGTCGCTGCCTAATACTTCGTAGTCCATTTTTACGCCGATGATTGCATCAGCTCCTAATGCTTTTGCACGTTCGGCCATTTCCGCAAGGGCTTCTTCTCTTGCGCCCATTAGTTCATTTTCATAACTTTTTGAACGGCCGCCGAAGACGTTTCGCAAACCAGCCCCAAAATCTTTCAATACATTGATCCCAGTAATAACTTCACCAAAAACGATTCCTTTATAAGCTACTACGGTTTTTCCTTCCACACTATTCGTGGTTGTTGTAATCATTCGATCACTCCTCTCTTTAATAAAAGTATAACAAAGTTCAAGATGCGCAACACATATTTTCCCAAAATTAGGAATTTATTATATACTTGAATTGTTCATTAATGAAAGCGAAACCAATCGTTAGCAACTATGTAAAAGAAAGGAAGATTCTTGTGAAAAAGAGTATTTTGCTTATTTCTCATAGTCAAAAAGTAACAGATGGTATTAAAGAAATGATTGAGCAGATGCAAAAATCCGAAGAGGTGCAGATCTTTTCTCTCGGCGGAATAAATGGCGAGATCGGATCAGACCCGATGAAAATCGTAGAAGCTGTCAATGAATCAAGTGATGCAGCTAGTTATTTTGTTTTTGCGGATATCGGCAGCGCGGTATTGAATTCGGAACTGGCAAAAGACATGTTGGAAGAAGAACAGCAGCAACGTTATCATCTGGTGGATGCGCCTTTAGTGGAAGGAGCTTTTGCAGCAGCCATCACTGCCGGTATAACGGATGATACTCAGCAAATCTTAACAGAAGCACAAAATGCCGGAAAGAAAGGATGGGAATAAATTGAAAAAAATCATGAATGATCCAAGCAATATTGTCGAAGAAATGCTGGAAGGATTAGTAAAAAGCTATCCAGAACTTGTTCATCGTGTAGAATCTTCCCGTGTTGTAGCCAAGAATCAGAAAGCGGAACAAGTTGGTTTGGTTTCTGGTGGAGGAAGCGGACATGAACCATCCCATGCCGGGTTTGTAGGGGAAGGAATGTTAAGTGCAGCGGTGCTTGGTGATGTGTTTACTTCTCCAACTCCAGATCAGATTCAAACGGCTATCAAGGAAGCGGATAGTGGAAAAGGAGTTTTACTGATCGTTAAGAATTATACAGGGGATGCATTGAACTTCGATATGGCAAAGGAACTAGCTGCTATGGACGATATTGAAGTAGAAAGTGTGATCGTAGATGATGATATCGCCGTTGAAAATAGTACGTATACTGCTGGAAAACGCGGAGTTGCAGGTACTGTCCTTGTACACAAAATCGTGGGCGATGCAGCAAGAAACGGTGCTTCCCTAGCTGAGTTGAAAGAACTGGGAGAAAAGGTCGTACAGGCAACTAAGACGATCGGTCTAGCGCTTCGAGCAGCAACTGTACCAGAAGTAGGGAAACCAGGATTCGAACTAGGAGAAGATGAGATCGAGTATGGTGTTGGTATCCACGGTGAGCCAGGCTATCGTCGAGAAAAGATGCAGCCTTCTAAAGTACTGGCAAAGGAACTTGTTACTAAGATTTTAGATGATTACTCGAATTTGCCAAAAGAAGCAGGTGTACTAGTCAACGGAATGGGTGGGACGCCTTTGATGGAACAGTTCGTATTCATGAATGATGTTTTAGCTTTGTTGGAAGAAAGAGGCGTCAATGTAGTTTTCCGAAAAGTCGGTAATTTCATGACTTCACTAGACATGCAAGGTCTTTCTCTAACACTGATCGACTTGACGGAGACACAATGGAAAGATTCTTTAGAAAGCAATGTACAGACGATTTCATGGTAAAAAATCTCAAGATAAAAGGGTGATAATATGAAACTAACCGTTCAAGAAATCCAAGAATGGCTCACGCAATTTGCAGAGGCAATCAATCAGAACAAACAATATCTCAGTGATCTAGATACCCCGATTGGCGATGGAGACCATGGAAATAACATGGGAAGAGGGGTTTCAGCTTATGAAGAAGCTTTTCAAGCCGATCATCCTGAAACAATTAGTGATACATTCAAAGTATTCTCTATGGCGATGATATCGAAAGTTGGTGGGGCTTCTGGTCCGTTATACGGATCTGCATTCATGAACATGATGAAAGCGACAAAAGAGGTCGATTCTATTGATTCTCAAGAAAAATTAGGAGAAGTGATCGAGCAGGGAACAGCGGGTATTCAAAGCCGAGGAAAGGCAGAAGCTGACGATAAAACGATGTTAGATGTTTGGCTACCAGTTACAGAGGCGTTGAAAGCAGGGAATTTAACAAAAGAAATCATTGACCAGGCAAAAGAACACACCAAAGACTTGGTAGCTAAAAAAGGACGAGCTTCCTATCTAGGAGAGCGTGCAATCGGACATATCGACCCAGGAGCTGCTTCTAGTGCCATTTTATTTTCAACGCTTTTAGATGTGATCAATCAACCTTAAGTTCAATAAAACTGCGGTGATGCTCATCGCAGTTTTTTGTTTGGCTGTTCTTATGACTTGATACAGAACAGCTTTTTCACAACCTCTATTTGTCCATATCGCAAAATTCAGGTAGAATACAAAAGATAACGGAAAGAGGCGAAACAATGGAACTTGGAAAATCAGATTATCAGTTGTTTGATCGACCAATCTACGCATTCAAACAGCTCAAAGAGAGCCATCCAACAGATAAGATCGAACAAATCAAGAAAGAATATAAAGAACACTGGCAAAAATGGAAAGAGATCCAGCTCCAGACAGCTGCACTTTTGCCTGATATGTACGGCATGAGCAAACCTAAAATCGAAAGCTGGACGAATGGCTGGAATTTACGCAGTCATTTTTGGAGCGCGTACCGAAGCGAATCTCGTCAAGACGAGAATGCCTGTCTAGCAGTTTTGTTGAATCAAAAACAATACCAAATCTATTTGATGTACCAACATTATAAAAGCGAAGAACGATATGGTAGCATTGCAGCGTATAACCAGTTGCTTGCGATACTGAAAGAGTGGAGCAAAACAGTCGATATCAAGGATTATTACATATGGCCGCAACCAGAACATGAACTTGACGACCACTTAGCTTTGTCTGACTATTTGTCCGATACAAAGAAACAAGAAGAGTTGAAAAAAGCGATGAGAGACCGAACCTTTCAAATGGGTAAACTATTCTTCTATCCGCAAGAAATCGAACACGTTGAGCAAATAACCGCTGAAACCTTACAAGAACTAGCACCACTATATCAAAAGCTAGGTGCGGAAAAATTTCAATAGACAACACGAAATAAGCAATGCGAAAAACAAACCTTACTCTCGGCTTGCGAGTGAAGGTTTGTTTTTGATTATTCAAAAAGTAAATATTTAAAAAATTGATAGGAATCAATTACTTAAGGTCTCAAAAGAAGGAAAATAAAGCAAGTGACAAAAAGAAATCCACTCTATTTGCTGGTATCTGGTTCGCTTGACGTTTATGCTATGATAAAAGAAAATTATCAGTTGGAATAAGGCAAGCCATGTTCCTTTATTAGAAATAGCTGTTTAGAAGGAGGAGAGATTATGAGTCATGATCATTTATGTGTTTCATTTGTTCCTTTGTTCAATCACTTAGTACAGCAAGATCAAGAAAAAGTACACGCACTTGTCAAACATCACTATGTGGAAAAAGGAGAACAGATTCTTGCGCCGAATGGAGAACCTCAATTAGTGATCGTGGCCTCCGGCAGTATGAAAGTGTATCAATTATCTGCTAGCGGAAAGGAACAGCTTTTACGAGTAATAGAGCCGGGCGGATATGAGGGAGAGAGCCAGTTGCTAGGCGTTCCAAATGAGTCTTTATTTGGCGAAGCACTAGAAAAAACGGAAATTTGCATATTGAGACAAAAAGATTTCTCGGAACTCTTACTGCATTATCCCGCCCTTAGTCTGAAACTTTTAGCAATCAACGTTGAGAAATTAACAAAAGTACAGCAGCAGACAACTTTTTTGATGATGGAAAAAGTAGAAGAACGAGTCGCTGTCTATCTGCTTGACTTAGCTAAAGCGACAGGGAAGGATCACTTTTTCCTGCCAATGAAAATGAAAGAACTTGCTGCATTTATCGGTACGACCCCCGAAACTTTATCTAGAAAATTTAAATTATTAGAGGAGAATGGTTATGTAAAAAGAAAGAATCGAGAAGTCTGGATCATTGATAAAGAGCAGTTAGAAGACTTGTAAATAAAAAAATGACCTCCAAATGTTGGATTTTTGACCCAGATTTGGAGGCTAGCATGAAATTGTACATGCTTTTTTATTATCCTTCTAGTAAGTCTCTTCGCCTATAACCAATAGAACCAAGAACGAACAGTGCAAGGCTGATACATGATAACATAAGGAACACGGAAAGATCAAAAGAATCGTTTGGCATCCGTGGAACCCAGCTAGGGACAGCTGTTTTGGAAAACCATTCTGGTAAATCCAAAATTCCGCCAAAGTAATTGAGTGCAAAGGAGTAAGCTAAGTAGATATAAGCAAGTTTACCCATTCGAGGAAGCCATCCGAATAGAAAGCCACTAATTCCGATAAACACTAAAACGGCAGGCAGGAAATTGAACCCGGCTTTAAGAAACATCAATAGATCCATGTCTTTCGCATCCTTCATCGAAGCCAAAGCAGAAAGCCCTAGTGCACCAGAACTAATCAGGATTGCCAATATAGCAAATAGAATAGCTAGTAACATATTGGTCCAATAAAGTTGGTTCCTAGAAATTTTTGTTGCGAACAGCTGATTCATACGTCCGTGGGTTTCTTCTGTAAATAAACGATTGATGCTAGCAATTGGTAAAATAGCAGCTAGACAAATCAAGACGACCATGATCGTGCTTGTAAAGTTTTTTTCAATTGAGACGCCAGATTGGATAAACATCTGTTTCATTAAGTCGTTACTTTCTAAAAACTGTTGCATATTCCCGTAGATAGAGCCGTATGCCGCCCCCATCAAACCAAAAGTGATAAGCCAACTGATTGTCATCCCTTTATTTAGATAGAATAATAAACCACGCAAGGATAAAAGAGAACGTTTAGCATACGGTTTTCCTTCACGTTCGGGGATATAGCCGGTGTTCAAGTCTCGATGTTCCTCTAAAACAAATGAACTGATTATCAAGATTAGACTGAACAAAAACAAATAAAGCAAAGGAATCCAGTTGTTAGTTGTAAATGGATAGGTCAAATAAGACCAGCCTAAAGGATTCCACATCGAAAGGGAGGAATCAGCTACATCTGTTATTGCTCGTAGAAGGTAAAGTCCACCTAAAAACGCTAAAGACAGACCATTCGAACTGGCTGAACTTGGCATCAGTTGTGCAGCAAACAGTGCAACGGCACTCCCCAAAATCCCCATACTACCTACAGATAGCCCAAAAAGCCAAGCACCTTCTGCAGTGATCGAATCTGCTTGGAAAAAAATCATCGTACAGCTGATCGATATTGCTAAAAGCAAATTGATCAGAATACTTTCAGCGATGACAGCTAAAGAGTTTGCTTGACGTCCGACTCGAAAGGAACGAATAAGTTCAATCAGACCAAGTTCTTCTTTTTTTCTCGTTTGGCTCACCACGTGTAAAACAGAGATCACAGCAGCAAACAAACTGCAAAAAAGCAACATTTCATTTGCATACATCGCTCCTAAAGTATACTCAGCAGCATTCGAAGCTGGAGTTGGTCCGACCATTGCAATCATTGCCGGGTTTTGCAAGGTTTCGTATAATCCAGCTAATCCTTGTCCGGAAGTCAATTCTTCAAACGCAGGGACAAAACCACCAGAAAAAGCAGTGACACCGACTAGCCATATCAGGATCTTTTTCCAGTCACGGCTAAGGTTTTGAGAAAAAAGGGTGGACCAGCGTGAAAATTTATCAGTCATTTCGCTTCCTCCTCATCCTTCATAATGTCTCATGAATAAATCCTCAAGAGTCGGTGGAATAGATTCAAATTTTTTCACACCTAATTTGGACGCTTCAGCTAAAATCACATCGAAAGCTTCGTTATCAGCAGCAAATTGAGCGAGGTGACCTTTTTGCACAAAGTCATGGACACCGTTCAATTGTGCTAAGTGACTATTCTCTGCTTCTGTTTCTATAGTGATGGTCGAACGAGTCAAATGACGCAATTCATCGAGTGTTCCTTCTTCTACGACTGTTCCTTCGCGTATGATCACGACTTTATCCGCTAGTCGCTCAACTTCACTGAGAATATGAGAAGAAAGTAGGATGGATTTGCCCTGTTCTTTCAATTTTTCAACTTCTTCTTGGAAAATCGTTTCCATCAAAGGATCTAAACCAGAAGTAGGCTCATCAAATAAATAGAGATCCGAATCAACAGCCAAAGCAGCAATCAAGCCCACTTTTTGGCGATTTCCTTTTGAATAGTTTTTTGCTTTTTTCTTAGGATCAAGAGAGAAACGTTGAATCAGTTCATCTTTTTTTTGAGCATTCCCTTTTCCATGAAGCTTCATGAAGAGATCGATGATCGCTCCTCCAGTCAAATTTCCCCACAAAGAGATATCGCCTGGAACATAAGAAAGACGTTCATGGATAGATAAACTATCTTCCCATACATCTTGCCCAAAAATCGTTGCCGTTCCGCCGTCTTTTTTTATAATCCCTAAAAGTGTCCGAATCGTCGTGGATTTTCCAGAACCATTTGGTCCGATAAATCCAACGACTTCACCTGAATGTACGGTGAAAGAGACATCTTTTAAAGCTTCGAAACGACCAAAGCTCTTTTTCAAATGTGTGACTTTGACGATTTCTGCCATAAAAACCCCACTCCTTTTTCTAAAAATATATACTAAACAAGATTAAATAGTTTAATAAAATGGTTTTATACCTTTTTATAAAACTTTTCTTATTATTTTAGTACATAATATTCTTTTTATAAATTTCTGTCAATGAATTCATAAACAAGGAATTGCTAGCTTGATACTTTCTCAATAGATAGTTATAATAAACCTCAGAATAAATTTGAACTATATATATTATAAAAGTTTAAAATTACGGGAGGCTCTACAAATGAACGGTTTTGAAAAGAGAGCACAAGAGAAAAAGAAAGAGATTTTACAAGCAGCTTTTGACTTGATGAACACAGACATAGGAACCGCTGGAGTGACAATGGATAAGGTAGCTGAGAACGCTCAGGTAAGTAAAGCGACGATTTTTAAATATTTTGGCAGCAAGGAAGGGCTGATTTATGAAGTATTTTTTGCATTTATGAATGATTTAGGGCAAGAAGCGAAAGCGTTGATTGCGGAAAATCTTCCATTTGAAGAAACACTGATTGCCATGAGTGAAAACAAAATCCGTTATCTCAATCGAGTAAACAAACAATTTTATATCGATTTGATGACATACTATACAAAAAAAGAAAAAAAAGAATTTTCTGACGCGATGGATGCGTATACGCAAGAAAGTTTCAGTATCATGCTTGATCTTTTCCATCGAGGGCGGAAAGAAGGAAAAGTGGATTTGAAATATTCGGATGAGTTCTTGATCCTCTATTTTCAAGCAATGGTAGAAGGAATTTCTAAGCCGGAGATATACGCAAAACTGCTTCCATATACAGCAGAATGGACAGAAGTCCTGATCAAGGGAATCGCACCGAAGAAGAAATAAAGCATAAAAAAGCCGAAACTGACGATAAAATGTCAGTTCGGCTTTTTTGGTTCATAAATGACGTAAAATCAAGCAGATTCGCGTGCTTCTTTGTCATAGACATCATGGACATTGATGAATGGATCAAGAATAGGATTTTTTCCGTCTAAATCAGATTGAAAACGAATGCCATCGATATTGATCCGAGCATTTCGATAGAAATCGGTACCTAATTGTCCCCAAGCTGGTGTAGAAGCATCGACATTACAGAAAATATCGAAACCTTGACTCTTCAAGTAAGCAAATTTTTGATTTTCTGCTGAATAAGGCTGCCAGTCGCTGATGTCTGCACCAAATGGATAAATCAGAATATTTGTTTTTCCTAGGATAGGTGCAACTTCTTGCTGCCACAATTCATTGTCTTTTTTTACATCTTCTAGTGAAGCTTGAGTCATATTCAAGTGACCCCATGTATGGGAAGCAAAGCTCCAGCCGTCTTTCTTCAACTGTTCCGCCACTTTTTTAGCTTCTTTAATCTCTTTTTTTGTTTTTTCATTGTCTCCATATTGAGATTTTGATGTTCGATAACCTAAAACTCCGTTGTAACCTGTCAGGGCCAAGGTACCTTTTGCGCCTCGATAAGAAAAATCAGGATGTTTCTTGACAAAGGCATCGATCAGAGGAACCATGTCAAAGTCACCGATTTCTTCTTTATCTTTCTCTTTATAGACATTTTTGATTTCATTGTTATTTGATACGACCAATCGGCTAGGAAAACCGGAATTATCCATATATTCATAATAGCTGACATCATCTTGTGAAAGAACCAATGGTTTTTTTCCTTCAGGTAGCGCAAGCCCGTTAAAGGAAAGATTTCCTTGTTCGTCTTTTTGGATCAAATCATTCAAATTAACTAAAACAAAATCATTTTGATAAAGTTGTTCGATCGAACGGTTGAATTCTTCAACAGTCACCATATAATCTTTGTATCCTTGTGCCTGTTGAGAGTGGAAGGCTTTTTGCGGGTCCACGATCAAGCTATGGAAAAAAACATGAGAGATCTGAGTAGGATCAGACCAGTCGATCAGTTGTTCTTTCTCCTTTTTTAGTGTTTGAAGAAGCTGTTGTGTTTCAGTAGATCCGTTCTTACTATCTTTTTCCAATAACGCAATCGCTTGGTCATAATCGTAGCTTTGAGCCAGATTTTTTGCTTGAGTAACTAGTTGTTGCTTATCATCTGTCGGTTCTTTTGCTTTTTCTGTTATTTTTTTTTCAGGAATGATTGGTTCTTTTTTTGTAGATGATCGGATGACAAAAAACAAACTTAGAATTAAAATAACGATAGTTAAAGCAGAAGTGGCTCCTAAAATAATTTTTTGCTTTTTTTCCATATACCTCGTCCCTTGCTTTTTCATTTTTTTACTTGTCCCATTCCTTATTGTAACGAAGAAAGAATAAGAGGCAAAGTAAAGTGACTTCTCGATAAATTGCAGAAAAAATACAGAAAAAGTTATTTCTTTTAACAATAATTGAAAATAAAATGTTCGGAATTAGAGCGGATTCAAAAAAGAAAAAATGAGGAATTTAAAAAAAATATCCTTTTTCTGTTGACAAAGAAAAAGTTGCGCTCTATGATAGACACATATTAATAATAACAAGACGAAGATCGAAACGAAGTAGTTGTTAAAGCCAATGTTTCAGAAAGCTGGTGGTCGCTGCAAACCAGTACATGCTTTAAAGCGAATTACATTTCAGGAGTCTTTGGCAGTGATTGCCACGCGACAGCGTTAAATGTTCGAGAGGTATGTTGGATATCTAGACATACAAATTGGGTGGTACCGCGAGATTTCGTCCCTTGGCTTATATGCCAAGGGACTTTTTTTATTTCCTATCCTATCCTGAAGAAATAATTAATTACACATGCTAGCAGGTTCCTGCTTTCATAAAAAAACTACACGGAGGTCAGTAAAATGAATATTATTGATGAATTAACTTGGCGCGACGCCATTAATCAGCAAACAAACGAAGAAAGACTTCGCGAGCTCGTTGAAGAAAAGAGCATTTCACTTTATTGCGGCGTTGATCCAACTGGTGATTCGATGCATATCGGACATTTGATTCCATTTATGATGATGAAAAGATTCCAATTGGCAGGCCATCATCCATATATTCTGATTGGCGGCGGAACAGGAACGATCGGCGACCCAAGCGGCCGCAAAACAGAACGTGTGTTGCAAACGATGGAACAAGTGCAACATAACGTGGACGCACTTTCCAATCAAATGAGAAAATTGTTTGGTAAAGATGCAAATATCACATTTGTGAACAACTACGACTGGTTGTCAAAAATCTCTTTACTTGAATTTTTGAGAGACTACGGTAAAAACTTCAACATCAACACGATGTTAGCAAAAGATATCGTTGCCAGCCGTTTGGAAGTAGGAATCTCATTTACAGAGTTTACTTACCAAATCCTGCAATCTATCGACTTTTTGCATCTGCATAAAACATACGATGTGCAATTGCAAATCGGTGGAGCAGACCAATGGGGAAATATCACAGCTGGATTAGACCTAATCCGAAAATTAGAAGGACCAGAAGCTGAAGCGTTCGGTTTAACGATCCCATTGATGCTGAAGGCTGATGGAACGAAATTCGGAAAAACTGCAGGCGGTGCCGTTTGGCTTGATCCGAAGAAAACTTCACCATTTGAGTTCTACCAATTCTGGTTGAATCAAGATGATCGCGATGTAGTGAAATACTTGAAATTCTTTACTTTCTTGTCTCAAGAAGAAATCGAAGACTTAGCGAAAAAAGTAGAGACAGAACCTGAGAAACGTGAAGCACAACGCCGTTTGGCAGAAGAAGTTACAAGATTTGTGCATAGTGAAGAAGACTTGAAAGAAGCGCAAAAAATAACGCAAGCATTGTTCTCTGGAAATATTAAAGAACTAAATGCGGAAGAAATCGCGCAAGGATTCGGTAAAATGCCGAACGTTGAAATTTCAAGCACACCTGAAAATATCGTGGAACTGCTTGTTTCCACAAAAATTGAACCATCTAAACGTCAAGCACGTGAAGATGTTTCAAACGGAGCTATAAGTATTAACGGTGACCGCGTTACCGATTTAAATTTTGTCATAAATCCATCCGATGAATTCGATGGTAAGTTTGTGGTTATTCGAAAAGGTAAGAAAAATTACTTTTTGGCCAAAGTAATTGATTAGAATTTAGTAAGTTTTTACCTTGAAAAAGGGAAATACTATTACAACATTCCAATTTTGAAACCCATCCTAAAATAGAACGCTGGTTGTCGTTAATACAATCTTTGCGAGGGAGTTTACATTTGTAAATTCCCTCGTTTTTTTAATTATTTCAAAAGTGTGAACAATTCGGATAATTGATACATATTAAAATATGATTAAAAAGCAGGCCAAAACTTAGTTTACAGAATAGAAGAACAGGTGTAATGTAGGGCTCGACAAAATTTAAATATTTTTTTAGGAGGGTTTCACTATGAGTGAATCATTGTCGAAAGATCTAAACCTAAATGCCCTATTCATTGGGGACAAAGCTGAGAACGGCCAAATCTATAAAGCTTTGTTGAATGAATTGGTGGATGAACATTTAGGCTGGCGTCAAAATTACATGCCTCAAGACATGCCTATTATTACGCCAGAAGAAAAAAGCAGTGCTAGTTTTGAACACACTGTGAATAAAACAAAGGATGTTCTATCAGAAATTTCAGCGCGGATGCGTACCCATTCCGTTCCTTGGCATAATGCCGGACGTTACTGGGGTCATATGAACTCTGAAACATTGATGCCATCTTTACTAGCGTACAATTTTGCTATGCTATGGAATGGTAATAACGTTGCCTATGAATCTTCTCCTGCAACAAGCCAAATGGAAGAAGAAGTAGGAATGGAATTTGCAAAATTAATGAGCTATAAAGATGGCTGGGGCCACATCGTTGCTGATGGTTCTTTAGCAAACTTAGAAGGACTTTGGTATGCCCGCAACATCAAATCATTGCCGCTTGCAATGAAAGAAGTGACACCTGAACTAGTTGCTGGAAAAAGCGATTGGGAATTAATGAACTTGTCAACAGAAGAAATCATGAATCTGTTAGACAGCGTCCCAGAAAAAATCGACGAAATCAAAGCTCACTCAGCACGTAGCGGAAAACATTTAGAAAAATTAGGAAAATGGTTGGTTCCACAAACTAAACACTATTCATGGCTAAAAGCTGCCGACATCATCGGTATCGGTTTAGACCAAGTGATTCCAGTGCCAGTTGACCACAACTATCGCATGGACATCAACGAACTTGAAAAAATCGTTCGTGGTCTAGCAGCTGAAAAAACACCAATCCTAGGTGTAGTCGGTGTTGTAGGATCAACAGAAGAAGGAGCAATCGACGGTATCGATAAAATCGTTGCATTGCGTCGCGTATTAGAAAAAGACGGTATTTACTTCTACTTACACGTAGATGCTGCTTATGGCGGATACGGCCGTGCGATTTTCTTAGACGAAGACAACAACTTCATTCCATTTGAAGATTTAAAAGATGTTCATTACAAATACAATGTCTTTACAGAAAACAAAGATTATATCTTAGAAGAAGTACACAGTGCATATAAAGCAATCGAAGAAGCAGAATCTGTAACGATCGACCCACATAAAATGGGCTATGTTCCATATTCTGCCGGTGGTATCGTCATCAAAGATATCCGCATGAGAGACGTTATCTCTTACTTTGCGACATATGTATTTGAAAAAGGCGCAGATATCCCAGCGTTACTTGGGGCTTATATCTTGGAAGGTTCAAAAGCAGGGGCAACAGCAGCCAGCGTTTGGGCAGCACACCATGTCTTACCTTTGAATGTCACAGGATATGGTAAATTAATGGGTGCATCAATCGAAGGTGCACATCGTTTCTACAACTTCTTGAATGACTTGTCATTTAAAGTAGGAGACAAAGAAATCGAAGTTCATCCATTAACTTATCCAGATTTCAATATGGTAGACTATGTATTCAAAGAAAAAGGCAACGATGACTTAGTTGCAATGAATAAATTGAACCATGACGTATATGATTATTCTTCATACGTGAAAGGAAGCATTTACGGTAATGAGTTCTTAACTTCACATACTGACTTTGCTATCCCAGACTATGGCAACAGCCCATTACAATTTGTGAACCAACTAGGATTCTCAGATGAAGAATGGAACCGTGCCGGAAAAGTAACTGTATTGCGTGCCAGCGTAATGACACCATACATGAACAAAGAAGAACACTTTGAAGAATATGCTGAAAAAATCAAAGCAGCTCTTCAAGAAAAATTGGAAAAAATCTACGCAGACCAATTATTGGCAAGCGAAGCAAAATAAGCAAGGTAATCATGTTAGAAAACAGCTTGAATACTAACTGTTTCTGACGCATGTTTGGATCTGAAGAGCAAGGGGAGACCTAAGCTCTTCGATCCCTTTGTTTTGAGGTTGTCTTTGAAGAAACCCTTCAAGCAATAGACTCAAAGAATCCCCTCAAATATTCGCTGAATTGTTTCGTTTATTGCTGAAACTACTTCAAAGACACCGTTATTTTATCCAAAAAATCAAGGAGAGTGTCAACGGTGAGTAAATCTGAAGTAAGTAAAATGGGTCTTGGGACCTTTATCGGTCTGACAATGGCACTGTGTGCAACGGTTCGGAGTATTCCTACGTTAGCCGCAGTCGGTTGGACATTGATTTTTTATTCAATTTTTGCAGTTTTGTTTTTTGCCGGTCCGATATCAATGGTTTCCGGTGAGCTTTCCACGATGCTTCCTCAAGAAGGCGGTCCTCAGTTATGGGTAAAAACAGCACTGGGCAGCAAATGGGGATTTGTCGTTGCATGGCTATTATGGGTGCAAATGTTCCCAGGTATGGTAATGGTCGCTTCTACTTTAGGACCATTGTTAGGAAACACATTTGGTAATGTAGAACTTGGCAATAATCACTGGTTCGTTTTAGGTTGTATTTTAGTTATCTACTGGATCATCACGATCTTGAACTTGAAATTCGATATGGCAAAAGTCGGCGGGAACATCGGTGTATGGCTAGGGGTATATATCCCAGTAGTCATCATGTTCGTTTTAGGTGTTTTGGCAGCCTTCAAAGTCGGACTAGTCTCAAACGGCTATCTAGGTGACTTTTCATGGTCAAAAGCTTTCCCTGACTTGGAACATATTGATTCATTGAAATACTTAGCTGGTATCACATTTATTTTTGTTGGGATCGAAATGAGTTCTGTTTACATGCCTCGTTTGAAAGACGCAACAAAAAATTATACAAAAGGCGTATTTATCGCTTTGATCGGATTAGTTTTATTGAATGTCATCAATGCGATGCTTGTAGCAAATGTCGTACCAGATGGAAAAATGGAATTAGCAAATATCACGCAGCCTATCTTGATTGACTGTCAAATCCTAGGCTTACCAGAAGTGATCGGAAATATCTTCAGCTTCATGGTATTTATTGGTGTGCTTTTACAATTATCAGCTTGGGTTACTGGACCATCAAAAACAATCATCCAAGTAGCTCGTGAAGGATTCCTTCCACCAAAATTCGGATTCCATAAAGAAAACAAATACGGCGTATCTAGAAATGTCGTTCTAACACAATCAATCGTTATTTCATTATTTGCTTTGCTTTATGGTGTAATGGATGACGTAAGTGCTGTATTCTTGACACTTACAAATGCTACAACTGTTATTTATTGTATCGTGTACATTTTGATTGCTGTTTCATTGCTTAAAATGCGTAAGAAACATCCAGAATTCGAACGTCCTTACCGAATTGGTAAAAACGGAAACGGCTTAGCTTGGGTAGTCAGCTGCATGCTGATCTTCTCTATCATCGTTGTCGTATTTGCTACATTAGGTACAGCGACATTGAGTGATGCATTATTAGTAGCAGCTATCACAGTGGTCATGTTCGTTATTCCATTGATCATCAATCACTTCAAGAAAGATTCTTGGGGGATTGAGGTAGAAAAAAGTTTAGAAGAAAAATAAAAAAATAAGTCTTTCAGCCGACGTTTTGTCGCTGATTTAGTAGGAGGTCCTGCCAAGTGAATAGTTTTTTCATGGCAGGGCCTTTTCATTTGAAATAGGAGATCGACGATGAATAAAAATATTTCTTTAAAAGAAAGTATCGCTGTATTGATCGTGTTGTTGGCACTCCTAGGAGTACTGATCATCGGATTCCAGCTCTCGCCACATATCCCGATCCTTGCAGCTTTCATGTGTTTGTTGTTTTATGGCAGATTTAAAAAGTTCACATGGGATGAGATCCATGACGGGATCATCAAAGGAATCACTCCAGGGATCATTCCAATCCTGATTTTTCTTTTGATTGGTGTCTTAGTTGCTTCATGGATTTTATCTGGAACCATCCCTACGATTATGGTTTATGGATTTAAACTTGTTTCTGTGCGTTTCTTTTTACCGACAGCATTTCTTGTTTGTGCAATTGTCGGAGTGACTGTCGGCAGTTCATTTACAACGATTTCGACGATTGGAATTGCTTTTTTGGGGATCGGTCATTTACTTGGATTCAATGATGCAATGACTACAGGCGCAGTCGTTTCCGGTGCCTTTTTAGGGAATAACTGCTCGCCTTTATCAGATACGACCAACTTGGCAGCGGGTATTGGAGGAGTTAATCTATTCGAACATATCGCTGGTATGCGTTATACGGATTTCCCAGCATTCGTCCTTTCGTTGATTTTTTATACGATATTAGGACATAACAGTCATTCAGCCGATCTAGCTAGTATCAATGAAATGATCCAAAACATGAAAGCGAGCTTTTGGATCTCTCCTTGGACATTGATTCCACTAGTTATTTTATTTGGGGGGGCAATCAAAAAAATTCCGGCTATCCCTACATTACTAGCGGGATCAACAGCTGCTCTCGTTCTTTCTTTTATCCATGAGAAAAGTTTGACGGTCGGAAAAGCAGCAGACATCTTGATGAATGGTTATGTCGCAAATACACCTGATCCAAAGCTAGATGAACTGCTTTCTCGAGGCGGGATCATGAGTATGTTAGGTTCTGCTAGTTTGATTTTACTTGCATTGGCATTAGGTGGGTTACTGATCAAATATCTGATCGTTGATACCATCGTTCAAGAATTAAAAGAAAAGATGGACCGACCTTCTCGTTTAGTCGGGTTTACTGCCTTGAGCTGTATCGGAATCAATCTGATCGTTGGAGAACAGTATCTGTCCATCATTCTTCCAGGAGAAACATTCAAGCGTTCTTTTGATGACGTTGGCTTATCAAAAACCTATTTGACACGAACACTAGCGGATTCAGGTGCGACCGTCAATTCTCTCGTACCGTGGGGAGTCAGCGGCACATTCATTATGGGAACGATGAAAGTTAGCGCGTTGCATTACTTGCCATTCGCCTTTTTCTCGATTCTTGCACCTGTCTTTACAATATTAGGCGGTTTTTTATTGAATCGTCGACGTGTAAAAAATTGAAGGAAGGAAAAAAGAGGCTGGGACAGAAGCGTTTAACTCCAAGAAATAAGAAGAAACTCAAGAAAATTGCTTTTTAAATTTTTGTGAATTTCAGCTTATTTCCGAAGGAGTTGCTTCTGCTTCCGCCGTTTATACGTGTTTAGAGCGTGGGACAAAAGTGTTCTTTACTTTTGTCCCACGCTCTTTTTTACAGATAAACAATGTGTTAGAAGTAGTATCTTCTTTTACATAAAAAGCTGACCATAGGATAAATGGTCAGCGTATTTAGTGAGTCAGCTATTTAGTATGGGTTTTCTAAAGGAACGATTGTCTCTCTTTTGATCAAGCGATGAGGGATGACCAAACGTACGCCACTGCTCAATTCTTCATGGATCAATTCGCGCAGCTTTTGCATAGCGACACGTCCTAATTCGGAGATATCGATATCGATACTTGTAAGGTAAGGGTGTGTTAATGTTGAGAAGATCGAGTTGTTGAAGCTAATGACGGAGAGTGTCTCTGGAATGACATAGCCGTACATTTGCGCCAACTGCATCGTGCGAAGGGCGAAGATATCGTCAATGACCACCAATGCTGTGGCTTCGTTTTCTTTCAACGTTTTCTCAAAGGACAGATAATCTTCCGGATGCTCTAGTACTACACTGGATAACGCAGGAAGACCAGCCATCATCATTGCTTTTTGATAACCGAAATATCGTTCGAAATACAAACTTTCATGAGTCGTGTTTGTCACAAACAGGATATTCTTATGTCCATTCTGGATCAAAAATTCTGTTGCTTGTTTACCTAGAAGCTGGTTATCATTATCTACATAAACGATTTCGTTCTCATGATGATAAGGCTGTCCGATCAAAGTGAAAGGGATGTGGTTTTGGTATAAATAATCAATGACAGGATCTTGACTATCTGAATACACTAGAATAAAACCATCTACTTGTTTTTGTAAATGCATACGCTGGACGTTCTCTAACAGCAAATCAAAATTTTTAGCAGTAGCGATTGCTGTAGTCATATCATAATTCCGCGCTTCTTCGTTGATTGCTTCCATGATCTCAAGATAAAATGGGTTACCGATCCGCTCTTTTGAATCAAGAGGGGGTAAGATTACGCCGATGGCACTGGAAATGCGTTTTCCTAGATTGCGGGCAGTCATGTTAGGAACATAACCTAGTTCATCCATAATTTTTCGGACTTTCTTCTTTGTTGTCTCGGAAATACTAGGATGATCGTTGATGACACGAGAGACGGTCGAGGTGGCAACACCGGCTTTTTTCGCCACATCTTTTACGGTAATAGCCATGATAAAAACACCTTTCTCTTGTTATTGTGCAGAGAACCGATAAATCGTCTGACTGATCCGTTCTTGACCAGGATGGAGGTTGATTGATCCAAATTTGGGGAAATGAACGATATCAGGGATTTCTTGCGGTTCGATTGCTAATCCGTAGTTTGAATGCATCTGTTTTCCATTGACAGAGAAATCAGCTTCGAATCCAGTCGTAGAAAATAATACCATACTTTTATTAGAAGTTGCTATAGTCATTTGGCGACCAGAATGCTTCTCGAATAATTGTAAGGAAGTTTTGGAAAGCCTAGGATGATGCAAAAGAAATACATCATCTAGTCCATCTGGATAACATGCAAGGATCTCTTGCAGTGTTGGGGATTTTCTAAAGTCGATTGGCAGTTCTTCTTTTTTTGTCCAATTTCCAGTAGGCAGTTTTTCTTGATCTAATTCAAGCACACCATCTAAAAAGACCGTTAACTGATGTTCATAGATGTCTCTTGTTCCATTTCCTGAAAGGTTGAAGTAGGCATGGTTGGTCGGATTGCAGATGGTTTCAACAAGGCTATTAGCAGAGGTTGTCATCTCTAATTCGTTTTTTGTTAAACGGTAAGTGATCGTAGCAGTGATTGGTCCTGGATAGGTAGAAAATTCATCTTTTAAGTAAAAGACCACACCTATTGATGATGGAGTTTTGAAAACTTCTACTTCCCAAAATTGGAAAGACCAGCCTTTCGTGCCACCGTGGATATGGTGTGATCCGCAGTTTTTCTCCAATCTATGCTCACCCCAAGAAGCATCCCGGATCCTTCCGGCTACAGGTCCGACAGTTGCTCCAAAAAAGCTTTTGTCTGTTAGAACATCTTCGAAACGATCGTAAGACAATAAAACATTTTCTGATTTTCCTTCTTTGTCTGGTGCGAAGATTTGGTGCAGGCGGGCACCGTAATTGAGAAGAACGACTTCTAAGTAGTCGTTCTTCAATGTGATTTTCTTTATTTCAGTCTCTGGAACTGGTACGACGGAGATTTCTGGATTATCCATGATCATGCCACTTTTCTTTCAAGTAATCGATCGTAAGAAAAGTCGTATCAGGGACAAGCGGGATCTCCTCTCCAAGGTCTTCAGCACGTCCCACGCCAATTGGTTGAGCGCCACTTGAGAGGATGGCTTGGATACCGGCTTGCGCGTCTTCGATCCCGATACATTCTTCTGCTTTTAGTCCGACAGCTTTTGCTGCAAGGAGGAAGATATCTGGCGCAGGTTTTCCGTTTGTTGCTTCTGCCGGGTCGGCAATAGCATCAAAGTAAGGTGTAAGACCCATTTTTTCAAGTAGGAATGGCCCGTTTTTACTTGCAGAAGCAAGAGCAATCTTGATTTTTTCTTCTTTTAAAGAATCCAGTAAAGGCACGACCCCGGGGAAGACATCTTTTGGTTCGATCGTCTGGATCATCTCTAAATAATAATCGTTTTTTCTTTTCGCTAATTCTGCAAATTCTTCCTTTGAAAAAGAGTGTTCTTTTCCGCCATAAGCTAAAAGCAAAGAGAGTGAGTCTTCTCGGCTGACGCCTTTTAGCTGTTCGTTGAATGTACGATCGATCGTAATGCCGATTTCCTGACCAAGCTTTCGCCAAGCACGATAATGGAATTCAGCAGTATCGGTAATGACACCGTCTAAATCAAACAATACCCCTTTAAACATTTGCTTCCTCCTTTCTTAGCGTTATTTCTAGACGATCCGCTAAAGAATAAGACTGTTCATAGACGTAAATTTCTAGAGGAGAACCTTCTAATAACTCGAAAGTAACTTGTTCATCTGTGACTGAGATGAACAATAAACGTCCGCGATAATTGATATGGAAAGAATAAGCTTTCCAAGTTTTTGGCAGAAATGGTGCGAATCTCAACTGATCATGGGCAGTTTTCATTTGAGCAAATCCTTGGACAATCGACAACCAGCTACCAGTCATGGAAGTGATGTGCAAGCCGTCTTCTGTGTCGTTATTGTAATTATCCAAATCCAAGCGAGCTGTTCGCTGGTACATTTCTACAGCTTTGCTTTCCATTCCTAATTCTGCTGCTAAAATCGAATGGATACTTGGCGAAAGGGAAGACTCATGGACAGTCATTGGTTCATAGAAATCAAAGTTTTTTTGTTTTTCTTCTTTTGTAAAAGTATCATTGAAGAAATAAATCCCCTGTAGTACATCTGCCTGCTTGATGAAGCAAGATCTAAGGATTTTGTCCCAAGACCAATGCTGATTCAGAGGAAGATCGCTTGTGGGAATATCGGATACAGGCATGAGATCTTTATCTAAGAATGTGTCATGCTGGACAAAGATTCCTAATTCTTCGTCAACTGGGAAGTACATGTTCTCTGCGATATCTTTCCATTTGGCTAGTTCTTCTTCGCTGATAGTGATAGCAGCTTCTTTTTGATAAGTTAAATAATTTTCTCGCGTGTAACGCAAGACCCAAGCTGCGATCGTATTTGTATACCAATTGTTATTGATATTGTTCTCATATTCGTTTGGGCCGGTCACACCGTGGATCATGTATTTATTTGCTCGTTTTGAAAAATGGACACGGTCTGCCCAGAAGCGTGCGATTTCTGCTAAAACTTCCAGTCCTTCATTTTTCAAATATTCCGTATCGCCGGTGTAATTCGTATAATTGTAGATTGCATAGGCAATCGCGCCATTTCGGTGAATCTCCTCGAATGTGATTTCCCACTCGTTATGGCATTCGACACCAGTGAAGGTGACCATAGGATAAAGCGCGCCTTTTAATCCTTGTTGCTGAGCGTTGTGGATTGCTTGCGGCAGTTGATTATGCCGATATTTCAGCAGATTCTTAGTTACTTCAGGTTTGGCTAAAGCAAGATAAAGAGGGACAGCATACGCTTCTGTATCCCAGTAAGTGGCTCCGCCGTATTTTTCTCCTGTGAATCCTTTGGGGCCGATATTCAATCGTTCATCTTCGCCGTAGTAAGTAGAGAATAGTTGGAACAAATTGAATCGAATACCTTGTTGTGCTTCTTCGTCTCCTTCGATGACCACATCGGCAAGCTTCCATCGTTCTGCCCAAGCCACTGTTTGCTCTTCTTTTGCTTGGATATAATTGTTTGTCTGGTTCGTTAATTCTGAGACAGCTTTTTCTGCTTGCTGCGCTTCTGGAATATCTCTACTAGTAAGAACGATAATTTCTTTTTCCACTGACCATGTCTCACCTTGAGATAATTCTGCAGACAAGCAACCATGTAATGCTAAAGTATCTTCGTGATAGTCAGGGATGACTGATTTTCCATTAACGAAATGGCGCATTGCTGCAGTAACAGTAAATTGTTCAATCCCAAAGTTGTTTGGAATAGTTTTAGTCGTCAAATAGCCGATTTCTTCTATAGTTCCACGATCAATCTCATTCCAAAAATGTTCATCATAGTTGCTGTCTTCGTTTTGAACATTTCCATCCAATTTTGATACGAGTTTGACTGTTCCGCTACCTTCAAGCATTTCTATAGTTAAATAGATATAAGCTGATTCTTTTTTGACAATGCTCAGAAAACGTTCGAAGGAAATGCGTACTTTATTAGTAGAAGTAGTGATTGTGAATGTACGAGATAATACACCATTTTTCATATCTAATTCCCAGTAAAAGTCTTCTGGTTCCAAAGAAGCCAAGTCGATCAGCTGATCGTTGATCGAAATATCTATCGCGATAAAGTTCAAGGCGTTGATCACTTTTCCAAAGTATTCTGGATAACCATTTTTCCACCAGCCGACACGTGTCTTATCGGGATACCAGACACCCGCCAAATAAGTACCTTGATGGTGGTCCCCTGAGTAAGTTTCTTCAAAGTTCCCGCGCATCCCCATATAACCGTTTCCAATACTTGTTAAAGATTCTTGCAGTCGAAGATTTTTTTTATCTAATTGTGTCGTGCTGATTTTCCATGGATCAATAGCAAATAGTCGTTTGATCTGTTTCATTTTTCTCCTCCTAATGAGCTGTTTTATACGTTCATAATAAACGCAACCGATTGCACAAGTCAATAGACAAAAGAAAATATTTCATAGAAAAAAGCATAAAAAAATAAATTTTTAGGAGAAAATTATAGAAGGGAACACACGCATTATAGGTTTTCTAGAATGGTATAGACAGAAAAATAAAAAATAAAGCATTTACAAAAAAGAAAACGCACGCTATAATACGTTTAACGAAACCGATTGCGTAAAGGAGCTAAACGGAATGAAAAAGATATTTAGTTTTGAGTTTTGGCAAAAATTTGGAAAGGCTTTAATGGTTGTGGTAGCAGTTATGCCGGCAGCTGGGTTGATGATCAGTATAGGGAAATCAATTCCCTTGATCAATCCTGATTGGACGCCGCTTGTCACAACGGGCGGAGTAATTGAAAATATTGGTTGGGCAATTATTGGTAATCTTCATATTTTATTTGCTTTAGCAATAGGAGGAAGTTGGGCAAAAGAAAGAGCAGGCGGAGCATTTGCAGCTGGGATCTCATTTATTTTAATCAATCGGATCACTGGGGCTATCTTTGGTGTCACAAGTGACATGCTTGCGAATGAAGATGCATTTACCCACACTCTGTTCGGTACGAAGATCATGGTTAAAGGATTTTTTACAAGTGTATTGGAAGCACCAGCTTTGAATATGGGAGTATTCGTAGGGATCATCGCTGGATTTGTCGGGGCAATGGCTTATAATAAGTACTATAATTATAGAAAATTGCCGGATGCTTTGTCATTTTTCAATGGAAAGCGCTTTGTTCCGTTTGTTGTTATCTTATGGTCAACAATCGTGGCATTGATTCTTGCTGTGGTGTGGCCAAACGTACAGGCTGGAATCAATAATTTTGGTTTATGGATCGCAGAATCACAAGAAAGCGCACCGATTCTAGCACCGTTTTTATTTGGAACATTAGAACGTTTACTATTGCCATTTGGATTGCATCATATGCTGACGATTCCTATCAACTATACACAGCTTGGCGGATCGTATGAGATTTTATCAGGCGCACAGGCGGGGACACAAGTATTTGGGCAAGATCCGTTATGGTTGGCTTGGGCCACTGATTTAGTGAATCTTAAAGGTGCAGGGGATATGTCGCAATATGAGTTTGTGTTGCATAACTGGACGCCGGCTCGTTTCAAAGTAGGACAAATGATTGGTTCTTCAGGTATCTTGATGGGAATGGCTTTTGCGATGTATCGTAATGTCGATCCTGATAAGAAAGCAAGATATAAATCAATGTATTTTTCAGCAGCGTTGGCTGTCTTTCTAACAGGTGTAACAGAACCATTGGAGTTCATGTTTATGTTTGCTGCTGTGCCATTATATGTCATTTATTCAGTGATCCAAGGGGCTGCATTTGCGATGGCAGATATCTTGCCATTGCGGGTCCATTCATTTGGGAATATCGAATTGCTGACTCGGACACCGTTAGCTATCAAAGCGGGTTTAGGTGGAGATCTTATCAACTTCGTGTTGTGTGTGATCGCTTTTGGTGTTGTTACGTATTTCTTAGCAAATTTCTTGATCAAAAAATTCAACTTTGCTACACCGGGACGTAACGGAAATTACGACAATGACAGTGAAGAAACCGTTGTATCTAACAGCGGAACAGGAACAGCAGATCAGCAAGTGATCCAGATCATTCATTTGCTGGGAGGAAAAGAAAATATCAAAGATGTCGATGCTTGTATGACTCGGTTACGCGTAAGTGTAAATGATCGAGAAAAATTAGGAACTGAAGAAGCCTGGAAACGAGCAGGGGCGATGGGATTGATCGTCAAAGACAATGGAGTCCAAGCAGTTTATGGACCAAAAGCAGATGTCTTGAAATCAGATATCGAAGATCTGCTGCAATCAGGAGCAGAGATTCCAGAGCCAGAAATGGTTTCTACAGGAAATAGACAAGCAGATAGTAAGCAATACTTAGGTATAGAACAAGAACTAGTTTCCGCAGCTTCTGGAGAAGTGATTCCTTTATCTGAAGTAAAAGATCCGGTATTCTCACAAAAAATGATGGGTGACGGCTTTGCTGTTATTCCAACATCAAGAGAAGTTGTTGCGCCGATCGCTGGAAAAGTGACAAGTATTTTCCCAAGCAAACATGCAATTGGGCTGGAGACGAAAGATGGTATCGAAGTTTTGATCCATATGGGTATCGATACAGTCCAAATGAATCAGCCAGCTTTTGAGATTGCTGTCAAAGAAGGCCAAGAAATAGGAACAGGAACGAAATTAGCTGAGATGGATCTTGATGTGATCCAAAACGAAGAAAAAGATCCAACGATCATGATCGTATTTACAAACGATAAAGTAGAAGAAGTAGTGATCAAGCAATTAGGTACAGTGACAGCTGGTAAAGTGATCGGCTCCATTAAAATGTAAGGAGAGGTTGTGAAATCATTGTCCTGACCTGAGTATTAGAGAAACAAAACGAAAAAACAGCTCCTCGTATTTTGCCGTTTTTTGAACTAATACCGAAGGTCAGCTGATTGAACACCATTTATCGAGAGGTTGTGAAAAAGCTGTCCTGCATCAAGTAATAAGAGCGCTAGTCAGAAAATAGCTTTTCATATTTTCTAGGCTAGTGAGCTTATTACCGAGAAGCAGCAGTTTGAATACTGTTTAGTGGAGAGGTCGTGAAAAAGCTGCCCTGCACCAAGTGATAAAAACAGCCAAACAAAAAATAGCTCCTGGTCCATTGAGCTTATTACTGAGGAGTTAGCAGGAGAACACTATTTGCTGGAGAGGTTGTGACAAAAATTTTGTCACAACCCTTTTGTTTCGAAATGAAGACAAGGAGAAAACCAATGAAATTCATGACACTCAACACGCATAGCTGGCTTGAGCCAGAACCAGAGAAAAAATTGCAAGAATTAGCAGATAAGATCCTGTTAGAAGATTATGAAGTGATTGCTTTACAAGAAATCAACCAATTACTGGAATCTGAAGAAGTAGAACCTGCGAAGCTAATGAAGTTCTGTCCGGTAAAGAATCAAGTACCTATCCGTAAAGATAATTTTGCCTACCGTTTAGTTCAGCTTTTAAAGGAACACGGAAAAGAGTATTTTTGGAGTTGGGAAATGAGCCACATCGGTTATGATAAATATGAAGAAGGAAATGCACTGCTTGCGAAAAAAACATTGGAAAGTCAGGTCCTTACCGTCTCCCAATCTCAAAAGAAAGAAGATTATCAGACACGCAAGATCTTGATTGGGAAAACAAAGATAGATGATCAGGACATTTTTGTCTCGAGCTGCCACTTTTCTTGGTGGACAGATAAAAAAAGTGGCTTTTATTTTGAGTGGAAAAACTTGGAAAACTACTTTTTGGAAACTCGCGTACCACTTTTTTTCCTAGGTGATTTCAATAATCCAGTAGACTCTCAAGGTTATTATACTGTAAGAGAAAGTTGCCTTCTTCTTCAAGATTCGTATGTTGTCGCGAATGAAAAAGGAAAAGCAGCTACTGTGGAAAAGAAAATCGATGGTTGGGAACAAAATACAGAAAAATTGCGTATAGATTTTATTTTCGTCCCTGAAGGAATGCAGGTTAAAAAATATCAACGGATCTTTGATGGGATCGATAGTCCAATCATCAGTGATCACTACGGGGTGGAAATCGAATTAGATGTGAACGAATAAAAAATATAACATATAACATATAACATAAAAAAACTGATTAAAAAAAAAACTCTCCAAACGATTATACCGTTTGGAGAGTTTTTTTGATCGGATGCATTTATCCCTTTTGCCTAAGCACGTAAATGCTTGTATCTATGATAAATAAATAAACATAGCAAGGTAAACCAGCCAATCAAAGTAAGAGAAAGAATGAAATAGAAATAGATTGGCGTTTGATAATGAAGCGTGAGCTCGTTGATTCCTTTTTGCTGCTTCACGATTGGGGTCCCGATATCTGTTACTTCATAATCAGTCAATGTTTTTCCATTTTGCTGTAGCACAGTCCGATCGTAGACGATAACAGGGATATGAACAGTTTTGTCCCCAGTGTTTTTCCACTTGATTGTCAAAAGACCGCCTGGATGTGTTTTTATAAAAGTTGTTTCGTTTTCTAGTATTTCTTCGTTATACCGGTCGTATTTATTGTCTTTTGTCTCCTTATAGATTGGCAGATAGTCAGGTGTGGTTTTTTGGAAAACGAACAAGCTGGTAGACATATCTTTGCTGAAGAATGTTTTCCTTGCTTCTTCCGGCGTATCGAATAGATAAGTATGTCGACTGACAAATGTTTCATTTTCCCACTTTTCCAGATGCTGGTATAAGTTCTGGATCGTCTGTGCTGAAAAAATAAGAATGCCAAATATACTTAAAAGACGGAACCACTTTTGTTCAGACCACTGGTTCAGTGAAAGGGCAAGGTAAAGTAGAAGCAATAGCGTAAATGGCACGAAAAATCGAAATGGAAACTGGATCAAACTAATAAAAGGCACATTTTTTTCGATCAATGTCGTCCATGGAATCAAGCTAGTAGAAAGAAAAAAGAAAACAAGACTTGTGTACAACACGATTTTTTGGAATAAGGTGTTCTTTTGTTGAAAGAAAATAAAAAGCAAAAAACCTGATAATATCAATATAGGAAAGGCCTTAGGGTAATGGAGCCAATAACTGCCATCCAGATCTATCGCCTTTTGACTCATTTCTCTGTTAACAAAGGGAGGAAGAATCTTATTCCCACTGTAAACAATAGCTAATCCTGCCCAAATATTTGCTGTCAGAACAAAATAAAGCAAGACCGACTTAATCAGTTGAAGCAGTGCTTTTCCTTTTTCAGTCTGGTTAAAAAAGTAATAAAGATAAAAAGGGATATACATCAAAGCTAACATGATCGAAGACAGTAAATGGATCTGTGTCATAAGTCCCACTGAGACAGCGACTTTGATAACAGGGAACTTTTTATGAAGGACGAAATCAGCAATAGGGATCATACATAAAGGATAAAAACAAGTCCCCCAGCTAGTGAATCCTTGGTTGATAGACCAGTATTGAATAGAATACGTACTCATGAATAAAACGGCTACTGGTACACTTACCCAATTTCGAACATTGACATATCTCAGTAAAATCAGCATAGAAAATCCTGAAATAAGATAAAGAATGAAATTTGAAAGAATCTGATAATGAAACCAGCTACCTGCAAGCAACACGATCAATCCTTGTAAATAAGCGAAAAATGGGCCGTAAACGGCATTCACGATCCTGCCACTTTGCTGGAATCCATAAAGGGAAGGAAAATAATGGAAATCCCCATATTTAATTTGTTGCGCGGCATCATAGAACCGATTGTAATGGAATGGGGCATCAGCACCCAAAATTAGTTTATGTGTGAATAAATGAGGCATGAGAAATGCCAAAGCAATGAAAAAAATTGCTAAAAATGGGCCATATTTTTTCAATTGTCGAACTCCTTTGCAAACTTTAGATAAATTCATCATATATCCTATGCGAGAGGTAGGCAAGAAATTAGAAAATTCATGAAAATATTTATGAATTTTACAAGAAAAACATAAGTGAAAGTTCTAAGGAGAGAGGATGCGACATAAGTTTTGTTGCATCTCCTTGTTTTGAAACAGAATTTTTCTTAATACTCGAAACAAAGTAGCTTTTTCATGACCTCTCGGTAAACGGTGTTCAATCAGCTGCTTCTCGGTAATAAGCTCACTAGCCTAGAAAATATGAAAAGCTATTTTCTGACTAGCGCTCTTATTACTCAAAACATAACACAGTTTTCACAACCTCTTCCTTAAACGGTGTTCAAAAGCTTGCATCTGCGGTAATAAGCCCAACCCAACAAAAAATATGAGTAGCTATTTTTGGGGGCTGTACTTATTACTTGATGCAGGACAGCTTTTTCACAACCTCATCGGCTTTCATTTTCTATTTTTTTCCTGAACCCATATAATAAAAGAAAGAACAAAAAAACTTGCAAGGGAGGACACATGTGAAGCAGAGTAAGCAAAAACAGTCTCGTCGACTTTTGTTTCGTTTGTTTTTATTAATATGTATCGTCGTAGGGTTACTGATCGCTTTATATCCATTTTATGTGGATTCTTTAAATAGTTTTATTGATCAAAAACGTATCGAACAAGTACAAAAACGGACCGCAGCTGAAATTGAAGTGCAGCGAAAGAAAATGGAGGAGAAAAACCAACGATTAACTGACCAAGGATTCAATCCTGGTACTGATCCTTTCAATGAAAAGAACAGAAATGAAAGTACAACATCCAGCCAATTAGAGGAATGGCTGATCGGAAGTATCAATATACCTAAGATCCAATTAAATATTTCACTTTATGATCGGCTCAATGGTAGGATCCTTGAAAATGGAGCAGGCGTCTTGCAAGGAACCTCTTTCCCGCTTGGTGGAAATTCGACGCATTCAGTGATCTCTGCTCACAGCGGTTTACCTAATCGACGGTTATTTACCGAATTAGATCGTTTAGAAAACGGAGACACGTTTATTTTGACTGTTTTGGGGGAGAAATTGGCTTATCAAGTTAAAAATATACAAGTGGTACTGCCAGATGACACGTCTGTTCTAACGATTGCAGAAGGAGAAGACTTAGTTACCTTGCTTACATGTACGCCGTATATGATCAACACGCATCGTTTGCTAGTGACAGGACATCGGATTCCTTATAACGAATCGGTAAAAAAAGAAGAAGGAAAAGGAAATCAGGAAAGAACCATGCGGCAATGGTTTATTCTTGCAGGAACGATAATAGCTGTAGTCATACTGTTAGTGTTTATCGGACGACTAATCTATCAGTATAGATTAAGTAAAAAAGTGCTTGATTTTTCATTTATTATTAGTGATTCGTCAGGGAAACCGGTAAATGGTAGTTCATTCATTTTGAAACATAAGAAAAAAACACTTACTAGAAATGGTGTGCCGTTTTCAGTACAAAGCGACCATCATGGGAAAGTCAAGCTGGATCAATTGCCTGGTGGGACTTATCGAATCGTTTCAGCTGATGATCCTAAAGTTGCTGTTTCTTTTGGTATTAGAAAAGTAAAACAAGAGAAGATATACTTTTTTGAGGGGCGAAAACTTGTAAAAGAGCTTCAAAAAAATGGTTTTTATTTTAAAATCAATGAATAAGTAAGGAGAGAAAAAATGATCCGCACAACAACAAAATTGTCTACCAAAGAACTGGAATCTGTTCTATCGATTTGGCTGCATGCTAACTTGGATTCTCATGAATTCATTCCATCAACTTATTGGGAGAATCAAGTAGAATCTGTTAGGAAAGCTTTACCAGATGCAGTGATTTACTTAGCAGAAATAGATCAAGAAATTATTGGTTTTGCTGGGGTGATTGATCAGTTTATCGCAGGAATCTTTGTGAAAAGGGAATACCGGCAACAAAGAATCGGTACGCAACTAATGAAAAAAATAAAAGAAACCAATAAAACATTGACTTTGACAGTCTATCAAAAAAATCAATCAGCTATTCATTTCTATCTTTCACAAGGTTTTACAATTCAAACACAGCAAAAAGATGAAGCAGTAAATGAGGAGGAACTTGTGATGAAATGGAATCAAAACGCTGATTTTTGATGAACAGAATAACGAAATAATGCTCCCAGCCTAATTTTTTGCTGGGAGCATTATTTCATTTTGAAGTCACTAATTTAACTGTGTGAATATGCAGTTGATACGACCTTTGATAAACAGTGTTCAAAAGCTTGCATCTGCGGTAATAAGCCCAACCAAACAAAAAATATGAGGAGCTATTTTTATTTGGCTGTTCTTATTACTTGATGCAGAACAGCTTTTTCACAACCTCTGATTCACGGTGTTCCAAAAGTAGCTTCTTCGGAAATAAGCCGAAATTTTACAAAAATTTGAGAAGCAATTTCCGTAAATTCCTTCTTATTTCTTGAAGCTGACCACTTCTGTCACAACCTCTTTCTTAAACAGTGTTCAATCAGCTGACCCCTCGGTATTAGCTCAAAAAACGGCAAAACATGAGGAACTATTTTTCCGTTTCTTTCTCTAATACTCAGGTCAGAACGCTGATTTCACAACCTCTTGATAAACGGTGTTCAAACGGCTGCTTCTCGGTAATAAGCCCACTAGCCTAGAAAATATGAAAAGCTATTTTCTAACTAGCGTTCTTATTACTCAAAGCATAACGCAGTTTTCACAACCTCTTGATAAACGGTGTTCAATCAGCTGACCCTCGGTATTAGCTCAAAAAACGGCAAAACATGAGGAACTATTTTTCCGTTTGTTTCTCTAATACTCAGGTCAGAACGCTGATTTCACAACCTCTCTTTCACAACCTTATTTTACTCGTTTATAATTTTCATCGAAATATTTTCCGCTACGGATATCATCTGGCATTCCATCGTATGGTTCTTCGCTAATAACATCTTCATTGTCTATACCTGCATCACCCATATAAGTGATAGTAGCAAATTCAGGAACAAGTAATTTTGGATAAGTTTCATATTTTTCACGTGCTGCTTCCATTTCTGCGATATGTTCGTTTTGGAAAGTAACAGTGATTTCTGGATGTTCTTCAACCCATTTAGGGAAAAAGATCATTCCGTGAAGTTTCTTTTCATTTGGCATAAAGTCCAATGCCACGTCTGTCCCTGTTGGTTCTGTCCAAGTGATTTTGAATACGCCGTCCGTCAATTTAACGATATCAGCTTCTTGGTCTTTTACCCAACGGCCTTTGACCATTCCGCCATGGATACGGTAATCAACAGTATGGTCATTTTTGGCATACCATTCATATTCCCAACCATTGTCATACGTATAGATAAAGTGAGTTCCAATAAAATCTTCCAATTCTTTAAATTCTTTCATGTTTAAGCATCTCCTTATAAATTAAAACATGTAATAAACTACATGTTTTCGATTACTCATTTATGATAGAATGGATTTAAAGATTTGTCAAGGAGGGAAAACTGATGGCAAGAAAAAATACACTTCGATATATTTTGTTAGGGTTATTAAGTAAGAAGAAGATGACAGGATATGAATTGAATCAATCGTTCAAAAATGAAATAGGAGAATTTTGGCAAGCAAAACATAGTCAGATTTATCCTGAACTTGCAAAAATGGAAGAGCAAGGAATCATTCAGCATCAAGTAGAGATCACAGGTGAAAAATTGGAAAAGAAAGTTTATGAATTAACAGAAGAAGGGAAGGAACAATTGGCAGAGTGGATTCATACACCCACCAATGAACTACCGGTTAATCGAGACGAATTTGTTCTGAAATTGTATTTCGTCAAAGACGTGAATGATCCGGCATTAGTAGAAATTATTCAGCAGCAGCGTGACCTTCATGAAGAAAAACGACTTCATCTATTAGAGCGAAAAAAAACGATCTTTCCTACTGAAAAAGAAAAACATGAAAATTACGGACACTACCTGATTTTAGCGCATGCGATCAATCGGGAAACAGAATATGCAAATTGGCTAACAGATGTATTAGAAGAAAGTAACCGAAAAAAATAAAAAAATATCCGAACAGTGATGGAGAATTCCTTTCTATATGAAAGAAACGCAGATCACCGTTCGGATATTCTTATGTTCAAACAGGCCTTTTTTCAAGTATTTATGTAGCATCTACTTATTAAAAAGCTTGGTACTTAGGAGATTAGTGGCGTTTAGAGTTCTTTTAACAGCTGTTCGTAGTCAGCTTTTTCATCGACAGGAAGGAGCTTGTAAGTTAATTCGTCTGTCTCGTTGTCATGAATGATGTACATCTTAGCATTCTCTTCTTTGAAGTTACCGATTTGTAAAATCGTATAGCGTTCGTCGATCAATTCGATATCTTTGATTGCTTTTGAAAAAACTTTACGGACATGGTGCATTTTCTTTTGGCGGATTTCTGCCTTTTCTGCAGCTTTTGACAAAGTAAATCCGTCATCTAAATATTTTTTGATCAGTTCTACTTTTATGACTGTAGGTAAACGATATTTTCTAGGACAATTCACATCAGCTTCGATCGAACGAATGAATCCCTTTTGTTCCCAATACCTTAATTGACGTGGAGACACACCTACGATATCACTTAATTCACTGATGCCAACAACCAATTGATCATTTTCCAACAAACGTTTAAGGGAAGCCCCAACCATTTTTGTCACTCCTTTTGTCCTCTTGCTTCCCTTAATTATATCCGTATTAACTTATGTGTCAAGTAGGTTGACAAATAGCGAATTTAGGACTAAAGTATTCTAGTAGTTTCAGAAAAAATTCAGAAAGAAGGAGAAATATGAGTAACAACCAACCCGTAGATATTTACGGAAAACCATATAATCGGACACTTTTAGTTGTTGTCTTATTAATTGGTACATTTTGTACCGTTTTGAATCAGACCTTATTGACGACAGCTTTTCCTACATTGATGAAAGCTTTCGATATTTCAGCGTCTGATGTGCAATGGTTAACGACTGGTTTCTTGCTAGTCAACGGGATCATGATCCCAATAACAGCATGGCTGATCAATAAATTCAGTTCAAGAAATTTATATCTTTCTGCCATGACGATCTTTTTGATCGGAACAATTACTTGCTTTACAGCACCTAATTTTAGTACATTACTAATCGGTCGCTTGATCCAAGCTTGCGGTGTGGGAGTATCGATGCCATTATTGCAAAATATCATGCTATCTATTTTCCCGCCAGAAAAAAGAGGATCAGCAATGGGGATGTCAGGGATCGTTATTGGACTTGCTCCTGCTTTAGGCCCTACATTATCTGGTTATATCATTGATAACTACCATTGGCGTGACTTGTTTGGTATGGTACTGCCAATCGTTGTTCTTGTCTTGGTTTTAGCATTCTTCCTAATGAAAAGTGTTATTCCATTGTCAAATCCTAGCATTGATATTTTATCCGCTATTTTATCAACGATTGGATTCGGTAGTTTACTTTACGGATTTTCTAGTGTAGGAGATGACGGCTGGGGAAGCTTGAAAGTAATTGGTTTCTTAGTTGTTGGTGTGATTTTCATCGCCTTGTTCTCATGGCGTCAATTACATTTGGAACATCCATTCTTGGAACTTCGTGTATTCAAATCATCTACATTCACGATTGCAGCTGTTTTAGCTGGTGTAACAAATATGGCGATGGTAGGGGCAGAAATGGTCGTACCATTGTATATTCAAAATATTCGTGGAGAATCAGCATTCCATTCTGGCTTGATGTTGTTGCCAGGTGCATTGATTATGGGGGCTATGATGCCTGTTACGGGTGCGATTTTCGATAAATATGGCGCGAAACGTTTAGCCATCACAGGGATGTTCATTTTGACAGCCGCAACTGCACCATTTGCTTTCTTGACAAAAACGACTCCAGTTTTATATATCGTGATCCTTTATGCGATCCGTATGTTTGGGATCTCCATGGTCATGATGCCGGTAACGACTTCTGGTATGAATGCATTGCCAAATAACTTGATCAGTCACGGGACAGCGGTAAATAATACATTCCGTCAAATCGCAAGCTCGATTGGTACAGCTATTTTGATCAGTGTGTTGACGAATGTGACAAAAGCAAATATCCCAAGCAAATCTGTATTGGATAATACGCCATTAGCTTATAAAGATCAGGCAATCAATGCCACACTGTCAGGTTACCATGCCGCGTTTATCGTAGCGATCATCTTTGGGATCCTTGGCTTTATTATTGCCTTTTTATTGAAGAAAAAAGAACCTGTTCTAACGAAAGCGGGGGATAATGCATGATTATTGGAGTTTTGATTGTCAGCTTGCTTGCTTTTGCTTTAACGAACGTGTTCGCTAAAAAAACATGGCAAACCTTTTTATCTTTGATTTTCGGACTAATCTTCGTCGCTTCACTAAGTTTGATCGTCGCTAATTTGTCCAATCACTTTGGAATGGAAAAAGTAACGGAAACAAAAACAGAAAAAATTGTTTCCAGTGCTGATTCCCAAGGAGCAGATATGCTTTTGTATAAAGCTTTAGGGAATGGAAAAGAAAAAGTGTATCTTTACCGAACAAATGAAAAACAAGAAAAACCAAAAGCAACTGGTACGGATAACGAAACAAATAAAGTAGAAAAGACAGACGGCGATGCTGAAAAAGTGACGAAAACTACTTATTGGGAATACAAAAACGACATGTATAAATTCTGGTTCAATATTGCTGATAACAATCACGAGTATGACAGCCGAGTGAATACATTCAAAATCCCAGAGACATGGGTAGAATTAAGTACGGACCAAGCAGCCAAGTTAGCTGAATTAGTGAAGAAACAGCAAAGTACGATGGAAAGTGAAGCAAAAGCTTATGTTCAAGACGGTATGGTAAAAGCAATGACTGAAAATCCGCAAATGAGCAAAGCAGAGCAAGAACAACGTACGAAAGCCTTAGCTGCTGAATTCCAACAACAAGCATTCGCAAAATTAGTGAAAGAAGCAAAAGGCGAATAATATTTTGAACACCGTGTAGGAGGTTGTGAAAAAGCTGCTCTGCATCAAGCAGTAAGAACAATCAGATAAAAATAGCACTCCATATTTTTCATCTGATTGGGCTTAGTGCCGTAGATGCAAGCTTTTGAACACCGTTTAAGGAAGAGGTTGTGAGCCTGCCGTTTAACTCTGAGTCACAAGGAGCAATTTCAAAAAACAGCTTCTCATGTTTGTTGAATATTGTGACTTGTGACCGAGGAGTTGGCAGGAGAACACCGTTTATTCGAAAAAAGGAACTGCGACAAGATTTTTGTCACAGTTCCTTCTTTTTTTGCTATGTTATACTAGATGTAAAAAATAGGAGAAATAAAATGAGGGAAATTTATTCTTTTGAATCAAAAATCTATGCTTCCGAAGTCGGCAAGGGCGGGGCATATATTATTTTTCCGTATGATATAAGAAAAGAATTCGGCGCTGGAAGAGTTAAAGTCCAAGCAACTTTTGACAATGTGCCGTATGAAGGCAGTATCGTGAATATGGGTGTGAAAAATCCAGATGGTTCAGTCTGCTACATCCTTGGACTACGAAAAGATATTCGTAAAAACATCGGAAAAGAAATCGGTGATATTGTAGCAGTTACAGTGAAGCAAAAATAAAAGAGGTTGTGACAAAAGACGTGTCACAACCTCTTGATAAACGGTGCTCAAAAGCCAGTTTCTCGGTAGTAAGTCAAATTTATGTAAAAATGTGGAAACCCATGTTTACAAAATTTTTCTTACTACTCGAAACGAAGCGTCTTTATCACAACCTCTTGATAAACGGCGTTCAATCAGCTGTCCCTCGGTATTAGCTCAAAAACGGCAAAATATGAGAAGCTATTTTTCCATTTTTTCTCTCATACTCAGGTCATAACGCTGATTTCACAACCTCTTCTTTCATAATGGTTTTTCACCATCTTTATAATAAACTGGTTCTTTGATATGGAAATCTATTTTTTCCAACCAATCTAAAATCTTGTAACCTAACTCTTCTGACATCGGAAAAGAGGCGTTGATTTGTGCATTGGAGATATGGTCAACATGGATACCGGAAGTGATCGTACAACTTCCCGGAACGGCAGTTTTGATGATCACAGCTATTTTTTCGGCTAAGACATCGTCTTTATGGAACCGACCATCGTGGCTAGGGAAACGTACAGTTTGGATCTCTGTATCTTGAGAAAATGTAGTGACTGTTCCGATATGTGGTGTATCTCCGCCTGTTAAAGTAATCAATAAGTCTTTACCAATTACTTTAACAGCAGCTTGGATCGTGAAACCTAGTTTTGTTACTTCAACTATCGTTTCTTTTTCCATATTAATCACCTTGCCAACGTTTTGAATGCTCATTTACAATCCCAAATTGATCCAAAAGTTTCATTGTATGGTGATCAACAAGATCTTGGATCGTTTGAGGCTGATTATAAAAAGCAGGGATCGGTGGTATGATTTGCACACCTAGTCGTGCTAATTTAGTCAAGTTTTCCAAGTGAATGGCATTTAATGGCGTTTCACGAGGAACAATGACTAACTTTCGTTGCTCCTTCATTGTTACATCAGCAGCACGTGCAATCAGGTTGTCGCCTAAACCAACAGAGATACCTGCGACTGTTTTCATACTTGCCGGTACGATGATCATTCCATCGGTCAAAAATGATCCGCTGGCGACAGCAGCACCTAAATCTTTGTTTGAATAATGGTAATCAAACAGGCTTTCGAATTCAGTTAGTGATAAGTCGGATTCCAGCTTTAAGTTCTGTTTTGCCCATGGACTGATGATTCCGTGTGTTTCTATCATCGGATATTCTTTTAGTTTCTTCACTAGGTTGATGGCATAAATGGTGCCTGAAGCGCCACTTACACCAATCACGATTTTTTTCTTCCGTTGTGCCAATTGTTCCATTTTCCGCACTCCTTTTTATGATGTCAAAACAGTTGCAGATCATTCATTATTTCAAATATTTTTCCCAATCTTCTACTTCTTGGAATTTTGCACGTACAAAATGTTCTTTCATATCGAAAGGAACTGTACCGTCAAAGATAGTTTTTGCACTCATCCCACGGAAACGAATAGAGCCAGGATTATATTCTGGTAATTCTGATGGGTCCAATGGATGGTTCCTCATTCCTGGGATCACGATGATATCTTTATCTCCTTGGAAACGAGTGTTGAAAGTCCAAACTACATCGTTCATGTCGAAAATATCAACATCTTCATCGACTAAAATGACTGTCTTCAATTCTTTGAAGGCTGATAAAGCAAGAATAGCTGCTTGACGCTGAATACCTTCATCCGCTTCGTTTTCTTTACGGATTTGCATGATGGTCATCAATTTACCACCACCTGCAGGAGGATTGTAGACATTTACTACTTTTCCTGGAATAGCTTTATCGACCAAGGCAAGAATACTTGCTTCTGTAGGAATACCGGCCATAGATACGTGTTCTTCACTGGGACCAATCGTTGTTTGCATGATTGGATTGTCTTTTCGGTGAGTAACTGCTTTGACTTTCACTACTTGTACAGCTGGATTAGCATCCCCAGTATAGCCAGGAAATTCTGGCATTGCTTTTCCTGAGTTCGTGTTGATATCTTCTTGCATTGTTTCATTTGGCATGATTTCTGCTTCAATAATGAATTCAGCACGAGCAATACCCACTTCATCGACTGCTACACCATCAACGATTTGAATAGGTTCGTTACGCAAAGCTCCTGCACACCATAGTTCGTTGTAGCCAAGTGGAGTGGTAGGTGGTTCGAAAGTCGTACCAATGGCAATTGCTGGATCTAAACCAATATTGATAGTGATAGGCATTGGTTTATTCAATGCTTCAAATTGTTTTTGGAAGTGACCAATGTGGCGCCCACCAGGCATGATGTACATACCGATCGTATCTTTGTCTTCTAGAACCATACGATGGATCGTTACATCGCTCATTGTTTTTTCTGGATCTGATCCTAAAACTACACCCATCGTGATGTATGGACCTGCATCTTCAGGAGTATTTGTAGGTGCAGGCAAAATGTTGCGAATATCGAAGTCTGCATCGGTAGCTAGATGAACGACTTCTTGTGCTGGAGCATCTGCTTTGTCTACTTTCACAGGTTTGATTGGATTTTCTACAGCGTCTTTCAAGAAACGACCAAGTGTTCGATAATCATGGTGCAAAATTTCACCTACACGTTTACGACTAGCCATTGTTCCGATGTTCACACGTGTGCCGGGGAAACCTTTGATATTGTTGAAAGTCATAGCTGGTCCTTCTTGAGTCGGACGTTTTACTGTACCGCCAGCACCGATATAACGGTAAACACCAGATAATTCTGCTTCAGGATCGATTTCAATATCTGTTTCGTGATATTGACCTGGAAGTGTTTTTAGTTCTTCGATGACTTTTCTTAAATCATACGGTTGATCTGTCATGAGAGATTCCTCCTTAGTTGTCTTTACCTATCTATAGTAAAAGGTGAAAAAGAGGAAAACAATTCAACTTGTTCGGTAAAGTATTCTACAATGGAATGGATGCGTTTTTTTGATAATAGAATAAACTATGATATACTTATCACTAAAAGAAAGCGCATACTTAGTGTTGGAGGAAGGAAAGTGAAAAAAATGGAGGAGTCATTTCCTAAAGCAGTAAAAGTAGAAAATATAGCGAATATTTTGAAAGTTACATTTGAAAACGGAGAAGTAAAATACGTGAAATCTCATTGGACAGAAGAGATAACCGATGCCTTGCAATTTGGAAAAAAAGGAAGAGGAAAAAGAAAAAATCTTCTCGCACTTTCTCGTAATATGTGGATTGGGACTGAAGTAACGATTGAAGCAGATGGAACAGTATTCATAAATGGAAAAGACAGGTATACGCCAGAAGAGTTGTGGTACAAAGGAAAGAAAAGTATACCAGAATTATAAAAAATAATTAAAAAAAACAGCGCGAAACAAGGAACATATTACTTCCTCGTTTCTTGCTGTTTTCTACTATTTCAGCGCTCTTATGACTCAAATCTAAATGTGGTTGTCACAACCTTATTCTGCACGCAAAGCGATAGCGGCGTCTTTTTTCGCTGCCATTCGTGCAGGAAGATGACCGCCAAGCATCGTCAATATAGTAGAGACGATCACTAGAATAATCGCATGGACAGGATTTAGTTGAGCAACATTTTTTAGATCCGTCATGTTGTATAAGATGCTATTGATAGGGAACGTAGCTAGCCATGCAATAAACACACCTAATATCCCAGAAGAAATACCTAAAATACACGTTTCTGCGTCAAATACGCGAGTGATGTCTTTTTTACGTGCACCTAAAGCTTTTAGTACACCGATTTCTTTTGTCCGTTCAATCACAGATGTATAAGTAATGATACTGATCATGATCATACTTGTTACTAAAGAGATCCCTGCAAAAGCAATAAGGACATAAGTGATAGCATCCATCAATCCGCCAGTCAGTTCAGTCATCGTTCCAGCTAAATCAGTATAAATGATTTTATCTTCATCTGATTTGCCTTTATTGTAATCATCTAGATAATCCAAGATCTTTTCTTTGTCTTCAAAATTGTTCGGATAAATCATGATACTTGAAGGCAAGCTGTCTCCACCTAAATAACTAAGCAATGTTTGTTTGGCATTTTCGTCAACTTTTTCAGTAGTTAAGACATTTACATCACTGTCTCTTTGAGCTTTGACGATTTCTGATTCTTTGTTTTCGTTGACGATTTGAGTCGTTAATTGATCGCTATAAGCGATTCCTGGAGATAAGAGATTCATTGTAGAAGAAGATTTCACGCGTAGGATCCCCGAGATCTTCAATTCATCAGAAGCATTCTGATACATCGCATCATAATCTGTATTAGGGATAAAATTCCCAGTTGGAAGTTTTGTATAGTAAGTATTGTTGTTTACTAATTTGAATGTTGTACCAACGATATCATCAAAATCAAGTTTTTCGTCTTCTTTCACATCAAATCCAAGATTCTTCAATGCGTTGATATTAGTATTATTATTGCCGTCTACGATCAGCACGACATCTGTTGCTGAGGCTGGATAACTTCCGGCAAGTAAAGAATAATTGTCTTTTAAAAAGTTTTCTTTGCTAGTGTCAAGCTGTGTAGGGAAACTTGACACTCCCACACCTGTCATTGCTGACATCGTACTAGATAAAGAAAGAGATTCCGTATCAGGATTTTGATTCGAGAAGCTGACAGGCTGTACTTTGCCATTTACATCACGTAAAAGATTGATTCCTGTAGTACGGGTAAATCCGATATTATTACTTAAGTTAGGATCGATGTCTGTTACGTAATCGACGTATGTTTGATCAATCTTATTCGTGTGCTGTGCTTTATCTTCTTCGCTGACTTTTGCAGTAATCGTTTTGCTGTCTGGATAATCCGCTTTGCTTGCACCCAATCCGGCATCGTCACGAGTCTGGTTAGTCGTTACCTTAGAAATAGTAATCGGAAATTTCGCCATCGTTTCAGCTTGCGTGTTATCGATTTGTTTTTGGAATCCAGAAGAAAGGGACAGAACGATCGCGATTCCGATGATCCCAATACTGGAAGCAAAGGAGGTCAAGAAAGTACGTCCTTTTTTTGTTCGGATATTGTTGAAAGAAAGCTTCAACGCTGTCCAAAAACTCATCTTTGTTCTGCGTAAGTTAAATTGATCATCTTTTGGTCGTTCGATGTGAGGATGGGAATCTGTTAAGATCTTACCATCAGAAAATTCAATGATCCGATCTGCGTATTGATGGGCCAGTTCAGGATTATGTGTGACCATGATCACTAATTTTTCTTTCGATAACTCTTGGATCAATTCCATGATCTGGATACTTGTTTCTGTATCTAACGCTCCGGTTGGTTCATCGCACAAAAGGATATCTGGGTCATTGGCTAGTGCTCGAGCGATGGCCACTCGCTGCATTTGTCCACCAGATAGCTGATTTGGCTTTTTGTGCATATGATCTGTCAAGCCGACCCGATGCAAGGCATCTTCTGCCCGTTTTCGTTTTTCGTCTTTAGAAACACCACTTAATGTCATCCCAAGTTCAACATTTTCAATAATGCCTAAATGACCAATCAAGTTGTAACTTTGGAAAATGAACCCGATAGAATTGTTTCGGTAGGCATCCCAGTCGCTGTCCTTGAAGTCTTTAGTAGACTTTCCGTTGATCACCATATCACCGGAATCATAATTATCTAGTCCACCAATCACATTCAGCATAGTCGTTTTACCAGAACCACTAGGACCTAAAATCGCTACGAATTCTTTTTGTCTGAAAGCGACAGACACACCATCCAATGCTTTAGTGGTGGTTTCGCCGACTTTATAATATTTTTTTATATCTTTTAATTGAAGCATAATCACCCTTCTCCCGTATTGAAATATTCGGTATACTAATAAGTATATCAGAACAATGATCGTAGTATACGAAATAAATGTTAACTGAAGATGAACTGCAAGAAAAAATCTAGAAATTTTTCAAAAAACAGAGGGAGAACAATGAATCGTATTTTAATAGTAGAAGATGATCCGCAATTACAGTTGCTTTATCGTTCTGTGTTGGAACGAGCGGGCTTTTCAGTTATCACTGCACTGAATGGAGAGGATGCGCTGAAAAAACTAGAAGCGACACGTATAGAATTAATCATTGCAGATATCATGATGCCGAAAATGGATGGCTATGACTTGGTAGGATCATTACGTAACGCCAGATTCGACATGCCAGTTCTGATGATTACAGCAAAGGCTGATTTCGAGGACAAGAAACGTGGATTCAAATTAGGTGCAGATGATTATATGACAAAACCCATCGATGTGAATGAAATGATCCTGCGTGTGGAAGCATTGCTTCGACGTTCAAAAATCAATTACAGCAGTATCTTGACGATTGGGCAAACAAAATTAGAGCTGGATACTTATACAGTGTTACAAGATCAGCATTCGTTGATTCTGCCTCAAAAAGAATTTCTGCTTCTGTATAAATTACTGTCTTATCCCAACAAGATCTTCACTCGCCAGCAGTTGATGGATGATATTTGGGGATTAGATACGAATACAGAAGAACGAACGATCGATGTACATATCAAACGTTTAAGGACCCGTTTTGAAAAGACGGAAGATTTTCAAATCATGACAGTACGGGGACTAGGCTATAAGGCGGTTATTTAAAGATGAAAAAAAAGCTATTTTCACAATTATGGATCTATTTTGCTAGTATTGTCTTCATTTCGATCTTAGTGACACTGCTGTGTTTTCTCGGTTTTATTTTCTTATTGTCTCGACATTCTATCTCACCTGCTGAATCGGCTGGAAAACCAACGCTATACCCGTTATTCGTCTTTGCAGGGTTCAGTATGGTCGTGGGTACAGGAATATCGATTTTTGTTGGGCGGCGTATTCTGCATCCAATCAGTGCGCTAGGGACAAATATGAGTCTGGTAGCAACGGGAGATTTTTCGATTCGAATGGATGAACAGCAGAAAGTAGCAGAAGTACAGCAACTGTATAAAGATTTCAACGTTATGGTCCAAGAACTCAATAGTATCGAGACACTGAGGAATGACTTTGTGTCCAGTGTATCCCATGAATTCAAAACACCACTAGCAACAATCCAAGGATACGTACAATTGTTACAAGCCCCAAATCTCTCTGACGAAGAACGCCAAATATTTTTATATCGGATTATCGAAAGTATCACGCAGCTTTCACAATTAACAGAGAACATCTTAAAATTGAACAAACTGGAAAACCAGCGTATCCAACTGGAAAAAAAAGAGTACCGATTAGATGAACAAATTCGAGAAGTAATCGTTTTTTTGCAGCCTAAATGGGAGAAAGAACAGCTAGAATTGGATATCGAACTTGCTGCAGTAAATTACACAGGCAATGAAGAGTTTTTGTACCAAGTGTGGTTGAATATCATGGATAACGCCATAAAGTACAATCAAGTCAATGGACAGATTCATATCAAACTATTTGAGACAGCCACAGAGATCGTACTGGAAGTGACCGATTCAGGTGTAGGAATGAATGAAGAGACCCGAGATCGAATGTTTGAAAAATTTTATCAAGGAGATACAAGCCGTCAGATTTCTGGGAATGGACTAGGGCTTTCACTGGTCAAAAAAATTCTAGAACTACATGATGGACGTATCGATTATAGCAGTATCGAAGGAGTAGGGACGACAGCAATAATACGTTTAAGCAAATAATAGGAAAAAAGAACAAAATACCTAAAAATTCTAGTGAAGGTTTTTAGGGATTTTTAGACGTTTTTTTGTGATTAGCGAATTGCTCTTAATGTTCTTCCGGCATAAAATCGCTGATCTTCTATTGAAATACGAGAAGCGTTAGATGTGTCATTGAATCAATGGCACGATGTAAGAAAGAGAGCGAAAGTCATGCGTCGCTCTCTTTTTTGGGGTGGATAGATGGACAGAAAATGTAGGGCTTAGTTTTCTTCTTGATTTAAATACTCCCAAAATGTGTCTGAAGCCAAAGAATGTTCACCGATTTTACGCGTAAATGCGAGATAACTTTCTTTTGTTGGAGAGATGGGGAGGATCACAGTATTTTCTTTTAACAGATTTTTGACTGTTTTTTCCATAACAATAGCAATCCCCATGTCATTTGCAATCATATTGATGATCAAGTCGATCCTTGATCCTTTATAAGAGATTCTCGGTTCAAATCCAGCTTCGCGACACAAGTCCAGCACAGGTTGATACAAGTTCGTAGTAGGGCCAAGAACCAAAAAATTCTCCTTTTTCAGTTCGCTTAGATCCAATTTCTTTTTACTAGCTAAAGGATGATTTTTAGGTAGAACTGCTACAAAATCGTCTGTTTCAGTAGGCAACCACTCAATCGAACTTGGTGGGGCCTGAAAGCTTCTGGCAAAGTGGATCGTATCACTATGTTCATTTGTATCGTCATAAGTCAGTTCGATACTTTCCACTTCTTTCAACTGGACCGTAAATTCAGGATGGCGTTTCAAAAATTCGGTAATTTTGGAAAAGCCTTGGTAATTGATCATGGTTGGTATCGTTAAGATATTTAATGAAAGATTGTTTTCTTGCGTATAGGTTTCAAGCACTTCTTGCATGGCATGGTATTGTTCTACGACATTTTTTACATAAGGGAGCAACAAGCTTCCAGCTTCGGTCAACTCGATTTTTCTATGGGCACGTTCGAATAATTTGACGTCTAGTTCTGTTTCTAACGAAAGAATCTGTTTAGAAATGTTTCCTTGGGTGGTGAATTGTCGTTCAGCAGTTTTGGTGAAATTCATTGTTTCGGCTAAATCAAGAAAAACTTCAAATTTATGGATATCCATCATATTCCTCCTACTTATTCCAATAAAGAATACTTTAACACAAAAAATGAATTGGTGTAACCTACTCTGTCTGGTACAATCTTTCTTGCAGCGAAAGCAATAATTACAGAAATTTTTCTGATTTTTTTCGCTTCGTAGAAAAAGAGAGGAGTTTTTTGATGCCAACTGGAGTTTTGATTAATGTAGGTTCCGTTTTGCTTGGCGGACTAATTGGCGGATTAGTAGGAAATAAATTAAGTGAACATTTTAAAGCACAGCTGACGATGGTTTTTGGTGTGTGTTCGATGGGGATGGGAATCTATTCCATTGCGTCGATGAAAAATATGCCGGCTGTTATTTTTGCTTTAGTGATAGGAACAGCGATTGGTCTGATTGTTCATTTAGGTAATGGGATAAATAAGGGGGCTGCGCTGATGCAAGTACCTATTTCTAAAATCTTCCCTAGTGAAAAGCTTGGTATGACCCACGATGAATTTATCAGTACATTAGTGACGGTCATTGTTCTATTTTGTGCAAGTGGTACGGGGATCTATGGAAGTTTAGATTCTGGGATGACAGGAGACAGTACGATTTTGATTTCTAAATCTGTCCTTGATTTTTTCACAGCAGCTATTTTTGCGTGTAATTTAGGGTATGTCGTTTCTGTGATAGCAATTCCCCAATTCATTATTTTTTATATTTTATTATTTGTCAAATTAAGCGAGACAAAACTTTCCATTTACGTAACTCAAAAAAACTTCTAATGGTGTTTGGTAATTTAGTGATTTTCTAGGGATATGGTTTCTTTTGGACGCAACGGATGAGATGAATCCTTGATTGACTTGGTTGAATTCCATTTCTTTTGGTAGTCCATCTTTTCGGAGGAGTCCGTTTGAATGTTCATTTAATCCCCGTTGGGAAGGCGTTCCTGGGTCTGCGAAATAAATATCAATATCATTCGTATTACTAATACTTTTCCAATTAGAGAATTCTTTTCCACAATCAAAGGTAATTGATTTGAAAAGATTTTTGGGTACGGATTGAAGCCATTCATTAATCGAATTTTCAATATCAACTGCCTTACGGCCTTCTGGTTTCAAGGCGATAATGGCTTTTGAAAGTCGCTCAACGAGTGTGATGACGGCACTTTTATGGTGGATGCCGACAATCGTATCACCCTCTAAATGTCCAAATTCTTCTTCGAAAACGACATAATCTTTTTTACGTTCAGAAATATTTCTTTTGAATGCCTGTTTTCCACGTTTTTCCTTATAACCATTTGGTTTTCGTTTTCCTTGCATCGGTAAATGTAAAACATTGAATTCTCCCGTCTTAAACCGGCGATAGAGGGTACTTACTGAACAAGAGAAGGTTCGCTCTGCACGGCCAATAATGACGTCTGGGGTCCAACCTTCAGTTGATCTTTTTTCAATGTATTCTTTTTCCTCAGCAGGAAAAATGATTTCGGTTCTCCCACAACGTCGCTTATTTTCTTTGTATTGTTCAAAGTATTCAAGTGCTGTTCCACCACATTTGAGAAAGTTATAGACATTGTAAATTGTTTGGCGTCCACGTTTAAGCTGCTTCGCAACGATAGCAACCGGAGTTTCTTGATGAAAATATGCTTCTATCATTACAAGCTCGTTTGGTGTAAGATGGGTATAAGTCATTTGTGTTCACTCTCCTTGTATGCTTTAGCGGGTATTACAATTTGAGTGTAACATAAATGGCTTTTTTATTTGTCTCGCTTAATTATACAAACGGCGTTTTGTTCTTATTGGCAAAATTTATTTATCCATTGACTACACCAGACATGATCTTAGATTTTAAAGCTTGCGGCGGATTCTTGATGGTCGCTACCGGTTTTAGAATGATCAACGTGAAAATGTTCCCAGTAGCTGACATGATACCTGCAATGATCGTTATCATGCCACTGAGCTGGATGTGGACAAATTGGATTATGCCACTGTTATAATAAAAATCAAAGAGAAGCCATTTTTTTGCTGACTAAAAAGGATCAAATCTTTTAGTCAGTTTTTTTGTATTTGACAAACTGATTTTGAAACTATATTATATGTTGTATAATATAGATTGAAATAAAATATTACACTTGAGAATAGAAGGTGACGTAATGCACATCCAGATTCCAACTGTTCTTCTTGATGGTACTGTGCTAGCAGCATTAAGCAAGGAAGATATGTATGGGTATGCCTTAACAAAAATCGTACAAGAAAGTCTCTCTGTCAGTGAATCTACACTATATCCGGTTTTGAGAAGATTGAAAAAAGAAGGATATCTTGAGACCTATGATGAACCTTTTGAAGGCAGAAACCGTCGATATTACTCGTTGACACCAATGGGAAGTCGTCATTTAGAAGAAATTATTGATGAATGGATTGTTTTTCGAGATTCTTTAGACCGGTTATTGGAGGAGAGCACAAATGAATGAATATTTGAATGAAGTTGTGGATCATCTTCAAGAAATTCCTGAAGACGATCGTTTTGATTTGATCCAGTATTATGAGGAATATTTTTTAGATTCTGGAAAAACATTAGATCAGATCATTGATGAATATGGTACACCAAAGCAGTTTGCCTTAAAATTAAAAATCAGTTACTTTTCAGAAGAAGAACAAGCAGAAAACGAGTTAGTGAAAAATCCAAAAAGACAAATTCGCCTGATTTGGTTAATCATTATCGGTTTATTTGCTTCTCCTGTCCTCATTCCACTAGCACTGGGGTTTATATTGGTTATTGGGGGACTATTGGTTGCTTTACTAGCGCTCATTTTTAGTATCTATGTTTTATGTATCAGTATCTTAGGTGTTGGCCTATTCATGATCATATCAGGAATAAGTGTGTTTGGACAATCGATTCTGAGTGGATTATTCTTTATCGGTGTCGGTCTGTTCGCCACAGGAAGCGCAGTATTTATTTCGCCACTGTTGCTGAAAGGAACAAAAGGGCTTTTTTATGTCATGATGAACTTTGTTAAATGGATGGGACGACGTTTTATTACAAAAAGAGAACTGCATTCAGCGGGCGTTTGAAGGAGGACACATAAATTGAGATTGAAACATTTTTTGATTACCGGTATTGGTCTGATGCTTACTGGTGGCCTCCTAGCAGGTGCAACTTATACATTAGGCGCTCAAAAAAGTCTGACTTGGGATAATGGTCCTCGGTTGATCGATATGGTTACTGAGACAAAAAAAATCAAGGATGCAAACAAAATCGTCATCCATGCAGAAAATCAAACAGTTTCGGTCATACGCGGATTGGATTTTGAGATAAAAACGACTTATGATAAGACAGAAAAGCCAGAAATAAAGGAGAAAAATGGCGTGTTGACTGTGAATGCAGTCAAAAAATCAACAGGTGCAATCATTAGTTTAGAAGACACAAGTGCACAAATCACTATTGTTGTCCCTGCAGATCATGAATTATCTGAATTGACAATCGAAGGGAATAATAGTGCAATTGATATCAACGAAGTATCAATCAAAAAAGTGAATACTAAGACACATGATGGCTGGGTATCGTTCAATGAATTTACAGGAGGAACAATAACTGCGAAAGATGAATTAGGCTCACTTCGACTAGATGAGGCCAATGTGGATAACTTGATCGTCACAGGTGAAAACAGCAACTTCCATCTAGAAGACAGTTTGATCAGCAAAGAAGGAAAAGTCATCCTAAACGGTGGTAATTTATCTTTGCATGAGATGGAAAACAGTGGCTATACTATCCAAACGTCTGGTGAATCTTATATTGAAAAAGACTACCAGCCAATAACAAATACTTTGTTAGAACAAGGACAGAAAAAGCTAAAGATCACTGCTAAAGACACATCGATCAATATTACGACGGATCAAGAGGACAATGAAACAGATTGATCCTGTACTCAACTGGATATTTTAAGAAAAAACAGCAAAGATCCTTCCAATCTTTGCTGTTTTTCATCGCTTAACGCACATAACTATAGTAAAATAAGAAAGAAAATATCTAAAAAGAAAACAGGGTGAAAGAGTATATGAAGGTAGAAGAAGGTCAAAGAGAAAAGTTAAAGACAGAAATGGAAAGATTACATACTTATATCACTCAACTAAGCCAAACCTTCTATGATCCAGACAAAGAAAAAGTGATGGTTAATTACCCGAACAATTCAGAAGGTCGTCAATTAGAGCAAGTATACCATGAAGTTTTCAAACATTTATTGACGGTGAAGAAAGAGCTGGATTATTATTCTTTACCGATTATCGATACAGGAATATTGAAGTATGATGGGAAGAAGGAACGATTTATCTTTAAATCTGTTCGGGAAGATTTGCCTCTTTCAGCAGGGATGGATCTAGAGATCTTGGTAGAAGACTATTTTACAGAAGAAAAGCACTGGGTTCGAACAAAATTGGATTATTTACCGCAGGCAGCCGGAGGGACACAGGCAAGCGGTTGGTACATCACTGAAGACAAAGAGTTAGAACTAGAAGGTGTAATGGCGCGTATTCGAAAAAAAAATTAAAAAAGTAACATTAGATATTTATTGAAGGATAAAGGAGCGCAGGAAGTAGCATGAGAGAAAAAAGAGCATTTTATATCAATGGCTATGCAGGGATTGTCGGATTGGTCGTATTAGCTTTAGTTGGATTGTTTTTCTTCTATTTAGGCATGTGGCAAGCGAAAGTTTGGGCACTTTTTTTAAGTATTTTTCTTTGGTTGATCACGTTATTGTTGTTAAGTTCGGCAACTGTAGTCAGTCCTAATCAAGCAAAAGTAATTTTGTTTTTTGGACAATATTTAGGTACGATTCGAGAAAATGGCTTTTTCCTTACGATACCTTTGGCACAAAAAATGACTGTTTCGTTGAAAGTTCGGAATTTCAATAGTTCTGTTTTAAAAGTCAATGATTTGGATGGAAACCCCATCGAAATCTCAGCAGTAGTAGTCTTTAAAGTCGTTGATACAGCAAAGGCATTATTCGATGTAGCGTATTATCAAGATTTTGTAGAAATCCAAAGTGAGACAGCCATTCGGCATATCGCTAGCCAATACCCGTATGATACATTCAATGAGAATGATTTGACGCTTCGAGGAAACACGACGGCAGTGTCTGACGAGTTGCAAAAAGAGCTGCAAGAGCGTTTAGCAGTAGCAGGTGTCGAAGTAATCGAAACACGCTTGAACCATTTAGCCTATGCAACAGAAATCGCTAGTGCCATGCTCCAACGTCAACAAGCAAAAGCCATTTTGTCTGCTCGACAAACCATTGTTGAAGGAGCTGTCACAATCACTCAAATGGCCTTAGAGCAAATCGAAGATGGACAAGAAATCAATTTCACCGATGATCGGAAAGTCCAATTGATCAATAATTTACTTGTCTCAATCATTACAGACAAAGGAACGCAACCTGTTATCAATACAGGCGACATGAAAGACCGTAAGTGACATACTTTTTGTAAGATAGGAAGAAGGAGTTTAGGACGGATTATTGTCTTGAACTCTTTTTTTAGTTGTTTTAAAGAAAATGACAAAATTGAAAGAAGAATGATAGTTGATTCGAAGGCAGAATTGTTCGCTTTTTTCTATAATCAGTATATAAAGTAAGAGAGAAGGGGAAAAAGTGAAAAAACTTCTGATCGGTCTACTTGTTTTCATCGTTGTGGTACTTGCAGGGGTGAAAATCGCAGATTACGTAGTTATGGGTGGAGAAGAATACTATGTACAAATTACGACAGATGGTACAAAAACAGTTTCAAAGTTAGACTCTGGACAAGAAACAGTCAACTATAGATATATCCTGCCTGGCTATACGAAAGAGGGTAAGGAAAAAGAACTGGACTTCAAGGGACAATTGACTCGACCGCTTCGTAAAGGAGCATATTTAAAAATCACCTGGAACAAAAATAAAGGTGTCACTTCGTATGAAGAAGTCGAAAAAAAAGACGTGCCGAAAACAGCACTGGAAAAACTAATTAAAGGGTAGGGAAAGAAATGAACAAAATAGTCGAAGTACAGAATGTAACAAAAGTATACGGAAAAAACAATGAGAAAAAGACGCAAGCATTAAGCGGCATCAGCTTCGATGTAGAAAAAGGCGAATTTATTGGGATCATGGGCGCTTCTGGTTCTGGTAAATCGACACTTTTGAATATTTTATCCACATTAGATAAACCAACAGATGGGCATATCCGAATCAATCAAAAAGATGTGACCACATTAAAAGGAAATCAACTAGCAGATTTTCGTGCGAATGAGATTGGCTTTATTTTCCAAGATTTCAATTTATTAGAAAGCTTGACAGCACAAGAAAATATCGCTGTTCCTCTTTCTTTACAAGGCGTCAGACCAAAAGAAATCAAGCAACGTGTCCAAAAAATTGCAGAACGTTTATCCATCTCTCATATTTTGGAAAGCTATCCTTCTGAGATTTCCGGTGGACAAAAACAACGGGTCGCCGCCGCACGTGCATTGATCACACAACCAACGATTCTATTAGGGGATGAGCCTACAGGTGCGCTGGATTCCAAAAGTGCCCGGGATCTTTTAGATACGATGGATGAATTGAATACAAAAGATCATGTATCGATTCTTCTTGTGACGCATGATCCGTTTTCTGCAAGTTATTGCCAACGTATTTTATTCATCAAGGATGGCGGTATCCATCAAGAAGTGAAACGTGGAGATCAAAGCCGTGATTCCTTCTATCGAGAAATACTATCTATTCTTGGAAACTTGGAACAGTAGGGGGAGATTGACTATGCTTTGGAAATTATCACTTACTGGGATCAAGAGCCGTTTAAGAGACTACTTGGTGTTATTCTCAGGATTAGTTATGGCATCTGCTATTTTTTACATGTTTGAATCAATGGCAAGCAACGAAGCTTTTTTGAAAAGTAATACGATCGTTGCGGCTACAGTTATCATTTTCCGATTCGGTTCTGTTTTACTAGGGATCATCACATTCGTTTATATTTTATATGCAAATTCCTTTTTGATGACGATGCGGCAAAAAGACTATGCAATGTTTATGATGCTAGGAGCAAAAGGCAGAAAAATCGCACAGATGATTTTTTCTGAAACATTCTTAGTAGGGATCGCAGCTACTTTAGTGGGTTCAGCTGTCGGTGTAGGATTGACAAGTATCGTCCACCGATTATTAGTGGATCAGTTAGATCTCAATATTTCGCATTTTACACCTTTTAGTATTCACGGGTTGTTGATCACTGTTTTGTTTTTTGCTGTTTTGTTTTTATTAGCTGCTGTTGTCAATGCTTTTTCGATTGTCAAAAAACCGATATTAGCATTGATTCGTGCGGATCAGACACCAACAAGAATCAAGCAGCATAAATTCTTGTTTTTCCTTGAAGTAGTACTGGGAATTGCTTTTCTAGGCTGCGGTTACTATATGATGAAACACGTGGGGACCTATCAAGTCTTTGGTATAGGAGTAGCCTTAGTTACGATCGTATTAGGAACTTATTTCATTTTCCATTCTGTGATCATTTTCTTTTTATCATTACTAAAGAAATCAGAACAGATTTCATTGAAAAAATTGAACAATTTCACATTGTCACAGTTAAACTTTCGTATTCGTGAATATACACAAATGCTCTCAATGGTCGCTATGCTGTTTGCCTTGGCACTGGGCGCTTTGACGGTAGGATTAGGTTTTAAAAATGAAATTGCAGACTTGACAGAAAACAATTCTGGATATGATCTAGTGATGAATAATCCTCGGGCAGAAGATCAGCAAAAAATCAAAGAACTTTCACCAACACTTTCTGCTTCTTATACTCAAAAAGAAGATGCGGGAACGATTTACTATAATGCAAGTGAATTTGCGGCTCAACCATTGATCATGATAAAACATGAAGATGGAACACCGCCGAAGATCACGAAAGAAAAAGTTCCTGCTGAAAAAATGAATGAACTGACTGTACAAGAGGAACTTCGAAGCTATGAATTGCCGGAACAGCAAGAAAAAGAAATCAAGGTAGTCAGTCAATCAGAATTTGATCAACTGAACTTGCCACAATCCACTTTACAGCTAGTTCAGGTAAAAGACTTCCAAGCAAACCTGAAACCAATCGAAACACTTGTTGCTCAAAATAAAATGAACAATCCATCTTTGCAAAAAGTAGAGTACAGCAACCAGAAATATGAAATGTATGAAGTGTATAATGGTCTATTCTCTGGTTTTGAATTTATGGGATTCTTCCTAGGTTTAGCTTTCTTGACCATGCTTGCTAGCTGTTTGATGTTCAAGATCTTGTCAGGAAGCAAGAGTGACATTGCTCGTTATGAAATGCTTGAAAAGATAGGAACACGACGCGGGTTGCTTAAACAATCGATCCGTAGAGAAGTAGGCGTGTTATTCTTAGCACCAGGAATCTTAGGTGTAGTCCATGTCTTATTCGGATTACAAATGTTTGGTCTATTCATGCAAAATCCATACAAAGATATTTGGGTTCCGTTTACGATCTTCTTCGTATTGTATTTCATCTACTATGTACTGACGACATGGTTATATACTGGAATCGTATTGAAAAAGAGATTGTGAAAAAGCTGTCCTGCATCAAGTAATAAGAACAGCCAAGCAAAAATAGCTCCTCATATTTTTCGTTTGGTTGGGCTTATTACCGCGGATGCAAGCTTTTGAACACCGTTTGTTCGGAAAAAGAGGTTGTGACAATATTTTTGTCACAACCTTTTTTTCACGGTCTTTTATTAGAATATAGTAAATTTTTTCTCGTTACTCACGGAATAAGCTGTTAAGAAAACGGTTTCCATGTATACTGGAATCAGTGCAAATGAAAGAAAAGAGGGTGCAAGGAACATGGAAATCAATGAACAAAATTTTGGCGAAAACTATCACTTGATTACGATCACGAATCAAAATGGGACATCTTTGTCTGTCAGTGATCTTGGGGCACGGGTTGTTCATTTTCAAACAATAATCGATAATGAAAAACGAGAGTTGATCTTAGGTTTTGATGAAGCAAAAGAATATCTAGAAAAAGACCCTTATATCGGTGCTTCAATCGGACGTATGGCTGGACGGATTACGAATGGCACATTCAAATTAGATGATGAAACGTTCGAAGTAAAAACAGACCCGGACACTGGTCATTGTTTACATGGTGGTGCACCTAGCTTTGAAGCCAAGCAGTGGCATTATACAGTCATCAATGGTGAAAACGAAGCATCGGTCATTTTCTATCAGACTAGCCCAGACATGGAAAACGGATTTCCTGGAACTTTAGATGTAGAAGTACGGTATACGCTGACGAACGATGATACATGGCGAGTGACGGTCCAAGGGATCAGTGACCGCAAAACAGTATTCAATCCTACAAATCATGTCTATTTCAATTTAACCGGTGATCCAGCACAGTCAATCGACGAACATATACTTTGGTTGAATAGCCGATTATTTGCTACGCTCAATAAAGATACAACGCCTACAGGAGAAGTAGTTTCAGTAAGTGGCACAGCATTTGACTTCCAACGTCCTAAAAAATTAGGTGAGGTCTTTGCCAGTGATTTTCGCCAATCAATGATAGTGGGCGGTATCGATCATCCATTTTTGTTGAAAAAACAATCTGGTTTACTAAATGCTGCGGAATTGACAAGCCCAGATGAAAAAGTATCGATCCAAGTAAAAACAGATGCTTCAGGAATCGTGATTTTTACAGCAAATTTTGGAGAAGATGGACCGGAAATGCGCGGGAATAAATTAGTAAATCATGGCGGTATCACATTTGAGACTCAAGAACTGCCAGGAGCGGAGCGACTTGAAAGTTTTGGAGATGTCACTCTGGAACCTAACCAAGTACGCGAGTTTGTAACGGAATACAAAATAAATATAAAGAAATAGAATAAATTAAAAAGGGAGTGTGACAGTGTCACATCCCCTTTTTAATTTATTCTATTTCTTTAAAGGCAGATCAAGCCAGAATGATTTGTCTAAACTTAACAAGGTTAGTACAGGAACAGTTGCAGCTTTAACTGTACGAGTAGTTGTTTCTGGTATCTGTCTTGCCGTAAAATTGTTCCACAAATCCCAGATTGAAGCGACACGGAAGATGGAAGAAGCGTTGTTGACGCGTTTTATCGTTGAAAATTCTAATCCTGTGATTGGCACGCCATCTGTTGTCCATTTGATTGGCACATCGAATCGCTTAGACATATTGAGGATTTCAGCGTTTGCTTCTTCAGTTGTTGCTGCTTCTTTTTTCGGTTCATCATATTTTGTCAGGTCGTACGCTTCGATGATCGCGTTCAATTTTTGTGAATATTGGCGATCTGTAGCATAACGTCCTTCCAAATATTTGGTTGCTTCTTTGTAGTCTTTTGTTTCCGACTTCCAAGTTGGTTTGTAGAAATCAGGATTGCCAGTCAGTCCATTTTTGATCAAGTCGGCATAGTCTTCCAAACTTTCCTTGTAAGAAGGATATTTACGGAATTGTGCGCGGATTTGGTAGCTTTGTCCGGAACTATCTTGTTCAAGTGTATTGAAGGTCACGCTGCTTCCTTTATATGATCCTTTGATACCAAAAAGGTTATGATTTGGTTCGCTTGATAATAAGCTGTTTCCAGATCCACTTTCAAGGATAGCTTGAGCCATCATGACTGATGCGTAGATTCCTTCTTTTTGCCCGATTTCCTGTGCATCATCTGCAATCTTTTTCAAGAACTGATCAGTTGTTTGGTTTTGACTGAAATGGAACGAGCCATCTAATCCATCTAAAATAGATGAGCCGCCTGTCAGCGAACCTGAAGCAGCAGGTAAACCTGCTAAGTTTACTCGGACAGCAAAATCAGGCGTGAAATCTGAAATAGAAGTTACTCGAACTTTATCTCCTGGTTGAGGCGCATGGATAAATTGTCCGTTCCCAATATAGATACCTACGTGGTGGGTAACACCAGAAGAAGGTCCCCAGAAGACGAGATCACCAGGTTGGGCCTGACTTACTGGAATCTGTGTACCTGCATATTGCTGTTCGCCTGTCCAGCCACCGATATAATGACCGGTTGCTTTCATATATACGTAATAAGTCAAACCAGAACAGTCAAAAGTATTTGGACCTTTTGCTCCCCATACATATGGTTTTCCAAGATGCTTGAATGCTTCTCGAACGATTGCTTGTTGGACATTCGTTGTATTTGTAGGCAATACAGCATCAATTGGTGATTTTACAACAAAATCAGAAGAAGCAGAAGATGGATTCTCTATACCGCTTTGATTTGCTGTATTTGGACGAGATGAAGCATTGTTCGTTCCGCCATTTGATGAACCATTGTTTGGATGGTTTGGTTCTCTCTGAGTATTTCCATTGTTATTCGATCCAGATGGGTTTGTTTGATTCGAAGAATTCCCGCTGTTCGAATTATTGTTATTATTGTTTGAATTATTTGAACCATTATTATTGTTGTTATTACCCACATCTGGTTTGTTTGGCGTTTCCGGATCTGGTGTACTAGGGACTTCTTCACTAGGATCAGTTGGTTTCTCTGTTGAAGTATCCGGTACAGGTTCAAATTCTGCAGTAATAGATAAATTGTTCGTACCTACTGTAAAGGTCTTTGCATCATAATTTACTTCTTTGGCACCATTAACAGCGACTGAAGCAATTTGTTCACCTTCAGCTGGCGTAATAGTGTAAGTTACCTTCGTTTCCGCTAATAAACCTTCTACCGTTCCACTTTCCGTAATATCCAAAGGTTGCTGTTCAGGGGAATCCGCTGTCGAAGCAGTCAGTTGGATCTTACCAATCAAAGAAGGAGCAATTGTAAGGGAATATGTCTCGGCTGGCTTTTCATTTTCTGATGGATCAGCCGGATCAATTTCAGTTGGCTCGGTCGATCCTGTTGTTGAGTTAGTTGTTCCAGTTGGGTCTTCTGTAAAAGAATCCGTTGTTTCACTAGTAGCTGAGCTGGATGTAGTCGTATCTGTTGTGACTGTTTGATCAGCTGTTTGATTATCTACGGCAAATACGGTATTGGTCGACAAAACAGACGGAGCAATCAGCCAAGTAGCAGCTAGCAAACGTATCGTTTTTTTATTTTTCATAATAAACTAGTCCTTTTCCTTTCATTGATTTTCTGTCTTATTCAGCATTCATTAGACATTTTTTGGAACAGATAATCGTGTCGAAAAGCTTTTTCTTTTCATAAATCTGTCTGTGTATTCTAAATAAAACAATTTGTAAATAAGCAACGAGCATTCATTCGTTTTTCATTGACGTTCATTTTATTGCATAGACCACCTTTGTTTGGGGATAAACAAGTGGGGATAAAAATGGTTATGCATATGTAAATTATACCAAAGTTTGGAAAGTATCACAAAAATTTATAAAAATAATGATCCTAAAAAGAAAAAGACTGAAATATGTGATAAACATCTCATACTTCAGTCTTTTTCATTAACTATTCATAAGACATTAGGTCTTCATCAAACCCGCTAACGAGAGTAGTAATCATTGCTACGACTAGACTAACAGCCAGTCCTGCTAAGTACCAGAAAAAAGTACCGGAAATGAATGCAGGCAATGTGGTCAGACTACCAAATACAAAAGCGATCGCTTTCACTTGGGCAAATCCCATTACAGCTCCACCAGCAGCTGCACCAATGCAAGCAGCAACAAATGGTTTTTTCAATGGGATCGCAATTCCGTAAACAGTTGGTTCGGTCACTCCCGCAAGTAAAATCGAAGCAAAAGCAGAACCGGAGATCGAACGAGTTTTTGAACGTTTACTTCGTAGAAATACACCTAAAGCTGCACCAGCCATTCCAAAATTGGCTGCTCCTGTCAACGGAACGATTCGGTCGAACCCATAAGCAGAGATATTACTGATCATGACAGGGTTTACAGCCCATTGGATACCAAATATTACCAAAATATTCCAACCACCAGCGATGATTGCGCCGCTGATCGGTCCGTTAATATCCATCATCCAAGTAATTGCGGCAGCTAAACCTTCGCCAAGGTAAACACCCGCAGGCCCGAATACCATTAACGTCAAAGGAACCGTGATAACTAATGAAAGTAAAGGTACAAATACTAATTGCATATTTTCGCGAATATATTTTTTGAGGAATTTTTCAACAAAAGAATAAAAGAAAATACCTAAAATCGCCGGCATGACAGTAGACGTATACTGCATCAGTACTACAGGAATCCCCAGAAAATCAGTAGCTGCTTTGCCACTGTCTGAAAGTAAAGAGGTCAGATTCGGTTCAATCAGTGCTGCAGCAATGACAGCCGCAATATATCCATTCACTTTAAACGTTTTGGCGGCAGAAAAAGCAAGAAAGATTGGCAGAAAATAAAAGACGGCATTCGACGCAGCAGACAAAATATGATAAGTTCCGCTTGTTTCACTAAGCCAGCCAATCGTAGTCGCTAAAACAACCAGACCTTTTAATATACCAGAACCGGCAAACAGCGGAATGATCGGCGTAAAGATTTCCGATATCAAACCAAATAGTTTTTCGATCGGATTTAGCTTTTCTTTAGGAGCTGAATGATCGATTTGACGCGTTAATTCCTTGTAAGCAGGAGCCAATCCCTGATCCATGATTATTTCTGCATATCTATCGAGTAAAATGAAATACTTAATGGAAGGGATTTGCTGTTTTAATTTTTCTGCATTGGCTACTGGCTGTTTTTTCAATTTGATACGAAGCCGAGTCGCACATGGAAGGACAGAATCAATATTGTCTTTTCCTCCCAACTGTTCAATCAGCATATGAATCTGCTCGGACAGTACCATCTGTTCAGGATTCATTGTCGTTTCCATTAGAAGACCACTCCACTCACTAATATAATATTGGCGTAAGGTGTCATTTCGCCTGTACGAATAAATGCATGACAGTTATTCAACTCTTTTTTCATTTCTTCATGTGGGATAAAGCTAATCGGTGTATCTGGTAACAATAATTTGATTTTTTCCAATATTTCCGGGTTCATTGTCTTTATTTCTTCCGCCAATTCAATCGATTGTACCTCAAGTTCTTCTAAAACGTTTTCTAAAACAGATAAAAAGCTTGGAAGACCGTTTGAGACAGCCAAATCTATTTTTTCAGTACCAAAGGGGACAGGCATGCCTGCATCCCCGATACTTAATTTATCAAAGTGCCCCATTTGTGCGATTACTCGTGAAATATCTGAATTGATTACTTTTCCTTTTTTCATGTTTGTTTCTTCCTCTCATTGTTAATTTTAGACTGCTGATTGTTCTAAAGCTTCGCGGTAAGGGATAGAAGGTTGCGCACCATAAGACTGCACAGCAACAGAAGAGGCTAGATTTCCATAAAGGATCGCTTCTTTCAAGTTACTAAGGTCTGGCTGAAGTGTGCTGCTTAATGCGCCAATAAATGTATCACCTGCGGCTGTTGTGTCAACGGCATCCACTTTAAAAGCAGGGACGATACCGTGTTCTTTTTCTGTATGATAGAAAGCGCCGGCACTGCCTAGTGTAATGATTACTGTTCCAATACCTAATTCATGGAGTTTTTCGGCTGCTGCGACCAAACTGTTATGATCTGTCACTCTGATTCCTGTAATGATTTCTGTTTCTGTTTCATTTGGTATAATGATATCTGTTTTTTCAAGTAGTTCAGTAGGGATCGTTTCACGAGCTGGTGCAGGATTCAGGATCGTTGTTTTTCCTGCGTCTTTTGCAATAGAAAAAGCTAGGATCGTCGCATCTAAGCTACTTTCAAACTGAGCAATAATAAAGTCACTGTTTGTAATCAGTTGCTTGTTTTTTAGGACTTCTTGTTCATGGAAAGCATTATTTGCACCTGCATGGATCAAGATACTATTTTCTCCTGCTGCGTCTACCATAATCATTGCTTGTCCGGTTGTGGCGCCTTGGATTTCAGCTATCCCAGATGTATCGATGTTTTCTTTTGTCAGTAGATCTAATAACTGTTGTCCTTCGCTGTCAGCCCCAACGCCTCCAATAAAAGATGTCCGTGCGCCTGAACGTTTGGCTGCCACTGCTTGATTGGCACCTTTACCTCCGCCAGCGTGAAAAATCTCATGCGCATGCATTGTTTCGCCTGGCTTGGGCATGTTGGTTAAACGAAGGGTAGTGTCCATATTAATACTTCCAATTACTGTAACCGTGTTCATTTTACAAACCTCCAACTATCTCATTTATTTTGATGGGAAAAATTATTTTTTAAAACGTTTTAGTAAAACGTTTTAATAGTTCGATAAAAATATAGCACACCTTGAAAGCTATTTCAAGGGTGCAGTTGAAAATCTTTTTTCTAATCGTACAGGTAATCTTTTTTCTTCCCATTCTTTTTCTGGGAATTGGATCCGATCTAACAATAATTTGGCAGATGTTTGTCCCAATTCGAAGATCGGTTGTGCGATCGTTGTCAGTTTCGGCTTGATATACTCGCACATATCTATATTATCATAGCCAATAATGCTGTAGTCTTCAGGAATGCTTTTTCCAGATTCCTCTAATCCGCGATATAATCCAAAAGCTAATTCATCATTTAAAGCAAACACACCAGTTGCAGCAGAATCAAGAAGTTCTGCTGTGATTTGGTAGCCACCTTGTTTTGAGAACTGTGTAGGTAAGAGGATCAGTTGGTCGTGAGAGATTTGGTAAACATCAAGAGCAGATTTAAACCCCTCAATCCGAGCGTGGACATTTTCCGGCGGATTTTCAGGATAGACAAGGGCGATCGTTTGATGACCTAGACTAAGCAAGTGCATGCCCGCTAGGTAACCACCGCGAAAATCGTCTGTTCGTACGGCATCACTAAATCCTTCAGATTTTTTCTGATCCAAAACAATGAAGGGCCGGCCTTGTTTTTTCAAATTTTCGTTGATTGCATCTGTAGAGACAGCAGAAGTCGCGATAATGAATCCATCCACACCTCGACGTGTGAGCTCGGCTAGATATTCGATTTCTTTTTGATGATCAGAATCAGCATTACATAATATCGTGACGAAATTCTGCTTATACAAGATATCCTCAATTCCTCGCATCAGTGTACTGAAGAATGGATTCGTGATATCAGGAACGAGTACACCAATTGTTTTCGTTTCCTTGGTAATCATTTGTCTAGCAAAATAGTCAGGCTGATAGCCTAATTCTTCTTTGGCAGCTAAAACTTTCTGAACAGTTTTCGGACTGAATTTCTCCGTATTTCCATTTAATATCAAGGAGACAGTTGTGATTGAAACGCCGGAAAGTTTAGCGACTTCTTTGATTGTGATCTTTTTTTTCACCATGTTCATACTCCTATCTAAATCCTGTGGTTATTTTCCCATGAAATCAAAAAGAAGTAAATGAAAATCACGTGTGCCAGTACTTATTTGCTTTGTTGGATAGCTTCGATTATTTGTTTCGTTGAGCGTACTCGTGCAGTTTTCGGAAATATCTTTTTTATGAACAATTGATGGGATTCTTTGTCACGATCACTGCAAGCATCTTCAGCAAGTACGACATGATACCCATGTTGAAAGGCATCTAATGCAGTAGCATATACACCGTTTGTTGTCGCTACACCGCTTAAAATGATAGTTTCGATTCCACGCCGGCGAAGTTGAAGATCAAGAGAAGTACCAAAAAAGGCACTTGGATTGTATTTTGTGATAGTCAACATATTGTTTGTATCTTTCAAGGAATCCTTCAACAACAAGTCAGTGAATTCTGGAGGTACAGAAGCAGTCATTCCACCCATATCAGTTTGTTGACTCAAATAAGGGAAAGTGGAGATGTCTACGTTCACTAAAACTTTCAAGGCAGCGGTACGTTTCAATGTTTTTGCTAACAAATCATTGTTTGTCAGAATAGATGCTGCAGTGTGTGGAGAGAGTGTACCGTTATTTACGATCCCTTTTTGCATGTCGATCGCGACAAAAGCAGTTTTTGATAAATCAAAAATCATATTTTCCTTTAAATCATTCATGATGTTCCTTCTTTCAAATAACAATGTTTTTTATGTGAGTAAATCATAAATCGTTTATTTGTCAACTAAATAAAGGATTCCTTTCTTTAGTCTAGAGAAATTCAGTGGTAAAATAAATAAGTGTGAGAAAACGCATTCGATGCATAGATATAGCGAGAAATATCGTGAAAATGGAGGAATCAGAGTGAAGTATGTCGAAGTAAAAAATGAATACAAACGATACAAAATGGGAGAAACGACCATTACAGCAAATGACGATATTTCTTTTTCAATTGAAAAAGGCGAATTAGTGATTATACTTGGTCCAAGTGGAGCAGGAAAGTCAACGATTCTTAATATTTTAGGTGGGATGGATACACCTGATGAAGGTCAGATCATTATTGATGACACAGATATTGCGCAATTTTCAGATAAACAGCTTACTGCTTACCGACGAACAGATGTAGGGTTCGTTTTCCAATTCTACAATCTCGTTCCTAATCTAACAGCAAAAGAAAATGTGGAATTGGCAACGGAAGTTTCTCCTGATGCGCTTGATCCTGTAGAGGTATTGAGGCAAGTGGGCCTAGCTCATCGATTGAATAACTTTCCGTCCCAATTATCAGGAGGCGAACAGCAGAGGGTTTCAATTGCTCGTGCACTAGCTAAAAATCCCAAACTTCTTTTATGTGATGAACCGACAGGCGCGCTGGATTTTGAAACGGGCAAGCAAGTATTGAAATTATTGCAAAACGCTAGCAGACAACACGGCAATACCGTTTTGATCATTACACATAATTCTGCTTTAGCGCCCATCGCTGATAGAGTCATTCATATTAATGATGCTAAAGTAAGGTCTGTTGAATTAAATGATCATCCTTCATCCATTGATGAGATTGTATGGTAGGGGGATTTTATGAAAACAAGAACATATCTTAAAGCAGGTTTTCGCGAAATTCGGCAATCTAAAGGACGATTCATTGCAATCATCCTTATTGTCATGCTAGGAACACTTTTATTTGTAGGTGTCAAAACTGCTGGACCTGTCATGCAAAAAACGATGGATCACTATGTTGGTACAGCAGGACTTTCTGATTTGCAAATCGTTTCTACTGGTGGCTTGACACAAAAAGATATTGCTCAAGCAGAAAAGATCCCAGATGCAAAAGTAGAAACAGGAAAACAGATCTATTATTCCAATACTGGCAAAAACGAAGTGATTCAAATATTTTCTTATAACAAAAATAACAAGCAGAACAAGCTACAATTAACTGATGGAAAACTCCCGGAAAAACCAAACCAGCTTGTATTGGATGAAAAAGCGGAAGATGAAGGGTATAAAATCGGTGATATTTATCAGATTGATTCAGATGAATTGAAAGAAAAAGAGTATACCATCACGGGCTTTGTCCGTTCTCCATTGTTCATCAACAATTTGGAGAGAGGATACGCGAACGTCGGAAATGGTAGCGTCGATTATTTTGTCTATTTACCTGAATCCGTTTTTAAAACAGATATTTATTCTGTCTTATATCTTGATTTTACAAACGTAAAGAATTTGAATACGTACAGCAAAGCTTACAAAGATAAAATGGAGCAAAATCAAGAAAAGATAGAAAAGTATTTACAAGATCGCCCTGAAGAACGCTTAGAAGAGCTGAAAAAATCGGCCAACGAAGAATTAGAACCGGCACAGCAAAAAATAGCTGATGGCAAAGCACAAACAACGCAAGCAAGAACACGGTTAGAAGATGCTAAAAAACAGTTAGCGCAACAGTCAGCAGCTATCCAGCAGCTTCCTGAAGCGCAACGAACAATCGCTGTTCAAACATTATCTCAACAAGAAGCTCAACTTGCTGAACAAGAAAGGCAATTAGTTGAGAAAGAACGTGAACTGGCCTCTGCAGAGGAAGAATTGAATCGAAATGCAGAAAAAATTGAAAATTTAACTAAACCATCATACCTATACAATGAACGTTCAGAAAATGTCGGTTTTCAAGAATTTGGTGATCTGTCTGATCGTATCGCTGCGATTGCCAATGTTTTTCCTGTTTTCTTTTTCTTTATTGCCGCATTGATCACCTTTACGACAATGACACGTATGGTAGAAGAAAACCGCAGGGAAATCGGGACATTAAAGGCGTTAGGTTATACGAAAGTTGAAATCGCAAAAAAATATGCAATCTATGCAAGTCTAGCCTCAGGGATAGGCATTGTTTTAGGAACGATATTAGGAACGAATCTTTTGCCAAGGATCATTTTTGAGCTGTCTAACGAGCGGTATGATATTGGGAGTGCGCTTATTTTTTATGACTGGTCGCCGATTTTACAAGCAGCTGCCGCATTCTTCATTGCCGCATTTGGCGCTGCAATGATCGTTTTATTCAAAGATTTAAGAGAACGGCCTGCTGCATTGCTTCAACCGAAAGCACCGAAGCCAGGGAAACGCATTTTTCTTGAATACATCACTCCGCTGTGGTCACGCCTTAGCTTTAATCAAAAAATCAGTTACCGAAATCTCTTCCGATATAAGTCAAGAATGCTTATGGCGATTATCGGAATTGCTGGATGTGCCGGGCTGATGGTTGCAGGCGTGGGATTGAAAGATTCTCTAAGTTCTGTCTCAGCCAAACAATTTGGACCGATCATTGACTATCAAGCAATCGTTACATTGGATTCATCCACGGAAGATAGTCGTCAAAAAGCAGCGGATATGCTGCAGAAGCAAGAAAAAGTAAATGAGATCCTAGCTATTCATACTCAAACCGTAGAATTGAGAAAAAAAGGACATGCTTCGCAAAGTCTGACAGTGATCGTACCAAGTAAAACAGCTGATTTGGATCGTTTTATCCATTTAACTGATCTTGAAGAGAACCCACGCTCCTTGCCTAAAACAGGAATCGCTATTACGCAAAAAGCAGCAGAACTATTTGACTTATCTACAGGAGATCATATTTCGCTTTATGATGAAGATCAAAAAGAATGGAAAGTCGAAGTAAAAGAAATCGTGAAAAACTATCTAGGTAGCTTTATTTATATGTCCCCTGAATATTATGCTTCAGTTACTGATCAATCGATGATGGATAATGCATTTTTGCTGCGTACAGATAAGATGACAACAAAAGAAGAAGAAATGCTTTCCGAGAAACTGCTTGCCACAGACGCTGTGACAAATACGTCTTTCATGTCCAAACAAATCGAAACGCAAGAAGAATCAATGGCGAACTTAGACTCGGTTGTCTTAATCTTTGTCGTATTATCAGGACTGCTGGCTTTTATCGTCTTGTATAATCTAACTAATATCAATATTTCCGAGCGTGTACGCGAATTATCTACAATAAAAGTCCTTGGATTTTTTGATAAAGAAGTCACGATGTACATTGTTCGAGAAAATATCATCTTTACTCTTTTAGGAATCATCGGAGGATTTGGTGTAGGATATATATTGACTGACTTCATCTTGCAACAAGCGTCTATGGAGAATGTCATCTTTCCATTAGTGATCACATGGTGGGCTTATGTCTTATCAGCAGGATTAACTATCGTATTTACGGTTATTGTGATGATTGTTACCCATTTCAAATTAAAGCATATCGATATGATTGATGCGTTGAAATCGAATGAATAAAAACAGAGGTTGTGAAATCAGCGGTTTGACCTGAGTATTAGAGAAACAAACGGCAAAATAGTTTCTCATATTTTGCCGTTTTTTGAGCTAATACCGAAGGACAGCTGCTAATTGAACACCATGTGAATCAGAGGTTGTAAAAAAGCCGTCCTGCATCGAGCAAAAAGAATACTCAAATAAAATTAGCTCCTCATGTTTTACATTTGAGAAGACTGATTGCCGTAGATAAAAGCTTTTGAACACCATTTATAGAAGAAACAAGAATATTTTGCTATTTTAAACAAGAGGATAGACAAATACATGTCTGATCTCTTGTTTTTTATTGGGCAACAGACCTCTTAGAATGTATAAAGATAAATTTTACAAACGCTTTCGGTTCAGTTATAATAATAAATGATAACTTGTATATATAAGTTGCGGTAGGTAATAAATCAGTTGAATGGAGGTAAATATCCATGACATTTAAAGACAAAGTCATTTACCAAATCTATCCCAAATCTTACAAAGACAGTAATGGTGATGGAATTGGAGATTTAAAAGGAATCAAAGAAAAACTCCCGTATCTGAATGATCTAGGCATCGACATGATTTGGCTAAACCCTATTTATCCAAGCCCTCAAAAAGACAACGGTTATGATATCTCTGATTACACAGCCATCGATCCTATCTTTGGTACGATGGAGGAATTCGAACAGCTAATAGCCGAAGCAAAGAAATACCGGATAGAAATCATGCTCGATATGGTGCTGAATCACGTTTCGACAGAACATGAATGGTTCAAAAAAGCACTAGCAGGGGACCAGCATTATCAGGACTTCTTCATTTTAAGAGAAGAGCCAACGGATTGGGTATCAAAATTTGGTGGAAGTGCTTGGTCGCCATTTGGAGATACGGGGAAATATTATTTGCACTTATATGATCGGACACAAGCTGACTTGAACTGGCGGAACCAAGCAGTAAGAGAGGAACTATTCAAAGTTGTTCGTTTTTGGATGGAAAAAGGGGTAAAAGGATTCCGTTTCGATGTTATCAATGTTATCGGTAAAGACGAACAATTGAAAAATAATAAAGAAAATGATGGCAAACCTGAATATACGGACAAACCAATCACCCATACGTATCTAAAAGAATTGAACCAAGCAACGTTTGGGACGGATTCCACTATCATCACAGTCGGTGAAATGAGCTCTACGACGATCGAAAATTGTATCTTGTATACAGAACCTAGTAGAGAAGAATTATCAATGGTCTTTAATTTCCATCATTTGAAAGTCGATTATGAAAATGGGAATAAATGGTCTACTCCTCCATTTGATTTTGCAGAATTAAAGCGACTATTTCATACATGGGGAGAAAAGATGAGTGAGGGTAACGGCTGGAATGCTCTATTTTTTAATAATCATGATCAGCCACGTGCGCTCAATCGATTTGTAGCTATCGATCAGTATCGAAAACAAGGAGCAGAGATGCTAGCAACCATGATCCATTTGAACCGTGGGACGCCCTATATTTATATGGGAGAAGAAATCGGCATGATCGACCCAGACTATTCATCGATTTCCGACTATATTGACGTAGAAAGTTTGAATGCTTATAAGTTACTCCTTGAACAAGGATTCACAGAAAAAGAAGCGTTTCGTCGGATCAAAGCAAAATCTCGCGATAACTCTCGAACACCCATGCAATGGTCAGACACAGAACAAGCAGGATTTACTACAGGGAAACCTTGGTTAAAAGTTGGAGGCAAGCTAGAAGAGATTAATGTAGAAAAAGAACTATCTTCTGAAGATTCTATTTTGTCCTATTACAAGAAATTGATTCGGCTGAGAAAAACATATCCAATCGTTGCACAAGGAGATTATCATGCTTATGAAGCAAATCATCCGGAAGTTTATGGCTTTCTTCGCCAATTTGAAGGACAGCAGCTGCTTGTATTAACAAATTTCTATGATAAAGATACAAGGATCACCATCCCAGAAGGATTCACAGAAGCCAATATTCTTATCGATAATTATTCCGATACTGTTCTTCATCAAAGTCTGGAGCTAAAACCATACCAGGCAATTGCTTTGCTGAAAAATTAAAACAAAAACACAAAACGTCGTTCCTACGAGCTATTCTCGTAAGATCGACGTTTTGTGTTTTATTTAAAATAATCTTCTTCAGAAAATGAAGAGTTTTCATACTCTCCTTTATCGCCATAAAATTTATTGTAGCGTTGTTTGAATTTACGGAAAATAAAAGTAACGAGTAATTTGACTAACGTATAGATAGGAATACCAAAAATAACGCCCACAATTCCCATTAGATCACCCATGACAAGTAAAACGATTAAGATCGTAATCGGATGGATCTGTAAACGATCACCCATTACTCGAGGAATCACCAAGTCACCGTGGAGAAGTTGTACGGCAAACCAGACAATGACAAATTTGACAGCCATAAAAGTAGAGTCTTGGAATGCAATGATCAAACCTGGAAAGAAGGCGATAAACGGCCCAATATATGGAATGATACATAACAACCCAGCAGAAATAGCTAAAACACTAGCAAATTCTAATCCGATCAGTAAGAAACAAACCCAGTAGACTGCTCCAAGGATAAATGAAGCAATGATTTGCCCCTTTAGAAATGAACCCAATTGTTGATTAGCAATCTTTGTCAAATTTTTAAAATCTGTACGAAATGCTGGTGGGACAATCGCTAAAACTGACTGATAAAATTTTTGAGGATCTCTCAAAAGGAAAAAAGCGACAATTGGACCAGTAAATAAAGTAATAAAAATAGCTGTAACAGTTGAAAAAATGTTGCTGATCCGTTGTGCGCCACTTTCCCAATAATTTCCAATAAATCCAGCTATATCAGACGTCACGTCGTCAATAGAAGCGAAAAATTGATTAAATGAATCGGCAAAAGGTGTTTTCTCTAAAAATTGTCGGAGACTCTCTTGAAAATCTTGAAACAAATCTGGCAAACTACTGATCAATGTCTTTGCCTGTTCTTCAAGAAAAGGAACAAGCCATACGCTTCCAAGCCCCAATAAAAATAAAATAATCACATAAACGATAATGACTGACAAGTTCCTCGAAAGGTGCTTGCTCAAACGTTTGATGACTGGTTCCAAAAGATAATACAAGATCAGTGCAAACAATAATGGGGGCAAGATAGTAGCGATAATGATTCCGACAGGCTTGAATATAAACGAGATCTGATGGAAAAAATAAATGATCAGCGCAAGTAAGATAACTATTCCTAAAACATAGTAAGAGGTTTTTCCTCCTAAAAAGCGGATCAAACGATTCGTTGTATCTGTTTCTTTTTTCACTCTTTTTCCTCCTTTATCTATAACTTCATTATAGACAAAAGCGGGTATAAAAGGAAAATGATAGAGGTTGATTGCAAAAATATCGTCAATCATTCATATAAACTTTCTCATCAATTAAAATAAGAAAACGCTTGACAGTTCTTTTAACCATATGATAAATTAAATCCTGTTGCTAAAACGTAACTATTACGGTTTGTAAAAGGCGAATCGGAACATTCAAATGAAAGAAGATGAGAAGAGGAGTGTCATAAATGAAACGATTGATAGGTATATTGGCCATGCTGGTTTTAGCAGGTATGTTAACTGCTTGCGGCGGGGCAAGTGGGAAAGCCGAGGACAGTAAAGAAAAATTGAGCGTGATGACGACCTTTTATCCTATGTATGATTTTACAAAAGCAATCGTCGGGGATGAAGGAGAAGTAGAGTTATTGATTCCAGCAGGGACTGATTCCCACGATTATGAACCTTCTGCTAAAGACATGGCAAAGATCCAAGATACAGATATCTTTGTTTATAATGATGAAAACATGGAAACATGGGTCCCCGCAATCCAAAAAACATTACAAGAAGGCAATGTCCATACGATAAAAGCGACAGAAGGTATGCTTTTACTTCCGGGAAGTGAAGAAGGACATGATCATGACCATGAACACGGGGAAGAAGGCCATACACATGAGCTAGACCCACATGTATGGCTAGCTCCAAGTTTAGCAATCAAGCAGGTAGCAAACATACGTGATCAGCTGATTGAAGCTTACCCAGAAAAACAGGAAGTATGGACAAAAAATGCAGCAGCCTATACCGAGAAACTTCAAGCACTCCATCAGCTTTATCAAGAAACCTTTAAGCAAGCAAAACAAAGATCTTTTGTCACGCAACATGCTGCATTCAACTATCTGGCATTAGAATATGGATTGAATCAAGTATCGATTGCTGGTCTTTCTTCTAGTGAAGAACCGTCTGCGGCGAGAATTGCTGAACTGAAACACTTTGTTAAAGAACATGGAATCAACTATATTTATTTTGAAGAAAACGCCAAAGATAGTATTGCCAGAACGTTAGCAAACGAAGCAGGTGTATCTTTAGAAGTATTGAATCCTTTGGAAGGATTGACGAATGAACAAATAGAAAATGGAGAAAACTATCTTTCTATCATGGAATCAAACCTCGAAGCGTTGAAAAAAACGACAGAGACAGAAAACCCGTTAGAAGATACTTTGACCCCCAAAAAAGAAAAGAGCGTCTATAACGGTTATTTCGAAGACGAGGATGTACAAGATCGCTCTCTTTCAGATTGGGCAGGAACTTGGCAGACAGTAGATACGTATGTAGAAGATGGGACTTTTGATCCTGTTTTTGAATATAAAGAAAAATTGAATCAGGATAAGACAGCACAAGAATATAAAGAATATTATACGAAGGGCTATCAAACAGATATTGCTTCAATCAAGATCAGTGAGAAAGAGATGGCATTTACGTTTAAGGATGGAACAACGAAACGTTCAAATTATCGTTATGTAGGGAAAGAAATCTTGTCCTACGAGGCAGGCAACCGTGGCGTAAGGTATCTATTCGAAGCAGAAGATAAGGAAAGTGGCGCTTTTAGATATATTCAATTCAGTGATCACACGATTGCACCGGCTGACTCCGAACATTTTCATTTATATGCAGGAAATGAAAGTCAAGAAGCATTGCTGAAAGAAATGGAGAATTGGCCAACATTTTATCCAGATACAATGGATGGACGTGAAATTGCACAGGAAATGCTTTTGCACTGATAGGCAAAAAAGAACCGAAGGGTTTGGATCGGCTGGTCATTTAGTCGGTCCAAACTATTCGGTTCTTTTTATGAAATCAATTTCTTTAATCCACGGATAGAGGCTGGGATAGTCTCGCCGTTTGCCAACGTGACTTCTCTGGTTTTTTTATTAATCGACCGCACATTTTGTGTATTGATAACATAGGATTTATGACAACGGATAAAATTCCGATGCATTTTCTCGATTTCTTTGATCTTCTCATAGAATTGTAATTGGGCATGAGTCAAATGGACTTCCAGTTTATGTGGTGCTCCTAGCGAAGTAGAAAAATATTGGATGTCTTTGATCGGTAAAAATTTGATCTCATCATTAAACTCTATTTTGAAGATATCTTTTTGGATCTGGGACATTTGAAAATCTTCGAAAATTTTGCTCAGGATATGCTCGACATTTTCTTTTAAATCATAAAGATCCTCTTTGACGATATAATCAGTCGGTTCAATGTTGCTTTTTAAGATTTTCATCGACATTTCCGTATGGGAAGTCACATAGATTATTTTTCCTAAAGGATCTAATTCACGGATCAATTTACCGATCGCTACACCATCCATTTCACTGTCTTCTAGTTCGATATCTAAAAAGTAAATACCAAAAGAAGAAGTTCTGATCTTGGCTGCATTGAGAAGTTCTTCCGGATCAGAGGTAGAAATATGGACATAACTGTCTAAGTTTTCAATCATGATTCTATTTTTGATCACCGTTGATAAAACTTCTAATTGTTTTGGATCGTCTTCACAAATATAAATGGGAATCATATCATTACTCCTTTATTTTATTTGTATATAAATCGTTTGAGAAAAACGCTGGTTTTCAATTGATGTTTCAAGGAAAAGATAAGGATTGGTCTTTGTCAATTCATCCAAGATAAACAAGCCAAGGCCTTCGTTTTTTGGATTTGTTTTTGTTGAGAACCCTTTTTGTTTCAACTGGTTTAACGGCAATGTATTTGTTGTTGTATTGATCACACGAATCATCACGGAATGATTCTTCTTGAGTATGGTCAATTCGATTTTTTTCTTCTTTGCAGCACTAGCTCCTTCAATCGCATTGTCCAAGATAATACCAAGCATACGTACAAGGTTTACCGTATGTTTCGTATCCAGTTCGATTGGCTCAGGAAAATGAAGCTGGACGACCAACCCTTTTTCCTGTGCCATCATGAGTTTTAATGACAGTAAACTACGGATCTCAGGAACTTTCATATTATCCAACATACTTAGATTGGCCGGAAAAAGGTTCATCATCTGGCGTGTAGGTAATATCGTTTGATCATAATAAGACCGTAATCCTTCTAAGTCGCCTTCTGAAATATAGCTGTGAAGAGAAAAAAGCAGATTTTGGTAATCATGTTTGAATTCTCTCAAGTCTTGATAGTTTTTTTCTAGATCTTTGATATAATCCTGTTGCATCCTGACTTGTTGCTCTAATAACTGATCAGCTAATTTCTTATTAGAGATTTTCCAATAATAAACCAAGATGATCAGGCCAACACACAGATATAGAATGAAAAAACTCGTATTCAAAGCTAAGACATCAGGTGTTTCACCAGAAAAACGGGTATAAAAAATAATGATATAGTATGTAAATAATATCAATGTCCCGATCGTACCGATCATACGGCGGTCCACAGTGTGAAACCAAGTCTCTAACGATTTTTTAAAACAAAAAGCTAATAAAGCAGATAAAAAAGCGGATAAGGCAATGTGAAAATACTGCAATGAATCTCCTGGTTCAATAACCGAAGATTTCAAAACAAAAAAATCGCCGATGCTTGTTAAGTGATCTCCTAAAAGCGACGTCAATAACCCAAAAGGAAGCGCGTAAACCAATTGTTGACGCGAAGTCGAAAAGAAGAAAAAAGTAAGCATCAGCATTCCTATAGCAATTAGAGCAGTAAAAATCCCTAAAATCGAATAGACCCATCCAATCAAAATACAAGAAATCAGAATGACTCCCGCAAACAGATATTTGTATCGGATGTGATGGTCAATCAATAAGATACAAATTGTGTAAATCAAATATTGCAACGCTATGGACCATAAAAACATAAAGTACAGCTCCCATTGATTTTTACCAAATTATAGCACAATTAGCGTATTATTTTTTTAATTTTTCAGGGATTTTGAATTCAGAACTCATACCAAAGCAGCAGCCAGATACAAAAAAGTCAGATAAGTTAGTTAATTGTTTAATGATTGTTTTTTTCATGAAAGATTCCTCCAAAATTCATCAAGTAGTTTGTAATAGGAAGCAACGTAGCTATTTCTAAAACAATCCCAAGTAGCAAATAGGTAGAAAAGTAAGAAGCTGAGAAAAATAAAGTAATGAGAGAAAAAATTAGAAACATGCTGATCGCCTTCTTTAATAATGGGGGACGTTTCTCGGGTTCAATGGGATTGATTGCTGTACCTCTTGATCCATAGCGAAGCAGTAACAAAAAGCAGCTGATTAACAAAAAGACCATCATTGGGAAGGAGATAGTCAATTGCAGATGTTTCATCACCAAGGGAACGCCCCATAAATAAAGTAGTGTCCACAGCAGACAAACGAATTCAGAGTCGGAATGCAATCCATAAGCATATCTGCGGATGCATATATAAGAAAGAAAGGTGATTCCTGTTTCCGCCCATGAGCCTGTCACCAGAGAAAAGACTAGAACGACCGCTAGTTTTCCAAGATTATTCAATAAAACTTCTAAGGCAAATTTTACTTGGACATACACCATATCTTCTTCCGATTTGTCTCCGCTGAATAAGGCTTCTAATAATTTGTTCACAACTTTATCTTTCATCTCATACGTACCTCCACCACAAATTTTATGCTAAAAAAAATAAAAAACGTCTTTTGTTTCATAAAAAGTGGTTTTGACATCAAAACCGTCATGATTTCCTAAAAAAATCTTCGTTTTCCAAGAACCTTACCAAAAAAAGTGACAGTTTTGATACGAAAAGTACTTTTTATGACAAGTTTGTGCTTTTTCGAGTGATTTATGTTAAAAAAATTACTGACCTTATAAAAGGTGATGGAGGGATTCTTATGGAAAATGAACAATTGTTTGAAGTCGGCGAAACATATGCATTTAAATCTGATTTATTTGAATCACCAATAAAAGGAAAAATAGAAAAAATCTATGAAAATAGTGTGATGATACGTGTCATGAAATGCGCAGTAGAAGACAATGATACCGCTCATAATCTGCACTGGCAGTTAGTTGTACGCAAATCAAGTACAATAGAAGAATAAAAACAGATAAAATGTTGAGAGCATAAAGAGGTTGTGAGTCTCCGTTTAGCTCTGAGTTACAAGGAATAATGTTAAAAAACAGCTTTTCATGTTTTATGAATATTGCCACTTGTGACCGAGGTGTTGGCAGGAGAATACTGTTTATTTGAAAAAAGGGCTGCGACAAGACTTTTGTCACAGCCTTTATTTTCATGAATAGGAGTTACTTTTGGCTACTTTTAGAGAAGTAGCTTTTAAGGAGCAGATAAAGTCAAGGCTTTTATTTCTATAAATGAAGTAGTAAAATGAAGAACAGATTTTATTACAGGAAGGATGCCGATAATTGTGATCATTGTTGCAGGAACGATCGGTGCAGGGAAAAGCACACTGACTGAAATGCTTGCCCAAGATTTAGAAACAAAACCTTTTTATGAGAACGTGGAAGATAATGAAGTATTGCCGCTATTTTATTCTAATCCAGAAAAGTATACTTTTTTATTACAGATTTTCTTTTTGAACAAACGCTTTTTGGCAATCAAAGATGCTTTCAGCCATGATGACAATGTACTAGACCGCTCCATCTACGAAGATAGTATGCTGTTTCATTTGAATGCAGATTTAGGGCGTGTTTCTGAAGTAGAAGTAAAGCAGTATGAAGGTCTTTTAGAAACGATGCTGAAGGAGTTAGAAGAAATTTCGCCACAAAAGAAACCAGATCTACTGGTTTATATTCGTGTATCCTTTGAAACTATGTTAGCGAGAATCAAAAAAAGAGGCCGGGAATATGAACAGCTAGAACAAGATCCTGAACTCTATTCCTACTATAAAGAACTCAATCGACGATACGAAGAGTGGTATGAACAGTTTGATATATGTCCCAAAATAGTGATTGATGGGGACAAATATGATTTCGTAGCCGATCCGGCATGTGGAGAACAAATCGTACAAGAAATCAAGATGCGGGCAAAGAAAATGACAGAAGAGGCAGATGCCCAGTCGATCCGCTACACTACAAATAACCCGAAAGCAAAGGGTATCTTTACAACTAAATAATATAAAAACTAAGCAAATTGCTCACTCGCAGATATTTCTCTGTGAGCAGCATCTTGCTTAGTTTTTTTGATTCATTGAGATCAAATAGTGAACCGATTCGTATGATAAAATTGCCATAAATGAAATGTCTGAGTGAGGGCCATGATCAAAAATAAAATGGAAACGATCAAAATCGAATGGGCGCCAAACAGATGATGACAGAAAACAAGGACAATAGCTCCTGCGATAAAGGCAAGAACGACACTTAGATAGTGGAAAAATCGATCAAAATCTGCTTTTTCTTTAGAAATACAATAATCATATAAGTTCGTTGCTACCCCTTTTAAATTTCCAGTTGTAAATAAATTAGTGTAGGCACGCCCGTTGATTTTATCAAAAGCTACCCACTGGATCGATGCAGTAAAAGCAATCAAAATCGTTACTAATGCGGGATGCTCATGGACGGGTGTCAAACTAACAAAGAAAAAAATCACTGCTTCATAATATAGAACAAACAAGCGCCAGAAATGTTTTTCTTTTTTTCTAAAATAATCAATTAGATACTTTGTTAGAAGAATCCCTAAGAAAAAGAAAAGGGTAGACAATACTTTTTTACCAACACTTAGCCATTCTCCGTCAAATGCTTGGATGATCGATAGAATGATATTGCCAGTTTGAGCAGAGGCAAAAGCACCATATTGGATATAAGTATAACTGTCCATGGCTCCTCCGATAAATGTCAGCAAAAGTCCTATTGTACGCCCCTCGTGAAAGGAAGTCTGCATTTTTTTCATCACCTTTTATGAATATTTTTGTCTTCCTTATCTTAGCATAAACGATTGAAAAAAAGGAAAAATTTTCAGAAAACCAAAATCATATCGCTTCCCATTTTCATTTTTAGAAAGGTCTGTTAGTATAAAGAAAAAATAGACAACGAAACTTTAAATAACCAACTTGAAATAAACAAATTCAAAGAAGAAAGATGGGAAGGAAATCAATCAGTTGAATGAAAAAGAAATTCTCCGATTACAAAAAGAATTGAAACGCTGGGAGAACAAGTATAAAAAGCTTCAACAAGTCTTTCGGCTACAAGAAGAAATCATTGCTACCTATGAAGCGGCTTATGGCGAAGCACCCGGACTTATTGAGGAAGAAGTACAAGTAAAAGAAAGTGAAGGAAACAGCTCTTTCTTTAAAATGATGGAGAAACGTTCCTATAATCGCTTCAATCAAGAACAAAAAGCAGCTATCACATATGATATGAAGAAACATCTTCGAATCATAGCAGGAGCTGGGAGCGGCAAAACGCAAACAATCTGTGCAAAAGCTGTTTATCTGATGACGCAAAAACAAGTAGACGAAGAACGCATACTAATGATCACTTTTACAAGGAACGCTGCAAATGAACTAAAAAAACGAGTAGATAATTTCAGCCAGAGAAAAACCGCTGTCCATATCGGAACATTCCATAGTATCTTTTTTAGGATATACAATGAAATTTGTCGAAAATTTCCTGAAGTAGCAATGCAAGGAATACAAGGAGACTTTTCAAAGGATACTGCACAAAAAGTGAATGCTGTTTTGCAACAGCTGATACGTAAATATAATCTTTATATATTTGATCAATATGGAGAAAAAACGATTGCTTCTCGGTTAGACTATTGGCAGAATATGAACCTTTCAGTAGAAGAAATGGTTCAGTTAGTTAAAGAAAAATATGATTCCATTGATAAGAATGCACGACAGCCGATATCAGAACGACTGTATGGATTGCTCACGGAACTCCAAGAACAAAAAAGAAGCCAGCAATTGCTAGAGTTCAATGATGTACTCCAAAATCTGAAAAGCGCTTTGGAGAATGAGGAGATCCAGCATTATATCGGCCAAAAATATGATTATCTATTCATTGATGAATTTCAAGATACTAATCCACTTCAATGGGAAATCGTGAAACGGATGACAAAGGAAAACAGGATCAAGTTGATTGTTGTTGGAGATGATGATCAGAGTATCTATGGATTCAGAGGATCAGAGCCAGCATACATCAAGAACTTTGAAAAAGAATATCCTACCAAAACTCTTTTCTTATTAACTAATTATCGTTCTCGGGCAGCTATTGTCCAAGGAGCAAATAGATTGATCAGCTATAATAAAAATGATCGGATACCAAAGGCGATGATTCCAGCACAAAAAGAAGCAGGCGTTATGGAAGCCTATTTGTTTTCTGATACTAAAGCAGAAAGTCAGTGGCTAATCAAACAAATTCAGACATTTATTCAAAAAAATGGGAAATATAAGGAATCAATCATATTATACCGATCAGCTTCACAAACGCAGCAGCTTGTCCAATCTCTGCTGAAAACGAATATTCCTTTTGTACTGGAAGCAGATAGTCCATATGAAGGTATCTTTGGTATCAAGTCTTTCCAACATTTCTATCAAAAAATTGTTCATTGGCAAACAGCACTGAATCTGCAAAAGAAAAATCAGGCCTACCAGCAATTGCTCCGGCAGCTGATGGCAGACTGCTACCTGAAAAAAAGTGAATGCGATCAATACTTTTCTCCTAAATATCAAAATATAGCCGTTGCAGATTATATTTTGTCGATAAGCCCCAATTTAAAATCGAAATCTGCAGAAATCCGAGAGTTTGAGGAAGCGTTGCGTAAAACAGACCAGCATCAAGAAATCTATTCGCTTGTTCAAAGCTATCTTCATCTGCCACGTATAGCTAAGGAAATCGACCAGAGTGATCAAGAATGGATACGAGAAGAAGTAAAGCAGCATGCTACTTTCAGAAGACTCCAAGCCTTATCGCAAGAAACCCAAGCGACAGCTAAAGAATTAAAAACCCGCTTGATTGCTTACAGACAAGGAAAACTTGATGCACTATGTATCCAGAGCATTCACAAAAGTAAAGGTCTTAGTTACCGAAATGTCTTTTTGATTGGTTGTAACGAAGGAAGTTTGCCTTATAACGGAGCGACAGAAAAGAAAGTAATCGACTTTAATGAAATAAAAGCAGAACCAGTGACGACGATAGAAGAAGAACGAAGACTATTTTATGTTGCGATGACTAGAGCAAGAAATCGTCTGTATCTATGTGTACCTCAAATGAAAAATTCAAGAAAATTGAAAGTATCGAGATTTATCAAAGAAACCGGGAGTCGTGTGAAAAAAAGGAAAGTGATAGAAGAGAGGGTGTGACAGAAGTGGTCAGTTTCAAGAAAGAAGATGGAATGTACGAAAATTGCTTCTCAAATTTTTGTGAAATTTCAGCTTATTTTCGAAGAAGCTATTTCTGGAACACCGTTTATTCGGAAAAAGGAGGTGTGACAAGAATTTTGTCACACCTCCCTTATTTATTTTGAAAATGAGAATACTATTATCAAAATAGAGAATATATAGAATAATTCTCATTATTCAAACGTAAATAATCAGTTATTTTGATTTTTTTTTTATATTTTATTAGCTAATAATTGGTATTTTAAAAGAAATTACTGTAGAATTGGATTATAATTAAAAAGGAGTGAGAAAATGATAAAAGTATATACTTCGCCTAGCTGTACTTCCTGTAGAAAAGCAAGAGCATGGTTGCAAGCGAATCAACTTGAATTTGAAGAGAAGAATATTTTTGCCGAACCGTTAACAGAAAGTGAGATCAAAAAGATCTTGGCAGCGACTGAAGGAGGAGTTCAAGATATTATTTCCACTCGGTCGAAAATTTACGAAAAGCTGGGCATAGATTTTAACGAATTAACTTTAAAGCAAATGATCGTCTTATTCAAAGAATATCCTTCATTATTGAGACGACCTATTTTGATTGATGAAAAAAGAATACTAATCGGATTTAATGAAGATGAGATCCGGTCATTTGTCCCTCGTGAAATTCGATGTGTTGCCAGAAATCTGATCTATTTACAAAACAATAACATCTTAAATTCATAGGGAGGGAGCCTTCGTGGAAGTGAAAGTCTATGGATCAGCGCACTGTGTAACAAGTCTGAAGGCGAAACAATGGTTAGAACACCATCAATTGCCTTATCAATTTGTTGACTTAGAAGAACGCGATCTAAGTACAGAAGAAGCAGAAGAATTATGCAGTTTTGAAGAAGTGCAAGCAGAACAGCTATTTGCGACTTGGTCTGAGGCTTTTCACAACATTGCGATTGACCTTTCCTGTGTAGGAAAAAAACAACTGATTTTTTTATGCACACAACATACCAATCTCCTCAGACGTCCTTTGATTATTATCGATGAAGTTCTATTTATTGGATACAATGAGCAGTTGATGGAACAGCTTATCTTAAATAAATAGACTTTAACTGTTTTAATCAAGTCACTGAGCATTTCATACAGTTGTAACAGTCGAACACTTAGCATCAAGCGTGTTATGTGTTCTTTTTTTGACTTTATTTTTCTACTATAGAGACATGCTCAATTTATGTGGTCAAAATTCAAATCTAGGTGGGGATATAGAGTTAAAAATATATTGACATGTGTAAATTTACATGATATATTCATTTCTGTTGTTTTAAGTAGCAAAGCAATAAAATAGTATTTTAAAAAACATATAAAATAGTTGTTGACATGTTAGAAATGACATGATAAGATAACTGAGTCGTTAAAAAAGAACAACTTGCGAAGCTTGATTCTATCGAAAAAAACTTCAAAAAAATTCTTGACAAATAACAAATGATAAGTTATGATAAATGAGTTGCTGAAAGATTTCGAAAAACGAAATCGAAAAAACTTTTAAAAAAGAGTTGACAATCGCTTGTCTCTCTGATATGATATAAAAGTTGCTACGGCAGTCAAAAACGAATCGGGAAACACTCTCGATGAAGTAGACCTTTGAAAACTGAACAAAGTAAGACAAACCAAATGTGTAGGGCGTCTTGATTCAATTCAAGACAACAAACATTTTTAACAAGCAAGCAATATGCTAGCAAACAAATTGAGCTTAACAATCGCAAGATTGTTCGAACTTTTTATGAGAGTTTGATCCTGGCTCAGGACGAACGCTGGCGGCGTGCCTAATACATGCAAGTCGAACGCTTCTTTTTCCACCGGAGCTTGCTCCACCGGAAAAAGAGGAGTGGCGAACGGGTGAGTAACACGTGGGTAACCTGCCCATCAGAAGGGGATAACACTTGGAAACAGGTGCTAATACCGTATAACAATCAAAACCGCATGGTTTTGATTTGAAAGGCGCTTTCGGGTGTCGCTGATGGATGGACCCGCGGTGCATTAGCTAGTTGGTGAGGTAACGGCTCACCAAGGCCACGATGCATAGCCGACCTGAGAGGGTGATCGGCCACATTGGGACTGAGACACGGCCCAAACTCCTACGGGAGGCAGCAGTAGGGAATCTTCGGCAATGGACGAAAGTCTGACCGAGCAACGCCGCGTGAGTGAAGAAGGTTTTCGGATCGTAAAACTCTGTTGTTAGAGAAGAACAAGGATGAGAGTAACTGTTCATCCTTTGACGGTATCTAACCAGAAAGCCACGGCTAACTACGTGCCAGCAGCCGCGGTAATACGTAGGTGGCAAGCGTTGTCCGGATTTATTGGGCGTAAAGCGAGCGCAGGCGGTTTCTTAAGTCTGATGTGAAAGCCCCCGGCTCAACCGGGGAGGGTCATTGGAAACTGGGAGACTTGAGTGCAGAAGAGGAGAGTGGAATTCCATGTGTAGCGGTGAAATGCGTAGATATATGGAGGAACACCAGTGGCGAAGGCGGCTCTCTGGTCTGTAACTGACGCTGAGGCTCGAAAGCGTGGGGAGCAAACAGGATTAGATACCCTGGTAGTCCACGCCGTAAACGATGAGTGCTAAGTGTTGGAGGGTTTCCGCCCTTCAGTGCTGCAGCTAACGCATTAAGCACTCCGCCTGGGGAGTACGACCGCAAGGTTGAAACTCAAAGGAATTGACGGGGGCCCGCACAAGCGGTGGAGCATGTGGTTTAATTCGAAGCAACGCGAAGAACCTTACCAGGTCTTGACATCCTTTGACCACTCTAGAGATAGAGCTTCCCCTTCGGGGGCAAAGTGACAGGTGGTGCATGGTTGTCGTCAGCTCGTGTCGTGAGATGTTGGGTTAAGTCCCGCAACGAGCGCAACCCTTATTGTTAGTTGCCATCATTCAGTTGGGCACTCTAGCAAGACTGCCGGTGACAAACCGGAGGAAGGTGGGGATGACGTCAAATCATCATGCCCCTTATGACCTGGGCTACACACGTGCTACAATGGGAAGTACAACGAGTCGCGAAGTCGCGAGGCTAAGCTAATCTCTTAAAGCTTCTCTCAGTTCGGATTGCAGGCTGCAACTCGCCTGCATGAAGCCGGAATCGCTAGTAATCGCGGATCAGCACGCCGCGGTGAATACGTTCCCGGGCCTTGTACACACCGCCCGTCACACCACGAGAGTTTGTAACACCCGAAGTCGGTGAGGTAACCTTTTGGAGCCAGCCGCCTAAGGTGGGATAGATGATTGGGGTGAAGTCGTAACAAGGTAGCCGTATCGGAAGGTGCGGCTGGATCACCTCCTTTCTAAGGAATATTACGGAGACTACACAATTTGTTTTTACTTTGTTCAGTTTTGAGAGGTTTACTCTCAAACACTTTTGTTCATTGAAAACTGGATATTTGAAGTAAATGTAAGTAATACAAACCGAGAACACCGCGTTGAATTTGAAAGCTGAACAAATTGTTTAGCCTGAAGCAAAATAGGCGGACGGCTATAAAATCTTTGATTTTATGAGACGATCGATCTTTTTGCCGTACAGGCTGATTTGTGAGCTGGATAGAGTTTTTTAATAAGTTCAATTGCTTATTTTCTTGATCTAACTTCTATCGCTAGAAGAAGGATCAAAACCCAACCGTAAGGTTGATAAGGTTAAGTGAATAAGGGCGCACGGTGGATGCCTTGGCACTAGGAGCCGATGAAGGACGGGACTAACACCGATATGCTTTGGGGAGCTGTACGTAAGCTATGATCCAGAGATTTCCGAATGGGGGAACCCAGCATCTTTAATAGGATGTTACGATTGTGTGAATACATAGCACATTCGAGGTAGACGCAGAGAACTGAAACATCTAAGTACCTGCAGGAAGAGAAAGAAAATTCGATTCCCTGAGTAGCGGCGAGCGAAACGGGAAAAGCCCAAACCAGCAAGCTTGCTTGTTGGGGTTGTAGGACTCCAATATGGTAGTTCTTTCAGATAGTCGAATGACTTGGAAAAGTCAGTCAAAGAGGGTAAAAACCCCGTAGACGAAATGTGGAAGACACCTAGGAGGATCCTGAGTACGGCGGAACACGAGAAATTCCGTCGGAATCCGGGAGGACCATCTCCCAAGGCTAAATACTCCCTAGTGACCGATAGTGAACCAGTACCGTGAGGGAAAGGTGAAAAGCACCCCGGAAGGGGAGTGAAATAGAACCTGAAACCGTGTGCCTACAACAAGTCAAAGCCCGTTAATGGGTGATGGCGTGCCTTTTGTAGAATGAACCGGCGAGTTACGATTGCATGCGAGGTTAAGTTGAAGAGACGGAGCCGCAGCGAAAGCGAGTCTGAATAGGGCGTTTGAGTATGTAGTCGTAGACCCGAAACCATGTGATCTACCCATGTCCAGGTTGAAGGTGCGGTAAAACGCACTGGAGGACCGAACCCACGTACGTTGAAAAGTGCGGGGATGAGGTGTGGGTAGCGGAGAAATTCCAAACGAACTTGGAGATAGCTGGTTCTCTCCGAAATAGCTTTAGGGCTAGCCTCGGAATTGAGAATGATGGAGGTAGAGCACTGTTTGGACT
>NZ_JBIONA010000001.1:465000-1902500 GCF_051711605.1 Enterococcus sp. DIV0436a
TGCTGCTTCAGTCGCTGAATCTAGCTCTTGTTTAAATTGATTGGAAGGAAAGCCTAAGATAACCAGACCTTGTGTCTGATAAGCTTGGTAAAGTTCTTCTAATTGTTTAAATTGAGGTGCTAGACCGCATTTTGTTGCAGTGTTAACAATGATTATCGGTTTGCCTGCATATTTTTTCAATGAATAGACAGTGCCGTCTTCTAAAGTAGTTTCAAAATTATAAATAGACATAAAGTTTTCTCCTTTCTATTTTATATAATAAAAAGAGCGCTAAACTGAAAACTAGCTATTTGTTTTCCCGTTTAGAACTCTTTTCAGACAATAAATATTTAATAAAATACGAAGATAAGATAGCTATATTGCTTCTCATCTTTACGTTCTTTTAGAAACTATGCTTCTACTTCAGACCATTCATCGCGTTTTGCTAAAAATTCACGAGCCAAAGCTTGTGCACCTTCTAGTGTATGGCTGGCAGCCCAGCCACATTGTGTTTCATTGCTTGCAGGTACTTCAGTAGCTTCAAGAACATCTTTCATTGTTGCTTCAAGAACATCTAAAATGTCTTCGTAGCTTTCATGATTCAATACAGTCAAGTAAAAGCCTGTTTGGCATCCCATTGGAGACCAGTCTACGATGTAATCTGCGTGATTGCGGATTAGTTCGGCAGTCAAGTGCTCAAGTGAATGTAGACTTGGCATGTCCATGTGTTCTTTATTTGGTTGTTTAAAGCGGACGTCGTATTTAATGATGACATCGCCATGCGCACCCGTTTTTCGATCAGCTACACGTACATAAGGTGCTTTGACTTTTGTATGGTCAAGATTAAAACTTTCGACATTCATTCTCATTTGTAAGACTCCTATCTGTTTGTTCATTCGTTTTGATGCTTTTCACTAAAGAATTATTTAGTGAAATTTACAAAAACGTCTTTCTACTTGATTCTAACACTTATCGTTTCCAAGGTGTAGCAATCTGAAATATTTTTTAGATTTTTCTGCTAAGTCGTTTATTGGGACTTCTAGTTCTTGATTCTGTCAAATGCCTGAGCTAAATCGTTTATGAGATCCTGACCATACTCAATTCCTACAGAAAGACGGATCAAGCCGTCCTTTATGCCAGCCTCTTCTCGTTTTTCTTTTGGAATAGACGCATGAGTCATGACAGAAGGAATTTCCACTAAACTTTCTACGCCACCTAAACTTTCTGCTAAAGTAAATAGTTGGAGTGATTCAACAAATGGAATAGCAGTTTCTTCATTTTTTAAAGTAAAAGAAATCATTCCGCTAAAGCCGCTCATCTGCTGCTTAGCAACTCCATGGAGTTCATGATGGGGTAATCCTGGATAGTAGACCTTTTCTACTGCTGGATGAGAAAATAGAAAATCAGCTACCACAAAAGCATTTTTTTGATGTTCCTCCATACGAACACTTAGTGTCTTGATTCCGCGCTGAAGTAACCAGCTATCTTGGGGACCAAGTACGGCTCCGATAGCATTTTGGTAAAATCCGATCTGATCGGCTAGATCTTTATGGTTAGAAGTCACTAAACCAGCTACTACATCGCTGTGTCCGCCTAGATATTTGGTACCGCTATGGACAACGATATCAGAACCGAGATCTAAAGGTCTTTGAAAATAAGGAGTAGCAAATGTATTGTCAGCAATAACTATCAATCCATGTTGATGAGCCAGAGTGGCACTTTTTTCTAAATCAGTAATCTTTAGAAGCGGATTGCTAGGTGTTTCAAGATAAAGTGCTTTTGTATTGGGTTTGATGGATTGTTCTATTTTATCAAGATTACTCGTATCTATGATCGTGTACTCGAGACCATTTTTAGTAAGAACTTTGTCAAATAGACGGAATGTTCCTCCATAGACATCATCTCCTAATAAGATATGATCGCCAGCTTGAAAAAGAGAAAAAACGGCATGAATCCCAGAAAGACCAGAAGAAAAAGCGAATCCTCGAACACCGCCTTCCAAATCAGCAATCAGTTCTTCCAATGCAAAACGAGTAGGATTACCAGATCTCGAATATTCATATTGCTTAGGCTGGCCGACGCCATCTTGCCGATAAGTGGATGTTTGATAAATAGGTACACTGACAGCTCCTGTTGTGGGATCTTCACTGATGCCTCCGTGGATCAATTTTGTTTGAATGTGCATGTTTCTTTCCTCCTATAAGTAAATGTTTTTTGATAAATAGCGGTCTGCTGCGTCTGGAAAAATCGTAACGACACGATGACCAGGTGGTAAACGACGAATTTCTCTTAATGCTGCTGCAAAAGCCGCACCACTCGAACTTCCAACTAATAGTCCTTGTTCTCGTGCTAACTGCCTAGTATAGTTAAACCCTTCTACATCAGAGATTGTCTCGATCTGATTGATTGAAAGGGGAGAAAGAAACGGCGGAATGAATTCTACACCGATACCCTCAATTTCGTGAGGGGCTGGATCACCACCATTTAACACAGAGCCCTCTGGTTCTACACCGATTATTCGAATGTCGGGATATTTTTCTTTCAAAAAGGTAGAAGTTCCAGCAAAGGTTCCACCACTCCCAATTCCTGCTACAAAACTATGGATATTTTCTTTGATTTCATGAAAGATTTCTGGCCCTAACGTATGATAGTAAGCAGCAGGATTATCTTTATTTTCAAATTGAAGAGGCAGATAGCTGTTTGATATCTCCTCTGCAAGTTTTTTACTTTTGCTGATGGCACCGATGATTCCTTGCTCACTAGGAGAATGGATGATCTTTGCTCCCAATGCTTTCATCAATTGTTGTTTTTCTAAGCTAAACTTCTCTGGAACAACAAAAACCGTTCTTAATTTGTATGTGAGTGCGGCCAGAGCGATCCCAATTCCTGTATTTCCGGCAGTTGGTTCGATGATCGTCGTTTTTTCATTGATTTTTCCTTGGGCAAATCCTTCTTTGATCAAATAACTGCCCAATCTATCTTTGATACTTCCTCCAGGATTTAAATATTCTAGTTTTGCATAAATAGCAGAACCTTTAGGCATAGAATAGTGCTGATTGTCAAAGCGATAAAGCGGTGTGGAACCAATAGCTTCTGTAATTGTCGAGATAATCATATGGGCCTCCTAAAAAAAGATAATAAAAAAAGGAGCTGACTATTAAATCAGCTCCTTGAAAGACATAGAGAAAAATTGAGTAGATAAAAAGATAAGTTACCTGGTACTCATTCTATGAAGGGCAATTAATAGACATGACAAATAGTATGCTGCTTTTATGCACCATACAACAGCAACGATTCAATTGTTTTTGGTTGCTGACTGTCATGTGTATCCCTCCAAGTAAAATTTTTATTAACGATAGCATGAAAAAAAATAAAAGTCAAAGGATTGAAAGAAAAAAATATTTCGATAGCATCGTTTACCCGTGTTTATTTTTCTGACAAATAGGCATGAGACCTTAAAAGATAGAGAATACTCTAGTTTTCTGGCCGGTTGTCTGATACAATAAAGTTGATTATGATAAAGAAAAGAAGGAGCAAAAATAATGATCTCAGCAAGTGATTTAAGAGCCGGTATGACTTTCGTACAAGACGGCAAACTGATTAAAGTTCTGGATGCAAGCCACCATAAACCTGGTAAAGGAAATACAGTTATGCGTATGAAACTGAAAGATGTCCGTTCAGGTGCAACATACGACACAACGTTCAGACCAGAAGAAAAATTTGAAAAAGCACATATCGACACAAAACCTGTACAATATTTGTACACGATGGATGATACAGCTTTCTTCATGGATTTGGAAACATATGAGCAATATGAAATTCCTGTAGAAACAGTAGAAGAAGAAATGAAATATATCCTAGAAAACATGGAAGTAAAAATCCAATTCTTCGGTAGCGAAGTCATCGGCGTTCAATTACCAACAACTGTCGTATTACGTGTTGTGGAAACACAACCTTCCATCAAAGGTGCAACAGTCACTGGTTCAGGTAAACCAGCGACAATGGAAACTGGCTTAGTAGTCAATGTTCCTGACTTCATCGAAACAGATGAATTGTTGGAAATCAATACAGCAGAAGGTTCTTATGTAAAACGTGCGTCAAAATAATTCGCTAACGGATTGATAAGAATTTGAAAACAGAGCTTGACCTCTTGAAAGGCAGATCATCGGATCTGCCTTTCAAGAGGTTTTTTGCGGAATCAGCAAATTGAAAAATAAAAAAGTATTTGATTTTATTTATATTTTGAAAGATGAATGGCAAAAGCTAGAGAGAGAAGAAACTGCACTTATTTATGAAGAAATTGAAATGATTCATAAAATTGAAAATATCCGAACTATTCCGAACTATATTGAAGCGAAAATATTTTTTCATCACTAAATAGTGTTGAATTTATGTTTTTGTGTATAAATAGCTTCTAATAGTTCGGGTATTTTGTTTTTATAACCATTTTTATTCTTATTTTTAAAAAAATATTTCGAAATATACTAGACAATTCAGAAAATTTTGTTTAATATTATTCCAATAAAATTCAAATCTTTATCAAATGAAATTCCAATAAAAACGGAAAAAAAGTGAAAAGAGGAATGAAAAAATGACAGAATTGATAATTGGCGGAGTCACAGCAAGCACATTGGCAGAAAAGTATAAGACACCTCTGTATGTGTATGATGAAGAAAAGATGAGACAAACGATGCTGTCATTCAAGCGAGGCTTTGTATCGAAACGTTTTGATACAAAAGTACTTTACGCCTCTAAAGCATTCCAAACGATTGAGATGCTGCATTTAGTTCGTGAATATGGATTCGGGCTAGATGTTGTCAGTGGTGGGGAAATCTATACCGCTTTGCAAGCTGATTTCCCTAGAGATACTATCTACTTCCATGGTAACAACAAGACGCCAGAGGAACTGATCTATGCACTTGAAAATGATTTGTTGCATATTGTTGCCGATAATTTGATGGAAGTTGAATTATTAGCAGAATTAAGCCAACGCTATTTAAAAAAAATCTGTATCATGCTTCGGTTGAATGTCGGAGTAGAAGCACATACTCATGAATATATCGTCACTGCGCATATTGATTCAAAATTCGGCATGAGCTATGAAAGTAAAGAGTGCCAACAAGCCCTTCAGTTGATAAAAGAAAGCAGCTATCTAGAGTTAGAAGGATTTCATGCTCATATCGGGTCACAAATTTTTGATGTTACTGCTTGGTTAGCTGAAATCGACAAATTGACGAATTACTTAACCGATTTTGACCAACCTCTTTCCTTGAATCTTGGCGGAGGGTTTGGGATTCGTTATACACAAAATGATCAGCCAATCCCAGTCGAAGAGGCACTAAAAAAACTGATTGAATATACGGAAGAAGCTTTGGAAAAACGAAAACTGACCATTCGTCAATTACTGATTGAACCGGGTAGAAGTATTGTTGGAGAAGCTGGTACAACACTATACACGATTGGTTTCATCAAAAAGACACCACATAAAAAATATTACTTTGTAGATGGCGGGATGACAGATAATATCCGTCCAGCTCTGTATCAGGCAGAATACGATTGTGATTTAGCAGCAAAACTGTCGGAAGAAAAAACAGAGAAAGTGACGATTGCAGGAAAAATGTGTGAATCAGGCGATGTGGTAATTAAAGAAGCTTATTTGCCGAAAGCAGAATCGGGTGATCTTTTAGCTGTTTATTCCACGGGAGCTTATGGATACTCGATGAGCAGCAACTACAATCGAGCGACACGACCAGCAGTTGTTTTTGTCAATAATGGCCAATCAAGACTGATTGTTCGCAGACAAGCATTTTCTGATCTACTAAGGGGGGAAGTTTCCTATGATCCTTCATAAATATAATGGCTGCGGAAATGATTTTATCTTATTAGATTACGCAGAAGACACAGATTATAGTCAATTAGCCGCTTCTTTATGCACAAAAGAAAAATATGATACAGACGGATTGATCGCCGTAAAAATCGATCCGTTGGAAATGATCTATTACAACAAAGATGGCAGCCGCGCGCCGATGTGCGGAAATGGCATTCGCTGTTTTGCTCGATACGTAAATGATCAGAACATGATGAATGAACAGGAATTCAACGTAGAGACATTAGCAGGCACAAGAAAAATTACGGTGTTGGATCCCTCACCTTTTTATTGCAGCGTAGATATGGGAGTGCCAGATGATTCTCCGGAAAAAATCAAAGCTAATCAAACTTATCCAATAAAAAACCAGGAAATAGAGATCAATGGTGAAAAAGTAACGATCACTAGTTTATTTTTAGGAACGATTCATACCGTTGTTTTTGTTGAAAATGCGCGTGAGGAAGTCTGGAGAAAAAGAGGTGAACTGATCTGTCATCATCCTTTGTTCAAAGAAAAAACCAATGTCAACTTTGTAGAAGTAGTCAATGAACAAGAATTGATCGTCCGTACCTATGAAAGAGGAGTAGGTTGGACACTTGCTTGCGGTACAGGTTGCTGTGCCTCTTATGTGGTTGCTAAGGAAACTGGGAAAATTTCAGCAGATCAGGTAGTTGTTCACTTGGAACAAGGAGACTTGATGATTTCTGGTGAGGATGCGATACAAATGGCTGGCCCAGCAGTTCATGAATGGACAAGAATATTGGAGGAATGAAGATGATAAAAGGTTCGATCGTGGCGCTGATCACGCCGATGAATGAAGAGGGATCAGTAGATTATGCTGGTTTGGAAAAATTGATCCAATTCCATTTAGATGAACAAACAGACGGATTATTAGTTTTAGGTACAACAGGAGAATCTTCTACGCTCACACAATCTGAGGAGGAGCAGATCCTTCAACTGACAGTAAAGAAAGTGGCTGGCCGTGTGCCGGTGATTGCAGGAGCTGGAACGAATAATACGAAAGAAACGATTGAAAAAGCGAAGCATTTTGCTTCTTTGGGGGCAGACGCACTTTTGGTCATCACCCCTTACTACAACAAAACAAGTGATGCAGGACTAGCTGCTCATTTTACAGCAATTGCAGAAGCCTCACCGATTCCGCTTATTTTGTATAATGTTCCTTCTAGAACAGGCATGTCGATTCCAATCCATGTATTAGTAAATTTAGCAGAACATCCTAATATCATTGGTTTGAAAGAAGCCTCAGGAGATATGGCTTATGTGATGGATGCCGCTCGGTTGATTGGAAAAGAATTCTTCCTTTACAGTGGAAATGATGATTTGATCCTACCAGTAATGAGTGTAGGAGGAAGCGGTGTAATAAGTGTATGGGCGAATATCCAACCTAAAATAGTCCATGAATTAGTAAAAGATACGCAGGACGGAAGATGGCAGCAAGCAAAAGAAGAGCAATTAAATGCACTTGAACTGATCCATGCCTTGTTCAGTGAGACCAATCCTATTCCTGTCAAAGCAGCCATGTCATTATTAGACTTACCTTCCGGACCTCTACGCCTGCCTTTAGTTTCTCTTTCAAAAGAGAAAAAGAAACAATTAGCTCAGCTTTTGTTAAAAGAAAGGACGGTTGAAAAATGAAAATCGGACTGATTGGCAGTGGACAGATGGGAAATAGAGTCGAAGAAGTTGCACAAGAAAGAGGAGATACGGTCCTTCTTTTACGGACGGCACCTAAAGAAGCAACTACGCTTGCTTTTCCGGAACTGCCAGAACTGCTTATTGATTTTTCTCATCCAGATAATTTAGAGAAAATCCTTTCGTATAGCTTATCATATCAACTTCCGTTAGTCATTGGCACGACAGGTTATACACAATCACAGTTCCAAGAAATAAAAGAACATGCCAAACATGTACCTGTGATGTATAGTGCTAATTTTTCGTTCGGCATCATGGTGATGAATCAACTAATCAAGCAAGCAGCTGCAATGTTGCAAGGCTGGCAGATCGAACTGATTGAAAAACATCATAGTCGTAAAAAAGATGCACCATCTGGTACTGCAAATATGCTGCTTCAAACAATCCAAGAAGTGCAAAAGCTGCAGCCCGTATACAACTGGCAAGGGAAAAAAAGAGAAGAAAACCAAATTGGTGTACACAGTATTCGTGCAGGTTCTTTACCTGGTGAACATGATGTATTGTTTGCTGCTACTGATGAAATATTTACGATCAAACATGAATCTTTTTCTAATCGAATCTTTGCTGCAGGCGCAGTAGAAGCAGCGGACTGGTTGAAAGATCAGTCACCAGGTTATTACAAATTAGAAGATTTATTAATGGACAAAGGGGTGTAAAAAACGTGGAAGCTCAAGAAATCATCCGCTACATTCAAACGGCATCTAAAAAGACGCCTGTGAAAGTCTATCTGAATGTAACCGAGCCAATCGAATTTAAAGAAAGTAAAGTTTTTGGTGAAGGAAGCAGCTTCGTTGTTTTTGGTGACTATGAGACGATTGCTCCGGTTTTAGAAGCTGAATCAGAAAAAATCATTGAAATCGAAATCGAAACTGCTGCAAGATACAGCGCAGTTCCTTTGCTAGATATTAAAAAAATTAATGCTCGTATCGAACCAGGTGCTATTATCAGAGATCAAGTGTCAATCGGCAACAATGCCGTGATCATGATGGGAGCGATTATCAATATTGGTGCAGTAATCGGTGAAAACACGATGATTGATATGGGTGCTGTCTTAGGTGGACGAGCGACAGTGGGCAAAAACTGCCATATTGGTGCAGGAGCTGTCTTAGCAGGTGTGATCGAACCAGCATCGGCCAAACCGGTTATCGTAGAAGACGGCGTACTGGTAGGTGCGAATGCAGTGATTGTTGAAGGTGTCCATATCGGAAAAGATGCAGTCGTGGCAGCAGGAGCAGTGGTTTTAGAAGATGTGGCAGCAGGCACTGTTGTCGGTGGAATACCTGCACGTGTATTAAAAATAAGTGATGATCAGACAAAAGAAAATACAGCATTGATTGCTGCGTTACGCGAATTATAGAGGAGATGGAGAAAAATGCGCGAAATAGATACCTGTATTGTGGGGGCAACCGGATTAGTCGGCCAAACGATGCTCAAAGTGTTAGAAGAATATGATTTTCCAGTAGGACGATTGAAATTATTAGCTTCAAAACGTTCAGCCGGTAAAGTTTGTGTATTCAAGAAAAAGAAACACACTGTACAGGAATTGACAGAAACTTCATTTGAAGGATATGATTTAGCGCTATTTTCTGCAGGTGCTTCTGTATCCAAAGAGTTTGCGCCAATCGCACGAAGTCAGGGACTATTTGTCATAGATAATTCCTCAGCATGGCGGGAAGATTCGGATATTCCATTAATCGTTCCAGAGGTCAATCTGAAAGACTATACATTGAATCGGCTGATTGCAAATCCAAATTGTTCAACCATTCAAGCGGTACTTCCGCTTAAAGCTTTACAAGAAGCCTTTGGTATCCAGCGAGTCAATTATTCGACCTATCAAGCAGTTTCTGGTTCCGGGCAAAAAGGCATTGAAGATCTTCATCGTACGCAAAATGACGAGGAACCAGTTTTGTATCCTTATAATATTAGCCAAACGGTGATTCCGGAAATCGATCAGCCTTTGGAAAATGGGTATACAAAAGAAGAACAGAAAATGATAAATGAGACCCGTAAGATTCTGCATCAGCCTGCTTTGCCAGTATCAGCAACCTGCGTACGTGTGCCAATCGAAAATGGACATGGAGTCTCTGTGGCAGTTCAACTGCAAAAAGAGTTTACGACGGAAAAAATTAGAGAGTGTCTCAGCCAGTTTCCAGGGATTCAATTAGAAGATGATCTAGCAGCACATAAATATCCGACGAGCATTCTTGCTAGAGGAACAGATATGGTTTATGTTGGGAGGATCAGAAAAGACACTTCTTTAGAGAACGGATTGTTGTTCTATACGACTGCCGATAACATACGCAAAGGAGCCGCTGCGAATGCCGTACAGATTGCTGCAGCTTTAATGCAGAAAATAGCGGAGGTGGCAAGATGAGTAATACGCTGAAAGTAGCGAAATTCGGCGGAACATCGATGTCTCATGAAGAGCAATTCAAAAAAGTCCGTACAATTGTTCTTTCAGATCCCAATCGCCAAGTGATCGTTGTTTCTGCTTTAGGCAAACGTACGTCAGATGATGACAAAGTAACAGACTTACTTTATTTGATTTATGCTTACCTTCAGCATCATGTTGATTGGACACCCCTTTGGAAAAGGATTTGTGATCGTTTCATTCAAGTAAGAGATGTTCTTGCCCTGCAGTTACCTATTGAAGATGAACTAGCACGCATACAGAAACAACTGGAAGACGAAAAGATAACTGAAGATTATTTAGTAAGTAGAGGTGAATATCTGACTGCTCAACTGATGGCTGAGTATCTTGGTTACCAGTTTATTGACGCAAAAGACCTGATTTTCTTTGACTATGATGGGAAAATCGATCAGGAAAAAACAGCACAGGAAATCACAAAAGCATTTAAAAGATATCCGAAAATGGTTGTTCCAGGGTTTTACGGGGCGAACCCTGCAGGAAAAGAAAAATTATTGGGCCGTGGGGGAAGCGACATTACCGGCGCGATACTGGCGAAGATGTTGCAAGCGGAAAGTTATGAGAATTGGACGGATGTTTCAGGAATCATGATGGCTGATCCGCGAATCATCGATCATCCTAAAATCATCGAGGAAATCTCTTTTAGAGAACTGAGAGAGATGGCTTATATGGGGGCTAACGTTCTTCATGAAGCAGCTGTTTTCCCAGTTCAAGAGGCTGATATCCCCATCCAAATAAAAAATACCAATGATCCTTTCGCTCAAGGGACAAAAATATCGAATCACGAAATAGAAAAGGAAAATGGACTGACAGGAATAGCTGGACGCAAGGATTTTCTTTCCATCACTTTATTCAAACGTCATATGTCCGATGAAATCGGGTTTATCTGGAAAGCAATGAGCATTTTTGCTAAACATGAGATATCAATCGAACATATTCCTTCAGGGATCGACAATATCGGAGTGATCGTCTCAGCAGAAGCGATTGCCGATAAATTATTTCTCATCACGAAAGAATTAAAAGAAACACTTGGCGTGGAAGAAATCGTCGTGATTGAAGACTTAGCTTTGATCTCTGTCGTTGGCGGACCGCATAAAGAATTGATCGGTTTATCTGGAAAAGTGTTATCGATATTGAACAAATTAGAAATTCGCACATCGATCTTATCACAAGGAGCACAGGAGTTGAATCTGATCATCGGTGTACCGAATAATCAATATGAAACAGTAGTGAAGGGTATCTATGAAGGGATGGTGAATACGGATGCTGAAAGAATATCGAATGGCACTCCATCAAATTCCTGAAATCGGATTTCATGAATTCAAGACAAAAAAATATTTATATGAACAAGTAAAAAACAGCGGGGCCGTTATCCATGAAATCGGCGAAACAGGACTACTCCTTTATTTTGATAATCAACAAGAAGAAACGATTGCTTTTCGAACAGATATCGATGCACTGCCAGTCAAAGAAGAAACGAATCTCTCTTTTGCTTCTAAGCATGAAGGGTATATGCATGCATGTGGTCATGACGGACATATGGCGATGCTTTTAGGGTTGACTGACTTTATAACTAAACACATTGAGGATCTTATTTATAATGTAGTACTGATCTATCAGCCATCAGAAGAAATTTCCGGTGGCGCACAAAGCGTTATTCAGTCAGGATTGTTGGATAAATATGAAGTACAAGCAATATTTGGCTTTCATCTATGGCCTGGACTAGCTAAGGGAGAAGTTTTCTCTCGACCAGGACCTTTGATGGCACAAAGCAGTGAAACAGACATTATCATTAAAGGCCAGTCTGCACATATTGCTTCTAGTGAAAAAGGAATCGATAGTCTGGAGGCAGCTGTACGATTTTTGAAGAATGTTTATGATTTTGACCGGCAATTACCGGCAGAGTGGAATCATCTAATGAAATTTGGCCAAATCCAAGGTGGAACGATCCGAAATGTTTTAGCTGGAGAAGTTATTGTATCCGGAAGTATCCGTTCTTACAGTTCAGATATGCAAAATTATTTGAAGAGGGGATTAGACCATTTAGCAGAACAGTTTCACTCTACAGCTACTATTTCTTTTCACTATAATGACGGCTATCCAGCTGTAATCAACCATAGAGGCTTATATGCAGCACTGCTAGATTCAAACAAACTACATGAATTAGATGCTCCAGTTCTTCAAGCCGAAGATTTTGGCATATATACGCAACAATATCCATGTGTATTTTTCTTTTTAGGTGTCGGTGATACCCCTGCTTTACATGATCCGACGTTCGATTTTGATATGGATGTTTTAGAAAATGGTGTAGAATGGTACAAAACGATTCTTTTTACAGAAAATCTTCTTGTAAAAATCGATAGCAGTTCAAAAGAGGAGCGAGTAAATAATGATGAATTTATCCAATCGATTTAGTCCCAGGCTTTCTAGAATAGAAGTATCAAAAATACGACAATTCGATCAGCAAATATCTTCGATACCAGATGTGATCAAACTCACCCTGGGAGAACCGGGTTTTCCAACTCCCGAGCATGTCAAACAAGCCGGAATAGCAGCGATTGAAGAAGACTTTTCTCACTATACCGGAATGAGAGGACTGGAGGAACTGCGGGAAGCTGCTTGTATGTTTCAGCAGCAGCGTTATGGACTAACTTATGATCCGCAAACGGAAGTTTTGACGACGGTTGGTGCAACGGAAGCGATTGCCTCTGCATTGTTATCTGTTTTGGAAGAAGGAGACAAGGTTCTTATTCCAGCGCCTGCTTATTCAGGATATCAGCCATTAGTGGAACTAGCTGGTGCTGAATTGATCCCGATAGATACTTCTGACACAGGGTTTGTCTGTCAGCCGGAACAATTTGAACGAGCATTTGAACAATATGGATCAGCTGTCAAAGCAGTCATTTTAAACTATCCTAACAATCCTACTGGGACGACATTGTCTGCAAAACAATTGAAAGCAATCGCTGAGGTTTTAAAAAAATATCCGGTATTTGTTATAAGTGATGAAGTATATGCTGAATTGACTTATAGTGGAACGCATATGTCCATAGCTACTTATCTTCCAGAACAAACAATCGTGATAAGCGGGTTATCCAAGTCACATGCGATGACTGGTTGGCGAGTGGGCTTTATTTTTGCTCAAAAAGCCCTTATTGACGAACTAATTAAAGTCCATCAATATCTGGTGACTGCCGCTACAACGATGGCGCAAAAAGCTGCGGCTGAAGCGCTAATAAATGGGGTGAAAGATAGCGAGAATATGAAAGAGCAATATCAAACACGAAGAGACTATCTGGTCCAGCAATTGGCGCCTTTAGGATTTGAAGTGACCCAGCCAAACGGTGCATTTTACTTGTTTTGCAAACTCCCAGCTGTCATTCAAACTGACTCTTGGCAGTTTTGTGTAGAATTAGCGGAACAGGCAAAAGTTGCGTGTATCCCAGGAATTGCATTTGGCCCAGAAGGAGAAGGTTATATCCGGATTTCTTATGCTAGCAGCATGGAAAAATTACATGAGGCCTGCAAACGGATCAAAGACTTTTTAACAGAACAGTGATTCATAGATTTTATCAAAAAAAACAATCGTTAATTTTGCGGTATATTCTGCAAGGAGACGATTGTTTTTTAAATTTAGTTCAAATGAACGCGTTTCTTTTGATTCATAACTAATGTAATGTTAAGTTTAAATTGTTTAGAATGATTTTAAAAGAATATTCAAGGAGGTTTCATCAATGGAAAAAATCAAAGTTGTCATTGTAGGTGCATCTCATGGAGGGCATCAATCGATCTTGGAACTATTGACACGATACGGTGAAAATGTAGATATCACGCTATTTGAAGCAGGAGACTATATTTCCTTCATGTCATGTGGTATGGAGCTGTATTTAGAAGACAAGGTAACAGATGTAAATGATGTACGTAATTTCAGACCAGAAAACTTTCCGCAATCCAATGTTCATATTTTAAATAATCACGAAGTAAAAACGATCGATGCCGATAAAAAAACAGTAACGGTTACTAGCGCATCAGATAACGAAACAAAAGAATATCCTTATGACAAATTGATTTTGAGTTCTGGTGTCAAACCAAACAATCTGCCAGTACCAGGAGCAGATCTAGAAAATGTCTACTTGATGCGTGGATACAATTGGGCAACCAAAATCAAAGAAAAATTAAATGATCCGGCTATTAAAAAAATCGCTGTCGTAGGTGCGGGTTACATTGGGATCGAAGCAGCAGAAGCAAGCCGAAAAGCTGGGAAAGAAGTCGTATTGCTTGATGTGATCGATAGACCTTTAGGCACTTATTTAGATGCTGAGATGACAGATATTTTAGAACAACACCTAAATGAAAACGGTATTGAAGTTTTGACAAATGCAAAAATCGAAGCTTTTACTGGTAACGGAAAAGTTGAGGCAATCAAAACAAGTGAAAAAGAAATCCCAGCAGATCTAGTCATTCAAGCTGCCGGTGTGAAGGCAAATACAGAATGGTTAAAAGGGATCGTCGACTTAGATGAACGTGGCTGGATCCAAACAAATGAATACTTGCAAACGAATCTTCCAGATGTGTATGCAGTAGGAGATGCTACACTTGCTTATTCTATCCCAGCACGCAAAAAAATGCCGATCGCTTTAGCGACTGTTGCACGTAGAGAAGCACGTTATGTAGTAAAACATCTTTTTGAAGAAGTACCAAACAAACCGTTCGGCGGAGTCGTAGGTTCCTCTGCATTAAGTGTCTTTGACTATCATTTTGCAGCAAGCGGATTGAATAGCTTTACAGCAGCAAAAGCAGGAGTAGATGTACGAGTGTCTTATTATGAAGATACGTTAAGACCAAAATATGTACCAGAAGAACAAGGAAATCCAAAAGTGTCCATCCAATTATTCTCGGATCCAATGACCCATCAATTGCTAGGAGGAGCAGTATTATCTACCTATGATGTTACAGGTCAAGGAAATGTATTGGCACTAGCGATCCAAAACAAACTGACTTTAGAAGAACTAGCAGAAGCTGACTTCTTCTTCCAGCCAGGCTTTGACCGACAATGGAGCATGTTGAATCTAGCCGCTCAACAAGCGTTAGGAGAAGAACCATTTGTAGAATAAGAAAACGAAATATTTGAAAAGAGGTTGTGAAAAAGCTGCCTTGCATCAAGTAATAAGAACAGCCAAGTAAAAACAGCTTCTTATGTTTTTAACTTGGCTGGACTTATTACCGCAGATGCAAGCTTTTGAACACCGTTTATTTTCAAAAAAGGGACTGTGACACGATTTGTGTACCGACCCCCAAAAGTTAGACCAAAAAATCTAACTTTTGGAGGTCGGTATTTTTTATGGTTAAATATACTTTTGAACTTAAATTAAAGATCGTTCATGATTATTTGGATGGCAAAGGCGATTGGACCGTAAAAATCCAGATCAAGAGATTGAAGCGGAAATGCTTAAAATTCGGGAGAAGCACAAGGATTATGGCTGTTTACGGATGACCAATGAACTAAGAAACCGCGGTTTCTCTATCAATAAAAAGAAAGTTCAGCGCTTGATCAAGAAGCTAGGAATAAAAGTAACGGCATACACGCGTAAATCACGTCGCTACAATTCTTATCGAGGAAAAGTTGGAGCAGTAGCCAAAAATCGGATCCATCGTCGTTTCTACACCAGTATCTGCCATCAGAAAATCACGACGGATACAACTGAATTTAAATACCATGAAGTGGATGCCAAAGGCATTATCCGTCAAAAGAAATTGTATCTAGATCCTTTTATGGATATGTTCAATAGTGAGATTTTATCCTATCGTATCTCTGAAAAGCCCAATGCATTAGCGGTAATGGAAGGTTTGGAGGAAGCTATCCAGACCACTAACGATTGTCCCTATCGTCGTACGTTTCACTCAGATCAAGGTTGGGCGTATCAAATGAAAGCTTATAGAAACAAATTGAAGGAGTACAAAATCTTTCAAAGCATGTCTCGGAAAGGGAACTGCTTAGATAATTCACTTATGGAGAATTTTTTTGGCTTATTAAAACAAGAGATTTTTCACGGGAAAGTTTATAACTGTTTCGAGGAATTAAAATCAGCCATCGATAGCTATATCTATTACTACAATAATGAACGGATAAAACAGAAATTAAACTGGCAAAGTCTCGTCCAATTTCGTAAAACAACCGTAACGGTTGTGTAAAAATATCATTTTAGAGCATGAAAAAAAGGAGTGGATTTCTCCACTCCAAAAAAGTCTAACTTTTGGGGGTCACTACAGTGTCACAGTCCTTTTTTTAGTAAAAGGATACATTTCTTCCTTGTATATTCCATGCGTGTTCGTGAGAAAGCATATATAATTTAATTAACAGATAGTTAGGGGGAGAAAAAATGATTTTTTCAATTACAATGAAACTGGTATTCGGGTTGATCGGTTTATTATTAGTGGTACGTTTGCTTGGGAAGAAATCCATGTCAGAAATCACACCGTTTGATTTAGTCTATACGCTTGTTTTAGGTGGGATCTTAGAAGAATCAACCTATGATGACAATGTCCATGTAGGGCATGTCCTATTTGCCATTGCGCTTTGGGCAGTAATGATTTATGGTATCGAACGTATCGTCCAAAGAAATGAAAAGGTCAATCGTTGGGTCAAAGGCGAGCCATCTGTTCTAATCAAAGACGGCGTCATCAACATGACAGAGTTGACAAATAACCATATCGAGATGGAGCAGTTGCGAGCAATCTTAAGACAGCAGGAATGCTTTTCTCTTGAAAATGCCAAACATGTTATCCTAGAGAATGCCGGTCAAATGAGTGTATTGAAAAAATCAGATGAAGACAAAGCTTTATCGATCCTGCTTGTAGATGAAGGGCAAATTCAGCATAAAGTGCTTCAGTCCAATCAATTGACTGAATCATGGCTTATGGAGAACTTGAAGAAAGAAGGCTATGCAGATGTAAAACAGCTGATTTATGTTGAATGGTCAGAAGAAAAAGGGCTCTACATACTAAATAAAGAAGACGTCATGCATGAATCTTACCGAATAGATGGATAGACAGAGGTTGTGAAATCAGCGCCTTGGATTGTTACTCAAAACTAAGCGACTTTTTCACAACCTCTGATATCTAATATACGTTGTTCCAGAAGTTGCTTCTTCGAAAAATAAGCCAAAATTCCACAAAAATTTAAGAAGCAATTTTCGAAAAATCCTTTCTTATTTTTTGAAGTTGATCACTTCTGTCACAACCTCTCATGTCACAAACCATTTTTTTGTTTCCTTTAACTCAATATACCGTACGTCTTCCCACAATATCGGCTGATGGTCAATCATAAAGTAATCTTCATAGGCTTCACCAATGAAGTGCCCTTTGACCTCATCCAAGAGTCTTCCAAATTCATCTTTTAAATTGAGCTGAATGATTACTGCTTTACGAGATAAAAAGGCTTCTGTCAGTATACTATCGATTTCTTGCAATGTCATTTGTTGTTTAGGAAGAGGCTGTTTGCGTGCTTCTTCTTCATTTTTTTTGATACCGTTGACTAGTTCTTCCATCGCAAAAGCAGTCCCCCATTTTAATCCAAATGGCCGATCTCGATACTCGTTATAGTCAATGAATTTTTTTGCTGTCCGTCTCATCTTTTCCACCTTCTAATCCACTCATACCACCTGCATGCCCGCCAACGAGAGAACTACGTGCGATGGCGCGTCCTCCTTGCAAGAGACTATGCGCATGGATGATTGATTGAAAGCCGTATTTTTTTCTAATCGTATCGACAACAAAATCAACTTTCGCTTCATTTATCTGCTTTTCAGGATCTTCAAAAAGGTTAAGCTGTAAACCTGTCGCGTATACGAGGTCGGAACAGTTCACGCCTACACGCCGAATATCCTGGTAGTGGTAATGCTGGTGGAAAATGGTCAATAAAGCATCTGCTAGATCTCTGCTAGCATTTGTCGCTTCGATTTTCATTTGCTGGTGAAACCCGGTCTTGCCATTTGGATCAAGATAGCCTAAAGAGTATCCTACCCATAAGCTGACTACTTGTGTTTTTGCTGCAGATCGTCTCAAGCGAGTGCCGACTTGATCGGCCATTTCTTTGATAACGATCTCGATTTCTTCTCGTCTTGTATAATCTCTATCTAGGATTTGACTATTTCCGATACTTTTTGATTTTGGTGTATATTCTTGTCCCAAAAAACTTCGATTGATCCCCCAAGCATGGGCATAAAGCTGAGTACCGATGACCCCTAGCTTGCTTTTCAAGTGATAATAATCCGCGTGAGCTAAATCATAAACAGAATGTATACCCATTTGTTTCAGACGTTTTGCTGTTCGTTTGCCGATTCCCCAAAAGTCAGTGATATCTGAGATTTTCCATAACTTTTCTGGTACATCTTCATAACGCCATTCAGCAAACATTTGCTTTCCGTCTTTTGAGCCATTGTCTAAGGCTAGTTTAGCAAGTAGCGGGTTATCGCCAATTCCTATAGTCGTGTAGATTCCGGTCTGCTTAAACACATCTTTATGGATCAGTTTAGCCATGTCGTACGCATTTGTTTTACCAAAGAGTGCCATGCTATTTGTTACATCAAGGAAGCTTTCATCGACGGAATAGACATGATGGTTCGCTTCGTCTGCATATTTTTTATAGATAGAATTGATTTCTCTGTTCTTTTCCATATAATAGGCCATCCTTGGGGCAACAATATATAAATCACTTGGATAGGGGAAGGGAAGATCTCTGGCACGGCTGATATTGGTGATGCCGTAAGCTTTTTTTGCTGCAGGACTGGAAGCCAAGATTAATCCGCTACCCCGTGTTTCTGTCGAATCGGACGGATAGGACATGACTACTAATTTAGTTGTAAGGGGATCAAGATCCTTTTCAACGCACTCTACGGAGGCGTAAAAAGATTTGCAGTCAATACATAAAATATCTCTTGAAGGTTCTTTTTCATAAACAAATACCGGATTTTGATTCGCCCACATAACAATCACCTCTTCAACACAATTAGAACACATGTTCTCTTTCCGTGTCAATAAAAAACAGCAATTTTCAAATACGAGCAAAAGGCTCACATTTGGAAATTGCTGAGAGGTTATTTTTATCTATTTGTTTTTAGCTGAGATCGTTGATTTTTTTATCAAACATGAACAGCTTCTGGATCGATCTTTGTTGTCCCATTTCCAATGTGTGCAACATAAAATTCCGGAGCATAGCCGACAACTTTCATGTATTCATCATAGACATTGTTTTTGAAGGCAGGTATATTTTCTTCTTTGACAAGAGCAATCGCACAGCCACCAAATCCAGCTCCTGTCATTCGTGCACCTAAGACACCTTCTTGTTTTTGAGCAGCATCTACTAGTGTATCTAATTCGATCCCAGTTACTTCATAATCATAGCGAAGAGAGTGGTGAGAATCATTTAACAGTTGACCAAATGCTTCTAAGTTCCCAGCTTCTAATTCAGCTTTTGCCTTCAAAGTCCGCTGATTTTCAGAAACGGCATGGCGAGCTCTGCGTATCAATGTATCATCGCCGATTTGGTCAATAGTTGATTCAAATTCTTCTTCATCTAAGTCTCCTAAAGAAGAGATAGGCAAAGTTTTTTGCAAACGTGCCAAGGCTTCTTCGCATTCGCTGCGACGTTCATTGTATTTTGAATCTGCCAATTCCCGCCGCTTATTCGTATTCATGATGACGATTGCATAACCATCTAGTTTCACTGGGACCATTTCGTATTTCAGCGTATTTGTATCTAATAAGATTGCATGATCTAGCTCACCGAAGCCGATGGCAAACTGATCCATGATACCTGAATTGACACCGATGAATTCATTTTCTACTTTTTTACCTGTTTGGACTAGTTCCAAGCGATCTGTTTTTAAATCAAACAGATCTTCTAATACAACACCTACCAATAATTCTAATGAAGCGCTACTGGAAAGTCCTGCACCATTAGGGATTGTTCCTTCCACTAACAACTCAAACCCATGATCGATTGAGTGTCCAGCTTCTTTTAATTTAAGGACCATTCCTTTTACGTAATTTGCCCAGTTTGCTTTTTTATCATATTCTAGCTCATCTAAAGTAAAACTAATGACACCGATATCGTCAAAGTTTGTGGAATAAACTAATATTTTATTATCGTCTCGAGGTGCTGCTACACCTTGCGTTCCATAAGTGATGGAAGCGGGGAAGACATGGCCTCCATTGTAATCTGTGTGTTCACCAATCAAATTGATGCGTCCTGGTGAGAAGTATTGTGTAGTTTTTTTAGGTCCGAATGTTTCGGCAAATTTTGTGTTTAAGCTTCTTTTGATTTCCATGATGAGTTATTCCTTTCTTGTTTTGATTTTGAATTCTGTCACTGTTTCAAATACTGATCCGGCTTTTAAATGAATCGAACCAAATGCTGAGAAGCGCTCTGCACCTGGAGCTGTTTGAGTCTCAAATGTGATGCCACCATGATGTGCCAGTTTTCGGTTGCGCATTTCTGGTGTTTCTGTGCCGAAATTTGCAGTGAAAATAACCACACTAGAAGCATCTGTAGCAATATCTACTTGGATTCTTTTATCGGGGCTAGTCAAGCGAGCGGCTTCTTTATCCAAGCCGGTTTCTTTTAAGAAAAATGGATGATCGATTCCGTCAACAAGATTTTTTTGATCCAAATCACTAGCAAAAACGGACGCTAATTTTTTAGGTATTTGAAAATCGAAAGCACTTCCTGCAGCATTTTCTTTTACCCCTATAGGAATACTATCTGTTCGCAAAGGAGCATAAGCTTCGCTATTGAGCCAAAGCTCATGTTGATCGATTGACTGAGAAGCATCTCCCGTCAAGTTGAAGTAAACATGATTTGTCGGATTGAATAAAGTATCTTGGTCACTGGTGCCGCGAGAGGTCACTCGCCAGATATTATCTTGTGTCAAAGTATAGCGGATTTCCACATCCATTGTACCTGGAAAACCATGTTCTCCGTCGGGACTTGTAGTAGTAAAAATGACAGAAGCTTCATTTTCGCCATTCAAAATGACATAAGACCATTTTTTTAATTCAAATCCAGGAGCACCACCATGCAGATTATGTCCAGTTTTTGGATCTGTGGCTAATTGGTAAGTTTTTCCATTGAGAGAAAAGCGGCCATTTTCGATTCTCCCTGCGGTGCGACCGATAGAAGCACCGATATACGGATCTTTTTCGATATATTCTTCAGCGGTGTCAAATCCCAAAACTAATTCTCGATCATTTGATTTTAAACTGACGATTCTAGCACCTAAATCAGAGATAGAAAGTGCTAGCTTGTTTTTGTTCTCCAAGGTTATCAAGTGATAACCTTGGCCAAAATCTTTTTCTGTAATCTTCATTTTCAAGATCCTTTCTTAATGGGAAGGAACTACTGCATCGTGAAGTTCATCTTCCATTGTATCAGCTGGAGCCAATTTGTTTTCCAATTCCTCAACGATTTGTGCATGTTTTTTCTCTGTCAATGTAATCTTCCAAGCAAAAATAATAGCGGAGAAAATCATCAAAGCAGCAGGAGCATAGAATGCATAAGCTTTGAAAGTCGTTACGCCATGAGCAGTGATATCAGCAGCAGTAGCATTACCAGTCATCCCAGAAGCGATAGCGACAAACCCTACGATCCCGTTAGACAAAGCACCAGCGATTTTATCTAGTAAAGGGCGAATTGATAGAGTAACAGCTTCGTTACGGATACCATTTTTCCATTGACCATATTCAACAGAGTCTGTGATCGTCATCAAAGCGGATAAGAAAATTAATTGTTGAGGGAAGTAGAACAATACTAGCCCGATGATAACGATTGGCAAACTTGAACCTGCGATCGTAAAGAAAAAGTAAGAAGAAATCATCATTGCGATCCCTCCAAGGTAAACGTAGCGACGAGAGATGACGCGTGTAAGCATTGGGAATAGTGGAACAGCTACTAAACCAAGTAAGGCAGCAACTAGACCAACGATCCAAAATTCAGTTGGTTGGCCAAGTACATATTTGAAGAAGTAGAATAATACGGCAGTTGTTGCTACATTGGCAATCGCATAAGCGATATAAGCAAGGGCAAGCCACATCAACTGATCATTTTGAGCAACTGCTTTGAACACATCTTTGATCCCAGCTTTTTCATTTTGCTGACGGATCGCAGTATCGACTTCTTTTGTGCCCAAGGCAGTGATAATCGCAGTACCGCCTGAAATAACAGCAGCAATCACACCGAACCAGAACCAGCCTGAAGCGCCTTCAATATGTTTATGAGTAACAAGATAGGTAAAGAAAGTAACGATAGGGACAACGACTAGAGTAGTACCATTTGCACCTAGAGAAGAGCCGAAACGAGCAAACGTAGCAAATTTTTCACGTTCCTTTGTTTCCGTACTCAAAGCTGGAATCATTGACCAAAAAGCGATATCCTTAAATGAATAAAAACTATCCAATAAGATGAAAACGATTGCAAATAATATGATAAATAAAGTCGTATTATGAGTAGCTAAGCCAAAGAAATTGGTAAAGATTGCTACCAAGAGTACGGAACTAACAACGCCGCCGATAACTAACCATGGTTTGAATTTACCGTATTTTGTACGAGTATTATCGATGATGCCACCAATCAAAGGATCAAAAATAATTTCAACTAAGCGGATACCTACAACTAAGCTTGTAACTGTAGCAATCATTTTTGCATTCGTTGCCTTATCTGTTCCTGCGAACATCTGGCTTGTCACGAATACCATAAAATAAGTGCTTAATGTAACATAGAATGTGTCGTGTCCAAAAGCGCCTAAAGCGTAGGACACACGTTGGATCATTTTGCTTTTCATAATCTGTATTCCTCTCCTGTTCAATATATAATACTAAGTAAACCGGTTACAACGAATAACAAAGATCTTTTAATGACTTAAACTTAACAAGAAATCGCTTCCTTTTTAATATATTTCTGTGACTTTTATTTAACTTTTTGTTGCATTATACTAAAGGAGTAAGGAGGGATAGACGTGGAGCAATCGATTTTTTTAAAAAAGGAACATCAACAAGTAGAAAAAGAATTGTATTTTGATTTTTGTGGTTTCTCTAAAACGATGCCGTTTCATTCTTTTGGTCCTGCTATTCGCAATGATTACATCCTGCATGTCGTGATGGAAGGCAAAGGATCTTATCATGTGAAAAATCAACAATTCCAATTGAAAAAAGGTGATCTGTTCTTGATTCGTCCAGGAGACTCGACGTTTTACTTATCAGATGGAGAAGATCCGTGGATGTATTGCTGGCTTTCATTTGGTGGGAGTGCTGCAGAAGAAATCATTCGGCAGTCGCTTTTCAGAGAAGACCAATACACGATGGTCTCTTCTGACATACAAAAATATATCGACATTATTTTAGAATGCATGAAAGATACGGAAGAAACCTTGGAAAATGAATTACAGTTAACAGCATTAACCTACCGTTTTTTATCAGTCCTTTTAAAAGATGGCGGAAAGGTCAGCGGAGGTGTACAAAAGGTTCATTCCTCTTTAGCTGTTGAAACAGTCAAATACATCGAGGCACATTATGCTGAAAAATTGTCTGTTGAGGAAATCGCCCAGCATTTAGCGGTCAATCGGAGCCATTTGTCGCGAGTATTCAAAAATCATATGGGCACCAGTATCAAGGAATATTTGATCGGGGTACGGATCAATCGAGGGGCGTTTCTTCTTTCTCTGACGGATGAATCCGTGGAAAGTATTGCCTATCAAGTAGGGTTCAATAGTCTAGTCGTATTTAGCCGAATGTTCAAAAAGAGTACCGGAGAAACGGCTACGAACTATCGTAAACGTATGAAAAACGAAAATTTTAAGAATATTGCTTTGGATACCTTGAAAAAACAGTTGGAAAAACAAACCGCAGTTTCTTGGACAACCTGATTAGTCTGGTTAAAATGACAAGCATCGGCAAAAGAAACTTGTGGCGGTTATGCTACACTGTAAAGCGAAGACTAAAAAGGAGGAAAAGGGATGCGTACACTTATCATCATTAGCCATCCAACGATCGAAGAATCTTTAAATCAGCAATTTTTCAAAGAAGCTTCTGCTGGTTTACCAGCTACTTGGCATCATTTGGAATCAAGTTATCCAGACGGAAAAATAGATATAGAGACTGAACTACAGCTCTTGGCCCAGCATGATCGGATCATTTTCCAGTTTCCGTTTTACTGGTATAGTTCTCCTGCTCATTTAAAAATTTGGCAAGATAATGTCTTGGAACGAGCAGCACATGTATTAAAAGGGAAAGAACTAGGAATCGTATTGACAACAGGTGTGGCGGAAAAAGAATACCAAGCTGGAGGAAAAGAAGAATATACGATTTCCGAATTTTTGAGGCCGTATCAGCGAATCGCAAATAAATTCCATATGACCTATCTTCCGCCATTCGTTTTAGCACAATTTATGTATTTATCCCAGGAAAAACGTTGGGAGAAGCTAATTGCTTATCAGCAGTATCTCTCATTGGAAGGCAAACCATCGCTGACTCAGCGGATTGACTGGTTTATTCAAAGAGTACAGGAAAATCAGAAAATGCAGGAAGAAGAATCTGAAAAACAAGCATATATCGTAGAAGCACTGACTGAGGCAAAAGAGCAGATCGAAGACTTGACCTTTACACTGCAAGAAATGAAAGGAACTTCATTATGACAAATGATTGGCTGATCCAACAATTAGATGAATTAAGCGAAAAATCAGAATATCAAGACCGTGCGCTCTTATATGAAATAAAGAAACTGATGGCTGAGATAGACGAACGAACAATGCAGCTGCAAGGAGAAATCGACGGACAATCTTGGAATCATCTCAACTGGTGAAATTTTCTTATAAATAACAAAGATAAAAATGTGCACAGCGGCAATTATTTGCTACAATAAGAATATGAAGCGTTTGATAACGCTATTATACATAAAAATTGGTGGTGAAAAAAATGTATGATGAAAATGAGTGGGGAGAAAGTGTTCGGATGACCCGAAGAAGACAGCAAAAACAGGCAGCTCGTAAGCGGATGATCATGATTGGGGCAGCAGTTGCCGTGTTTTTGATCATAGCAGGAGGAGTTGCGGGTCTATATTTTCATGGAAAAAATTCGTCAGAAGCGAAAAGTACGACCATAACGGAAACCACGACAAAGAAAACAGAGACGAAACAAACAAGTGAGTCATCAACTAAAACAAAAGAGACACAAACTTCTGAAGAAAAAACAGCAAATGGTTTGCCAGAGCAACTTCAAGCAATCGTAAAAGATTATTCGAAAAAGATCGAAGAAAAGACGCCTGCATTGATTGAAGAATACCAGACAGAAATTCAGGGAAATCAAGAGGGCATAGCTGGTTTATCAGCAGTTGCTAACCAAAAAGCACGTGAGCTTCAAGCAATCTCCGACGAAGGGATCAGAAAATTACGTGCAGTGTATCAGGCAGCAGAAAATAAAGACGGTGTAGACTTAGATACTTTGATCAATCAATTATCGGCTAATTATACGAATCATGTAGCTAAGATTTCCGATATTTATTTGCAGACTAGCGCCTCTCTTCAAGCAGAGTCAACAAGCACACAAGACACAACATCTTCTGATTCTGAGACGGCAGAGTCGGTAGAAGCTTCTGAAATGCAAGCTCGAACAACACAAGACACAACAGATCCCTCTGAAACTAATACCAACAGCGCGACTTCACAGGCTGCGACAACCGTAGTTTTGGAAGGAGAAGGTCCAAATCAAATAGCCGAACGAACTGGCGTACCAGTAGAAACAATCTTGTCGCTGAATGGGATGAGCATGGAGAATTATTTCCTGACTCCCGGTGAGACGCTAAAATTGAATTGATAAAAGCAATAAAAAAGAACGAAGCTTCCACTAAGGTGAAGCTTCGTTCTTTTTTTATTTTCCGGTTCTTTTTTCGCGTACAAAGTAATGGATCGTCATGTAAAGCAAGAAAACGAGTCCAATAATCAATGAGATTCTCGTTTCAGGATTGATAAACATGAAAATCAATACGATAGCTAAAAAAGCAAGTGTCACATAATTCGTATAAGGAGATAGTGGCATTTTAAAAGGATGATCATGCATTTTATCTGCATGCTTCTTTTTGAAGCGAATCTCGCTGATCAAAATCACTACCCAAGGAACCATACCAGGCAAAATACTTGAGCTGTATACGAAAACGAAAATATTTTCTGACTGGTTGATGAACATTGGTAGAAGATAATTTAAGATCAGACCAATTAAGATTCCACCTGAGATTGCTACGACAGGATAAAAAGGCGCGCCGTGACGAGAAAGTTTCAGAAATTTTTTAGACATCTTTCCATTCATGGCAAGTGTATAGACCATACGACTTGCGCTGAAAATCCCTGAATTGCAACCTGATAATGCCGCTGTAATCACGACAAAATTAATCAGTCCTGCAGCAAATGTAATGCCGACTTTAGAAAAAGTTTGTACAAAAGGTGAACCAATCTCACTCAATTGATTCCACGGATAGACACTCACAATGATAAAAATAGCACCAATATAAAAAATCAAGATTCGACCGATAGTGGACTGGACAGCTTCAATGATCGTCTTTTTAGGATTCTCTGCTTCACCAGCAGTCATTCCAATCAGTTCGATTCCTTGATAGGAAGCAACAACGATCGATAATGCAAAGAAAAATCCTTTGACGCCTCCAGTGAAGAATCCACCATTTTTCCAAAGATTTGAAATCCCTACTGCCTGACCATGATTACCAAATCCAAATAAGATTACCCCAAGACCTGCAATGATCATCAAAATGATCGTTATGACTTTGATGATCGAAAACCAAAATTCTAATTCGCCAAACGCCTTGACAGAAATAAGATTTGCCAGCATAAGAAACAAGACGACAATGATCCCGGGAATAATTGCCGGCAAATCAGGCCACCAATAATTCATATAAGATCCTACAGCAATCACTTCACTTATTCCTACGACAATATATTGAAAAATATTACTCCAAGCGGTCAAGTAGCCAGCCACAGGATGGATGTACTCGCTCGCGTAATTTGCAAAAGAACCAGTCGAAGGATCAACGTAAAGCATTTCGCCTAAAGCACGCATAATCAAATACAAAAAGAATCCTGCAATCGCATAGGCTCCCATCACTGAGGGCCCTGTCCAGCGTATGGTTGAGGAGGCACCCATAAACAGACCGACACCGATCGTTCCACCTAGTGCGATCATTTGGATATGACGGGCACTAAGACTTCGAGTTAACTTTTCTTCTTCCATACAAAAACTCCTTTCGTTGTTGAGTCAACAAGAAAAAATAATCAAACGTTTCAACACATGTTTTTCATTATTAGGTTAGCCTTATTGAACTCTTGATGTGATTCTACAGAAAATTTTCATAAAATGCGAGGAAAATTCGAAAAAAACTTTTTCATCATTCTACTTGAAAATGCTTTCCATTTTAGTTAAACTATATTTAAATAAAAAGTTAGGTAAACCTAAAAAGGAGTGTAAGATTTGGAACGTACGGCCATTGTAATTCAAGACCTTTCAGCCGCTTATCAAGGGAAAACTGTTTTGAAAACTATCAACTTGACGATAAATCCACAAAAAATTACCGGTATTATCGGACCAAACGGTGCAGGAAAATCAACATTTATGAAATCTTTGCTAGAGTTGATACCAGCTACTACTGGTAAAGTCACCTTTTCTGGACAGCCGGTAAACTCAGTCCGTAAAAAAATAGCCTACGTGGAACAGCGAAGTGAATTGGATCTTTCCTTTCCAATTGATGTATTAGGCGTTGTACTTTTAGGAACATATCCATCTTTACGAATTGGACAAAGACCTGGGAAAAAAGAAAAAGAACGTGCAAGACAAGCTTTGAAAAAAGTAGGGATGGAAGAATATGCCAAAAGACAGATCAGCGAACTATCGGGTGGACAGCTTCAGAGAGTTTTTATTGCAAGAGCTCTAGCCCAAGGAGCAGAATGGATCTTTTTAGATGAACCATTCGTAGGGATTGATGCGTTAAGTGAACGAAAGATCTTTGACATCTTGCAGGAATTGAAGAATTCAGGAAAAACGATTTTGATCGTCCATCATGATCTTCATAAAGTAGAAGAATATTTCGATGAGGTTATTCTTTTAAATAAACAGCTGATTGCTTCCGGTCCAGTACAAGAAGTCTTTACATCGAAGAACCTTCAATTGGCCTATGGTGAGATCATCAGACATTTAGTAAAAGGAGGAGAGAAAAAATGATCCAATCCTTTATTGATGGATTAATGAATTATCAATTCCTGCAATACGCTTTGGTCACTTCCATGCTTGTAGGACTTGCTTCTGGAGTCATCGGTTCTTTTATTATTTTACGAGGGATGTCTTTGATGGGAGACGCTATCTCTCACGCAGTTCTTCCAGGTGTAGCCATTTCTTATATGTTTGGTTTTAGTTACATCTTTGGAGCCACTGCTTTTGGGATGCTAACAGCAGCAGTGATTGGTTTCGTGACTCAGCGGAGCCGATTGAAAAATGATACAGCGATTGGAATTGTCTTTAGCTCCTTTTTTGCATTAGGGATTATCTTGATTTCATATGCCCAGAGTGCGACAGATTTGTATCATATTTTATTTGGGAATGTCTTAGCTGTTAGGGAAAGCGATTTGTTGCTGACAGCACTCGTTAGTGGAATCGTCTTGATATTTGTCTTTTTCTTTTATAAAGAATTGAAGATCACATCATTCGATCCGACAATGGCAAAAGCTTATGGGCTGAACACATTGCTGATCCATTATCTTTTGATGTTCTTTTTGACATTAGTGGCTGTAGTCAGTTTACAGACAGTAGGAACAATCTTGGTGATTGCCATGTTGATCACACCAGCCGCCACGGCTTACTTGCTAACGAACCATTTACTGAAAATGATCATTACAGCTGCAGGAATCGGTATGCTAAGTGCAGTTGTCGGTGTGTTTTTCAGTTATAGTTACAATTGGCCATCAGGAGCTACGATCGTGTTAGCATGTACCGCATTTTTTATCCTTGCTTTTTTATTTTCTCCAACAAAAGGAATTTTATTTCAGAAAGGAAGCAGATAGATGAAAACAAAAAAATCACTCTTTTTAATCTTGGCAGTTAGTTTCTTGGTATTAGCCGGTTGCGGAAAGCAGGCTTCTGACCAAGCGGATGAAGGAAGTAAAGAAAAGTTGTCAGTCGTGGCTACCAATTCGATCTTGGCGGACATGGCAAAAGAGGTCGGAACAGATCAAATAGATATCCACAGTATCGTACCAGTCGGAACAGATCCGCATGAATATGAAGTACTACCAGAAGACATCAAAAAGGCAAGCGATGCGGATGTTATTTTATACAACGGTTTGAATCTTGAAACAGGTAACAGCTGGTTCGATAACTTGATGGAAACGGCTAAAAAAGAAGAAGGAAAAGATTATTTTGCAGTTAGCAAAAATGTAGAACCTCTTTATTTAACTAGCGGTGAAGAACATACAAAAGCAGATCCCCATGCTTGGCTAGACCTATCTAACGGAATAAAATATGTGGAGGAAATCGCACGTATATTCTCTGAAAAAGATGCAGAAAATGCGACACTCTATAAAAAAAATGCAGAAGCATATGTGGAAAAACTAAAAGAATTAGATACACAAGCGAAGGAAAGTTTTGCTTCTATCGAAGAGAACAAAAAATTATTAGTAACAAGTGAAGGGGCATTCAAGTATTTTTCACGAGCATATGATTTGCCAGCAGCTTATATATGGGAGATCAATACAGAAAGTCAAGGTACGCCTGATCAAATGAAAGCGATCATTGATCAGATAAGAGCAAAAGAAGTACCGGTTTTATTCGTGGAAACCAGTGTAGACTCAAGAAGCATGGAACGGGTAGCAAAAGAAACGGGTTTGAAAATTTATGATAAACTGTTCACTGATTCCATAGCAAAAGAAGGAGAACAAGGAGATTCTTACTATCAGATGATGAAATGGAATATTGAAACGATCCATGAAGGTTTGTCACAAATAAAAGAAAGCTGAAAAGTGCAAGGTCTAGCTTGAGGAGCAGGCCTTGCATTTTTTATAAGAGATATGAAAAAAATTATGCTGTTTTTCGGCGTACAGATACCTTTTTTGAAGAAATTCCGTTATAGTTAGAGTAAGGAAGGAAGGTGTGGCTATGAATTTTACACGTAAAGATAAATATACGATTAAAGAAGAAGTCTTTCGATTGATCAGCCAGCAGGAAAATACCGACAAGGATCAAGACCTTCAATTTCTTGAAGCAGAATTAGCTAAATTATTCATAGCAAATCAAAATGAGACAACAGAACCAGATGAAGAGCTGTACATAGGCAAATGGTTGTTTGATGAATTTCAGCCTTTAGATGAAAATACCGGTATCGGTTATTTTGTGTTCCTTTCTCCAGTCGGCTTCACACCTGGCGTATTAGTTAAACAAAACGACGAAATAACCGTCAAAGCATGGCCTGCATTATTTTCAGTCATCAAAGCAGAAGGAGTAATCAAAAAGATCCAGTCGGCCTATTATAAAAGTCAATTTATTGCCAACAGCAAATTAATGAATATGTTTTATAATCGTCTAGTAGAAATTGCCAGGCCTGGGAAAATCCCGCAAACATTCACGTACACACAGCAAAAAAATCTCTATGAAGAAGTATTGTATTCCCGCGATCTGTCTGAGTTTTCGCCATGGGAAGAGGTAAGGCTCCATGAACTGTTAAGTACAAAACCAGTTTCATTGAATTTTTTTAATGCATTAGATAACAAAAGAAAATTAATTTCAACAAATTATTGGGAAGTATTTGCTGCAAGAAAAAAATGGATGGAAGAAAAGAAGATTGCCGATCAGCAGATCCAGTTTGTCCAGCTGAAAAAAGAAAAACTATATTATGGGTTATACAGCCGTTAACAGCAAGCGAGGAAGACCATGACATTAAAAGAAGAAATCATACAAGAAAGCAAACGATTAGGAATTGACAAAATCGGGTTCACCACGGCGGAACCTTTTGATTCATTAAAAGAATCGTTGGAAGAACAAAAAGCAGCTGGCCATACTTCTGGCTTTGAACATCCAAATATCGATGAGCGTCTTTATCCTGAAATGACATTTGATCAGCCGAAATCGATCATTTCCATTGCACTTGCGTATCCTACTAGGATCCATGAAGAAGTGCCTAGGGATGAAAAACGCGGACAGTTTGCTCGTGCTTCTTGGGGGATCGATTACCATGATATACTCAGAGACCGTTTGAACCGATTGATCGAATTCATACAAACAAGAGCAGAAAAATGGCAAAAAGAAGAGGAATGGCGTCTAGCTCCGCAAGTAGATACTGGAGAACTGATCGATGTCGCTGTAGCACAGCGAGCTGGTTTAGGATTTATTGGACGAAACGGATTGTTGATCACTGAAGAGTTCGGTTCATTTGTCTATCTTGGTGAGATCGTTACTAATATTGTATTTGAGCCTGATAAACCAGGAGAATTTGGTTGCGGTGACTGTATGCGCTGCGTGACTGCTTGTCCGACAAAAGCATTGCTTGGTGACGGAAGAATGAATGCCCAGCGATGTTTGTCTTATCAAACTCAGACAAAAGGGATGATGCCGGAAGAATATCGTAAAAAAATGCGAAATGTCATTTATGGATGTGATATCTGCCAGTTAGTCTGCCCTTACAATCAAGGAAAAGATTTTCATTTTCATGAAGAGATGGAACCAAAAGTAGACGAAGTATATCCAAAATTAAAGCCAATGCTTTCGATGTCTAATAAAGACTTCAAACAGCAATTTGGGCATTTAGCTGGTTCATGGCGTGGGAAGAAACCTTTGCAGAGAAACGCATTGATTGCTTTAGCTAATCTAGGTGATCGAACGGCATTGCCTGAGATTTCAGAATGTTTAACAGATGTCCGCCCTGTCATCAGAGGAACAGCAGCTTGGGCTATTGGACGTCTAGGAACAAAAGAACCGGAAAAATGGCTTGATGTATTAGATGAAATATTAGCTAAAGAAACAGAAGAAGTCGTTATAAACGAATTGGAACATGCCCAGAAATTATTGCGGAGAAAGTTAAAATAAAAAAATAGTTAACATTATTCAAAGTTTTTGTCCAGTAATTGTTGTAACAATTACTGGTTTTTTTGTATTTTTTACATTTTTTTAAGAGAATTTGATAAAAATCAAAAATTTTTTTGCTTTTTTTTATGGATTATTGCAGTGAATGTTACAGAATCTGCGTTTTTCATTCAAAAATAAAAAAACATAGAAAAACGATTACTTTGCTTATACAACAAGGCTTTTATGGTTTTGTATCAAAAAAATATTTGTTTAAATGTTACAAATATTAAATAATTCGTCATTTTGTCATTAAATGTCATGATTCTTTTACCTATGAAATATTTCTAAATGATAAAGTTAATAGCGTCGAAAGAATAAAAAACGGAGAAAAAAAGGAGTTTAATATGAATTCATTTAAGAAAATTGTTTTAGGTACAACTTTTGCTGCTGGTGCTACTGCAATGTTTGTAGGAACTACAAATGCTCACGCTGATGAAGTTTATACAGTAAAATCAGGTGATTCATTATCTAAGATCTCACAAAAATTTGCAGGAGACAACTCAATGATCGATGCAATTGCTGAAAAAAATTCGATCGCAAACATCAACCGCATTTATGTTGGTGAACAATTAACAATCCCAACTTCAAATGATTCTTCAGCAACAACAGAAAACAAAACAACAGAAAATACAGCATCTACAACTGAAACAGCAACGCAAGAACATACATACGTTGCACCTGTTGAAACAGTTGAAGTAGCTCCTGCTGCCCCAGCTGCTGCAACAGCGCCAACTTCAAGCTCTGCAAAAGAATGGATCGCACAAAAAGAATCAGGCGGTTCATACACAGCTACTAACGGACGTTACATCGGCCGTTATCAATTAGATGCTTCATACTTAAACGGCGACTATTCAGCTGCCAATCAAGAACGTGTAGCAGAACAATATGTAACATCTCGTTATGGTTCATGGGATGCTGCTAAAACATTCTGGTTAGCAAACGGCTGGTACTAAGCCGATAAAAGGAAAATGATGAAACCGAGAAACTTGTTTATTCAAGTTCTCGGTTTTTTTGTGTGAAAAATAACTCGTTTGCTTCCCACAGCGCAGCAGTACAAATAAAAACTCGAATAATGTATAATAAAGAAAACGTTTTTTTGTTTAGGGAATGAGGAGGAGCCATGAGTACAAAAGAGAGTCTCGAATTAAACGAAATCACAAGTGGAAATCCACTGTTATCCAGTATTCGATCGATTGTAGAAACGACATTTTACGGTAATAATGTTCATGAAGTTTTTGACAGGAAGACAGCTTATCAACTAGCAAAAGGGAGTCCAGGAACGATCATCACAGATTTAACAATCTCACATGCTGAAGAACTAGATTTACCAGCTGATGTCAGGACACTAGTATTCAATGATGGAAGCATTGTGGGAAGAACAGCAAGTGCTCGGCGGATCTTTGAGGACTTAGACAAGGAACAAAGCAAATACGAGAAAATTTTAAGAGAAGCTGTGTATCAAAGTCGCAAGCGCCAGTTTTACCATACAAAAGTAATCGTTGGCCTATCTGAAGAATTTTCTGTGCAAAGTCATTTGCTGATTCCAGAAGGATTTGAGAACAATTTGTATTCTTATTTGCTGAATTTTCAGCCAGCGAATTCGAAGATCTTAGAGACTTATCAAAAGTCTGTTTCCTTTGATGAGGGAGATCTTTATATCTTTTGTGATCCCGAATGGACACATGAAACATTTCCCAATGGACTCATTTTGTTTGATGCTCTCCATAATACAGCGGCTGTGCTAGGATTACGTTACTTTGGAGAATTAAAAAAAGCGACTTTGACGCTTGCTTGGGCATTGGGAAATCGCAATGGCTTTATTGCCTGCCACGGTGGGATGAAACAATATGCTAGTAATGACCAGACCTATACGATGGCTGTATTTGGGTTGTCCGGTTCTGGAAAATCAACGATTACCTTAGCAAAACATACGGAAGGTCACTCTGTTTCGATCTTGCATGACGATGCTTTCGTTATTTCTCGAAAAAATGGTTTTGCTACTGCCTTGGAACCTTCTTACTTTGATAAAACACAAGACTATCCGTCTGATGATCCGGCCATTTCTTCTTTCCTTACTTGTCAGAATGTGGGAGTGACATGTACAAGTAAAGGAGAAAAAGTCCTAGTAACAGGAGATATACGAAACGGAAATGGGCGGACAGTCAAATCACGTTATGCGACACCCGACCGAGTCGATCATCTTAGCGAAAAGATCGATGCTGTTTTTTGGATCATGAAAGATGATTCGCTTCCGCCAATTATCAAGATCAATGACCCAGTTTTAGCAGCGTCTTTTGGTGCAACATTAGCAACAAAACGATCAGACGCGGAAAATATCACTACAAAAAGACAGCTAGATGAGCTAGTCATTGAACCATTTGCTAATCCTTTCCGTGTCTATCCTCTTAGGGAAGACTATCAAGCTTTTCGAGAGTTGTTTTTGAAACAGCAAACAGCCTGCTATGTCCTGAATACTGGATATTTCGATGATAAAAAAATCAAACCTGAAACGACATTGTCAATCGTTGAAAGAATCGTGCAACAAACGGCAGAATTCAAGTCGTTTGGTCCATTTGAAGACATCCACTATTTACCTATACCAGATTTTCCTGTTTCTTTTGAGGATACGTCCTATAAAAATCTGGTGAAACAACGACTTGATATTCGTTTACGATTCATTGAAGCTCAGATAGGAAAAGATCTCTTGCCAGATGAAGCAAAAGAAAGTTTGGAGAATTTGATTCAGAAATTGAACTAAAATAACAGCTTTTTCAAGAAGTAATCCATGCACAATATCGCTCGGGATCCTTACTTGAAAAAGCTGTTTTTCTATGATGGATTTTTCGTAATATAGGTGGAGATGTCCTTTTGATAATCTTCCGTAGGCCAATGACCAGTATTTAAGAAGTTGGCTAATAGATAGCCGATATAAGGACCTGTGGTCAAGCCAGAAGAGCCTAGACCGCTAGCAGCCAGTAAGCTTGGATCATCTGGCAGTACGCCGAAAAATGGGGAAAAATCTGACGTATAAGCACGGGTACCTACACGGAACTCATATGGCCAGTTTTTTATCTGATCTGGATCAGTCAAGAACTGTTCTGTACTCTTAGTCAATCCCTTATAAGCTTCGCTAGTAGGAGCCAAATCCCAGCCTTGATCGTTTTCATGGGTAGCACCTAAAAGGATCTTTCCATCCATGAAAGGAATGAAATCAGCTTCTCCGTCAAGCATAGCAACAGGCCAGTCTTGACTCATCTTATAAGATGTCTGAAATGCTAAGAGCTGCCCTTTTTGCGGACGTATATCTGCAGCATAGCCTAATTCTTGTAATAAAGGCTTAAGTGCCGGGCCAGGTGTCAAAATTACACGATCAGCTGTGTATTCTCCAAACGGTCCCTTGATGAGCCAAGAATCGCTCTTCTTATGCAAAGTGACTTTTGCCTGGATCTGCTCCATTTGTTTTTGTGCTAAACGCTGACCAAGATGTTCTAAATATGCTTTCCCATCCAGACGACCACCACCACTGATACGCAGTGAAACTGCTGGTTTCAATAATGGAAGTGCTTGAGATGTTTGTTCAGGTGAAAGCCATTCGATGTTTCCAATTTCTGGCGCTTCTTCTTTTCGTTTCTCGGCAAGAACAGCCAATTCAGCTAAATCTTTTTCAGGTCGAAGCAAAAGTGTCCCTGATTGTGCGTAAATCGTTTGATCAAGTTGGAAATCTTTTATAAGTTTAGGGAAAAAAGCAGCGCCGTCTTTAGCCAGACGATACCATTGTTTGTTTCTGCGTTTCGACAACCAAGGGGAGATAATCCCAGCGCTAGCTTTAGTTGCCTGTCCTGTCCCTTCATCAAATAAAGCAACATTGAATTTTGATGTATCTAAGTAACTGGCTAGGGTCATACCAATGATCCCGCCACCGATAATGGCAATTTTTTCCATAAAAAAGCCTCCTTTTACAAACAACCATTTTCACACAAAAAAACGGCAGATGCAACACCTGCCGTATATGGAATCTACGCTTTTTTAGCAAAGAACAGATAATAGGCGAATCGAGCAAAGCTTACGAGAAGCAACAGCAACAAGACGCCTAATGCTGCTTTTGATCCTAATGTAGTAGACACTTCATAGTTATGGGAAGTATGATGCTGGACGTAATTGATAATGACCGCTACTAATGAAGTAGCCACAGCGCCAGAAAACTGCTGCAAGGTATTGAACATTGCGTTCCCGTCTCCTTGTAGTTCTTCATTCAGTGCATTCATTCCGGTGGTCATCATATTGCTGTAAGATAATCCGATACCGATCATATAAAACACATGACAAGCAATCAATACACCCACTGAAGCGTGTCCTATGAGTAGGAATAATGCTAGCCAACCAATCAAAGAAAGAATCAGCCCAGCAAAAATTGGCTTCTTCGGACCATATTGATCCAGCATTTTCCCGGAAAAAGGAGAAAGCAAAGCACCAACCGCTGCGCCGGGAAGCATCGCTAATCCAGCGACAAAAGGACTACTTCCTTGAACGATCTGAAGGAAATTCGGCAAGACAAAAGATACACCAAGTAATAAAAACTGATAAACTAAGAAGCCAATCAAAAACAAGCGGAATGTTTTATTTGAAAGAATAGACAGTCGGATCAGCGGATGCTCCACTTTTTTACTTCGATAGTAAAAAAGGAACCAGCCAATACCGCCGATGATTAAAGCAATCCAGCTGGAAACTGTTCCCAACGTACTCAAAAATGTTAGACTTCCACTAAACAAAAGACAAATTCCTAAAACGCTTATCCAATCCAAATAACCACTTTTTTGTACTGCCATCTCGGGAATAGCAAACCAGCCGATAATCAAAGAAAGAATCAAAACGGGCACAAGAAACAGGAAGATATGATTCCATGTAAAATGTGAAGTCATAATGCCTCCATAAGTGGGACCAATTGCTGGAGCAATGGCCGTTGTCAAAGTACCGACACCCATCATCGCGCCTCGTCGATTGAGGGGGGCAAATGTCAAGATAATATGGAACATCAACGGAAGAGCGATACCTGTCGCTGCACCTTGGAGCAATCGACCAAACAATAGGACCATGAAGGTAGGAGAGAAGAAATCGATTATTATACCTGCCAAGAAAAGCAGATTTGAAGCTAAAAAGAGTTTTTTGAGACTAAAATTGCGATTCAAATAAGTAGACAGCGGAACAATGATTGAAATCATCAAAAGATAAATCGTTGTTACCCATTGGACTTGTGCAGTCGTTAAATCAAACTGTCTGATAAGAGTTGGGAAAGTTACATTCATGGCCGTCTCGATCAATACGCCCGCAAAAGACATCATCCCTGTTGCAATTACTGCAGGTACTAAAAGCAGCTGTTTTTGTTTTGTCATTTACATCACCTCTAAAAAATTTCGTAAAAAAAGAGAGTGATTTCTATTATAAAAATAGAAACCGCCTCTCTCTCGACACGCCGAAACGTGTTATCTGTACGATTTATTTACTTAACTTATTCTAGCACAAACTGAAAAATAGTGTCAACACGATTAGCCAAGTCACTCAAAAAGAGGTATGATAATAAATAACTAAATGGAATTTCGCGGAGGAAGAAAAATGGAAAAAATTGAATGGCGTAAAGACAAGAGCTATAGTATGAAAAAAAGCCCGCAAATACTAGAGGTTCCTAAAAAACCATTCTTTAGCATCAGAGGGATCGGCGACCCGAATCAGGAAGACTTTAAACGAAGAGTAGCCTGTCTATATGCAGTCAGCTATGCAATACGCATGTCGCCTAAAAAAAATTGGCTGATTCCTGATTATCAGATGTATACTGTCTATCCACTGGAAGGACAATGGGGACTGCAAGAAAAGTATTTGCATGAACCAGTGATGAAAAAAGAACATTTTTCTTATCAATTGATGATCCGACAGCCTGACTTTGTTACAGAAGCGATAGCACAAGAAGCCATTCAGCGTTCTAGCAAACTTCCGGAAGACTTGAAAGAACAAGTAGTATTCAAAAAGATGGAAGAAGGTCTTTGTGCCCAAATCTTACACGTCGGGCCCTATGACGAAGAACCAGCAACGTTTGAGAAATTAGAAGCATTCATCGCAAAAGAAGGCTATGAAAGAGCTTCTAAAGAACACAAAGAGATTTACATCAGCGATCCAAGAAAATCAGCACCTGAAAAAATGAAGACGATTTTGCGTGTTAAAATAGAAAAAGGTTAGCAACCTGAATGAAAACAAAAAATAAAAGTAAAAAATACCAAAATATGAAGAAATATTACTTATCTTTTGCTATAATCAACATTGAGAGGTGTCTAATATGAAAAAGAAACAGCGACAAGCACTGATCCGCCAGATCATTACAGAACAACCTATTGGGACACAGGAAGAGCTGCTTGCGCGGCTGCATGAAGCAGGCGCCGATGTGACTCAAGCAACGATTTCTCGAGACATTCGAGAAATGAAGTTAGTAAAAAGTCAAAATGAAAACAAAATAGTACGCTATACATTATTTAACCAGCCATCTGTTTCTTTAAATGAAGAACGTTTGCGTACAGCAATTAGACGCGAGGTTTTGCGTATCCAGTCTGTTCAGTTCATGGTCATCGTATTGACTGAACGAAATGGTGCCGATGTGGTAACGAATTGGCTAGATGAAGTGGCTTACCCTGAAGTTGTCGGAACGATGGCCGGTGTAGATACATTCATTATTATTTGTCGCTCAGAAGAAGAAGCACAGCGATTTGCAGAAAAGCTGGAAAAAATGAGGGAATAAATGAGGAGGACTTTTATATGAAAGGTATGAAAGCGCTACAAAACGGATCGGATATTCGAGGAATCGCATTACCAGTTGAAGGATATGAAGTAAACTTGACGACAGACATGGTAAAAAAGATCGGCTGGGGACTAGCAAACTGGATAAAGAAAAAGAAGAAGTCAACCGATCCAAATAAAAAATGGACGATTGGGATTGGTCATGACAGTAGGATAAGCGGACCAGCACTGAAAGAGGCGTTGATCCAAAGTCTGAAAGAACAAGGGATACATGTCATCGATTTCGAATTAGCTACTACGCCTGCTATGTTTATGTCCACTCAATTTGAACAGTTCTCGTGCGATGCTGCGGTTATGCTGACTGCTAGCCATCTTCCCTATTATTATAATGGAATAAAATTCTTTACCTCAGAAGGAGGAGCAGAAAAAGAAGATATTGCTTTTATCCTATCACAGCAGCAAAAAATAAAAAGCGAACAAACTGGAAGCGTAGAAAAAGCAGACCTTTTGACACCTTATGCGCAAGATTTAGTCACAAAAATTAAAAAGGGGATTGGAACACTAGAAAGCAAACCACTAAATGGTTGGAAAATCATTGTTGATGCCGGAAATGGTGCTGGTGGATTCTTTGCTGAAAAAGTATTGAATAGCTTAGGTGCGGATTCAACAGGTTCCCAATTTTTGGAACCAGATGGCCGATTTCCTAATCATATCCCAAATCCTGATAATAAAGAAGCGATGGAAAGTATCAAGCAGGCTGTTTTAGCAAATGAAGCAGATCTTGGGATCATTTTCGATACAGATGTGGATCGTTCTGCAGTTGTCAGTGCTTCTGGAACAGTGATCAATCGAAATAATTTGATCGCAGTATTAAGTACAATCGTATTAAAAGAGCATCCAGGAACAAGAATCGTGACGAATTCCCCTACTTCTTCTCATCTACAAAGATTCATTGAAGAAAAAGGAGGCATCCAAGTTCGTTATATTTCCGGCTATCGAAATGTAATCAATAAAGCATTAGAACTTAACCGTCTTGGGAAAGATACACAGCTAGCCATCGAAACAAGCGGACACGCTGCATTCAAGGAAAACTATTTTCTGGATGATGGTGCATATGTCATCGCAAAGATCCTGATGCTTTTGCCAGAATTAAAAAGAAAAGGTATCACATTAGATGAACAAATCAAAGAGTTGAAACAGCCCGTAGAAGTACAAGAAATCCGACTAAAATTGTTCAGCGATGAACCACACGAACAAGGAAACAAGATATTAGAAGAAATGAAGCGACTGTTGGAAGAAGAAAAAGGGATGAACTTCGACCCGGCAAATGAAGAAGGTATTCGATATGATCTAGAAGAGCCATACGGAAACGGCTGGTTTTTGATCCGTTTAAGCTTACATGAGCCGTTACTAGTATTACAGATAGAAAATGATGAATTCGGAAAGAACAAGTTGGCGTTAGTAAAATTAGCAAAATTATTCGGACATTTTTCTGATCTTGAATCATTAACAGCAGAATAAACCAGTCTTTTTGAAAGGCTAGTTGCTTGGACGGCAAAAAAAGTGGTATGGTTAAATCGAGTGCTGGTAGAGAGACCAGCAAAAGGAGGAAAAAATGGTAACGAATATGGTTATTTTTTTAACAGTATTGGTTTATGGGGTCAACTTTCTGGTATATATGTATCTTAAAATCAATCATATAAAAGATTATGTAGAAAAGATTGCTATTTATTTTGGAACAAATATGACGCTGTTGTTCACGAGTAGTATTTTTTTGTTTTTTGGAAAAATAGTAGAAGACGGCATTCTGGTATTCGAATAAGCAGAATTTTTGTAGAAAGAGCCTTACTTGTCATACACTATAGTTATAGCCAAGTAGCAAATGGTCAATCGAAAGGAGCAGTACAATGAAAAAAGCATACGAAACAGCAATGATCAACCATGGCGGGCGCAATGGAGAAGTCGAGGCACCAAATGGCTCGATGCATATGAAAATCACTCCTCCAGGAATCCATGCAGAAGGAACAAATCCAGAACAATTATTTGCAGCAGGTTATGCTTCTTGTTTCAATGGGGCGGTACAACATATGATCAAAGAAGCAGGAATGACAGCAGAGTCCACAGTAAAAGCACGTGTCTCTCTTTATAATTTAGATGATGGCGGCTATCAGATCGGTGTAGTATTAGAAGTGCATATCGATGGCATCAGCGAAGAAGAAGCCCAAAAAATTGCAGAAGATGCGCATGAATTCTGCCCTTACTCCAAAGCAACTAGAGGAAATATCGATGTAGAAGTAACGATTGTTTAGAAGAATAAAGGAAATCGAACCAGACTAAAAACGTGAAAGGACCGCTTTTTGTCTGGTTTTTTTGACAAATAAAGCAGATGATTTGGAAAATAGACGATTATCGGTTATCATATTTTTGTACCAATCGGTAGGTAAAAAAGAAGCGAGGGAAAAATGATGGAAAAATATCAAAATATTGTGATCGGTTTTGGAAAGGGCGGTAAGACTTTAGCGAAGGCGTTAGCTTCAAAAGGCGAATCGGTTTTAGTCGTTGAAAAGTCAACACGTATGTATGGCGGAACATGTATCAACATCGGCTGTATTCCTTCTAAATCATTGATTTTCAATGGAGAAAGAGGAATCGACTTTACAGAGGCTGTTGCTCGGAAAGAAAAATTGACGGGCATGCTTCGAGCCAAAAATTATCATATGATCAGTGATGAGGCAACTGGGACAGTGATGGACGGTACAGCACGTTTTCTTTCTAACCATCAAATCGAAGTGACGAATAATGGCGAAAAAGTGATTGTTGAAGGCGAACGGATTTTCATCAATACTGGTTCTGAACCAATCATTTTACCAATCAAAGGATTGAATACAAGTCGCTACTTGATTGATTCTACGCAAGCAATGGATCAGGAACAATTACCGGAAAAATTAGTGATCATCGGGGCTGGATATATTGGCTTGGAATTTGCATCAATGTTCAATGAATACGGATCTAAAGTTGTCGTTCTTGATGCCCATCCTGAATTTCTTCCTCGTGAAGATGAAGATATCGCGCAAATGATTTTAGAAGACATGACAAATGCGGGAATCGAATTCCATCTAGGTGTATCTGTAGATCAAGTAGCAGACCAAGAATCAACAGCTGCCGTCACCTTTACAGAAGATGGCCAAGAAGTAACAATCCAAGCGTCAAAAGTTTTGGCTGCAACTGGAAGAAAACCAAGTACAGCATCACTTGGATTAGAAAATACAGATGTTAAACTAACAGATCGCGGAGCAATCGCTGTGGATGAATACCTTCGTACAGATGCAGACAACATTTGGGCGATTGGAGACGTCAAAGGCGGATTGCAGTTCACTTATATCTCTCTAGATGATTATCGAATCATTATGGATCAGTTGAAGGGCGAGAATAAACGAACAACGAATAACCGGAAAGCTGTGCCTTACAGTGTATTTATCACTCCGACTTTATCCAATGTAGGTTTAACAGAAAAACAAGCCAAAGCACAAGGCGTCAATTACAAATTATTCAAGTATATGACAAGCGGTGTCCCTAAAGCACAAGTATTAGAAGATCCTAAAGGTGTATTCAAAGTTTTAGTCGACCCTGAAACTGACTTGATTCTAGGGGCAAGTATCTATGCGGAAGATTCTCATGAAGTCATCAACTTGATTTCGCTAGCTATGAATGGAAAACTTCCTTATACGTTATTGAGAGATCAAATATATTCTCATCCAACAATGAGTGAAGCTCTAAATGATGTATTAAAATAAATAACGAATGGAGAATCCACCATGTTCAATAATAAAAATACAGCAGTAGTTCTCACTGACCCGCAAGTCGAGTTCTTGAAACCAGCAGGCGGTGGCTTTGGTTTGACAAAAGATATCTTAGAAAAATACAATACGATCGAAAACATGATCGAAATGGTGAAACAAGCAAAAGAAAAAGGATACAAACTCTTTATTTCTCCTCATTATTTTTACCCACATGACCATAAATGGCAATTTGGCGGTGCAGGAGAACACATGATGCTTGAACAGCAGATGTTTGCTAGAAAAAGTCAATATGAATCAGTTGAAGAAGGTTCAGGAGCTGATTTCATCGAAGAATTGAAACCATATTTGGATGAAAATACGATCATCAGCTCTCCTCATAAAATCTTTGGACCAGAAAGCAACGACTTAGCGCTTCAATTGAGAAAAAATGGAATCGACACAGTGATTCTTGGTGGAATGAACGGAAACTTGTGTAGCGATTCCCATATGCGTGAATTGGTAGAGAGTGGATTCAATGTTGTGGTAGCGACAGATGCAATTGGTGCTCCTGGTCAAGAAGCAATGGATGCAGCGTTGACGAACTTTGGCTTTATTGCAGATCAAGTGATGACAACAGAGGAAGTATTAGAGCAACTATCATAAGATAGGAATTGCTTTTGTCCTCGCAGTTCTTGAATCAATGAACATCTAGCTATATGAGAACAGTTTTATAGTGAGGGCTGTGTCAGGTAATTTGGCACAGTCTTTTTTAAACGATTAAGAAGAAAAAATGATGAATTTACTGTATAATATAGGACTATGAGAAATGAAAAAGGAGAATATCATTGAAAACAAAGGAAAAGATCTTGGAAGCGACCAAAGATCTTATTTATAAAAAAGGCTATCATGAAACGTCAATCCGAGATATTCTAGCAGCTTCTGATACAGGAAAAGGTCAATTTTATTATTACTTTTCTTCAAAAAAAGAAGTTTGTCTAGCGGTGATCCATGCGCATATGGACGTATGGCAGACAGAATTGTTCGAAGACATCTTAAATGCTGGAAAACAGCCAGAAGAAGCATTAGAAGAAATGTTGGACTGGATTTTCGCTGATCATGAGACACAGATCACTTATCATGGCTGTCCTGTAGGTAATTTGATTATTGAGTTGAGTACAGTGGATGAAGAATACCGTCTGTTGCTACTAGAATTAGTCAATCAATGGGTCAAGTATACGAAACAAAATATCCTGGCACTTTCTGAAGAAAAACTGTCCGATGAAGAAGCAGACCGTCAAGCCAAAGTGTTGATTGCTGAAATCCAGGGAAGTATCTTATTGTTGAAAGTCACACAGGATCTATCACTACTTAGACAAAATTTTCAATTGATCAAAGAAAAATTGTTAACTTCGCAAAAGGTTCTTTAATAATTAGAGGTTGTGACAGAAGTGGTCAGCTTCAAGAAATAAGAAGGAATTTACGAAAATTGCTTCTCAAATTTTTGTGAAATTTCGGCTTATTTTTCGAAGAAGTTACTTCTGGAACACCGTGTATAAGAGGTTGTGAAATCAGCGCTTTGACCTGAGTATTAGAGAAACAAACGGCAAAATAGTTTCTCATATTTTGCCGTTTTTTGAGCTAATACCGAAGGTTAGCTGATTGAACACCGTTTAGTGGAGAGGTTGTGAAAAAGCTGCCCTGCATCAAGTAATAAGAACAGCCAAATAAAAATAGCTGCTCATATTTTTCGTTTGGTTGGGCTTATTACCGCAGATGCAAGCTTTTGAACACCGTTTAAGGAAGAGGTTGTGAAAAAGTCGCTTAGTTTCGAGTATTAAGAAAAATTTTGTGAAAATGGCTTTCTACATTTTTGCATAAATTTGGTTTAATACCGAGAAACTGGCTTTTGAACACCGTTTACCCAGAGGTCGTAAGCCTGCCGTTTCACTCCGAGTCACAAGGAACAATTTCAAAAAGCAGCTTCTCATGTTTGTTGAATATTGTGACTTGTGACCGAGGAGTTGGCAGGAGAATACCATTCACTGGAGAGTTTGTCACTTGTCACAACTTTTTTAGTTCTACACAAATTGAAAGCGTTTTGTTGGTGCGAACTTCTTGTTGCAGTGTATGATAGAAAAAAAGATTGGGAGGGATTAGGATGTGTGGTCGTTATTTTTTTGATCTAGAGTCAGAGCTCCTTCAGAATTATTATCGAGAAGCCCAGACGAAACAACCGGAGCAGGCAGCAGAATTAGCAGCTGGAGAAGTTTTTCCGTCAAATCTTGTTGTGACGTTAAGAAAAGAGGAAGAAAACATCCTCACTCCGGAAATCATGAAGTGGGGATTTACCGGATTTAAAAAAGGACAATTGATGATTAATGCCCGTGCAGAGACAGTAGAAGAAAAAAAGACCTTTCATCAACCATTTTTGCAAAATCGTTGTGTTTTCCCAATGAGTGGCTTTTATGAGTGGAATGAAGAAAAAGACAAATTTATGTTTTCAAATAAGGAAAAAATAGTGTATATTGGCGGTTTTTATCGTAGCCATCAGGATGAAAAAATGGCAGAATCAATCATAATGACTACTGAACCTAACCGCACAGTCGCACCAATCCATGACCGAATGCCGCTTGTCTTGACTGAAGAACAAATCGAACCTTGGGTAACAGATATTTCTTTTGCGCGAAAAATCATTACTCAGCAGATGCCTGAATTAGTAATGGAGAAGGTATAACATAATCGATTTTTCAAAGAAAGAGCGGCAAAAAACGAAAAAGACTTCAGCACAGATCCCAAAAACAAAGAGAACAGAAGAAATGCTCATAAGCTGCATATACTGCATCTATAGAGTCACAGTCGACCTTTCTAAGGTATAGCTTCTATTTGTTTTTTACTCGTGCTGCGAGTCTTTTTTATTTATACCTAACGATGTTTATCATTATGACTCTTTGAATTCTTGGAATCTAAAATTCAAACTTAACGACTGGTTGGCAGTTGTATATTCTCTGAGTTTATAGATAAGAGGTTGCCATTTATCCACATTGATATGAGTTGGATCATGTAAAATCCCTTCTTCTACAAAAATAGCTACGATCTCACATTCTACAATAGCAAAGTCTTCTCTAGTTGAAATTCGTTGAACCAATGTTTCTATTTGAAGCGGGCATTCTTTGATCCGAACAGTTGAAACTTCTTCACCTGCTAGTTTCGTGAACTTTCCCAATTGAAATTTGTCAGAGCAAAAGGAATAGCCAGCTTTTTGTTTATAATCAGGCATGATAGGATGGCCTGTCGTCTTTGCGATTTTCTCGATTTTTTTCCAAAGCGTTTTATCTGCAAGATTGAAGGTAGCGGGGAGTTAGCTATAGTATTTGGGTAGATTTTGGATCCATAGGTTCAATGTTTCTTGGATTATTTTTTTATTTAAAGAAAAAATGAGCTGGCTACAATTTATTTCTATTTATATCCAATAAGATATACTTTAAACAAAATAATTTTCTAGATAGTTTACAAAGGGGAATTTTGCGTTACTTAGTGTTATATAGTATACTTTTATTAAGGGAGTGATGATAATGCTTGTTACAAAATCTAGATTACAAGGAAGTTCTGTAGTGGTAACTTTACCTTCTGATAACGGAAAGAAACCTTCAGAAAACCAAGAATATATCGTTGTGTATTCTGACGATGGTACAATTACGTTAGTTCCAAAAATTAAAGATCCATTTAGTGGTGGGGAAGAGGCCGAGTATTATGAGAAAGACGAATGGGAAGATTTAACTCCTGAAGGGAGAGAAATTTTATAGTGTCAGGAGAAAGAATTTATATTCCTAAAAAAGGTGATATTGTATGGATTGATTTTGATCCCTCAGTAGGAAAAGAAATTCAAAAAAGACGACCAGGACTAGTCGTCTCTCGTTATGAATTTAACCGTAAAACAATGTTTTCGGTCATATGTCCAATTACTTCCACTATAAAGAATTTACCGACACGTTACTCATTACCTGAAGAGCTAGATATAAAAGGACAAGTAATTATTTCACAATTAAAATCTCTTGATTTTAAGGAACGAAAACTCAAAAAAATAGAAAACTTACCATTGCAAGACATGGCTAAAATTGATCAGATTATACAGTATATGTTTTAAGCATTGTAAGTAAACTCTATAATATTTTTATACGCTAAACATAACGAAATTAAAAAAAGGCCAAGTAAATGTCGTTCATTCCACTAGTGTGGTCGATGGGATTAATTTCCGTATCTTAAACTAAAGAATATATAGCATTTTAAACGAATGATTGAGGTGATTTCCTCAAGTCATTCGTTTTTTTGTGTCACAAAACTTGTTTTTTCACGACATATCTTAACGTATACGAAAAGTCGCGACAATACTTTAACAGAAAGAAGAAAAAGAACAACTGACAGTTTTAGTCCTAAAAAATCTAAACTCTTTAGATATGAGTAATGTCATTTTAAACTATATCGATGCTTAAAAACGTAAAATTTGGGATCAAGATCTGTCTAGGAAAGAATTTCTATAGTTTAACTGAATAACACAAAAAGGCATATCATGCGACAAGAAAAACAATGAAAAGAGAAATTTGCCATCACTGGAACATCCGTACAGAAATTAGCATAGATTCTGAAAAATCTACCGCTAGTTTCTATTTAGTTGTTCTAACGACACCAATACTTGTAATGCTCGAAAATGTGCAATTGGGTCAGATAGTGAACCAAAGTAGAATCTCAAAGCGACAATTATGAATGTAAAAGTACCTTTTATGATTAGTTTATTCTCTAATTGATTACATCCCGTATAATTAATAAAATTACTTTGCCGATTACACGATCTTATGTCAGTAGAGCTTTTAGGTACACTATCAATACAGTTCATTCCAGTATAATGTAAGGTTTTTTTATTTGGAGTCACTTTTTGTCAATATTATTATTTACAATACCTTCTATAATAAAAGTTATTTAAGGAAGTGTCTATGAATGAGTAAAAATTCTAAAGGATTCCTAACCATCTTATTAGCTTTTATAGGGTATATGTTGGTTGGGCTGCTAAAATCATACAGTAATGAGTTGCTGAATTTTTCAACATTTATTAATGATACATTAGTTCCAAGTTTGTTTTTCATTGTATTTTTTGCTGTTGGTTATTTTATAATAAAGATATAATGACTAATTTAGCTCAACTATTCCAGCGTCAGCTGAAGATATTGCAATTCCCGATTCCTTAATCATTTATCTGGATGAGACAGAAATTGAAGTTGCAACAGATGTGCATGTAGTTGAGGATAAAAATGATAGTTTAAAAATTAATAGTTCAGATACTTTACTAAGAGTAAGTCCTATCTTTTCAGCTGTTATTTAGATGCAAGTAGCAACTAAGTTAGGTGGTACTCCTGCAATGGATAGGTATTGGTGTGTTCGATATATAAGTGGTCGAAGTATCAAGGTTATGTATACTGGATGGGAGATAGAAGAGTTAAAAATTGGAGGTCACCGCCACAAATGGAATTTAGATTTAGAGGTACCTTAGATTTGGTATAGTTATTAAACACAAGATGGCCTGGTTTGTAGGGAAAGTCGAAGAGTATTTTTCCACTTCTGCGCCCCTTTAATTTTTCTAGTAATGCCGTGAATTTGTGATTAATTGGAAATATGAAGAAAGGAGAGTCTATGAAAACAACACTAGTTCTATTCTATAAAAAGCATCCTTATTTTACACTTCTGATAAATATATTGTTGGCTAGTGTTATCGGGATTTCTGTTGAATATCTAATAAATAAAGATTTCATAGGTTCTGGTTTTTATACGGCTTTATTTCTTGGACTTCTTGAAGCATTTTCCATTTATAAAAAATCAAAAAAATAAAATAGATTGCCGTAAGAGATCTTTTTCATTTCATTTTTTTCTGAAAACCCGTTGTTTTTGTCAGTGAAGCAGCGGGTTTTTAGATTTATTGTCTTTAGACCTAATTGAGCGCGCCGAGCGAGTGAAATACAAAACCACTTGCTATGCGGGTGGAGCAATAAAGGGAAATAGTTTAGCCCGTACAAAGTAGATGTGTAAATACCACATTGTATTCACACCAAAGTATAGAAGAAAAATAATTTATAATCAATATCGAGCCAATATTCAGGAGATCATCAAGAGATTGTGCAAATCTAAAATATAAATTTGGGTATCGACACTTTTGGGTGGAAGAATACTATGTGACAAAAGTAGGACAAAATGAAGCGACCATCAAAAAGTACATTCAAGAACAAGAAAAACATGATAGTGCGTTAGATAAGCTGAGTGTACGAGAGTAAGACGATCCTTTTAAGGGCTAAGGAGTAGTACATAAACCTTTTAAGAGGTGGGCAAAACTGGCAAAGGCAATATGGCTTGAACATAAAATATGAAAGCCAGCGTCTTTAGGCGCTGGCCGGTGATTTGAGCTTATAGCTCTAGAGAAAACCACCCTTTTGAAGGGTGGTTATGATTAATGACTTTAGTCAGTTTTGCTCACAAAGCGTGTGGAACAAAAAACGGGTGTTTCTACGGGTAGATATTTATTTCTTGAATGGAGGTGTCCCATACATTTTTGGTGTTACTGGTTCTAATTTTGGTGCAGCGCCTTCGATCTTAGGTTCTTTCAACCATTGATATTCGCCTTCGCCATCCAGTGCTTTGCCACTAGCCCAAGAACCTTCACTACTTTGGTCTCCCTCTGAGAAGTTATAGAAGTCATAAGCAATGTCTTTTCGTTCTTTGTCACGCGGGAAAGTACTTGGGACTAAGATTGAACCTTCTTTTTCTTCTAATTCTTTCACTGCACATTCCCATAGATTTTGATGATAGCTATCTCTTGCAAGGAGAACAGACAGCATATCTTTTACGCCACGATCATCGATCATTTCGTAAATACGTGCTACTTGAAGTCTTCCTTGTGATTCGGCATTTAAATTAGCTCTAAAGTCTGCTAACAAGTTGCCACTCGCAATGATATAGGCACCGCTCCATGGATTGCCCACGCTGTCAGCAGGACGAGGTCCTAAGCCAGCTACGATCGCGTGCTGTGGATTCATTCCAGAGATAATGGCACCGATTGTTGGATCTTTTTGCATCGCTGCTTCTTGATCTTCAACAGGCGCACCCTCTAATAAACGAGCAACCATTGTCGCCAACATTTCCACGTGGCCGATTTCTTCTGTTGCAATGTCCATCAGCATATCTTTATATTTTTCTTCTCCTCGGCAGCTCCAGCCTTGGAACAGGTACTGCATAGCTACACTCATCTCGCCATATTGGCCGCCGATCAGCTCCTGCAGATATTTCGCGATTAATGGATTCGGACGATCTGGTTTTGCTTCAAACTGCAATTCTTTCTGGTGTCTAAACATCAAAATTCCTCCTAATCTATTTTTAATATATTCTCATTCTGCTACGAAAGATTAAAAAATTCAAAGAAAACGCTCGCGAATTATATAAAGTATTGGTATCATTAATAATTTTTTTAGAATCATACCTTATAAATTGTTATTTTCAGAACAAAATGATATCGTTATATTAAAACCGACATCGGTTACATTAAAATTTGGAGATAAAATATGAAAAAATTATTGTTTACAGGGTTGCTGGCAAGTTCAGCATTGTTTTTATTAGGTGGATGCGGATCAAGTAATGCAAGCGATGCCAGTTCAAGTGCAGCAAATTCTTCTGAAAAAACAAGTGATGGAAGAAAAAATATTGATTTCTGGTCCTTTTGGGGATCCGGTGCACGAAAAGAAGCTATCGAAGAAATCATTGAGGATTTCAATCAATCACAAAACGAGATCCATGTAAATTATAAGTATCAGCCATGGGGTGACATCTGGACTAAATCTTTATCTGCAATAACAGCTGGAAATGCACCCGATGTTATTGTACAGGACATAAATTCCGTCGCCCAAAGAGCAGAAGCACAGCAAGCAACTAATCTCTCCAAATATGTAGAAAAAGACACTTCTAAGGATTTTTATCCGCAGCTTTGGGATACAGTAGAATATGAAGGTGATCCTTATGCGATCCCATTCAATACAGATACACAAGTCATTTTTTATAATAAAAAGTTATTTAAAGAAGCTGGAATCAGTGAACAAGATCTACCGACAACTTGGGATGAATTAGAAGAAACAGCACGTAAACTAGATAAAAAAGAAGGAAAAGAATTTACACGCATCGGTTTTTATCCATTATGGAATTTAGGGGCTGATGTATGGGCGCTAAACGCAGATAACGGGACTAGTTGGTTTGACAAAGATGAAAAAGTCAAGATTGATACTAAAAATAAAGTGGAAGCCTTGGAGTGGATCCAAGACTGGCAAGATTATTATGGGAAAAATACGATCAATAAATTAGAAGCCGAATTTGGGTCTGGTGTATCTGATCCATTTATTTCCGGATTAGTAGCCATGCGTGCCCAAAATATCAATTATTACTCTAGTTTGATGGAAAATGCACCGGATGATTTTGATTTTGGCGTGATGCAGCTCCCAGAAAAAGAAGAAGGTTCAGGCCATTGGTCGTGGGGTGGCGGATTCGTCTTGGAAGTACCATACGGAGCAAAAGATCCTGAGGCCTCTTATGAATTCATCAAATATCTTTCTTCTCCAGAAGTACAAGAAAAATTCGGCGAAAAAAGTTTTGATATCATGGCGAGCAAGACAGCCAATGAGAATTTAGTGAATAATGACAACCTAACGGATAAAGGAAAAATGATCTATCAAATGGGGGACGAAAACTTTAAAAATACGGTGATCACACCAGTTCCTTTAGATGCTCCGGATTACACGACATTAGTGAATGAACAGATTGACCAGATTCTTTTAGGAACAAAACCACCAAAAGAAGGATTGGCAGATGCACAAAAAGCAGTAGAAAACTTAGTCAAGCAAAATCAATAATCCATTTTTGACTGTCTAGGTACAGAGGAGGCAAGAAAATTTGAAGCGTTTATCTATCCGAAAGAAAAAAGAAGCAAGATGGGCCTATTTATTTATCTCGCCTTTTATTATCGGGTTCTTGGTATTTATGCTAGGGCCTATGCTTTTTTCAGTTATTGGTAGTTTCACCGATTATAATTTGACATCCAAGATGAATTTCATTGGTCTAGCAAATTTCAAAAGAATGTTCGTTCACGATGATTTATTTTGGAAATCGTTATACAACACCGTTTATTTCGTCATCTTCAATGTACCGCTGACGACGATTTTCAGTGTGTTTTTAGCCACAGTACTCAATCAAAAAATCAAAGGAATCAGTGTATTCCGTACAGCTTTCTATTTACCGGCAGTCTTATCAGGAGTAGCAGTCTACATCTTATGGATGCAGCTGCTTTCTCCATCTGCAGGATTGATCAACACATTTCTGGGCTGGTTCCATATCCCTGGACCAGCTTGGCTGTTTGATCCACAATGGACGAAACCTGCGTTGATTTTGATGAAAATATGGAGTTCTGGAGGAGCAATGCTACTTTACTTAGCTACATTACAAAATGTTCCTAGATCTTTATATGAATCAGCAGAAATCGATGGAGCAGGCGTTTGGGGAAAGTTCAAAAGTATTACTTTGCCATTAATCACTCCTATTATTTTTTACGATGTGATCACCTCTACGATCGGTTCTTTCCAAATTTTTCAAGAAGCTTATGTCATGACGAAAAATGGAACAGGCGGACCTGCAAATTCTTTGCTTTTTTATAATCTGCATATGTGGAACAAGGCGTTCGTAGCTTTTGATATGGGTTATGCGATGGCTATGTCAATGATCCTGTTTCTGATCGTGTTGGTTCTGACGTTTGTCAATTTGAAGATTGCACCTAAGTGGGTCTATTATTCTGGAGGTGACGGCAAATGATGGATTATTTCAAAAAGACCAGTGTGAATCGGCAAACAAAAAAAATACTAAGTTATGTCCTCATGACAGTAATAGGAATCATTTTGATCATTCCATTGCTTTGGATGGTGTTTACTTCATTGAAACCAATGGAAGAAATCGTTCGTTATCCTCCGACCTTTTTCCCAGAAAAAATCGTATGGGAAAACTATCTGGATACGATTGCCGCCTTTCCTTTTTGGCGCTATGCAAGAAATACATTATTCATCACTGTGCTAGTAGTGATCGGTAATGTCCTTTCAAATTCTTTTATTGCTTATGGATTTGCGAAGCTTGATTTTCCTGGGAAAAAGCTGATGTTTGCTTTGGTTCTTTCTACGATGATGATCCCGGGGTTTGTAACGATGATCCCTCAATATGTATTATTCTCCAAGATCGGCTGGGTAGGTACTTATTTGCCCCTGATCGTTCCATCGTTCTTCGGCAATGCGTTCAATATATTTCTGATGCGTCAATTTTACTTATCGATCAATAATGAATTGATCGAAGCTGCTGAAATCGACGGAGCGAATCATTTGTACATTTGGAGTCATTTGATGCTTCCATTGACGAAACCTGCCTTGATTACCATTGCGATCAATTCCTTCAACGCAGCTTGGAATGATTTCTTAGGTCCTCTGTTATATATCCAAGATCAAGAAAAATACACGTTACAGATTGGCTTGCAAGTTTTTCAGAACCAAGCAACGACACAATGGAATTATCTGATGGCAGGAGCAACACTTGTCTTGATCCCGACGATTTTGCTGTTCTTTTTTGCACAACGTTATTTCATTGAAGGGATGGATTTGACAGGATGTTCAAAAGGATGATGAATCGATCGATTGGTAAAAAAGCCAATGATTATTTCTTAGAAATCATTGAATGGATTCCACGTCTTATCCATTTACAGCTACTATGGTTCCTGTGTGTCTTGCCTGTTTTCACATTAGGAACTGCAAGTCGAACAGTTCTGTATATGATTTATCATTACAAAAAAAATGAAGAGAAAAAGCTCGGTTCACTATTCTGGAAAAAGTTTCGTGAGAACTTCTCTCTTTATGGAAAGCAAGATAGTTTAGCAAGTAGTTATTTTCTTCTTTTATTCATCGATTATCGGATTTTCCGCTATTGGGGTGGGGGAATTGGCTATACATTGATGTATACTACGTTGTTTTTGCTTCTATTAAGCGCGCTTCTCTTTAGTTACAAAATCTTGCTTCAACTGGAACAAAAAGAAGCTTCTTGGATTACTGCATTTTTCTTGTTTTTTAATGATTTCAAAAGCGCGCTTTTCTATTTGGCAGGCACGTTGATCCTTCTTGTCGCATTCTGGTTTGCAGGACCAATCTATTTTGCTTTATTAGGTTTCAGTTTCTTGTTTTATTTTCAAGTCCTGCTTTTTATCCATCGTACGCAAGAAAAGGTTCTTAAAAAGGAGGAATAACATGTTGCGTTTGATTGCTAAAATCGATGATAGTATTATCAACAAGTTCGCCAAGCAACGGAAAACGGATAGTCGAAAAATCAATTTTTTGAAATTTATCAGTAATATCTCTAATGGTGGTTTTATTTGGTTGCTCCTTGCTGCTGTTTTAGTCTTGATACCTGATACTAGAGAATATGGTCTAGCCATTCTTATCGGCAGTTTGATCTATTTTTTTGTTGGTTTGCTTTTTATCAAAAAAACGACAAGACGGAAAAGACCTTATGAAAAAAATCGTCGGCTTGTCCTTTACACAAGTAAACCGAAGACTTCTTCTTTTCCTTCAGGACATACAGCGCTAGCCTTTTTATCAGTAGCTGCGTTGTTCGAATTAAGTCCGGTTGCAGGAATATTAGCCTTTTTATTTGCTTGTTTGATCGCTTATTCGAGGATTTTTTTACTTTTACATTATCCTACTGACATTTTAGGAGGAGCTATTTTAGGAAGTGTTATTGGCATCCTATGCGCTGCCGTTATCTGAATTAATTGTACGAATAAAGCATGAGTGCGTAAATGCGCATTTGTGCTTTATTTTTTTGTTTCGAGGAAAGCGTAGTTGTTTATTCATTTGTCTTAATAACTTAAGTTTTGTTAAATGAGAACGTTATAAAATTTTATAATTTAATTTTAATAATAAACGTTGTATAATAGGTGTTTTTTAACTAAAAAGGATATCATTTGATTTAAAATTAAAATTAAATTAAATTATAATTAGATGGGCATTGTTTTGTTGATTGTTGTGAAAGAAGACAAATATTTTTGAAAGGAGTATAAGGATGTGAAAGGGTTAAAATTGAAGCTTTTGCAGTTAGTAACTGTCAGTTTGCTATTTGGACCATATTTCCAGTCAGTCTATCATATGACGACACTGGATGTAGCTGCTGAGTCAACAGAAACAAAGGAGGATGAGGTATTCTTAGATGAGGACTATGCAAAAATTGAAGGGAAGTATATTGAAAAAGAAGAAACCCTTGAATGGCATCTGGCTTTTGAAAAAAAGGAAAGTGCCAATGAAGGTAGAATACGTTTAGCAATCGATGCGGCAGCCGCCGGGATTGGTACCGTAAAAAACGTTCGTGGAACAGGTCTATCCTCCTATGATGAAGATGGAGAAGACCTAAAAGTCGAGACGATCGATGGTCAAGAATGGTATGTCGGAAAAGTTTATTCAAAAGAAGCAGAAACCGGCACATTGATTTTTGAAACAGAAAAGATCCCCGATGTGAACGAAGGGGAACTACCTCTTCAAGTGGTGGTTGATGAAAGAATAGATAATCAAGAATTACAAGAAAATGAAACTGATACAGAAGATTCCGCTGAAATTCAACGTAGCGAAGAAAATGAGATGGAAAAGCTGGACGAACCAATCGTACCCAGCGGTCAAGCACTCCAGCGCATTCAACGCCAGTTATTCAACGGTATTTTGGAGCGTCTTGGGCCAACAGCTACGCAAGACCCCTATGAATATATCTATCCTAGCGGAGAAGTTGAAAACGAACAGCATCGCTACCCGAAATTTACAACGAATGACTATACAAAAGTGTTAGGAAATTGGACACAAAGCAATGAACGCTATCAAGGAGACAAAGGCTCGCCATATGACGGAGAGAACTTGATCGATGATAGTGATTATACAAACGGGGGAGCGAACTGGCGAAATTACGACTATGCTACTAATAATGGATCAACTGCAGGCGAAGAAGATAGAAACGTTCCAGCTCAAACCGTTCAGCTTTGGGGAAATGAACGGAATTTTGAAAACAGTTACTTGGATTATAACGGGGCGTACATCAAAAAATGGGTAGAACCTGTTCTGCCAAGCAGCACAGCATCTGATCTACATCCTGAAGATGCAACAACCCTTTACAATGTCTATCTAGATGTCATCGGGGGCGAGAAAAAGGAAATCAGTCCAATCGATATCGTTTTTGTTCTAGATAAGTCAGCGAGTATGAGTGAATTAACCGCTGGGACCAATAGTCAAACTAAAAATGCTGCGTTGATTGAGGCAGTAAACGAAATGAGTAAAGATCTGCTCTCTGACCCGAGTCTGGATATTCGAATCGGTATGGTGAATTTTTACCATAATAGTACAGCTATCAATAACCATGAGCAAATCAGTTCGGACATCTTTCCATTGACAAATGATATCAATCGTTTGACGGGAAGTGAGAATACAGCATTAAATCGTACACCAATCGGAGGAACTCCGCTTACACTAGGGCTTAAAAATGGCTATGAAACATTGTATAAAGACAATGGCGGAGAAAATAGAAATCCAGAAAAAATCCTGATCGTTGTGGGAGATGGGACACCGACCTTCAGTTATGCACCGATTCAGTCAAGTTATCGTACGAGCACTAATGGAGCTTGGAGCAACTGGACTGTGATGGAAGATAAGATTGCTGAAGATAATGGCGTTTTGTTCAGAAATTTTGAGGAGTTTTCTGGGAATACTTCTAATGCAGGGTTTACTCATCCAGTTACCTATGCATCTGACTTTAACCGTCCAGAAGATGAAGTAAATGTACACTATCGTTATGGAGAGGTAAAAGAAGGAGATAATAAAGCGACTCACTGGGTTGGTGATGGTTCTTCTAATAACAATACGAATGGCAGTCCTACTTCGCAAGAAAAGTCATCTGCGATCAACACAGTTGCTTATCATCATTGGCTGAAAAACAAGTATCAAGAGAACCCGCCAAGTATCTTCTCCATTGGTTTAGGAATCGATGGAAACGTTAGCGGGAGACAACGACTAGATGCTATTGGACGAAATGTATTGAAAAATATTGCTGATTTAGAAGAAGATGGCGTAACACCGCGATATTACAATGCGAACAACAAGAATGACATTGTTACAGCCTTGGAGGATATCTCTTCTACCTTCAAGAGAACGATCCAGCAAGCCACACTTTATGATGAAACTGGTTTTAATGTCTCACCATTTGGAGCTGGCAGATCGGCAGATATTCAGTTTTACCATCTAGATCCAGGAGAAAATGGCATGAAGTACCAAGAGCCAGAAATATGGGATGAAGAACGTCATGGACAAGCCCCACCAGAAGTAGTGGCGACTCCGACAACGTATGTCGGACGGGAAAATCAAGCTTATAAATTTTCTCCGATTTCTTTAGGTGAAGGGGAAATGGTCAGGATCAAGTACCAAGTAAAACTTGATGCGGGAGCTCAAGACGGAAATTTTTACACAGTGAACAATATGGCCTATATTCAGAACCTGGAGGATTATGAGAATGATATCACTACTGGACGGATGTATTTCCCATCTCCTTCCATTCGTTACGAACATAAAGGCCGTAATTTCCAAGTCAGCAAGAAGGGTCAAAATGGCGAGCCGTTGGCTGGAGTCGAATTTGCATTATATGACCAAAATCCAGAGAGTGGGGAAGCCAAACCAATCGAAACAAGTAAAACTACCACGGACGGAATAGCGATCTTTGAAACGAAGATGCCGATTTTAGGAGATGAAACTGGAGCAGTCAGCGACATATTTTGGATCAGAGAGATCGCTGGACCACCACGTTATCAGTTAGTAGATGAGACGTATCAATTCCAAATCAAAAAATATGCAGCCAACGAAGATGAGATGTTAGGTCACTACGAGCTTGTAGATGAATATACATCTGGTTCGAGAGTCGGCGGACCGGAAGGTAAAGATCCGAATTCCTATTATGAAGGAGAATATCACAAGCTTTCTGTTGTACAAGAGCCCAACATAGAAGGCACAGAGTATGATGAGTTGTATGTCAAACTGGAAATGCGAAATGAATTCAAGCCAATCCACATGAACATCAATAAACTAATTGAAGGAAGTAATATGCCAATCAATGGCGCAGAGTTTGAACTTTATGAAACAGATGGTAACGGACTGGAAATCGGATATCCAGTAGCGAAAGGGCTTTCTGGCGTGAACGAAGTGGAGGAAGAGAAAGGGAGGCTCACGTTCTATTCAGTAGATGAAGACGGGAAATATGTAATCGTGGATGGTGAGAAAGTTATTCATCCAATCGGAGAGCCAGATTCATTTGTTTATAAGGATAGTGAAGAAACTACCAACTATGCAGAATACAAAATCATTGAGAGCCAGAACCCAGAAGGTTTCAAAGAACCTGACGAAAATGACACATGGATCTTGCGACTTTACGATAATGGTATAGGGACTATCCAGCTCAAGCAGACAGGTGAAGAAAATTGGCAATATCTCACGTATACAACAGATGAAGAGGATCGTTTATGGGTAGCATTCACTGCTTACAATACGTTTGATTATCGGGAGATCCGAGTGAGAAAATTAGACCATGAAGGCCATACATTAGATGGTGCAGGTTTCGATATCAGGAAAGTGGGGGATTCTTCCTTCCCGCTGTATCGAGCATACACTGGTAATCCGTTAGAACCAGAAGAATCGAAACGTTTGCCTGGGATCGGATACTTCTATTCTCGTGCCGTAGGAGTAGAAAAGTATGTCGATTTAAATTACGACCAACCTCTGCATCTGTCTATCGGTGAATATGAGGTCTCGGAATCTGTCGCACCAAATGGGTATCGGCTATCTGATCAAGTGTTCCAGTTTGCACTGAATGAAGAAGGTAAGTTTATCATTGAAGATACGGTCATCGAAGACGAAACTGCTCCCTTGCCGGAAGGCTATGAAATCATCGATGGTGTACTACAAGTAACCTTAGAAGATGAACTAGCGCCAATCGATTTGGAACTTTTGAAAATTGACAGTATGAATAGCCGACGTCTTGAAGGCGCAGAATTTTCAATTGAGAAACAAAATAGTGCAGGAGAGTATGAAATCATCGAGGGAGGCTTGGCACCAGATCCAAACGATTCTTCCCTATTCAATGCTTCAGACTTGTTGGAAGGGGTCTATCGGATCAAGGAAGTGAAGTCACCTGACAGCTATAGAAAACTTCCAGGTTACTTTATTTTAGAAATTAGTTATCGAGAAGAACCTGACATAGAAAATGATCGGGTAGTTCCAGGAAAAGAAGCGGGTACACTAAAAGTTGAGATTTCGTATTATCCAAACGAAGAAGCAGAGACGCCTGATCTACAGCAAGAGTTAGAATATGAACTTTTGGAGACAAATCGAATCAGATTACAGCTTAGTGTCGGGAACGATCCTGAAAATCCGTTGCCTGCTACAGGAGGATCCGGACGATTATTCTATATCCTGCTTGCTGCATTCTTCATGGCGCTTGCAGGAGCAGCCTATGGTTTGTTTGTCAGACAATCTAAAAAGGAGGGGGCAAGGTAATGAAAAAAGCTGTTGTGTTTGATGCTTCAATTACTTGTTTTACTACCGCTTGCAGCAGTCCTTCTTCCACAGGCGATGTCGGCAGAAGAATCAGGGGAAGATGTCGTGGAATTCGTGTTGCATAAACGGATGATTCGAGATATCGATTATAACGATCAATTTGAATACCATGAAAATGATGGCTTGGCTATCTCTGAGGAAGCAGGGGAAACAGCAGATATCATTTCACAGACGGTGCCACTAAATGGAGCGACATTTGCCATTTACGACATGACCGATTATTATCATGAAAAAAAAGCTGCTGAAAACATGACTCCTAAAGAATTCGTCCAGCAAATCGCTGAAACGAACAGAAACAATATCCGTCAGCTAATCACAGAAGAAAGGCTTGTCCAAATAGGGACTTCGGTAACAACTGGGAAAGATACGGTTGGCGGATTAGGAGACGGGATTGCACGTATCAAAGCACCTAAGAAAAACCAAGATCGGGATGCAGTTTATTTGATTTTCGAAGAATCGATTGATCCAGAAGTTGGATTGGATGTTGATATCGATCAGACAGCCATCCCAATTGCTGCTATTTTGCCAATTTATCACCCGACAGAATCAACCGAGGAACTGCAAGAGATTCATATCTATCCTAAAAATGTCGGTTATCTAAGAGATCCATACTTCTTCAAGTATGGACGTCAAAGAGGAACAACTGAAAAAGGAAAACCATTAGAAGGTGCTGTTTTTGCTCTATATCAGATGATAGAAGGGGAGAAATATTATTTAGATATGGCTCCTGCTAATGACTTGAAAAATCAATGGATCAAACCAGCAGACAATGATCCTTTGAATGACAAAAATGTAAGCAAATTCATTTCGGATAAAGAGGGCCTTGTTACGACAGGACAACGTTTCTTGCCTTCTGGCACCTATTATTTTGAAGAATTAAAAGGTGTGGAAGGTTACGAGATGGATGAAGCAAGTAAGAGAATCGAGGTCATCATCCCTGAATTTTGGGTGGATGCAAAAGGCCAACCACAATATGTAGTAGTTAACGGACAGGAGATGGCTGAATTAGAATCCGGGAAAGTTCCAGTCTCTGCCTATGAATCCGCAACACCACGTGTTTATAACGAGACCGTAAAAGAAACAACGGACAAACCGAAAGAGCCGAGTGGTCCAAGCAATCCAGGTCAATCAGGAAAATGGTCCGTATTCCCGCAAACGAATGAAGCAAGAACGTTGATTTCTTTACTAGGAATTCTTTTATTGTTAGGTGCTGTTTTATTAATAAAAAAAGAACGGGGAGAAAAAAATGATTGTCACGGGAATGAGTGTACTGTTACTCGTTACTGCGGGAATAGGGATTTTCGGGAACGGAAAACTAGTCAAAGCCGAAGAAGTCGCACAAAAACCAAGTGAAGTGACGATTACATTACACAAAAAAGGTTTCTCATCTGTTCCGGAAGAACGACCGAATAGCGGATTGGTTTCTACGGATTTTGGTGAAGAAAATATTCCAGGAGTCGATTTTGATTTGTTTGACGTAACGGAAGTATATTACGATTTGATTCGAGATAATCCTTTAACACCGGAACGAGAAGACGGTCTTAATTCTGCCGAAGCGATTGAATGGATTCAAAAACGGCACACAGAAAGTTGGTTTTTAAAATATCGACTGACAAGTATTGACAAACAAACAACGAATGAAGCTGGAGAAGCGGTATTTTCTACCGTCCAAGTGACGGAAGAAGCACCTTCTTCTAGAGATAAAGTCTATCTTTTCTTAGAAACTTATTCGCCAGCTCATATTTCCAGAATCGCGTCTCCAATGGTTGTTATGATGCCAGTGATGATGCCTGATATGGTGGATGGTGTGTGGGATGGTTCTACATGGAAAGACACATACAATACAGATGTGCATTTGTATCCGAAAAACGAAATCAGAGAAGCAGATAAACAGATGAATGTAGAGGAAAGCGACCTTAGACAAGTAACGATTATTAATGAAGCTGGAGAACAAGAAACGATTTCTTATATTGATCTAGAAAGAGGAAAAACGGCTTCTTACACGATCACAGCACCTATTCCTTATTTCATCGATTCTGTCCTTGAAAACGGAAGCGCTGTTATCAAAAATTACAAAATCACAGATACGCCTACAGTTGGTCTAACTTATTATGATCAGGAAATAGAAGTGCGAGCCGGCGAGACGATTTTAACAAAAGGACAAGATTATATAGTAGAAGTAGTAAACAACGGGTTTGTCGTGACGATTTTGACAGAAGAAAATGGAGTAGCCAAAGTAGATACTTTAGGTAGATTAGCAGATGCACGTGGAGGAGATTTAACGATCACGTATAATTTGAAGGTTTCCACAGAACTAGAAGCGGATGATTTCCATAACAACACAGCGGTTATTGAAATCGGACGAAATGATGAATTTGATTATGAAGAAGGAGTAGAGCCGCCAGAGAAAGTCACAACAGGTGGAAGAAAGTTTGAAAAATATGATGCATCAAGCAGTGAATTGCTTAAAGATGCAAGATTCGAATTGTGGAATGAAGACCGTTCTGAATACGCAATATTTTATAAAGGGGAGTCGCCTTTAGCTGTTTATGAATCAGGAGCAGATAGAATTGAGTGGGCAACAAGCGGACAAGCAACAGAATTTGTCGCAGATGGAAATGGATACTTTGAGGTTCAAGGGTTAGATTATGGAACCTATCAAATGAAAGAGACCATGGCGCCAGAAGGTTATGTACTTCCAACAGGTGAGGCAGCCTTTACTGAATTTATCATCTCTTATGGAAGCTATAATGAAGAAATTCAGATCGTAGGAGTAGAAAATCCAGGGCCAGAAAGAGTACCGAATATGAAACGCGGGTCACTTCCTGCTACTGGTGGGAACGGGCTCTTGGCATTCTTACTAATCGGAATAAGTTTGATGATTGGAGCGTACAGCTGGTACCGTAAATCTAAAATGAAGTCTGAAGTATAAGCAACAAAAATAAGCTGCAGCAATCGGTTTTATAAAGGTTGCTGCAGTTTTTTTAAATAAGAAGGTGAAGAAAATGAAAAAGAAAACAGGTAATAGACCTCAAACCCAAATCAGTCTTTTATTACAATTATTTATGGCAGTGATGTTTCTTGCCGGAGCTGCAGTTTTTACATATCCATTTTTAGCAGATGCTCTCAGCAATTATTTGGATCAAAGAAGGATCGAGAATTATCAAAAGCAGCTTGAACGCGATAAAGAAGAAAAACATGAGCAACAATTAGCAGTGCATGAAAAGAAAAATCAGACGCTTGCTCATACATCAGTAATCCCAGGAATGGGACAAGTCAAAGATCCTTTTGAGCAAGCGGTTAGAAATGTCCAAAATCCAGGAAAAGAATATTACGAACAACATATGATCGGAGCCATCTATATTCCGAAAATCAATGTTAGCTTGCCTTTATTTGATGAAACGAATGATCTTTTGTTAGATAGAGGAGCGACAGTCCTGCAAGGCACCTCTTTTCCAACTGGAGGAGAGAGTACACATTCCGTGATTACCGCCCATAGCGGTATTGCTGAGAAAAAACTCTTTACGGATCTTGAAGAAATGGAGCAAGATGACCGATTCTATCTTGAAGTGTATGGTCGGATGCTCGCTTATGAAGTCGTTGAGAAAATTGTTGTCCTTCCAACAAAAACAAATACATTAGCAATCAGAGAAAAGCAGGATCTAGTCACACTTATCACTTGTACACCTTACACCGTGAACACTCACCGATTACTAGTGACAGGAAGGCGAGTTCCCTTTACAGAAGAAGTCTCTTCAAAGATAGAACAGACAAAAAAATACCATCTTTATCGATTACTTATACTCCTTCTAGGTATATTGCTAGTGCTAACGCTTTTCGGTTATTGGTGTTATCGAAAATTTAAAAGACAAAAACAACTAAGGAAAAATAACAGATAATAGACCAATTATTAAGAATAACATAATAAATTTAAGCTGCTTGGAAGAGACAAACGCGATTAAATCGCATATTTCCAGTTTTTTTTAACGTTTGCTAAAATGACATTTTCCAGGTAAGCCAACTTGTTTCACAAGGGCTTCTTTGATATTGTAGTAGCAAGAAGAAAGATGGAGGGATTTTTTATGGCAAAAATCATGGTAGTCGAAGACGAAGAGATCATTCGACAATTGATCATGGAGGAACTTGAGAAATGGCAATTTGAAACCTTTGGAACGACCGATTTCAATCAAGTGTTCTCAGACTTTGAAAGAGAAGAACCACAGCTTGTATTACTAGATATTAATCTTCCCGTTTTGGATGGCTATTATTGGTGTCAAAAAATACGTGAAGTATCGAAAGTACCGATCATTTTTATCTCCAGCAGGAATACGAATATGGATATGATCATGGCTATGAACATGGGGGCAGATGATTTTGTGACAAAACCTTTCCAAATCGATGTACTGATTGCAAAAATCAATGCATTACTTCGCCGTTCTTACAACTACACAGAATTATCTAGTGAAATGATGAGCCACAATGGCATTACGTTGAATGTTGACAACGGAAGTATGGAAATCAACGGAGAGATCATTGATTTGAGCAAAAATGAATATCGTCTATTATTTATTTTGATGAAGCACAATGGAAAGATCTTAAGTCGGGAAAAATTGCTGCGAGCACTGTGGGATGACGAACGATTTGTAGATGACAATACATTGACAGTCAACATAAATCGGTTACGCCGAAAAATCGAACAGGCAGGTATCCAAGGATATATCGAAACAAAAGTAGGACAGGGATATATCGTTCCCTGAAAGGATGAGCGGTTAAGATGAATTTTTTTAAATATTTGAAAGATCAGTGGACATTGATCTTGGGATGGCTGTTTTTTATTGCATTGACGATCTTTGTGATGTGGCTGGCGCCAAACATCAAAGTGGATTTGAGCACAATTGCTTATTTAGCTTTGATTGAGGGCGTCTTTCTGATTTTTTATCTGCTGGGTGGTTACTTGAGCAAGAGAAGATGGTGGGGAAAATTAGCCGACATACAAAAAACTTCCCCTTTGCAAAACTATTTGAGCGGTGGACGAACAGAAGAAGAAAAACTTGTGGAAGAATATATCAATCAGCTGATCCGTGAACACCAAGAAGTAATGCAATCAGCAATCAGTAATCAACAAGACCAAAAAGATTATATTGACTCATGGGTCCATGAAATCAAAGTGCCACTTTCCGCTTCTAAATTGCTAGTTCGTTCGATCGAGTTCGATATTGACGATCAAAAGTATACATTACTAGAAAATGAATTATCAAAAATCGATGAATACGTAGAACAAGTTTTGTATTATGCAAGACTCGACAGTTTCTCGCGGGACTACCTCATCCAAGAATATGGACTAAAAGGAATCATTCAGCCTGTGATACGCAGTCAGGCAAATTATTTTATCCAAAAAAATATTCGCTACGAGATTGTTGGTGAGGATCATACTGTTTTGACCGATGCTAAATGGATCGCTTTTATCTTCAACCAATTGCTTAGTAATGCCATCAAATATACGCCGGATCACGGAAACATCATTGTGAGCATAGAAAAGGAAGCACAAGGAGTCAGCCTTTCAGTTAAAGATTCAGGGATCGGTATCCCAGCGGAAGACTTGAAACGGATCTTTGATAAGGGATTTACTGGGAGAAATGGTCGACTTAGCAAAACACATTCAACAGGATTAGGACTTTATTTAGCAAAAAATCTGGCCGAAAAATTAGGTATCCATTTGACGGCTGAATCAACTGAAGGAAAAGGGACAACAATGACTTTATTTTTCCCAATCTTAAATTTTTATAATGAAAAACGTTAGAAAATCGTTAGAAACGAAAAAAAGTGCTTGTGTTGTTAACGTTTTCGCTGATAAGTTTCTTATCATGTGAAATAAAAGGAGATTGGTTATGGAAATTTTAATAGCATTAGTCCCTATGTTGGCATGGGGTAGTATTGGTTTAGTAAGTGGTAAAATTGGTGGCGATGCCAATCAACAAACACTAGGAATGACGATCGGTGCATTTCTGTTTTCTTTAGTTGTCTTTTTCGTTGTTAGTCCTGTAATCACCCCTTGGATTTTCTTGATCGGATTTTTATCCGGCTTAGCTTGGAGTGTTGGACAAAATGGACAGTTCCATGGAATGAAGTACATGGGTGTTTCTGTAGGGTTACCATTGTCTACTGGTTTTCAATTAATTTTGAATACGATTGCGGGAGCCGTTTTCTTCCATGAATGGACACAAACGAAAGATTATGTATACGGTATTATTGCTTTAGCTCTTCTTGTAAGCGGTGCGTATTTGACTGCCCGACAAGATGACGAAGGAAAAATAGATACAGATAATAAAATGCTTGATTTTGGTAAGGGTTTTAGAGCATTGATCTTCTCTACGATTGGTTATGGTGTATATACCATCATCGTCAACTGGGCGAATTTGGATGCGATGTCAATTATCTTACCTCAAAGTATCGGAATGATCTTAGGCGCAAGCTTCTTTGCTTTCCGTAAAGTTAAAGTCGATCAGTTTGTGTGGAAAAACATGATCTGTGGATTATTATGGGGCTTAGGAAACATCTGCATGCTTCTAACAGTCAAATCACTTGGTTTAGCTGTTGGCTTCTCACTTTCACAAATGGGGATCATTATCTCTACTTTAGGTGGGATTTTCATCCTTGGCGAAAGAAAAACGAAAAAAGAGCTCATTTATGTTATTGTTGGTTGCCTTTTAGTCATTTTAGGTGGTATCCTTTTAGGGTATATGAAAACAGTTTAATCGCTGTTTTCCAACCTAAAATGGGGAGGAACTTCAATGGATTTGTTTCGTAAGAAAGAGATCAATCTCAATCATACGAGTGAGATGAAAAAAGAACTAAAAACGTCTGATTTGATCATGCTTGGAATTGGTGCGATCATCGGTACGGGAATATTTGTGGTGACAGGGGTTGCGGCCAATCAAAATGCTGGTCCAGCACTGTCACTTTCATTTGTCTTAGCTGCAATCGTTGTCATTTTGTCTGGACTAAGTTTCGCAGAATTTGCTTCGCGAGTGCCAGTGATTGGTGGGCCATATGCCTATCTGTATGTTGTATTTGGTGAATTTGCTGCCTGGCTGACAGGGTGGTTGTTGATCGGGGAATTTTTACTAGCAGTTTCCTCTGTTGCTTCCGGATGGTCTGGCTATATGCAAGGTTTTTTGAAAAGTTTAGGGGCCGAACTTCCACAAGCATTAACTGGCGGGTACAATCCGGAAAATGGTACATACATTGACTTGATTGCGGTGCTCGTAGTGATATTCGTCACTTACATCGTGTCGCTTGAAGCCAAGAAAGCATTACGTTTGAATAATGCCATGGTATATGTCAAATTTGGTATCATCGCGTTGTTTATCATTGTAGGAATATTTTTCGTTAAACCTGATAACTGGCAGCCATTCATGCCTTTTGGTTTTTCCGGTGTGCTAGATGGTGCAGCTCTTGTGTTTTTTGCTTTCTTGGGATTTGATGCCGTTGCAATGGCAGCCGAGGAAGTCAAAAACCCGCAAAAAGATGTGCCAAGAGGAATCATTGGTTCGATACTGATTGCTACTGTCCTTTACATCATCGTGACGCTGATCTTGACAGGAATCGTTCCGTATACTGAACTAGGAGTCAATGACCCAGTGGCTTTTGCAATGAGGTATGTAGGACATGGAACAGTGGGCGCGGTGATCGCTGTAGGGGCAATTTTAACGCTACTGACGGTAACGATCTCGATGATGTATTCACTTGCTCGTTTACTGTTTGCTGTCAGCAAGGATGGCTTACTTCCTAAGTTTATGACAGAAATCGATCAAAAGCATCGTACACCGAAAAAAGCGACTTATGCCGCTGGTGTGGCAGCTGTATTCTTTGCCGGATTTTTCCCATTGAATGTATTAGCGGAACTAACGAATATCATGGCGCTCGCCTATTTGATGCTTGTTAGTCTAGGCTTACTGAAGTTGAGAAAAATGTTTGGCAAACCAAAAGCTGGAGAATTCAAAGTGCCATTCGTTCCGCTATTGCCAATCGTCTCCATCTTGACTTGTATTGTATTGATGCTTCGTCTGCAAACTGTGACATGGATCGTGTTCGGTATCGTAATGGTTATTGGACTGATCATTTATTTTGGCTATGGCTATGGACACAGCAAGATGAATGAGAAATAGACTCCAATGGAGAAGTTAGAAGAAAGATAAGAAAAACGCCCATCAACAGTTGTAATAAACTGTTGTTGGGCGTTTGTTTTAGTAACAAGCGAAAGGTGATCTATTGGGTTAAATCCAACAGTTTTTGTTTCAGATCTTCTTCCATGTGTCCAAGCTCTACTTCTGCATGACGACGTTTTTCTTTTCCTTCTTTTTGGATACGCAATGTCTCTTGGATTGTTTCGATCAAATCATTTTGAGTGGTTTGAAGGGTCTCGATATCCACGATTCCACGTTCATTTTCTTTCGCTGTTTCGATGGCTGAGATTTTCAGCATTTCTGAATTTTTCTTCAATAAGTCGTTTGTTGTTTCAGAGACTTGGCGTTGAGCAGTTACTGCATCTTTTTGACGAAGCAAGGTCAATGCGATCACGACTTGGTTTTTCCACAGCGGAATGGCTGTAGCGATAGATGCTTGGATCTTTTCAGCCAAGGCCTGATTTGTGTTTTGGATCAAACGGATTTGTGGTGCTTGCTGGATCGTGATCTGTCTAGCTAAGCGAAGATCATGCGTACGTTTATCCAGACGATCTAGGAATTGCGTGTAATCATTGGCAATCTGAACATCCATCTGATCGCCAGTTTCTTCTGCTCTTTTCATCGCTTCTGGAATGATCGTTGTTTGAAGTTCTTCCATTTTCAATTCTCCAGCAGCGATATAAATATTCAGTGCATCAAAGTAGTCTTTGTTTTTCTGGTAAAGCTGTTCTAACATCAGATTATCTTTTAGCAGACCGTCTTTTTCTTTATCTAATTTCACTGAAATCTTGTCAATTTGTGCACCAATCTTTTGATATTTTGCTGTCACTTCATAGATCGATTGTTTGACCTTCCCGAAGACACGCTGGAAGATGTTCCCTTCTCCGGCACGCAGTTCGTCAGGATTGGCTTCTTGGAGACGATACATCAGTTCAGTTAAGGAATCTCCTACAGGACCAATATCTTGTGCTTGCACATGATTCAACATCGATTGTGAGAATTCACTTAATTTTGCTTGGGCAGCCGATCCGTAGCTGATGACAGACTGTGCATCATTAGCATCGATTTTTGCTGCTAGCTGTTTAGCTTGTTCTTGGCGTTCCGCCGGTAGTTTGTCAATTAAACGAGCAGCTGTCTGTTGCTCTTGGAGCTGATCAATCTCCGCTTGTTGTGAAGTGGTCAGCGTATCTGTTGGAGTTGAAAACGGGTTGTTCAATAAATCTTCAAGTGTATCGTTAACTGGTGTAACATCTTTTGTTTCAGTCGGTTTATGATCCATAAAAAATTCCTCCTTGTTGAATCTGTTCTCGATTCTTACATGAATGTCTCTACTTTAGAAAAAGTACTCGAAACAGCCAGACATCATCTGAATGTTCCGAGTCTTCTTTTATGAACAAAAGAGTTAATCCTTTTGTTCTGGTTCATATTTATTATCACGCTTTAAGCTCTGTTTCGCAACAGATATCTCTACGTCGATATCATCTAGATCCTCAGCAACGAATTTTTGATAATCTTGTGCGATTAAAGCTGACAGCTGGTCGATGATCTGCGCGCTTTCTTCTAGTTTTTCATAGGTCTGTTTGTTTTTGATCTCATGGTCATTGATCTCATTATACTTATTTGTCAAATCAACTAGATTCGGCAGATGCGTATAAAGAAACTGACTTGCTTCATGCAGTCGGTTTGGTTCTTTCACCAATTCTTTGAATAAAGCTTTTGCTGCTTTGACTGGATCATGGCGGAGATCGATTGCTTTAAGTTTGGCTGTCTGCTGCATATTCATTTGCAATTGATTGATCTCATTTTTTGTTTGATTCATTGTTTGCCGAAAAAATGAAATTTCATTCGCTGTCATACCGCTTTTTTCATAGTGAGTTTCAAGTTCGTCAGTCAGTGCAGGAATTTCTTCTTGTTTTCCCTTTTTCCTGCGCGAACCAAAGAGTCCCCACAAAACTAAAACTACACCTATCAATAAAAGTCCTAGAACAAAAGAAAAACTATTGTTTCGGACAAAGAGAAATAGCAAGACCAATGCTAGAAGCCACGGCCAATTTCGTTTTATCATAATAAACCCTCCATGTCATTTATCGTTGAGTATTGAATTCTTTTCGTTATTCGATTACATACTTATTTTAGCATACGGACTACTAGAAAGAGTATCGGACTAAAGAAGGATTTTCTATATTTAGAGAAAATCTAAGGTTTATCTATGGTAAACTAATAAGGAGTTTTTGAGAAAAATTGAAAAATGAAAAAAAAGCAGTTATGATTACAAAGAAAGCAGGAGAAGATATGCTGAACAATGAGCAATTTGAAGAAAAAACAATCAGTCGCAAAGAAATCTATAGCGGAAAAATTATTGATGTTGCTGTAGACGAAGTTCGTTTGCCAGATGGAGGAACTTCGAAGAGAGAACTGGTATTTCATCCTGGCGGTGTTGGGATCATTGCTTTTGACGAACAAGATCGTCTGCTTCTTGTCAAACAATTTCGAAAACCTTTAGAAAAAGTGATTTTGGAGATTCCAGCTGGAAAAATCGATCCAGGAGAAGGACAAAATCCCGAAATGACAGCAGCTAGAGAATTAGAAGAAGAAACTGGCTATCGTGCGAAGTCGCTGAGCCATCTTACTTCGATGTATCTTTCACCAGGTTTTGCAAATGAAGTCCTTCATATTTATCATGCACAAGGGGTAGAGAAGGTCGAGAATCCTTTAGCACAAGATGAAGACGAAGTACTGGAGTTGTATCATCTAACTCTTGAAGAGGCGCAACAAGCGATGAAAGATCAGTTGATTTGTGATGCAAAGACGATTTATGCGATTCAATACTGGGAACTATTGACCAAAGGAAAGTAGAGGGATCGGCTTATGGCCAAAGGACCGCTTATTACGCGAAGCGAACTTCGCAAGCGACAACAAGCACAAGCAAGCGAGTCATTAAAAAAACAGCGAAAAGCAGAAACAGCTTATCAGCAAGAAGAAAAAAAGATTGCCAGCTTTTATCGTAAAGAAAGCAAAAAGAATAAACCAATCACGAAAACAAGGATCAGCGAACGGGAAAAGACGACCAAATGGAACTCTTTTTTGATGAAATCTCTTATTATTGTTATCCTAATGTTATGTGTGGTTTTTTTAGCAATCGCATTTATATAGAAAGAAGGAATTAAAAAGATGAAAATCGGTATTATCGGCGCAATGGAAGAAGAAGTAAAAATTTTGAGAGAGAACCTAAGCGAACCATTATCATGGGAACGCGCAGGCGCTTTATTTATTTCAGGTTCATTAGGTAACCACGAAGTGATCGTCGTACGTTCCGGTATAGGAAAAGTCTTAGCATCTATTACCACAAGTCTGTTGATCCAACAATACGGCGTGAACATGGTGATCAATACAGGTTCAGCTGGCGGAATCGGTGAAGGCTTACAAGTAGGTGACATCGTTATATCAGACAAAGTAGCTTATTTTGATGCAGATGCAACAGGATTTGGCTACAAACCAGGACAATTACCAGGAATGCCTCTATATTATGAAGCAAGCACATATTTGCGCAGTGAAATGGTTAAAGCAGCAAAAGCAACGAATTTGAACGCAAAAGAAGGATTGATCGTTACAGGTGATACATTTGTCGACTCGCCAGATAAAATCAAAGAAATCTTAACGAATTTCCCTGAAGCATTAGCTTGCGAAATGGAAGGAGCCGCTGTTGGACAAACAGCTCGTCAGTTCAATATCCCATTTTTGATCGTACGTGCAATGAGCGACACAGCAGATCACTCGGCGACACAAAGCTTTGACGAATTTATCGAAGACGCAGGCAAACGATCAGCAGAAATGGTGATCGAATTTGTCAAACATCTCGTATAAGGAGGACTAAGATGAACGCATTGATCTCGATTGACTACACATATGATTTTGTTGCAGAGGATGGAAAGCTGACTACTGGGACAGCAGGACAAGTAATTGAAAAAAAGCTGACTGCTCATACAAAGAAGTTTATTGATCAAAAGGATTTTGTCGTTTTTGCCATTGATGCGCATGATCCAAAAGATTCCTTTCATCCGGAGAACCGCTTATTTCCTCCGCATAATGTGATAGGAACGGGTGGACGGGAATTGTACGGCTCTTTAAAAAGTTTATACCAAGACTATGAGCAAGAGGAAAATGTTTATTGGATAGACAAACGGCATTATTCCGCTTTTAGTGGAACAGATCTAGACATCCGTTTGCGAGAACGCCAGATCACAGATATTTATTTGACCGGCGTATGTACAGATATCTGTGTGTTGCATACAGCAGTCGATGCGTATAATCTAGGATACAAACTCCATATTTTCAAAGATGCCGTGGCAAGTTTCGATCCCGTTGGACATGAATGGGCATTGAGACATTTTGAATCCACACTAGGCGCAGAAATTTTATAAAAAAACAAAGTAATTTGATAAAATAAAAAGCACAAAATAATAAAAGAAGAGCATAAAACAAACGACTTTGTTTTATGCTCTTTTTTATACGTTATTTTAAAAAAATATTATTCTTTTTACGTTAATAAATCTCTTTATTATCAACAACTTAAGTTATATTTTTTCTTTTTATAAAATACACTTATTATAATTTTGTTTTTTATTGACAGTAAAAATAAATTAGGTAATACTTTAAGTAAACGCTTTCTAATTTGTTGCGGGAGGAATACACTTGTTAAAAAAACGTATAAAATACAGTGCGCTAATGATGAATCTCCTTATGCTCAGTACCCCGGTTTTAATTTCTGTCGTTGAAGTTGCTGCTAACGAACAACAGTCTGTGAACGAAGGAAATGCACACGTGAACATTGAAGGGATGTCAACAATGGAGGAAGTACCAAGAACTAGTGAAGATATGGATACGGAAGAAGGAAATGATCCTATGATGAAAGAATCAGAAAATGAAAAGACAAAAAAGCAATCTGAAGAAGCAAATGAAGAGTGGAAAGGGGTTGTTTTCGGAGAAAGCACAAGTGCTAGTAGGTATGCCATTGAACCATTAGAAGACGGCGTGCGGCTCTCTTCCACGAATAACGGCGGAAAATTCCAGTCAAGCGGATCAGATGGAATGACCTATTATTATCAAGCAATCCCCAAAGACATCAACTTTAGGATGCGGGCGACGATCGAAATAGAATCTTGGACCTATACGAATGCCCAAGAAGGATTTGCTTTAATGGTAAGAGACGCAGTACCAAAAAATCATTTGTTTGGGCAGGCATTTTATTCAAATTCATTTGCCATACTAGGCAGTCGGATCGAATATGTCTGGGACTCGGATAGACAAGAAGTGGTCAACACGAGCGGCAGCAAATATACGATGCGACTTGGATTAGGGACACGGGCAATCACAGGAATATCATCTGAAGATCCGCAAGCTGCGCCAGCTCCTGGGAGTGTCTCAGTGGAAACAACACCTTTAGAGACTTCAGCAGGGTTCTTGGAAAAAGAAACAGGTTCTTATAATATATTCGGAAACGGTCATGGGAATCTGTTTCCGGCCACGAACTCGATTACTAAACTGGACGTAGAGATGAAAAAAACGAATACTGGTTTAGAGGCATATTATTACGATCCTGAAACAGGAGAAGAAATGGCTTCTAACATCATGTATGACTGGGAAAAATTATACGCTTCAGATGAATCGGTTATTTATGCAGGATTTGCTGCAGCAAGGAATATGACGATCAAGGTAGAAGGAATCGAAGTGGCTTACTCAGATCCTGCGACAGATCCTCCTGGACAAGAAAGGCCCATTCGCTTGATTGATCCGATTTACACTGTGACCTCTAGTAATCATTCAGGAAACCAAGACCATACTATGTCCTTTAGAGCAAATGCTGACGGATTATTAACAATCAAAAATCAAGCAACAGGAGAGGTACTTGAGAACGCAAAAGACTTGGCAATCACTGCAAATCGGGAATTTGATTATCAGACAAAACTGATGGAAGGAACGAACGAATTTACTTTCAGTTTTACACCAGATAAAAACTATCCGCCAGAAGAATACGTAGAGATGGCTAGTTATGAAACAAAAGAGATTCTGCATACAGTTGACTACCGTAAACCTAACTATTCGACAGTTTATGTAACACCGGAAGGGTCAGATACAGGAAACGGAAGCAGACAAAATCCGTTATCTCTGACGCAAGCATTGAGATACGCATATGCTGGGCAGACAATCGTCCTGGCTCCTGGAACTTATTCCTTTGAAAGAGGATTGACGATTCCAAAAGGAGTTAACGGGACAAGAGAAAACCCGATTCAATTGATTGCAGAGAAAAATCCAGAAAACAAGCGACCTGTACTTGATTTTAAAGGAACTGGAAATGGGATGACACTGTTTAGTCATTACTGGGTTTTACGTGGGTTTGACGTTACAAATAGTGCCGCTATGCAAAAAGGATTGCAGATTTCTGGAAACCATAATTTGATTGAAGAGATCCATGCTTATCGGAATGGAAATACAGGAATCCAAATCAGTGGTAGCTCAAATGATCCTTTCGAAGCATGGCCAGCGCATAACTTAGTCAAGAACTGTACATCTTTTGAAAATGCCGATCCAGGATTTGAAGATGCCGATGGATTTGCGGCCAAACTGACAATAGGAGAAGGAAATGTATTTGACGGTTGTATCGCGTATCATAATGCAGATGACGGTTGGGACCTTTTTGCTAAAAATGAAACAGGTTCGATCGGAAAAGTAATCATCAAAAACTCAGTTGCTTATCGAAACGGCTGGGTACCGGGAATTGAGGGAGAAGGTAACGGTAATGGATTCAAAATGGGCGGTTCTTCTTTAACGGGCCCTCATGAATTGATCAATAGTTTGTCTTTCGAAAATCTTGCGAAAGGAATCGATTCCAATAGCGGAACAGATATTATCGTCAATAGCAGTACAAGTTTTAATAACGGTTCATATAATGTGGCTCTTTATACCTCTTCAGCAGGAAACACAGACTACCATGCTTCTGGTATCTTATCTTTCCGAACAGAGAATCTTGAGATGAGAGAGCAGATCCGCCCATTGAATCAAAACGAAGATCAAATCTACCACTCGTTGAACTACTATTGGAATGAACGAGAGAAACAATCAGAAAATACTCTTGGACATACCGTATCAAAAGATTGGATCGAGTCTCTAAATACATGTTCGAAAGAAGGTCAGCAGCCTGTTACGCGCTATGAAAATGGAAGTATCCATGTTCATGGACTGATGCAGATTAAACCGGGGAATCGTCAAACAGTAAAGGAAAGAGTGGATGGTCTTCCATTATCTGTAGGTGCTATTTTTGACGGAGAAACCTCGCCGTCTTCGGAATATCCAGAGTATGCAATCGTACAAGAACCAAATCAGACAAAACCAAATGAACAAAATAATCCGATTATTATACAAGAAGCAAATGGTGTGGCGGAGAATGCAGAAGGAAATATCATTGAACTGAAGCCTTTTACAGTTTTTGTGTCAACTTTCACACCAAATCAAGGAACGCCTGTTTTTGAAGATATGCGTTATTTCCCAGAAAAGATCCAAATCGTTGAAACACAGTCAAGTGCTCAATTTTCTAATCATACCGCTATTTTTTCAGCACCTTCAAAAGGAGAATATACGCTAGAAGTCACTTATCGTTCGGAAATATTTGATGGGGAAAAATGGTCTGCTCATACAGAATCTGTTACCCAGCAAAAAGCGATCACTGTGCGAGAAACTGCCGATGTGCCCCCGAGAAATGACAAACCAGAAAGAGAAAATCCAGGAAATGAATCGCCAAATGGAAAACCTTCTCATCCGGATAGGACAGCAAAAAAAAGTAAAAAAGATGGCACTCAAGGACTCCCAAAAACGGGAGAATTTAATAACCCGTTGCTAGCATTAGCTGGAGGAATTTTGTTAATCGGTGTAGTTGTTTATGTCATGAAACAGCGAAAAAAATAAGTGGAATTTCTCCTTTTATGATGTAAAACAATTGACTGAGGAAAGTATAAATAGAAGGAAATGAGACCAATAGATGTCTCACTTCCTTCTATCTTTTTATAGATGAGGTTTTCCTTGCTGCTTTTGATTGGCTGTTCTTATTACTTGATGCAGGACAGCTTTTTCACAATCTCTCCACTAAACGGTGTTCAATCAGCTGACCCTCGGTATTAGCTCAACAAACGGCAAAATATGAGGAACTATTTTTCCGTTTTTTTCTCTAATACTCAGGTCAGGACGCTGATTTCACAACCTCTCGATAAACGGTGTTCAAAAGCCAGTTTCTCGGTAGTAAGTCAAATTTATGCAAAAATGTGGAAAGCCATTTTCACAAAATTTTTCTTACTACTTGAAACTAAGCGACTTTTTCACAACCTCTGATATACGGTGTTCAAAAGCCAGTTTCTCGGTAGTAAGCGGCTTTTTCACAACCTCTGGTACATGGTATTCCAGAAGTAACTTCTTCGAAAAATAAGCCGAAATGTCACAAAAATTTGAGAAGCAATTTTCCCCAATTCCTTCTTATTTCTTGAAGCTGACCACTTCTGGCACATCCTCTTACCAGATTCGCACTCTTTTTTCTGGCGCTAGATACATAGCGTCTTGTTCCGTGATACCAAATGTTTCATAGAATTCGTCAAGGTTTTTTGGTTGCACGTTTGCTCGGAGTTTAGCAGGGGCATGGACATCGATTTGCAGTAAAAGTTGTTGGTATTCTTTTTTTGCTTTTGTACGCCAAATCGTTGCCCAATTGACAAAGAATTCCTCGATAGAAAGATCTGATTCCGTTTTTGCTGCTTCCAATGCACAGCTTAGACCGCCTGCATCAGCAATATTTTCCGAAACGGTTAATTTTCCGTTTACTTTTCCGTCAGCAAAAGGCAGACCATCGAATTCTTCGATCATTGCTTGTGCTTTGTTTTGAAATTGTGTAAGATCTTCTTCTGTCCACCAGTTGTTCAAGTTGCCATATTCGTCAAATAAAGCGCCGTTATTATCAAATGCATGGGAAATCTCATGAGCGATAACAGCTCCGATTCCACCATAATTAGCAGAGCTTGATTGTTCTAGACTGTAAAATGGTGCTTGAAGGATCGCTGCCGGAAAGACGATCACATTCCGAAATGGATGATAATAAGCATTGATCGTGTCAGCACTCATTTCCCATTCTGAACGATCCACTGGTTTGTTCCATTTGCTGAAACGATCTTTTAATGTGAGTTTGCTGAAAACAAGAGTATTTGAAAGCAAAGTACCACCCTGATCTGCAGGTACTGTTTTGAACTGGTCGAATAATGCTGGGATCTTATCGGGGTAGCCTACTTGGATACCTAAGTTATTTAATTTTATGACGGCTTTTTCTTTTGTTGCATCCCCAAGCCAGTCATTTTCTTCTAGACGTTTTTTATAAACGGCGATCATTTTTTTCACCATTTGTTCTACGTCTTTTTTAGCAGCTTCGCCAAAATATTTTTTTCCGTAGTAATCGCCAACTACTTGATCGAATTGTCCAGAGGCAAGGTAATACGCTGCTTTTTTCTGAGGCATTGCTTCGTCTGTTCCAGACAATACGCGAGAATAGATTCCGCTGACTTGGCGGAATTCTTCTGATAAATAACCACTAAGAGAACGTACTGTTTTAATGATCATCCAGCTTTTGAATAACGGAAAATGAGCTTCTGTCAGGATGTCATTCAAATGATCGAAGTACACTGGATCAGTTACGATCACTTTATCTGGAGTTGTCCCAATCAAACCCGTGACAAGTTTTTTCAAGTCCAGTTTATCTGTGTATTGAATAAATGTATCAAAAGATTGCGGATTATACATTTTGCTGTAATCTGCGTTTTCTTCTGCACTTTTTACATGAGGAGCAATCAATTTATCAAATTGCACTGCTTGTTCCGTGATTGCTTCTGCCTGACTTTTTTCTTTGCCGGCAAGCTCTAATAACTGAACAGCCATATCAAAGAAAACGCCTATTAGTTGTGCACCGTTGGGATGGTCTGATGCATAATACGTCTTATCTGGAAGGAATAAAGAAGGCGGATAAGCAAAGAAGGCGTTCGTTTGCGCATTCTTCATATCTGCATCTACATCCAGATTAAATGGCAATGGTAATGTATCCAACAGCCATTCTGGAAATTGCTTATTCAATTCGTCGAAAGACTGCAATGATTCAATTTTTTCGATTATAGGTTGAAGTGGTTGAGCATGCAACTCATTTCTTCGGTCATAATCGTTTGCCAGTTGATAATATGCAAGGAAATGTTTCATTTTTTCTGAAGACACTTTTTCTGGATGGGCAAGCAGATCGTCTGTTTCTCCCATCAAAAGTTGGTCGATCCCGTCAACTAAATCTTGGAAACCGCCTGTAGCTGGTTTATCTGCAGGGATTTTTGCTGTTTTTTGCCATTCTTCATTGACTGCTTCATAGAAATCTTGTTTCAATCGTTCTTTGTTCATTCATCGATCGCTCCTTTTTTGTTTCGTGTGCCCATTATCTTACAAAATGAAGGAATTAACAAATAGAACATAAAAAATTGAAAATTCGAACAATCAAACTGATTTGTTTTTTTCAATCCTTCACTTATAATGAAAAAAAGGAGGCGATCCCAACTGAATCAAGTAGTGGATAAACCTTTATATTTCAAAGTAGATAAAAAAATTAAAAAATTAGCCAGCACTCAGCAGCTGCAGTCAAGAAAAAGTAAATTGCTTTTTTTAGCTCTGGTTTTTGAAGATCAAAGTTATGTGATTATCGATCAATCAGGACATCCGGTAGAATATTCTCCAGCAAAATATACTTATCAAGAGGGTCTTTCTTGTAAAAAATGGAAGCTGATCAATGAAGAGCCAATCGAGTTATCTAGATGGATCAACAGAAAAGAAGATATTCCCGCTTTGATCGAAGAAAAAAGGTCAGGAAAAGAACTCACAAATTGTTGGGTGGGATTGCCAGAAGAACGTTTTTTAAGGTATAAGAAATGGGCTACCCCCTCAGGCTATCTTTGTGGTACTTACGCGGCAGCAGTTCTGCTTGCCTATTATCAAGACTATCGTAAAGAGTGGATGCTTCCAAATGAGATTCGCAAGAAAAATACGGCTGATTCGATGGTTTTGACGAAGGCATTGCGTAGCCAGATCCAACCACTAGGACTTCCTACGATTCCTTTTCAGGTTAGTACAGGGATTTCTAGTTTTTTAAAGAAGAATGGCAATCATGAGCGTGCACGAGCAACTCTTCTAGGTTCATGGCAGCGAGCTACAAAACGTATACGTGAAGGCAAACCTGTGATGATTGGTATTTTGAAAGTACTTGGCAGTACATATGGCAATCATTGGGTGACAGCGTACGCTTATTTTGAAACTGAAACAGGAGAACGTTATTACAAAGTACACGACAACTGGGGCGATTATCATAAAGTCATTCCTGCCAGTTGGAGTAACGGAACAGTTTCACTTCCTTAAGAATTTGCTGAAATTAACAGAAAATCTTGGAAAAATATGTTAAACTATCGAAGAATAGAGAAGTTTTGGGGAGGACTACATGAGTAATAAGTATCAGGATGACACGTTGAAGATTTTTAGTTTGAATGGCAACCGTCCATTAGCTGAAAAAATCGCGAAAGTGTTCGGAACAGAATTAGGTAAAAGCGTCGTGAAGCAATTTAGTGATGGCGAGATTTCCATCAATATCGAAGAAAGTATTCGAGGGGATCATGTGTATATCGTTCAATCAACGAATGCACCTGTCAATGACTACTATATGGAACTACTGATCATGATCGATGCAATGAAGCGAGCAAGTGCGAAAACGATCAATGTCGTATTGCCTTACTATGGGTATGCTAGGCAAGACCGCACGGCGAAACCTCATGAACCGATCACTGCGAAATTGATCGCTAACTTGATCGAAGAAGCAGGGGCAACTCGAGTACTGACTTTAGATCTGCACACGGTTCAAGTACAAGGATTCTTTGATATTCCTGTAGATAATTTATTTACGATGCCGTTGTTTGCTCATTATTACCGTCAATTAGGTCTGACGGGAGATGACATCGTAGTTGTTTCGCCAAAAAACAGCGGTGTTCAGCGTGCACGTAGTCTTTCAGAATATTTGAACAGCACATTAGCCATCGTAGATCATGCAGATGATGCTTCAACTGAGGGTGGTTATGTGATCGGTGATGTTCAAGGAAAGACATGTATCATGGTAGATGATATCTTGAACACAGGAGCAACGCTTGCACGAGCAGCAAATGTATTAAAAGAAAACGGCGCAAAAGAAGTATATGCCTGTGCGTCACATGGATTATTGTCCGATCATGCGAAAAGTATTTTAGACAATGCACCAATCAAAGATATTTGTATCACTGATTCTGTTTTCACAGAAGAAAATCGTCATCCAGAAAACTTAACAATCGTTACATGTTCAGAATTAATGGGTGAAGCGGTCAAACGCATCCATGAAAATACACCGATGAGTCCGTTATTCCGTCTGGAAGAAAAAGAATTCGAATAAACAAAAAAAAGAGGGAAAGAAGTTGTGACAGAAGTGAGCAGCTTCAAGGAGCTGCGACAAGACTTTTGTCACAGCTCCTTTTTTCTATGCCCATGAAACGTCCTCTAGACAAAAATGAGCTCTTCTTTGGTTTGTTCGCTATTTTATGCTAGAATGTGCCTAGCAATAATTTGGAAGGGATGAATGAAGTGAAAACTATTTATCTGGATCATGCGGCAACTACCCCCATGCATCCACAAGTAATTGAAGCGATGACGGCAATCATGCAAGACACGTTTGGAAATCCTTCAAGCATACATGGATTTGGTCGCCACGCGCATGAAAAATTGGAAACAGCAAGACAAATCATTGCAGACAGTCTGCAAGCAAAACCTCACGAGATCATCTTTAACAGTGGGGGAACAGAAGGGGATAATACAGCTATCTTAGAAACAGCGTTCTCGCGTCAAAAAGAAGGCAGACATCTAATCACTACAGCTATCGAACATCCTGCTGTTCTTAATACCATGAAATATTTAGAGACAAAGGGGTTTGACGTTACATATCTGCCTGTAGATGAAAAAGGGAATCTGTCGATCGAAGAGGTCAAAAAAGCGTTACGAGAAGATACGATCTTGGTCTCTGTGATGTATGGGAACAATGAAATCGGAAATTTGATGCCAATCAAAGAAATCGGTGAACTTTTAGCGGATCATCCAGCTTATTTCCATACAGATGCGGTACAAGCGTACGGAAACCAAACGATCCATCCAGAAGAATTAGGAATCGATTTATTAAGTATCTCTGCTCATAAAATCAATGGGCCAAAAGGCGTCGGTTTCTTATATAAACGAGACGGAGTAAATATCCCTGCATTGCTTTTAGGCGGGGAGCAGGAAGAAAAGCGGCGTGCAGGTACAGAAAATTTAGCAGGGATCTGGGGTATGGCAAAAGCAGTTGAACTGCTGTCACCTGAAGAACGTGAAGCACGTAACAACAAATATAAAGGATTACAGCAATTGATTCTTGATACATTAGAAGCAAACGAAATCCCTTATCAAGTAAATGGTGATTTAACGAATAAACTCCCTCATGTGTTGAATCTTCGCTTAATTGGCGAAGCAAATGATTTGCTACTGATGAAGCTTGATCTTAATGGGGTCGCTATTTCTACTGGTTCAGCTTGTACAGCAGGAAATATCGAGCCTTCACACGTATTAGAAGCAATGTATGGAGAAGATACACCGATACTAAAAGAATCCATCCGTATCAGCTTTGGTTTGGGAAATACCGAAGACGACATCCAGTATTTCCTTGATCAATTAGTTCGTGCTGTCAAAAAATAACTAGTGAAGTCATTCTTATATGAACAGATGTCTGAGAGAACGCCTTCATTTTTTAGGGAACTTAACTGAAAAACCTAGTAAAAATCAGGATAAACTTTTATAATAAAGAGAAACTAATTTTATCGAGGTGAAAATCATGGCATTTGAAACAACAGCAACGGTACTGGGCGCACCAATTAGCTATCGTTTGCATCCTGATGCAAAAAGATATACATTGCGCGATAATGGATTTACAGAAACAAACGGAGGCAATTATCAATTGATCCGACCATTAGATGCCACGCCGCAAAGCAAAGAAGGATTCAAATTAAAAATCACTGTATCAAAAGATATTCAAACATTGAAAATGTCGATCACTACAGCAAATGGATTGAAAGCAGTCAATATTTTCAAAGATCCAAAACAGAAAATGAGCCAAGATAAATTTTATTTTCTGATGGATGGGATGATTAGCCGTGGGTTATTCGAAAAAGTCGAATGATCTGTGGATATAAAAAGACAACTAGTTTTGAAACGGCCTATTGTTAGATGACTAACTTTGTAAGGACGACGCAAATTAGTTGTCTTTTTTATTTTTAAATTTAACACATGTTGTTATTTTTAATATTTTGCTGATTTATTGTTTCTAAGTAAAGAAATTTAAATTGAAACGATTGTTATTTAGGGAAAAAGGTATTTTTTGAAAAAAGAATCCCGTATAATGATTGTTGTGCAAACGCTATACAAAATGAAAAAGAAAAGAGGGATGTTTATGGAAAATGAACAGTCGGTCGTTTTAACGAATTGGAAGAGAAATTATTTGTTCTTTTTATCGGGACAGTTTTTGTCAGGAATCACTAGTATGGTCGTCCAATATGCGATCATCTGGTATTTGACAAGAGAAACCGGTTCGGCGACAATTTTGAGTTTTGCTACTTTACTAGGAATGATTCCCATGGTTTTACTAAGCCCATTTGTAGGACCGCTAGTGGATCGCTGGGATAAAAAAGCTCTTTTGATTGTCACGGATATTATTGTAGCGATTTTCGCGCTTATTTTAGCAGTAGTCGGAACGATTTCAGAATCCTTCCCGATTTGGCTAGTTTTTGTGTCTTTGTTTATGCGTTCGGTCGCACAAACATTCCAAATGCCAACGATCCAGTCGATTATGCCGACAATCGTTCCATCTTCTCACATAACAAGGACGAATGGACAGTTAGGAATGGTCCAATCAGCGAATTTCATCATTGCGCCAGCTCTAGGTGCGGCTTTGTTTTCAGTCGTTCCTGTCAATTACCTTATTTTATTAGATGTATTGGGGGCAGTTTTTGGTGTCGGCTTATTGATTTTTGTGAAGATCCCAAAAGTTTCTCCTGAAATATTGGAAGTTCCGCTTACTATTTTTAAAGATGCAAAATTTGGGCTGCAGCAATTGATGGATAACAAAGGGTTATGGTACATAACGATCAATGGTGCATTTGTGATGCTGTTGTTCATGCCAGCAATCAGTCTGTATCCATTGATGACGCTAGATTACTTTGGTGGTTCCGTTGGACAGGCGGGAGCAGTGGAAGTAGTCTACGCAGTCGGAATGCTCTTAGGCGGTGCACTGATCAGTTTTATAGGAACATGGAAAGACCGAATGAAACCTATTATTATAGCCTACATCATTATGGGCCTGACGATCGGTGCAAGCGGATTGGTTCCAAACGATAGTCAAGGGTTCTTGTACTTTCTTATCTTGAATGCAGGAGCAGGTTGTGCAACGCCATATTTCAATACACTGCTGATGGCAATGATCCAGCAGAGTTATGAATCGAATGTTTTAGGTCGTGTCTTAGGGAACTTCAACTCTTTGATGAACCTGGCAGGTCCAATTGGATTATTATTTGCAGGACCATTAGCTGATCGTTTAGGGGTAGAAAAAATGTTCTTGTTTTCTGGAATCGGGATTTTATTATGCGGAATCGTTTTATTTTTAACATCAGCTGCCCGAAATTATGATAAAGAATTACAGAAAAAACTGGTAAAAGAACACCATGAGCAAAAAGACGAATAGTATGGAATGGAGTTGTGACAGAAGTCTTGTTACAACTCCATTTCTGATCCTAATGTTCCTGTGGCAATAAGCCTACTCAAATGAAAAATATGAGTAATTATTTTTATTTGTTTAATACTTGATATAGGGCAGTTTTTTCACGACCTATCGTACTTCCTCTTTGCTTCATAGATTTCTTTGATTTGTTGCTCAGATAACGGAGTGCCAAATGGTAGTTTTTCCTTTAAGAGTTCTCTTTCCGGTGCGTCTACGCCTACATTGACATCGTTCTCGATAGGTACGCTGTAATGATGGATATGTCCATGAAGATTGCGGATAGTGTCGTTAGGCCCGAGCAACATCGGATAATGAGTCAAGTAATATTGTTGATGGTCGAATTTAACGATGGCACCTACATCATAAAAATAAAATTTGGGACTTCCGTCAGTAAGCCTAGGATCATTTTTTTCTAAATAACGGAAAAAAGCGCGACTGTCATGGTTCCCTTTGATCAAGTGGATTGTTCCTTGCAGTTGAGTGACCAGTTCCAAAATTTCTGCATTTGCTTTTTCATATTGCGGATGCATAGCAAGGTCGCCTAGATGATAAACATGGTCGGTTTCTTTTATTACTGCATTCCAGCTAGTGATCAACTGTTGGTTCATTTCATCCACATTTGCAAAGAGCCGCGGAGCAAAGTCGTTTTTTCCTAATAAGCGTTCATGGAAAAAGTGCATATCACTGGTAAAGTAATTCATGTATCTTTTGCCTCCCTTTTTTCTTAGAGTAAACAAAATCACTTATCTGAGCAACTCATAACATCTAAAAAGAAAAGGTTGTAAATGAGACGTGCAGCTTTAAGCGATAAGAAGCAATTTTGAAAAATAGTTTTTCACAATTTACAAAATTATTCCTTATTGCCGAAAGGCTGGCCCTTTTTATGAGTATGCCAATTTTTTATATCGAATGCTCAAAAGATGAGTGATTTTTTGGTTGACTATCATGTTTGTGTACTGAATAGGTCCAGTAGAACAGTATTTTTACGACTTGATAATTAAGGGATGAAATTTTCAGAAATATGACGTATAATGTAAAATACTGAAAAGTTGCGACCTTCAACTCGTAGATGTTTCAGAATCTAATTGAAATGATGGTGATATCATGACAGACAACAGCAAAACACGCGTTGTCGTAGGGATGAGCGGCGGTGTCGACTCATCTGTAACAGCACTTTTGTTAAAGGAACAAGGATACGACGTGATCGGAATATTCATGAAAAATTGGGATGACACGGACGAAAACGGTGTATGCACGGCCACGGAAGATTATAAGGATGTAGCGAAAGTAGCTGCTCAAATCGGGATTCCTTATTACTCTGTGAATTTTGAAAAAGAATATTGGGATCGTGTATTTGAATATTTCCTAGCCGAATACCGCGCAGGACGTACACCTAACCCAGACGTGATGTGCAACAAAGAAATCAAATTCAAAGCATTCTTGGATTATGCAATGGATCTTGGCGCCGATTATGTAGCTACTGGACATTATGCGCAAGTCACTCGCGATGAAAACGGCGTGGTCCACATGCTTCGTGGAGTAGACAATAATAAAGATCAAACTTACTTCCTTAGCCAATTATCACAAGAACAGCTTTCAAAAACGATGTTCCCTCTAGGTGGCATGGAAAAATCAGAAGTACGGGCAATTGCTGAACGCGCAGGCCTTGCGACTGCTAAGAAAAAAGATTCAACGGGAATCTGCTTTATTGGTGAAAAGAACTTCAAACAATTTTTGAGCAACTATCTGCCAGCAAAAAAAGGAAATATGGTCACTCTTAATGGTGAAGTCAAAGGACAACATGCTGGCTTGATGTATTATACGATTGGTCAACGTCAAGGACTAGGGATCGGTGGCGGAGGAGATTCGCAAGAACCCTGGTTTGTTGTAGGAAAAGATCTAGCGACAAACACATTATATGTGGGGCAAGGGTTCCATCATCCTGCATTGTATGCCACAAGCTTGGATGCAAGTGAAATCCACTTTACGACGAATGAACCAATGCCAAAAGAATTCAAGTGTACAGCGAAATTCCGTTATCGTCAGCAAGACGTTCCTGTGACAGTTCGCTTATTGGATGATAATCGTGCAGAAGTCGTATTCGACGAACCTGTACGTGCAATCACTCCTGGACAAGCAGTTGTATTTTATGATGGAATGGAATGTCTGGGTGGTGGTTTGATCGACCACGCATATCAAGAAACAAAAGTTTTACAATACGTTTAAGCGATATTAAATGAATCAAAACAGCTATGGCTAACAAAAGAAACACCTTTTCTTTTGGATAGCATAGCTGTTTTTTTGCAATAAAATTAATTTTTATTCATTTTATACTTGAAATACTTGTGTAAAAAGTTCATAATATCCAATAATATGAATAAAGTTGCTTTTTGTTAAGCAAGAGCAGTTGCAAAATAGAAGGGAATCTTTTGCAAGTGATTTGTTCAATTTTATAAGTGAGGGTGATGGAAATGGAAAAGAAATCAACGGGTATTAGCAAATGGGGACTGGTTGCTCTGGTTGTCAGTTCGTCAATCGGAAGCGGTGTGTTTGGGATCACAAGTGATCTGGCTAGTTCTGCAGCTCCAGGGCCAGCGATCCTTTCATGGATAATCGTTGGGATTGGTATTTTAGCTTTGGTATTATCGCTGAATCATTTAGGAGAAAAACGTCCAGATCTAGATGGTGGTATTTTCGGTTACGCGGAAGCTTCATTTGGTAAATTAGGTGGCTTCATCAGTGGTTGGGGTTACTGGTTGTCTGCGTGGCTGGGAAATGTTGCTTTTGCAACGATGCTGATGAGCGCCATGGGAGAATTTTTCCCGATATTCAAAGGTGGACAAAATGTTCCTTCTATTTTATTTGCAAGTATTTTTATTTGGGGTCTGACTTTATTAGTAAACAATGGAGTTGAAGGAGCGAGCGTCATCAATACAATCGTGACGATCTGTAAATTAGTGCCATTATTCCTATTTTTAATATTTGTATTTATCGCATTTAAAGTGAATATATTCACTGCTGATTTTTGGGGTAACGTATCTGATAATCTAGTGAATGGAACAGGGCAGCAAGGAACGATCTGGTTGCAGATTAAAGGTTGTTTGATGGTTATGATGTGGGTCTTTGTAGGGATCGAAGGCGCAAGTGTTTTAGCCAACCGCGCGAAGAAACGTTCAGAAGCCCAGCAAGCATCGATCATTGGTCTGCTTTGTTTATTGTTTATCTATATCCTTGCTTCGATCTTGCCATACGGCGTCTTATCTCAAGAAGAGTTAGCAACTATTTCACAACCTGCTATGGCAAATATTTTAAAAGGAATCGTGGGAAATTGGGGAGCAGCGCTGATCAATATCGGCTTGATTATTTCGATCATTGGTTCTTGGTTGTCTTGGACGATGCTCCCAGCAGAAACAACGATGTTGATGGCTCGAGACGGTCTGTTGCCGAAAGGTTGGGGAAAAACGAATAAAAAAAATGCCCCAACTTATTCGTTAGTTGTTACTGCAATCTTGACTAATCTATTCTTATTGACTTTCTTAGTTACTGATTATGCCTATCAATTTGCCTATTCTTTATGTACAGCGGCAATTTTGATTTGTTATCTACTTGTCGGGATCTATCAAGTCCAGTTTTCTTTAAAAGAAGGAATCAAAAAACAAGTAGTGATCGGTGGGATTGCTGTAGTTTTTGAATTGATGGGCATCATTTTAGCAGGATTTTCTTATGTCCTTTTATGTAGTATTGCCTATCTTCCTGGTTTTTGCTTCTACTGGATCGCTTGTCGTGAAACCAAACATCAAATTACGGGAAAAGAAAAAGTAATGATTGGGCTGATTTGTGTGGCCGCACTGCTTTCAATCGGGTTGCTTGCTGTAGGCTGGATCAAGATATAAGGGGGAAAGAAACATGAAAATCGCAAATTTCGGTGTAGAAGAATGGCTAAATAAATGGGAAAAGAAAGCGGTATATGATATTGCACAAAGCTCGATCGAAGCATTGACATTAGACGAACTCGTTGGCTTAGATGGGACTAGCGTAAGTGAATTTTTCGAAAAACGCAAAAACGAACCATTGGACTATGGCTGGATCGAAGGATCAGATGTTTTCAAACAAGAAGTCGCTTCTCTTTATCAAACCGTCAATCCGGAAAACATCTTACAAACGAATGGAGCGACTGGTGCTAATCTTTTAGCTCTATACGCGTTAGTGGAAGCAGGAGACCATGTTGTTTCGATGCTTCCTACTTATCAGCAATTATATGACATCCCCAAATCTTTAGGTGCCGCTGTTGACTTTGTTCATTTGAAGGAAGAAGAAGATTGGCAGTTTGATTTAGAACAGCTAGAAGCCTTAGTCAAACCTGAAACAAAAATCATCTGTTTGAATAGTGCAAACAATCCTACAGGCACATTGCTAGATCGGAAAACTTTAGAAAAAATCGCAGAAATTGCTCGTACAGTAGATGCATATGTATTGATAGATGAAGTATATGCGCCTTTAACGGATAAAGGTGAATTCTTGTCGATCGTAGATGTCTATGAAAAAGGTATAGCAACCAATTCCCTATCCAAAACCTACTCCATTCCAGGTATTCGTATTGGCTGGACAGCTACTGGACCTGAGTTGGCAGAAGTTTTTCGAAAGTATCGAGACTACACGATGATTTGCGGCGGAGTCCTGTCAGATGATCTTGCTGTACATGCATTGAAGAATAAAGAAAAAATATTGGAGCGAAACAAAAAGATCATTACAGAGAACCTTGTGATTTTAAAACAATGGGTAGCCAATGAACCGAAAGTTGAACTTGTCGCTCCCAATTACGTCTCTACTTCTTTCATTAAATTAGCCATCGAAGAAGATGACCAGACATTTTGTATCAATTTATTAGAAGAAACAGGAGTACTATTAGTACCAGGAAGTGCCTTTGATTTACCGAAGCATGCCCGACTAGGTTACTGTTGTAAAAAAGAAACCTTGGAAAAGGGATTATTCCTCTTATCTGAGTTCTTGAAAAAACAGGCCTAAACAAAAACACTGCAAGGACAGTCTGTGACAACTGTTCAAGCAGTGTTTTTCATTTACGCTTATTGTCTATGAGAAGGAGAGTGCCCTGAAGATATGGAGACTCCTGAAGCTTTTTCTTCTGCAGTTTCTTGCTGATGGATTTCTTGTGTATTGTGTCGTACAAGCAAGAAGTTGACCAAAACAAGAAGAGAAGTCGAAAGAAAAACGCCACGATAACCAAATGCACTGGAAACACTGGAGCCGATCATAGGCCCTACTACGTTACCAGTTGCTTGGAAAGATTGGTTATAACTGAAGATCCGTCCAGCAGCTTGATGAGGCGAATATTTTGTGATCAATGCTTGGACAGCAGGGAGCAGACAAGCATCAGAGATACCAATCAAAAAACGTAAGGCAGCTAATTGCCAAACATTCGTGACGAATGCCATTGGGATATAAACCAGAATCGCAAAACCCAAACCAATCGCAAGTATTCTTTCACTCCCGATCTTGTCACCTAAGCGACCAAATCTTGGAGCGGCTATCAAAGTGGCAATCCCAGGTATCGAAGCGATGATTCCGCTGATCAACGTAACATTCCCATGTCCATGCAGCAATTGGCGAATGTACAGACTGATGATTGGACTAATGGAATTGTTGGATGCTTGGATGATCATCGTTGTGACGAACATACCGATGACGACGTGTGGATATTTCAAGTCTTTGAAAATCTGTTTGGCAGAAACCATGTTTTCTTTTTTCACTGGGACAAATTTTTCATGGACGAAAAACAGACTCAACAAGAAGACGAAAAATAAGATGATCCCTGTAATGAAAAAGGTAGGGCGATAGCCAAACGCTGAAGCAGAGATCCCGCCAAGAAGCGGTCCAAGTAATGTTCCTGTAACAGAACCAGTTGCTAAGGTTCCAAGAACTTGACCACTTTTTTCTTTTGGCGTCCCAGTTGCGACAAGGGCAGTGGCATTACTGATATAACCAGAAAAAATCCCTTGAAGCAGACGCAATGCGACTAATTGATACACACTAGTCACGCAACCCATCAAAGAAATGACGATTGCCATTCCTAATGAAGCACGCAACAGCATCAATTTTCTTCCTTTTTGGTCGGCTAATTTTCCCCACCAAGGAGAGATCAGCGTAGTCACCAAGAAAGTAGATGAAAAAGTCAATCCGCTCCAAAAGTTCAATTGTGACGTACTATAATTACCTAACGTATCTATGTAAAGTGACATAAAAGGCATGACTAAACTAAATCCGATACCAGCCATAAATGTTCCAAACCATAAGACAAACAAGTTTTGTTCCCAAGTTTCTCTTTTCCTAAATAATTTTTCCTTTATTCTTGCAGCCAATTAGACTCCTTCTTTCTGAAAATTTTCATCTACAGCTCTTTATTATAAACTACAATATGTAGTTTATCAATGAAAGTCTCTTTTTTCTCTTTCTTTTTCGTGGTAAACTGAAAGAGTGAAGGATTTATTTTATGAGAGGAAACATGGAAATGAAAAAAAGAAATCTGTCTCAAGAGAAAATCATCGACTGCTTTCGAGAACTAGCAGAAGAGATGGATGTTCAGCAAATAACCTTTCAGCATTTAGCCAAACGCTTGGATATCAAGGCTCCCTCGCTGTATAACCATTTCAAAAATATTCGTGATGTCAAAACAGCGCTAACAGCGAAACTTCTGCAGGAACTTAATGACCAGCTGCGTCGGGCTCTTGTAGGAAAAAGTGGTCAGGAAGCACTGCAGATCTATGCAGAAACTTATCGATCCTTTGCTTTTTCAAATCAAGCAGTGTATGAGTTACTGATCAGTGTACCGCATACCAATGAAGCTGTTTTATTAGATGGAATCCATGAAACGAATCAGATCATTTTGCAGATATTTGAGGCTTTTCAATTAACGAAAGAAGAAAAAGTTCATCGAAGCAGGGAACTTCGTAGTATGATCCACGGTTATCTTTCCTTACGTTTTTTAGGATACTTTACAAAAGAACCAACAATCGATCCAGAAGACAGCTATTTTTGGATGATCAATGACTTTATCGCTACTTTGCCTTAAACAATCAGATTCATTTGTAACAATTTTAAGATGTTCATTAAATGACCCTTTTATAAGAGAAAATTCTTGCAACTTTCTTGAAAAGTGACTAAGATGAGTCTAGAAAAGCTGAAAGAAGGAGCACGAGTATGTATCAAGTAATTACCATGTTCGGGGACAATGAGCCTTGGTGGTTTTTTGAAGACTGGGAAGAAGATATTGAAGCAGAAGAAACATTCGAGTCTTTCGAAGAAGCACGACAAGCGTACGAAAAACAATGGAACGAAATCCATCAAAATTATGAATATATCAATGCAAAAAGTAACTTTCTCAGCGCCTTTTGGAATGACGGAGATGAGCGCTGGTGTGAAGAGTGTGACGATGATTTACAGCAATACAAAGGACTTGCGTTGTTGAAAAATCATCAGCCCATCACAGTAGAAAGCGGAAAGGAATTTTATGAAACAACTAATTCTAGCGGAAAAACCAAGCGTTGCGAAAGACCTAAGCAAGGTGCTTGGTGCTAATCAAAAGCACAAAAATTATTATGAAGGACCCAAGGTGATCGTTACTTGGGCCCTTGGTCATTTATTAGGATTGAAAATGCCGGAAGATCTGAATAAGGAATGGCAGAGCTGGCAAATGGACACGTTGCCAATGATCCCTAAAAAACTAGGAATCAAACCACTTCCTAAAACAGGACATCAATTAAAAGCAATCAAGCAGCTAGCTCAGCGAAAAGATGTCTCAGAAGCAGTCATTGCGACAGATGCCGGAAGAGAAGGGGAACTTGTTGCTCGCTGGATCTTAGAGTATGTGCATTTCAATAAACCAGTGAAGCGGTTATGGATCTCTTCTCAAACAGATAAAGCAATCAAAACTGGATTCAAGCAACTAAGACCTGCGAAAGAATATGATGCATTGTATGAATCTGCTCTTGCCCGGGCAAAAGCGGACTGGCTGGTAGGATTGAATGTGACCAGAGCCTTAACTGTGAAGTACGCGGATAATTTATCAGCAGGCCGTGTGCAGACACCGACACTAGCATTAGTGAGAGACCAAGAAAAGAAAATCGAGCAGTTCCGTCCACAAACGTATTTCACGATCACGTTGCAAGCTGGAAAAGAACAAGCCAAAATGCTTCAAAAAAATCAATTTGCTTTAAAAACACAAGAAGAAGCACAAAAACTTGTTCAATTGATCAGTACAAGCAAAGGAACTGTCACAGAAGTCCAAGAAAAATTAAAAACGGAATCTGCGCCATTGCCTTATGATTTAACAGAGATCCAAAGAGAAGCCAATCAACGCTATGGCTATTCTGCAAAGAAAACATTAAATCTTGTACAAAGTTTGTATGAGACCCATAAGATCGTTACTTATCCGCGTACAGACAGCAAATATCTGACAAATGACATGAAAAGTACGATGAAAGAACGATTGCAAGCAGTCAGCGACTTTGCTCCTGAGGTCAAGCAGTATTTGAAAAACGGAGCCATCGTCCAACAGACAAAAGTATTCCAAGACAGTAAAGTGACCGATCACCATGCACTTTTGCCAACTGAAAACAGAGCACGTTATGAAAAATTAAGTAATGAAGAGCAAAAAATCTATCAAATGATTGTCTCTCGTTTTTTAGGACTGTTTGCTCAACCCCATAAAGTCAGCCAAACAAAAGTTACGGTTGAATTTGGTAAAGAACGATTCATTTTTCGGCAAAATCGTGTCGTCCAAGCAGGATGGAAAGGCGAAACTGAAACTGAGACGGAAACAGTCAAATGGGAAAAAGGAATGAGAATCAATCCCGATTTCGCCATCAAAAAAGAACTATCTGCACCGCCTAAACCATTGTCAGAAGCAAGCTTGCTTGGTCAAATGGAAAAATACAGTCTGGGAACCCCAGCTACGCGTGCAGAGATTATCGAGAAACTAATCAAATCTGAACTGATGGAACGTACCCCTCAAGGACTGCAAGTATCTCCTAAAGGTAAGCAATTATTAGTATTGGTAAATCCCTCTTTAGTAACACCAGATTTGACAGAAAGCTGGGAAAAAGACCTTGAAGCTATTGCTGCAGGAAAGAAACAAGCAGGAACCTTCTTGAATGGAATCGAAAAAGAAACAAAACGCTTGGTGAATGAGATCAAATCAAGCAAACAAGAATATCAAGATTTCTCGATTACCCAAAAGAAATGCCCAGAATGTGGGGCCAATCTGCGCGAGAAAAACACACGTGACGGCAAAATCTATGTCTGCACCAATTCAGATTGCAACTACCGCAGAAGAAAAGATCCAAAAGTCTCTAATCATCGATGCCCGCAATGTCACCGGAAAATGGAAATCATCGAAGGTAAAAACGGTGCTTATTTCCGTTGTAAATACGATGGAACGACAGAAAAAATGCTTGATAAAAAAGAGCAGAAGAAGAAAATGACCAAACATGAAGAACGACGCTTGCTGAAAAAATATGCACAAGCAGAAGAACCAGAAGAAAGCCCATTAGCAGCAGCACTAAAAGCGGCAATGAAGAAATAATAAGATATGAAAGAGGTTGTGACAGAAGTGGTCAGCTTCAAGAAATAAGAAGGAATTTACGAAAATTGCTTCTCAAATTTTTGTGAAATTTCGGCTTATTTCCGAAGAAGCTACTTCTGGAACACCATTTATTCGGAAAAAAGGACTGTGACAAGACTTTTGTCACAGTCCTTTTTCATTTAAAAAAATGTTTACTTCATTTGACGTATATTATTGGTGAGGCTTCAATTCATTTGGCTTCACTTTTTCTGTTTCTCTTATGATATAAACAGGACGCTGTTTCGTTTCTAAGAAGATTTTCCCGATATATTTCCCGATGATTCCAAGACATAACAATTGGATTCCACCAATGAACAGGAAGATCGAGACCATGGAAGGCCATCCTGATGTAGGATCACCAAACAACAATGCCCGCAAAATAATGAACAAAATTGCAATACCAGAACCGACACAAGACAAAGCGCCGATAAATGAAGCAATCGTTAACGGTGCATCCGAGAAGTTCACGATACCATCAATCGAGTAGTTGAATAATTTCCAGAAGGACCAAGATGTTTCGCCAGCCACACGTTCGCGGTTTTCATAAGAAATATATTCTGTTTTAAACCCGACCCAGCTAAATAATCCTTTTGAAAATCGGTTGTATTCTGTTAATTCTAGGACGGCATCCACCATTTGACGAGTCATCAAGCGGAAATCACGAGCGCCATCGACCATTTCTGTATCGCTGATTTTATTGATCAACTGGTAGAATTTTTTCGCAAAGAAACTGCGTATCGCAGGCTCGCCTTCACGAGTCGAACGCCGGGTGCCGACACAATCGATATCAGAAGTAGTGATCCGGTTGATCATCTCAGGAAGCAGTTCGGGCGGATCTTGCAGATCAACATCCATCACGGTCACTAAATCTCCTGTAGAAGCTTGCAATCCAGCGTACAGAGCCGCTTCTTTCCCAAAATTTCTGGAAAATGAGACAAAGCGGACATAAGGATAAGCTGAGGCTAGCTTCTTGATTGCTGCTAACGTACCGTCTTTTGATCCGTCGTCAATAAACAAATATTCGAACTCATGGGCACCTTTGAATTTTTCAACCTCATCAAAAAAAAGAGGAACAGTTTTTTCTTCATTAAAACATGGGACAACAATTGATACTTTCATCGTTTCTATCCTTTCAATCGTATGTTTATATATGGTTTACATTCAAAATTTAATAAACCTTAAATAACACCTTTAAAATTTGATTTTACGTAAAAGAACAGGTATTCTTTTTGTAAACTAACGTATTTAGTTTACCATGTTTCCTCGGTTTATCAAACTTTTAAGAACAATTTTTATTAGTTGGCAAGTAGTTTTGGATAGAGAAAAAGGAGGAAGTTCCAGTCTATTGACTAGGAGCAAACAAAATGAAAATACACACACCTATCGGCTTTTTATGGTTAGATGCAGATGAATCCGGATTGACTGCTGTATCTTTTCAGCCAATTTCAGAAAGCGAATCAGCGAATCAGCGAATTTTAACGCGCACACAAGAACAGTTTGAAGAATATTTTGCGGGAAAAAGAAAAGAATTTGATGTTCCTTTATCTATAAAGAGAGGTACGCCTTTTCAGCAAAATGTCTGGAAAGCTTTGTCGACCATTCCTTATGGAGAAATCCGAACGTATAAAGAAGTAGCCGTTGCTGTTGATAGTCCGAAAGCTGTGCGAGCGATTGGGCAGGCAAATCGAACCAATCCATTGCCAATCGTTATTCCTTGTCATCGAGTGATCGGGCAAAATGGAAAACTGACAGGATATATGGGAAACGCAATAGATGGGGTTGAAATCAAACGCCAATTGTTGTTGTTAGAAGGATATCTGCAAAATTAAAAACAGTTGTGATTCGGACATTGTTCCATGCGAGAATCACAACTGTTTTTTCATGTTCATTCTAAACTTTGATCAGCCAAATAAATAGTAAAGCCATCACTGTTTGGAGAAGCCCGACAGCTAATCCATAAGATAAGAAGCGTGTACCTTCTTTCATGAATTTTGCAAAGTCTAAACGCAGACCAATTGCCGCTAAAGCAGTGATCTCAAACCAGCTGCTGATAAAATGTGCCGATTGGTCAATAACTACAGGTAAAGAAAACAAGCTGTTGACCAAACAAAAGATCACAAACCCTAATACATACCAAGGAAGCGGTAATTTTCGTTTTTTCTGCGTATCAGTTGGCGTTTCAAACAGAGCTGGTTGTTTCTTGTGCATGAATTTTTCAAACAGATAGACAACAACAACGAGCATCATAATACGTAGAATCTTAAATAGCATGGCGAATTCGACAACAGAATTGTCAAGTAAGCTTGCCCCAGCGACTACTTGACCAACAGATTGGAGTGTACCACCCAAAAGTGCACTTTTTTCAATGAGATTTCCACCAAACAACTGTAATCCAAGAAAAGGGAGAGTCAACATCATCACAGTACCCAGTAGATTGACTAGTGTGATGATCTGTCCTTTTTCTTCCTCTTTCGCATGGATGGAAGGGGCGATTGAAGCAATAGCAGAAGAACCACAAACAGCGTTTCCTCCAGCCATCATCAAAGAAGAAGTATCGCTGAATTGCAGTTTTTTACCAATCAAGTAAGCACCGATGATAGTGACTGACATTTGCAGTAACACAAAAACAATTCCTTTTACACCAATTTGAGCAATCGTTTGAGCTGTGACAGTTGCACCTAGTAAAAAAACAGAGAATTCTAATAGTTTGCTTTCAGCAAATTTTGTGCCGATTGCTAGAACAGGCTGTTTAAAAAAAGTATTTCCTAATAAAATACCCAATAAAATAGCAATAGTCGCTCCACCTAACTGTGGCAGATAAATAGCAAGAAGCCTGCTGAAGGCAGCGATGGCAAAAGAAAGCAGTAAACCGGGTAAGATTTCGCGGACCGCTGAATCCTTTACAGATTTTATTGGATGTGACAATGATTTCATTTGATCGGTTCCTTTCGTCAATAAATACTAAAAGCATACTCGAACATAGTAGCACTAAACCAGTATTTTGACAAAAGAACAAGAGGTCGTGACAAAAGTCTTGTACGACCTCTTGTTTCGAATAAACGGTGTTCAAAAGCCAGTTTCTCGGTATTAAGCCAAATTTATGCAAAAATGTGGAAAGCCATTTTCACAAAATTTTTCTTAATACTCGAAACTAAGTGGCTTTTTCACGACCTCTTGGTAAACGGTGTTCCAGAAGTAGCTTCTACGGAAATAAGCCGAAATTTCACAAAAATTTGAGAAGCAATTTTCGTAAATTCCTTCTTATTTCTTGAAGCTGACCACTTCTTTTACGACCTCTTGGTAAACGGTGTTCAAAAGCTTGCATCTGCGGTAATAAGCCCAACCAGTACAAAAACATGAACAGCTGTTTTTGTTTGGCCGTTCTTATTACTTGATGCAGAACAGCTTTTTCACAACCTATTGAATCGATTATTAAGCGATTTTTTTAGAAACAAATTTTCCATGTTTGCTATGTTCTTTAATTAAGAAACGTACGTAATGAGCAAGAACGTAGAAGACAACTACACTTGCAAACAGACATTCCGCAACTTTTAAGAAATCCAATACGCTACTATAGATACCTAAACTGTTGAAGTAATGAACAGTAGTAAATATAGCTGTTGCAGAGATAACAAGCGGGAATGTAAAGGCTGCATAGCTTGGATAAAAACGAAGCTTGAACAAACGTGGAAGCATAGACAGCACAACGAAATACAATACTTGAGATAAAGCGAACAATGCTACGACAAGATAAAAATTAGGTTCAGCAAAGTTTTTAAGATAACCTGTTAGGCAAAGAGAACCAGGTGCTGCAACGATCGTAATCAGCGGACGTGTCGGATGAGCCATATTTCTTACGAAAAAGACACGTTTGATGATGATCGGCAATAAGAACGCATAGCAGATCAATGAAATCCAAAAGAAAATTTTTCCAATAAGTGGGAAGAAGTTCCCGGCAGTTACAGTGATGACCCCAAATCCAACGTAAATGATAAACCAGCTTGGATAAATTGCTTCAATTGAAAGATCAGCTTTGATAACATGGTGATAATTGAAATAAAAGACAAGGATCACTTGGAAGATAACAGCGCACAGCCAAATGAATTTGACAATTGGTGCAATACTTTCATATGAAACAAAATAAGTACAAATAACCATGAGTGACATCGTAAAAGTTGGTGAAACGGAGGCGATGATTGGATCATGCAACGTTTGTTTCGTGTGTTCGAATAAGATAAACAATTTAACAAAAATGAATATCATAAGAATCATAGAGATACCGCCAGTTAGATTGCCTAAAGCAACATGGTGATAGTCTTTAAACAGATTTCCAAGGGAAGCTAACCCAAGGATCAACCCGCAGATCGGGATCGGAATAATTTTCAAAAAGTTCTTCATATATAATATTCTCCTTTTTATTTAATAGATTTTAGTACCAAGATGAACGAATACATTGTAAAATGAATAGGAATGTATGATTACGAGCAAGCAGACAGCTGATTGTCTTCATCTAAGTTACTAGTTGGATCAGCAACTGTTTTGTTGTACATTTCTATTATAGATGGTTTTTTGTATATTTAAATCAAATAGTTTTTATAGTAATTATCATAAAAAGTTATGGAAGTGGTGCCATGTTTAAGTTATTAACGACTTTTCGAGCAGTATATGAAACAAGAAATTTTTCCAGAGCAGCAGAAGTACTGTTTTTATCTCAACCAGCAGTCTCGAATCAAATCAAACAGTTGGAGCGGGAATTGAATATCGATCTTTTTCAACGTAACGGAAGAAAAGAGATGCTTCCAACTAAGCAAGCCGACTTATTATATGAACGGACACTGGTTTTGTTAGAAGAATGGGAAGAAACTCAGCAAAAATTGCTCAATGAACAAAATGAAGAAGAAGTATGTCGGATCGTTGCTTCCCACACCTTTGCTGTCTATCTTTTGCCTCAGTTGATGAAACATCTGATCAAAAGGTTTCCTAAAGTGCATTTTGAGATCGAAATCGCGAATTCTCATGAATCATTAGAACAAGTAGCGAAACATGAATCCGATTTTGGTTTTATCGAAAAGCCATTAGAGACTTCCGGCGTACAAAGATACTCTTTGATGGAAGACCAGCTAGTCATCGCTGGGGACCCAAAAAGCAAATTGTGGCTTGTAAGAGAAGCAAACTCTGGTGTTTTTCATTACACGCAGCGTTATTTTGAAGAGATGAATATCCAAGATAAGAAGATGATCGTGAAAAGTAACGATGTAATTGTTGCGTTGCTGAAGGAAGGAATCGGTCGCTCGATTTTGTCTAAGCGCTCTGTTCCAGAAAATGTGCCAATGACTCCGTTGAATTTCCATCGATATTTTTATTTCATCCAACGAACCAATCTGGTTTCTGATCAGCTGCTAGAGATTGCCGAAGAGATCCTTCGATACAATGAAAGCACAGAAACTTCTCACAGCGAGGAGAATCTCAGCTGGTAGATAATTGCATGTATCAAAAAAAGTTCTATGATACACTAAAGATAAGCAGTAGGCTTTTGTACTGCATTTGCTCAAGCAACTGCACAAACGGAAAGTTAATTTTTCCCAAATGTCTATGGAAAGACTTTCCATTATCTAACTGGACCGCTATAATAATCAGCAGTATGGTTTTTAAGAAAAGGGATGAAACATGGAAAAAAAATTAAAAGCTTCGAACGATAATCGTATTGATTATGGCGTGATTTTACCAGTCTTTCTGTTATGTTTGATTGGTCTGCTCTCATTATATGTAGCACTTAGCCATGATCCGAACAATCCAGCAGTCTTGAAAGGCGTAGGGATGCAAGTTGTCTGGTATTTAGTTGGAGCGGCAGCAATCGTTGTCATCATGCATTTGAATTCCAAATGGATCTGGAAACTGACTCCTTACCTTTATGGTTTGGGGTTAGTGGTAATGGGACTCTTGCTCAAATTCTATGATCAGAATTTAGCTGCTTCAACAGGGTCTAAAAACTGGTTTCGATTCGGTGCGTTTACTTTCCAGCCAGCAGAGTTGATGAAGATTGCGTACATCTTGATGATGGCACTGATCGTAACTAAACATAATACGCAAGTAAAAGAACGGACGATGAAATCGGACTTTTGGCTGATTGGGAAGCTCTTGATCGTGACAATACCGGTTTTAGCATTGATCATGGCCCAAGATGACTTTGGAACGATGCTTGTCTTTCTTGCGATCTTTGGCGGGATTTTCCTGATGTCTGGAATCTCTTGGCGCATCATCGCACCTGTAGTAATCTTGGCAGTAGTCGTTGGAGCAGGAACGATCTTCTTGGTTACGACTGAAGGCGGAAGAGACTTGCTTTATAAAGTTGGATTCAAATCTTATCAGTTTGCACGTATTGATTCATGGCTGGACCCTTTCCATGATACGTCAGGAATGAGTTATCAGCCGGCCCAAGGACTTTTGGCAATTGGTACCGGTGGCTTGTTTGGTAAAGGATTCAACGTAAGCAATATCTATGTGCCTGTTCGTGAGTCCGATATGATTTTTACCGTTATCGGTGAAAACTTCGGCTTTATCGGTGGTGCATTCGTCATTTTCTTGTATTTTATTTTAATCTATCGTATGATTCGGGTGTGTTTCGATACGAATAATGAATTTTACGCCTATATCGCAAGCGGTTTGATCATGATGCTGCTGTTCCATGTCTTTGAGAATATTGGAGCAAATATCGGATTACTTCCTTTAACAGGGATCCCATTGCCTTTCATTAGTCAGGGAGGATCCTCGATTTTAGGGAACATGATCGGTATCGGGTTGATATTATCGATGAGATACCAAAATGAAGCACCTGCAAGATCTTCAAGGAGGTAAGAAAATTGTACACCTTTTACTGGTACCCGAAATGTTCAACATGCAAAAAAGCCAAAGCGTGGTTAGACCAGCATGGCGTTAGTTATCAAACCGTTGATATGATCAAAGAAGTACCGAAGGCCTCAACGATTGAGACTTGGCTAGAAACGAGTCAAGTACCAATCCGTCGCCTGTTCAACACAAGCGGGATGAAATATCGGGAACTTGGACTGAAAGATCAAGTAGGCGAGTTTACGGCTTCAAAAGCGAGCCAAGTCTTATCGACAGATGGTATGCTGATCAAGCGACCACTGATCTTACGAGAGGACCAGCTTGTTGCAATTGGATTCAATGAAAAAATTTATGAAGGAGAACTGATATAAAATGGCAGGCAAGCATTTGAAGAAAAAGGACAACCTTTGGATCTTATTTAATGGAAAAGAATACTGTGTTGGTTTGACAAATGAAGCGCAAGAAGAACTTGGAGACATCACGTTTGCCAATCTGCCAAAAGCAGGACAATCGCTAAAAAAAGATGAACCTCTGATCGAAGTTGAAGCGGAAAAAGCGGTCAATGAATTTGCCAGCCCGCTAACGGGTACAGTTTCTTCTGTTAATGATAAAATCGGTGAAGATATCAATATCTTGAATGATTCAGATGAAATGAATGCGTGGATCTTAAGTTTCAAAGATGTTGATCCAAAAGAATTTGACGAATTATAAAATCAGAAAATCACTTGAAAAAAGTTGACACTGATTCTTCCAGTTGCTATAATCATAAGCAATCCTATATGAAACGAGAAAGCTTTGAAAAGAAGAGTACATGTCACGGACGTTTGAAGAGAGCCCTGTTTGCTGAAAATGGGTAACGAAAATGAGATGGAAGATGGTCTTAGAGCAGAGTAAGCGAGCGTAAGCAAACTTACTACGGGAGTGCCCGTTACAGCGCGACAGTATACGGAAAGAAGCTAAGTCCAAGTACTGGAAGAGGCTGTTATTGCGAAGTAACGGTAAATCAAGGTGGTAACACGGAAGTTCAAGCTTTCGTCCTTTTGCTTAAGGCAAGAGGGCGAAGGCTTTTTTGTTTGAAAAATCATAAGAGAAAGATGTGAATGGCATGTCATTAATCCAACTAACGAATGTCAAAAAGACATTCAATGGGAAAAACGGAAACATCCAAGCCGTCAATGACGTTTCACTAAACGTTGAAAAAGGGGATATTTATGGAATCGTCGGCTATTCTGGCGCAGGAAAAAGTACATTAGTCCGTCTCCTGAATGGACTTGAGCTTCCCACGAGCGGCGAAGTGATCGTAAACGATCAAGATATTACAAAATTAAAAAACAAAGAATTACGTACATTCCGAAAGAAAATCGGTATGATCTTCCAGCATTTCAACCTGTTATGGTCAAGAACTGTACTTGAAAATATCCAGCTGCCGCTGGAATTAGCTGGCGTACCAAAGAGCAAACGTAAAGAACGGGCAGAAGAACTGTTGCGTTTAGTCGGGTTAGAAGGACGCGGACAAGCATATCCTTCACAACTTTCCGGCGGACAGAAACAACGCGTCGGTATCGCACGAGCATTGGCAAATGATCCTGAGATCCTGCTTTGTGATGAGGCTACTAGCGCATTGGACCCGCAAACAACAGAAGAAGTATTAGACTTATTGTTAGCGATCAATAAGAAATTGAATTTGACCATCGTCTTGATCACACATGAAATGAATGTGATCCGCAAAATCTGCAACAAAGTCGCTGTGATGGAGTTGGGGAAAGTCGTAGAAGAAGGAGACGTATTGACTGTCTTCAGACAACCGAAAAAAGAAGTAACCAAACGCTTTGTACAACAAGACATCGAACCAGAAGCTGATTCGACAGAACTATTAGCTGAACTCATCAAAGAAAATCCAAGCGGCCGTTTGGCAACTTTGACCTTTAGCGAAAGAAATGCCAACGAGCCAGTCATTTCCCAAGCGATTCGACGCTATAACATCGATGTCAACGTTGTGTATGGAAAGATCAAACAAGTGAAAGAAGGTTCCTTTGGTTCATTGACTGTCTTGATGACTGGTGAAACCAAAGAATTAGATCAAGCAGAAGTGTTCATCAAAGAACAAGGAGTAGGAATTGAGGTGATCCATCGTGGATAAAAGCTTTTCAGAAACATATCTAGATTTTAAACAAATCAACCCGGAAACGATGAATCAGGCTATCCTTGATACACTATATATGACATTAATCTCAATGGTCTTAGTGACGATCATCGGATTAGTTTTGGGATTGATCCTTTACTCTATTGGACGCAAAAACAAACCGTATGCTCGAATCATTTATGGAATCGTATCGATCATCAGTAATATTTTCCGGTCAACGCCATTTATGATCCTGATGGTTTTGATCATTCCATTTACTAAAGCAATCGTAGGCACTATGCTAGGTGCGCAAGCAGCCATTCCAGCTCTTGTTTTATCCGCAGCACCATTTTATGCCCGTCTAGTAGAGATTGCTTTTCGTGAAGTCAGCCCTGGTGTACTGGAAGCAGCAGATGCAATGGGAGCAAGTTACTGGGAAATCATCTGGAAGGTCTTGATACCTGAAAGTATTCCCGCATTGATTTCTGGATTAACAGTTACAACGATCTCGATGATCGGATTTACTGCGATGGCCGGCGCGATCGGCGCAGGTGGACTTGGAGGTCTTGCTTGGCAGGAAGGCTACCAGCGTGGTAATCTAACAGTGACATTCGTTGCGACTTTAATTATTTTACTAATCGTATTTATCGTTCAAGGAATCGGTGATTTCTTAACTAAGAAAACAGACAAAAGATAATAGGATATAGGGGGATGTAGGATATGAAAAAGAAAATTTTTGGATTTGCAGCAGCGCTTTTGCTGACTGTAGGATTAGCAGCATGCGGTAACAACAGCGACAGCAAAGATTCAGCAAATAAAGCAGACGACACGACATTGAAAGTCGGCGCTTCACCGACACCGCACGCAGAGATTTTGGAACATGTGAAACCATTATTGAAAGATGAAGGAATCGATCTTGAAATCGTCAAATTCGATGACTATGTATTACCGAACCAATCTTTGGAAGAAGGCGACATTGATGCCAATTACTTCCAGCATATTCCTTATTTGAACAAAGAAATCAAAGAAAAAGGATATGACTTTGTCAATGCCGGTGCTGTCCACATCGAACCAATGGGCTTGTACTCTAAAAAAGTCAAAGATGTTTCCGAATTAAAAGATGGTGCAACAATCATTACTTCAAATTCTGAATCAGACTGGGGACGCATCATCACAATTCTACAAGATGCTGGCTTAGTCAAAGTCAAAGATGGAGTAGATCTGGAAACAGCAACATTCGATGATATTGAAGAAAACCCTAAGAACTTGAAGTTCAACCATACGATCGACCCATCACTTTTAGCTTCTACGTACCAAAATGATGAAGGTGACCTAGTTGCAATCAACGCAAACTTCGCTTACGGCGCAGGGTTGAATCCATTAGAAGATGCCGTATTGCTTGAAAAGGACAACTCTCCTTACGTGAATATTATTGCGACTCGTAAAGGTGATGAAGACAGTGACAAAATCAAAAAACTGATTGAAGTGCTTCACCGCAAAGAAGTCCAAGAATGGATCACAGACAAATGGGGCGGCTCTGTTAAACCAGTAAAGGCTGATGCAAAATAAGGTATGGAACAAAAAAGATGAGAAATAAGTCTGTAATGGCTTATTTCTCATCTTTTTTATACCTATTCTAATTTAGAAATCAAAATTGTTTAATAATAAATAAAAGATATTTGATTTTAGTAAGGAAGGTCATTGCGCTTCATTCTCAATTAGTCTAAAATGAGTGAGAACGAAAGAGAATTTGGGGGTATAATGCATGTCTGTCTTAGAAATAAAAAATCTACATGTGTCGATCGAGGAAAAAGAAATCCTTAAAGGCGTAAACCTAACAATGAAAACCGGAGAAATCCATGCCATCATGGGACCTAACGGCACAGGAAAATCTACCTTATCTGCCGCTATCATGGGCAATCCAAACTATGAAGTAACAGAAGGCGAAATTTTGTTTGACGGGAAAAATGTTTTAGACTTGGAAGTAGATGAACGTGCGCGACTTGGCTTATTTTTAGCTATGCAATATCCAAGTGAGATACCAGGTATCACGAATGCGGAATTCATGCGTGCAGCGATCAATGCGAAACGTGATGAAAACGACAAAATTTCTGTTATGGCATTTTTGAAAAAGTTAGATGAAAAAATGGCTTTACTAAATATGCCAGAAGAAATGGCTGAACGTTATCTGAACGAAGGTTTTTCTGGCGGAGAAAAGAAACGGAATGAGATCCTGCAATTGTTGATGTTAGAACCTACATTTGCAATTTTAGACGAAATCGATTCAGGTCTGGATATCGATGCTTTGAAAGTCGTTGCTAAAGGAGTAAATGAAATGCGCGGAGACAATTTCGGTGCATTGATCATCACCCACTATCAACGATTATTGAACTATATCACACCTGATGTCGTTCACATCATGATGGAAGGCCGAGTAGTCATGACAGGGAATGCTGACCTAGCTAAACGTCTGGAAGCAGAAGGCTACGCTGGTATCAGTAAAGAATTAGGAATCGACTATAAAGAAGAAGAAGCGTAAGGGGGAGCAAGAATGAAAGAAAAAAACTGGCTCGATTATCTTGACGCGGTAAATGATTTTTCTTTAAGTAAAGGCGAACCTGATTGGATGAGAACCTTCCGTCAAGACGCACTAGCGAAAGCAGATGAACTGCCATTGCCGCATATCGATCGGGTGAAATTCCATCGCTGGTCGTTATTTGATGTGAAAGAAACACAAACCATCAGTGAAACAGGCACGATTCCGGCATTTGATGCAATGAAAGACAATCCTGTGCTTGTCCAACAAGGTTCATGGACGATTTTTGAACAACTGCCTGTGGAATTAGCAGAAAAAGGAGTCATTTTTACCGACTTGTTCACTGCAATGATCGAATATCCAGAACTAGTCCAAGAATATTATATGAAAAAAGCAGTAAACATGAACGAAGACCAATTGACTGCACTCCATGTAGCTTTTATGAACAGCGGTATTTTCCTGTATGTGCCTAAAAATGTCGTGATCGATGAACCACTCGAGTCCTTATTCATTCAAGATGGCGCATCCGATGAGCACTTCTTCAAGCATGTGTTGATCGTGGCAGATGAACATAGTGAATTTTCTTATCTGGAACGTTTCCAGACAACCAAAGAACAAGTAGCAAAATCATCAGGTAATATCATCGTGGAAGTCATCGCTAAAGCTGGTTCAAAAATCAAATATTCAGCCGTAGATCAATTAGGAGAAAATATTACTTCTTATATGAATCGCCGTGGGCACATTTTACGAGATGCTTCTGTCGACTGGGCAATTGGTGTCATGAATGACGGTCATGTGATCGCTGACTTTGACTCAGATTTAGCAGGAGAAGGTGCACACGCAGAAGTCAAAATCGTGGCAATCAGCTCGGGCAGACAAATCCAAGGAATCGATACGCGAGTAACCAATAAAGCCCCTCATACGATCGGGCATATTTTGCAACACGGAGTGATCCGAGAAAAAGGAACATTGACCTTTAATGGTATCGGCCACATCTTGAAAGGGGCAAAAGGTGCAGATGCCCAACAAGAAAGTCGTGTCTTGATGCTTTCTGATAAAGCACGTGGTGATGCGAATCCTATTCTTTTGATCGATGAAAACGAAGTAACTGCTGGACATGCTGCCAGTGTAGGACGAGTTGATCCAGAAGAAATGTACTATCTGATGAGTCGAGGATTGCATAAAGAAGAAGCAGAGCGCTTAGTGATTCGAGGATTCCTCGGTTCTGTCTTAACAGCAATCCCTGTAGAACAAGTTCGGAAAGAATTAGTCGAAGTAATCGAAGGGAAGTTGAATGGATGATCGATGCTAAAAAGCTACGCAATGATTTTCCTATCTTATTTCAAGACGTCAATGATGAACCTTTAGTTTATCTGGATAATGCAGCGACGACCCAAAAGCCAAAACAAGTACTCCAGGCATTAGCGCACTATTACGAACACGATAACGCCAATGTTCATCGCGGTGTCCATACGTTAGCAGAACGCGCGACCCATGATTATGAACAAGCAAGAGAAAAAGTACGGGCGTTCATCCATGCAAAAGAAACAGCAGAAGTGCTGTTTACTCGTGGTACGACGACAAGCTTGAATTGGGTAGCCAGAAGCTTCGGCGACCGCTATATCAAAGCAGGAGACGAGATAGTGCTCTCTTACATGGAACATCATTCTAATGTTATCCCGTGGCAGCAGTTGGCAAAACGAACAGGTGCTGTCTTGAAATATATCGAACTAACAGAAGAAGGCTTCCTGGATATGGAGGATGCAGCGAAAAAGATTACGGACAAAACCAAAATCGTCTCCATTGCTCATGTATCCAATGTCTTAGGTGTCATCAATCCTGTTCAAGAATTAGCTGAACTTGTCCATGAAAACGGCGGGGTCATCGTAGTAGATGGTGCTCAATCTGCCCCGCACATGGCCATTGATGTCCAAGCACTAGACTGTGATTTCTTTGCTTTCAGCGGACACAAAATGTGCGGACCAACAGGTATTGGTGTTTTATATGGTAAACGAAAATGGTTAGAAGAAATGGAACCTGTTGAATTTGGTGGCGAAATGATCGATTTTGTCGAATTATACGACAGTACATGGAAAGAACTACCTTGGAAATTCGAAGCAGGGACACCAAGTATCGCCGGCGCTATCGCATTAGGCCATGCAATCGATTATTTGCAAAAACTCGGTATGGACAATATCCATCGATATGAAGAAGAACTAGCCGCTTATGTGTTGCCAAAATTACAAGCAATTGATGGATTGACTGTTTATGGTCCACAAGACCCGAATTTTCGGACAGGAGTCGTTGCATTCAATTTGGATGGGTTACATCCCCATGATGTCGCGACAGCTTTAGACATGGAAGGGGTAGCCGTCAGAGCAGGTCATCATTGTGCGCAACCGCTATTGAAGTACCTTGAAGTATCAGCGACTGCTCGCGCGAGCTTTTATTTCTACAACACAACGCAAGACGCCGACCGTTTAGTTGAAGCAATCATGGCAACAAAGGAGTTTTTCCAACATGGGACTATCTAAATTAGACAATTTATACCGTCAAGTGATCTTGGATCATTCTTCCCATCCGCATCATCGTGGAAGCTTGACTGACTCGACAAGCAAGATCGAATTGAACAACCCCACATGTGGAGATGTGATCGAATTGCAAGTCGATGTAAAAGACGGAATCATCCAAAATATCGCCTTTGACGGCAGTGGCTGCTCCATCAGTACGGCAAGTGCCTCGATGATGACAGACGCCGTCATCGGAAAATCAATAGAAGAAGCAGAACATTTAACTGTAGACTTTCTACAGCTTGTCCAAGGAAAAGAAGTCAAAGATCCCGACCAATTAGGCGATGCTGCTATGCTTGGTGGTGTAGCTAAATTTCCCGCTCGGATCAAATGTGCGACACTTGCCTGGAAAGCACTAGGAAAAGCAATGGAAAACGATGGTACCGCAGCTTTCCATCATTACCACAAGGAAGAGGAGTGAGAACATGGGCGTACCAGAATTAGAAGAATATAAATTCGGGTTTCACGATGATGTCGAACCGGTTTTCAGTACAGGAGAAGGCTTGACAGAAGAAGTGATCCGTGAGATGTCAAGAATCAAAGGCGAACCAGAATGGATGCTTGAATTCCGTCTGAAATCTCTAGAAACATTTAACAAAATGCCAATGCAAACATGGGGCCCCGACCTTTCAGACATCGATTTCGATGCCATCAAATATTACCAAAAACCAAGTGACAAACCCGCTCGTGACTGGGAAGACGTACCAGAAAAAATCAAAGATACATTTGAAAAGATTGGTATCCCAGAAGCAGAACGAGCTTATCTAGCCGGTGCTTCCGCACAATATGAATCAGAAGTCGTGTACCATAATATGAAAGATGAATTCGAAAAGTTAGGAATCGTCTTTACTGACACTGACTCTGCTTTGAAAGAATACCCTGAATTATTCAAAGAGTACTTTTCAAAACTTGTACCGCCAACTGACAACAAATTAGCAGCGCTGAATTCAGCCGTATGGTCAGGTGGCACCTTTATTTACGTGCCAAAAGGTGTCAAAGTCGATGTTCCATTACAAACTTACTTCCGGATCAATGCGGAAAACACGGGGCAATTCGAACGTACGCTGATCATCGTTGACGAAGGAGCAAGCATCCACTATGTCGAAGGTTGTACGGCACCTACTTATTCAAGTAACAGCCTGCATGCCGCCATCGTAGAAATCTTTACAAGAAAAGATGCGTATTGCCGTTACACAACGATCCAAAACTGGTCAGACAATGTGTACAACTTAGTAACCAAACGAGCAAAAGCATACGAAGGCGCAACCGTTGAATGGATCGACGGAAACCTAGGTGCAAAAACAACGATGAAATACCCAAGTGTTTACTTAGATGGAAAAGGTGCACGAGGCACCATGCTCTCCATCGCCTTTGCAGGAGCAAACCAAATCCAAGATACGGGTGCAAAAATGATCCACAATGCACCAAATACATCTAGCTCTATCGTCTCTAAATCAATCTCAAAAGACGGCGGCGAAGTAAACTATCGAGGACAAGTAACCTTCGCCAAAAACAGTGCGGGTTCGATCTCTCATATCGAATGTGACACAATCATCATGGACGAATGGTCGAAATCCGATACGATCCCATTTAATGAGATCCACAACAGCCAAGTCTCTTTAGAACACGAAGCCAAAGTTTCAAAAATCTCAGAAGAACAACTCTACTATCTGATGAGCCGAGGCCTGACCGAATCTGAAGCAACTGAAATGATCGTCATGGGCTTTGTTGAACCATTCACCAAAGAACTTCCAATGGAATATGCAGTCGAACTCAACCGATTGATCAGTTATGAGATGGAAGGGTCTGTGGGGTAATATCTATTTCATTGCTCGAAACGTTGATATTAAAGCGTTTCGAGCATTTTTTTATTTGGATTTTAATGATTGGCTACGTTTAGAATTATTCGCTCATAAATTTTGCGAATCGGTCACCAGTTTTCTTAACAGATTGTGGTGTGACATGAGCATAGATATTCATGGTAGTTTTAATATCTTTGTGACTTAATCGTTCTTGTACTTCTTTTATCGAAGCACCACTTTCAAACAATAAGCTACAGTGGGTATGCCTAAATCCATATGGAGTAATTTGAGGCTCCATCGGTGTCTTTTTATAAATCCAATTTAACCAATCGGTTACTACTTGAGTATAGTGGATCTTGTCTTAGTTTGCAGTGAATAAAAACTATTTTTGTTAATATATATTATATCAATGTCGAATCGTTATGCTCATTCTATTATCCGCCACAAGGAGTTTTACAACTGCTTAGAAATCAGATTACTCGTTCAAATAATAATGCAAATTGAATCAATAAAAGAAGCGTTGAATAAGAGCTCATTCTTTCAACGCTTCTTTTATTAGGAGATTTTAATGACCATATCAACTTCTCTTTCAGGATTAGGTAATTCATGAAAGCTAGTGTTTATAGTGCTTAATTGATCAACTAACCATGTTTTATTTTTTGACTCTTAGACGAATTTAAAATTAATATCATTGTTCTCGTGTTGAAGAGGTGTCTCCAAATAATCTGGTGAATATTCATAATCAACTTAACCTGCTAATACAAAAGAGGGTAATCCATAATTTAGTATCAGATTTAATGGATGGTCGTAAGCTTTTATTTTTTTTAACGTCATATTGTACATATCTTCAGCCATAAAAGTTGAGTTTGTGATTTCATATTGTGTTTCATTAAAAAAAGTTATCCGAATAATCGCTTATTTTTGAAAAGTCTTTATTGGCACCAGCCTCAAAAAATTGTTCAACTTTTTTAGTATAAAGTTGTGCTAACGCTCCTTTTTCAATATTAACTTTGATATTTTCATGTCTATCAATTTGTGTGCTGTTCAGTAAGGGAAGATCAGCTTTTAATTTTATATCGTCTTGATTTCTTTCAATTTCAATTGGCAAAATCTTTTCAGTAGATTCAGTTTCTGATAAAGGGACATCTAGTTTTTTATCATGATAATAAGCTTCAAATCCATTTGGAACCGGAAAAAAATGTATTGGGTAATTCTTTTCTGAGGTTGTTGTACTAGTTTCCGTACTTGTAGAACTTGTGTCAGAAGTGGTACACCCGCTTATAGTTCCGATGAGTAAAACGCAGGTTAAAATGATTGCAAATTTCTTCAGAAAAATTCCTCCTTAAAATTGAATATGGACTAATACTAGTCCCATTGTAGCATACCAAATCTTTAACATTAATAAGAAAAAGGACTAATTTTAGTCCAAAAGGTGTGCTATTCTTGAAAGAGGAAAAAATTATTGATAGAGAAAATGTAATCGGTAGCAATATTAGACGATTCCGAGTAGAAAAAGGAATCGGTCAAACCGAGCTAGTTAGAGACCTACAGCTTAGAAAAATCGCTATAACTAGGGAAACATTGGTTAAGATTGAAAGCGGCCGCCAACACATTAAGTTGGATCAATTGAGAGCTATTAGGGATGTTCTACAGGTGTCTTATGAAGACTTGCTTCAATAACTACTTGTAGTCTTTAGTATAAGAAGCTATTTTTACACCCTTATGTATCACAAAGAAATACTGGTATAATAATGAATGGGATATGTAACGATAGGGTATACTATATTCTCAACAGGTTATACTGAGAATCCAATTAAACGAAATCATTTGAAAGTATACAAAACGTTGTTGGATAAAGCATATGAATTTGTATTTTCAGAACACTTTAGATTCTTAGAAAACTATGATTTACCTAGTTCACTGGATGTTGGTATTGAACTATATGATGGAGTAGAAAAGAAAAATCTAAAGTTAAATTTATCAAAAGATTATAGCAAAAATAGTCCAGTGTTAAGAGAGCTAGAAATGCAATGAATCCAATGATAATTTATCTTAATGTAAATTGCTTAACTCTAATTGTTTCTCGTGATTATGATTTTGCTACTGATGTATATGTTGAAGAAAATAAAGGCTTGAAGTTAGAGCTTACTGGATATAATTTGTCGCAGCAATTGATACTATTAGTGGGGCGGTAAACTCTTTAGCAACCACATACTTCTGAATATAACTTTCAATCAATATCTGTAGGTGAAGATAATGTTGGACAATTGTAAGAGTCTTGTTATCATTTAAGAAATTGAAGGAGGAATCTTGCTAATTGATGAAGTAGACGCAGGTCTTTTTCCAGCTGCACAAATTGAATTTTTTTATGTCTTAACCCAATTTTTTTAAGACTAGGGTATTCAGGTGATAATGACCCAATACTCTCCAACGATGATTAAAAAAGTTTTTATCCAAAGAGATATTAAAAACTATAAATAAACTATTTAACGAATACTTTTGATAAAATTCAAGTGATGACAGATTAAAGCTGGATATATATGCAGATATGTATGTAAGGACAAAAAGTTGATGAAGATTTAATACTGCAAAAAATAAATATTTCAGGAGGTGTATTTTTTGCCAACAACCAACTCCCTTTTGAGGTATCTGGCAGGAAAAAGTCAATTGTATAAATTTGAAAAAAACAATAGACAAGAGTATTGGAGAATATGAAATTTATATCGAGATATCGAGCATTTTGCAGAGGGAGCCGGGGTGGCCCATTCAGCTATTAATTCAAAAGAATATGAAAATGACTGCAATTAATAATTTAGATAAATCTATGCGTTCTTTATGGTATTCAATATTAAATTATCCCAACAAATTTATCAATCTGATTAACAAAACCATTGTAAACATTGAAGAATGGCCAAGACAGAAAGAAATTTGTAAAAAAGAGTTTAATCATCCTTTTTCTTTAGAGGAAGGGTTTGCGACCTTCTTCCTAAATATAACGAACGTAAGTGGTATTACTAGCGGTGGACAGATAGAGGGGACAAAACAAGAAAGTAAGTACAAGGTAGGTTGTTGCTTTAATAAGCAATCTTTAATAAAAAAATAAGGGATATTTCTTTACTAAAAGATTCAATTAACTAATATGGATGTTGAATCTTATACAGATGGTATTTCATTTAATTATCCAAAAGAGACAATGTTCATTTTTTTGAGCCTCCATATTTTAATCAATGTAAAAAAATCTTTATTTGAATTTATTGATAAAGATAAGCATAGCATTAGGGATTATTACTTATGACAATCCAGATGAAATTTATTGAGATTTATAAAGAATTTCGCTAAAAATATAAGTATATGCTTAGATATTCTGTTAATAATAAGCGTAAAGAAAAAGCTTGGGAATATCGTTTTACTAGTTAAATTACAAAAATTGATAATTTTGCTAATGTAGAACCTTTGAAACTAATTGATAAGTAGCTTTTTACCAAAAGCACACCACGTAACTTGAATACGATTGAAAACTAATCATTAAAATTTATTATTAGCAAAGTGATTAATCCTATTCAAAAAGCACCTAGCTTCAATTATCGTCAATGAACTTAATTTCATAGCTGAAGAAAAATCTGAATAAAGAAACGATGGCTGAACCCTTGATAGATAAGGGTTCAGCTCTTTTTAGGAACTTATGTCATAGCCACTTTTTTACATAAATCAGCTAATTAGAGAACAAATTTTGTAATTTGAGATGATAAACTTCTAAAAGACGTTGATACAGATCAGTTTCAAAATCGCTGTAATGACAAAGATCAAGGACTATATACTTAGAAGAATCAAGACCAGCAGGAATCAGTAGAGGTGAACCAAAGATGAAAAAGTCGTATTCTTCAGTGATGGGAAGTGTGAGTCGCTCGATATCTACAAAGGGGATCTTCTTTCCTAAATTCAAGATTTCTGCGGAAATCAGATGTTCAGAGACGTTAACAAACCCAACTTTCAATTTATAGTTTTCATCGATTTCTGAATAATACGGATAAAGTAAACTGGTTTGTAGAAAGACTAATTCACTTACGCATGATTTCAGCCATGTATAGTTTTTTCGTTGTGCGATTTTTTTCCAAAAACCTTCGATTTTGATTGTCAAGATACGTAAAAGTGGGTATTTATCTCTAATATAAGAAGAGACAAATAGTGTGGTCAAAGGAATTTTTTGCTTGAACATGCTAAAATTACCAATTGATAGATAGAGATTCAAAAGCAAAGCTGGCTCTTTTTCAAACTGGAGTGTACCAATAAATGTCTGACAATGCTTCTGAAATTCCTCTAAGATATCTTTGACCTCATTGCTCGGTTGTTCATACGAATGATGAACGATCGGCACACGAATGTCTTGATTAGAGGTAAGAAGCGGCCAGTAATAGAATAAGTAAAACAAAGAGTTTACCTCTAAGATATCTAAACGAAGATTCGCAATTTTGAAGAAGTCGTAAAAAAAGTCAATGTTTGTTTCGCTTGGAATAAAGGAATCTCTTGATAATCTATAGATATCCGTAAAATGATTATTTTCGATCCTCAGCAAACAAATCAGGCAATGGAGGCTGGCTTGTTTTTTTCCTAAATCAAACTTATTCTTGTGTTGCGATCCTTCGTGCTTATAAATCAATGCACGAACTTCTTGGCTGTAAGGAATGCTATCCAGGCTTTCCCCTAATGAAACAAACCAAAAGAAATTGAAAAAGATGATGCGAATCAGCATTTCAGAACCAGATAAGGTAAGATTCGATAAATTCAAGTTGATATTGTATTCCTTCAAATATTCAGCCAATTTTTTTGTTTGCCGAAAACACGTTGAGCGGCTGATAAATTGGCGATTGCAAAAAGCTGCAAGATTTTCATCTTGTTCGGTCAGAAGACTGATCAATAATTTATAAGGAACACTTTCTGTTGATAGGTAATGTTGGTATTGGATATATTGAACAAGTTGTTCAGGAATGGATAACTTATTTTTATTATGTAACAGTTTAATATCAGTAAATTGTTCTAAATCATCTTGTATATCACATAGGATTTTTTTGAAACGAGTCGCACTGAAATAGAAATCTAAGTTTTCTCGTACATGATCTAAACTATATTCCCCCGGCCGTAAGGTCATCACCTTTCCATACACGCTTAATTTCATTCTCGCATGGTCATCTAATAAAATTTTTTCAATCAATTCTTCACCTTCTTTTTATGTTTTTATTATTAATACCGTATTTATTTTTTCTTGTAAATACTTGTCTCGATTTTTTAAAAAAACTATACAGGATTTAGAAATATTTTTTTTTAATTTATCTCAAAATTACCACTTAATGAGTATATTTTTTGAGAGAAAAGAATAAATAACCTATTTTCAATAACTAATTATTAGATATATTTATTAATCTATCTCAAGTTTAATTTCCTTTAAAATAACTCTGATTGAATAGTTAGAGCCAAAAGAGAAGAGAATTAGAAAGATTGGTGAATTTTTTCTTTTTTTTATATTATCTAATTGAATATTAAATTTTTTCTAAGGAGGTATCCATAAATGAAGAAGCGAAATTATTTTATCGTTTTCTGTCTATTTTCTCTATTTTTCGTCACCTATTTCCATATCCAAAAAGGGGAGACTGTGGCAGCCAATGAAGAATCAACCATAGAAGTATTAAACAATGAATACGGCAAAGTAAGTATTAGGAAAATAGATCATCAGCTAACGATCTTGTATCGATTAAATGCGCAAACGCAAGAAACCCGATTTTTATTCCAGCTACATTCAAAAGATGCACCTGAAACGAATCTGCTTTCCTCTTATGTTTCTCAGGAATATCAAGAATACACAGATGAACAACAACGAAAATGGCTAGCAGGTTATTTTTCTCAAACTATTGAAGAAAAAGAATGGACCATTGAGTTGCCGAGTACGAGCAAAGAATTTCAACTCAATATTCAGATAGAAGAAAAAACGGGTCAGTTACTTTTATCCGAACCTGTTTCCTTTTCATTTTCTATAGATAATAAGAATCAGGAAACTGCACAAACAAATGAAAAAACGTCTGAAACATCAACTTCTTATGAAAATCATGAGATATCGGATGATTCATCGTTAGATAAAGACGAATATCGTCCGTTTGAACAACCACAATTATTTAATGCACAGTTGAAACCTAAGGGGTTAGCTACGATTGAACCAGAATATACCACAGATGAGCAAGGAACATACCCTAAGGCAATGTGGCAACCGGATAATAGTCAATATGTGCGTAATCATCAGGGCAATCGCCAAGGACAACAGCAATGGGACGGGCTGAATGGGTGGGATGGCAATCCAACCAATCGCAACAATTCTTATATTGAATATGGTGGGGAAAAAGAGGATGCCGATTATGCCATCCGAAAATTTGCCAAAGAAACAGCGACTCCTGGATTGTTTGACTTGTATCTGAATGTTCGAGGAAATACTCAAAAAAATATCACTCCTCTTGATCTCGTATTGGTCGTAGACTGGTCTGGAAGTATGAACGACAATAATCGGATCGGTGAAGTAAAGATTGGTGTCGATCGTTTTGTCGATACTTTAGCAGATAGCGGTATCACAGACAAAATCAATATGGGATATGTCGGCTACTCAATCGAAGGATATAGCTACAGTAACGGTGCAGTACAGATGGGTTCATTTGATTCAGTGAAAAATCAAGTAAAATCCATTACACCTTCATGGACAAATGGTGGTACTTTTACACAAAAAGCACTAAGAGATGCAGGAAACATGCTATCCGTTCCAAATGGACATAAAAAAGTGATCGTTTTGCTGACGGATGGTGTACCAACATTTTCCTATAAAGTACAGCGGGTACACGCACAATCAAGCAGCAATTATTACGGAACTCAGTTTTCTAATACGCAAGATCGGCCGGGAAATACTTCTCGAATCTCAAGAATCTATGATGCACCTGACCAAAACAATCTATCCAGAAGAATCGACAGTACGTTTATCGCAACCATCGGAGAAGCGATGGCACTCAAAGAACGAGGAATCGAAATACATGGTCTTGGCATCCAACTTCAAAGCGATCCGGCAGCTGGTCTCTCAAAAGCAGAAGTAGAGTCTCGTATGCGACAAATGGTTTCATCAGATGAAAAAGGCGATCTTTACTATGAATCAGCTGATCATGCAACAGATATCTCTGAATACCTAGCCAAAAAAGCTGTACAGATCTCAGCAACTGTAAGCAATGGACAAATAAATGATCCAATCGCAGAACCATTCATTTATCAGCCTGGTACACTTTCAGTCAAGAGTGTGGGGACAAGTCCTACAACGGTCACTCCATCTATTTCCATAGAAGGAAATACCATCAAGAGCAATCAGATCTATTTAGGAAAAGACCAAGAAATCCAAATCCATTACCAAGTGAGAATCCAAACAGAAAATGAGGACTTCCATCCAAATTTCTGGTATCAAATGAACGGCAGGACAACTTTCCAGCCAAACATTGATACCAATGAATTAGCTGAATTCGGTATACCATCTGCTAAAGCTCCCGGAGTCAGTCTTCACATCAAAAAGTTATGGGAAGAATTTGACAACAATCTAGCTGATCGTCCAGATCAAGTTACTTTTGAGATTCAACGGGAACATACGACAAATGCTGCAGCTTGGAAAAACGGATATATCCGCATCACTAAACCAGCTGAAGATACTGCAAATACGTGGGAACGTGCAGACGTCGACAAACTCTCTGCAAATAGTGGAGAAAGTTATCAAGAGATACTATCACTGCCTCAATATAATAATCAAGGTCAAGCATTCAGTTACCAAACAAGCAAAGAACTACCTGTACCAGGATATGATTCTCAACAAATAGACGCACTGACATGGAAGAATACTAAACAATTCACACCGTTAGACTTAAAAATAACGAAAAATTCCTCTACAGGAGAAAAGGATCTTATTGGCGCTGTTTTCAAATTAACAGGAGATTCTATTGATACTTTACTAACTGATAATGGTGATGGGACCTATTCTCTTCCGGGAAATGTCAAATTGCAAAAAGAAATGACTTATACACTGACAGAAACAAAAGCTCCAGAAGGTCATGAATTAAGCAAAAAGACTACTTGGGAAATCAAGATTGCTTCTGATGGTACGGTAACCATTGATGGAAAAACAGTCACTACTTCCGATGATACGATCCAGTTGACCATTGAAAATCCTTTTGTTGAAATTCCTATAGCAGTACGTAAGTATACGATGCAAGGGACGGACAAAGAGATAAATCTTAAAGGAGCAGCATTTTCCCTACAGAAAAAAGAAGCAAATGGTACTTATCAGCCAATTGACAGCCAAACAACGAATGAAAAAGGTCTTGCCAGTTTTGATTCACTCACACCTGGTAAATACCGAGTCGTTGAAACAGCTGGTCCTGCCGGATATGATACTTCGCCGGGAAATTATGAATTCCAAATCGATAAATATGGAAAAATCATTTACACGGGAAAAAATACCGAGATGACAAATAATGTATGGACGCTCACTCATCAAAATCGACTAAAAGCGTTTGATCTAACGGTACACAAAAAAGAAGACAACGGACAGACATTAAAAGGAGCAAAATTCAGACTGCAGGGACCAGAAATGGACTTAGAATTGCCAAAAGATGGACAAGAAACAGATACCTTTCTATTCGAAAATTTAAAACCTGGAACTTATACGCTGACCGAAACTTTTACACCAGAAGGATACCAAGGTCTAAAAGAGCCAGTTACTATAGTTATACACGAAGATGGGTCAATTCAAGTGGATGGACAAGATCATGAATCTGTTCTGTCACCAGGAGCCAAAAACAACCAGATTTCTTTAGACATCACGAATCAGGCAAAAGTACCATTACCTGAAACGGGAGGAATTGGCCGTTTAGGAATCTATCTAGTAGGGATGATTGGTTGTGCGTTTTCTATTTGGTATCTTTTTTTGAAAAAAGAAAGAGGGGGCAGCTAAATATGAAAAAACTTGGTTGGCTTAGTATGTGTCTCTTCTTGTTACTATTTAAACCAGCTTTTACTCAGGCAGCAACAGAAACAGAAACAGAAATGGTTCAGATTACTTTACACAAATTGCTTTTCCCAAACGGGCAACTGCCGAAAAATCATCCAAATGACGGACAAGAAAAAGCGTTATTACAAACGTATCGAGGATTAAATGGTGTCACATTCCAAGTTTATGATGTCACAGATTCTTTTTACCATCTACGGGAAAAGGGCAAAACGGTAGAAGAAGCACAAACAGAGATCGCAAAAAACGGTGCGTCTTCCGGTACGTTTACCGCAGAAGCAACAACTACAACTCTTAACAACGAAGATGGTATCGCTTCTTTTTCTCTGGCCGCTAAAGATCAAGAAAAAAGAGATAAAGCGTATCTTTTCATTGAATCCAAAGCACCAGAAGTCGTCAAAGAAAAGGCAGAGAATATGGTAGTTGTTCTTCCTGTACATGGACAAAACAATCAAAAACTTTCAACTATCCATTTGTATCCTAAAAATGAAGAAAACGACTACCCTGATCCACCTTTTGAGAAGGTATTAGAAGAGCCTAGAAATGATTTTACGATTGGTGAAAAAATCACTTATTCCTTGCATACGACAATTCCTGTAAATATCCTTGACTATCAAAAGTTCGAATTGTCAGATAGTGCGGATGAAGCATTAACGTTTTTACCTAATAGTTTAACGATTTCATCGAATGGAGAAAAGCTGACAGAAGGCTTTGTCATACAGAAGAAACCTCACGGATTTGATGTTTTATTTTCGATCCCTTCGTTGGAAAAATATGCTGGAAAAAAACTGACCATTTCTTATCAGATGCAGCTAAGCAGTACAGCACAGGCGAACAAGGAAATCAACAACAACGGAACACTGGATTTTGGTTTTGGTATCAGTACAAAGAAAGTCTCTGTATATACAGGGAGTAAGCAATTTGTCAAAATCGAGACAAATAAACCAGATAAACGATTAGCTGGCGCAGTATTCCTTATTAAAAGCAAAGCAGGAAATTACCTCCAGCAAACAGCCAACGGATACAAGTGGACAAAGAACGAATCAGATGCGCTTCACCTGATTTCCGATAAAAATGGCGCTTTTTCAATTTCCGGGTTGAAAACAGGAAGTTATCGATTAAAAGAGATCGAAGCACCTTCTGGTTATATTTTAAGTGAAACAGAAATTCCGTTTACCATTTCAACTTTTCTTTCTGAGGATAAAGAGGCGGACAGTATATTGAAAGTAGTCAATAAAAAAGAAAATAGCCGTCCATTTCTTCCAAAAACAAACGAAACGAAAAATACACTTTTAGGCGTTGTTGGTATGGTATTCGCAAGCTTTGCAATCTGGTTGTTTATCAAAAAAAGAACAGGAGTGAAAAAATGAAAAATCATAAAAAAATAAACGTTATGTTAGGAGTACTTTTCCTTATTTTACCATTACTCACAAACAGCTTCGGCGCAAAAAAAGTGTTTGCAGAGGAGACAGCAGCTCAAGTCATCCTTCATAAAAAGAAAATGACTGATTTACCCGATCCTTTAATCCAAAACAGCGGGAAAGAAATGAGCGAATTCGATCAATACCAAGGATTAGCCGATATTTCATTTTCAGTTTATAACGTCACTCAAGAATTTTATGCGCAACGAGATAAAGGAGCGTCCGTGGATGCAGCAAAACAAGCAGTCCAGTCTTTGACTCCTGGTACACCAGTTACTTCAGGAACGACAGATGCTGATGGAAATGTCACTTTATCTTTACCTAAAAAACAAAATGGGAAAGATGCAGTCTACACGATCAAAGAAGAACCAAAAGACGGAGTGTCAGCTGCCGCAAACATGGTTTTAGCTTTCCCTGTATATGAGATGATCAAACAAGCAGATGGCTCTTATAAATACGGGACAGAAGAACTAGATACTATCCATCTCTACCCTAAAAATACAGTCGGTAATGATGGAACGTTGAAAGTTACAAAAATCGGTACTGCCGAAAACGAAGCACTAAATGGAGCAGAATTTATTATTTCTAAAGAAGAAGGAACACCAAGCGTCAAAAAATACATCCAAAGTGTCACAGATGGATTGTACACTTGGACAACTGATCAAACCAAAGCCAAACATTTCATTACTGGTCATTCTTATGACATCGGCAACAATGACTTTGCCGAGGCATCTATTGAAAAAGGCCAGTTGATCGTTAATCATTTAGAAGTTGGAAAATATAATTTAGAAGAAGTAAAAGCTCCTGATAATGCGGAAATGATTGAAAAGCAAACAATCACGCCTTTTGAGATCCTGGCAAATAGCCAAACACCAGTAGAAAAGACCATCAAAAATGATACGTCTAAAGTTGATAAAACAACACCTCAATTGAATGGAAAAGATGTCGCAATCGGTGAAAAAATTCAATATGAGATTTCTGTCAATATCCCATTAGGTATCGCTGATAAAGAAGGAACGCAAAACAAGTACACAACATTCAAACTTATCGATACTCATGACGCTGCTTTAACATTTGATAATGATTCTTCAGGAACGTATGCTTATGCCTTATATGATGGAAATAAAGAAATAGACCCAGTAAATTATTCTGTCACTGAGCAAACAGACGGATTCACGGTTTCAGTTGATCCGAATTATATTCCTTCATTAACTCCTGGCGGTACATTGAAATTCGTTTACTATATGCATTTGAACGAAAAAGCAGATCCAACCAAAGGATTTTCTAACCAAGCAAATGTCGATAACGGGCATACAAATGATCAAACACCACCGTCAGTCGATGTCGTTACTGGGGGCAAACGATTTGTTAAAGTAGATGGTGACGTTACATCAGACCAAACACTTGCTGGAGCAGAATTCGTCGTTCGTGATCAAGATAGTGACACAGCGAAATATTTATCGATCGACCCATCCACAAAAGCCGTCAGCTGGGTATCGGCGAAAGAATCAGCAACGGTTTTTACAACCACAAGTAACGGTTTAATCGATGTGACAGGTCTAAAATATGGCACGTACTATCTGGAAGAAACGAAAGCGCCAGAAAAATATGTTCCATTAACAAACCGTGTAGCATGTACTATCGATGAACAATCTTATGTAACAGCAGGACAGTTGATTTCTCCTGAAAAAATACCAAATAAACACAAAGGTACACTTCCTTCAACAGGCGGTAAGGGAATCTATGTGTATATCGGTGCAGGAGTAGTCCTTCTATTGATTGCTGGACTGTACTTTGCTAGACGCAAGCACAGTCAGATTTAGTCTTTTTGCAAGAATTGGAAAAAGGAGCAGCGGATTACGCAAATGCTCCTTTTTCTTTTATTATCAAACAGTCATCACAAGGAGAACACAAATGAAACCAAAGAAAAGGAAACTTCTAGATCTGCTGATGCTTTTCTTGCTTCTCTCAGGAATAGGGATACTAGCTTATCCATTTGTTAGCGACGCGCTGAATAATTATCTGGATCAGCAGATCATCTCTCATTATCAGCAACAAGCGGTCAAAGAAAATGAAGAAGTCATGGCTAAAATCCAAGAAAACATGACAAAGAAAAACCAGCAATTAGCAAAAGAAGGTGGAAATCCAGGTGCAGATCCCTTTACTAAGAAAAAAGAACCTGTGAAAAAGGATAGAACCTATTTTGAGAAACATACGATCGGTATTTTGACGATCCCCAAAATCAATGTCAACTTACCGATTTTTGATCAAACAACGATGAAACTATTGGAAAAAGGAGCTTGTCTGCTCGAGGGAACCTCATACCCTATTGGAGGCAAATCGACACATGCGGTACTTTCTAGCCATAGAGGCTTGTCGCAAGCAAAATTGTTTACAAATTTACCTCAATTAAAAATAAAAGATCACTTTTATATTGAAATTAACGGACAGTATCTTGCGTATCAAGTCGATCAAATCAAAACCGTAGAACCCACAGAAACAGAAGCGCTGCAAATCCAAGAAGATCAAGATCTAGTCACACTGGTTACTTGTACTCCGTATATGATCAACAGTCACCGTTTACTGGTGCGTGGACACAGAATCGTTGTTGAACCAGAAGAAATAAAGGAATCCTTAGAAAAAGTGAAACAGGCAAAGTGTACTGCATTTTTACTTGTAAGCGGTTTGATCGGTGTGCTCTTGTTGCTATTTTTAGTGATCCTAATAAAATTTTTAAAAAAGTAAGTATATAGTTTACGTAAACAGAATATCTTTTGTGTATAGTGGAATCTCACGAATGAAACGGAGTGTAATAAGATGGAGATAGAATTTAGACGAAAGCACGAATTCATCAATTAAGTATTAAATACAGTTACACATGGAATCGCAGCGTTATTAAATTTGCTTTTCTTCTACATTATTTCATAGTCTAATTTTTATAAAGGTAAAGAAAGTTTTCCAAGTATTCGATCATTGTTCGATCTATCTATCTCTTGATCACTGGTACGTATACACATTTTTGTCTCTTAATAGTACATGGAAAACGACTGATTTGATCTTGCTTAGTGTCATTTGAATACCATCAATAATTGGGAGTGTTTACAAATCTTTGACGTTAACAAAAAATAAATAAGGTGTCGAAAGTTTCAATGATCATTTACAATGTGATGTTCAATCATCGTTGTCTTATCTAATCTCTATCAAAATATTAATTTAACTGAATCACTAATCTTAGTTGTTGGAAGTAGCGCTGATGTTTTTAACTATCTATGTAAGTAATTGAGCGCTAAGAAATACGAATAAATTGGAGGTGTGACATAAGTTAGTTACACTCTATAAAAAATAAAGAGCACTCGAAAATGGCTTATTTTTTCGAGTGCTCCTTATTTTTTATATTTATCTTCAATGTTTCCAGTATCTATTTTTGTCAATCCCATTGCGCTTAAATCATATTTATTCTCTTGGACGACTAAATATAGGGAGAATTGATCTGAAGAGTTACACATGCTTCTTTTTTAGCGACTTATGTCACCGTTTCTTCTTTTTATAATATCTTTATGATAAAATCAACTTTATTTTCAGATTTAGATAATTCTTGCAAATATCTATTGTACTTAATCGATCAACTATCCATAACTTTATCTTTGAGTCGTAAATAAACATAAGATTATTGATATGGAAGAAATTCAAAAAGATATGAAACTAATCAGATAGGTAAGAAATATCTTAAGTTGTAATAAAGAGATACAATAACCCTTAATCAACAATTACTAAAGAGCTTAAAAAAATACGTGAATCATTTAGAAAAAAATCAATTATCTTCAATTATAGTAAATGAACTTAACTTCATAGCTGAAACAGAATAACTTGAATCCTCAAATAACTTCTCTACCTGCTGTTTTGGTTACGATATTGGCTACGTTCCCGATGATAATATCTGCTGCTATATACTGTCAGTCTATAGTAATTTGTTAAATGAAATATCTATACAAAGCTTATTCCTTTACTCTGATTCCCAAAAGAGTCATTGGAAGGGTCTGTGGGGTAATACTTAAATAAAGGCTAGGAACCTGATAACATCAAGGTTCCTAGCCTTTTTATAATAAAATGAAGCGAAAATAATTTCTTTTAAAGAGCCGAGATTATCAGCTATATAAGAGTGAATTTGATGCAAAAAACAGAGCCGAAACAGTCTTGGTGTTCGTAGCTCTGCTTATATGTTTCGAATTTAAGACAAAGAGTTGGCAAAAGATGTTGATAAGGAAGATAAGATAACTGTGTTATATAAACTAGGTAACTAACTGTAACAAGCTAATTTTAAGAGATTCTTATTAGAAGACGTTTAGGAATATAACTAAGAAAATGATTATACAGGTAATTGTCATTTCAATAATGTTTTCTAATTTTCGCGTCTTTGTTTTAAGAAAAAGGCCAGAATCAGTTGGAAAAAAGTTCGTACGATAGTGAAGAGGGGCAAAATTTCCTACTAATATTCCCACTAACAAGAGATAAAACGGCCAGGTTGGTGTGATTCCTCTATAAAAAAATGCCCATGCTACCGAAATCCCATAGATTAACAACTGAACAATTTTTACAATGAAAAAATTGTTCTGCCATTACTCAAAGTCTCTTCCTCCTTGTATCGTTTATTTGTTTCATTTTATCATTATGATAGGCGCTTGAACAATCCATTTTGTATTTTATTGAGTACTCTTGGATAAACTACCAGCGATTATCATATTTATTTATGTTACTGTAAGCCATCATATAAAAGTAAATGAGCAGATCATAGAAATATAAAAAAGAACTAAAATTGATCTAAATTATGTGCAGCTTGACTACGTACCAATCTATATTACTTACTAGATTGGTCGTTAATCTATTCGGATCGAATGAGCAAAATATTTTTGTGAATGTCCATCCTTGATTATGATTCCAAAAAGAATCATTGGGAGGCTGTGGCGTAAATATTATACTATAAGCCAGAAATACCTATCATTCTGAACTTTTTTATTTAGGAACTTTCATCTCAAGGCTTTTTCAATTAATTTGTACCCCTGTTTTTTGGATAAGATCATGTGCATTGATTTTTTCTATCTCTACGTTCATCTCCTACTTAATGCCTATCTGGCTCCTGAGGGCTTCTTTTTAAGGCGTCGTCATAGTCTTGGCTGAGGATTTCTTGGTAATCTGAGGGAATGGCTTCCCAAGTGAGCAGGCGAACGTTCATGACGTGTTTTCCTTTGTGTTTGATTACAGCATGGTTTTTCTCTTTTTCTACCTCTCCAGCGTGAAAAGACAGCCATGTACCATGGCCAAAGATATCATTACATACCCAACGTTCGATGGAATTGTCCACGTATCCTACAGGGAGTGTGGTATAGCCGATTTGTGGTTTCAAAAAAGGATTGAATCGATCGATCGTTTCATTTTTGTATTGATAATTGATAAGAAAAAGATAGACCAAACAAAAGACGAGCAGAAAGAAAGATAGTGTCTTTTTGAGTGAGAAGGGTTGTTTTGATGAATAAGATTTCTTGTTAACAAGAGGTTCATCTGGCAATGTTGGTTCTATTGATTCGGTAGCTGATTCAATAGAAGGAAAATCAATCGGCAGACCTAAAGTATGATGTAAAAGTGACAGCATTTCAAGGTCTGGCATTGTACGAGAATTTTCCCAACTAGAAATCGTTTTATCGGAAACACCAATTTTTTCGCCTAATTCTTTTTGCGTAAGCTTACAATTTCTGCGGTAAGTTCGTATTTTTTCTCCGATGTTCATCTTCTTCTCCTTTCGATTCTACAGTATATAGATTTATTCTACATGACCTATACACTTGATAGATACGTTTTTTTGATGAAAAACGGTATGATTTTATCAAAGAATCATTTAAGTAAGGGAGAGTGGTGATAATCAAAAAAAAGTTCACAGTTTTACTCACAATCATAGTGACCGGTATCATGAGTGGTTTTGCCTTGGTTAGTATAAATAAACAGGTACTCTATCGGACAAATGAATTTTTCCATCAAACAGATACTTATACTCCGATTCGATTGCCACAACATTTTATTGGGCAAGAAGAATATGAGCAGCTAATCATGGTATTTGAAAATGTCTCATCAGAAACTGAGCTTTCTTATATGAAAAAAACAGTAAATGAATCCAATGAAGTAGATACATCTTGGAACTTCAAGATACAGCCAAAGCTTGAAATGACATTGTATTATCAAGGGGATGTCAAATCTTCTCACGAGAAGGTACCCTATTCTAATACCTCCTTTCGCGTAACGTCCATTGAAGAATCGATCAAAATAAAAGATTTTGAAGGTGAATTTTTCTTGATGACGAGAGAAAAAGAAGCCTATGAACGGTTCATTTCACTATTCACTGATCGATTCAATCAAGCATTTCACACTGATTATGCCACTAATATTTTTGAAGACTTTGAAAATAGCTATTCGTATTCGGTTATTTCAAATACAGACGTATATAATTATCGAGTGTATTTAACTATTGGATTGATTCTTTTATTCCTTTTGTTATCATCCTTTTTCTTATTGATGAATAAAGAAATCAGTTTATTGTTGAATAATGACTTTTCATTACATCAAGTATTGTGGTGTTTATTGGGGAAAAAGAAAATCATTATTACATTCATAATTGCAGGAATCATTGGTGGTTTTATTTTTATGTATTATAAGGAGCAATTTCTTTATTTGTTCCAGATGTACGTTTTCTTGTTCAGCGGAATATATGGTATCTCTTTGATTTCTCTTTTATTAGTTGAAAAAATCGCTTCGTTAAGAGAAGCGTTCAACTATATCCAATACATTCTTTTTACATTTGGATTGTTGTTTTCTCTTCTTTTGACCGTTGCCAATGTCGAATTAGCAACTATCGTTTTTTCTTCTTCACAGTTAGCTGTTTCCCATGAACCACCAAAAGAAATCGCTGGTGAGGACTATCATGTATTTTATCCAGTAACCATCGGGAAAAACCACGTGGATTTTATTTATTCCAATCGTTTTGCATCAGCAGCAGATCAGGAATTATATGAAACTTTGAATAAAAACGAAAGTATATTAGTCAATGTATCAGATTACTTGAATGAAGAAAATGAACAGTTTGGCAGAGGGATAAAAATAAATCTGAATTATCTTAAGAAATTTCCTTTGATTGATGTCTCTGGAAGGTTGATCCAAATAACCGAAAAAGAAACGCACCCTGTTATATTGATCCCTGAACGATATAGACATACAGATTTAAAAAATGACCTGGCGCAAATAACAGAATATTATCAAGAAATCAGTGAAAAAGAACCGAAATTTCTATTTATAAAAAACAATCAACCCATTTATACATTTATTCCTTCTATCCCCTGGATCGAACATTATCCGGTTGTTGAAATACTGACATTGAAAAACAGTACGTATTTGGAAAGAAATATTCTCAGCGGAGAAATCTATCCACCGTTAAAGATCAAGATAGGCTCTTTGTCGAAAGAAAGGTTATTTGAGCTGATTGAAGAAAGTCAGTTACGTGATAACTTGCAGTTATCATTTCCGTATACTCAGACTGAAGAGATAGCTGTCAAAGTGTTAAGCAGATCATTTCATTACTTGATACAGATATTTTTACTCACTTTCTTTTCTTTCTTCTTGTTGAGCTATGTCATGTTATGCATATATTTTGTCTACAATTGTCGGAAAATCGCTATCTTTCGTTCAAGTGGTTATTCGCTCTTTGAAACGTATAAAGATTTCTTCATGATGAACCTCATCAAATGGGGAACGACAAGTGTAATCTTCCTTTTTCTTATAGAAAGAGAGCCTAAATATCTTTTTAATATTTTTTTCTTTAGCTTCATTGATTTTATTCTTTCAGTTGTTTTTATTTTGTCTACAGAAAAGAAAAGTCAGTTATTGCTGATGAATGGAGGTTAACAATTGGAGCCGTTGATAGTGATAAAAGGTGCGAAAAAAATCATTCGAAACAAAACGATTCTTCATTTGGATCGTTTCACTGCGGATGCTGGGGATCTTGTGACTGTTGTTGGAGAAAGTGGAGCAGGTAAAAGTACGTTATTGAATATATTAGGATTGAATGATCAGTTCAGTTCAGGACAATTCTATTTGTTCGATCAAGAGACGAAACAATTAACTGGGAGAGAGAAGCGCTTGATAAAAAGAAATACCATATCTTTTCTTTTTCAAGATTTTGGGTTGATTGAATATGAAACAATCGATTTTAATTTAGATATTGGATTGAAGTTTTCGAATTTAAATGTTTCAGATAAGCGAACAGCAAAGTATGAGGCATTGAAAAAAGTAAATATAAACAAGAAGCTAAGTACGCCTATCTACACATTATCTGGTGGTGAGAAGCAAAGAATCGCCTGTGCGAGAGTCTTATTGAAGAATAGCAAAATCATTTTAGCCGATGAACCGACTGGGTCATTGGATAAAAGAAATAAGGATAAAGTAGTTGAAATCTTATCGCAACAAGCTTCCCAAGGTACGTTAGTTATCGTAGTCACGCATGATCCATATCTGACCAAAATAGGAAACAAGAAGATCATGCTTTAAAAATCAAAAAGGAAAGGATGTCGTTTTATGAAAAAAGCAGTTATTATTTGTGCACTAGGGATAGGTTTTGTTGGAGGAAACGCTATGTCATCTGAAGTGGAAGCAAATTCAGTTCACGGTGAAATCTATTACAAATCTTTAAAGCCAGGAGAGATTCATTTTGATGCTAAAGGTAATATTATTAAGTCAAATTTACCAGTAGACCGGGAAATTTCTAGAACAGCAATTAATCATAGCTCTGGAAGATGGGTTTATTATAGTGATACAACTTGTACGAGAAAAACAGGTCATTCTAACCACTATAGTCGTGTCTATAATCGTCACGGTGCAAAAGCGAAAGTTGGAAACTCTATTCGATCAGCAAATGCAACAAAAGGAGTATGGGCCTATGCAAGTGCGACAGGAAATAGAACTGACACATTCTCATGTTGGTACAATCCAACCGGTTGGTATTAAGTATCCAAAAGTTTATATAAAATAGAAAAAACATATAATGAAACAGCGTTAAAAGTTATTTTTGGTAGTTTTAATATATTCATTTTTAGTTGTATAAAAATATATCATAATAAAAACAACAAAAAAATGTCTGGAAAATCGAACATAAAAGTGTCTGATTTGAATATCCCAGCAGCGGAAGAAGAAAAACAAAATCGATAACATTTGTTCTAAGAATTAGTTACGTTAAATACGGAACGCAAGATAGACTTGAAAAACGGTAACAAAAGAAGTAGTATATTAAGGTGTGATGTGCTACTTGACATTTATTCTGCTGAGCGAACTTTCTGGATTGTGTAGCCTTATATCTATTCAGGACGTATCGAGCAGATTAGTAAAGGTGTTCTTGATGATTTTCATCTTGAACACCTTTGTTTTTAGCAATTCGCAAAAAACGAAAAGTAGGAGAATTGATAAATGAAAAAAAGATTTTTAGCACTTGCCATCGTACTAGGCACTGGCTTATTGTCAGGCTGTACGAATGCCGGTGAAAAAACAGCCGTTAGTTATAAAGGCGGTACAATCAGCGAACAAGAAGTAATGGATAGCTTGAAAAAAATGCAAGGAGCAGATTCCGCTGTGCAACAGTTGATCGTTTATCAAGTATTTGAAGATAAATATGGAGATGACGTATCAACCAAAGAAATCGATTCTCAATATGATCAAACAAAGAAACAATTGGGTGATTCATTTGATTCACAATTGAAATCTGCAGGTTACACAGAACAAACATTCAAAGACAGTATCAAACAAAGTCTAGCCTTTCAAGAAGGTCTAAAGAAACATATCAAATTGACCGATGAAGATTTAAAAACGGCTTGGGAATCTTTCCATCCAGAAGTGGAAGCTCAAATTATCCAAGTAGCAAGTGAAGATGATGCAAAAGATGTGAAGAAAGCTGCTGATAAGGGAGACGATTTCTCTAAATTAGCCAAAGACAAGTCAACTGATACTACGACAAAAGAAGATGGCGGAAAAGTGAAATTTGATTCCACTACTACAACGGTTCCGGCAGAAGTCAAAGAAGCAGCCTTTAAGTTGAAAGATGGTCAAGTTTCTGATGTGATCACTTCTACCAATGCTTCAACTTATACTACGGAATATTATGTGGTTAAAATGGTGAAAAACCAAAACAAAGGCAACGACATGGATAAATACAAAAAAGAATTGAAAGAAATTGCAACAGACACAAAATTAAGTGACAGTACCTTCCAGAATAAAGTAATTGGCGAAGTATTGAAAGACGCTAATGTAAAAATCAAAGACAAAGACTTTGAAAATGTTTTGAGTACATTCACTTCAGATTCTAGTACAGCAAGTAGTAAATAAGCGGTATAAATAAAAAATATGAACTATTTAAATCAATAAAACTGTTCATCTAAATCTTTTTATTAGAACTAAATCAACAGTAGTTTAATTACTACTTGATTTAGTTCTTTTTATTTTAAAAATTTTTTTTACTTAGAATCCAGCGACCCTAGATATTTTTCTGTATAATCTTAAATAAAGAAAACAATATCAAAAAATGCACGTAGAAGTAGATAAATGGAGTGGTTTTGCAAATTTCTTTTATTTCTAGAAGTTATTCACGTATACGGATTTGTTTTTCTCACAAATAAAAAGGCAGGAAGTACAATGGATCATTTGTATATAAAATATATTCATCAATTTTCCGTTTTGGTGTTAGGCACACTAATTATAGCGGGGATTGTCGCATTTATTATTCAAGGCCGTGACATATTAACAGTACATCAAGAGTTTTTCAGTTATGCATTTGGTATTCCTCTGATCGCTATAAGGTCTGATAACAAAAAGTGGAAGAAACGCTATTACATTCTCTTGCTATTTTTGTGTTTTTATCTGCCACCTAAGATTTTTACTTTATTAGGTATACAATGCCTATCATTTTCTTTTATTTCCTATATCATTGTTTTAATTTTCCTCAGTTTCATAGTATGGATGTTTTATCTTGTCAAAAAATAAATGAATGTTTCATGAACAGTACTTCATCACAGCCTAATTTTTTTCTTTATGCTATCGTTATATTAAAGAAATCAATCAGAAGGGAAAGAAAGTGATGAAAAAAGTTTTATTAGTGGTAAACCCCAGTTCAGGCGGTGAACAAGCAAAGGAATTTGAGCAATTAGCGATAGCAAAATTGGAATCGGTGTTTGATGAAGTGGTCGTCTTGCATACAAAAAAAGCAGGGGATGCAAAAAACTTTACTCGCGAAGCGGCTACGGAAGGGTATCATAGTGTGTTTGTCATGGGCGGAGATGGAACAGTCAACGAAGGAATCAGTGGAATCGCTGAACAAGAACATCGGCCAAATTTCGGATTTTTCCCATTGGGTACGGTGAATGACTTGGCTCGAGCATTAGGGATACCGCTAGAACCTGAGGAAGCGATCAATCATTTTTCGATTGAATCAGTCAAGCCATTGGATATTGGAAAAATAAATGACGACTATTTTATGAATGTCGTCGCAATTGGCTCTATCCCTGAAGCAATCAATGATGTAGATGCGGAGAAGAAGACGAAATTTGGAAAACTAGCTTATTTCATGTCAGGAATCAAACAGTTAGCTTCCACACAATCCTACTCGTTTCACGTAGAAGTTGATGGAAAGAAGGAAGAAATTGAGAGCAGTACCTTGCTGATAGGACTAACTAACTCAGTCGGCGGTTTTGAAACATTACTTCCAAATGCAAAAGTGGATGATGGTAAGCTCCATTTGGTTTATTTAAAAGATTCTTCTTTGATCGATACGCTTAAAACATTGCCAGACCTATTAAAAGGAGTAGATGAATCTACGAAAAATCTAGCCTACCTTACTTGTGAGCAATTAGTTGTGTCATTAGCTGATGAGGAAGAATTGACGACGAATGTTGATGGAGATGAAGGGGATAAATTACCTGTGACAATCAAAGTATTGCCCTCACATTTACAGGTTTATTGTTAAAATGGAGGTTGTGACCGAGGAGTTGGCGGGAGAACACCGCTTGTTCGGGATAAGGGACTGTGACAAGACTTTTGTCACAGCCTTTTTTTTGTACAAAAAAGAAATTTACACCTAATAGAAAAATTTTTCCATAAAAATACATATTTTAAATATGAAAGTACAATTGGAAATAGATTAAAACGATAAAATAAAATTGTCAAAACGTCAGAGAGGATGGTGGAGAATGAATCAATGTGTAAAAAAGCTGATTGCGTCGATTTTGTTTGTCTTCCCTCTCTTGATGGTGACATCCGTTTTTGCCGATGTAGAGAAAACAAACGAATCAACGCAATCAGAGAATCAAAGTTTTGACAAGACTACTTTTTCAGAAGAATCGATTACTTCTGAAACTACAGAATCTCAAAGTGAGGCTTCTACTAATAAAAGGCAAGAAGAAAATAAGACAAGTGAGACCTCAGAAGTAGCTGAACAAACGTCTGATAGCAGTGAAGCGGCACTGGCAAGAGCTGTTTCAGCGGATGGGTACAGCGAAGCTGCCACAACAGAAGAACTGGCGCAGCTTCTCGCAGACGAATCAGTAACTAAGATCCGACTGATTCAGCCTTTGACTTTAGACAGGGAATTAGAGATCAAACGAGATATCGTTATTGATTTTGGTGGATTCGCTCACAATTTCGGCACACACCATATTTATATCAATGAGATACCTCAGTCGATCGAGTTCCAGAATTTTAAAGGAACAGCTGCACATCCAGGTGGATTGACACCAAATATCGATGGAAATGCCATTATCATTGCTTATATGACCGATTTTTGGGGAAGCAGATATCATTTTACGGGAGAAATAAAATTTACCGGGACACTTGATTTGTATGATGGGTCCAAATTAGGACTGATTTACGCTCCTCGTGCAACTGTCACATTAGATGGTGTTTCCGGTGTGTTGGATGTCCAACCAGTGAAGGAAGGACTGAATGCCGCTCCGGGTAAAGCCTATTTTTGTAGAAGCTATCAATTGAATGTGATCAATGGTAGTCAACTTTATGGACCGTATCTAGGGAAATTCTACGGTTTTCTAGATTCAGGAGATGAGACTGGTAGTGGAAAAACAGCGCCAGGAATCCATATCTTAAGCGGTTCAAAGGTCTCTCTTGATTATGATCGGGCAGATGGCGTTAGCGATGAAGGAGAGGCAGTCGATACGCTACCTGGTAATGTCATGTTTGAAGTCAGTGGTTCGGGAAGCGAATTTTCGGTAAATACAAAGATCAATATTACCAATGACAACAATCGCGGAATCATCCAAATGAGAGGTTCAGGATCGAAAGTCACTGTATCGAATGGTGGGAAAATCACCATCAATACAGCAACTACGGGCGGATTTCGCTTGCAAGGAGATTCTAGTCAAATCCATGTATCAAGTGGTGGACAAATCTCGGTCAAAATGGCTGGAGATGACGATCAACCCGGGAACAATGGGATGCGTTTTGTAGGAAAAGGCCTTTCTTTGATCGTAGAAGGAGCCGGATCAGTTATCGACATCGATAAGCAGAGTGGGCGTTCCAGCGCAGTTCGTTTTGAGAATGGTACGCAAAAGCTGACAGTAACCAATGGAGGCTCATTGAGGGTAAGAAATACAGGTGATGGCAAATCTTACGTGAACAGACTCAATCAAGGAAATCAAGCGATCCAATTTTATGACGCTTCTGGTTTTCTAGAAAGTCCAGGTTCAGCTGATTTTACAGTCACTGGAGAAAAATCAAATATCGATATACGCGCAGATTCCGGAGCAACTGTAGATACAACTGGAGATATTGATTTAAATTTTACGGCAGGTGAAAAAACTTATTTAGTCATGGTCGGGAAAACAGGGGAAGATAAGACCGGCATCATCAGTGGGGATGTGTTGAATGTGGACTTAGAATCTCCTACCTATTTTGATTTCCAAAACAAACGGATTGGAAGCGAGACCAATGGCATAGGCGGCTGGGTATTCCAAGGAAATGGAGATTCTTCTTTAAAGATCGCCCATTCAGAAATCGCTTTATGGCGAAAAACAGGCGCAACATTCGATAACTTTGAAAAAGACCCGGATTATTTTTCTGATATGACAGACTTATCGATCAATGGGACCGACTTAGGCAATTTCGTATCAAGCCCTAGTGCAGGTTTAACAAATGAATTTGCTCAGACAGGTGCCGGAATGAAAAATTATAATCGAATCAGTGCCAATAATCAGCTCCCGATGATTGAATCCTTAAGAGTGCCAACGAATGCAGATAAAAAAATCTATGGGCATGTCGTTGTTCCCGAAGGTGTCGAGGCAAAGCCAAGAGATGCTTGGACAGGCGAAGTAGAAGTGACTTTACGTATTACTTACGCAGATACGACGAAATCATCTGTAGAAATTACTGCTCTCACGCAAGGACAAACAGATGAAAATGAAGGGGCAGGATATAACCCATGGGGAGAAGGCGAACAAGGCGGCTTGTTCGAAGTTCAAGTACCCAATGATGAGAGATTAAAAACGGAGGATCAAGTGCAAGTTGTTGCTGCTAAAAAAGTAAGAGGTGGCCAAGAAGTGACAGAACTGGACTCTGCCAAAACGACAGTCGATGTGATTCCTCCTGAACCTGCTAATTTAAGTACCACATTGATCAATGCAGCTTCTCGCACGATCACAGGTACAGGTGAAGCAGGAGCCTTGGTTTCATTGAAAAAAAATCAAGCTGTTTTGTCAGAAACAACTATTGATGATACAGGGGAATTTGTTCTTTCTATCCCAGAAAATCAACTTTTTGCAGGAGATGTATTAGAAATTGTATTAAACGACCAAGCAGGAGAAGCTACTGCTAAGGGTGTGCAGAACAAGCCAAGTACCAACGATGAAATTGGGAATCACAATCCAAGTGATACGCCAGTTGTTTATCATGATGCCCCGCCTTTTGCACCTGCTACGAAGATCGTAGTAGAAGGTGGTCTCTCATTTCTTGCCCCTTCCAAACTCGATTTTGGTCAGATCAAAGCAACTGGTTTGACACAAGAAGCATTTGGCCAAATGGATATACAGGAAAAATTATGGATTTATGATCAGCGAGAAACGAAAAATCCGTGGATCTTAACGATAAAATTATCTCAGCCTTTCACAAATGATGCAGGATTTTCTATGCAGGATGTCCTATATTTCAAGAAAGGAGAGGAGTATCAATTAGTGAATGAAGAAGAACTGGAAATTGTCAGAGGACAAAATTCAACGAATGTGCAAGCAGATTATTCAGAATATTTAAATAACGGTCGGGCGTTTAAACTTGTCTTAACCAAAGAAAATCAGATAGCTGGTAATTACTCAGCAGAGATAACATGGACATTAGCAGATGCGCCGACAGAATAAAGATCAAGGAGGATGATTGATGAATCGAATATGGAATAAAAGTCATCGAAACAACTGCTCTTTACTTATGATCCTTCTCCTTGGATTCATCCTTTGGCAGACACCTGTCCATGCCTCCGAATTCAATTTTGCGGTAGATTTTGAATTACCGGCTAATCAGATTGATAAGAACAAAACATATATAAATGTAAGGATGGAGCCTGGGAAAACACAGGAAATCCCCTACACGGTCTTTAACCGAACAGATAAATCAGTAACAGTTGAGACATTGATCCACTCCGCTACGACGAATTCAAACGGTGTGATCGAATATGGAGAATCAAAAAGTAAATTTGATGAAACATTAAGTTATGATATGAAAAACTTAGCAAAAACAGTGGGAGAAATAACTGTTCCTCCTCAAAGTGCGGTCACTGAGACACTTTCACTGAAAGCGCCAGAAAAAGAGCTGGCTGGTGTGGTCGCAGGAGGGATCACGTTTCAAGAAAAAAAAGAGAACGTTTCTAACAAAAGTACAGTTGGTGTCGTCAATCAGTTTTCTCAAGTGAAAGCAATCTTGATTTGAAATAGCGAAAAAGAGTCTTCCCCAGATTTGAAATTAAAAAAAGCTTATGCGGATCAAAGCGATGGAAGAAATGTGATTAAGGCGAATCTTCAAAATCCAAATGCTTCTTATATGTTCGGCTTGACTACATCGGTTGAAATCTACAAAAAAGAAACAAAAGAGCCTTACCTTTCAATAAAAAAAGAAAAAATAGATGTAGCACCCAATACAAATTTTGATTTACTTGTCCCATTAGAAGGAAAAAAATTAGCTCCGGGACATTATCAAGCGGTTGTGAAGGGTGCTTGGAAAGAAAAACGCTGGAATCTCCATACCGATTTTGAAATAACTGATGATGCAGCGGACCAATTGAATGAAAAGGATATTGATTTAAAAAATCAGCCAGAAACATTTGACTGGCGATGGCTGATACTTGTTGGAGTCATTCTTATTGGCTTATTTGCTGGATTATTTATTTTAAAAGAAAGAAGGAAAAAGAAATGAAAAAAACAATTGCATTAAGTACCGTTCTAGCTGGAAGTCTATTATTATGTACACAAAGTGTTTTTGCTGAGAATAAGAGCTCAGCCACTACAGAAGGAACGATTTCTGTGACCAAACCAGATGCTGCAAATCCTGAAGACGTTGTTCCAGTTCCTCCTGTTGATCCAAATGATCCTGATACTCCTTTTACACCTGACGAACCAAATCAGGGAACATCCGGATTACTGACGATTGACCAAGCTCCAGATCTTGATTTTGGAACAATCAAGTTAGGTACAGCAAAAACAGTATATGCTGCATTACAAAGCGGAACGGACAGTACTGGAGCACAAACACAAGTACAGAATTTCGTACAAGTAACGGATAAAAGCGGAAATTATGCCGGTTGGAAATTATCAGTCAAACGAACAGAATTTATTGGTACAACATCTGATACGAATAAACTAACTGGTTCAAAGGTGAAATTCAAAAACGCCGTGATTCGAAATAGCGCAACTAATAGCAGTGGAATGCCATCTACCGTTTCTGGAACTGGCGCTGAAGGAATCGAAATCCCAGCAGATCAGGCAGTAGATCTAGTAACTGCAGGAGCAAATGAAGGGATTGGCACATGGATTTATTCATTAGGAGAGAATGTGGAACAAGGGAGACAATCAGTGGAATTATTTGTTCCTGTATCCAATTATGCTGTAGACAACTACGTTTCAACATTCACATGGTCGTTAACAGATGCTCCTACAGAAGAGGAAGCGTAAAATCATATCAACGATTTCAGGGAGTGGAGCCGATTCAAGGCCCACTCCCTGAAATCTGCTATGCTTACGTCTCAGCTCTTATTCATCAACTCGAAGCAGTTTTTTGGAAGTCATGGAAACGTTCCTTTGTCTTTTCAAAGATCTTTCGACCAACGAGTAAGGAGTCACCGTTGAAAAATTCTAACACATAATGAGCAGAATCAATTTTCTGCAATTGCGATAAGTTGATACAGTAAGATTTTAAAAGTAAAAAGTAAGCATACTTTTCTAACTCTGTCTTCAATTGTTTTAAAGAAGTATTCACTAATTTATCTTCTGTAGTTGTTTTGACCATAACTTGGTTTTTCAAACCTTTGATACTTTCAATATATAAAATTTCCCGAGGATACAGGACGAGACTTCCACCTTTTTGATCAATAAAGATTTTATCGACATTTACGATCTGCTGTTCTTTCCAATTGATCTGTTCTAGCACTTGACGAATTTGTTCAGATAAATTCCTGTCTTTTCTGATATATCCAATCGGAAGGATTTTCCGATTGATGATCTCTACTGCAAAATTCGTATAAGCGGTGAAAAAAACAATATTACTATGTGCATTTTTTTTACGTATTTGTTCGGCGACATCAATACCTGTGAGTGATTGCTTCAAGTCGATATCGATAAAGAAAACATCGTGATTATCAATAGTGCCCAACTGGATCAACTGATTGATTTGAGAGACAGAAGTGAGCTGCACGATATTCTCGATATGATGATTGACCAATTCTTTGATGATCCATTCGCTGTGAAACTGGTTATCTTCTATGATAAAATACTTTTTCATATGCAGGCTCCTATCAAAAAAATATGTGTACATTTTGAAACAAAACAATGGAGGAATAAGATGGTCGCAACAGTGACACTTTATTTGACCTTTACTTTGATTTTAGATTTAGGTATCTATTTATTCTTTTCGAAACAACTGCTAGTAAAAAACAGCTTTGGTTGTATAGCTTTGATGGTGGTGACACTTTTACTTCCTATCCCTAAAGTGAGTTTTCCTTACCTAGTTGGCTTATTATTGATGTTTCTTTTTTATTTTACTACGAAAAACCTGTTTATCAGCTGTTTGATCAGTAATCTTTTTTTTGCTATCACTGGACTCAGCTTTTTTCTGGTTTTTGATCTGATGGATTATTTAGGAAAGAGACATCTTGGAACAGCAAGTTTTTTTGCACTACTTATCGCATTTATTTTCTATCTATTAGTAAAAAGTATAGACAAACAGACGAGATTTCTCAACTTGCTTTTTACTTATCCAACTGAACACTATTTTGGAGGTATTTGTATTTTATTAAGTTGGGGCGTGATTTACTTGGTATTGGGAAGTGTTCACTTCCGCTCATCTAATTATCTGCTTCTATCTCTTTTGTCGATAGTCATCAGTTTTTTTCTTTGTTTTTTTCCATTATGTTGATCAGTTTCCAAGTAAAAGAAAGACAACATCAGGAATCGCTTCAACTGTATCAAATAAATGAAGAATATTACCATCATCTAGAGGAATTCAAACATGATTATAAAAGTCTACTGTTTTCATTAAAAATTACTCTTCAAGAAAATAAAAAAGAAACGTTGGAATTTTTAAAAATCTTAGAAGATCATTCTGCAGCTATTTTTGAAAAACCGCAAATACAACAGCTAACAAATATTGTATCCCCAGCTGTCAGGGGTGTCTTTTTAAAATTTCTAGAAAAAGCAGAATCGGAGAAAATCCCGATCCAAGTAGTTATTCCTGTCGAAGTGAAAACAATCCCGATTGATCTGGTTGTTTTTATTCGCTGTTTATCTATTTTTATTTCTAACGCATTCGATCATCGTGTAGCCGATCAGAGTCCGATTACGATCAATCTGCTGGAAGAAAAAGAGGGATTACGTTTTAGTATAGCGAACAAGGCAAATCCAACGAATTTGACGCTATCGGAGATGGTCAAAAGAGGAAAAACCTCTAAAAAAAATGGCGGGTTAGGTCTATACAGTGCGAAAAAAATGCTGGATGTTTACGAAAATGCAGAACTAAAAATCGATTTTTCAAAGCAGAATCACTGTTTCTTTGTAGAAATGTATCTGGCATCTAGAAAGAGCAAATCAGCCTACTGACTTACTGTCAAAGGATAAGCTTGAGGAAAGTCTACACGGAGATAGAGACAACAACACAGCATATTCAAAAGAAACAGAAGCGTGATGACCGTTGTCACCCTTCTGTTTGTTTTGCTATGTAGTTAAACAAAGTAGTTGACACTTCCGCTACTTAGTATTAGTACGAAAGTATACTTCATGATACTAAGTAGATAAGAAGTGAAAAGCGGAACCCACGATCGTCAAAATGCTAACTGCTTTGCTTACACCAGATAAAGGGAAGAGCAATATCGCTTATTTTAGGCGTGGAGAAGCAAGCAAATCCCTACGATCACAAAAAAAATGCTGACCCAGCAGTTAAGAGAGTTAGAACAAGATGAAAGTATCCATCGAAAAGCCTATAACCAAGTCCCGCCTAAAGTAGAGTACTCGCTCACCGAAGAAGGAAAATCATTAAGAGAGATTCTAGTAGCGTTGTCTGTTTGGGAAGAAGAACGTATCGAAAAACAAAAAGCCTCAAGGGAAGAAGACACGCTACTGCATACACATGGTGGCTACCTAAATTATTGATTTTCTATGACATTTATTTTAAATAAAAGAAAACAGGAGTTTTTTTAAAAGCATCATCTATTTTTTATGTAAAAAAATGGTATGATTAATCAAGTAAGAAGTGATTGGAAGAAGGCAAGCAAATGAATAGTATGGAAAAAGTCAACCAGTTTAGAGATGAACGTAATTGGCGACAATTTCATAACGAAAAAGATTTGGCTATCTCTATTTCTTTGGAAGCATCTGAATTGTTAGAACTTTTTCAATGGAAAACGCCGGAAGAAGTAAAAGAAACACAATTAGAACGAATCAAAGAAGAACTGGCAGATGTATTGATCTATTCATACATGATGGCAGACAACCTTCACCTGGATCTAGATGAGATCATTGAAGAAAAATTGATCAAAAATAATTTGAAATATCCTGTAGAAAAAAGCGCAGGTGTACGAAAAAAATACACAGAGTTGTAGAAATGTGTCATTCGGCTGTTGGAAAGAGCAAAAGAAAAACAGTAAAATGAGTCTGGAGGGAGAGAAAATGAAAAAAAAAGGAAAAGCAAAAAGATGGCTAGTCAATATCCTCTTGTTCCTCTTGTTATTAGTAGGACTAGCTTTGATTTTCAATGAACAGATCAAGGATTATCTTGTCAGAGAGACAGGAGATAAATATGCTATAGCGAATGTAACAAAAGAAGATCTGAAAAAGAATAACGATAAAGATGTCAGTTTTGACTTTGATGCGGTAGAACCAATGACGACAGAAGGGGTCATGAGGTCGCAAATGAGAGGAACAGATCTACCAGTGATTGCTAGTATCGCAGTCCCTTCAGTTTCAATCAATTTACCGGTTTTCAAAGGCTTGGATAATACGTCACTACTTTACGGAGCAGGAACATTATCTCCAGATCAAGAAATGGGAAAAGGAAATTATGCCTTAGCAAGCCATCGTGCAACGAACCCTGAATTGCTGTTTACACCGCTAGAAAATTTAGAGATGGGTGCCAAGATCTATTTGACAGATTTAGAAAATGTGTATACATACAAAACATTTTTTAAAGAAAAAGTTGCTCCTACAGATACCCAATTACTGAATGAAGTCGAGGGAAAAGAAATTGTCACACTAATTACTTGTGGCGACATGGACGCCGTCACGCGACTAGTTGTACAAGGAGAACTGGAAAGTGTTACATCGATAAAAGATGCGACAGATGATATGAGATCTGCTTTCAATCTAGAGACAAAAACATTTTAGGATACTGGGACATAAGTCGTTACAGATTAAAAACAGCCAAAGGATATGAATCGATAAGGAAAAACCAATTTGCTGAAAAAAAGAGAAACGCAAAGAGGTGCATCTCTGATTTGGTTGTTTTCTAGATAGACTTGTGTTCCAGTTTTTTTATTTTTTATATGAAAAGGCTTGCATAAATAAAAATTCGATGGTATGATGATTTTGAATAAGAAATGGATTGTTACTGTACGGCAGGCAAAACCAGAATTCAGCTAAGAAACAGTAGGCGAATTCTAGGTTTTTTTATTTTTCTTGAGAGGGCGAAGCAAAATGAAAATTGATAAAATTTTGAATAACAATGTCGTCATTTCGAAAAATGGATTCGGGGAAGAAGTCGTTTGTATGGGAAAAGGACTAGCTTTTCAAAAAAAGATTGGGGACGAGATTTCGCCAGAAGCGGTCCAAAAAGAATTTGTTTTAAGAGATTCTTTTGCTAAAAACCAATTCCAGCAGCTGATGGCTGATATTCCGGCAGAGGAGATCGAATGGGTCAAACAAGTAGTCGAACTGGCTGAAGATAAACTAAAAGTTGAATTTTCGCCTAATATTTATCTGACATTGACCGATCATCTTCATTATGCGATCACACGAGCAAAAGAAAATATCCAACTGCCTAATCCATTATTATTTGAAACAAAAAAATTTTATCCGAAAGAATATCAAGCAGCGAAAGAGGCTCTTTTGTTCGTGAAACAAAAGACGGGTGTGGAACTTTCTGAGGATGAAGCCGGTTTTATTGCCTTTCATTTTGTGAATAGCCAACAAGGAAACGAAGACATGCAAGTGACGATGACCGCTACCACAATGGTAAGAGATATACTGAGTATCATCAGTAAATTCTTCGGCATCGTGTTCGATGAAGAATCTTTGAATTATCAGCGTATCATTACTCATCTGCAGTTTTTTGCCCAGCGTTATCTCAAAGGGGAAGGATCTGACGAGCAAGATGAATTTCTCTACGCATTAGTTCAAGGAAAGTATCCAAAAGCGTTTCATTGTGTCGAACGGATCAATGAGTATCTTCGACAAACGCAAAAACAGGAAATGGGGATCGCAGAGCAGATTTATTTAACGATTCATATTCAAAGAGTAGTAAGTGAGAAAAAAAGCATCCAATCATAAGGATTGTTACTGTATGGCAGGCAAAACCTGGATTGAAAAAATAGGTTCACGAATGTTTGTGACTGTTTTTTTCAATCTGGGTTTTTATTTTTTAAATAAAAAAGAAAGAAGGAAAAAACAATGGATAATCAAGCAGTTGGTCGTCGTGTATGGGAAGCGGTAGGAGGACAAAAGAATGTCAAAAGTTTAGTACATTGTGCTACGCGGTTGCGATTCAGATTAAAAGATGAATCTTTAGCAGATACGCAAAAGTTAAAAGAAGACCCGGACGTGATCCAAGTCGTACAAAGTGGCGGTCAGTATCAAGTAGTGATTGGCAGTAATGTAGCAGATGTTTATCAATCGATCGTGGATGAGGAAGGTCTTGCAGTTTCGGAGGATGGAAAAGAAGAGTCCAAAAATATTTTGAATCGTCTGATCGATATTATCTCTAGTATATTTACACCTTTTCTAGGGGCGATGGCAGCCGCCGGGGTATTGAAAGGATTCTTATCATTGGCAACGGTGATGGGCTGGCTGACAGCTGATAGCGGTACTTATCAAATATTGTTTGCTGCAGCAGATGGTGTCTTTACCTTCTTACCTGTCATGCTTGCTTTTACAGCAGCTAAAAAGTTCAAAGCCAACCAGTTTTTAGCAGTAGCAATTGCTATGGCACTTGTGTATCCAGCTATCACAGCAGTTGCTGGTGCGGGAGAAGCTATCAGTTTCTTTGGGATCCCAGTGATTCTTTCACCATCTGGTTATACTTCTTCTGTCATACCAATCATTCTAGCCGTATGGGTTCAAAGTAAATTAGAGCCATTCGTAAAAAAAGTGATTCCGCAATTTCTGCAAATGATTTTAGTTCCGCTTGTCGTTTTAGTAGTGATGGTTCCATTAACATTTCTTGCTTTAGGACCAATCGGGACGGTTGCCGGTAATGCTTTAGGCGGTCTCTTCAACTCGATTTATGGATTTAGTCCAATCGTAGCAGGTCTAATCATGGGAAGTTTATGGCAAGTATTCGTGATGTTCGGCATGCATTGGGGATTCGTACCGATCATGTTTTTGAATATCGAACAATATGGGTTTGATGTATTGATGCCAATGCTTCTTCCAGCCATCTTGGCACAAGGTGGGGCTGCTTTAGCTGTAGCATTGCGAACAAAAGATACGAAACTTCGAGCATTAGGGATTTCTTCTACAGTGACTTCGTTATTTGGAATCACTGAACCAACTGTGTATGGTGTGACATTACCTTTGAAGAAACCATTCATTGCCGCTTGTATTTCTGGAGGTATTGGTGGAGCTATTATCGGATTTTCCGGAGTAAAAGCTTTCTCCAGCAGTTTGGTCAGCTTATTGACGATTCCGACTTTCATTAATACGGTGGATGGTGTAGAGTCAAATGTGACAGTAGCAGTAATAGCTACAGGAATTGCTTTTGTTCTTGCATTCGTAGGTACATTGATTTTAGGATTTGACGAACAAACACAAGACAATCAATTAGAAAACAAACATGCGAATGCAGGAGAACCGATTACTTCAGCACGGCATACCTTAAAAAGTCCTTTAACGGGTAAAGTACTGCCATTGAGTGAAGTACCAGACCAAGTTTTTTCTTCTGGCGTGATGGGAAAAGGTATCGCTATTGATCCAGAAGTAGGAGAACTAGTTGCACCTGCAGACGGAGAGATCACGACTATTTTTCCAACTGGACATGCTGTAGGGATCACAACGACTGACGGAGCGGAGATTTTGATTCATATCGGGATGGATACAGTAGAATTAAATGGGAATGGCTTTGAGATCTTAGTCAAACAAGGGGATCTCGTCAAAGCAGGAGATTTATTGATTCGTTTTGACATCGAAGCAATTAGAGCAGCTGGCTATAGCGTAATCACTCCAGTTGTCATTACGAATACTGATGCATTTGCCGATATACTTGAATTAGACCAAAAAGAGATTATTGCAAACGAAGATGTTCTGGCAATTGTAAAATAAGGAGGAAATCAGGATGCAATCACGTTTTTCAGAAAAATTTTTATGGGGTGGAGCAACTGCTGCCAAATCAATTAGAAGGGGCTTATGATCGAGACGGAAAAGGACTATCCGTTGCAGATGCTATGCCTGGAGGTAAGCAGCGCTTTGCGATTATCGGCAGTGAAGAATTTGACTGGACGATTGATCAAGAAAAATATATTTACCCGAATCATCGAGGAATCGATCATTACGATCGTTTCAAAGAAGATCTTGCCTTGTTTGCGGAAATGGGATTCAAATGTTATCGTTTTTCGATTGCCTGGACACGAATTTTTCCAAATGGAGACGAAGGTACTCCTAACGAAGCGGGATTAGAATTTTATGATCAGCTGATTGATGAGTGCTTAAAATATGATATTGAACCTGTGATCACGATTTCTCATTACGAAATGCCTCTTCATTTGGCAAAAGAATACGGTGGCTGGAAAAATCGAAAACTGATCGACTTCTATGAACGATTTGCTCAGACAGTATTAGAGAGATACAGCAGTAAAGTCAAATATTGGATGACTTTCAATGAAATCAATTCGGCCTTTCACTTTCCAGCTTTAAGTCAAGGATTAGTAAAAAGCAATGGAGCAGGAGAGTACCAAAATATTTTCCAAGCATGGCATAATCAATTCGTTGCAAGTAGCAAAGCCGTAAAAATCGGCCACGAATTGCGTTCGGATATCCAAATCGGCTGCATGATTATCTATGCAACAACTTACAGCATCGATGCCAATCCAGTCAATCAGGCAGCAACAATGATCCAAAACCAAGAATTCAATTTTTTCTGCACGGATGTCCAAGTACGTGGAGAATACCCTGCATACACAGCGCGTACCCATAAAAAATATGGAGTCGATCCGGAAAAATTAGAGCAAACGGAAAAAGACTTCCAGTTGCTAAAAGAATATCCAGTGGACTACATCGGATTTAGTTATTATATGTCTACGGCAATCAATGAGACTGATCCACAAGCAGCAACTTCAGAAGGGAACTTGCTGGGAGGAGTAAAAAATCCGTTTCTTGAGGCAAGTGAATGGGGCTGGCAGATCGATCCAGAAGGGCTGAGAATCGCATTGAATGAATTATACAATCGTTACCAGAAACCATTATTCATTGTTGAAAACGGTCTTGGAGCCATTGATCATATGGAAGAGGATGGCACGATTATTGATGATTATCGGATCGATTATTTACGTCGTCATATCGAAGCGATGGCTAATGCAGTAGCAGACGGTGTAGATTTGATGGGCTATACGCCTTGGGGATGTATCGATCTTGTCAGTGCATCAACAGGAGAAATGAGTAAACGTTACGGCTTTATCTATGTGGATCTAGACGATGAAGGAAATGGGACACTGAATCGATCAAAGAAAAAATCTTTTGATTGGTATAAAGAAGTAATTGCCTCAAATGGCGTAAACTTGTAATTAAAGCAGCTGAATGAAAAAGAACACACTTCTCACATGTGATTTGTGTTCTTTTTTTATTTTTTATGTGCTATTCTTTTAGTAATAGTAAAGCAAAGGGTGACGTTATGAAAAGGACACGTGTACTATACTTGGAAGTCGCAGATAAAATTAAAGAAGATATTTTCTCAGGAAAATATCCAGTCGGTTCGATGTTGCCGACAGAAAGTGAATTAGAAGAACTGTTTCAAGTCAGCAAAATCACTGTCCGAAAGGCAATCGAACTGCTGGCATCAGATGAATATGTCGCAAAGAAAAGTGGTCGTGGGACGACGGTTCTAAGCAATCGTCCTTACAATCGATTATCCAAAGCGGCAAGCTTTACGCAAATCTTGGAGAACTCCCGATATGAAGTCCGGAAAGAAACGCTGGATTTGCAATTGGTCCATATAAAGAAGGAAGATCCTTTGTTTTCCTTTTTCGGTGAGCAAGCTGTTTGTTTTAAGCGCTTATATTATTTGAACAATCAGCCTTATATTTATTTTGTTCATTATCTTCCACAAGAAATGATGCAATTCAGCAGAGAAGAATTTGGCAAAGAATCTTTGTATCGTTTGCTGACGAAAAAAGGATATACTATTGACTCATTTTCTGATGATTTCTCGGCAGTATTTTTAACAGAAGAAGAACAAGGAATTCTGAAAACAGACGCACAGATCGGCATCAAACGGATACGGAAATCGTCTACGCAAATTGGGGAAATGATTGAATATTCGGAGGCGGTCTACCATACGGAGCTGCATCCTTACCATATTGATTATGAAACATAAATAAAAAAAGAGGTTGTGAAAAAGCTGCCCTGCATCAAGTAATAAGAACAGCCAAACAAAAATAGCTTCTCATATTTTTCGTTTGGTTAGGCTTATTACCGCAGATACACGGCTGTTTCTGGATTACCATTTATTCTGGATAAGGGGGTGTGGCACGATTTTCAGAAGGAATCTATGAACCAATCACTGTATTGATTTTAGCTTCGATGGTAACCCCATTCGGCTTGACGATCGCTTATTTCTTAGGGAAAATCATTCGTAAAAATATACTCAATCGTCAAGAAATCGATACATTGAAGACCGCTTTTCCTATGGGGATCTGTCAGATCACAGAGGGATGTTTCCCTATCGTATTGAACGACTTGGCACGCAATGTCATAGCAACGGGAGTCGGTGGGGCAGTAGGTGGCGGATTAAGCATGTTTTGGGGCGCAGATAGCCGTATTCCGGCATCGGGAATGTTTGCAGTCGCTACGATGACCAGACCATGGGCATTCATTGGTGCATTGTTAGCTGGTTCTTTTGTCACAGGAATAACCATTTTATTATTGAAAAAACCAGTAGATCCGAATGCAGAAATCATCCAAGAAGAAAAAGAGGAAGAAGACATATCTTGGGATGATTTGACAATTAGTTAGGAGAGGCAGAATGGATTACAAGAAAAAAGTACAATAGATGTACCTTGAGGCAGGAATGGTATGAAAGAATCAGAGTTAGAAAGAATCGAATATACAGATTTTGGTTTAGGAGCGATCGAAACTGTCCAGAGCATCGGCACCCTCCTTGAAATGACGATGAAGGAAAAATGAGAACCTTTCGTTGTCGAAAGGGTCTGGTATACCTTATGTCGAAGGAAAGGAAACAAAAAAACTTTCCTGTACTATTCCAAAAAGGAAAGAAAGTTATTATACAGTAAAAAAAGAAATTATTCTTCATGCTAGAGATCAGTACACGTTCGAGCCCAATATCAAACACTAGTTCCAGGCAGGCGCAACAGGTGCGGTTATCACTGAATTTTCTTCCAGCAGTGACGATTCAAGTGATATTTTTACAAATCCAGCTATTTATCGTTAACAAAAAGATTTTTAGGAGAAGCTGATGAACAAAAATGATCAAATTTTGATCGTTTAGTTCGTCGGCTTTTTTATTTAGAGAAACATCATTTATCAGTGAAACATAACACGAGAACAAAATGATTTTTTCGTTAATAAAAGAAACAAGTATTTGTTGTTTAAAATAATACACGTTATTGGCATATAGGACGAAATCCCAGTATCTTCTATAAGTAAGTCATTTCATATCGATGAAAACACGTTATTTATTTTTGTTTTATCTATAAAATAGCTGAAAAATGATTTTTTTCTAAATACTATATATAGTGGTGTCTATCCTATATACCACTAAAAAACTACAAAATCTAGTCTTTTATTTTAAAAAAACACGTGTAGAATGAAGATAGACTTTTGAGTTAGGGAGTGTTTTTTTATGAAACTTACTGTTTTTTGCGGTTCCCGTTTTGGTAATAAAGAAAGTTACAAATTTATTGCGCAAACGTTAGGAAAATACATGGCACAAGAAGAAATCGAACTGGTTTACGGTGGTTCATACTCCGGGATTATGGGAGTGATTAGTAAAACAGTACTGGAAAATAACGGAAAAGTCACAGGTATCTATCCGAATGGGCTTTTTGAAACTGAATTGCCTGGAAAAGATGTTACTACATTTATTCCTACAGAAACGATCGATGAAAGAAAGGTATTATTATTTGAAAAGGGAGATGCTGTCCTCGTTTTCCCTGGAGGTCTAGGTACATTGGAGGAATTCTCACAACTTCTTTCTTGGATAGCAATCGGTCTGACGCCCGACAAGCCAATCGGAATATTGAATATTGGCGGTTATTACAGCGGCTTGCAACAATTATTAGAAACTTTTGCAAAAGAGGATTTTATGGATAAAAAATGGTTGGATCAAGTAATCTTTTCCAACAATCCATTGGAACTGGTCAATGAATTACGAGCAGTATCTATTAAAAATCAGTTATTATTGAAGGAGGCAAAATAATGAGTCAAATATATTTAGCAGGACCATTTTTTTCAGAGGAGCAAATCGATCGAGTAAGTCGTATCGAAAAAGCGTTGGAGGAAAACAAAACAGTCACAAGTTTCTACTCTCCACGTCATCACCAAGAAAGCAATTATGAACTATTCAGCGCTGGATGGGCGCAGGAAGTATACGAAAAAGATATGGAAGAACTGACAAATGCAGAATTTGTTGTTGCTATCCTTGACTTTGAGCATCAAACAATCGATCCAGGAACGGCTTACGAATTAGGTGTGGCAACTATGTTGAAAAAACCGATGATCATTGTACAAGAAGAGACGGTACCTACGAACTTGATGATTACACAAAGTCTCCATACGTATTTAAAATCAGACCAAGCTGTACGTGAATATGATTTTGAAACATTGCCTGTTGAAACTTACGTAGGCGAGTACTTATAGAAGAGGAAGGGTTGTATGTCAGTGATTTTGATTTCAGGAACGATTGGTGCAGGTAAGAGCAGTTTGACGGATATGCTTGCAAAAGAGATTGATTCTAAACCATTTTATGAAAATGTCGAAGATAACGAAGTATTGCCGCTCTTTTATTCAAATCCTGAGCAGTACGCTTTTTTATTGCAAATCTTCTTTTTGAACAAGCGATTTTTAGCAATGAAAAATGCTTTAGTGAACGATGACAATGTGCTAGACCGATCCATCTATGAAGATAGCCTGTTGTTCCATCTAAACGCTGATTTAGGTCGGGTAACGGATATCGAAGTACAGCAGTACGATAGCTTATTAGATACGATGCTAAACGAGTTAGATGATGTTGCTCCAAAAAAACGGCCTGATTTGATGGTCCATATCAAAGTTTCTTTGGACACGATGCTAGAACGTATCAAAAAACGTGGGCGTGACTATGAACAGCTAGAAAGCGATGAGACGTTATATACCTATTATGAAACGTTGAACACCCGCTATAATCAATGGTATGAAGATTTTGATGTATGTCCTAAAATACAAGTGGATGGGGATAAATTCGATTTTGTAGAAAATCCAGAAGATGCAAAAAAGGTGATCCGTCAGATCCAAGAAAAATTAGCTGAATTGGAAGGAAAGCCTGCTGGAAAATATTTTACGGATAACCAGCATGCAAAAGGTCAAGAATTAGGCTAAAAATAAAAAACCAAACGACGGGAAAGAAAAATTACTACGTGATGTAGAATAAGCCTTTCTATCGTTTGGTTATTTTATATTCAAATATTTGAAATAAATAAATCTTTACTCTTTGATTTGTAAACTGAAATGATCCACTGTTTGTTTTACTGATGAAGCTTGATCAAAGGAAGAAGCTGAGTTTGAAGTTCATAAAAATCAGCCATAGTGAGTTTTGCTTGGATTTGTTTATCTTCTTCTACTTTTTACATAATTTTGAACAGGATAAGATTCAAATGTTTTAAATGAATCTTTGACTAGTTTGTGACAGTTGTCGCATATGCTCAAGCTTCCTTGGTCATTAAATTCTGTATGGATATTTTTGTTGTTATTACATGTACAATAATCAGGACTATCGATCATTCATTTCGTCTCCTTTACAATCATCTTGCTTCTTTACTATAGCAGAAAAGAAGGGGAGAAACAAAAGAAGATCCAACAGACGGCACTATAGACTGTAGATGTTGCCATCCTCATCCTTCAAACGGTAATTACCGATTTTTGTAAATATGACTGTTGTTTCTTTTTTATTTTCTTTTCCTGAAATAATATATTCGTCATCTTTGGTAGTGATCTTGATATCTGTCAGCACTGTTTTTTCTTCAGATGATTCAGAAGAATCAGTTCCTTGTGTCTGATACGTGCGTGTCCATTCCATTTTTTTATCTGTAAATGTCAACTGTCCCGCGGATAAATCCATATCTTTACGTACTTTTAGCGTATATACACTGTTGGTGATATCTGCTTTTTCCGCTTTTAAGACAGAAGAATCGGTTGTTTCGTCCGAGGATTGGTCAGAGCCGCCAAACAAATCACAGCCAGTCAATGTCAAAAGTCCCGCAGACAAAATAAATAGTACGATTAATTTCTTCAAAATACTTCCCCCATTTGATAGGATAAAGAAATTATACCATTGGAATGTAAAACTTCAAACGGATGGAAGAGAAAAACGCACAAAACACCCACAAATAGAGTAAATTTTAGAATAAAATTTTAAAAAGGCAAAAAATCCGCCACTTTCAGAAAGCGTTTTAAAAAAAGTGTTGCAATCTTTTAAAAAAATGCTATATTAAAAATGAACCGGTTCAAATACTTGTTTAAGTATAATTAATAGTGAGAGGAAGTTGCTCTACTGAAGACTTTAGTTATATGGATATTGATGACAAGCAACACTATGCAAAGAATGCGGTCATCATAATCGAACAACAAGAAAGAGAAATCAAATGTAACTGGCAGGAGTGAGAATGTATGGCATCGATCCGTGATGTGGCTAAGATGGCTGGTGTTTCAGTGGGAACAGTTTCCCGTTACTTGAATGGTCAGCAACTGAAGGAAAAGAACATGAAAAAAATAGCAGAAGCGATTTCAGCGTTGGACTATAAAGAAAACATCATTGCTAAAGGGTTGAAGAATAATCGAAGCTTCTCTATTGGACTTTTGATAAACGGGATTTCCAGCCGTTTTGGGTCGGAAGTTGTCTCAGGGATCGAAAGAGTAGCTGAAGAAAATGGGTATAGCTTATTATTAAGCGGGTTTGCCGATCAGCCAGAAAAAATTGAACAAAAAATTGAATACCTGATGAAGCATGTGATCGATGGGCTGATTGTCTTCTTATCCGAAGAAGAGTGGTCTGGATTTGAAATGCTCACAAAAATGAGTATTCCAGTTATCGCATTGAATTGTCCAGAAGGACCAGCAGGTATTGATACAATATTAGTGAATGATCGAGAAAGTGTAGCAAAAGTGATCGCTCATCATGGTGAACAAGGACATAAAAAAATCGGATTTATTGCTGCCACTCAAACAGACTACGTAGCAAGAGAACGTTTAGCAGGAGCCAAAGAAGCGGTCCAAAATGATCCATCGATCCAATTAGAGGTCTTTACAGGAGACTATTCTAGAAAAAGCGGCTATTACGGGGCAAAAGCATTATTAGAAAAAGGGGCAACTGCTATTTTTGTCAGCAATTACAATATGTCGATTGGTGCCATCGAATGTTTCAATCAAGAAGGTGTCAGAATCGGGAAGGATATTGCGTTCAGTCACTATGATTATTTAGATAAAAACGATCTGAGTATCCTTCCGAAAATCACGATCACGCCACCAACAGATAAAATCGGGGAACGAGCAGCAGAACAGCTGTTAAAACGAATCAAAAAAGAAGAGGAAGAAAATGAAAAAGTGATTGTGATGGAAAATATCATACATGGAATCAACTAAAACGAACTAAAAAAGAAAAAGAGGTGCTTTGATGAAAAAATATCAATTTCCAGCAAATTTTTGGTGGGGTTCTGCAGCAAGTGGCCCACAAACAGAAGGAAGGATTTCAGGCGATGGAAAAGGAGAGAACATTTTTGATTATTGGTACAAAAAAGAACCGCAAAAGTTCTTTGATCAAGTAGGACCTGAAAAAACCTCGCAAGTTTATACGAAGTATCAAGAGGATGTACAGTTGATGAAACAGACTGGGCATAATTCATTTCGAACATCTATCCAATGGAGCCGTTTGATACCTGATGAATCTGGAACAATCAACGAAGAAGCCGTTCGTTTCTATCATCGTTATTTTGATGAGTTGATTGAAAACGGTATCGAACCCTTTGTGAATCTGTATCATTTCGATATGCCGATGTATCTGCAAGAAAAAGGCGGATGGTTGAACCGAGAAACGGTTGAAGCCTATGAAAAATATGCCAAAAGTTGTTTTGAATTGTTTGGTTCGAAAGTAAAAAAATGGTTTACTCATAATGAACCAATCGTTCCAGTCGAAGCAGGTTATTTATATCGATGGCATTATCCAGAAGAGTCAGATATGAAAAAAGCGATCCAAGTTGGCTATCATGAAGCGTTGGCTTCAGCGTTAGCCATCAAATCTTACCATGAAATGGAGCAAGGTGGTGTTATTGGTATCATCTTGAATCTGACACCAAGCTATCCAAGAGACGAATCAAACCCTGAAGATGTTAAAGCAGCGCAAATAGCAGATGCGTTCTTCAATCGTTCATTCCTTGATCCAGCTGTAAAAGGCGAGTTTCCAAGTGAATTGATTGAGATAGTAAAAGAACTTGATCTCATGCCTGTGATCCATGCAGAGGATTTGACGGTTATCAAAGAAAATACAGTAGATCTTTTAGGTATCAATTATTACCAGCCACGCCGGGTAAAAGCAAAAGAAACACCAATCGATACTAAAAACGGTCCAATGCCTGAGGATTATTTCGACAATTATGAAATGCCTGGTCGTAAAATGAATCCTTATCGCGGATGGGAGATCTATGAACAAGGAATCTATGATATTTTGATCAATGTACGAGATCATTATGGAAATATCGACTGCTTTATTTCTGAAAACGGTATGGGTGTAGAAAACGAAGCACGATTTATCAAAGAAGATGGCATGATCCACGATGATTATCGGATCGAATTTGTCCAATCTCATCTGAAATATGTCCATCAAGCCATTCAAGAAGGTGCCAATTGTTTAGGCTATCATATGTGGACATGTATGGATAACTGGTCGTGGACCAATGCATATAAGAATCGATATGGCTTTATTTCAGTAGACTTAGCACAAGATGGAAAAAGAACAATCAAAAAATCGGGTCATTGGTTCAAAGACGTATCAGATAAAAACGGATTTGAGGCTTAAGAAAGAATAGTTGAGAGCAAATGCGTGAAATTCTCCATTCTTACCATTTTGTGAAAAAGAAGTTCAATTATTTACGATCTTTTTCAACTTTTTTGTCTTTCTATTTCATTTTTTGTATATAATAGAATAGTCAAAATTAAATAGGAGTGGAGGAAAGCATGAGGAAAAAAAGACCGTTTCTTCTCTTTTGGTTATTCGGTTTTTTCTTACTGCTTATTTTATCCGCAGCATTTTCAGGAAAAATGACAGCAGATCTTGCTCAGAAAGAAACAGAAAAAATCGTAGCAAGCAAAGAATCAGTAGATAATTTCAAAAAAGAATTCTCAACTTATTGGTGGGCGGAGTATAAAATAACTGCCAATTACGAAAAAGGCGAATTGGACATTTATTTGCCAAAAGGAAAAGAAGAAAATCAATTTATTAATATCGATGACGTACTTAGTGCGATTTCTCTCAGACAATATCAATTTAAAGACAAGCATTTGACCGTTTTGCTTTTGACTCATGATGGCGACAAAGTAGCCCGTTTGAAAAATGGAAAAGTGATCACCGCTTATTCTGAAAAAGTAGACAAAAAAGTGGTCGCCGATCGTTTAGCGGAATGGAAAAAGACAAATGAACAAGTCAAGAAAACAACTGTCTCTTCTCAAAAAAACGAGTCGACAGGAACAAGTCCTTCAGATTCTGGCAGTGGACAAACGATAACGGGAAGTGAAGAAAATCAAGCCTCAATTATTACGAATGAGTCATCACAAGGACAATATCAATCCTATGGACAATGAAAAACAGAGGTTGTGAAATCAGCGTTTTGACCTGAGTATTAGAGAAACAAACGGCAAAATAGTTCCTCATATTTTGCCGTTTTTTGAGCTAATACCGAAGGTCAGCTGATTGAACACCGTGTATCAAGAGGTCTTGAGCCTGCCGTTTAACTCTGAGCCACAAGGAGCAATTTCAAAAAATAGCTCCTTATATTTTTCGTTTGGTTGGGCTTATTACCGCAGATGCAAGCTTTTGAACACCGTTTACCAAGAGGTTTAAAATTAGCGTCCTGACATAATCTAATACCGAGGGTCAGCTGATTGAACACCGTGTATCAAGAGGTCTTGAGCCTGCCGTTTAACTCTGAGCCACAAGGAACAATTTCAAAAAACAGCTTCTCATGTTTTATAAATATTGTGACTTGTGGCCGAGGAGTTGGCAGGAGAACACCGTTTAAGGAAGAAGTTGTGAAAAAGCTGTCCTGCATCAAGAAATAAGGAGCTGCGACAAGAATTTTGTCACAGCCTCTTTTTTTGTACGAATACCGAGAAACTGGCTTTTGAATACCGTGGAGTGAAGCGGTCACCACAAGACTTTTATCTCTTCATTAGTTTAATCGCTTACATCGCAGCGGTTTTATGCTGTGAAAAGTGGACGGAATAATCTTTAGAAAGAATAAAAAAATCTTAAGATAACAACTTTTTTAGGAAATTTTCATTTTTCAGGAGCAAAATAAGAAAAAATGTGAATAGAGAGAAGTGATATACGTGACACAACTTAAAAAATTGTGCCAAAATCGTTTAGCAATCGTTTTGACAGCTGTTTTCTTTTTCTGGCTGAAGACGATCATTGCCTACTATGCAGATTTTTCATTAGGTGTGGAAGGTACGATCCAGTACTTTATCTTGTGGATCAACCCAATTGCGACTACCTTATTGTTTTTTGGCCTTTCTTTGTATATTAAAAAGCCAAAGCCAGCGTTAGCTATTCTTTTGATCATTGATATTTTAAATACGCTTTTGTTGTACTTGAATATTATTTTTTATCGGGAATTCACAGATTTCATTACAGTCAAATCTGTATTAGGCTTTTCGAAAGTGTCGCAAGGATTGTCAGGAAGCTCCTTTTCTTTGATGAAGCCCCATGATGTCATCTACTGGCTGGATATCGCTGTGTTCATTGGGCTACTGGTTTGGTTGAAGGTCAAGAAAATACCTATCAAAAGCAACCCTGTCGGCAAACCGATGGCTATCGCTGTTACCTGTCTTTCAGGGCTTATTTTTTCAGGAAATCTAGCGCTGAGCGAAGCCAACCGTCCACAATTGCTGCAGCGAACATTTGACCGTTCATATATTGTCAAATATCTAGGAATCGATGCGTATACTATTTATGACGGAATCAAAACAGGAATGACTAGCAGTGTTCGCGCGCATGCAAGCAGTAATGGGATTGATGAAGTTTTAGATTATACAAAGAAACATTATGCAGAGCCAAATCCCGAAACATTTGGGATCGCTAAAGGGAAAAATGTGATCGTTCTCCATTTAGAAAGTTTCCAGCAGTTTTTGATTAATATGAAGGTAGACGGACAAGAAGTCACACCGTTTTTAAATAGTATTTTCCAGAATCAAGCAACGATCAGCTTTGACAATTTCTTTCATGAAGTAGGACAGGGAAAGACAAGTGATGCTGAAAATATGTTGGAAACTGGCACATTTGGTTTACCTCAAGGCTCATTATTCACAGAACTTGGGTCAGACAATGTCTTTCAAGCCGCACCAGCGATCCTTGGACAAAAGCAAGGCTATACAAGCGCTGTTTTCCATGGGAATGTAGCTAGTTTTTGGAATAGAGATCATGTATATAAAAACTTAGGTTATGACAATTTCTTTGATCGATCTTATTTTGATGAATCCGACGAAACGTTAGGTTATGGGATATTAGATAAAGATTTATTCAGAGAATCTGCCCAATATCTTGAGCATCTACAACAGCCGTTTTACACGAAATTTCTTTCCGTAACCAACCACACGCCTTATTATACGGATGACAAGAATTTCGACTTTCCATCTTTGAATACTGGCAATAGCACAGTAGATAATTATGTTCGAACGGCACATTATCTGGATCAATCATTGGAACAATTTTTTACGTATTTGAAAAAATCTGGTATTTACCAAAATTCAATCTTTGTGATTTACGGGGATCATTTTGGGATCTCGAATACAGATAATAAAGATTTAGCAAGCGCTCTTGGTAAAGATCCAGATACATGGGATGAATTTGACAACGCACAGATGCAACGAGTGCCATTGATGATCCATATGCCTGGTTATACTAAAGGGACAGTCAATCATGAATACGGTGGAGAAATCGATGTTTTGCCGACATTACTACATCTATTGGGAATCGATGATAAAGATTATCTTCATTTTGGTACAGACTTATTATCTTCTCAGCATGATCAAGTAGTTGCTTTTCGAAATGGGAACTTTGTGACACCCAAATACACCGTCCTAGGAGGAAAAGCTTACAATAATCAGACAGGAGAAATCATCGATACGAAAGCAGCAGGAATCGATGAGGAAATCTCCAAAGATCAGGAAAAAGTCAAGACTGCGTTAAGTCTTTCAGATAAGCTGAATCAGGAAAATCTCTTGCGGTTTTATGTGCCAAACGGATTTGAGACGATTGATCCGAAAAAATATGACTATAAAAATGAAGCGGAACGTAATGAAGCAATCGAAAAGCAAAAAGGCGAACATTCGACAAGTGTCTTTTCAAAAAATGGTAATAAAACAACAACCAACTTATATCCAGTAACAAGAACAGACGTTGAACAGCAAAAAAATAATCAATAAACAATCAAACCAACCTTCAGTAGTTAGACAACATTCTAATGCTTGAAGGTTGGTATTTTTTATGAAAAAAACATTTTTTTATTTTTTTCGTGTATTTTTCCTTTTTAACGTATCTATTTATTGAATGTGGAAAAATTTAAATTAAAAAGGAGAACTATTATGTATGATGGTGAATTGATCAAGAAACTTCGAGTCAACAAGAAGTTGACACAGTCCCAATTAGCGGAAGGAATCTGTTCTAAGACTTCTCTAGTCGGGATTGAGACAAATTCAGTGAAAAAAATGTCATTTGTAACATTGAGATCATTTTTAGAGCGAATGAACATGACACTTGCAGAATATGAATGGATGCGAAACCAGCTGGATGAACCAATAAAGTTAAAGAAAAAAAGACGAATGCTAGATCGGGTACAAGAAGACAGCTTTGATCCTTATAAAGAGATCAGCAATAACCGTAGGCATTTTAAGAAAACAGAAGATCTGTATTATTTGGTTTTGAATCTTCACATGGTCGAAAAAACAGAAGTATCTGAGACAGAATTTGAATTTTTACGTTATGAATGCCGAATCATTGAAGAATACTTGATGCAGATACCAGACTATGGTCAATTTGAACTATCTATTCTAGCTGATTTTCCTTGGATATTCAGTGATCGGTTCATTGAGAACAATTATTTGAAAATCAAAAAAAGAATGCGACGATTAGCACAGTTGAACAATCATGAGCAGTATCTCTTTACTTTTTTAATGAACCTGACTTCGTTTTATATAGAAAATGGTCGGTTGAAAAAGGCACGTAGTGTGAATGAAGATATGAAACGGAGCTTAGCACATAAAGAAAGAAGTACAGTGATCTATGAAACATTGATGGCAGATTATTATCAAAGATTGATTTCTGCTGCTTTAGGGGAAGAAAAGACGAAAGACTACCAAGAATTCTTCACAGTGCTCGAATATATGTTAGGAAAGAATCAACGGAGGTCCTTAGAGAAAAAACTGCTGGCCATTGCTGAACCCAGCAACTAGACCAGCAGTTTAGAATTTGTATCACTTCGCCGCTTTTTCAGACGGTTTGTTTATATCGAATGGCGGGAAAAAGCGGGCGATCTCTTTTACCGCAGCATCACGGGAATCAGAAGCGTGAATGATGTTTTCAGTCCCCGGCAGCGCGTAGTCTCCTCGGATCGTACCTGGAACAGCATCGGCAGCTTTTGTTGCTCCAACCATCTTACGGACGATATCGATCACTTCCTCGCCGACCAGCACAAGATAAACGACAGGACCGGAAGTCATGTAATCGATCAGTTCATCAAAAAAACTGCGCTCAGTCAAGTGCTGATAATGTTCTTTTGCTAATTCAGGAGTCATAGTTTCAAACTTCATTTCAGCAATGGCCAGTCCCTTTGCTTCAAAACGTTGGATGATGCTTCCGACTAAATGGCGTCTCACGCCGTCTGGCTTGATAATAACAAGTGTTCTTTCCATAACAGCACCTCGTTTCCTACTATATTTCTATTATAGCGGGAGGTGGAAAATGAGACAAATAAAACCGCGTGAGACAGGAATATAACGTGTGTATTTTAAAAAAAGTATGAAAAACATGGAAAATTGATTTGACATCCTCTTTTTTAGTTGTTATATTAACGAAGGAAAACCGAATAAGATTTGTTAGGTGAGGCTCCTATACAAACATAGGCTACTGCCCAAAAACGTCGAGAGACGCCAATGGGTAGAACAGGAATTGTCGAGATAAGGCTTTTCATAAGGTAGCTAAAAGCAGGTATCTGCTTTTTACGTTGTACAGTGTCAAAACTCAACGATGAGATCTGAGAAGCTTTTTTTAATATGCTTTTTCAAACCTTTCGCTGAGTATTTGGCGAGAGGTTTTTTTGTTGCCGCAAATCCCCATCGGTGAAAAATAAAAAGGAGGTGGTCTAATTGGAAAAATAACTATTCGAAAAATGATTGGAAGTCATGAATTAAAATTACTTAGTAAAGGAGATGAGAACAAATGGATGACAGTCATTCGAAAAACAAGGATCTAGAGGAAAGGCCAGGGCTATTATCTATCTGTTCTCAGCCCCTTTCAGTTTTTTCTCTATCGATCCGATGAATAGCTAAAGACCAAAAGCAGCGAGAACAGCTGTCTTTTGGACACAAAGGAGAGATTGAGATGGAAAAAAAGAAAGATACACAAAAAATCTATGCAGCTTTTGCTGGAAAAACGAAACAAGAATTATTTGAACTATTCCATGCATCAGCAAATGGATTGACAGAAGAACAAATCGAACGTTCAAGAGAAAATTACGGTGAAAATGCGATTTCATATGGCAAAAAAACACCATTCATTGTAGAAATATTGAAAGCATACATCACGCCATTTACATTAGTGTTGATCGCATTAGGAATTATTTCATTCATCACGGAATATGTATTAGCAGCTCCTGGAGATAAAGATCTTTTCGGTGTAGCCATTATCTTCACTATGGTTATCGTCAGCGGGACAATGACGTTGATTCAGTCCGTACGTTCCAATCAAGCGGCTGAAAAACTGAAATCACTTGTGAAAGTAACGGCAGCTGTAAAACGTAATGGAAAGTACACAGAGATTCCTATGGAAGAAATCGTCTGTGGAGATCTTGTTCGGCTTTCAGCAGGGGATATGATACCAGCGGATATGCGTTTATTGTCCGCAAAGGATTTATTCATTTCCCAAGCAGCATTGACAGGGGAAAGCTATCCAGTAGAAAAGCATGCGAAAGTATGTGAAGACGATCAGCAAAGCGAAACAAGTTACGAAAATCTTGTCTTTATGGGAAGTAATGTCATCAGTGGAAGTGCGGAAGGAATCATTGTTTCTGTTGGAAATGAAACACTATTTGGTCATGTAGCAGAAACGCTATCTGAAAAACCAATTCAATCAAGCTTTGAATTAGGCATCCATAAAACATCCATGCTACTGATCAAATTTATGTCATTGATGGCTCCAGCAGTTATCGTCATCAATGGGCTTACAAAAGGGGATTGGCTAGAAGCTTTTCTTTTTGGACTATCTGTAGCAGTTGGTCTAACACCTGAAATGCTTCCAATGATCGTTACGACGAATTTGGTCAAAGGAGCAAGTGTGATGGCCAAAAAAGGAACAGTGATCAAAAATTTGAATGCCATCCAGAACTTTGGTGCAATCGATGTGTTATGTACGGATAAAACGGGGACATTGACACAAGATAAAATCATTCTTGAATATCATATGGATTGTGAAGGAAATGAAGATGATCGTGTTTTGCGCCATGCGTATCTAAATAGCTACTATCAAACAGGGCTGAAAAATTTGTTAGATGTGGCTATCATTGATGAAGCAACAGAAACTTTAGATACAGATAAGATCAATTATCAAAAAGTGGATGAAATTCCTTTTGATTTTGAACGTCGTCGTATGAGTGTTGTGGTTGCTGATCCAGCTGGTAAAACACAAATGATCACAAAAGGCGCGATTGAAGAAATGCTGAACATTTCTAAATTTATTGATCTTGGCGGTACTGTTACACCATTAACAAAAGAACGAAAAGAAGCCGTACTTGCAAAAGTACAGTCACTTAATGAAGATGGCTTACGAGTGATTGGTGTCGCACAAAAGACCAATCCAAGCGTCGTTGGAGAATTTTCAGTCAAAGATGAGTCAGACATGGTTTTGATTGGTTATCTTGCTTTCCTTGATCCACCAAAAGAAACAACGAAACAAGCGTTGAAAGCTCTGAAAGAACATGGTGTAGCTGTAAAAGTTCTGACTGGGGACAACGAATTAGTTACACGTTCAGTGTGCCGTCAAGTAGGTCTAGAGATCAATGAATTGGTTACCGGTGAGAAAATCTCGGAAATGAGTGATCATGAATTAGCACAAGTAGCTGAAGACCATGAAGTATTCGTAAAATTGAATCCTCAGCAAAAAGCACGTTTGACGACAGCTTTACGTAAAAATGGTCATACTGTCGGATTTTTAGGAGATGGTATCAATGACGCTCCTGCAATGAAAGTGGCTGATATCGGTATTTCTGTAGATACAGCTGTGGATATTGCGAAAGAATCTGCAGACGTGATCCTTTTAGAAAAAGATTTGACGATTTTGGAAAGAGGCCTTCTTTCTGGACGAGAAACTTTTGGGAATATCATGAAATATATCAAGGCTACAGCAAGTTCTAATTTTGGCAATATGTTTTCCGTGCTGATTGCAAGTACGTTCCTGCCATTTTTACCAATGCTGCCTTTACAACTTTTGTTTTTGAATCTGATCTATGATGTTTCCTGCATTTCCTTGCCATGGGATCGGATGGATAAAGAATATTTGGACGAGCCAAAAAAATGGAATGCATCTAGTATTGGGGAATTCATGGTTTACTTTGGTCCAACAAGTTCGATATTTGATATTACTACTTACTTGTTGATGTATTTTGTTATTTGTCCTGCTGTAGTGGGCGGAAGTTTCCATACATTGGATAGTTCACAGCGAGTGATTTTCATCGCATTATTCCATGCAGGATGGTTTGTCGAATCACTATGGACACAAACCTTAGTGCTCCATGCACTGCGTACACCGAAAGTACCATTTATCCAAAGCAACGCAACATTTGCCATGTTTGTTATCACTACATTAGGAATTATTGTCGGTTCTGTCCTTCCTTTTACAAGTTTTGGTGCTGAATTAGGCTTGATGCCACTTCCTGGCAATTACTGGTTATGGTTATTTGCTACAGTCATCGCTTATCTGGCGCTTGTGACAGCTGTGAAGAAAATCTATATCCGTCGATTCCAAGAACTCTTATAAACGAGAAGGCTGGTTCTTTGCTTCTGTTCTTTTTGGACCAGTCGTGCTAAACTATGTGTATTGTTTTGGAAAGGATTAATGTATAGATGAAAGGTGCAATATTTGATTTAGATGGTTTGTTAGTTGACACAGAAAAAACGTATCGTGATGGCTGGCTTTGGGGATTTCAGCAATTTGATATCCATATCCCAAAAGAAATCGTTGACGCTTGGGGCGGAAAAAACTGGAAACAAAGTTTTGATATTTTAGTGAAAGCAGCAGGTAGCCCTGAAAAAGTACAGGAAGTCCGAGCGAAGCGTGAAGAATATTTTTATCAACAGCTGACAAGCGGAGCCATCCACTTAAAACCATATGCAAAAGAAATATTGGCAGACTTAAAAGAACGTCATATGAAACTAGGCATTGCTACGACCACTGTTACGAAAAGAGCAACAGATATCTTGGATCACTTTAAATTAGCTGATTACTTTGACACGTTTACATTCGGAGACGAAGTGTCGGAGAACAAGCCTTCACCGATTCCTTATCTGACAGCTTTGGAACGAACAGGATTAGAAGCTAGTTCAGCCTTTGCAGTGGAAGATTCTTTAGTAGGAGCAACAGCTGCTTCACGAGCAGGATTAGGCGTTGTTTTGATACCTGATTCCAGTTTTGTCCGAAATTATACCGTCGAAGAAAAGGAAAAATTGAAACTTCTTGCGGAAGGAAAAGATCTTCGAACTGTTATTGAAATGTTAAATAAAAAAACAGAAAAATAAATATAGAAAAAATAATTTGAATTTCGTACTTGACTTTTCAGTTTTCCTCATGTAGATTAATCCCAACAACAAAATATCGATTTCGTTGAAAAGGAAAGTAAGTTTGGAAACTTTGCAGAGAGGCTCTGGCTGGTGAGAAGAGTCAAGTAAGAAAAGCTGAAAATGGCCTTGGAGAATAATTTGTCGATAAGTAGGCAAATTCGGAACTGTTCGACCGTTAAAACGAACGCCAATCTCTCTTTTTGAGATGTTGGGCTTGAGGGAAGGAAACTTCCGAAAAAAGGTGGTACCGCGATACGTCGTCCTTTTACTGACATAGTTTATGTTAGTAAAAGGACTTTTTTTTTGAATATTATTTGCATTGAAATGGTAAGTACGATAGAAGAACCTTTGACAGAGAGCTTCGGTAGCTGAGAAGAAGCAAGGAACGACTATTGGAAAATGGCCATCGAGCAATTCATCCCGAGCATAGATGTAAGGCGATGACGGCTGCGACCGATATCTTGCTAGAGTATGATCGTACTTGAAGAGGAGTTGTGTGTGAACACAGCTTGAACATGAGGTGGTAACACGCAAAAAAGCGTCCTCAAGAAAATGACATTTTCATTTTCTTGAGGACGCTTTTTTTAGATAAGGAGGAATTTTAATGATTGAATTGCGAGATGTTTCTGTATGTTTCAAACAAAAAGAAAAAGAGATACAGGCAGTAGATTCTGTAGATTTAACGATTGAAAAAGGCGATGTTTATGGAATCGTCGGTTACTCAGGTGCAGGGAAAAGTACGTTAGTTCGTGTGATGAATTTGCTGCAGAAACCAACAGCAGGAGAAGTCATTGTCAATCAGACGAATTTGAGTCAGCTCTCTCCCAAAGAATTGCGAAAAGAAAGAAAGGCCATCGGTATGATCTTTCAGCATTTCAATCTAATGGAAAGCCGAACTATTTTTGACAACGTTGATTTTTCTTTAAAGTATTCTGGAAAATCGAAACAGGAACGTCGTCAAAAAGTGAATGAACTACTGGAACTTGTCGGTTTGGAAGAAAAAGCATCTGCTTATCCTAAACAACTGTCGGGGGGACAAAAACAACGAGTAGCAATCGCACGAGCTTTGGCGAATGAACCTAAGGTATTATTATGTGATGAAGCAACCAGTGCACTTGATCCGAAAACGACCCTTCAGATCCTTGCATTGTTAAAAAAATTGAATCGCCAGTTAGGTTTAACAATCGTCCTGATCACTCATGAGATGCAAGTTGTCAAAGAAATCTGCAACAAGGTAGCGGTTATGGAAGATGGAAGAATCGTTGAAAAAGGTAGCAGCATCCAGATCTTCAGCAATCCTGAAGAAGAATTGACCAAAGATTTTATTCGAACAGCTACTCATCTTGACCAAGCATTAGAAACGATCATTGCCCATTCTGCTTTTGCCGATCAGATCGCCAATAAATGGCTGGTGGAATTAAGTTATATTGGAAATCAGACGAACGAACCTCTAATCGCTCATCTGTACAGCAAATATCAAGTAACAGCGAATATTTTATATGGCAATGTAGAGTTATTACAAGAAACGCCGTTAGGGAGTTTGATCGTTACTTTAGCTGGAGAAACCAAACAGCGGAAAAAAGCATTGGATTATTTGATCAAATCTGGTGTAAAAATAAATATTTTACAAAAAAACGAATTAGATAGTCGTATCAAAGTGATCGAAGGAGGAAGATAAAATGACTGATTTCTTTAAAACATATTTGCCCAATGTTTATTTGATTCCGGATGAATTTGTCGAAGCGACGAAGCAAACACTATATATGTCTTTTTGGACAGCATTCATTGGCGGGATGATTGGAATCATCTTAGGTGTGACGTTAGTAGTGACACGCCCTAATGGATTACTAGCTAACCGTCTGCTATTTGAAATACTTGATAAGCTGATCAATATCATTCGTTCCATCCCTTTCATTATCTTGCTTTCTCTTTTAGCATTGACTACTCGTTTCTTAGTTGGAACGACGATTGGTGCGAAAGCAGCTTTAGTGCCATTGATTTTTGGAGTTGTTCCGTTTTTTGCTCGTCAAATCGAGAACGCACTGCTAGAAGTTGATCCTGGGGTGATCGAAGCGGCAGAAGCGATGGGAACCAGTCCAATCGGTATCATTTTACGTGTGTATTTGTTAGAAGGTTTGCCTGGTATCATTCGGGTCTCGGCGTTGACTATCATCAACGTGATCGGACTGACTACCATGGCTGGAGCAGTAGGTGCAGGCGGATTAGGGAATCTTGCTATATCGAGAGGGTATAATCGATTCCAAACAGATGTAACGATTGTGGCTACATTATTGATTCTAATCTTAGTTTTTTTAAGTCAATTTATCAGTAATCAACTGATTAAAAAAATTACACATTGAAAGTGGAGGAGAAAAAATGAAAAAAATTATTCGTTTTGTAGTCATTACATTTGTAGCAATTATTTGGTTGGCAGGGTGTAGCCAAGGAAAAGCAGATACAACTGACAAAAAAGAAACTATCGTAAAACTAGGGATTATTGGAGAAGATACAGATGTATGGGACAACGTGAAAGACCGTTTGAAAAAGGAGAACATTAATTTGGAATACGTGAAATTTACAGATTACAATCAACCAAATGTGGCTTTAGCAGATGGATCGATTGATTTGAATTCTTTCCAACATCAATTCTTTTTAGACAATTACAATAAAGAACACGGAACTGATTTAGTATCGATCGGAAATACTGTCAATGCACCGCTGGGAATTTATTCTAACACTTTGAAGGATGTAGCTGATATCAAAGACGGAGCAAAAGTAGCAATCCCTAATGATGTTACAAATGGCGGCAGAGCTCTTCTGTTATTGCAAACTGCTGGATTGATCAAAGTGGATAAGGCAAAAGGACAAGCGCCCACTGTTTCTGATATTACCGAGAATAGAAAAAATCTAGACATTTCTGAATTAGATGCTTCCCAAACAGCACGTGCTTTGTCAGATGTAGACATTTCAGTGATCAATAGCGGTGTAGCTGTAGATGCTGGATTTAATCCTGCTTCTGATGCCATCTTCTTAGAACCAGTGGATGACCATGCACGTCCTTATGTGAATATCATCGTTGCAAGAAAAGAAGATGAAAACAATAAAACGTATCAAAAAATAGTAGACGCTTATCAAACAGAAGACACAGTCAAAGTAATCGAGAAAACATCAAAAGGATCAAGCGTGCCTGCATGGGAAACATTCGGGAGAAAATAAGAAAAATGACTAGCATAGGAGGAATTTTTTATGACAACAACAATCTCAACAAACCAATTGAAGGATCTAATCCAATATCGTTTACCAGAATATCAAGCACTTGCTCTAGATATCCACGAACATCCTGAAGTAAGTAACTATGAGTTTTATTCCTCAGCAGCGTTGATTAAACAATTAGAAAAAGAAAGGTTTTGGGTAGAAAAAGAAGTAGCTGGACACCGAACAGCCTTTGATGCACGTTATATTTCCAATAAACCCGGTCCCACAATTGCCTTTTTGGCAGAATTCGATGCTTTACCAGGTATTGGTCATGCATGCGGGCATAATTTGTTTGGTACTTACTCCGTATTAGCCGCCAGCATAGTGAAGCAATTCATTGATGAAACTGGTGGAGAAATCCGTGTATATGGCACCCCAGGGGAAGAAGGGGGCGAGAACGGATCAGCTAAAGGCAGCTTTGTTCGAGAAGGTTTTTTTGCGGATGTCGATGTAGCGTTATGCGTCCATCCAGCTTTTCGTTATGGGAAAACGACAGAATCTTTAGCGAATGATCCAGTCGACATCAAATTTTACGGTGTCGCTTCCCATGCAGCAGCAGCACCTGAAAAAGGAGTAAATGCTTTGGAAGCATTGATCCAAGTGTTTAATGGAATCAACGCTCTACGCTTGCAATTGCCAAAAGATGTCAATATCCATGGGATCATTACAGACGGAGGAGTAGCTGCCAACGTCATTCCAGATTACGCTGCTGGACGTTTCTATTTACGTGCAGGAAATCGGCAAACATTAGATAAAGTATATGAAAAAGTGGAAAATATCGTACGAGGTGCTGCGATAAGTACGGGCACGACTTTTGAGTTTGGATTGTTCCAAAATGCAGTTGATGATGTCATCGTTACTCCTTCTTTTGATGACTTATTCTTCCAGCATGCAAAAGAAGCAGGTGTTCCAGATGAAGAAATAGAAACGGAACAAAGAACAAGTCTCGGTTCTTCTGATGTAGGAAATGTCAGCCAAGTCATACCAACAATCCAGCCTACGGTAGCAATCTCTGAGACATATATTGCCGGACACACAGAAGAATTCAAAGCTGCTGCTAAAAGTGACAAAGGCCTTGCTTCTATTGCGATTGCAGCAGAACTACTCGCCAATACAGCTCTTGATCTGTTGAAAGAGCCAAAGCTATTAGAAAGAATCAAGCAAGAACATCAAGAAATAGTAGCAAGAAAAAAACAAGAGGGTGCTACTTTCTAGTAAAAAATAAACTTGTGTGTGAAAGTTATAAAAATAATTTTCAGAAAAATGAAAAAATATTTTCTTTTTCATTGACAAATGATCTTATGGAAGGTAAACTTCGTACAAGTCAACTTTTCACGCAGTAGCGGTTAGGTGTTTTGTTCAGAAAGTCGGTGGTCGCTGTGAACCGATCAAGCCTAATTGACGAATTACATGGAAAGTCCATACATTTGAATAAAAGTTTGAAAGTGAAAAACAGATCTGTTTTTAATTAAGGTGGTACCGCGGAGTCATTCGTCCTTAGTTTAAAACAGGTCTTTTTATTTTTATAAAGGAGGAATCGCGGATGAATTGCGGCGGAGTAATCCGATATCTTAACTTTTTTAGAACATAAGAACAACTAAAAAAGGAGAGATTATCATGGGAAAAAAAGGAACACCAAGTTTTTTAGAAGCAACACTTGTATTAATGGTTATTGTTTTAGGCATTGCGATTGGCGTTGTCGGATTAAAGGTCTCACCTAATATCACGATCTTAGCAGCGATCGGAATGGTCATGTTGTATGCAGTGATAAAAAGATACCCGACAGATTGGCTGCACGAAGGAATCATCAATGGCATCAAACCAGGAATCATCCCAATCTTTATTTTTATTTTAGTCGGTTCATTGATTGCTGTATGGATACAAGCAGGGATCATTCCAACTCTAATGGTCATTGGGTTCAAATTGATCAGTGTCCAGTGGTTTGTCCCTTCTGTATTTGTTGTGTGTGCAATCGTAGGTAGCGCTGTAGGGAGTGCCTTTACTGTTATGTCAACGATTGGGATTGCATTTTTCGGTATTGGGACAACACTAGGCTTAAATCCAGCGCTGGTTGTTGGAGCTATTGTTTCAGGTGCCGTTTTTGGAGATAAGATGTCTCCATTATCCGAATCAACAAATCTAGCAGCGGCTATTGTTGATGCCGATTTGTTCAAACACATCAAGCATATGATGTGGTCAACTGTCCCGGCATTTGTTGTTTCTTTCTTTTTATTCATGATTTTAGGACACACAAGTAAAGCCGCAAGTCTTTCATCTATTCGTGAAGTGACTGATGTTCTAGAAGCAAACTTTACTATTTCAATCTGGTCACTGATTCCTTTATTTTTAATGTTACTGTGTGCATGGAAAAAGGTGCCGGCAATTTTAACGATTTTGTTGAATATCGCTGTAGCAGTAGGAATGATTTTTATTCAAAACCCACAAACTTCCTTAACGAAGTTGGCTGGGGTCATCGAATCAGGGTTTGTTTCAAATACTGGAAACCAACAAATCGATTCACTGCTTAGCCGCGGAGGAATCGAAAGTATGATGCCTACTGTGTCATTGATTATTCTAACTTTGTCATTAGGTGGATTGTTGATCGAATTTGGCTTGATCTCAACCGTGATGGAACGAGTATCAAGAAAGATGACGAACACACCAAATTTGATTTTTACAACATTGATGACAAGTATCGGAGTAAATATTTTTATTGGTGAACAATTCCTATCTGTTATTCTGCCTGGTAATGCATTTAAAGAAACTTATGAAAAAGCAGGATTTGATCCAACTGTATTAGGTAGAACGCTAGAAGATGGTGGAACAGTAATCAACTACTTAGTGCCTTGGGGAATTGCCGGAAGTTTCGTAGCAAGTACATTTGGTATTCCTACACTCACTTACTTGCCATTCGTATTTTTCAGTTTGCTTTCTCCTGTGTTTTCGATGGTCAGTGCCTTCACAGGTTGGGGAATCTCAAAAAAATTTGTGAAACCGCAAGAAGCAGTAAGCAAGACAGCGCAATTAGAACAATAAAAACATAAAAAGGGATTGTGACAAGACTTTTGTCACAATCCCTTTTACGAATAAACGGTATTCAAAAGCCAGTTTCTCGGTATTAAGCCAAATTTATACAAAAATGTGGAAAGCCATTTCACAAAATTTTTCTTAATACGCGAAACTAAGCGACTTTTTCACAACCTCTCGATAAACGGTGTTCAATCAGCTGACCCTCGGTATTAGCTCAAAAAATGGCAAAATATGAGGAACTATTTTTCCATTTGTCTCTCTAATACTCAGGTCAGAACGCTGATTTTACAACCTCTTAATAAACGGTGTTCAAAAGCTTGCATCTGCGGTAATAAGCCTAACCAAACGAAAAATAGGAGAAGCTATTTTTGTTTGGCTGTTCTTATTACTTGATGCAGGGCAGCTTTTTCACAACCCCTTATTCACGGCGTTCCAGAAGTAGCTTCTTCTTATTTCTTGAAGCTGATAACTTCTGGAACATCCTCTTTTTTTATTTGGACGGATAATGGTCATTCCATTTCTTTGATCATTTTTTTCATTTTGTCGATCTCTTCTTCTTGTGCCTGAATGATTTCTTCCGCTAATTTTTTTACTTCAGGATCTTTTAAATCAGCTCGTTTACTTGCCAGGATAGCGATAGAATGATGAGGAATCATGGCCTTCATCCAAGCTGTGTCGTTGACAGTAGTTTGGCTTCGTACCATAAACAAGGAACCGGCAAAAACAAGAAGACTAGCGGCTAAGATCATAACATTTATCTTTTTGTTTTCATACATTTTCCACATGAACAACAGCATGATGACTGCCATGACTGCACCCATCATCAACGCCATGAATACTCGTGTACGACTGAAGAAGATATGATCGAGCGCATAGACATTCAAGTACATCATACCAAACATAACTACCGTTGAAACACCGATCATCAACAAAAACTTCCAATACTTTTTCATTTAAAACAAACTCCTTTTTTTCATTCCTTTCTTCTATCATGTCATGAGCATGGAGAACAATCAATTATTTTGCACAGAGGGTTTTTGAACACCGTTTACCAAGAGGTCATGAGACTGTTTATTCGGAAAAAGGAGTTGCAACAAGACTTTTGTCACAACTCCTTTCTTCAATAGCTCCATCTATTCCACATAAATAAAATAAAATTTTCTATCGATTTCATTCATTCGTCAATACGAACGCATCATTCTTTTTTTGATAACTGAAATAAATGAACAGGTAAAGCAGGCCAGTCAATACAGTTACCCCAATGGAGTTCGTGAACAGGATACCAAGGAAAATCAATCCTAAGACAGCTAATGCAAAAAAGCTGATTCCTTTATCCCATAATGTTCCTTTTCTTAGTGCCAGTACAAAGGATGCCGCACTGATAATGATCCAGATCAATAATACTGTATACGAAAGGGAACCTGCCAGATAGCCAAATAATTTGTCACCGACAAAATAAGAAAGAGCTACACCAAGATAAAGAACACTGGTACAAAATAAAACAGCACGTTGCGGTACTTGATGCTTGTTTAAAACAGCTAGTTTTCTAGAGGAACCTTTTCGATCCTTCAAACGGAAGAACAAAATTCTTGAAGATGCATACACACCCGAATTGATAGATGAGAACAAAGCAAGGACAATCACAAAATTGACGATATCCGCTGCAAATGGGATATTCATTTTTTCAAATACCATCACAAAAGGACTGACATTCGTGCCTGCTAAAGTATTCCAAGGAAAAAGAATCAAAAGCAAAAACAAAGGAATGATGTAAAAGGAAATGATTCTTCCCATGACACCTTTGATTGCTTTAGGAATCGCACGTTTAGGATCATCTGCTTCGCTTACCGTGATAGCAATCAGTTCAGAACCGCCGTAAGAATAGATAACTACAAGCAAAGAACTGATGATTCCCTTCATACCATGAGGAGTAAACCCACCATGGTCAGTCAATTGCTGAAGGGTAGGGAAAACGCCTGTGCCCAACATTTGCTGACCGACAAGATAAGTAGCAAAAATGATCAGTAAGATAATGACACTGATTTTAGCAAAAGCCAGCCAATATTCTGTTTCTGCGAATAACCGTACCGAATAAAGATTGATGATCGTAGTTAAAACAGCCAACATAAAAACAAATACCCAGGCTGGAATGTGCGGGAACCACAACTGCAAAAAGGAAGCAGCTGCAACAGCTTCAGCGATGATATTGATAATCCACATAGACCAGTAGACCCAATCAGTAAAATCAGCAGAATGAGCACCTAGATAAGGGCGTATCAAACCAGATAATCCGTGATGCGTGTCGCCACCGCTTAAAACGATTTTTCCCAGACCTTTCATCACGATATATAAAATCAGCCCACCAATCAAAAAAGCAATCAATACAGAAGGGCCGGCGATCCCAATCGCTTCGCCACTTCCTTTAAATAGACCTGCACCGATTGCTCCACCTAAAGCTAACATGGTGATATGTCTGGAGCTAAGTTGTTTTTTCAATTTTTTATCTTCCATAAATGACCTCTTTCTTTTAAATTCACAATCAAAATTTATATTAAGAATAAATAGCAATATTTAACAATGACTAATGATAACAAATTTTCAGACAATTACAACTATTCAGAAAACTTTTAGGCGAATTTTAATAGAAGAATGATTTATTTCATCATATTTTCATACAAATGTTAAATTTTCATACAAATATAGGAAACGTTTTACTGGCTTTTTACTATTTAAACAGGCTATCATAGGAAAAAGTGACAGAGAAAGTGAGGCGGAAAAGATGAACAAAAATGACGTACTGCTAGTTGCAAAAAATAAATCACTTTATTTTTTGCCTTCCATCCGCTCTTTAGATGTTTGGTCCGGAAAAGATTTACTACAGTCGGAATTCATTAAATCAGCTAGACAACAGTTGGCAAATTATCAGCTGATCGTTTTTTTAGATTATGGATTTGATATGGAGATGGCTCGACGCGTGCGCCCATTTACCAATGCAAAAATTGTGTTATTTTTTTGGAATCACTTCAAAGCAGAACACGAGGCGATGCTGAAGCAGGCACAAGATGAACCGGCAATCGATGAGATTTATCATTTTGATTTTTTGGAAGCAAAAGAACTTGGGCTGAAACATAATAGTTCATTTTATTCGAAACATATGAATTTTTCTTCTAGCGAACCAAAGACGGATCTATTTTTTGGTGCAACGAATAATGGGAGAAAAGAACGAGCAGAAAGCTATAAGCAGGAATTTATAAAAAGAGATGTTACGACCAACTATTTCATTCTTCCACATCGAGGGAATGAACAACCTGGATATCTTACTTATGAAGAGTACCTGAAAAAAACAGGGGAATCGCGCGGGATTCTGGAACTGTTGCGGGAGGGTCAGCAAGGAGTGACTTTGCGGACATTTGAATCCATGTATTTTCAAAAGAAACTAGTGACGGATAATCAAGCGATTGCTCATTATCATTTTTATCGTCCTGAAAATATTTTTTTGCTTCGAGAACGTGATTTAGATGAATTACCGGAATTTCTGCATACACCATTTAAGCCAATCCTATCAGAGCTATTGGAATTTTATGATGCAGAAAATTGGGCAAAACGATTTATCACTAACGATTCCACTATTTATGAGCAATACGAATATGACCTCTCCTCTGTTGAAAACAAATAAAAAACCTACATTTTGAAGAGATTATGTACTGAAACAAACAAGCACAATTCTTATGGCATCATGAGAGTTGTGTTTTCTTTTTGATCTTTTATTGGGCTTAAAAAAAGAGAACCAGCTGCTGATTCAGCTGATTCTCATCAGAGAGCCTTTTATTCTGCGCCAAGGATTCCTTCTTTTGCATGGACTAATTGGGTCAAAAAGGCACAATATGGTGTAGCAATATCATATTTTTGTCCTTTTCGCCAAATGGCACCATTGATGTAGTCGATTTCAGTCAAACGATGGTTTTTGATCAGGTCTTGGTACATAGATGGGTAATGCAACCCGATGTTGTCAGGATCATAAGTAGAAGCAATATGTTGGTACACTTCTTCTTGATCTAGTATGATTCCTTCTTTTGCTGCGATAGAAGCAAATTCAGATACGATTGTTCGAACCATGCTCTCTGCCGCTTTTTGCGCGCCTAGTTCAGCAATATTACAATCCAAAATCGTGCATAAACCATTCAATGTTCCATTTACACAAGCTTTTCGCCAAATGGAATAACGAACGTTATGGCTATAGATCGGATTTAAATTTGCTTCTTGAAAGACTTCTACAACTTTTTTTGTAAATGCTTCGCCTTCTGGTTCCAAGTTCTCTAGTTCGATTTCTCCATCACCTAACAATGTGACTTTTCCGGGACCAGCTAGACCAGCTGTCCACATCGTGATCCCAAATAAGATATTTTTCTTTGGCACATATTTTTCCAGTACATCTTCATGACCTAATCCATTTAGTAAACACAAAACATAAGTATTGTCAGTAATAATGGATTGGATCGAACAAAACATATCATCTAATTGATTGGCTTTTGTTAATGCTACGATCAAGTCCACGTGTTCGTTGCTTTCGATGATTTCTTCTGGTGAATAGATTGGCAGTTTTGCGACCACTTCTTTACCGTTAAAGTCAGCAATCAACCCATTTGTACGAATGGCTTCAATGTGAGCAGGCCAACGATCGATCAAGAGGACCTCATTTCCGCTTTGATGTAGCATCAATCCGATTCGGCTGCCCATTGCTCCGGCCCCAGCTATTGCGATTTTCATGTTTTTTCTCTCCTTTATTCAATGAGTTCCCTTTTAGTATATAGAAAAATGGAAGAAAATAGCATTGTTTTGTTTGAAAAAAATGAAAAAAAGTGTCTTACTTAAGAAGAAAGTGAGGGATACAGATGGATATTTTGGCGGCAATTGATTCATTTAAAGGAAGTGCTTCTTCATTTGAACTAAATCAGGCAGTTCTAAATGGCTGGGAAGATCGTAAAGGAAGAAAAATCAATGTGCCGATTGCAGATGGCGGAGAAAATACTGCAGAAGCAATCTATTACGCGCTCAGGGGAACATGGCGTACCATTGATGGGATGGATCTCTTATTCCGTCAGCGAAAAATCAGCTATTTATTGACAACTTGGCAAGGAAAAAACACCGCAGTCATCGAATCTGCACAAGCATTGGGGTTAGATCTACTTGATAAACCAACGGATCAAACTATCCGACTTGCTTCCAGTTATGCCTTAGGAGAACTTATTAAAGATGCACTGCTTCAAGAAGTAGAACAAATTATTGTCACTTTAGGAGGAAGCGGGTGTAGCGATGGTGGTCTAGGATTACTCCAATCCTTGGGTGCTTCTTTAGAAGGGTACACAGAAGGAAATCCTTTATTATCTACTAAAAAACTTCATTTTGATCGAAGAAACGTTCTTGTTTCTAAAGTAAAATTGATTATCGCTGCAGATGTTACCAATCCATATACAGGTCAACAAGGAGCTGCTTGGCAATTTGGAAGACAAAAAGGAGGAATAGATACGACGCTAGCTTTCTTAGATAAACAAGCAGGAAAGATTGCTCAGCAAATAAAAGATTTCTGGGAGGTGGATTTAGATGATATTCCAGGAAGTGGAGCAGCAGGCGGTATTGGTGGAGCCCTTTTTTTGTTGGGAGCGAAGATGGTTTCTGGTTTCGATTTAGTCAGCCAAATCACTGGATTGGAAAAAAAGATCGAACAAGCAGATGTCATCATTACAGGAGAAGGGCGGATCGATCAGCAAACGATCCACGGAAAAGTTCCATACGGTGTAGCAGTGCTTGCAAAAAAATATCGAAAACCAATAATCGCTATTTGCGGAAGTAGAGACCAAGAGCTAGAAGGACTTTCTGATTTTCTCCCAATTGTCTTAAGTATTCATTTGGGTCCAATAGGTTTAGAAGAAGCAATGGAACACAGGCAAACATTAGAAAAAACAAAAATCTTAGGACAGACACTTAGCAGATTTTTCACCATCCTCCCGAAGTAGTTGACAAAATCATTTTCTTTATGCTATCGTAATTTCAAATATAGGACAAAGTGAGGGATCCGTGCATTGAAAAATTAAGTCGATTGATGAAAGCTGCATTCAGACTGTACCTTGTGGAGACAAGGAAGCAGTGTGCAGATTTTCGGGATTGGCTTGGTTTTTTCGATGTATGGGTCTTTTTGTGTGTATCCAACCCTTGCATCCTCTTTAGCCAGTTCTGAAAATAGGACTGGTCTTTTTTTACGAGGTGATGGAAAATGTCTAAAATCGAAATAAAAAATCTGACATTCGGCTACGACAGCCAAGGCACATTATTATTTGAACAAGCAAATCTAAATTTTGACACACAATGGAAACTAGGACTTATCGGACGAAACGGTCGAGGAAAGACAACTTTACTGAATATTCTACAAAACAAACTACCTTATCAAGGGCAAGTAATCCATCAGCAAGAATTTGCCTATTTCCCGCAACAGACAAAAGATAAAGAACGTTTAACCTATTACGTGTTAAATGATATTACGGATTTTGAGATATGGGAAATCGAAAGAGAGCTCCAATTGATGCAAACAGATCCTGAAATCTTATGGAGAGAATTCAGCACACTATCGGGGGGAGAGAAGACAAAAGTCCTACTGGCACTTTTATTTGTGGATGACACTCATTTCCCGTTAATCGATGAACCAACGAATCATTTGGATATCTCTGGTAGAAAACAAGTAGCGGCTTATTTGAAAAAGAAAAAACAAGGCTTCATCGTGGTCAGCCATGACCGGGGATTTATCGATGAAGTAGTGGACCATGTTTTAGCAATCGAAAAAAGTCAACTGGAACTTTATCAAGGGAATTTCTCTATCTATGAAGAACAGAAAAAACTTCGTGATGAATTTGAAATGGCTCAAAATGAAAAATTGAAAAAAGAAGTCAGTAGGCTAAAGAAAACAGCAGCTGAAAAAGCCGAATGGTCTCGTTCCCGAGAAGGAGATAAAACAAAGAAACAAGTCGGATTCATCGATACTGAATCTAGACGAGTGAATAAAGGAGCAGTGGGTGCTGATGCTGCACGGACGATGAAACGATCCAAAGCAATCGTGAATCGGATGGAGACCCAGATCAGCGAGAAAGAAAAACTATTAAAAGATATCGAATATATCGATTCTTTGACGATGAATAGCCAAGCGTCTCACCATAAGCGACTTTTAAGCGTAGAAGATCTTCAATTAGGGTATGAAAATCTGTTATTCGAGCCAATTCATTTTACAATCGAGCCTCATCAGCGGGTGGCGATTTCAGGTCCTAACGGTGCAGGAAAGTCATCCATTATCCATTATCTTCTGGGGGCATTCAACGGCAAGGTTATAGGAGAAAAATACCAGCCAAAACATCTGAGCATTAGTTATGCAAGCCAAAATTATGAAGACAATCGAGGAACGTTGGCGGAATTTGCAGAGAAAAACCAAGTAGACTACCAAGCATTTTTGAACAACCTCCGAAAGCTTGGGATGGAAAGAGATGTTTTTCATAACAAGATCGAGCAGATGAGTATGGGCCAACGGAAAAAAGTGGAATTGGCTAAATCTTTATCACAGCCAGCTGAACTATATACATGGGATGAACCATTGAATTATTTGGATGTCTTCAATCAAGAACAATTAGAACAACTGATCTTGAACGTGAAACCTGCCATGTTACTAGTGGAACATGATCAAACCTTCCTGGATAAAGTATCTACTGGGATTATTTCTCTTGAGAGAATCTAACCCTTGTAATCTCAAGAACAACAAGGTATGGTTAAGGGGAACTTTGCCAACGAAGGAGAGAATCACATGCTTTATGTAACGAGACACGGAGAAACAACTTGGAACGCACAAGGATTAGTTTGCGGACGGGCAGATGTGCCGCTGACTGAAAAAGGACAGATGCAGGCACAGAAACTAGCAGAAAAGGTAGTAGATTTGCCTGTTCCAATCACGAAAATCATCCATTCCCCTCTTCAACGAGCAAGAGATACAGCACAAGCAGTTGCTGATCGTCTCAGCTTGCCGCTGACCGTTGATGAACGATTGGTAGAAATGGATTTTGGGGATTATGATGGACTGCCAAGCAAAGATGAGAACTTTCAAAAAGCACGTTTAGCGTTCGCTGTACGATTCCCAAATGGGGAGTCAGTCTTAGATGTGTATGCACGGATCGTTCCTTTATTGAAAGAATGCATCGAAGACGAAGAAAATGTCTATCTGTTAGTTTGCCATAATGCCTTGATAAGAGTGATCAATGCTTATTTTCATCCGATGCCTAATGAGGGGTTCTTTACATTCATGGTAGATAATACAGAATTGGTTTCTTATGAGTAATTATGTTTTTGTGTTATTTAAATAAAATATTTCAAGGCACTGCTTTTGCTTAGCAGTGCCTTTTTTAGGTTATGACAATTCTTTTGATAATATAAACTCAACCTTTAGAAATGAAATTTAATTATTTTAATAAAAGTATTGAAATTTTGTTTCTTTAGATATATACTCTAGTCATAGAAATGAAGACGGATACAGAAAAAGAGGGATAATATGTTTGGCTTTTCAATATTTATGAACGATTCTTTGTCAGAAGAGAAGAAACAGTATATCCGCCAAATGGCATCCAATGGCTTTGTCGGTATTTTCACTTCCATGCATATACCAGAAGATGATGTTTCGGCATATCAAAAGCGATTGATCGAACTAGGAAGCGAAGCGAAAAAGAATAAACTAGAATTGATGGTCGATATTTCAGGAGAGGCATTGGAACGAGCGGGTTTTTCATTAGAAGATCTAACGCCTTTGAAAGCAATTGGTGTAACAGGTTTAAGAATGGATTATCATATTTCCAATCAGCAGATTGCCGACTGGTCACATCAATTGAAAATCAGTTTGAATGCTAGCACGATCACGCCTAAAGATATCGATGAATTGAAAGAAGCAGAAGCTGATTTCTCACAGATTGAAGCTTGGCATAATTATTATCCACGTCCCGAAACAGGGCTGGACAAAGAATGGTATCAGAAAAAAAATCAATGGCTCAAAATTCAAGGTCTCCTTGTCCAAGGTTTTGTACCAGGAGATACAGAGTTGAGAGGCCCACTATATCAAGGATTGCCAACTTTGGAAGAACATCGAGGGATCCATCCTCTTGCAGGCGCTCTAGATCTATTAGCAAGTAACACGGATATTGTTTACATCGGAGATGCAGGTCTGTCAGAAAACGTTCAGGAGCAATTTGCTTCTTTCCAAAAAGAACAGACAGTCTTGCTCCATACGGAACCTGTAGATGAAGAATTTTACGAATATATATTAGGGAAGCATACGAATCGGCAAGACGATGCAAGAGATGTCATACGAAGCGCAGATGCACGTTTTCGAGAGATTCCGCCTATCCCAGCAAGAAATACAGCTACGCGTATGAAAGGGTCTATTACTTTAGATAACGAAAAGTATTTGCGCTATATGGGTGAGATCCAATTAACCAAATATGATTTGCCAGCGGATGAAAAAGTGAATGTAGTAGCTAAAGTTATCAAAGAAGAGCTACCATTGATCAACCAAATCAAAGCTGGTATGAACTATCAATTTATAAGAAAAGAAGGAAGATAAAAATGAGCAAAATCAATTTAGAGAACCTAACAACGGAACGCAGAAACCAAGAAACTTTTGGATTAGATGAGATGAGTATTTCTCAAGCCGTTCAACTAATGAACAAAGAAGATCAGAAAGTGGCCGCTGCGGTTGAAAAAGAACTGACAAGTATCGAACCAGTGATTGCTAACACGATTGAGTCCTTTAAAAAAGGTGGACGTCTGATTTATATGGGAGCCGGAACAAGTGGAAGACTAGGTGTGTTAGATGCTGCTGAATGCGTACCGACATTCGGTGTAGAACCGGAAATGGTCATAGGTCTAATTGCTGGTGGAGAAGAAGCAATGACTGTAGCTGTCGAAGGGGCCGAAGATTCTTATGAGCTAGGGCAAGAAGATCTAATCAAGCTGAATTTGACAAAAAATGATATAGTTATTGGTATCGCAGCTAGCGGTCGTACACCATATGTGATCGGTGGATTAGATTACGCAAAATCGATCGGTGCTGTCACAGGAACGATTTCTTGCAATAAACAAGCCGAAATCAGTAAACACGCGGATTTCCCAATCGAAGTCGATGCAGGTCCAGAATTTTTGACAGGCTCTACTCGATTGAAGTCAGGAACAGCACAAAAACTTATCTTGAATATGATTTCTACTATCAGTATGATTGGTATAGGTAAAGTATTCAATAACTTGATGGTCGATGTCAAACCAACAAATGAAAAACTAATCGAACGCTCAAAACGAATCATCATGCAAGCGACAGAAGCTGATTACGAAACAGCTGAAAAGTACTTTGAAGAAGCAGATCAAAATGTTAAGCTGGCTATCGTCATGATTTTGACAAATAGTGATAAAGAGGAAGCTCAAGCAAAATTAGCTGAAGCAAACGGATTTGTAAAAGGGACCTTATGAGGGGGAAAAGACCATGGCAAAAAACGAACTGACTTTGGAAGAACTGGCAAAACAAATTTATAAAGGGGCAGGCGGCATGGGCAATGTAGAAAGCATTGTCCACTGCATGACTCGTGTGCGTATGAAGATCATCAATGATGATCTTGTAAATGTCTCTGAATTAAAAGCGATTCCAGGAGTGCTTGGTGTAGTAGAAGATGAACAGCTTCAAGTCATCATCGGACCTGGGAAAGTGAACAAAGTAGCACAGCAAATGGTTGATTTGGCAGGCGTGAAATTAGGAGAAAAACTTTCTTCTGTAAGTGCAGCTACAGCAAATTCATCAGCATCTGGAAAAGACCGTGTAAACGAACGGGCACAAGAAATGAAAGCGGCACAAAAATCGAAACAAAAACCATCTAAAATCAAATCGGTATTAAAAGACATTTCTAATATCTTTGTGCCAATGATTCCTGCATTTGTCGGTACTGGGATCGTGGCAGGGATTGCCGCAGTTTTAGCAAACTTAGTCACAGCCGGAACACTTGATGCAGCAACATGGCAACAATATATCGATGTGATGAACATCTTGAAAAACGGGATGTTTAGCTACCTAGTTATCTATACAGGTATCAATGCTGCACAAGTTTTTGGTGCAACACCAACTCTTGGTGGAGTTATCGGGGCCGTTGTGATGCTGACAGGGATGAATCCGGAAGCACCACTGAAAAACTTATTTACTGGTGAAGCTCTTGCAGCTGGACAAGGTGGGATCCTAGGTGTCATCTTCGCTGTTTGGCTATTGTCAATCGTTGAGAAAAAACTGCATAAAGTAGTACCTGATGCGGTAGATATCATCGTTACACCAACTCTTTCATTGATTGCCATCGGTCTGATTGAAATTTTCTTCATCATGCCTTTAGCAGGTTTCATTTCTGATGGCATGGTCGGTGGGATCAACTGGGTACTTGGCGTTGGTGGAGCATTTGCCGGCTTCGTTCTAGGCACATTATTCTTGCCGATGGTTATGTTCGGACTGCATCAAATTTTGACTCCAATCCATGTGCAAATGATTGATGAAACTGGTCGTACGCTATTGCTTCCAATTCTTGCGATGGCTGGTGCAGGACAAGTGGGTGCAGCATTGGCATTATGGATTCGCTGCAAAAAAGATAAAGAATTAACAGAAATGATCAAAGGAGCTTTACCAGTCGGGATCCTAGGAATCGGCGAACCATTGATTTACGGAGTAACATTACCTCTAGGACGCCCATTTATTACTGCTTGTATCGGTGGAGGTATCGGCGGGGCAGTGATCGGAATGATCGGAAATGTCGGGGCTATCGCTATTGGACCTTCAGGAGCCGCTTTGATCCCATTGATCTCTGACGGTAAATGGTTAGGCTACATCCTTGGATTATTGGCAGCTTATGCTGGTGGCTTCGTTGCTACATTCTTCTTCGGTATTCCTAAAGACCGTTTAGAAAAAGAAGAATTAGCGACTGAAACAGCCACAGTAAATGAAGTGCCTGAAAAAGTAGTACCTCAAACTTCAGCTGAAAGTGTGACTATCCTCTCATCAGTTGCTGACGGAACAGTTGTTTCTTTAGATAAAGCAAGTGATCCAGTTTTTGCACAAAAGATGATGGGTGAAGGCTACTTTGTAGAACCAGAAAACGGACATATCTATTCTCCAGTTACTGGGGTAGTCAGCTCTGTCTTCCCAACGAAACACGCTATTGGGATCACAACGCCAAATGGTTTAGAAATCTTGCTTCATATGGGAATCAACACAGTTGACTTAGGCGGTACGCCATTTGATGTGAAAGTAACAGAAGGGCAGCAAGTGACACCTGATACGCTTGTAGCAGAAGCTGACTTAGAAGCGATCAAAGCAGCAGGCAAAGAAACATCCATGATCGTCTTGGTAACCAATATGGATCGTGTAAAAAACTTTGTCTTGGAAAAAACAGGTAAAGCAAAAGCAAAAGCACCTGTGATGGATGTCAAAGCTTAATATGATAGAAACAATAGAAACGAAAGAAGAAACTGAAATCTATTTTTCAGCTTCTTCTTTTTTATTATTTATTGTTTTCTGCTAAAATCTGATAAATTCGTGTCACATCAGATGGTGTTCCCCGTAATTCATAATCTGCCAAGAAAGGAAAGCCAAATGTTTGTGCATATTGTTTGGCTGTTAGACAATACTGATTATTGAAGTTTTTATTTCCGCTACCGACTACACCAAGACAAAGTTTATGATTGTCTTCATGTTCCAGATATTCACGCATCGTTTCGGTCAAGATTTCTGTATCACCGTTATCTAAACCATTTCCGCCGTCTAAATAAGTAGGAACGAAAGTAAAAAATGGTTCTGTTTCTTTCGTAAAATCACTATTTTCATGGATTTCTTTTAAAGTAACTTCAGGATTGACAGGATCTTCTGCATGCATTTTTTCAGCATATTCTGCTAGATGTTTGGCAAAGGCACGCGTATTTCCTGAAATCGATATATATAAAATGTTCATGGATCATCCTCCAATTCTTTCCTTTTAGTATAGCATCTTTTTTAAGTTTTTTGGTGGTGTAATTTGGAAAGGGACTAGGCGCTTTGCTTGTATAATGAGAAAAAAGCCGGTAGAATTATATTTCTATTAAAGTTTTTATTAATTAAGTAAAAATAAAAAAGGTTTGTTATACTTTTTGATAAAAGCGGTTTTATTTTGGAGGATGCTTACATGGATACAGAGCAACAGAAAAAAGGAATTGGTTTAATTCCACTTGCTGCCTTAGTAATTGGTTCAGCGATTGGAGGTGGCGTATTTGGTATTATGACGGACATCTCCGGATCGGCTGGCGGCCCAGCTATTTTCAGTTGGGTACTCGTAGGAACAGCAATGTTGATGCTCTCCTTGTCGATCAATAATATCAATAAAAAACGTCCAGATTTAAAAGGCGGGATCTTTAGTTACGCAGAAGAAGGTTTTGGCCGTTTCGCTGGTTTTATCAGCGGTTGGGGTTACTGGCTCACATGCTGGTTAGGCAACGTAGCTTTTGCAACATTGTTGATGAGCGCATTAGGATATTTCTTCCCAGTATTTGAAGGTGGGCAAAATCTGGCATCGATCGTGATGAGTACAGTCTTTTTATGGGGATATGCATGGCTAGTGAATCGGGGAGTCGAAAATGCTAGTTTCGTCAATGCTATCGTCACATTCTGTAAATTAGTGCCATTATTTTTATTTATTGTAGTAGCTATCAGCACGTTTTCGATCCAACAATTCATTGATAACTTTTCTAGCGACATTATATTGAATGCGAATGGACAGCCGATCCCGTTTTCCAGTCAAGTATTGAGTTGCATCATGGTGATGCTTTGGGTATTTGTTGGTATTGAAGGAGCCTCTGTCGTAGGTTCACGAGCAAAAAAACAATCAGATGTTGGGAAAGCAACGATTCTAGGGATATTCGGCTTGATTATTATTTACGTCTTGGTTTCCATGCTTCCATATGGGACAATGACGATGAATCAGCTGCAAACGATCAAGGCGCAGCCTGCTATGGGCTATGTGTTTGAAATGATGGTTGGTAAATGGGGAGCAGTCGTGATCAACGGCGGTTTGATCATTTCTTTAGTTGGTGTTTGGCTCTCATGGACGATCTTACCGATTGAAACAATGGGAAACATGGCTGAAGACGGACTTTTGCCTAAAGCATGGGGAAAACTCAACAAAAATGGGGCACCAACTTATGCTATCGTATTGACGACGTTATGTACGAATGTCTTTTTACTTTCATTATTATTCACTGACAGTGCTTATAACTTTGCTTACACACTTGGTACAGCAGCTATTTTCTTCACGTGGCTTTTCTTAGGATTGTACCAAATGAAACTTTCTTATCAGCGGAAAGAATGGGTCCAATTTTTAGTAGGGCTTTTAGCAAGTGCCTTTCAAGTATGGGCTATGCTAGTCGTAGCCTTTAATGAAGTAATGCTTGTTCTTGTTCTTTTCTTGCCAGGCATTTATTTTTACCTCAAAGCACGTAAGGAGCAAAACGAGCCTGTACAACATATCCACTTAGATAAGATTTTACTTATAGGTGTGACGATGGTCGGAGTGATTGCAATGGTTTTATTTGCCACTGGGATGCTTCACGTATAGAAGTATAAAAGAAGTATAAAGAGAGGTTGTGAGCCTGTCGTTTATTCAAAAACATACTAGGAAAGGAGCTGTGACACAAATGTTGTCACAGCTCCTTTTTCAGAATAAACGGTGTTTAAGAGACAGCCAATCGGCAATAAGGCTGAACGTCTCTTTCACAGCCTCTTTTTTGATGAGTCATCATACATTTTTTCGCTTAAATACGAGATATCCTAATGCTAAGAACAAAACGATGTAAGCTAAATTACCGAATAGCATTTGATTAGTAGAAAGATGAGTCAATTGCTTCATGATCTCTTCGTTTCCAATTTGGTTTTGCAGATTCAACATACTGATCGGATTCCATTTGATCCACTCCCATTTTTGGATGAGTGCAATAAGGATACCAGATATGATTGACGAAGCAAAATAAAAGACGATTCCTGCTGAGATGGATGCACCGGAACTATTGATAAAGCAAGCAATCATCAACACTAAACTTAAAATCAGCCATAAACCGATATAACTACCCAAAGTATAAGTGAACAAGCTTTGGATCAGTGTTTGACCAGTAGAAAGCTTCTCCGTGAAGGAAATCGAAGGGAAAAGAATCAGTTTCATCAACACAGTGACAATAATAGCTAAAAGGTATAAATAAACAGAATAAATAACTAATGTGATCCATTTGCTTACTAATATTTCTCCTCGAGAATACTTTCGATAAAGGAGATTTTTCAATGTACCATATTGTGCTTCCATCGAAATGATCGTGCTTGCAGCTGCAATCATGATAAAGACAATCCAAGATGTGGCACTAAAAAGCTGAGCAGTCATTTCAACTGGATCAATGATCGTCGTGTATTTTTTGGCTAGAAGTGCTGTTCCTATGAGCAAAACAACTAATAGAACAGATAAAACAGCAGTTGACTTTTTCTTGATCAATTTAAATAATTCTTGTTTTACAAGCAATGTCATTTTTCTTCTTCCCCCTTTACTGAATCCAGAATTTCCAATAGAGAAGATTCCAAATCATTCGTCAGATGCTGGACGTCTGTCACATGGATATTTTGTGCAGACAATAGCTGGATCACGGTTCCTAATAATTCTTCGTTTTCTTTTAAAAGCTTGATTTTATCAGGATCTTCCAAAGTATATCCAGCTTCTGTCAAGATCGTTCGAGCAGCTAGATCATTTGTTGTAGAGATAACGATGAAATCTTGCGCTGTTTGGTTCAATTCAGCCATTGTACATTGTTTGATGATCTTTCCTTGATTGATCAGGATCAGCTCATCGACCATTTTTTCAAGCTCGCTGAGTAAGTGACTGGAGATCAAGAAAGAGGTGCCCTGAGTAGCCAAGTCGGTAATGATTTTTCGCACATCTCTTGTTGCTTGTGGATCCAAACCGTTCATCGGCTCATCTAAAATAACGATAGACGGATGGTTCAGTAAGGCAAGAGCAATTCCCAATTTTTGTTTCATTCCCAACGAGTAGGATTTCGCTTTTTTGTGAATGTACTTTTCCATCTTGAGCTGATTCACGATAGTGTCGATAGCAGATACATCGTTGGTTTCAGAGAATAACTTCAGATGATCATAGCCTGTTAAGAATGGATAGATACCCGGGTATTCGATCAATGCTCCTACTTGTTCCAACCCTTTATGACTAGAGGGAGAAATCTCATTTTCACCAATACAGATTGTTCCATCTGAGTAATGGATCAGTCCTAAAATAGCTTTCATGATCGTTGTTTTTCCAGCGCCATTAGGACCTACTAATCCAACGATTTTGCCAGGGGATAAGCTAAAACTGACATCGCTGAGGGCTTGTTTGTGACCAAAGTTCTTGGATAATTCTTGGACCGAAAGACTTTTCAAAAATATTCACTCCTTTTCTATAGATAGTACAAGCATACACCTGATGAGTGGAGAAGTCGCTAGGTCATTGGACTTATTTCTTATTTTTTCATAAAAAAATTGAATATTAAATAAAAAGGCTTATTTTTTCTGATCAGTACTTATTCCAAGTGTCTAGTGGCCGCTAGTAATCTTGATGCCAATGATACTGATGAGTAGCATCCCCACAAAGAACCAAGTGGAAAGATTCAGCTTATCATGAAACAAGACCACACCAATTATGACCGAACCAACTGCGCCAATCCCTGTCCAGATAGGATAAGAGAGACTCATCGGCAAACTTTTGATTGCCTTTGACAAAAAGTAAAAACTAGCAATCATGCCAATCACTGTGTAAAAAGAATAATTGATTTTAGAAAAACCATCACTCCATTTCATCATCGTTGACCAGAATACTTCCAAAATTCCTGCTATGATTAATTCCATCCATGCCATACTTACATTCCTCCTTAACTATAAAAAAATACACAAAAAGAGGAAAATCATCCCTTCAAAGACCTAATGGAATGATCATCCTCTTTATCCTACCCGGTGGCAGATCGTATATCTTTTTCTGTAGTATAGCACACCTATCCAGATATCGGCAATCTCATACTTTTTAGTAAAGTGTACCAAGCACTGACGGATATATCGTTAGCGGAAAAGAAGATGAATGCTTTGCAATTTCATAGAAAGAAGTTGTTATTTATTAATCATTTAAAAAAAACAGTAACTAGACCTTATTTCTATATATTATCGGGCAATAAATTAAAAAAAGCTTTACCTTACAATAAGTAAGATAATTTTTGTGATAAAAAAATAACGAAAAATATTTAAAAATAGTGTCTATTTCGTGAGAAAACAACTATATTTTTTATGTGTTTTGCTTTATAATTAAAAAAATATTGTCATTTTATGGAGGAAAATATATGGAAAATTATCTTAGCCTTTTAGGCGTCTTGATTGTTATTCTCGGGTTTGCATTTAAATTAGACTCGATATTGATCGTAATGGTTGCTTTAGTTGTTACAGCTTTGACTGGCGGTCTTGGCATTCAAGGAATGTTAGAACTTTTAGGTACAAGTTTTGTAAACAATCGCGGGATGGCGATTTTTATCATCATTATGTTGGCAACAGGAACGCTTGAAAGAAATGGTCTGAAAGAATCAGCGGCTTCCTTGATCAAGCGATTCAAGAAAGTATCTGCTGGTATGATTGTAGATATTTATGGGATCTTTCGAATGATCTTTGCGGCTTTTAACGTGAGTTTTGGTGGAGTTGCTGGATTTGTTCGTCCAATCATTTTACCGATGGCATTGGGGACCATCGAATCAAAAGGGTTAGAAGTCCATCCTAAGCATGAAGAAGAACTAAAAGGTATGGCTTCAGCTATGGAAAATGTCTGCTGGTTCTTTGGCCAAGTACTATTCATCGGAGGAGCAGGGGCGTTGCTAGTCCAATCAACACTGAAAGATCTAGGATATGACGTAACATTGGGACAGCTTGCTTTAGTGGAAGTTCCAGTGGCTATCACGGCTTTAGTTGTGGCAAGTGTCTACTTCTATCTTAAAGAAAAGAAATTAGCGAAGAAATATTATCCAGGAAAGGGGCAATAAGATGGACTTTTTTACAAATCCTGATATTTTATTAGGCGATAAATTACTGGAGATCCTTTATATCGTGATGGGACTCGTATTGATTTACACTGGAGTAAGAAATTTAACAGATAAAACCAATCCTCATCGTTATGGGTCAGCCTTTTTCTGGACGGTCTTAGGGGTAGTTATTGCAGGAGGAAGATGGCTTCCGGCAATCGTGAACGGTGGCTTGATCTTTGCGATGACCATACCAGCAATTGCTAAGAAAGTCAGCAAAGGAGAAAGCCGGCTTCCATCAAAAGAATATATGGAAAAAATGTCAGACAAACTAGGAATGAAAATTTTTATTCCAGCTTTGAGTATCGGTGTCTTTGCGATCTTGTTTGCTCTATTTACCAATTTAGGTGCTTTAGTCGGCGTGGGCGTCGGTGTTTTTGCAGCCATGCTAATCTTGATGTTCTTTTCTCGAGATAATCGACCAAGTACATTTTTAGATGATGCAGCAGATATGCTGGGCACAGTAGGGCCGTTAAGCATGTTGCCAATGCTTTTAGCTTCTCTAGGTGCGGTATTTACAAGCGCTGGAGTTGGGACAGTGATTTCCAATGCAGTAGGTACGATCGTTCCAGAAGGAAATGTGAACATCGGCATCATCATTTACGCTCTTGGCATGGTGATATTTACGGTAATCATGGGGAATGCATTTGCGGCCATCACCGTGATGACGGTTGGGATCGGTGCACCATTCGTATTTAGTCATGGAGCGAATCCAGCGTTAATAGGAATGGTTGCATTGACTTGCGGTTTTTGTGGGACCCTGCTGACACCGATGGCTGCTAACTTCAATATCGTGCCTGTAGCGATGCTGGAGATGAAAGACAAATACGGAGTGATCAAAAACCAGTTGTTTATTGCGTTATTTATGCTAGTTTTCCAAATTGCTTATATGATTCTATTTAAATAATAGAAGAGAGGGGTTGTGACAGAATAATTGTCGCAACCTCTTCTAACATTGTAGTGGAACACTATTTTTTTATAAGAATATATTAAGTTTGATCTGTTATGTTATTTAAACTATTGTTTCCTTTATTTACGCTGTTCAAGGAAAATGGTATGATAAAAGATAACCATATGTTAAATCAATCGGACGGAGGAACAACAGATGAAAGTACTAGTAACAGGTTTTGATCCATTTGGTGGGGACAAAGTGAATCCAGCCTATGAAGCAGTAAAAAAAATGCCAGATGAAATCAGCGGTGCTGAAATCATCAAAGTGGAAGTACCGACCGTATTCGAAAAAAGCAGTCAAGTAGTCAAAGAAGCCATCCAACAGCACCAACCAGATGTCGTGATCTGTGTCGGACAAGCAGGTGGGCGGTCAGCAGTCTCGTTCGAACGTGTCGCAATCAATCTAGCAGAAGCAAGAATCCCTGATAATGAAGGAAATCAGCCATTCGATACGGCTTTAGAAGAAAACGGTCCAGCCGCTTACTTTACCTCATTGCCAATCAAAGCAATGACAAAAAATGTACAAGATCATGGTCTACCAGCGTACATCTCTTATACAGCAGGAACATTTGTCTGCAATGATATCATGTATCGTTTGCTTCATTTGATCGAAACACAATTCCCGGCAATTCGAGGTGGGTTCATCCACGTGCCATTCTCACCCGATCAAGTGATCGATCGTCCAGTGGGTACGCCTTCTATGTCTTTAGAAGACATTGCTTCTTCTTTGACTTATGCAGTTGAAGCAGCAGTAGAAAATAAAGAAGATATTTCCGGAAATGCCGGAACAACTCACTAATTTAGCAAGAAACACTGGCTGGTTGCTAACGTTATGTTAGTAGCCAGCTTTTTGTAATTAGAAAGGAAAGAAACAGCCGTGGAAGAATGGCAATCCGTCTTTGAAGAATGGTTTCCAAAAGAAATCAGCAAAAGCTATCCCATCAAAATTTCTAAACAATACACAAGCAGTCAACGTTGGGAGATCTATGCAAAATTAACGAAAAAACAGCGGGAACTAGTCGATAAGCACCGCCGATATCTAATCAGCTCTCGTTTTATGGAAGAACATTATTTAGCTGCAACAGATTGGGTGTTTTCTGACTTCAAGATCAATCCGTTTTTTCGAACAAAACGAAGCCAGCAAAAATTGTATTGTGAGTGTGGTAGAGAATTAAAAGTGCAATACATCGTTAAATCGCCAAAAACCGGAAAGATCCTAAAACTAGGCATCAACCACTTTGCCGATCACCTGCATGTCTCTCCGACAGTGGCAGCTTCGATCCATCAGGGAATGACAAAAGTTGATCTGGCCTTAGACGAATTATTATGGCTTAAGCAGAAGAATATCGATTTTCCTGAAGGACTATGGCAAAAATACTGTTTTGTCTTGTACCAAAATCGTCGGATGAAACAGCCATATTTACCGGATATAAAATTAGCTCAGCGGCTCGCAGAATTTCGCCAAGTAGAAATGCCGATTTACATAGCGGATTATCAAGCATTGGAAAATGAAATCAAGAAAATAAGTGAACACATCAATGGGCAGTCAAAAAAGCGACAGATAAAAAAAGAACTATTTGACGACTTTGCAGAAGAATTAGTAAAGGATGTAGAAGAATTCTTGATCAACTATCGCGCATTTTTACGTAAAGATTGGCAATCCATCGTATATGAAGAAGTGCCAGTACATCCTAATGCTTATTTTGAAACATTTATTTCCGTGTTGAGAAAGACAAAACGTCAACGAACACCAGAAGTCACTGCTCAGATGGAATATTTTGCGAAAAACCAACGATTCATCCAACCAAAAATCTATCTATTTATTTGGAAGCAATATTGTCGCTATGGTTTTACAGAAGGGTTCTTCGACAGCATTCCTCGGATAGTCAGAAATGGTTTTTTAAAAGTATTGCGTAAAGAACGAGAAGCTATACAATCTGCTGATAAGAAAGACCGTACAGTCTCAAAAGAAAAATGGCAACTAGTAGTGAAAGATATCCAATCTGGAAATGTGCAAGAGACAATCGACAAATGGAAAGGAAAACATTATCGTTTTACTGAAGCTCAGAAACAAGCGTTGGAATATTATCAGAAGTTAGAAGAATCACTGCGTTTCAATGATGAGGCAAGAAAGTATCTGAAGGAATTACTATAAAAAATAGAGGCTGGTACAGAAGCGTTTAACTCCAAGAAATAAGAAGAAATTCACGAAAATTGCTTTTCAAATTTTTGTGAATTTCAGCTTATTTCCGAAGGAGTTGCTTCTGATTCCGCCGTTTATACGTGTTTAGAGCGTGAGACAAAAGTGTTCTTTACTTTTGTCCCACGCTCAGTTTTTTTATGCGTGTTGTTGTGCGTTGTAGTATTCTTCTTCCATTTTTTGCATACGTTCACGTTCTTTTTGGTTATACCAAGGTGAAACGGTAAATGCAAGGACATCATTCAGCAAGTAAACAGAGCTGTTCACGAACATCGCCAAACTTGCAGATCCATGCGTAAATGAAATATACCAAAGGACCATTTGAGCAAGCCCTGAAGCTAACCACCAGTAATATTGGTTGTTGTAACGCAAGAAACTGATGATACCAGCAGTCAAGCTAATAGAAAAAGCAATGGCATCTACCCACGGCCGAGGATCATCTGTATAACGACCAATCAGGAATCCTGAAACAAGATAGACAAGGAAAGTACTGATGATTGCGATAAACCAGCTTTTTCCAGTGAATTTTCGGATTTTTGAAGCCATATTATGATTCCATTCTTTACTTAACAATACGGGGATATCCAATGTGATCATATAAGCAATCTGTTCACCGATACTTAAATAGTTCTTTGCTGAAAACCCAACGATAATAAAACAAATCGCAGACAAAATACCTAAAATACCGTTGACTGATTTTGCCGCATTGATGGATAAAATACACAATACACCAAGCGTGGTACCGATAAATGTAATAACGGACAGCCAAGTGATGGGACTATTGACGAGAGTCATGACCTGGCAGCCAAGACTGAAAAAGAAAAGATAATAATTTTGTTGCGGCCAGCCTTTTAGCTGATGAGCTAAAAACTGAAAATATGACTTCATGTATGAGGACTCCTTAAGACACTAAATGTAGTGTGTTCTGTATTTACTAACACAATCTATTGTATGCTTTTCTTGAAAAAAAACTAGTCTTTCAATTATAAATAATTTGTGTTATGATAATTTTCTGTTTGTTTTCTTGAAAATATAATTTCTTACTTTCATTTATTATATTGGGAACAGGAAGAGTGTCTTGGAGGACCTACTTTCTGTTTTTTTTGCCTTTTTTCTTATAAAAAGGAAAAACAGCTATTTTTTTCAATCTGACACATTTACAATGGAACTGGAGATTAATATAGATCCGAGCTTAAACGAAGAATAGGAGTGCTCATATGAACCTTACAACGATCCATCATATAGCCATCATTGTTTCAGATTATCAGAAATCACGTGATTTTTATGTTAATAAATTAGGATTTGAAGTAATCAGAGAAAATTACCGCAAAGAACGAGATGACTATAAATTAGATCTGAAACTAGGAAGTGCTGAATTGGAGATTTTTGGAATTGCTAATGCGCCACAACGACCAAACTATCCAGAAGCTTGTGGCTTGCGTCATCTTGCTTTCAAAGTAGACGATATTGAAGAAACAATTGCAGAATTGCAGTCCTTAGGGATCGAATCAGAACCGATTAGAGAAGATACCTTTACAGGAAAAAAAATGACGTTTTTCTTTGATCCAGACGGATTGCCATTAGAACTGCACGAATAAAGATAACAAAATTGTCACTTTTTTTTCGTTTCATTCGATTTTTCATTCGTTCATTTCTTGATATTCTTTAAAAAAAAGAAACAGGAGAATGAAGAATGAAAAAAATGATGTTTGGTGTTGCTGCCCTCATCGTAATAGGGATTACCGGTATGACGGGACTGCTCAATGCCGCTTTTCACATGGATGATATTAGTGACCAGGAATATCGGATCTCATTGAAAAAAGCAGCAGCAATCGTAAAAAACGAAACAAAAGAACATAACATATCTGCTATTCATTTTGCAGTTGAAAAAGATTTGGAGAATCCTACGAATGCAACATATGAATACCAGTTTTTTTGTGAAGGACAAGTCATAGCAGTCAATCCATCCACTGGGAAAACAACCGTACGAAATGACACGGAAAAGGCCGCAGAACATCTTTTTGATATAGAAAAAACGGAAGAGTTCAAACAACCGCAAGCAGCGATGAAGGAAGCAGTCAGCTACTACGGGAAAAAAGCAAAAGTGAAAGAGTGGACACTTCTAGTCAAAGATGAACGTCCTTATTATAAAGTCCGATTAATAGATGGAGAACAGGACCGTCAGGTATGGATATCTGCATAGAAGAAGGATATTGCTTCTCTTTTTTACAATATAAGAGTAAGCTAAGAGAGTAAAGATGAAAGGAAGTTGAGATAACATGGAAAAAATGAAATGCCCTAATTGCGGAAAAAAATTTGCATACGAAGAAGTCAATAATGTAGTCGAACATAATGATAAAGAAATGCCAGTCGTCTGCCCTTATTGCCGAACTGAAGCGGCAAGAATCGTTACTCATGGTTATTTCATTACTGAAAAGATTGAAGATTTTTTTAAATAACGATTTTGCGATTTCTTTTTCTGCATGTTAGAATGGAGAAAAGGAGAGGAAACTATGATTCGTTTTGCGAGAAAAGAAGATGCTCCAGAAATCGCCCCATTGATCTTAGTGATTCTAAAAGATATGGAACTGCCATTTTTGAAGCAGACAGGGGAACAAAAGACTTTAGAGATTTTAGAAGAAGCAATCACTGATCCAAATTATCGTTACAGTTATTCACGAGGTATCGTAGAAGAAATAGACGGTAAAGTTGCAGGAGTTGCTTACGGTTATACAGATGAAGAAGAATCAATCATCGATCAGCCACTGGTACCTATCTTAGAGAAATATCAGCTAGATGCGTCTACACGTTTGTTCATTGATAAAGAAACGTTTCCCAACGAATGGTATTTGGACTCTATCAGTGTATCAGAAGATTTTAGAGGACAAGGCATCGGTTCGCGATTATTAGAAGCATTACCTAAATTGGCGAAGAAAGCTAATCGCTCCGTCATCGGTCTAAGTGTGGATGAAAAAAATCCAAAGGCTAAAAAATTATACGAACGCCATGACTTCAAAGTTGTCGGTCAGCGGATGATCAGTGGTCATCTTTATGATCATATGCAAAAGAATATCTAAAAAGATGTACCTGAAATGCGTATTTCCGCATTTCAGGTACATCTTTTTAACTTAAGTTAAGTCGGTAAGAAACAGGCTTATCGCGACTTTTGTCTTTACGGTAGAGCCAGTAATCTAAAACCGCAGCAATACAAATACAAACTGGAGCATCTTCATCATTTGAGACATCCAATACATAGTAATCTCCTGAAAAAAGTGTTGCTTTATCCATTTTCATGATTTGCTGATTGAAATGATGGATTTGATATTGATGATTATAGATATCACCTTGGACTGTCCAGTGAAGTCTACGAATATAATAAAAGTCACCGGGCCAATTGAATATTTTCTGCATGGTTCCCAGCTTTTCGAACTCTTTATACAGCTCAAAACGCGTACCGAATGTCAGGCTTATCTGCTTGATGTGAGCAACGAGATCGCCATTCATGGCATAAAGAGACAATGCATCGCCCTTTGTTCCCCAGCGACCAACCATCAAAAACAGGGAATGTCCTTTTTCGTTTTTGACAATTGTCCGAGTTGCACGTCCAAGCTGCTTTTCCTGAATGAAAAATTCTGACATCTATATCCCTCTTTTCTAGATAAAACTACAAGTCTTCTGCAATCGCGCGCAATATGGCTTTTCCTACGCCAGATTCAAGGTTTGTGTCCGTTGTATATTTGGCATAATCTTTTACTTCGATTTCTGCATTTCCCATTGCGAAACTGACTCCTGCTACTTGCAGCATGCTGACATCATTGAAGTTATCGCCAATCGTCATGACTTCTTCTAAAGAAATCCCACGCTCGTGAGCGACATGGGCAACAGCAATTCCTTTTTGAGCGTTTTTATGGTTCACTTCGATATTGTTTTGACCAGAGGAAGTAACGGCTAGATCGCCTAAAAGAGAAATCTGCTTTCCAACTGGACCTAATACAGCTGGCCCTTCTGTATGAAAACAAATAATTTTTAAAACTTCCAGATTCTTTTCTTCCAAAATAGCACGAATACTGTCCACGTATGTGATGTGCAATAACTCCAGCTTAGCTGAGGCCATGGCAATCGCCATTTTATACGTAAGGTGAGGTAAATGGGTAGCCACCATGGAAGCAAAACTTTCAATTCGTTTCGCTTGATTTTCAGAATAAAGACCATCGTTGGTTGCTACTTCATAGTAAATACCGTTAGCATCTAGAATATCTAAAACAGAGATTGCTTGATTATTTGGAATCGACACGGTAAACAATGAATTTCCTTCTTTATCAAATACCTGTGCCCCGTTCAAAGTGATCATCGCACAATCGATTCCTACCTCATCTAAAGCTGCGCGAGCTTCTTGATAGTTTCGACCAGTAGCGACCATGAACTCAACACCGGCATCATTTGCAAAACGTATCGCCTCGGCATTTTCAGGAGAAACACTCATATGGGCATCTAATAATGTGCCGTCCATATCTGATGCAATTAATTTGATCATAATGATTATCGTTCCTTTCTGCTTCTTGTTCCTAGTTTACCATATTAATCAAGTGCTGAGGGTGAAGATTGTCCCTTGTGATTGAAGAAAATGTGAGTTATTCTTTTTATTAGGAGGTGGAGTTTTTGAAAGAAATCATTCATAACAGTTGGCAAGAAGTTTTGTCCTCAGAATTTTCAAAAGATTATTATCTGCATCTAAGAGAATTTTTAAAAAAAGAATATGCGTCCCAAAAGATCCATCCAGATATGTATCATATCTATGAAGCATTGGAATTGACTCCTTATGAAGAAGTTAAAGTGGTGATTTTAGGACAAGATCCTTATCATGGAGAAAATCAAGCTCATGGCTTATCTTTTTCTGTGCAACCTGGCGTAAAGATCCCGCCATCGTTAAGAAATATCTATAAAGAGCTTTATGATGATCTTGGAATCGCACCTGTTCAACATGGAAATCTAGTGTCATGGGCTAAACAGGGAGTCCTTTTACTCAACACCGTTCTTACCGTTCGGGAAGGGCAAGCGTATTCTCATCGCGGGAAAGGTTGGGAAAGATTAACAGACACGATCATTGAAAAATTAAATGAACGGGAAAAACCAATCGTGTTTATCTTGTGGGGAAAACCGGCACAAGAAAAAATCAAAATGATCGATAAGAGTCGCCATATCATCATAACATCTCCACATCCCAGTCCGTTATCTGCAAGTCGTGGCTTTTTTGGTTCCAAACCCTTCTCGAAAACGAATGATGCGCTCCTTGCGTTAGGAGAAGAACCGATTGATTGGCAACTGCCTGAAACAGTGTAATAAAACAGCGCTTTCCTGTTATAGTGCAGTTCGCTTTGTATGTGAAAAACTTAATTTTTCCAGCATTTTTGACTGATACAGATAAAATAAACTGTTCTTTTTTTCTGGAATAGTGTATGATAATACATATAAAAACGTCTGGAGGTCATCTTGTGGAATTGTTTGATAGTTTAAGATTTAAAATTGTTCGCCGTGGGATCAAAATCGTTTTCCCGGAAGCTACTGATGCTCGTATTTTAGGCGCAGCTGCCCGGTTGAAAGCAGAAGAACTTGTGGAACCCATTTTAGTAGGGAACGAAGAAGAAATAAGAAATGCAGCGCATGCCAGAGGAATCAAAACATCTAGCTTTACGATCATCAGCCCTGATAATTACGATAAGTGGGATGAAATGGTGGATACTTTTGTTGAACGTAGAAATGGAAAGGCATCCAAAGAACAAGCAGAAAAGATTTTAAAAGATGTGAATTACTTTGGTACGATGCTTACGTATATGGGGATTGCAGACGGAATGGTCTCTGGAGCGATCCATTCGACTGGCGACACTGTTCGCCCAGCACTTCAGATCATCAAAACAAAGCCTGGCATCAGTCGGACAAGCGGAGCGATGATCATGGTACGTGGAAGAGATCAAGAAAAATATGTCTTTTCGGATTGTGCGATCAACGTGAATCCAACTGCGCAAGAATTGGCTGAAATCGCCGTAGATTCTGCAAAAACAGCAGAATTGTTCGATATCGAACCAAAAGTAGCAATGATGAGCTTCTCGACAAAAGGCTCAGCGAAATCGCCAGAAGTAGACAAAGTAGTTGAAGCAACTAAAATCGCTAAAAAACTAGCGCCACAATACATGATCGACGGCGAATTGCAATTTGATGCTTCTTATGTTCCTTCAGTTGCACAACTGAAAGCGCCAGATTCAGAAGTAGCTGGTCAAGCAACAGTCTTTGTATTTCCAGAATTGCAGTCAGGAAATATCGGCTATAAAATTGCTCAGCGTTTCGGTAACTTTGAAGCAATCGGACCAATTCTACAAGGCTTGAACAAACCGGTTTCTGATTTGTCTCGTGGAGCAAATGAAGAAGATGTATATAAATTATCGATTATCACAGCAGCACAAACATTGATTGATTAACAAATACACGCGAACTAGCCAAAAACAGCAGCTGCTGTTCTTGACTAGTTCATTTTTTCTTTAAAAAAACTTCATTACGCGATATACTGGCAAAAAGAAAGAAGAGCGGGAGAAGATGAAAAATGATCGAACTATCAGGATTAACAATGACAGAACAATTCGCAGAGGCAATTGGTCATTCCGCAATGCCAGGTGACAATCTGATATTGACTGGTGATCTAGGTGCGGGTAAAACAACGTTGACGAAAGGAATTGCCCAAGGATTAGGGATAACGCAAATGATCAAAAGTCCGACATACACGATTATTAGAGAATATAGTCAAGGTCGGATTCCGTTGTATCATATGGATATTTATCGGGTAGCAGCTAGCGGAGCAGATTTAGGGTTAGATGAATATTTTGAAGGTGATGGGCTTTCCGTTGTTGAATGGGGAAATCTATTAGAAGAAGCACTGCCGGAGGATTATTTGGAACTGATTTTAGAAAAAAGTGATACAGATTTAGAAAAGCGGTATGTGAAACTAATCTCATACGGGGAGCAAAGTGAAACCTTCAAACAGCGAATTCTAGAAAAATGGGCTGAAAATCATGAGTGAAGAAGTTGGGATCATCTTGCGGGAAGCAGTGCCAGGAGATGCAAAAGACATTCTTTTGATGATGGGACAAGTTAATAAGGAGACAGAATTTTTAGTTTTGGATGAAGCAGAACTCCTGTTACCACCAGAAACCTTAGAAGAAGAGTTGGATTATATATACGAAAGCAATAATAATTTATTGCTGCTTGCAATCTATGAAGGGACGATTATTGGAACAGCATCTGTCAAGGCAGACAGTCAATTTCGTTTGTCTCACGTGGGAGAAGTCGGTATCAGTATTCTGCAGGAATATTGGGGAATGGGACTAGGCACTCTTATGCTAGAAGAAATCATCAGTTGGGCGAAGGAAATGGGTGTACTTTTTCGATTGGAGCTTGACGTTCAAGTTCGTAATGAAAGAGCCGTACACCTTTACCGAAAAATGGGCTTCCAAATCGAAGCGGTCATGCCTAGAGGGGCAAGAACAGATCTAGGTGAATTTTTAGATGTATATAAAATGAGTTATTTGATTGAATAGAAGAAATAGGAAAAGAGTGAGAAACTGTCATCCTTTTGAGAAGGCAGAAAAACACACGAAGGGACTGTGACAAAAGTCGTGTCGCAGTCCCTTTTTTTTGAATAAACGGTGTTCAATCAGCTGACCTTCGGTATTAGCTCAAAAAACGGCAAAATATGAGGAACTATTTTGCCGTTTGTTTCTCTAATACTCAGGTCAAAACGCTGATTTCACAACCTCTTGGTAAACGGTGTCCAAAAGCTTGCATCTGCGGTAATAAGTCCAACCAAATGAAAAATATGAGAAGCTATTTTTGTTTGGCTGTTCTTATTACTTGATGCAGAACAGCTTTTTCACAACCTCTCCAATAAACGGTGTTCTCCTGCCAGCTCCTCGGTCCCCAGTCACAATATTTAATAAACATGAGAAGCTATTTTTTGAAATTGCTCCTTGTGACTCGGAGTGAAACGGCAGGCTCACGACCTCTTTGTGTGTTTCATAAGTATTCTTTTACTTTATAGTCACAAGTTTTTTCAATGGATCTGTCCCGAATTTTTTTTCTTGATAAAGCAGGATTTCCGCACATGCACGACTATCTTCCAATGCATCATGGTGATGATCTAATTGGATGTTCAAATTTTCGCACACAGTGTTCAATCGATGATTTGGAAATTCAGGAAACAGGCGACGGCTACTTTTCACTGTACATAAAGAAAGATAATTAGGCTGTTCAAGATGATAATAATCTAAGCATCCCGCTAAGACCTTTGTATCAAAAGCAGCATTATGTGCAACGACTAAACGATTTTTTTGAAAATATGGTTGGATAGTTTGCCAGACTTCTGGGAATTTCGGCGCATTGCGTACGTCTTCTTGATGGATTCCGTGAATTTGGACATTTCGCCAGAAAAAAGGAGTCTCAGGCTGTATCAATGTATAGAATTCATCAACGATCTGGCTATTTTTTACCATGACTAGCGCAAGAGAACAAGCACTATAAGGCTGATGATTGGCAGTTTCAAAATCCATGGCAACAAAATTCATTTCTGTAAAACCTCCTTGGGAAATTACTGTAACATACTTTTGAAAAAAGCAAATAAATTTAACAAAAAACATAGAATTTTTTATGTAATATTTGTTGAGAAAAGCTAGTTTTTGAACTCATTCCTTGTGATTTGGAGTTAGATGGGGATCATGACTTCTCGGTATTAAGTCAAATTTATGCAAAGTTGTGAGGAACCATTTTCAAAAAAATTTCTTACGACTCGAAAGTAGGCGACTTTTTCACAACTTCTCCACTAAACGGTGTTCAATCAGCTGACCCTCGGTATTAGCTCAAAAAATGGCAAAATATGAGGAACTATTTTGCCATTTGTTTCTCTAATACTCAGGTCAGGACGCTGATTTCACAACCTCTCCACTAAACAGTGTTCAATCAGCTGACCCTCGGTATTAGCTCAAAAAATAGCAAAATATGAGGAACTATTTTGCCATTTGTTTCTCTAATACTCAGGTCAGGACGCTGATTTCACAACCTCTCCACTAAACAGTGTTCAATCAGCTGACCCTCGGTATTAGCTCAAAAAATAGCAAAATATGAGGAACTATTTTGCCATTTGTTTCTCTAATACTCAGGTCAGGACGCTGATTTCACAACCTCTCCACTAAACAGTGTTCAATCAGCTGACCCTCGGTATTAGCTCAAAAAATAGCAAAATATGAGGAACTATTTTGCCATTTGTTTCTCTAATACTCAGGTCAGGACGCTGATTTCACAACTTCTCAATAAACGGTGTTCAAAAGCTTGCATCTGCGGTAATAAGTCCAACCAAACGAAAAATATGAGGAACTATTTTTGTTTGGCTGTTCTTATTACTTGATGCAGTGCAGCTTTTTCACAACCTCTTAATAAACGGTGTTCAAAAGCTTGTATCTGCGGTAATAAGCCCAACCAAACGAAAAATATGAGGAACTATTTTTGTTTGGCTGTTCTTATTACTTGATGCAGGACAGCTTTTTCACAATCTCTCGATAAACAGTGTTCAAAAGCCAGTTTCTCGGTATTATGCCAAATTTATGCAAAATGTGGAAAGCCATTTTCACAAAATTTTTCTTAATACTCGAAACTAAACGACTTTTTCACAACCTCTTTATTTCAAATCTAATTCTACTGGACAATGATCACTGCCCATAATGTCCGTATGGATCTTTGCATCAGCTAGTCCTGGCTCTAAATCTTTGCTCGTCAAAAAGTAATCGATCCGCCAACCAGCATTGTTTTTCCTTGAATTGAATCGGTAGTTCCACCAAGAGTAGACACCTTCCTGGGTTGGATAAAAATAACGGAATGTATCGATAAACCCGTTATCCAACAGTCGAGAAAGAGCCGCTCTTTCTTCTGGAGTGAATCCAGCATTTTTTTGATTCGTTTTCCAGTTTTTCAAATCAATCTTTTGATGAGCGACATTTAGATCCCCACACACGATGACTGGTTTTTGTTTTTTTAGATTTTCCAAATAATTATAAAAGGCTTCTTCCCATTCTAATCGGTAATCTAAACGTTTTAATTCGCTTTGAGAATTTGGCGTGTAACAGGTTACAAGAAAGAAATCGGAATATTCCAAAGTAATCAGACGGCCTTCTGTATCATGGATATCGATACCCATTCCGTAAGTGGCATTCAATGCTGGTTTTTTAGCAAAAATCGCTGTGCCGGAATAGCCTTTTCGTTCCGCGTAATTCCAATATTGATAATAACCTGGAAGATCTAAATCAATTTGTCCTGCTTGGAGTTTCGTTTCCTGCAGACAGAAAAAATCGGCGTCTAACTCATGAAAAACTTCTAAAAAATTTTTATTTACGATGGCACGAAGCCCGTTTACGTTCCAAGAGATAAATTTCAATAAAAGCACACTCCTTCGAATTAATTTCCTTACCTTTGCGATACTATTGTACCTCATTTTAGTAAAAAATGGTGTAAGATGAAAGTAACTAAATGATCCAGGAGGAAAGTAGATGAAGATTGGTGTAATCGGTGTAGGGAATATCGCAGAAAAAGCATATTTACCAACTTATGCGAAAAAACAAGGAACACTTGATTTTTATTTTGCAACAAGAAATAAAGAAACAAAAGAAAGAATTCAAAAAGAGTACGGGTTCCAACATCTATATGAAACGATCGATGAGCTTTTAGAAGAAAAAATCGAAGCATGTATGATCCACGCAGCAACAAAAGTACATTATGAATTAGCCAAAAAATGTCTAGAAAATGGTATCCATGTTTATATTGACAAACCACTGAGTGTCCATCTAAATGAAGTTCGTGAATTGCAAGAATTAGCTGATAAGAACCAAATAATTTTGATGATCGGTTTCAACCGGCGCTTTGCTCCTATGGTAGAAGAATTGAAACGTATCCCAGATAAGCGGTTGATCCACCTGCAAAAAAATCGAATAGCGGCAAAAGAAACGACAGAGTTCGTCCTTTATGATTTGTTTTTACATCTTATTGATACAGCTGTGTATTTATTAGATGAACCCATTTTGAGAACAAAATACCAGATAAGAGAAACAAAGGAATTTTTGGAATATGCCATTTTACAATTAGAAACACAAAATCAAACGGCTATTTTAACGATGGATTTAGCAAGTGGCGCTAATATAGAAAAATATCAAGTAACAAGTAAAAATGGTACTTATGAAGTAAACGATCTGACCCAGCTTGTCATTCAAGATGCTGATGGAAAAAAAGTGAAAGAATTTGGCGACTGGACAAACACGCTAGTCAAACGCGGGTTTGAGCCAATGGTAGAGGCCTTCTTTTCTCAGATCCGTTTAGGTAAATCGGAAACAGAATTGCTTAAACAAAAAGAAGTTGTAAGAAGTCATGAATTATGTGAGGAAGTGCTTAAAGATCACTACCGTCATCAACTTTGAACAAGACTGGCAAGATTGTATTAAGCGTGATAGAATAATGAGGACGTTTGAGAAAAGAAAGGAAAATCCTCAGTGAATAAAGAAGAAATAGTTGAAAGCTTAGCCACGATTACTATATTGTTTGATGAACCATTGATGAACTATACGTTTACGAAAACAGGTGGACCAGCTGATGTCCTTGCATTCCCGAAAAAACAAGAAGAAGTAAAGCAAATCATCGATTATTGCCGAATCCATGATATACCTTGGATGGTATTAGGAAATGCAAGCAATCTGATCGTTCAAGATGGCGGGATTCGCGGTGTAGTCATCATGCTGACTGAAATGAAACAGATTCATGTCAAAGGAACGATGGTCATTGCGGAAGCAGGTGCCTCACTGATTGATACGACTTATGCAGCTTTGGCAGAATCATTGACTGGATTTGAATTTGCTTGCGGCATCCCGGGAAGTGTCGGTGGAGCGGTTTATATGAATGCAGGTGCGTATGGCGGAGAGATCAAAGATGTTTTTGCTGAAGTGGATCTTTTGCTTGAAGATGGAACATTGAAAACTTTGACAAAAGACGAAATGGTATTTTCTTATCGTCACAGTAAAGTCCAAGAATTACGTGCTATCGTATTGGAAGCTCGATTCAGTTTGCAAACAGGGGATTATGAAGCAATCAAAGCAAGAATGGATGAGTTGACCGAATTGCGTCAATCAAAACAGCCATTAGAATACCCTTCATGCGGAAGTGTCTTTAAGCGCCCAGTAGGACACTATACAGGTCAGCTGATCCAACAAGCAGGATTGCAAGGCCTGAAATGGGGCGGTGCACAAGTCTCTGAAAAACATGCTGGATTCATCGTCAATATCGATCATGCGACAGCGACAGATTATATTGAATTGATTGCGCACATCCAAGAAGTAATCAAAGAAAAATTTGATGTGTCTTTAGAAACAGAAGTGCGGATCATTGGAGAAAAACAAGCAATATCAGAAACAAGCAGAAGTTTAGCCAATTAATAAGTAATGGAACTTAAAATAAGTAAAAGAGCAGGACGGTGGCCGTCCTGCTCTTTTTTGTGGTTGTTTACGCAAATGGCGCAAATCTTGTACATTTTAACACAATAAAACAAAAAATATAGAATATTTCCTCATAAATTTTTCCATTTTTTGCAATATTCTCAAAAAAAAGATAAAAAATGAGAATAACTGATGAAAAAACAAGCATAATCCATCATAAAATCAGTATAGGTGAAAAGATGAACTTTCATCTGCATATCAAGTAATTGGTATGAGGCATTTTTTGAGGTGTAGGATATGAAGTTGGATTACCTTATAGAAGAGGAAGATAGAGAAAAACTGCTGCTAGCTAGATATTTAGAATTTGAGAAAAAGAATTATGTAGTGCTGCCTAAGTTATATGAAACATTAGGTTTGTCTAAATTTAAAACAAGAAATTATATCATAGAATTAAATAAAGAATTTACTGAATTCAAAACAAAGCCAGAGATCCAAATTTCAGAAGAAGCAGAGATCCATGTCGAACGTCTGAATTTGACGGATATCAAAAATTTAAGAAGAATCTACTTTCAACGATCAAAAATTGCTCGACTGTTAACGGAGATCGTGGATTCAAAAGTAACGATCGAAAAATTTGCAGAGAATCATTTTTTAAGCATATCAAGAGCCTATGTAAAAAGAAGAGAATTAGTCTCTTTTCTTGAACAGCATCAAATAAAGTTAAAGAAAAACATATTAGTTGGGGAAGAAATAAACATACGGAACGTATTATTTGGGGTATATTTCGGGGTCTTTAATGGTTTTTCTATGCCATTTAGAGAAAGCGTCATGAATGAAGCAAAGAGTATCGTGCAATATTTTGAATATCTGTTCAATTTAAAACTGTCTGCAACAAAACGAATCAAATTCAATTTGCTAACCACTATTAGTTTGTTGAGGGCCTATGGGAATCAACCAATCGGAAAACGTTTCTTTTCAGATGAATACTTTAAGAGCTCAGAAGGAATGAAGATCATCAAGGATTTATCACATATTTCTTTTCTTCATATCCCTAAAGAGCAGATCATTGATGAGATTTCTTATATCATGTTGTTTTTGATCACGGAAGAAGAATTTGAATTAGATGGCGCATTTGGACTTGCGGAAGCTCATTTTCATGATATCCACATGATTAGTCAAAAAATGTCAGTGGAATTGATTGATCAATTACCATTTTCGATTGAAATCTCTGAAGAAGAAAGACTATATATACGAAAAGAACTTCGTATGGGTATGATGCATGTCAATCGAAAAAATTGGATATTCGACTTTGAGATGACTAGCTTTACGTCTAAAAAGCAGCTACAGTTTTTCTTCGAGACGTATCCAATATTCAGTACAGCAATCCAAAAGGTCATACAAGAGAATAAACGCTATTTCTTGGGAAAAGATGAACGTTTCATGATTCGCTTATTTTATGATTATCTCTTTTTATTGGTCGGTATTTGTCCGGTATCATATTTTGAAGCACCGATTCATGTCTGTATTGATTTTTCGCAAGGATCTGCTTATACCGATTACATTATTTCTCAAGTGAAAGGATTTAAAAATTACAATATTGTGATTGAGAGTCGAATCACTTCTCGTACGAATATTTATTTATCTGATTGTTTACTTGAAAAATTTAATAAAGAACAGATAATTTGGAAAAATCCACCGACTCCAGATGACTGGGAATATTTTGGAAATACCATCATCAGAGAAAAAAATAGACATTTAACTGAAAAAATCAGCTAGTATTTATGGATGGCAGCTTTGTCTCACATATTTATTAGCTGATTTATGTTTTTTTCAAAGAAAAGGTAACTAGATATAACTAGATATAACTAGATATATTACTTAACAAAATTAAAAAGTACATAAGTTATTATTCCGATTTTCTTGAAACAATAAAAAATCAAAAAAAATACTCTCCTAATAGTCCATCTTCTTTTGATTTTATTTATATAATGAAATCATCTTATGAAAATTACTACTTCATGTTTAGACAAGAGTAGGGAGGACTAAGAATAAATGTGTTCAAAAAGACGTTCAAAACAACTAAATAAACACGCTTGTCGTTTAGATAAGGAACGGTCGTGTTCTGAAAAACACTACGTTAAGTTTATGATGCGCACGATGCTGATCAGTTTATCTGTAGGTGTCTATATGCATGTACCCGTTCAGGCAACGACACAAACCATCAAGGTCGTACGTACCTCTGTTTCTGAGACCACTGATTCCCCTATCACTATTACTCATACTTTCACTGATGCAAATGGAAAACAGCTACTTCCTGCATTGACTTCCTATAATAAAGTCAGTTATCCTCCAACGATAAACCACTACTGGTTAATTCCTAACAAAACATTATGGACATCGGAAACCGGAAGCAGTGTGCCGCTTTCTATCTTTTCCGATATGACTGATCCTACAAAAGGTGATCAGTTAAAACAGATCACTGATATTTTGAATCATGCTTTGACAGATATAAAGGACGGTGGAAGCGCACAAGTTTCTTATGTATATGAAAAAGATTATTCACAGTTTGAAGGAAAGAAAATCGATGTTCTGGCAGGGACAAAAGTTTCGATATCTGATCTGGTAGAAAGGCTGAAGAACGCAGATGGAACACAAGGAGATATGTCCAAAGTAATTTCAAACAATGGGAATATCGTGGATACGACTAATACAGGAACATCTACTATTTCCTTGTCCTATTTTGATCCAATTGCTTTAAAAACAATGACTGCATCTGCTGTGATCCATGTTCGTGCTGATCAAACAGCTATCAAAGGAAAAGATCTTCACTTAAGAACAGGAGAGAGTTACGACCCTAAAGATCTTGTTGAATATGTAACAAAAAGCGATGGAACTTCAGGAAATAAAGAAGAAATCAAAATGAACGGGACAGTAGATACTACAACTCCGGGAGAATATCCCGTTGTATTAACTTATATAGACTCGAAAACATCAAATGTGGCAGAAACAACAGCTGTAGTTTATGTAGAAGCATCTGCTGCTTCATCGACTGTCATCACTCATTTTATAGATAGTCAAACAAATAAAGAACTTCAAGCAGAAACACATATGAGTAGTGTAAATCGTATTCCTGATTTGCGCCTACCTGCTGAATTTTCTGATCGAGTGCCAAATATAGATTTATCGACTTATGAACAAAATGGGAAAGTCACTTCTATTTCTGATTGGATGCAAGCAAACGGATTAGACAGAAAAAGTCACTGGTCGGAGATCCTTGAAGTACTTCACTCAGAACTGATGAATAATAGGAAGCAATCAGGAGGGGAAATTACCTTTACTTATGTTTATATACCAGACAATCGTTCATTAGAAGGTCATGATCTTATTGTTCATCCAAACGAAAAAATAAACAAAGAAGAGTTGATCCAATCAGCAACAAATTCCTTAGGTAAACCCGTACCGTTAAAGGATGTATCGGTTACAATCAATGAAGTACCATTGGAGGATGGTTATTTGACCAAACAAACAGGTGATTTTACGATTATGTATAGTTATCATGACCCGTATTCACTCCAAGAACTCCATGCTCAGTCACTATTACATGTTTTACCATTAAACAAACAGATAGATCAAAAAGAACAAAAAAGACAAGAAGAAAGCTTGTCAGAAAAAAAACAACAAATGGCTCATGCAGTTTCTCCAACAGGGAAAGTAAAACAAACAAGAAGCCTAGAGTTAGCAAGAATATCTAGAAAAATCTCAGAATCTAATAAAACGATAAGGCAAGAAGCTCATTTGGCCCCACAAGTTTCTGGATTGGAAAATGAAATTTTAGAGCCTAAAATAAAACAACAATCAGAAAAAGAATTTGTTGCTAAACAGTCGGAAGATCAGAAGGAATCAGATGACCAGAAGGAAACGAAGAAAAAACGCTTGTCAACTATTGATTCCACCGATGAGCATCTGCAGCCGCAAGTACCACTTCCTAGTCCGGGAACACCCGCACCTGGTGGAGGTATTCCTTCTTCTGCTTTAGGAGATTTCATGCGAGGTATGGCAGGAACATGGGTATACGCTAATCGAAATGAATTTGACGCAGATGACTGGTTCTGATTTATATCTCTATCTGTTATAGTCAAATAAGTAGCTGAGTCATATGTTATTTGGCATAATGGAGACGAGGAGGGATAGAAAAATGTTAGATAAAACGTTACCTTACGCAGAAATCTGGATGACAAGACCACTTCAACAAAATGTTCCAATCACGCCTTTAGCGGAAGGTTTTGAATTTCGATTTTATCAAAAAGAAGATGAATCTGCTTGGGCGGAGATTGAGACTTCCGTTGGGGAATTTCAAACGACAGATGAAGCACTTGAGTATTTTCAACAAAACTTTGCTCCTTATCCTGAAGAACTTGAAAGAAGGATGTTTTTTGTAGAGACAAAAAAAGGAGAAAAAGTAGCAACCTGTACCGCTTGGCGAAAAAAATCAAGAGAGCAAGTGTATCCGGTTTTTCATTGGTTAGCAGTGAAACCAGATTACCAAGGAAAAGGGCTCGCAAAAGCATTGACTGCCAGAGTCTTGCAAGAATTTCCTACCCTCCATACGGACGGACCAATCTATCTTCACACACAGACATGGAGCCATCAGGCGATTGCTCTTTATAAAAAAATGGGTTTTACTTTTATTGCTGAAAATCTAGACGGCACACCTAATCCAGATTATGAAAAAGTTATGCAGGTTTTAAGTAAATTAGATAAATAACGAAATGGTGAAATAAGTCCTCAGTATTGGGATAAAAAACGAAATAGTCATTCCTCATATCTTACTTTTTTGAGTTAATACTATCGGATAACTAATGGCATGCCATACATTCAAAAAAGAAGGGGCAGTGACAAAAGTATTGTCACTGCCCCTTCTCTTGTTTTTTAGCATGTTTTATCGTTTGATTTTTTTAGGAATAAAATTCTTGATGAACGTAAATTTTTGGTAATCGTTTCGACTATAGAGGTAACCAAATACACTGAAAACAACTGCTCCAATAAAATTAACAAATAAATCCTTCATAGTATCCATGATTCCCACGTCTAAGTAACCATTTTGGATGATTGTTTTATCTGTTTTACCATCTGCATTTTGACTTTCAATGATTGTCCGAGTGATATCTGGAACATGATAGACAGTGTTTCCGTCTTTACTTAACTCCACACTATTGATTTGCTGGATGATCGTATCTTTTTGCATATCGAATTGCAGTAATTTATCTGCTGAAAATTCCACAAACTCCCACATAACACCAACTGTCATCGAAAAACAGAAGGAAACAACTGCTAGTAATAAAGGAGTCAAGTTCATGGTTTTTGTATTTTTATTGAGCAAATAAACAAGGGAAAAGCCGACACCCCCAGCTAAAAATCCGCTGAATGCATGTAGAAAAGTATCCCACATTGAAAAATAGCCATAAAAATCACTTAACTCTCCTAAAACTGTTGAACTAAAAATAAAAGATAACAAAATGATTTCTAGCATATTTGGAATCTGTATCTTTAATATCTTTTCCAGAAAATAAGGGATTTCAAATAAAATTAATGTCAGTAATAAAAGCATTGTATTTCCCCAGTGTTGGTTCCAGACCTGATCCACTAGCATAATAACGACGATGATACGTAATAAAATATAGATTCCGTTTGTGATTCTACCTGCAGTTTTTGTACTGTTCGTAAAAAAGGTTTTCAAATGATTCATAAAATAACTCCTTCATGTATATCCTTAATTATACTAAGAAGCGTGTGTTTACCAAAGCTATATGACTTAAAGAAAAACAGAGTTGATATTGTGAAAAAAATCACTTAATATAGTATAAGGAGAAAAGGGGGATACAAATGAAAAAATTAGTTGCTGGTTTATTAACAGCCGTTGCACTTCTTGCTATGAGCGCATGCGGCGCAGATCAGAAAAATACAGCGCAGACAAGTTCTAGTACGAAGGAATCTGCCGAAGTATCATCAGGCGCTTCTGAACAAGTATATACAGATCCAAAAGAAATGAAAGAATCTTATGATGTCGTGATTATTGGAGCTGGTGGTGCAGGGATGGCAGCAGCTATCGAAGCAAAAGATGCTGGGTTGAATCCAGTAATTTTGGAAAAGATGCCTGTTGCCGGAGGAAACACATCTAAATCATCAAGCGGTATGAATGCTTCAGAAACAAAATTTCAAAAAGAAGAAGGAATCAAAGACTCGAATGATGCCTTCTATGAAGAAACGCTAAAAGGTGGTGGAGGAACGAATGATAAAGAAATGCTTCGATACTTTGTCGATCACTCTGCTGATGCGGTCGATTGGCTAGATCAAAACGGTATCAAACTGGACAACTTAACGATCACTGGAGGGATGAGTGAAAAGAGGACACATCGTCCGTCTGATGGCTCGGCTATTGGTGGATACTTAGTGGAGGGGTTATTGAATAACGTCCATGAGCGGGAAATCCCTATTTTTGTCAACGCAGATGTGACAGACATTAAGAAAAATGGGGAAACGGTCAATGAAGTGACTGTACATGTTCAAGGAGAAGAACCAAAAGAGGTCACCGGAAAAGCAATCGTAGTTACCACAGGCGGTTTTGGTGCCAGCAAAGAATTTATTGAAAAATATCGTCCCGATTTAGCTGATTATATTACGACAAATCAAGAAGGATCAACTGGAGATGGTATCACCATGATTGAAAAATTAGGTGGACAAACCGTTGATATGGATAAAATACAAATTCATCCAACTGTGCAGCAGGATGAGGGGGTCTTGATTGGTGAGGTTGTTCGCGGAGAAGGAGCAATCTTGGTCGATCAAGAGGGGAAAAGATTTGTCAATGAAATGGATACAAGGGATAAAGTATCTGCAGCAATTACAGCATTGCCTGAAAAATCAGCTTATTTGATTTTTGACCAAGGCGTGCGTGATCGTGCCACAGCTATTGAATTTTATGACCAAAAAGGATATGTCACAACTGGAAAGACAATGGAAGAATTAGCAGAAAAAATCGATTTACCAAAAGAAACACTAGCAAAAACAGTTGATGGATGGAATACGGATGTTGCGGAGAAAAAAGATGCTCAATTCAACCGTGCCACAGCCATGGAACATGACTTATCGTCTCCGAATTATTATGCGATCAAAATCGCACCAGGAATCCATTACACGATGGGCGGTGTGAAAATCAATACGAACACTGAAGTATTAGATAAAGAAAACCAGCCAATTAGGGGGTTATATGCTGCTGGTGAAGTCACAGGTGGCTTACATGGAAACAACCGGATCGGTGGAAATTCAGTTGCGGAGATCATTATTTTTGGGCGACAAGCGGGCATACAAGCAGCTCGATTTGCTTCGGAAAATGAATGAAATAGAACGTAAATAAAAAGAGGTTGTGAAATCAGCGTTTTGAGCTAATACCGAGGGTCAGCTGATTGAACACTGTTTAGTGAAGAGGTTGTGAAAAAGCTGCCCTGCATCAAGTAATAAGAACAGCCAAGTAAAAACAGCTTCTTATGTTTTTAACTTGGTTGGACTTATTACCGCAGATGCAAGCTTTTGAACACCGTTTATTCGGAAAAAGAGCGTGGGACAAAAGTAAAGAACACTTTTGTCTCACGCTCTAAACACGTATAAACGGCGGAAGCAGAAGAAATTCCTTCGGAAACAAGCTGAAATTCACAAAAATTTGAAAAGCAATTTTCGTGAATTTCTTCTTATTTCTTGGAGTTAAACGCTTCTGTCCCAGCCTCTTTTTTGATCAGCATGATTTTATTCAGTTATCTTCAAAATGATTTTTCCGATGTTTTTGTTTGCTTCCATATATTCATGCGCTTGTTTGACTGCGCTGAATTGGAATGTACGGTCAATGATTGGCCGAATCTTGCCATTTTCTAGAAAAGGCCCAGCTTTTTGCATAAAAGTTTGTGCGAGCTCTGCTTTATACTGATCACTTCTAGGTGTCAATAATGTACCAAGCAGTTGGACACGTTTCCCAATCAATACACCAAGGTCTATCTCAGGCACGATGGTCCCACCTAGCATACCAATCAAGACCCAACGTCCATCAACGGCTATAGAAGCTAAATTCTTTTCCCAGTAAGAAGCGCCGATGAAATCCAAAATAACATCGACTCCCCGACCTTCAGTGATTTTTCGTACCTCTTCTTGAAAGTCTTGTTTTTTATAGTTGATCAATTCATCTGCACCAAGTTCTTTACAAAAGGCGAGTTTTTCTTCTGATCCTGCAGTAACGATGATTTTCGCGTGAGAAAGCTGTCTAGCTAATTGGATCGCTGCTGTTCCCACACCACTTGCTCCTGCATGGATCAAGACAGTTTCGCCTTCTTGTAATTTTCCAAGCCAGTAAAGTGTTTGATAAGCAGTCAAAAAAACTTCTGAGATTCCAGCAGCAGAAACATAGTCTAGCGTATCAGGGAGAAGGATTGCACGATCGGCAGGCATCACAGCATATTCGGCATAACCACCTAGATTGACTAATCCGTATACTTTTGTCCCAGGAGTAAAAGTGGAGATATCACTTTTATTCTCAACTACCTCTCCAGCTACTTCGACTCCCAAAATAGGGTAGGGAGGTTTCAAAGAGACTGATTCTCTTTTCATAATATCTGTTCGATTGACAGCTGCTGTATGGACTTTGATCAGTAATTCGCCTTGTTTTGGTTTAGGAACAGGCACTTCAATTTGTTCTAATACATCTACAGAACCAGGATGCTTGATTGAAATGGCACGCATGGATCTATTCCTCCTTTGCCCATTCTTGGAATGCTGTATTCAACTCTTTGCTACCTTCAGAAAGTACTAGAGTCGTACGAGAAATATCCGTTTCTTCCACTAGAGCGGCAAGTACAGCAGCAACTGTAGAGCGAGTGATCGTTTTTGATGCCTTCTCATTAGGCTTAGTTAATTGAATGGAAGTAACTTCTTCATCGTTAGTCAATGTGACTGGTTGAAGAATGACAAAATCTAAGTTAGTTCGTTTCAGCCATTCATCTGCATAATGTTTAGTAATATAATAATCTGTCATGGACTCAGGCCATTTTGCTGGTTCATCTGCATAAACAGCACTGACCATCAGATAGCGAGAGACATGCGCATTTTCAGCTGCGATCACTGTTTTGATTGCGCCATCCAAGTCTACTTGCAGAAGATTCTTTCCTTGAGAGCCGGCAGCAAAAATCAATACATCGATGCCTTTGAATGCTTCGGTCATTTTTTCCACGGACCAAGTTAAATCAAAAGAGACATACGAAACATTCTCTTTTTTTACTAATGTTTGGGAAGCAACATCTCTCACCCCTGCAAAAATTTCATGGGAACTTGGAGCTAAATCTTTTATCAGGTGTCGGCCAATTTGTCCGTTTGCACCTACAACAAAAATTTTCATTTGGATCATCCTTTCGACGTCAAATCTTTCCATTCAATAGTAACACCAAAAGAGAAAAAAATCAGAGATCGGCTACGATGACTATCAGTTAGTAAGAGAAGGGTGCTTGAAGTATCTTAACAAGACATTGCATACTGCTGCAGTCGCAAGACCTGCGACGATTCCTTCAGGTATACCACTTGTAAAAATAACCGCTAGAATAGCTGAATAAACAGCATTTAAATTTGTTCCGATGACTTTGGCATAATCTTGCTGGAATAAAAAGTAGATCATATTCATCACTAAAATCGTATTGGTCAATGAACCGGAAAGTCCAGCTAAGAATAAAGAAACGGAATCTGCTTTTTGTTTCATTAGTTTGCGCAGACCTTTATAAACGAAATAAGGAACCACCCCAATCAAGATGCGAGGAATAAACGCGATCAGCAAGGCTTTCCAGCTTCCATGTTCTGTTCCGATGACTGGGATAAACGGAGAAAAGACAAAAGACAAAGGTGTTTGGATAACTGTGCTACGGATCATGCTGATCAGTCCAAATGTACCGCCAAGAAAAGCACCTAGTCTTGGTCCTAAAACGATCGAAGCAATGATTACAGGAATATGCATGGTTGTTGCATTGATTGGACCGATAGGGATAAAACCTAAAGGCGTAACAGCTAATAAAATCAAAATAGCTAAAAACATCGCAGTTAATGTAAAGTTTTTTGTATTTTTCATAAGTACTCCTTTTTTCTAAGCATTTCTTTCATTAAGAGTCAGCATGACCTGTTCGATGATCGTCTGAATATCAGCTAAGGCACCTTTTCCAAAATCTCCACAAGCTAAAAGAGATTCTCTTGGTTCAATTTTCTGATAGCCGACAGATCTCAATGTTTCCAGATTACGCTGAGTGATCGGGTTTTGATACATATTCGTGTTCATGGCAGGGGCAATCAATTTTGGTGTTCCCACTGGAAGCGCCATTGCGACTGTTGAAAGAAGATCGTCTGCAATGCCATTTGCTAGCTTGCCGATAATGTTTGCTGTAGCAGGCGCGATGAGAAACAAGTCAGCTTGTTTTGCTAGTTCGATATGATTGATTACCTGCGGATTTGATTCTTGCATGACGTCTGTATGGACTGCGCGCTTCGACAGAGATTGCAAGGTTAATGGCGTGATAAAATGTGTGCTGCTTTTAGACATAATCACATCTACCTGGGCACCTAATTTGACGAATTGACTTGTAAGATCAGCGCTTTTGTAAGCAGAAATACTTCCAGTAACGCCTAGTAAGATCTTTTTCATTTTGATTCCTCCAGTCTAATTTTCTCAGTAATCAATGCAGCAATCTCAGATTTACTTTGAGCTTCTTCCACTGTTCCATCTTTAGATAAGAGATAGCCGTGGTGTGTCTCGCCATGGATTTCCGTCAAATCATTTGCGAAAATAAAATCAGTTTTGTTATTTATCAGACTATTTTTTGCGACTGCCAGAAGAGATTCCTTTGGTACATCTACTAATAGTTTGAAACCAATGATTTTTGCTTTTGGCTGCCATTCACGTAGATAAGAAATGATTTTTGGTGTTTTCTTCAAAACGAGCACAAGATGCTCGGTGTTAGAAGAGATCTTTGAAACAGTGGTATCTGTCTGTTCATTTTCCGCAAACCAATTGTCCAGTTCTTCTTGCGTTGAAGAAGTGGGTAGGTTTTTTGCCAGCTGTTCTTCTGAAAAACTAAAAGCAGGAGTAAAATCACTGACTGCCATACTGTGGATAATCGCATCGTAGTGTTCTTTTTTCGTTAGTTCTTCTAATTGTAAAAATAAGTCCAGTGCAGATTCGATCGTATAAATCGTTATATTGGAGTGTCTTTTCGGTTTCAGTGCTTGTTTCGTAGTCACGTAATCGATTGTGGTATCCGGATTGGCAGCTAAATAATCAGCTAATGCTTGCCCTAATCGTCCTGTCGAATGATTTGTAATAGCACGTACTTGATCGATTTTTTCAGTCGTTCCTCCAGCTGTGATTAGAATCTTCATTTATGGTCACCTACATTTACTAGTGTTCTTCCTTGGTGTGTTCCAGCAAGTAGTTTAGATGCTGTTTCAGGCAATTGATCCAGAGTAATCTCTTGGACGACCAGTTCATCTGCAATCTGCAAATCCGCCATCTGTTGCCATAAAGAAAGACGTTGATCTATTGGTACATTGACAGAATCAATTCCAATCAACTGGATGTTTCGCAGAATAAAAGGCAAGACAGTCGCGTTTAGTTTGATTCCCCCAGCATTGCCACATAAAGCTACTGCACCGTTATAAGAGATCAATGGAAGAAGACTGCTTAGCTGCTCGCCACCTACTGTGTCGATGACATAGTCGATTTGCTGTTTTCCTAAAGCTTTTGTTGTCTCTGGCAGAAATTCATCAGGTCGTACGACTTGCAAAGCACCTAGACTTTTTAGCCATGTGACAGACTCTACTTTTCTGGAAAAGGCAATGATTGACTGGAATCCTAGTTTATGTAACAGGGCTATCGCTGTACTGCCTACACCGCCAGAAGCACCAGTAACGACAACTTTTTTATCGGAGGTCATACCTTGACGGATTAAAGCGTTCACACACAACATAGCAGTAAACCCTGCTGTACCAAGGATCATCGCTTGACGCAGCGTCATATTTTTTGGTAGAGGAACTAACCAGTCTCCTGGTACTTTTTGATATTGGCTATAACCGCCTGGATGGGTGACGCCAAGCCCAAAACCAGTAGCAAGTACAAGATCTTCTTTTGAAAAACGTGGATTGTTACTTTGGACGACAGTTCCGGATAAATCAATCCCTGGAGTCATCGGATATGTTCGTATCACCTGACCAGACTCGCTCATTGCCAATGCATCTTTATAATTGACATCAGAATAGGCAATTTTTACCAAGACTTCATTTTCAGCCAACTCAGTAAATGGCAGATCACTGATTGCTGTATGGAAAACAGGTTCCTTTATTACCTGAAAAGATCGAAAAGCGTTCATTCGTGAGACACTCCTTTTAAAATTTTCTTTTATCATACCATAAAGCCTACTCTTTTATTCTTGTTCTTCCGTAAATTTAGACAAAAATTAGGTGAAAAATAAAGAATCAAACAACTAGAATTTATTCCAAAAGATAAAGAAATATTCAGCAAAAAAAATTTTACAAAGGGTTGCCTTTTTCAATAAATTTCGTATACTAATACGAGTGGTAGTAAACAGGAAGTTTACTATTAGAAAACTTCGATTCGGAGGAAATTATGGAAATTGGTGAGAAGTTAAGAAATTTGCGCATCCAAAAGAATTTGACACAAGAAGAACTAGGCGAACGCACAGATTTGTCAAAAGGGTATATTTCCCAGTTGGAACGAGATTTAAGTTCACCATCAATGGAAACATTCTTTTCTATTCTTGAAGTCTTAGGTGTGACTCCAGAAGAATTTTTTCATCAAGAAGCAGCGAATCTGCAAGTGGTTTATTCAAAAGAAGATCATACGGTTTATTTCGATGAAGAAAACGGGTATGAATTGGAATGGCTCGTGGCTGATTCGAATGAAAAAGAAATGGAGCCTGTCTTGCTGACTTTTGAAGGTGCAGGAGAATATAAGACGTTTGAACCTTCATTATCTGAAACGTTTATTTTTGTATTAGAAGGGGAATTAGAGTTAAGCTTAGGAGAGACGGTCTATGTGGCAAAAGCAGGACAGTCGATCTATTATCAAGCGACAAAACAACATCAATTAAGGAATCATCTCAAAAAACGAACAAAAGTATTGATTGTTGCAACGCAATCATATTTGTAATATAGGGGGTAAAAACGTGGGGAAACCAATCATTTCATTTGATCAAGTAGTGAAACGCTATGATGATGAAACAGTATTAAAAAAAGTAAGTTTTGAGATCGAACAAGGAAAATTTTATACACTGCTTGGTCCTTCCGGCTGTGGTAAAACAACGATCCTACGTATTATAGCTGGATTCACCGAAGCTACAGAAGGGGACATCTATTTTGAAGGGAAACGGTTGAATGATTTGCCAGCTAATAAGCGACAAGTAAATACAGTCTTCCAAGATTATGCACTTTTTCCTCATATGAATGTTTTTGATAACGTTGCTTTTGGATTGAAGATCAAGAAAATGTCCAAATCAGATATCGAAAAGAAGGTAAAAGATGCTTTGCGTATGGTCCAGCTTCCTGGATACGAAAAACGGGAGATTAGTGAAATGTCTGGTGGTCAAAGACAGCGTGTAGCGATTGCACGAGCAATTGTAAATGAACCGAAAGTATTGCTATTAGATGAACCGTTATCGGCGCTTGATTTGAAACTACGTACAGATATGCAGTATGAACTGCGGGATCTGCAACAACGATTAGGAATCACGTTTATTTTTGTTACTCATGACCAAGAAGAAGCGTTGGCAATGAGTGATGAGATTTTTGTCATGAATAAAGGGAAAATCGTCCAAAGTGGTACACCCGTAGATATTTATGATGAGCCAATCAATCATTTCGTTGCTGATTTTGTTGGGGAGAGCAATATCGTGGACGGTGTAATGATCGAAGATAATCTAGTTGAGTTTGTTGGTAAGCAATTTGAATGTGTCGATGGCGGGATGCGTCTAAATGAACCAGTTGAAGTTGTTTTACGCCCAGAGGATTTGACGATCACGACACCAGATAAAGGAAAACTAGTCGTAACGGTCGATACTCAGCTGTTTCGTGGTGTCCATTATGAAATCATCTGTTATGATGAACAGCAAAATGAATGGATGGTCCATTCAACGAAAAAAGCTAAAGAAGGAAGCAAAGTAGGATTGGCCTTTGAGCCAGAAGATATCCATGTCATGCGTTTCAACGAGTCTGAAGAAGAATTCGATGCACGTCTTGACAGCTACGAAGAATAGGGGGGACAAGAATGAAAACAATGCGCAGGATCTATTCCGTCCCTTATATTTTGTGGCTCGGTTTATTCGTGATCGCGCCTGTATTAATGATCATTTATCAATCTTTTTTTGATATGAATGGGCAATTCACGCTGAATAATTATCTATCTTATTTTACGTCGGGGACATCGCTTTCTATGACGATCAATTCTGTATGGTATGCATTTTTGATCACGTTTTTCACGCTGATCATCAGTTACCCGACTGCTTATTTTTTAACAAAACTGAAGCACAAGCAATTATGGCTGATGCTGATTATTTTGCCTACATGGGTGAATCTGCTGCTTAAAGCTTACGCATTTATTGGGATTTTCAGTGTGCACGGCAGCGTGAATCATTTCTTTGATTTTATCGGGATCGGGCCGAAACAGATATTATTCACAGACTTCAGTTTTCTGTTCGTGGCAACGTATATCGAGATTCCATTTATGATTATGCCAATTTTCAATGCATTGGAAGAGATGAATCCTTCTTTGATCAGTGCTAGTAGAGATTTAGGCGCGAATAGCTTTGAGACCTTCCGACGAGTGATTTTTCCGTTATCATTAAATGGTGTGAAAAGTGGTGTCCAAGCAGTATTTATTCCTTCTCTTTCTTTATTCATGCTGACTCGTCTGATTGGCGGAAATCGGGTGATCACTTTAGGAACGGCTATCGAACAGCATTTCTTGGTTACACAAAACTGGGGGATGGGTTCTACAATCGGTGTGATTTTAATCATTGCTATGTTCATCGTGATGCTCCTGACAGGCGAGAAGAAAAAAGGAGGTCGCTCATAAATGAAAAAATTTAAATGGTCGTATCTTTATTTAGGGATCGTCTTTTTATTCTTATATGCACCGATCTTCTATCTGATTTTTTATTCCTTCAATGAAGGAGGAACGATGAACAGCTTTACAGGATTTACTTGGGAAAATTATGAAGCTGTTTTTGAAGATACACGTTTGATCATTATCGTATTGAATACGTTCATGCTGGCTTTCTTATCTGCATTGATCGCCACGATCATCGGGACATTTGGGGCTATGGGAATCTATTACACGAAAAAACGACGTGCACGGACAGCGTTGTTGAGCATGAATAACATCTTATTAGTCTCTCCTGATGTTATTATCGGTGCTAGTTTCTTGATTTTCTTTACACTACTAGGATTCGGATTAGGTTTTCAGAGTGTATTGCTTTCCCATATTGCTTTCAGCATTCCAATCGTCGTCTTGATGGTCTTGCCAAAATTGCAGGAAATGAACGATTCAATGGTCGATGCGGCTAGAGACCTTGGTGCTAATAATTTCCAAGTAGTCAAAAATATCATTTTGCCTTATCTTTCTCCAGGAATCATAGCTGGATATTTTATGGCATTTACCTATTCTCTTGATGATTTTGCGGTTACATTTTTCGTCACAGGAAATGGCTTTACGACGCTCTCAGTAGAGATCTATTCTCGTGCAAGACAAGGAATCAGTTTAGAAATCAATGCGCTAAGTGCGTTAGTTTTCTTGTTCTCCATGATATTGGTCATTGGATACTACTTTATTAGTAAAGAAAACCGTCCAAAACGGCTGAAGAAAAACAGAAGAGTACGCGAGGGGGTGGCACGGCTGCGATGAAAAAATTACAATCTCTGTTTTTAGGTATTCTCATCATTATTGCGGTGCTGCTGCTTGGTGTTCGTCAACTTGAAAAAACAAGTGGCATGAGTGGAGCAAAGGTACTTACCATCTATAACTGGGGAGATTATATCGATCCTAGTTTGATCACGAAATTTGAAAAAGAATATGGATACAAAGTGAATTATGAAACATTTGATTCTAATGAAGCGATGTTCACAAAAATCCAGCAAGGTGGGACAAACTACGACATCGCTATACCAAGTGAATATATGATCCAAAAAATGATCAAAGAAAAACTAGTACTTCCATTAGATCATTCGAAGATCAAAGGATTAAATAATATTGATCCACGATTTTTAGACTTGGATTTTGATCCAGATAATCAGTATTCGATTCCATATTTTTGGGGAACTTTAGGGATCGTATATAACGATAAATTCTTTGATGCAAATCAAATTAAGCATTGGGATGATTTGTGGAAGCCGGAATTAAAAGACAGTTTGATGCTGATTGACGGTGCACGAGAAGTTATGGGGCTTTCTTTGAATAGTTTAGGCTATTCTTTGAATAGTAAGAATATGGCACAGCTGACAGAAGCAGCAAATAAATTGAATCATTTAACACCAAATGTCAAAGCAATCGTGGCAGATGAGATCAAAATGTATATGATCAATGAAGAAGCCTCCGTGGCAGTGACATTTTCTGGCGAAGCTGCCGATATGATGTGGGAAAATGAACATTTACATTATGTGATCCCACCAGAAGGATCCAATCTTTGGTTTGATAATATCGTTATGCCAAAAACCGTGAAAAATAAAGAAGGTGCCTATGATTTCATCAACTTTATGCTAGAACCGGAAAATGCGGCACAAAATGCAGAGTATATTGGTTATTCTACACCAAATGAAGAAGCAAAAGCGTTATTGCCAAAAGACATTTCGTCGGACGAACAATTCTATCCATCTGATGACACGATCTCCCATCTTGAAGTCTACAAAGATCTAGGATCGAAATACCTAGGCATCTATAATGACCTATTCTTAGAATTCAAGATGTATAGGAGATAATGGCAAAACTCAGTAAGAATGGGGACTTATCAACGTTCTAAAGAGCTAAAAATCGTCCTTTTTCTATCTGAGTTTTCCAATCTTCTACCAAAAGCGGATGAAACGCCGCTTTTTTTGTGTTATTTTATTTTTTCTACCACGTTTTTCTACCAGAGAAAAGTGGACAAAACCATTGTAAAATAGGGCCCGAGACGGGCTAGTAAATCTAAGATTGAAAAAGTTACAGAAGGATAAAGTAATTGGAAACTATGCAAATATACTTAACCCTTCTGTAATCTATTAATAAAACTAATATATGAATCCAGTTCAATATTTGTAGCTATGAAAAAACATAAAAATCATATTAGATAAAAACTAAATTGGTAGATAAATTATTTTGTCAGATATCTGAGGCAAATATTCGACTATTTGTGTTTCAAAGTAAAAATTGGAATACAAATATAGAATAGACATATTGCAGCCGATAGTTTATTATGCTTTTAGACACATTAAACTGGAGGAAAAAATGAAAAAGAGCGCTAAAGATCGAGTTTTTGATGAGCTGATACGACTAACAGGGAATATGTCTTCTGTCACTGCCGAGAAAATTTCGAAGAATCTAGGTATCTCTCGTCAGAATGCCAGCCATTATTTGACGAGATTAGTGGAAGATAAAAAGGTCGAGAAATTACCGGGAAAGCCTGTTTTGTGGAAGCCTTTAGATGAATATGCGGTTGTAGATAATACGGAGCAAATAAACGAAGCCTTTCATTCTGTAGTTGGTCATGACGGAAGTCTGAGAGAGGTCATTCAAAAATGTATAGCCGCTGTCAAATATCCGCCTAACGGACTCAGTGTATTAATAAATGGAGCCACGGGTGTTGGAAAAAGTTTTTTAGCCACAAAAATTTTTGAATACGCTATCCATGAGCAAATTATTGAAAAAGATGCACCATTTGCTATCTTAAACTGTGCCGATTATGCGGACAATCCCGAACTGCTTTCGGCAACACTGTTTGGATACAAGAAGGGGGCCTTTACGGGGGCTGAAAAGGATACCGATGGTTTATTGGCAACGGCCAACAACGGCTATCTTTTTCTCGATGAGGTCCATCGCCTATCGAAAGAAAATCAAGAAAAGCTCTTTCTATTTATTGATACTGGAAACTATCGTCCAGTCGGTGAAAATGTAAATTGGCATTCTGCTAAGGTTCGTTTTATTTTCGCCACGACGGAAAAAGGTGAAAATTATTTATTAGACACCTTTGATCGGCGTATTCAAATTAGTGTTATGTTGCCAACTTTTGAAGATCGCCCCATTCGAGAACGATTAGAGCTGATTCAATTATTTTTTCAAAATGAAGCGGATGTTTTACAAAAAGATATTATTGTTTCAAGAGAAGCCTTGTCTTTAATGTTATCTCATCCCTTTAGTGGGAATATTGGTAAGCTGAAGAATATCATTAAAATCAGTTGTGCGGATGTGTATAGTCGAACACAAGAAGAACCATTAACGATTGGGAAAAATGAGATCTTGATTCAGTTAAATATGCTGGAATCCGAAGTAGAAAGCTTGCCGATTGCTAGTTTATTGATAAAGAAAAATCAAAAGATAAAAACGGATCGAATCAAACCGTTTGATTATGATTCGATTTTGGAAAAAATTACTCAGCTGATAAATGAAGGTAATTTCAATGAAAATTTTTCTTCGATAAAGAATGAAGTACAGCATTTGGTGCATCACATTGATAAGGATTCTTTTTTATCAATGAGTAGAAAATTGATGATTCAGATGTTTAGAAAGGTCTGGGTATCCGTTTTAGGAAAAACGTACGGATTGACGACGAGTGGACCTGTTGCAGAAATTATTAGCAGATCCTATGTCATTTCCCCAAGCTATAAGACAGACTGGTTCTGTTGCAAAGTTTTAAATAAAGAATAAAATCCCTTACGGTATCTATGATTTAAGCTGGGATTCCCAATAATACCTTGATTTCAGTACAGACCGAAAACCCGAAGAGAGTGCCTTCTCTTCGGGTTTTCTTATATAATCCTCGAATGGCTTCCATGCCTTTAATCGTGGTAGAGGCAGTGCGTAAACTTCGATAGAATTTATTGCGTCTCTTTACTGGACGATGGTCTTGTTCAATCAAATTATTCAGGTATTTAATGGTACGATGTTCTGTCCCTTGATAAAAGCCGTATTCTTTTAGTTTCTTAAAGGCACTTGTAATAGAGGGGGCTTTATCTGTGACTACAACCTTCGGTTCATCAAACTGCTTCACTAACCGCTTAAGAAAAGCATAGGCTGCTTGTGTGTCCCGTTTTTTACGTAACCAAATATCCAAGGTTAAACCATCTGCATCGATGGCTCGATACAAATAATGCCATTTTCCTTTAATTTTGATGTACGTTTCATCCATTTTCCATGAATAAAAGGATTTTTTATTTTTCTTTTTCCAAATTTGATAGAGTAGTTTGCCATATTCTTGCACCCAACGATAAATCGTCGTATGAGAAACGTTAATGCCACGATCATATAAGATTTCTTGAACTTCACGATAGCTAAGGTTATAACGAAGATAGTAGCCCACGGCTACAATAATCACATCCTGCTGAAATTGCTTTCCTTTAAAATGATTCATCGTCATTCCTCCTGCTATCTTTTTCTATTATTCTACCTTATTTGATAGTAGATTTAAAACTTTGCAACAGAACCTTCAGTTCCATTCCAAAAAAGAATTCAAAACCGTTTAGAGAAGCAGTAAAAGCGATCTTTAAGTTTACGGATATTGAACTCGCTCGAACAGCTAAGAATGCCTTAGTCGGTGAATATATCGACCAGCCTAAATATACAAAAGCCTGCGAAATATTGGATAATGGCTTCGAAGATGCCTTTCAATACACGGTTATCGGAAATAGTCATAATCGGCTAAAAAGCACCAACCTTCTTGAACGACTGAACCAGGAAGTCCGCAGAAGAGAAAAGATTATTCGGATTTTTCCCAACCGAACGTCTGCCAATCGATTAATTGGAGCTGTCCTTATGGACCTTCATGACGAATGGCTCAGTTCTACAAGAAAATATATTAAGTTTGATCAATGAGAGACCGGTAAAACATTGTATAGTATTTTACACAGGATTATGGACTTGACTCAAAACAACAATCTATTTCTAAGTTTAACAAAGTAATAGATTGTTGTTTTGTGTTGAATAGTTTGCATACATAGTTGGAAAGTAAAGGTTAGCTAAAAAATGTTTGAAAATGTAATTAATTTATTTGTAACTTAGATTATAGTCTGGGAATATATGATTTGACAAATTAAGCTAGAATAAAATGCTTCTTGTACATAGCTCAAAAATATTTCGATTGGTGTTCTGTAATTCAATGATTTTCTTGGAATATGATTACGTTGATTGCTGACACTGGAAATAAATGTCTGATTCACTTTTCTAAAATCCATTGATTTCGGCAGTCCATTACGACGCAGAATCCCGTTAGAATTCTCGTTTAACAGAATTAGGCAGAAGTCGCCCATCCTCTATAGGTGGGTGATGAATGCCGTTCGGTATGAGGGTTACCGTTGGTAACTCGAAGACCGACAACTAAGGCGTATTGCCTTTTTATTTTGTCCCATGTTACAATCAGTCTATACAAGAAATGAGTTGATATAACATGGAATTAGATACAAATAATCATTCAGTATTTCTTCTTTATTACCACCTTGTTTTAGTAACGAAATATCGTAGACAAGTGATTGATGATGAAATATCTGATTATGCCAAAACTACTTTTGAAAGAATTTCAGAATCGTATCACATTACTTTAGTGGAGTGGAATCATGATAAAGACCACGTTCATATTATGTTCAAAGCTCAACCTAAAACAGAATTGACAAAATTCATCAATGCCTATAAAAGTGCCAGCTCAAGATTGATAAAACGTGACTTTCCAAGAGTCAAACAATTTCTTTGGAAAGAAATGTTCTGGTCTAAAAGCTTTTGTCTTCTGACAACTGGTGGCGCACCAATTGATGTGATTAAGAAGTATATCCAAAATCAAGGAAACAATCATAAATAGAAAGTAGGTGAACTTTATGGAACAACTAAAAGCATACAAATTCAGAATCTATCCAACAGAGGAACAAGAAATCTTCTTTGCCAAATCTTTTGGTTGTGTCCGTAAGGTCTACAATCTAATGCTTGATGACCGAAAAAAGGCGTATGAAGAAGTTAAAAATGATTCTTCTAAAAAAATGACTTTTCCGACACCAGCTAAATACAAGAAAGAATTTCCGTTTTTGAAAGAAATTGATAGCCTTGCTTTAGCCAATGCCCAACTTAATTTAGATAAAGCATACAAGAATTTTTTTCGGGATAAATCCGTTGGATTTCCACGTTTCAAAAGTAAGAAAAATCCTGTTCAGAGTTATACAACGAATAATCAAAATGGTACAATTGCTTTGATTGATAGTAAATTCATCAAAGTTCCTAAATTGAAGTCATTAGTAAGAATTAAGCTTCATAGACAACCAAAAGGGATTATCAAATCTGCTACAATATCACGTCATTCTAGCGGTAAATACTATATTTCTTTGTTGTGTAAAGAAGAAATTATCGAATTACCTAAAACTAATTCCACAATTGGTATTGACTTAGGTATTATGGACTTTGCGATTCTTTCTGATGGACAAAAAATTGATAATAATAAATTCACGTCCAAAATGGAAAAGAAACTAAAGCGTGAACAACGCAAATTGTCTAGGCGTGCTTTATTGGCTAAAAATAAAGGTACCAATCTATTTGAAGCTAAAAATTATCAAAAACAAAAACGCAAAGTAGCTAGATTGCATGAAAAAGTAATGAATCAACGTACTGATTTTCTGAATAAGTTGAGTACAGAAATGATCAAAAATCACGATATTATCTGTATTGAAGACTTAAACACAAAAGGTATGTTGCGAAATCATAAATTAGCTAAAAGTATTTCTGATGTTTCTTGGTCAAAGTTTGTGACTAAATTACAATACAAGGCTGACTGGTATGGACGAAAAATCATCAAAGTAGATAAATGGTTTCCGTCTAGTCAGATTTGTTCAGAGTGCGGACATAAAGATGGCAAGAAATCTCTTGAAATTCGAGAATGGACTTGTCCTGTTTGTCATACTCATCATGATCGTGATATCAATGCTAGTATCAATATTCTGACCGAAGGTCTAAGACTACATTCTATGGGATTGGCTTAGATCCAATCATCAAGAACCGTAGGAACTACGGGGATAGCTTGGTAAATAAGAGACACCGCTGTTAGTAAAGAAATACGCTATCAAGTATGCTCTATTCCCAAGAAGCTCCCACTTCAAGCGTTAAGAACCGTCAGGTTTAGCTAAGTGGTGAGTAGTTCACTTTTTACAGCGTTAATCGCTCTTGATATGAATGAGCTCTGATAAAGCCGAAGTAAATTGGCGATTTGAAAAGTTCAATTATTTGAGAATAGAATATTTTTTATATAGAATTGAGTTATAGTTAAGGGGGAATAGGTGTGTTAAATAAAATGTCAATTTCAACTGTGGAAGTCAATGGTGGTCGTGAAAATGAGCGATAATTTATTTTTAGAAGTACAACCAGAAGTATTTAAGCAAGTACCTCGTTTAAAGGATGGATTCTTGTTAACTTTAAATGATGGCTCTAATCAATTTTCTTCAGCAGAGGGATGCTGTATGATTGGTGATCATTTTTTATTAGTTTCCACACAACATTATATTCCAGCATATGATTTAACAATACCTTGCGAAGAAGCAACAGTTAAAACATCTGAATACGATACTACCTTTATTAATGGGCATTTAGTATTAGAGGTAACTCCATCAAATCAAACAATTCGTTTAAAGAATGAAAGTGGTATTTTAGATAGCAATGTCCAAGTCTATTTTGACTCATCAGACGCTTCGTAAATCTGTTCTAAATATAGTTTTAAAACCTCGAATATTTCTTATATCGAGGTTTTTTGATGAATTACCTAGTGTTTACGTGTTAGGGAACAATCGATCGAGCGTCACTAAAACACCGTCTTCGTCATTTGAAGGACATTGATGCTTAGCAACTTGCTTAACAGCTTCCGTTGCATTATCCATTGCATAACTCAGACCACAATACTCCAACATCTCAATGTCATTGCCCCCATCTCCAAAAGCAACGCACTGGTCAGGATTAATCCCCAAGCGCTCAACTAACATTTTCAAGCCGAAAGTTTTATGGCACTCAGAAAGAATCAAGTCTACAGAACCATGACCACTACTGGTAGGTACTAATAGCCCGGCTAATTTTTCACGGAACAATTCAACGTAAAATTCGGTTTTTTCAACAGGCATAGTCGGAGCAAATTTTAAAATTTTATCTTGAACTTCTGCAAAATCAGCTACCCATTCTAATCTATGGTAATAGATATTGGTTAGATCAAAAAATGCTTGACTCACCTTTCCTCTTTCACAGTAGGCACTATTCAGACCACACATCACATTTTTTACTTCAGGATAGTCTTTACATAAATCAAGGACCACCTCGATCGCTTTTCTAGGCATATCGGCTGAAAATAGTACCTCTGTTTTATCTTTAACAAAAGCACCATTTTCAGCAACAAAACTTAATTCATCATAATAATTTGGAAATAACGATCTCAATTGGTAGTATTGATTTCCACTTGCAACAACAAATTGACAATCAACAGCTTTCATTCGCGATAAAACAGCCTTGAACCTTGGGATATCGTATGTGTAATCAGTACGAGCAAATGTTCCATCCATATCTACTGCTACCAACTTTAGATTATGAGGATTCTTATTCATAAAAACACTCCTGTCGCCTTTGATATCTTCATTATATTGAAAAAGTATTCAGACCTAAAGCAGCCTATTTTTCTTACTCCGTTAAAAATAAGAACATTTCTAATTTCAGTTAACTATCTAGATACATACAAGCCATTTTTTGTATTAAAAGCTACCGACCTGTCTTTCTCCTAACCCACAGGTCAGCCTAAATCAGTGTTGACATAAGATTTTTATCATTTTTACTTTAACTGATTTTCTATAACTGGTACATCCTTGGTCAGCTAGTATCATAAGTTGATCCTAAGATAAGCACCTTATTACTGAATGTAATACACAAATTTGATCTGGATAATTCATAACCTAGAAATAGGCCATCAAAATAAAAATATTACTTTTATTCATGTTCAATCAGGTAATAAACCATTCATGAATTATTTTTTTACTAAATGCGTTATAGGGTATGGTTTACCAAAACCATCTAAGTCTTCTTCAGATTCAATTTCAAATCCATGGCTTAAATAAAAATGTTTTGCATATTTATTTTGACTATTAACATCAATTCTTTTTATATCTTCAGTTTCAATCAGCTCAATTAATATTTGACTACCATATCGCTTACCAATAAAATCTGGATCAAGAAATAGCATAACTAATTCTTCTGCACTTACACCACTAAAACCGACAATTTCTCCGTTATCTTCCCATAAATAAAGTTTAACCTCATCTAAGTTCTCAGGGTTCTGTTGCAAAGTTTTAAATCTACTATCAAATAAGGTAGAATAATAGAAAAAGATAGCAGGAGGAATGACGATGAATCATTTTAAAGGAAAGCAATTTCAGCAGGATGTGATTATTGTAGCCGTGGGCTACTATCTTCGTTATAACCTTAGCTATCGTGAAGTTCAAGAAATCTTATATGATCGTGGCATTAACGTTTCTCATACGACGATTTATCGTTGGGTGCAAGAATATGGCAAACTACTCTATCAAATTTGGAAAAAGAAAAATAAAAAATCCTTTTATTCATGGAAAATGGATGAAACGTACATCAAAATTAAAGGAAAATGGCATTATTTGTATCGAGCCATCGATGCAGATGGTTTAACCTTGGATATTTGGTTACGTAAAAAACGGGACACACAAGCAGCCTATGCTTTTCTTAAGCGGTTAGTGAAGCAGTTTGATGAACCGAAGGTTGTAGTCACAGATAAAGCCCCCTCTATTACAAGTGCCTTTAAGAAACTAAAAGAATACGGCTTTTATCAAGGGACAGAACATCGTACCATTAAATACCTGAATAATTTGATTGAACAAGACCATCGTCCAGTAAAGAGACGCAATAAATTCTATCGAAGTTTACGCACTGCCTCTACCACGATTAAAGGCATGGAAGCCATTCGAGGATTATATAAGAAAACCCGAAAAGAAGGCACTCTCTTCGGGTTTTCGGTCTGTACTGAAATCAAGGTATTATTGGGAATCCCAGCTTAAATCATAGATACCGTAAGGGATTTTATTCTTTATTTAAAACTTTGCAACAGAACCCTTTATGGGCATCAGAAATGATGAGTTCTGTCCCCTTTAGGCCGCGTTCTTTTAAGTATTCAAAGAAGATGGACCATGTGTCATCACTTTCTTCATTTTGAATCATGAAGCCAATGATTTCACGGTCGCCACCTTCTGTTATCCCGATCGCAATATGGCAGCTTTTAGAAAGCACTCGATGGTCCTCACGGACTTTTATGTAGAGAACATCAGTCATCAGATAAGGATAATTCGTACCTGAGAGTGAACGGTTCTGCCATTCGTTGACCATCGGGTCTAACTGCTCAGTCAGGCTAGAAACAAAAGATTTCGATACAGATTTTCCACATAGCTCTTCAACAATCTTTGAAACTTTACGTGTCGAAACGCCCGAAACATACATCTCAAGCATTGAAGCGAGCAGTGCCTTTTCATTTCGCTGATAACGCTCAAACACCGTCGGTGAAAATTCACCATCACGTGTTCTAGGCACTTTTAATTCGAGTGTACCCACACGAGTCGTAAAGTCTCGCTCATAATAGCCATTTCTTTGACTCTGACGACTTTCTGAACGTTCATAGTCATCGGCTTGAATATATTCTGTTCGTTGATTTTCCATCAATTGGTTGAAAACAGTGGTTAAAATATTTTTAGAAACATCATCTTTTACCGAATGTTCAATAATACTTTGAACCTCTTCGTTGTTCAGTGTAAAATGTACTTGGGTCATGTAACGTCCTCCTGGGTATGTTTTTGTGGTTAAAAACATTGTACCGTAAAAGGGCTGTTACATGGCCTTTTATCTTTTACACAATTATATGGACTTTATCTTGTTTTGTGTTTCTATGAATTTTATTAATTACAAAAACTATTTCATGTATGTTTAAGGTATACCCTAAATAGACATCATAATAACATTGAAAAACATGGTTGTCATTTTTCTAGATAAATGGCATAAATTTTCAGCGCTAAGTGACAAAAGCAACTAATTTTTCATGAGAGATTTTTAAATATCTCAATCTATCTCCAAAATTAGTTGCTTTTGCAGCTATAGTTGACTATGAATATGACAAATAATTAGAAAAAACTGTGCCAATTAAGTATAAAAATGACATTTTAGGCCCTGCTTTAATGAAATTTTTGTTTGGAGGGAACGACTTCATTCCTTTGATTATTTCAGTTGAATTTAATAGAGAAGCCTGGCGTCTATTAAGAAATAATTTTCTTGATGAGCGTCAATTTTTTTAACGGAAATCTATCCTATACTAAATTCAGTAAAGAAAAAGGAGGAATCAAAGAAAGCTATTTTAAACAAACCAAAATTATAGGAGGAATAAATCATGACTGAAAATGAAGCTACTCAAGAAAGAACACCCCAAGAAAGATTGCAAGAAGAACAAGAACACAAGGAACATGTTCATCATACGAAAATTAATGCAGCGGCCATTGCGGATCATCTTTTAGGCAACATGCATACATTACATGTGAAACTGCACCAATATCACTGGTATGTAAAAGGAGCCAATTTCTTTACGTTGCATGAAAAATTTGAAGAGTTGTATAACGAAAATGAAAAATGGTTCGACAAACTTGCGGAGCGTCTAATTACTTCTGGGCATAAACCTGCTTCGACAACGGTTGAATTTGAAAAATATTCGATGCTTTCGGAAGATGCAGTTAATAAATACGCTAAAGCAGAAGACATGGTTGAAAATATTATCGAGGACTTCAGAAGCACTCGTGACCTAACTATTCGCGCGATTCGTTTAGCTCAAGACGAGGGTGACGATGCTTTAGAAGATACATTGATTGCTTTTAAAAATGACTTAGACAAGAACATTTGGATGCTGCAAGCGTTCATTGGTAAAGAAGCATTAGAAGATGATGACGCTCTTGATGAGGATGAAGATTAAGGTAAAAGTAGAAGCTGATTTAGGGATTGGAATTCTTTCCAGTCCTTTTTCCATTTTCTTGATGTGCATCAATTTTTTTGTAGTAAGAGACTTATATTATTATTTGTCAAATTAAGCGAGACAAAACTTTCCATTTACGTAACTCAAAAAAACTTCTAATGGTGTTTGGTAATTTAGTGATTTTCTAGGGATATGGTTTCTTTTGGACGCAACGGATGAGATGAATCCTTGATTGACTTGGTTGAAGTCCATTTCTTTTGGTAGTCCATCTTTTCGGAGGAGTCCGTTTGAATGTTCATTTAATCCCCGTTGGGAAGGCGTTCCTGGGTCTGCGAAATAAATATCAATATCATTCGTATTACTAATACTTTTCCAATTAGAGAATTCTTTTCCACAATCAAAGGTAATTGATTTGAAAAGATTTTTGGGTACGGATTGAAACCATTCATTAATCGAATTTTCAATATCAACTGCCTTACGGCCTTCTGGTTTCAAGGCGATAATGGCTTTTGAAAGTCGCTCAACGAGTGTGATGACGGCACTTTTATGGTGGATGCCGACAATCGTATCACCCTCTAAATGTCCAAATTCTTCTTCGAAAACGACATAATCTTTTTTACGTTCAGAAATATTTCTTTTGAATGCCTGTTTTCCACGTTTTTCCTTATAACCATTTGGTTTTCGTTTTCCTTGCATCGGTAAATGTAAAACATTGAATTCTCCCGTCTTAAACCGGCGATAGAGGGTACTTACTGAACAAGAGAAGGTTCGCTCTGCACGGCCAATAATGACGTCTGGGGTCCAACCTTCAGTTGATCTTTTTGCAATGTATTCTTTTTCCTCAGCAGGAAAAATGATTTCGGTTCTCCCACAACGTCGCTTATTTTCTTTGTATTGTTCAAAGTATTCAAGTGCTGTTCCACCACATTTGAGAAAGTTATAGACATTGTAAATTGTTTGGCGTCCACGTTTAAGCTGCTTCGCAACGATAGCAACCGGAGTTTCTTGATGAAAATATGCTTCTATCATTACAAGCTCGTTTGGTGTAAGATGGGTATAAGTCATTTGTGTTCACTCTCCTTGTATGCTTTAGCGGGTATTATAATTTGAGTGTAACATAAATGGCTTTTTTATTTGTCTCGCTTAATTATACAAACGGCGTATAATAAAAGCAGCGAATATAAACAAAATAAATAAAGGGGGAGAATGAATTGACTAAACATACCCATCATGAAATTGGCGACCACGCAGCCTGTATCCGCTTGGTTCCAATATTCAATCACTTAGAGGATAGCGCGATGAATTACATTGCTGAAAAAGCCCACACGAAACAGTATCGAAAAGGAGAGTTTCTGTTTCGTTCACAAGAAAAAGAGGATACTTTATATATTATCAATCGTGGGAAAATCCGTATTTATCGATTGGCAGACTCTGGCAAAGAGCAGCTAGTGCGGATCTTGAACCCTGGTGATTTCACCGGAGAATGGACCTTGTTCAACCCGGATGCAGTACACGAGGAATATGCCGAAGCAACCCGAGATACCGTTGTCTGTATGATTCAGCAAAAAGATGTCCAAGATTTTCTGGAACAATACCCAGCTATTTCTTTAAAACTATTGGCGGAAATGTCTAAACGGTTAGAAAGTTCAGAACGTCAAACGACACAAGTAGCCGTGGAGAGTGTCATTACCCGTTTAGTTTTGTTTTTGGCAGAAAATGTGGAACCTGAAATGGGCAACTCTCCCACCATCACCCTGCCGATGGCAAAAAAGGACATTGCTTCCTATTTAGGAACGACACCTGAGACCATCAGTCGCAAATTTGGAGAATTGGAGGACGAAGGATTGATTCAACAGCTGTCTGGGAAAAGGATCAAGATTCAGGATTTAGATGATTTATTGCTTTACAGCGAATAATCGGACACACTTTTTTCTACACGTTGGTGTTCTGTCGCTCTTCATTAACAACGGGACAGAACTCAGTGCTTTTGCTTCCATCTGTCCGTTTTTGGCTTTTTTAAGACAGAACGACCTTCATTCATTGGAAAAATAAAAGCACAAACATGATAACCCTCAAGTTTTTTTGTTTTATTTTTCTTTAAGATAGGGTTGTCGAACAAAACGTAAAAATAAGTAGGGTGAATGTGCATTGTTTTTGGGTGATAGTTGCCATCACGTTGTCAGCAGCGGGGGCATTCTTTGTCGTCCCTTTCACCAAGAACACGATTGGCGGCGAAGCAAAAACGTCTAACGTTGTTGAGGCAGATAGGTTAGCTATGGAAAAAGAAGAGGAAGTTGTAAAAGGAGCCGGCGTAATCGGACACGGAAAAGTGGCGTATTACGAAGCGAGTGACCAGGGAGATAAAAGTGTATTCACTGTTTGGTTTCCATGGAGCTTAGCCGGAATCTTGTTCAGCATCACCATGACTAGAATGACGAGAAAAATTGAAGAAATGGAGCAAATAGAATGGGATTCGTATTAGGCGTTTTGAATCCCCATGTGGTGGAGATTGGTTCTGTTGTGATTCATTGGTATGGAGTCATTATTGCAGCGGGCATATTAGCGGCTCTCCAGTTGAGCACCAAGGAAGCAAAGAAAAAAGGACTGGAAGAGGATACCGTTATCGATATGGCCTTATGGGCAATTCCGATTGGACTCCTCGGCGCTCGGCTTTATTATGTGTTATTTGAACTTGGTTATTATCTGCAAAATCCAGGACAAATCCTTGCGATTTGGAATGGCGGCATTGCGATTTATGGGGGATTGATTGCAGGAGGGGGTACGCTATATTGGTATGCAAAGAAAAAAGGTACTTCTTTGGCACTCGTTCTTGATATTTTAGCGCCCAATGTATTGTTAGCCCAGTCCATTGGTCGTTGGGGCAATTTTATGAATCAGGAAGCTCATGGTGGGCCGGTTACTCGTCAATTCTTGGAAAATCTTTATTTACCTGAATTTATCATTGAACAAATGAATATGAATGGTACCTACTACCATCCGACTTTTTTATACGAGTCATTGTGGAGTTTGTTGGGCTTTGTCCTCATCGTCACTATACGGAACCGAAAACAGCTTTTGCGTCAAGGAGAAGTCGCTTTGAGTTACGTTTTGTGGTACTCAGTGGGTCGGTTCTTCATTGAAGGTATGCGAACGGACAGTTTATGGATTGGCGAGTGGATCCGCGTTTCGCAAGCCTTGTCTCTGGCCCTGTTTATTGGCGCGATTGTAGTATGGTTTATACGCAGACAAGATTATCCACCAATTTCTTATTATTCTGATGGCAATAAGGGGCAGAAAAAGACTATTAAGATGGTGAATTGAGCAAAAAGATAAAAAGAAGTGCAAAACTTGATATGCGTCAATTTTCGTTTGCTAAAAGTGAGCTATACTACAGTTGTAAAGAGGAAAAGGCAGTGTTCATTAATCTGCTGCCGATAAAATAAAAACACATAAAGGAGATAGGAATTATGGAAAAAGCTATATTGCAATTAGAAACGTTGTCTTGTCCAAGTTGTATGCAAAAAATTGAAGGTGCCGTGAAATCAGTTAACGGTATTGATAAAGACAGCATTAAAGTATTATTCAACTCCAGCAAAGTCAAAACCAATTTTGATTCAGCTGTCACTTCGATTGAAGAGATTCAAAAAGCTATCGAAAACGTAGGCTATCCGGTTCTTAAAGCAAAAGTCAAGGCCGTTTAACAGATTAAATGAACTAGGCAATTCTGGAAGAAAAGCTATTTTTCCAGGATTGCTTTTTTTGTTGCAATCCGATTCGAGGTGCTTAGAAACGATAAAAGAGAACTTTCTAAACTTGATGTCAGTCAATTAATTACTTAGGCAATTATCTTATACTGTGTTTATCAATAAAAGAGAAATTAAATTTGGAGGGAAAAAGCATGCAACAATATATATTAAGCAAGAAAAATGTTATCACCGTCATCAGTGGATTGTTAATCGTACTCGGTTTCTTCAGTCACTTTGTTTTAGAAAACGTAGGACTTTCAGAGTGGTCTTTGATCATCGCCTCTGTCTTTGGGATTACGCCAATTGCCATTCAAGCGTTTCAAGCAATGAAAGTCAAAGTCATCAGTATTGATGTCTTAGTCAGTATTGCAGCGATTGGTGCGCTTTTTATTCAAAATTATGAAGAATCGGCTATTGTCACGTTCTTATTCTTATTCGGACACTACTTGGAACAACGAACATTGAACCAAACGCGATCTGCTATCAAAGAATTGACTGAAATGGCACCCGAAAGCGCCTTGAAACAAATGGATAATGGCGAATTTGAAGAAGTAGAAGTGGATGATATAGATGAAGGGGATATCTTGCTCGTTAAAACGGGTGCGAAAGTTCCAGTAGATGGCATAGTCCTTACGGGTGAAGGGCATATCAATGAAGCTAGCATTACAGGTGAAGCTATTCCGGTCAACAAGCTAGCTGATGCAGAAGTTTTTGCAGGAACCATTTTAGAAAACGGAACGATTCAAATCAGAGCTGACCGAGTTGGTGAGGACACCACATTTGGAAAAATTATTGAACTCGTGGAAGAAGCACAAGATTCTAAATCCGAAGCGGAACGGTTCATTGATCGCTTTTCTAAATACTACACACCAGCTGTCTTGGTTCTGGCAATTGTTGTATGGGCGTTCAGTCAAAATATTGAGTTAGCAATCACCATCTTGGTTCTAGGTTGCCCAGGCGCATTAGTTATCGGAGTGCCTGTCTCAAACGTTGCCGGTATTGGGAATGGTGCTCGTAACGGTGTTCTTTTAAAAGGGAGTGAAGTCATTCAAGACTTCAGTAATGTGGATACAATTGTATTTGATAAGACAGGTACTTTAACTGTCGGAAACCCAACCGTTGCAGCGACTGAACTGTATGAAAAAGATCCTGCTGAAACGCTTGGCTATCTGGCCAGTGTGGAACGGGAATCAGATCATCCATTAGCAAAAGCGGTCTTAAATCAAATTGGAGAAACAAACTTTTATCCTGTTGAAGGAACTGAAGTTGTGAAAGGCGGCGGAATCGTTTCAAGTGTAGCTGGACATAGAGTGGCTGTTGGGAATGTGGCCTTGATGGAAAAAGAAAATGTCACTCTCAGCAAAAAAGTGCAAAAAGATGTCAAACGGTTTGAACAACAAGGGAACTCTCTCGTTTTGACAGCGGTCGACGGTGAATTAAAAGTACTGATGGGCATTCGCGATCAAGTCCGTCCGGGTGTGAAAGCTAATTTGCAGGAATTAAAAGACTTGGGCGTGAAAAATCTAGTCGTTCTTTCAGGAGATAACCAAGGAACCGTTGATGTGGTCGCCGGCGAACTTGGTTTGACCGAAGCTCACGGCCACATGTTGCCGGAAGACAAATCGGCTTATATCGGAAAACTTCAACAACGTGGTCAAATTGTAGCCTTTGTTGGAGATGGCGTTAACGATAGTCCGTCCTTAGCTTTAGCAGACATTGGAATCGCAATGGGAAGCGGAACGGACGTAGCGATTGAAACATCCGATGTCGTTTTAATGAACTCGAACTTCAGCAACTTGCCTCACGCATTAGGATTAGTAAAAGCCACCGCAAATAATATGAAACAAAATATCGTGATTTCAGTTGGAGTAGTGTTGGTCTTGTTGACCAGCGTCTTCTTCAGCGAATGGATGAATATGTCTATCGGAATGTTGGTTCATGAAGGTAGTATCTTGGTGGTAATTTTCAATGGCATGAGATTAATGAAGTATAAGTTGAAAGGTCGAAAAGAACAAAAAGAAGTATCAGCACCTGCAGAGAAAGTAAAAATATCTTAAGAATAAATTAGAAGAGGCTGAGACAATAGTCCATCCTTGAAATGACAAAAGTGGAAACTCAGATTTTTAAATCTGGGATTTTCCGCTTTTTTGAGTTCTTAAAAAAAAAATAAAAGTATAGAGTATGTTCTTTATAAAATTAATTTTCGTGTAAATGATTAAAAAATTTAATAATAAAATTTAAATTCCTATTAAGTTGTAACACATGAAATTGCTTATAATAGTGTATTGGAATTAAGGTAGATTGACAAACGAGTGATCAAATAGATATACTTCATTCAAACAATCGTTTGAATGTGAGGTGAGATGAATGGAAAAAGTTTGCCAAGTGACTATCGTACATAAAGAAAAAGTAAATGTAATAAAAAATAAATTGGATCAAAAAGATTTTTCAAACTTACTTGTGTTAGGGAAATGTTTCAGCGATTCTTCTAGAATTAAAATTTTCTATGCTTTAGAAACCTATAAGGAAATGTGTGTATGTGATTTAGCAGAAATACTTACTGCTAGTGTCGCTACAACGTCACACCATTTACGTTTTTTAAAAAAACATGGAATGGCAAAATCACGTCAAGATGGAAAAGTAGTTTATTACTCTTTAGCGAATGAAGACATCCTTTCCGCTATTCGTGTTTTTTTTAAGTTATCAGAAAATCTATCTATGAAATCTTAGTTTGGAGGAAGTTATTTTGTTACAAAGTATTTTTTCAGCTATCGCTGTTTATATTTCTACCAGTATTGATTATTTGTTTATCTTGCTCATTATCTTTTCTCAAAGCCACACACAAAAAGGTATTCGTCACATTTTTTGGGGTCAATATCTTGGAACAGGTATTTTGGTAGCCGTAAGTTTGTTTGCTGCTTATGTGCTAAATTTTATTCCGCAAGATTGGATCATTGGACTTCTTGGATTAATTCCAATTTATTTAGGTATTCGTGTCGCTGTGATAGGTGAAGAGGAGGAAGAAGAAGAGGAAGTCGTTGAAAAGTTAGAATCTAGAGGAACCAGTTGGTTATTTTGGACTGTCGCCTTAATAACCATTGCGTCAGGTGGCGATAATTTAGGCATTTATATTCCTTACTTTACTTCGTTAGCCTTTTCAGAAATTGTTATTACTTTAATCGTATTTGCTTTCTCTGTTGCAGTTCTTTGCTATGTCAGTTATAAATTAGCAAAAATTTCCTTTGTTTCCGAAACATTAGAAAAATATGAACGAATCATTGTTCCTATAGTGTTTATTGGTTTAGGAATTTATATATTGATCGAAAATGGTACGATTCAAACTTTATTAAGTTTATTTAATTAATAAATAGTTTGACTGTTAGCACAAAAAAAGACATCGATTAAATCTCGTTGTCTTTTTTTGTGCTAACAGATTGGCGCATTATCCAAATAGTATCATGCGATACATGAAATTAGATAAAATTATGTATCAAGAATCCTATCCCTATAGGGTTCTTTTTTTTTACTCCCCCTAAACTGGATAGGCTACAATTAACTAGACAGAAAAATTAAGGTGTGTAGACTAGAAGAAAACATACCAGGAGGAATTTTTATGTCTAAGAGAACACGAAGAACTTTTTCACAAGAATTCAAGCAACAAATCGTCAATCTTTACTTAGCTGGAAAGCCACGTGTAGAAATCATTCGAGAATATGAACTAACGGCTTCAGCATTTGACAAATGGGTAAAGCAATCTAAAACGAGTGGTTCATTCAAAGAAAAAGATAATCTTACGCCTGAACAAAAAGAATTGTTAGAACTACGTAAAAGAAACCAGCAATTAGAAATGGAAAATGATATTTTAAAGCAAGCAGCGCTGATATTCGGACGAAGAGACAAGTAATCGATGCGAATAAGCATCTTTACCCTATATCAGCGATGTGCAGAATATTAGGTCTATCACGTCAGTCCTATTATTATCAATCAAAACCAAAGAAAGACGAATCAGAACTTGAAGAAGTAGTCGCTGAAGAATTTATCCGCAGCCGAAAGGCCTACGGCTCAAGAAAAATAAAAAAAGCCTTATCAAAACGAGGCATTCAGATCAGCCGACGAAAAATTAGTAGAATCATGAAAAATAGAGGATTAAAATCGAGCTATACTGTTGCTTATTTTAAAGTACATCATTCTACTTGCAATGAAGCCAAAACGACAAACGTATTGAATCGTAAATTCTTAAGAGACAACCCATTAGAAGCGATCGTAACAGACTTGACTTATGTACGAGTCGGGAAAAAATGGAATTATGTCTGTTTCATTTTGGATCTGTTCAATCGAGAAATTCTCGGCTATTCTTGTGGAGAACATAAAGATGCCGTTCTAGTAAAAAAAGCATTTAGCCGTATCAAACAACCTCTGACAGAGGTTGAGATTTTTCATACTGATCGTGGAAAAGAGTTTGATAACCAAGCTATTGATGAATTATTAACAACTTTTGACATCAATCGATCATTGAGTCATAAAGGCTGTCCTTTTGATAATGCCGTAGCTGAATCAACTTATAAGTCGTTGAAAGTAGAATTTGTCTATCAATACACATTTGAAACCTTACAACAATTGGATTTGGAGTTATTTGACTATGTCAATTGGTGGAACCACCTTCGGTTGCACGGTACACTTGGCTACGAGACACCGGTTGGTTACCGTAACCAGAGATTGGCGCAGCGAATCCTTGATAATGAGCTCGGATGTGCTAACGCTAGCGAGGCAGTCTAACTTTAATTGTTAGCTCCTGCCGAAGATCGTCACATCCGAGGAGGCTCATTGTCAAGGACAATCGGAATAGCATACGGAAAGAAGTTCTGCACCTTATAAAATTTGTCAAAAAAACTGTTGCCATTCCAATATCAAGAAAACAGAGGATATTCCTTAGGAAAATCACAATCTAAATCTTCCCTAGAAACTATAGAATGACAAGGGGGATATAAGCAAATTCCTAAATGATTAAATAGGGTGCGTTACTAGTTAGCTCCATAGTAAGATTTTTTCAAAATTTTCTTGAGGTTGGATCAAAAAGGGCTCTTTTCAATTAGATTAAAGACACTCATACAAAATAGAGAAACGAACTTATAATCGCGTTCGTTTCCCTATTTAATTTATTATGACCATAAACCAATTTGAATTTAGAAAACACCTTCTTTCTTTAATAAAAAGTACTACTCGTAATCTGTCAGGATTGATAAGACTTTTTATATTAGCTAAATAAAGAATGGATATATTGATTAGCATTCTTAAATTCAACTGTATCGATCAGTGTACCTTGTACAATCAATCTCGTTACAGCAGCCAAATCTCCGCATGTAACAAGAGTGATCATATTTTTATTAGGAATATCATCAATGACTTCGACTCTTGATGGATCCACTTTTTCTTTAAAGGACACTTGGTAAATATAAATATTCTTTAAGTCTGTTACATATATTTTTTCTTTTAGAGAAATAAACTCTAATGGGGAAAATAAAATAGTTTTATCTTTAGCACTATGACTTGCTAAAGCGTAATTTCGTTTTCCCATCTGCTGATCTGGTTTCATTGTTCCAGCCCCAGAAAGAAGCGAGGTGTTGTCCAATCCGTTGTATATTGGTAAAGATAATTTTACATTGTGTATAGCGATACCACCTATTATAGGCAAATCATTATTCTTGAATTGTGCTTTTAATACTAACTCATTTGATATAGATTCAACAGAATCAAAATCAAAGTTTCCTTTCCTTTTCAGATTGTCTTCCAAATCTTTCTGTGAATAATTTGCTATGTCATATTGTGGACTTGTTTATTCAGTAAGTAAGATCGAATTTGGAAATTAAATATTAAAACTAAGCCTATAAGAAAAAGGCTAATTAGAAGTAAATTTAAAGAAAGATGCTTGATTTTTTTCATCATTTTTAGATTCCTAGAAATGGAGCAGGATCTACGAATCCAGACCAATTTGAGCTAGTCGCTATTCCAAAATGCAAATGAACTCCGGTTGAATTTCCTGTAGTTCCCATGGTACCGATGGTCTGTCCAGCACTCACTGATTTTCCTGGTGTAGCAATATAATTACTTAGGTGAAGGTAATATGAATAGTAACCATCTCCGTGATCAATAATAATGTAATTACCTGCGGATCCATCAAATGACGCCTGCACTACAGTTCCTGATCTTGATGCCATGATAGGCGTTGAAGAAGTTCCACCCATATCTATACCATCGTGAAAAGATCCAGAAAATCCAGTAGGATCAGCTCTTCCCCCAAATGGACTTGTGACGATAATGTTGGCTACGGGTGCGCCCCAACCAGAAGAACTAGGACTTTGAATCTGAGTATTATCGGAAGAACTATTGTTGTCTTGGTACTCATTTTGATTAACTGAGTTCGAATCTTGCTCCGAAGTTTCATCTGGTATCTGTTCTTCTTTCTGTGTATCAGTATTTTCTTGACCTATTCCTATGTCATTGGTATCGGCTAGTTGTGATACATCTTTTTCCTGATCTTTTATAATAGATGCGGCTTCTGCCTCTTGAGCTTTTAAAATAGCCGCAGCTTCTGCTTCTTTTCTCTTTTCCTCTGCTATAGCTTTAAGCTCTTTCTCCCTTCTTTTTTCAGCTTCTTGTTTTTGATTTTCAAATATAATAGATGCGGCTTCTGCCTCTTGAGCTTTTAAAATAGCCGCAGCTTCTGCTTCTTTTCTCTTTTCCTCTGCTATAGCTTTAAGCTCCTCCTCCCTTCTTTTTTCAGCTTCTTGTTTTTGATTTTCAAATTTTGCTTTTTCGGATTGCTCTGTCGCCAAAGAAGCGGATATCTCATTGATTTTTATACTTTGAGTTAATTTGGCTTCTATAAGGTCATTTTCTTTCTCTTCGAGAGATCGAGTTTCTTTTTCCGCATCTGTAACTTTTTTCTCAGCTTCTTTTTTTAATTCATCTAAATTTTCTTTATCATCTATCTGGGCCTGCATAATCTCATTACTAGCAGAAATAAGCTTAGTCATACCAATGGCTGCTGTGACTGCATCTGATAATGATTCGGCATTTACCATGACAGATATTATAGAGTCACTTTTTTGATTTACTTGTGCATTCCTAGCCTGCTCTTCGATAAGTTTATTCCTAAGGCGTATTCTTTCCTCAAGAGCAGTAATTTTCTGATTAATCTCGGTAAGTTTCTTCTCAGATGTGTTTTTTTCCACTAGCACTTTTTTATATTCTTTTTCTAGCTGAGTTATTTTGTTATCTAAATCAGTAAGATAATTTTCAGCTGATTCTTTATTTTTTACAATCGCTTCAATTTTATCATCTTTTTCTTTGATTTTTTCCTCTATAGTCTGTGCTTTAGCTAAGAGACCATTACTAAAAAATAGCGAAAACACAATGACAGAGGTAGATATAAATGTTTTTTTCAAATTGATTTTTCACTTCCCTTATTTTATTTGTGAAGAAACATTTTACATAATATTCTCCTCTCTATTTTATCGTTGCTACAGGTTCTACTAGGAACTGAAATTGGAATTACTATACAAAAAGTAATAGGACCCATATGCTATATTTCAATTTAGTAGACAGCTTCAAAATAACTAAAACTTATGGAGATTTTATGGAGCATATACATACCTACATAAAATTCACACAACTGTAAAGTATGATATCAAAAGTTAATACAGGAGAACGAATTTAGTGAATAAAACATTGAGACTCATGAAACCTTGGGACTATTTCATTATTACTGCGGTCATTATGGCATCATTCGTACCATATTTACTATTTGATACTAATAATGATGAAAATAATAATAGGGAAAGTACAGATGTAATTGCAGTTGTTAAAATAGATGGAGAAGTTGTAGACAAATTTAACTTATCACAAGTTAATGAGTCTTTTGAAAAAACATATTACCCTCAAAAAGGGAAATACAATATTATTGAAGTAGCTCCTGGAAAAATCAGGGTAAAAGAAGATAATAGTCCTGATCAAATTGCTGTTCGTACAGGCTGGATTAGTAGACCAGGGGAAATGAGTATATGTCTGCCTCATAAATTGATTGTTGAAATTTTAGGAGTAGAGGAGAATCCTTTAATTTATTAGTATGAACTAATAAGTACCACGAATCCTATTATAGAGACATGGACGGAGTAATCTAAGGAAAGACCGTTAACTAAAATCGCTAAAACCTGTTTACATGATTCTTCATTTAAGGTGGTTACGGAATTTTGCATATAGAAAGCCATATTAGAGCTAACGAGTTTATAAAATATTAATAGGGATGGTAGGTGTCATTACAGTGGATAATACTTATTTAACAGATGTGTTTAATCAATATAAATTACGCGAAAATTTACTGTATCAAACTTGGTTTGTCAAAAGTGAAAAACGTTTGAAAGCGTTTAAAAAAGTTAGGAAATACGTACAAGTACTTATCAAACATGTCAATAACGGAACGTTCCCAACAGATTTTAAAAATTCAGCCCTAGAGGACATAATGAATGTAATTGCAGAACAAACAGAAATTTTTAAAGGAGCCAAGCATGTATTTATGTGGAAACCTAAATTGAGAATTCCGGATATTTATGAAAATAGGGAAAATCAGTTAGCTTTTTCACTTTGTCTTGATCAAATTCTTAAAGCTAATCAAGAAATTAAAATGTTATTTGCTGTAAATATTCTAGCAGAAAAGAAAATCAGAGGGCTTGGTCCAGCTGTCGCAAACATTTTATATTTTCTAGAACCTACCATTTTCCCTCCTTTTAACACAGCTATTGTAAATGGATATAATTATCTTACGGGCTCGAAAATTCGCTTAGGTAAATGGGAGGACTATTTTAAACTCCGTGATGGTATGATTGAACTCAACTGCTTAGGAGGACTTTTTTCGAAAGATTTGGGTGCTATCTCAGCTTTTTTATTTGATATTGGGAAACTAAATTATATTGTTCGCGAAAATGAAGAAGAGTATGTCAGAATTTCAGAAAGTAACACCCAGAAATTAATAAAACAGAAGTTGGAAAAAGAGGATGGCAAAAATGTGCACCAAAAAATCCAATATATCTTAGCTACTTTAGGTAATGAGATAGGTTATCATGCTTGGATTGCCTCAAACGATCATAATAGAATTGTAGATGGGAATCGCTTAGGAGATGTGTCTATACCTCTATTACCAGAAACAATCTATCAATTACCAAATCCGTTAAGTAGGACGATTGGTTTGATTGATGTTATTTGGTTTTCAAAAAATGGGGAACCGATATGTGCTTTTGAGGTTGAAAAATCGACGTCAATAATTTCTGGGATGAATCGAATGGATGATTTGTATTCGATTCATCAAGAAAATTTGATGATGTATATTGTCTCACCGGATCAACGTGAAGAGGAGATACGAGCACAATTTAATAGACCACATTATATGCGTAATCAAAATTTGCATGATCACTTACGATACATTCTATTTACAGATTTAGAGAAACATGCTAATTTTATGAAGAAATTTGGCAAAGATTTTACAATTTTAGCCCCGATATCTCATTATCCAAGTGGTGAACTAGTTCGGTAGTTATTCTGGACAAAGAAGTTGAAATTAATACGGTTAATTGTAGTATAAATAAGCATTTGGGCAGAATTGGAAATCAATCTTCCCTTTTTTTACGAGTAGCTTCCACATTTATAATGGCGCTCATTGCTATTGAATGTCTTAGTAACGTCCAGAAGAAAATCATCATATTAATGCTGCCCATGCTTCCATTTTAGTAACTTTTCGTTGAAGAAAATTGCGGATAGAGTGAATACTATCTATTCATAACCTAGAAATGTTATCTAAAAAGGTATTTTCCTTATATTCATCGAAGATAATGGTTTTATTTGCACTTAAAAAAGAAACAATAAATCTTACTTCTAGAATCCCCTGGTGTATGGACTACCCTATACACCAGGGGATGTTATGTACTCTTGGTGGAATGCAACGAGTGGATGGAATGATGATGATCATTTTCTTTGGTGTCAGAAATACATAAAGAAAGATTATAAACCACGCATGCCTTATTCGTTTTATAAAGAGTAAAGTTAGACTAAATATTTTGAGAGAATCAATTCTATTCTGAACCATGAATTTAGTGAATTTTAAAGGGACTGTGACATAAGTCCATAGAAGAAAACCGCAAGAAATGACGAGAAAGCGTTCATTTCTTGCGGTTTTTTGGGTAAAATAAAAAGGAGCACCGGTTCCCGCCAATGCACCATCATTTAATCCTGAAAGGACTAAACAAAATGTATACTAATTATAACATGAATCAACTCACTTTGGATCTATCTACTTCATTTTCTCCAAAAGAAAATCATGTCGCCGTTTTTATCCATGAACTGGTCGAAGCGCTTCAGATTAATGACCCCTATCTTTTTGGTCGACCAAGAGAATATGATTTAGGTGCCATGATGAAGGTGGTTCTTTTTGCGTATACGCGAGAAACCTTTACAAGTCGCAAGATTGAACGCTTAGCTGAAGAAAACCTATATGCTCGCTGGTTGACGCAAGAACGAGTTCCGACTTATCGAACTATCGCCCGTTTTTGTGTATCCAACGATGTACAGGAGTTGACCAATAAAGGTTTAGATCAGTTGACAGAGTATCTGCGTGCACGGAATCTGATTGATGATGCGTTGTTTATTGACGGGACCAAAATCTTGGCGGATGCGAATAAATACAGCTTTGTCTGGAAGAAAAATACGATCCGGTTCGATCAAATGAATCGCGAAAAATTGCTTACTATGATGACGGAACTAAAAGAAGCATATGCCCTGAAACAGATTCCCGAAGGGACGACCTTGACCGTAGACATGATAGATGAACTGTTAACACGGATGGAACTGCGTCTGGATGAACTAGAAAATGAAGTTGAGGCAACGAAACGTCTTTCGCCAAATCCAGCGAAACAACAACGGCGAACGTTGAAAAGCCAAGTACGCAAACTAAATGCAAAGCGAGAAAAACTTCTGGAACATCAAACGCAGTTTTCTATTTATGGGACTAGAAACAGTTATTCAAAAACCGATCATGATGCGACATTTATGCGCGTAAAAGAAGACCACATGAAAAATGGCCAACTTAAACCTGCGTATAACCTGCAGATCGCTACATGTAATCAATTTGTGCTCGGCTACGATGTCTTTCAAAACCCAACAGACACTAAAACACTGAAACCATTACTGGAAAAAATGAAGACTGCACAAAAGTCCCCTCATTATTTGGTCGCCGATGCAGGTTATGGTTCAGAAAGCAATTACCGCTATATAGAAGATGAACTTCCTCAGCATACTGCACTGATTCCTTATGGAACGATGTTTAAAGAACAAAGTAAGAAATGGCAGACAGATGACCGGAAAGTAATGAATTGGGTTTACGAGCCCAATGAGGACTTTTACATCGACCCCAAAGGGGTACGATTCAATTTTCATGCCTACCGTCAACGAACAGATGCGGATGGCTTTGTCCGAGATTTTAAAGAATACCAAGCAGAAAAAACGGATGCGAACCAAGCGCTCATTCCTGAAGCCTTAACCCCAAAGGGGAATCGTAGAAAGATCACTGTAAATCCGTCTTGGGAGTATCATAAAGAAAAACAAAAAGAACGGTTATCAACGCCTGACATTCAAAAAATATATGGGCGGAGAAAAGTCGACGTGGAAACAGTCTTCGGATTTATGCAGGCTTGTTCGGGCTTCACTCGCTACACGGTTCGAGGCTTAGAGAAAGTCAGAAAACAGACGGGTTTACTCATTACGGCAATCAATATGATGAAATTGACAAAAATAGGAACTTGAACTACTCAAAATGAATAAAAAAACAAGAAGCACTCGAAAAATCTCATGATTTCCAAGTGCTCCTTGTTTTTTGGAGAGCGTAACTAGGTAACTTATGTCACGCCTCCTTTAACTTATTTTAACCTTGACTTCAAATCGCTTAATTCACTACTTAAGATATCATTTTGCTCTTTTAAATTTTCAAGATCCTGTTTCAATTGTTCGTCATCTTTTTCATTATGCGATCCTGAGTGCATACCCCTCATCATAAATATCATCATTATCGGACATAATAAAAGTAATAACCACTGCATTGTCATCGCTCCTTAACTAAGTTCTTTAGAGTAGCAACTTCTTCTTTTAATTGCTCAGTTTGGATTTTTAAACTTGCTATATCATTTTCGGAACCAGTGTGTTTTGAATGATCTTCTCCATGCATATGATGATGCCCAGCATGTCCGTGCCCTTTATGCATAAACATCATTGAGATAGGGCAAATTAGTAGTAATAGTAGTGGTAAGAGATTAAGTAATGCTTCCATGTAAATCTTCCTCCTTAGATTTTTTGAGATAGATGTAAGTTAATATAGAGCCAATTAATAGGACTATGGACAGGACTTGAGCCATTCTCAAGTTTGCTGTTAGCATTAAACTGTCGGTCCGTAATCCTTCAATCCAGAATCTCCCGACGGAATATAGTGAAACATAAATTAAAAATATTTGCCCAAAGAACATTCTATTTCTAGACACCAGAAGCAAAATAATGAGTACTCCTATATTCCATAAAGACTCATATAAAAAAGTCGGATGATGGTAGGCCCCATCAATATACATTTGATCAATTATGAAAGATGGGAGTTTCAGAGATTGCAGGAACTCTATGTCTACAATTTCTCCATAGGCCTCTTGATTCATAAAATTTCCCCATCGTCCAATGATTTGTCCAATTACTATACTGGGAGAAACTACGTCAGCAACATTCCAAAAAGAAAGATTTTTCTTCTTGCAATAAATAACCCCTGTCAATACAGCACCAATTAATCCACCATGTATTGCTAGACCACCTTCCCAAATTTTTAAGATACTTAAAGGATCATCAATGTACAAAGGTAATTCAAAAAGTACATAGTATAATCTGGCCGATATAATAGAAACTGGCAATCCATATAACAACAGATCAACAATTGTATCCTCAGGCAATGCCGCACGCTTTGCTCTTCTATTAGCAACAAAATATCCGATTATGATCCCAAACACTATGAAAATGGCATACCAATAAATAGTAAATGGACCAAACGAAATAAATACTCTGTCGTAGGGTTCTCTCAAATTCTTCCCTCCTTCCTAATGAACTTGTTTTGACTATAGCAGGCTATTATGGAAATTTTATGTAGACTTTTTGACAGATACATTGGTACACATTTTCTACACAAGTTTTTTTATCATTATATTAAAAGGAGTGATCTAATATAAATATTAATTTAATGAAAAAAAGCATGCTATTTCTATTATTTTTTGTCTTTGCTTTATCCCTCGCGATTACATTGACAATCAACTTCCCTGGTTTGCTCAAAATCAATTTATTCTTTCAAAGCGATATAAATTTTCAAAACTGGAGTAGATCTCAAGTTAATCAAGATTTTAGAAATTTAATGGGCTATTTAAATAATCCTTTTCAAAAAGAATTGGTTTTTGATAATCTATACGTCTCAGATCGCGGTATAAACCATTTTAAAGATGTTAAATTTTTGTTCCAGCTTAACTATTCATTGCTTCTTTCTACGAGTAGCGTTCTTTTATACCTAAACAGGAAAAAATTAGTAACGCGTGATCAAGTCAGAGAAATCACTAGTTTAATCAAGTGGATGATAATATCAGTCTGTGTAATGGCACTTCTGTTTTTTGATAAAGCATTTGTGCTTTTTCATCAAGTATTTTTTGACAATGATGATTGGATGTTTGACTATCGTACAGATCCAATTATCAGTTTTTTACCGGAAACATTTTTCTTTTTATGCTTTTTATTAATTGTAACTATAAGTGTTTCTACTTTGACAACAATTCATCATTTGTTTAATAAAGAAGAACGTACTTTATGAATAGCCTAAGGAGGGATGGTCTTGGTCGAACACAAAATACAGGTATCGAATTCAGAGTTAGATGTTTTAAAGTTTATCTGGAGATATGAACCGGTAACATGTGGTTTAATAACACATGGAATGCAAGAGCGTAATAGTTGGCATCCCTCCACAACAAAAACGTTAATAAGAAGGTTGTTAGATAAAAATGTGATCACGTTTAACACTTCAAAAAACCAAAGATACTACACTTCACTGATTAAGAAGCAAGAATTTTTAGAAACCGAAATACAAAGGTTACTTTCTGGAATGGATGAAGGTTGTATCTCAGAAGTAAGCTACTATTTAAACGGATTGGTTAAACGTTCTGACACGGAGGAATTCAATGATTTCAAAATATAATCTTTATGGAATGACTTGTGCAGTTTGCGCAACAACAATAGAGAAAAAAATTCATGAGTTGGATGGAGTATATTTCGCTAAAGTTAACTTAACAACTGAGGTTCTAAAATTGGAATATGATGAAGGTGTTTTGTCTAATCATACAGTTATAACAGCTATTCAAGACATTGGTTATGACGCTGAGATTCGAAAAAAAACTGAGATAAAGGTATTTGGAATAAGTGGAATGACTTGTGTGTCCTGCGCTAACAAAATTGAAAATGTAGTTAAATCAATGACTTATGTCAAATATGCCAACGTAAATTTTGAAGCAGAAAAACTCTCGGTAATATCAACTGACCCTTCAGCGGTTGCAAAAATAAGTGATGTTGTCAAAATTCTTGGATATCAGCTATATGCTCTTTCTGAAGATGAGGAACAAGTAATATATAAAACAAAAGAACAAGAGCAACAGCAACAGAAGCTAAGGCGAAGATTTATCACGTCAATGCTATTTACAATTCCTATTATATATGTTGCTAGTGCAAATATACTTGAGTTACCCCTATTTGAAATAATTGATCCTACGACAAACCCTAGTTTTTTTTCGATGACGCAATTAATACTTACCGCTCCGGTTATATTGGCCAATAAAGACTATTATAAAATTGGATTTTCCTCACTCATGAAAAAACATCCGAAAATGGACACATTAATTGCTTTAGGTACAAGTATTGCTTTGTTATACGGCATCTTTGCAACAATACAGATTATATTGGGAAATTATCTCTATACAAAAGAGCTCTACTTTGGAGCATCAGCAGTGATATTAACGTTAATCAGACTAGAGAAATACCTAGAGTTGGTGACGAAAGATAAGACATCTGAAGCAATACAAAAATTAATGAGGATGACTCCCAAAACAGCGAAAACTATCAGACATAATAAGGAACAGACTGTTCCTATTGAATCAGTTTTAGTAGGAGATGTGATCATAGCAAAACCAGGAGAGCGTTTGCCACTGGATGGTATTGTAATAAGTGGTAAGTCTTTAGTTGATGAATCTATGCCTACAGGTGAAAATCTTCCTGTTGAAAAGAAAGCTAATGACCGAGTAATAGGACCCAGTAAAAATAAAAATGGCGTAATAAGATATGAAACAACTCATATTGGTAAAGACACCACTTTAGCTCAAATAAGCAAACTAGTGGATGATGCACAATCTTCGAAAGCTCCAATCGAAAAACTGGCTGATATCATTTCAAGTTACTTTGTATATATCATTATTGTAGTTGCGATTGGATCTAGTCTACTTTGGGTGCTATCTGGACAAAGTATTTCGTTTTCATTCTCAGTCTTAATTTCAGTTTTAGTTATAACATGTCCTTGTGCATTCGGTTTAGCTACACGGACAGCTATTATGGTCGGTATGGGAAAAGGCGCTGAAAATGGTATCTTAATTAAAAGTGGTGAAGCTTTAGAAACAACTCATCACGTAAAAACAATATTATTCGATAAAACTGGTACGATTACAAAAGGAAAACCTGTGGTAACAGATATAATACTTGCAGAAAATATGGATAGAAACTTTCTCTTGTTTTTAGCGGCCTCTGCTGAAAAAGCATCCGATCATCCGCTTGGGGAGGCAATTGTAAAAGAAGCCGAAATCGTGGGGATTGATCTGGTTGAACCTAGTATATTCGAATCTTTCTCTGGATTGGGCGTTAATGCTATATTGAAAGGTACCGAAGTAAGTTTAGGAAATGAAGAGTTCTTTAAGCAGTTGAATATAGACATTAGTAAATTTAAGTTAATTTCAGATAATTTAGTATCTAAAGGAAAGACACCAGTGTATATTGCAAATGATCGTATCTTTCTCGGAATAATTGCGATTGAAGACACTATAAAGCCAGCAAGTGCATTAGCAATTCAAAAGTTGAATAAACTTGGCCTCAATGTGGTTATGCTCACGGGTGATAATAAACTTACTGCACAGGCAATAGCTAATCAAGTTGGGATCACCAACGTTATTAGTGAGGTATTACCTCAAGAAAAGGCCTACTATGTTAAAATGTTGCAGTCAAAAGAACATAGGGTTGCAATGGTAGGTAATGGGATAAACGATGCACTTGCCCTCGCTCAAGCGGATATAGGTTTTGTGATGGGTTCTGGTACTGATATAGCGATGGAATCTGCGGATATAATATTGATGAACGACGATCTGCAATTGCTAATGTCCACGATTGATTTAAGCAAAAAAACAATTTGGAATATAAAGTCAAATTTGTACTGGGCATTTGCTTATAACATGTTAAGTGTTCCAATAGCGATGGGTGTTTTGAACATTTTTTGGAGGCCTTTATTAAGCCCGTTAATTGCAGGAGTTGCTATGAGTTTTAGCTCAATAACAGTACTTTTAAATTCACTTCGCTTAAAAAACTTCAAAGTCAAATAGGAAAGGTGATTGTCTTATGACTGAACATTTACAGCCCTTATTTATTAGTGGAATGGCTTGTCTAGGATGCGCCGGAGAAATTAAGTATGCATTAGAAAAGAATCCCTAATTTCTGTTAGGAAAGTAAATCTCGAAGAAGGTTTAGTAACTATTGCAACAAAGACAGATTTATCAATTAGCGTTATTAATCAATTGTTGAAAAATACGAATTATAAGGCATTATAAGTTTGGTGAATCATCACATTAAATATGTGAATTCTTATGGTAAGAAAGTTCCTCTATATTCTACTTTTTTCAAATTGAGATATATAGAAAAACCAGTTTTTTAAATTTATTCACTGCTTTTTGTGCATAAGTATATGTTGAATCCAATGGACGGATTTCTGAGAGGCATTTCATGTTTTTTTGAACTCAAAAATCCTTTGGAATCCCAATGTAGGTTTTTGGTATTAGTTGAAATGGATTTTCACTTGGTAGTAGAGGAGGGTAGAGAGGATTGTGAAATTCTTATGTAGAACAATTATTTATTTGAATAGGAGGAAGAACTATCCAAAATAGCAGTTCTAAACTTATATTTCATATTAGGATGCTTATCGAATATCATCATAGCACTTCTACCTGTTAGGATATTCATGAAACTCGAAACCTATGTTTTGGGCGCGATACTTAGCGATATATGTCCATGATATGCAATCATACACTAAACAAATCAATCTGTATCTATCCTATATTTAAAAGCTCTAAAACAAACTCTATACATGGTTTCTCCATAAATTTTCCTTATGATACTTGTAAGACAATTCTTAAAAGATTGATTAGATTAGTAAATCCAATATAGGCGACTTTTTTAAGAAAGAAGGAATTTTATGATGAAATATTTGCAAATAGTGGTTATTGACGGAATGAATTGCTCAAGGTGTGCATCAAAAGTAAGAAATGCTTTGGAAGCAGAGCCAACAGTCAGTGTAAAAATAGTTGATTTGGCTAGAGGTACAGTTACTTTCGATGCTGATTCAAAATTAACTTTAACATTCGCGAATTGTAAAATTAAGTTAGAAAAATAAAAAGGCATTTATGGTACACTCAAATTGTATTTCCGACGAAAGAAAACAAAGGAGTGTAACCATAAATGACCTACAAACATCTTACCATAGACGAACTGACAATGATAGAATCATATTATCTTCAACATAATAAGCCGGTTGAAATCGCTAACCGAATGGGACGTGCTATACAAACTATTTATAATGTAGTCAATAAGTTCAAGCAAGGCAAGACTGCTCTTGATTATTGGCACCAGTATAAAGAAAATAAGAAAAAATGTGGTAGAAAAGTCATTCAATTACCTGCTCATGAAGTAGATTACATTAAAGAGAAAGTCACTCTTGGTTGGACGCCTGACGTCATTATCGGGCGAAAAGAAAGGTCTGTTTCATGCGGTATGAGAACACTTTATCGTTTATTTTCTAAAGGAATATTTGATATTGACACACTACCGATGAGAGGTAAAAGAAAACCCAATGGCCATCAGGAAAAACGGGGAAAACAACAGTATCAGCGCTCAATCCATGATCGATCTGATAATTATCCTGATTTCAATTCTGAGTTTGGTCACCTTGAAGGTGATACGATCGTTGGCATTCATCATAAAAGTGCCGTCATTACTTTAGTTGAAAGATTATCTAAAGTCATTATCACGATTAAACCCAACGGCCGTAAGGCATTAGATATTGAAACTGCCCTTAATCAATGGTTTTCTCGCTTCCCTAAAAACTTCTTTAAATCTATTACGTTTGACTGTGGAAAAGAATTTTCTAACTGGAAAGCCATTAGTAACCAACATGATATTGATATATATTTTGCGGACCCTGGAACACCTTCTCAACGCCCATTAAACGAGAATTCTAACGGGATTCTGCGTCGTAATGGACTGCCGAAATCAATGGATTTTAGAAAAGTGAATCAGACATTTATTTCCAGTGTCAGCAATCAACGTAATCATATTCCAAGAAAATCATTGAATTACAGAACACCAATCGAAATATTTTTGAGCTATGTACAAGAAGCATTTTATTCTAGCTTAATTTGACAAATCATAATTCTTAAATCAACTACTAAAAAATACAAAGTATACTGTAACTAGGGATATATCTATATAAGTATAAACCCGTGGTGCTAGTTAATTTTAATATCCTAAAGAATATCTCAAAGTTCCTTCAAAACGTCGTTGTGCTCGACTTAATAGAACACTGTAAGCCAGTAATATGCTTTCAAATCTACTCTCTAGCCCTTTAACAGAACGTGAGTTGAAATTTTGACAACCTAATTTTTCTAAGGAAGAAAAAACAGTCTCAACTGTTTTTCTTTGTTTTCCAAGTAAGCTGTGGTCTAGTTTTTCTGATTTATCCATGTTTTTACGTGGCGGAACGGATATAGTAATGCCCTTAAGGGCAAGCTTTTCATGGATTTTATGGCTAATATATCCTTTGTCCCCTAGGATATTGGGAAGATTCGCTTCTTCCGATAAAGTCTCTAACACTTTCACGTCATGGACACCTGGATTCGTGATTGAGTAAGTAATCGGAAAGCCAGTCTTAGTAACGATCATATGAATTTTAAGACCATAAAAATAAGATTTTTTTGTTGAGTTATAGCCAACTTTGGCTATTTGATTCAATAGTTTTGCTTGTCTATTTCTAACTGGTTTACATAATGGACTAGGAAAACTATCTATAATTCCGACTAGTTCACCTTTGGTGAGCTTCTTGATGAAAAAGTATCGAATAATCTTGATAGTGTAAGCTAAGTTTGAACTTAAGCGAGTGAATCGACTCCTACTAGGAAAGTCACCATTAGGAAATAAGACGGAACAAACCGCTCTATACGTGGCTCTTTGGCTAGTATAGCCATTAATTATGCCCCATATAACACAAGCAATAATCACTGTATCGCGTTGCTTCAGTTGATCAGTATTTCTTCGGTTTTTAATCTTATCTGGTACACAATTGTGGTATATGTTAGAAACAGTTCTCATAATTTCCTTGAATGTTATAAAAGTATCTGTATAATGTTCAGTATATTTTGATGAACGCATATGTAGTCCTCATTTCTTGGGAGTTTTGAGACTACTATATGCGTTTTTTTGTTGATTTACCAACATGTTTAGACATTTTCCTCTAGGAAAAAATTAACTAGCACCACGGGTAAGTATAAGTATATGTGGGGGAATCAACACAAAATCTCCACATATTTTTTTTATGGTAACTACATAATAGATATGGGAGATGATGGGTTGAAGAATAATAAATATATTTGGTTAGCAGCAACAATATCAATGTTGACCCTAGGCGGTGTTTTCATATTGATTCAACAGCAGAACAAGGAGGAGCATGCTGAAGTTGTCTTTCAAGAAGAACAACGACAAATCTCAAGTAGAATGTCCAATATGATGGGGGATAATCAAGAAGCTGATTTGAAGGTAGTACACCAAACGGAGAGACAACTATTGATTCCCCCTGTTCTTGAACCATCTTCAAAAAGCAAAGAAAATGTGATATATGATATAGTTGCTCAAAACGGAGAAGTTCAAATAATGGATGGAGAAAAAACTGAAACATTAGGCTATAACGGGGATTTTTTAGGACCAGTTATTAGACTGAAAAAAGGTCAAAAAGTTACTATCAATACAAACAATAATCTTGATGCTAGCACATCTTTTCATTGGCACGGTTTGAAAGTAGCTTCTGATGCAGATGGAGGTCCACATCAGATTATAGAAGCAGGACAGAAAAAAAGTGTAACATTCGAGGTTGATCAAGAAGCTTCTACACTCTGGTTTCATCCCCATCCGGAAGGAGAAACAGCATCTCAAGTTTATAAGGGTTTAGCAGGTTTGATGTATATTGATGATGACAACTCAAAATCATTAGATTTACCTTCCAAATATGGTGTCGACGACATTCCCTTGATTGTGCAAGATAAATCTTTCAGCTCCACTAATCAAATTAACTATGAAAATGATTTTAACTCTGATGGAACAAAAGGGGAGACGTTGCTTACTAATGGCACTATCAATCCATATATTGAGATAAAAAACCGATGGATGAGGTATAGAATTGTTAATGGATCTAATTCAAGAAACTTCACTTTTACTTTGGATAAAGATGAATCATTCTACCAAATTGCTACAGATGGTGGTTTTCTGAATACTTCTGTTAAACTTAGTAAACTACTTTTAGCCCCCGGGGAAAGGGCAGAAATATTAGTGGATACTCAGAATTATAAAAAAGGTGAGGTAATTCATTTACTAGCAAATAATTTGGTTGCCTTGACAATGAGAATTGAGAATACGATAGAAAACAAAGAGTTTACTCCCTCTGATAGTCTAAATACTATTAGTACTTTAGATGAAAAGAAATTGGAAGATTTAGCAAGACAAAGTATTAATTTAAGAGGAATGTCTCACATGGTAAACATCAACAATAAGCAATTTGATATGGAAAGAATAGATTTATATAAAAAATTAGGTACTCAAGAGATTTGGGAAGTTAACAATATTAGTAGTATGATGGGAGGCATGATTCATCCGTTCCATATCCATGGTGTTCAGTTTCAAATTTTATCTAGAGATGGAAATCAGCCCGCACTAAACGAGCAAGGATGGAAAGATACTGTGCTGGTAAATCCGGATGAAACAGTAGAACTTCTTGTGAAATTCGACCGTGAAGGTATTTTCATGTATCATTGTCATATATTAGAACATGAAGAGTATGGAATGATGGGACAAATGGAAATTAAATAGAAAATAATTTAAGAAGGATGATTGTCTATGAAAATTCTTATTGTGGACGATGAAGAAAAAATATTAGAAATTATTGATGCCTATCTAGTTGCTAATCATTATTCAGTTTATAAAGCAATAAGTGGCGCAATGGCATTGGAAAAGTTCGAGAAAAATAATCCTGATTTAGTTGTGTTAGATTTAATGCTTCCGGATACTGATGGATTGACTGTGTGTAGAAAAATCAGAGAAGTATCAAATGTACCAATTATAATGTTAACAGCTAAGTCTGATGAGGATGATATTCTTACTGGTCTCAAGTTAGGTGCCGATGACTATATGATTAAACCATTTAGTCCCAAAGAATTAGTTGCGAGAATACAAACTGTATTGCGCAGAACTGAGACCTTATCAAATCCTAATAAGCTTTCTTCAAGTAATGGGGAATTGATAGTATATCCTGAAAGTCGCCAAGTTTATCTACATCAAGTGGAATTAAACCTCACAACAACTGAATTTGATATTCTACACGCCCTAATATCCACACCTAATAAAGTCTTTTCTCGTAGTGATTTGATAGAGAAAGTTAAGGGAATAGAATTTGATGGACTAGATAGGAGCATCGATTCTCATATAAAAAACTTAAGACATAAAATTGAGAATGATGCTAAATCACCTATGTATATTTTGACAGTCCATGGTACAGGATATAGATTTGGTGGCCACTAATGAGAAAAAGAACGATAAAAACTCAATTAGTTCTTTCCTTTTTAGCAATCGCAACATTAATAATAGGATCGATTAGTTTAGTCGCATTAAGTTTGACGAACAATCATTTTAGTAAATACGTAGAAGAGCGACAAGAAGATTTGTTGAATCAGTATGTATATACAATTGATTTATTGTGGTTAAATAGTGGAGAAACATGGAACAGCGAGGAACTTGCAGCACTTTCTGAGAAAGCATTAGAAAATAATATTTATTTTTCTATAGAAGACGAACAAGGCAACATGGTTTGGGAACTTAAAGGAAAAAATTTGAAGTCAGCACAGGACAAACTGAAAAAAAATGCCTTGAAAGTTTCTGAGAAAAAAAGTGTGAAACTAGACGAAACAATAGAAGCGAAAAAGAAGTTAATTAATGATGGAAACGAGTTTGGAAAAGTAACGTTTTATTATTTCGGACCTTTTGCTTATACTGAGCACGATGCCTTGTTTATCTCCAGTATGAAACAAAGTTTAATGTATGTTGCTATTGCAGCTCTTCTTGTATCATTTATACTTGCTTCGTGGATCTCTGCTAGATTAGGATTACCACTAAAGCATGTAAGCGACTTTACACATAAATTAACCCGTGGGGAATATGCTGATAAAATCCCACAAGAAACTTCAATTATTGAAATTAATTCCTTGATTGATTCCCTAAATGATTTAAGTAATCAGTTGGAGAAACAGCATGGACTTCGAAAAAGATTAACTACTGATATTTCACATGAATTAAGAACTCCATTAGCTACCCTTAAAGGCAATGTGGAAGGAATGATTGACGGAGTCTGGAAAATAACTCCCGAGCGCCTACAATCTTGTTATGATGAAATAGATCGTCTAACTCGTTTAATTGGAAATATAGAAGTAATCAACAAAATTGAAGCAAAATATGATCATTTAAATAAAACTGAGTTTAACATATATAAGTTGATTGAATCCGTTATTGAAAATTTCGCCAGCAAAATTGAGTCAAAAAACCTTCATGTTGAAATCCAAGGGGATAACATCAATATATCTGCAGATAAAGATAAAATGAACCAAGTTGTTATCAATCTTTTGAATAATGCTATTAAATTTACGCAAAAGGAGGGAACCATTAAGTTTTCTATAAGTAAAAATAAAGACCATGTTCTTTTAATTGTTGAAGACAACGGCATCGGTATAGAAAAAGATCAGCAACTTCATATTTTTGATAGATTTTATATGGCTGACCCCTCCAGAAGTAGAGCTTTAGGGGGGCAAGGTATCGGATTAGCTATTGTAAAGAGCGTTGTTGAAGCGCATAAAGGTAGTATAACTGTAAAAAGTAAATTAGGTCTAGGAACTAAATTTGTTATAAAGTTACCATTTCAATAAAGGAGGAGAGTTATTTGTTTCAAAAACAGATAAAAATTGCTAAACTAGTATGTGAATGTTGGGCAAAAAAAATATTTTTTCAACTGATTTCGATAGATAGTGTCGAAAAAGTTCATTTAGATATCTTATCAAATTCTGTAGTAATCTTTTCTAAGAAGGACTTATCAATAGCTACAATTAAAAAAGAAGTTTTTGGATTACAAATTTATGAGATGACCTAAATGTGATTAATTAAAGGAGGATGAAGACAGTGAAAAAGATGATAAAATTAGTATTTGCAAGTCTTGGAATTATTGTATTTTTAGGAGCGTGTAGCAATCAAAGTGAATCGAATAATTCTAAAAGCACAAACGAGGAATCGACTTCTACAGCGTCTAGTGAAATGAATAGTATGGAGGGAATGAATCACGAAGGTATGGTTCCTTCTTCAATGAAAGATGCTGCGAACCCTAAATTCCCGGTGGGAAGTAATGTTATACTGCTAGGCGATCATATGGAAGGGATGAAAGGTGCAAATGCTCAAGTTGTAGGGGCCTTTGATACTACAATGTATGAAGTAAGCTATGAGCCAAAAACTGGGGGACCAATGGTTAACAATCATCGATGGGTAGTACAAGAAGAGTTAAAAAATACTGAGACTGTAGCAAATGAGGGCGATACTGTTATCTTGAATGCCGATCACATGGATGGGATGATGGGAGCTGAAGCAAAAGTAGATAAATCTATTACAGGAACTGTTTACGTTGTTAATTACACTCCAACCGATGGTCAAGAAGAAGTTAAGAATCATATGTGGGTAACTGAAGATGAGATGGAATATGACGAAAATAATGAGTAATTTTATATACTAAACCAATGAAAATTTAGGGCTCTTTGTCAAATGATGTTGGTAAAGAGAAATTGGATTTGAGTCAATATCTTGGACACATTTTAGTAGAGACGGTTAAGCCATTTTTTCTTTTGCTAATTCTTCAAATTCCTGTGGGGTTAGATAGTGAATCGAGCTATGGATTCGATTTCGGTTATAAAATCCTTCAATGTAGCTAAATAGCGCTCGATTTGCTTCTTCAAAATCTGAGTAGCTAGTCGTGTAGACTTCTTCTTTTTTCAATGAGGCATGGAAAGATTCGATTCCAGCATTATCATAAGGTGTTCCTTTTCTACTATAAGAATGCCTTATTTTGTTGGTTTTAAGCCATTGTTCCACTTCTCTTGCTGTGTATTGGCTGCCCAAGTCAGTGTGTAGAATCATTCCTTCTGGAATGTGATAATGTATTTTTGCTTTATTCAATGTTTGAATGACACAATCCACAGTCATTCGTTTTGAAAATGTATAACTAATAATTTTTTTCGTGTGTAAATCCATGATTGAAGATAAGTAACACCAACCATTTTTCTTAGTAGGAATGTACGTAATGTCAGCTGCCCATTTCTCACAGATCGTTTCAGTAGAAAAGTCCTGATTTAAGAGATTCTCTTTTGAAATGATCGGTTTATTAGACCTTTGAGGTCTATATTTTTTAACTACAATCGACCTTAAATTTAATTGTTTCATTAGCTTTTGGACATGTTTAAGAGATACTGAAATCCCTTCTTTTAATAAAACTTGATGGATCTTTGTGGCACCATAGCGTTGTTTATTCGTAAAAAAAATTGTTGAAATCTTCTTTTTCAACTTATTATTTCTGATTTCTGTAGCTGTCAACGGTTTATTCTTATAAAAATAATAGACACTTCTAGGGATTTCTAATAACCGACACAACAAAGAAACAGTGTAATCCTTACACCATTTTTCAATAAATTGAACAAGCGAATTTAGGTTTTCCGAGAGAATATGGCTGCGGCTTTTTTTAAGATTTCAAGTTCCTCATTTAAACGAGCATTTTCTTTTCTCAGTTCAGCTACTTCTTTTCCAGTCAGTCCTGTGGACTGATCAGGTAAATATAAATTCTTCCATTTGTAAATCGTTGCTTCAGATAAGCCATATTCTTTCGCTAACCCTCGAACAGAACGTCCAGTTTGATTCAGTTCAACAATCATTTGTTTAAAATTTTCTTCATATCGGGTCATAAAAATTCATCCTCTCGTAGATAAGTTTAATTTATTCTTGTCTCTACGAAAAGCTGTCTAAGATTTGATACTAACACCAAAGTGGTGAGGCGTTAGAAACCACTCATAATTTAGACACGATTGTATTTGATAAAACAGGGACACTGACAGAAGGTAAACCTATCGTGACGGATATTTTGGTAACTCCTCTTATTACTAAAGAAAATCTTTTATATTATGCAGCTTCTGGTGAAACAGGTTCTGAACACCCATTAGGCGAAGCCATCGTACAAAAATCAAAAGAAGAGAACATGACATTAGCTAAACCAGATCATTTTGAAGCGATTCCTGGACACGGGATTCGAGTTGAAATTGAGGGCAAAGATATGTACATTGGAAACCGTAAACTGATGCTAGAGCAAAAGATTGATTTATCAAGCATGGAAAAAGAATCCAATCGTTTAGCAGACGAAGGAAAAACACCGATGTATCTCTCTGTTGATGGAGAACTAGCTGGAATTATCGCAGTAGCTGACACACTCAAGGAAAATAGTATGAAGGCTGTTAAAGAACTTAGAAGACGCGGTGTTGAAGTAATCATGATTACTGGAGATAACAAACGTACAGCCAAAGCGATTGCTAAGCAAGTGGGTATAGACAGTGTATTAAGTGAAGTATTACCTGAAGATAAAGCAGAGGAAGTCAAAAAACTACAAGAGGCAGGCAAGAAGGTAGCGATGGTTGGAGACGGCATTAACGATGCACCCGCATTAGCTCAAGCAGATATCGGTATTGCAGTTGGATCAGGTACAGACGTGGCGATTGAATCGGCTGATATTGTCCTTATGCGTAATGATTTAACCGCTGTATTGACTGCGATTGATTTAAGTCATGCAACGCTACGAAACATTAAACAAAACTTGTTCTGGGCTTTTGCTTACAACCTTGTAGGTATTCCAGTCGCGATGGGTCTCTTGTATATTTTTGGCGGACCATTGATGAATCCAATGTTTGCGGCAGTCGCCATGAGTTTCAGCTCCGTATCGGTCTTGCTCAATGCTTTACGGTTAAGACGATTCAAACCAGCAGTTGTTTAGAAAACACGTAGCTTATCTGGGATTTAAACTTCTTCCTATTCTAATAATAGGAGAAGATAAAAAAATAAAAAGGGGAATAGAATAATGAAAAAAGAAGTCTTATTAGATGGCGTAAAATGTGCAGGTTGTGCCAATACAGTGCAAGAAAAATTTTCAGCTATTGAAGGGGTTGAATCTGTAGAGGTTGATTTAGCGACTAAAAAAGCAGTACTTGAAAGTCAAACAGAGATTGATACCGAAACGCTCAATGCTGCTTTAGCAGAAACTAACTATTCAGTATTAAGTGTATAAAGTACGAATACCATTTATTCATAGATAGTAGATAGAGATAAAATATAGAACCCTTTTCATGAGAATTATATGCAGTGTTAGATGAGAAAGTTCTAAAATTTTAAAATCAGTCTCTAATATAATAAGGAGGAATTAAAAATGAGGAATAACAAAAAGCATTCGTCACATAGTCATCATAATCACGGCGACATGGATCACTCAAAACACGACCATAATGAAATGGAACATAGTCAGATGGATCACAGCAAGATGAATCATAGTGCGATGGATCACAGCAAGATGAATCATAGTCAGATGGATCACAGTGAAATGGATCATGGCGCAATGGGAGGGCATGCCCACCACCATCACGGTAGCTTTAAGGAGATTTTCTTGAAGTCACTCCCATTAGGAATTGCAATCTTACTCATTACTCCTATGATGGATATTCAGTTGCCTTTCCAAATCATCTTTCCTTATGCAGACGTTGTAGCAGCTGTATTGGCAACAATTCTATACATTTATGGCGGAAAACCATTCTACATGGGTGCGAAAGATGAGTTTAATTCAAAAGCTCCAGGCATGATGTCCTTGATTACTTTGGGAATAACGGTTTCTTATGCCTATAGTGTTTACGCAGTGGCCGCTCGATATGTAACTGGAGAACATGTCATGGACTTCTTCTTTGAGTTTGCAACGTTAATTTTAATCATGTTATTAGGACACTGGATTGAAATGAAGGCATTGGGTGAAGCAGGGGACGCGCAAAAAGCATTGGCTGAGTTGGTGCCGAAAGATGCTCATGTTGTTTTAGAAGACGATTCGATTGAGACGCGCCCTGTGTCTGAACTTCAGGTTGGAGATGTTATCCGTGTTCAAGCAGGAGAAAATGTTCCAGCTGATGGTATCATTATTCGCGGAGAATCCCGTGTAAACGAAGCGCTTGTGACTGGGGAATCGAAACCAATTGAAAAAAATCCCGGAGATGAGGTCATCGGTGGATCAACCAATGGTGGCGGAGTCCTCTATGTGGAAATAAAGCAGACGGGCGATAAGTCCTTCATTTCTCAGGTTCAGGCATTAATCAGTCAAGCTCAAGGCCAATCTTCTCGAGCAGAAAATCTTGCACAAAAAGTTGCAGGATGGCTCTTTTATATTGCGGTTATTGTAGCGCTTATTGCCCTTGTTATATGGATGATTATCGCTGATGTACCAACGGCAGTTATTTTTACAGTCACCACATTAGTTATTGCTTGCCCGCATGCCCTGGGTCTGGCTATTCCATTGGTGACTGCTCGTAGTACCAGCTTAGGGGCCAGTCGGGGATTATTAGTGAAAGACCGGGACGCTTTGGAGTTGACTACAAACGCAGATGTTATGGTTTTAGATAAAACTGGAACTTTAACAACTGGTGAGTTTAAAGTATTAGATGTTGAACTCTTTAATGATAAATATACGAAAGATGAAATCGTTGCCTTATTGTCAGGTATCGAAGGTGGATCTAGTCACCCTATCGCTCAGTCAATTATTAGTTACGCAGAACAGCAAGGGATACGTCCAGTAAGTTTTGATTCGATTGATGTTATTTCTGGCGCTGGTGTAGAAGGTCAAGCTAACGGACATCGTTATCAATTAATCAGTCAAAAAGCATATAGACGTAATCTGGATATGGATATTCCAAAAGGAGCAACCCTCAGTGTCTTAGTAGAAAACGACGAAGCAATCGGTGCTGTAGCTTTAGGGGATGAATTAAAACCGACAAGTAAAGACTTAATACAAGCCCTTAAAAAGAACAAGATTCAGCCGATTATGGCAACGGGTGACAATGAAAAAGCGGCTCAAGGAACTGCAGAAATTTTAGGTATTGATTATCTAGCTAATCAATCTCCTCAAGATAAATATGAATTAGTTGAAAAACTTAAAGCAGAAGGAAAGAAAGTTATCATGGTCGGTGACGGGGTCAACGATGCACCTTCTCTTGCATTAGCAGACGTTGGTATAGCTGTTGGTGCCGGAACTCAAGTAGCATTGGATTCAGCCGATGTCATCTTGACACAGTCAGACCCTGGCGATATTGAATCCTTTATCGAGTTGGCTCAGAAGACCACACGTAAGATGAAAGAAAATCTTGTTTGGGGAGCAGGGTATAACTTTATCGCGATCCCAATAGCTGCAGGAATACTAGCACCAATTGGCATAACATTAAGTCCAGCAGTCGGTGCCGTCTTGATGTCACTTTCGACTGTAATTGTTGCCATCAATGCTATGACATTGAAATTAGATCCAAAATAAACAGTTATTTGGCACATGAAATAATTGAATGACCTTATCGTGTAAAAATACAATAGTTTCACAGGAAAGGAAGAGATGAAATGATTTAAAAAATCATCTCTTCCTTTTTTAGTTTATAAGGAGGAAAAATTATGAGGCTAGTCCTTTTAGGGTTCTGTTGCAAAGTTTTAAATCTACTATCAAATAAGGTAGAATAATAGAAAAAGATAGCAGGAGGAATGACGATGAATCATTTTAAAGGAAAGCAATTTCAGCAGGATGTGATTATTGTAGCCGTGGGATACTATCTTCGTTATAACCTTAGCTATCGTGAAGTTCAAGAAATCTTATATGATCGTGGCATTAACGTTTCTCATACGACGATTTATCGTTGGGTGCAAGAATATGGCAAACTACTCTATCAAATTTGGAAAAAGAAAAATAAAAAATCCTTTTATTCATGGAAAATGGATGAAACGTACATCAAAATTAAAGGAAAATGGCATTATTTGTATCGAGCCATCGGTGCAGATGGTTTAACCTTGGATATTTGGTTACGTAAAAAACGGGACACACAAGCAGCCTATGCTTTTCTTAAGCGGTTAGTGAAGCAGTTTGATGAACCGAAGGTTGTAGTCACAGATAGAGCCCCCTCTATTACAAGTGCCTTTAAGAAACTAAAAGAATACGGCTTTTATCAAGGGACAGAACATCGTACCATTAAATACCTGAATAATTTGATTGAACAAGACCATCGTCCAGTAAAGAGACGCAATAAATTCTATCGAAGTTTACGCACTGCCTCTACCACGATTAAAGGCATGGAAGCCATTCGAGGATTATATAAGAAAACCCGAAAAGAAGGCACTCTCTTCGGGTTTTCGGTCTGTACTGAAATCAAGGTATTATTGGGAATCCCAGCTTAAATCATAGATACCGTAAGGGATTTTATTCTTTATTTAAAACTTTGCAACAGAACCAAGGTAGGTATTTTAGAAGATTGAATAGACAACACCGGGTTGTTTATAAGGTAGATGAAGATGTACACGTGGTTGAAATTTATTCAGCAAGGACGCATTACGAGTCACAGTAATTACTTGTAAATACATTATCTCGTGGTATAATGTATTTACTAAGTAATTACATACTGTTAGAAATGAGGGATTTAAATGATTACAAAAACAAGAAAACAAGGCAATTCAATCATGTTGACAGTACCTAAAGATTTTAATGTTCCTAATGGAGTCGAAGTTGAAGCAAAGTTGGTAGAGAATGGTATTCTTTATGAATTTGTTGAACCACAAAAAGAATTTTATGATTTTAGCGAAGATATTTTGTCTGATATAATTGCAGAAGGCTACGATAAAGATGAGATTCTTGTAGAATTTAAGAATAGAAAAAACAAAATGCATTCTTCCTTTAGAGATATTGCTGAAGATACACTTACTAATTCTAAAGTAATGACTAAAGAGGAGTTGGCAACAGAAATTGGCTTATGAAATCGTTCCTTCAAAACATGTCATTAAGTATTTAAAAAAGCTAAAAGAGAAGCCATTGAAAGAAAAATTTTTGAATTTAATTTATGATGAAATTGCGATTGATCCATATAAGGGTGAACAAAAAACTGGGGGTTTATCAGGTATTTGGTCTAGTGGGTTCAAATATGCGGGCACAACATATAGAGTAGCTTACGAGATTATAGAAAACAAGGTTATTCCAGTATTGTTATGTGGAACGCATGAAAACTTTTATGAACAGTTGAAAAAATTAATCTAGTGATTTGTTGTCGTTCTTAAGAAGGACGGCTTCTTTTTTATCGAAAATCTGATTCGTCTACATGACTAAAGTCGCGAGTATTCTCTGCTTCTCGATAAATTAAATAACGTCATTACTTTGAGGAAAGCTATAAATCAATATATTTCAGCTTTTCCTTATTTATGTACTACCTTTTACTTATTAATTATAAGGTAGTACATATATATCTTTTTTTTGGTAGTAACTAAAAATAAATATGTTATAATAGTATCAAATGAATATTGCTAAAAGAAAAGAGGTAGGAACGTGGTAGCGAAGAAATATGTAATCGGTAATTTTAAAGGTGGCGTAGGTAAAAGCACGTGCGCGCAAATGTTAGGGTTTGAATCAGCAGTTAATGAAGGAAAAAGAACCTTGATAATTGACTTGGATATGCAAGGAAATACTTCTGATGTGATGAACTTAACGCATATGAACTTCACTAACGAAGAAGGAGGCGGAGAAGGTGAACCGATTGTTTACGAAAATACTGTGACTGACGTGTTGATAAACAATCTTCCACCTAAAGAGGCCGTCTATAAAGTAATCAATAACCTCTATATACTTCCAGCAGACATGTCCTTTGAAATGTATGATGATTGGATCAAAGACCAATATAATGATTCATTATCCCAATTCAAATATATGAAAGAAAAGCTAGAACCATTATTTGATGAGTTTGACGTCATCTATTTAGATGTTCCACCTTCTATTTCTGTATATAGTAAATCCGCGATGTACATTGCGGACTGGGCAATCGTCGTCTTGCAGACCCAAGTAAAATCGATGAGAAATGCGATGCAATATCTTGAGTATATGGACTTTTTTGTGAAAGAATTTGATACAAATTTATATGTTGCTGGTGTTATTCCTTTCATGTTGGAAAGCGGTGACGCAGTAGATCAGGAAATGTATAAACAAGCCCAAGAGATTTATGGGGAACATTTGATTAAAAATGTTGTACTCAAAAATGCGCGCTTAAAACGATACGACGGATCAGGTATTACGATGGAGAAGACAAAGAAAGGTCTCTTAAAACAATGGGATCGCAAAAGCCACGAATTATTTATCAGTATTTTGAAAGAATTGGAAGAACACGAGAATTGGTATGCGGAGGTGGAGTAATTGGCTGACATCAAAGGACTTGATATTTTTGGGAACAACAAAGGACTCGCCAAAATAAAAAAAGAAGCAGAAGCAAAGAAAAAGCAGCAAGCAATTACACCATCTGAAAATAAGCAATTAGAAGTGCACCAAGTTCAAGAAATAAAAACTTCCTCCAATGTTGAAAGACAGAGTAGAGGAAGAACAAAAAAAGTTGGCGCACCAATCAGAAAGTTTGATAAGGTTTATTCTACCAAGCATCCTTTAAAACTGTCGACTTTGTTAAATGCGACTTCCAGAGTTTTAGTAGAAAAGTATGAGACTAATATGACAAGAGATGAATTGCTTAGAAAAGCTTTAGATGAGTATATTAAACAGAATCTTACGCAAGAAGATAAGCAAGATTTGTTTAATGACGTGGTGAAAGAACTAGACTTGTTCAGAGAAAAATATCCAATTGTTCCAGAATTAGATGATCGTGGAGAAATAATAAGAACTACCAGTCAGATAAAACAAGATACCGAAGACTCACTGCGCAAAGGGTGGGGAATGAATAATAAAGTTAGATAATAATCAAAGAAGAACTAAGTAACTACCTTTAAACGGTAGTTACTTAGTTCTTCTTTGATTTGCGTGAAATAGAGAGGATTTATTTTTCTGGTTACGTGATTAAAAAATCCAAAAAATGAGCATAGGAACGGTTATGATTTTAGGGTGTGTTTTAATGAGATATTGTAATTTCATTAACAAGTGTATGATAATCTGTTGTTGAGTTAGTAAATAAGTAATAGAGCTAACTCTAAAATAAAACTATTAGGAGGAGATGTAGGTGAAAAAGTTTAAAAAGAAAATATATTTAGGATTGGTTGTTGGGGTGAGTATGTTTGGGTTCATGGCTCATACTAAACAAGTAACTGCAGATACTAACCAAAAAGAAAGGATTATGAGCCAATTAGATGACTCTCAAATAGAGTATGTACCCAATGAGCTAATTGTCAGTTTAAAGGCTACACAAAGAATTTTAACAGAGAAAAATAAACCGCAAAATTTATTGGGTGTAAAAGTTATGGTGGAAAAAGATTTGACTCTTAGGACAAATGAAAGCGATTATAATAAGCGAGATCAAGTATTATTAGTGAAATTGAACGAAGAAATTAGTGTGGAAGAGGCAGTAAGAACATTTAATGCTTCTGATATGGTCAATTATGCAGAGCCAAACTATGTGGTTGAACTAGAGCCGTTGAATGATGTTGAGGAGCCAAATACAACTGATTCTTTAGGAAATCGATCAATTATTCTTAACGATCCTAATTGGAGTAAACAAGCTAATTTAAGAGAGATTAGCATGCCATCCGCTTGGGAAGAAACCAAGGGTTCTAAGGATGTGAAGGTAGCGGTCATTGATTCAGGAATTGATTATCAACATGAAGATCTTTCTGGAAATGTAGATGAAAGTTTGAGATACGATTTTTTTGACGATGATACAGATCCTATGGATACTATGGGACATGGACACATATTGCCGGGATTATTGGTGCTCAAACAAACAACGAATTAGGTGTTGCTGGAATAAATTGGGATGTTACGATGGTACCTATACGTGTATTTGGTAGTAGTGGAGGTACCAGTTTGGCAATCTTAACTGAAGCTATTAATTATGCATCCCAAAAAGGGTTTCCAATTATCAATTTTAGTATAGGTAGTGTTGTTTATAGCAGTACAGAAGAAGCAATTAAAAACTATCCTGGATTATTCGTAGCAGCAGCTGGAAATAATGGGATAGATATGACTGATAAACCTTTTTACCCAGCTTCTTTGGATATACCTAATATTATTACTGTAGGAAATTCTAGTGGTTATGAACGAAGTTCTGATTCAAATTATAGTAAAACAGGTGTTGATTTATTCGCTAGAGGGTTTCGTGTTTTTAGTACATTTCTAGGAAGTAAATACACGTATATGTCAGGTACCTCGATGGCAACACCTCATGTCACTGGTAGTGCTGCATTAGCATTGTCACTAGATCCTGATCTATCTACTGATGAATTAAAAAAAATCATTTTAAATAGTGTTGATTCATTTTATGAACTATCTGATTTATGTCTTACAGGGGGAAGACTAAATACGAATAATGTCGTACGACAAGTAACGGGTAAACTTACTGCATCTAATATCACATTAAGATTAAATAGTGAATGGTCAGATGAAATTGCTAAAGAGATGTGTCACGTTCACTGGATTGACCAGTCAGGAAATGATTTGACGGATCAAGTGGTTGTTCTAAAAAACGAAGTGGATACATCTAACTTTGGCGATTACGAAGTAGTATTTGCATCACCTGATTTAACAGATCAAATCTCAGTTACAGTGACCGTACCTCGATTACGTAAACTTACGCTAGGAAAAGAAACAGCAACCATTGATATTGGTTCCGCATGGGATAGTGTCATAGCCATTAATACTTTTCAAGTGAAAGCTATAGATGATTTTGGGAATGATGTTACAAATCAAGTACAGGTTACTATTAATGCTGATATAGATACAATTAATTCAATTCAAGCAGTGATTAAGTTTGAAGTTCCAGAATTAGGCTTAGCCCAAATTGGTAGACTGAATATTACTGCAAAAAATAGTACAATCAATGGATTGAATGAAGTTAGCATCGAGCACGTAAAAAAGATTATGTCGTTTTCGTAGAAGAATTTGGACATTTAGAGGGTGATACGATTGTCGGCATCCACCATAAAAGTGTCGTCATCACACTCGTTGAGCGACTTTCAAAAGCCATTATCGCCTTGAAACCAGAAGGCCGTAAGGCAGTTGATATTGAAAATTCGATTAATGAATGGCTTCAATCCGTACCCAAAAATCTTTTCAAATCAATTACCTTTGATTGTGGAAAAGAATTCTCTAATTGGAAAAGTATTAGTAATACGAATGATATTGATATTTATTTCGCAGACCCAGGAACGCCTTCCCAACGGGGATTAAATGAACATTCAAACGGACTCCTCCGAAAAGATGGACTACCAAAAGAAATGGACTTCAACCAAGTCAATCAAGGATTCATCTCATCCGTTGCGTCCAAAAGAAACCATATCCCTAGAAAATCACTAAATTACCAAACACCATTAGAAGTTTTTTTGAGTTACGTAAATGGAAAGTTTTGTCTCGCTTAATTTGACAAATAATAACCATTTGGTTTTCGTTTTCCTTGCATCGGTAAATGTAAAACATTGAATTCTCCCGTCTTAAACCGGCGATAGAGGGTACTTACTGAACAAGAGAAGGTTCGCTCTGCACGGCCAATAATGACGTCTGGGGTCCAACCCTCAGTTGATCTTTTTGCAATGTATTCTTTTTCCTCAGCAGGAAAAATGATTTCGGTTCTCCCACAACGTCGCTTATTTTCTTTGTATTGTTCAAGGTATTCAAGTGCTGTTCCACCACATTTGAGAAAGTTATAGACATTGTAAATTGTTTGGCGTCCACGTTTAAGCTGCTTCGCAACGATAGCAACCGGAGTTTCTTGATGAAAATATGCTTCTATCATTACAAGCTCGTTTGGTGTAAGATGGGTATAAGTCATTTATGTTCACTCTCCTTGTATGCTTTAGCGGGTATTACAATTTGAGTGTAACATAAATGGCTTTTTTATTTGTCTCGCTTAATTATACAAACGGCGAGAATATCGACAAGACTAGGATATTTTTTTATATATGCATATCCTTGTGGTGCAGTAACTCCTAAATTTTTTAAATTAGACAGACTTATTGGTAAAAGTATTTCTTCTAGGTGGATAATTTCGTAAGCATATTTTCCCTTTTAAACTAATTGTTCAAACTCATCGTCTCCTAAAAAGTAGTGTTGATTTTTCTTAAGTTTAGTAATTGGATTTTTTAGTCAAGTCCAGACTCCTGTGTAAAATGCTATACAATGTTTTTACCATTTCTACTTATCAAAATTGATGTATTTTCTTGAAGAATAAATCCATTCATCATGCAGGTCCATAAGAACGGCTCCAATTAAGCGATTGGCTGATGTTTGATTGGGGAAGATGCGAATAATCTTTTCTCTTCTGCGTACTTCTTGATTCAGTCGTTCAATTAGATTGGTACTCTTTAGTCGATTGTGGGAATTTCCTTGTACGGTATATTGAAAGGCGTCTTCGAATCCATCATCCAATGATGCGCAAGCTTTTGAATATTTTGGTTGATCGATATAATCATGAATCAATCGATTTTTAGCCTCACGCGCTAAGTTAATATCTGTGAACTTAAAAATTCCTTTAACAGCTTCTCTGAAAGATCTTGAATTTTTTTGGTTCAGTATAAATTCTTGTGTAAACGGCTGTGAGATTTAGGATGCCTTTCGGGATATTTCCATTAATCGCAGAAAGAAGTATTCATCATCTGGATACCCATAACCCTTACGTCTCTCAGTCTTGATCTTATTGTTGATACCCTCAAGTTTGCCAGTTGATATCCCGTATTTGGCGAACGTGTAGATCCCTCTCAAATGGTTATTTAAGAGACGCGCAAACCAAATAAAGTGGCTATTCTCAGTTGCCTTGCAGATGTCTATGATCCCTTCAAGTCTAACGCACATTTCCACCTCGTCATGTGAGTTGTATGCCTGGTCTAGCAAGTCTTTGACGAGGTCTATTGTGAAGAAGAGCTTGTTTTCTTCCAACAGCTCGTCATACCATGCTTCATTACCGCCATAAGCCTTTATTTCTGGTGTATTGAATATTTCACCAGCAGTAGACACTAGCTTGCCTTGACGGGCATCCTCGTCCTTCTGAACTAATGTGGACCTCTTAGACATCAAGATGTAACGTGAGTTCTTAAGCAACTTAGCAGCCTCTGGAGAGCCTTCTTCAGCCAGCCGTCTTTGTTCATCCTTTCTGATCTCTGAAACCACTTTATCGTTGAAATTCTTGATAATGTGGAAGCGATCATAGACGATGTCTAGCTTGGGATAGCGCCCTTTAAAAGCTTCTTCGAAGTCTGAATTCATGTCGCAAGCCACCGCCTCAACTTTTGACATCCACTCATCGCCAACATGATCCATAAACTCGAAAACAACGGCTTTCTTCTTGCCATGGGCTAAGTAGAGAATATACCCTGTTTCCCAGTCTATGATTGCGGTGGCGTACTTATGGCCATCGTGGAGCTTAAACTCATCAATGGCTAAGTATTTTGCCTGCCTTTCAGGTTTTATGAGTGTCTTGCCATCAGTTGTAAATTTAGACAGTAGAAGAGACTTGTGAATTGACTTTACAGTCATCTTGTCCAAGCCAGTAAGCCAAGCCACTGCCTTTAGAGTAAGGCCATAGCTTAACAGTTTCTCAGTGTATTCTTTTAAAGGTTTGGTGATGCGATAACCATCAGCTTTAAAAGGGATAGACTGGCTTCTAGTGTTGAATTGGCAATCAATGTTAAGACAACGAAAACGTGCATAGGACACTCTGATATTGGTGTGTACTCCACCAATAGCGACGTGCTTAAGGGTAGATTCTAAAGACCCATTTTTAACTAGTTTTCTTGAGCAATTAGGACAGAAGGTATCACCACGCTCATCTAGCTTTCCTACAAAGGTTAATCCACCTTCATTTTGAATTGGCTCGCCAACTTGAATAAAGTCGGTAAGACCAGAATTAAAGGATAAGACACCTTTGTTAGGCATAACATCTTGAGTAGTAACTGACAGTTCTGTATAATTCATAGTAAGAAGGGCTCCCCATGTTTTTGTCGTTATTAACATTGTAAGGGACAACCCTTCTTTTTTTGTTATCTAATTTCTATTTACACAAGAATTTATACTGAACCAAAATTATTAGTGTTAACATAATATACGCTGAATTAATTATGGGGGTGTAATTATGTTAGGGATTATTTTTATTGTAGTTTCAATCGCCTCTCTGATTCTTGAGAAATATGTGCTAGGTAACAATTCACATGTTTGGTTAGGCGCAATTATTCCATTTTTAGCAATTGCCTTTATCGTTGGAATGATGCTCACTAATAACATGAAATTCGATGTTTTCAATATAATATTGGCTGTCGTTTATGTTTCACTAAGCTTTATTTTCTGGGGACAGGGAAGTGACCTTTATCATCAGAAGGTCGTAAATAAAATATACGAGTAGAGTACCGCCAGAGGTGGCTAGTGTATTTTTTACTGGTATATCATATCTATTATTAATAAATTGGATTCACTAAATAGTAAAGGCCGTGTAAACAATCATTCTTGGATTGCTTGCACGGCCTTTTTTGCTTTTATTTTTCCATTAAACTGTTTATCAATTCAACTGTGGGCGTTGTTTGCATTAGTTTAGGAACATTAACAGTTATCCATTCAACATCTTTATTCCACCATGCCAGGTTTTCTAATGCTTGAATAACTTCTGGTTCAAATCTTGGTTTGATGAGTTGAATTGGATTGCCACCGACAATTGTATATGGAGCGACGTCTTTTGTTACGACACTATTTGCTCCGATAATGGCACCGTCACCTATTTTTACGCCTGGTAGGACGGTCACATTTTGCCCAAACCACACGTCATTTCCGACTACAGTATCACCTTTCAACGGCAAATCAGTCAGTTCAGGAGTATATTTCTGCCAATCGCCACCCAAAATATTAAATGGATAAGTTGAAATACCTTTCATTACGTGATTGGCACCGTTCATAATAAATTCAATACCACTGGCGATAGAACAGAATTTACCGATGATTAATTTGTCGCCTAGAAATTCATAGTGATGGGTAACGTGTTTCTCAAAATCGGTGGGATTTACTGGGTCATCATAATAGGTGTAGTCCCCAATTTCAATATTGGGACTTTTGATCACGTTCTTGATAAAGACAACCTCTTTGATGGCTGGATTGGGATAAATTGCATTTGCGTCAGGTATGGTCATGTTAGTACCTCCGAATTGAGTTATTTGATTTTAATTATAGTCTAGAAGATTGGTAGCGTCAAGAATCTTGTGTAAATGAAATGCCTTCGTACATATAATATGTAACTAACTCAAATAAATGATGCTTCCAAGGTGTCCTGGAGTCCTTTAAAGCCTCGGTGGATCCGCTTCAGAGACTTCTCGTTATAAGCATTAAACTGAGAAACCAGGAATCGATCCAGTGAATCTTCCGTTGGAAATTGTTCTTTGCGGTGGGTGGTGCGCTTGAGATGCTTGTTAAAGTTCTCAATCAAGTTAGTGGAGTAGAGTGATTGCCGAATGGCTGGTGGAAAGTCCATGAAAGTGAGCAGATTCGGCATTTTAAGCAGATCTTTGATTAACTTGGGATAGGTACGATGCCAGTTGTTGGCGAACTCATTCAGTTTCAGTTCGGCTGCTTCACGATTGGCAGCCCAATGAACTTGTTTAAAGTCATTGATCACGGCCTTACGGTCTTTCACCCGAACTTTGTTTATCAAATTACGCCCAACATGAACCAGGCAACGTTGTCGTTTAGCTTTGGGAAAATGCCGATTTAAACCTTCATCCAAACCAACTAACCCATCGGCCACAAACAACAGCACATCTTTGACACCTTGCTTAATCAGGGTTCCCAGTAATTCAGTCCAGATCCCAGTTGATTCCGTCGGCGCCACTTGGTAGTTCAGCACTTCTTTCGTACCATCTGGACGAATGCCAATCGCAATATGAACCGCTTCTTTTTGAACGGTATCCCGCTTTAACGGCAAGTAAGTGGCATCTAAGAAGATAGCCGCATATTGTGAAGCCAGTCGACGTTGCTGGAAAGCTTGAACCTGTTCATTGACGGCTTTAGTCATGTTGGAAACCGTGGCTTTGGAGTAGTGAGCACCGTACATATTCTCAATGAGTTCGGCAATTTCAGCAGTGGTAATTCCCTTGGTATACAACTGAATAACCGTTGTTTCTAAATTATCACTGTGCCGACCGTAGGCTGGCAAGGTATGATTTTCAAACCGGCCATTGCGATCTCGAGGAATGGTTAAGTTAAGTTGGCCGTACTTCGTATCAAACGAGCGCTCATAACTGCCGTTGCGGTTATTACCAGTGTTAATCCCAGCGTATGAGTAGCGTTCGTAACCCAAAAACTCTGCCAATTCAGTTTGAAGCAGCTGGTTGATGGCGATTTCAAGGTGGTGACGAAAAACTTCGTCCAAATCTTGTTTTTGGGCTAGTGCAGCGATAATTTCTGTGGTAAGTTCATTCATGGGGAATGCCTCCTGTGATGTTTTCTGTGGTTACTAAATATCATAAGGGAAGGCATTCCCTATTTCTATACAATTTAGAAATCTTTTGTGCGTTTACACAAGATATTTTACGCTCTCCAATCCCAAGAAGCCATTGATAAACGAAATGAGAAATTGACCCATTATTTGACGGAAGAATTGCAGGTATTAAATGAAGAAATGATTCGTAAGGATATTCCTACTAGTTCTAGTGTGAACGATATACAGGTGTGGCAGGTTTCTCAAGTGAATGAGAACACCTTTGAGGTACTGTTTTCTGTTGAACAAGTTATTACCGAAGACAAAGACAAGGAAACTATATCGTCTAGCTTTCATGTGGTTGTCCATATAGATGAATCAGATAATATGGTTATTATCAAAAATCCGACAATGAGTAAGAAACCTCAAAAATCGGACTACCAACCCAAACAGCTAGAAAGTGACCATACAGTAGATACAGAAACGATGGACGAAATCATTAGCTTTTTAGAAACGTTCTTCCAGCTCTATCCTACCGCCACAGAAAAAGAATTGACTTACTATGTAAGTAATCATGTGTTACCTATGATTAACAAGGAATATGTTTTCGAGGAATTGGTGAATCCTATCTTTACCAGAAAAGATAACCAAGTAATCGTGAATGTCGCTGTGAAATATTTAGATCAAGAAACAAAGGCAACCCAAATCTCGCAATTTGAGTTGATATTAGAAAAACAAGATAATTGGAAGATTGTAAAATAACAAATATTGGTACATGATTACAGATACTTTGTAATCATGTACTCTTTTTGATAAAAAATTGGAGATTCCTTTACAAATATGCTCTTACGTGCTATTATTTAAGTGACTATTTAAAAGGAGTTAATAAATATGCGGCAAGGTATTCTTAAATAAACTGTCAATTTGATAGCAGGAACAAATAATTAGATGTCCTTTTTTAGGAGGGCTTAGTTTTTTGTACCCAGTTTAAGAATACCTTTATCATGTGATTCTAAAGTATCCAGAGAATATCTGTATGCTTTGTATACCTATGGTTATGCATAAAAATCCCAGTGATAAAAGTATTTATCACTGGGATTTTTATGCCCTTTTGGGTTTTTGAATGGAGGAAAATCACATGAAAATTATTAATATTGGAGTTTTAGCTCATGTTGATGCAGGAAAAACTACCTTAACAGAAAGCTTATTATATAACAGTGGAGCGATTACAGAATTAGGAAGCGTGGACAAAGGTACAACGAGGACGGATAATACGCTTTTAGAACGTCAGAGAGGAATTACAATTCAGACAGGAATAACCTCTTTTCAGTGGGAAAATACGAAGGTGAACATCATAGACACGCCAGGACATATGGATTTCTTAGCAGAAGTATATCGTTCATTATCAGTTTTAGATGGGGCAATTCTACTGATTTCTGCAAAAGATGGCGTACAAGCACAAACTCGTATATTATTTCATGCACTTAGGAAAATGGGGATTCCCACAATCTTTTTTATCAATAAGATTGACCAAAATGGAATTGATTTATCAACGGTTTATCAGGATATTAAAGAGAAACTTTCTGCCGAAATTGTAATCAAACAGAAGGTAGAACTGTATCCTAATATGTGTGTGACGAACTTTACCGAATCTGAACAATGGGATACGGTAATAGAGGGAAACGATGACCTTTTAGAGAAATATATGTCCGGTAAATCATTAGAAGCATTGGAACTCGAACAAGAGGAAAGCATAAGATTTCATAATTGTTCCCTGTTCCCTGTTTATCACGGAAGTGCAAAAAACAATATAGGGATTGATAACCTTATAGAAGTGATTACGAATAAATTTTATTCATCAACACATCGAGGTCCGTCTGAACTTTGCGGAAATGTTTTCAAAATTGAATATACAAAAAAAAGACAACGTCTTGCATATATACGCCTTTATAGTGGAGTACTACATTTACGAGATTCGGTTAGAGTATCAGAAAAAGAAAAAATAAAAGTTACAGAAATGTATACTTCAATAAATGGTGAATTATGTAAGATTGATAGAGCTTATTCTGGAGAAATTGTTATTTTGCAAAATGAGTTTTTGAAGTTAAATAGTGTTCTTGGAGATACAAAACTATTGCCACAGAGAAAAAAGATTGAAAATCCGCACCCTCTACTACAAACAACTGTTGAACCGAGTAAACCTGAACAGAGAGAAATGTTGCTTGATGCCCTTTTGGAAATCTCAGATAGTGATCCGCTTCTACGATATTACGTGGATTCTACGACACATGAAATTATACTTTCTTTCTTAGGGAAAGTACAAATGGAAGTGATTAGTGCACTGTTGCAAGAAAAGTATCATGTGGAGATAGAACTAAAAGAGCCTACAGTCATTTATATGGAGAGACCGTTAAAAAATGCAGAATATACCATTCACATCGAAGTGCCGCCAAATCCTTTCTGGGCTTCCATTGGTTTATCTGTATCACCGCTTCCGTTGGGAAGTGGAATGCAGTATGAGAGCTCGGTTTCTCTTGGATACTTAAATCAATCATTTCAAAATGCAGTTATGGAAGGGATACGCTATGGTTGCGAACAAGGATTATATGGTTGGAATGTGACGGATTGTAAAATCTGTTTTAAGTATGGCTTATACTATAGCCCTGTTAGTACCCCAGCAGATTTTCGGATGCTTGCTCCTATTGTATTGGAACAAGTCTTAAAAAAAGCTGGAACAGAATTGTTAGAGCCATATCTTAGTTTTAAAATTTATGCGCCACAGGAATATCTTTCACGAGCATACAACGATGCTCCTAAATATTGTGCGAACATCGTAGACACTCAATTGAAAAATAATGAGGTCATTCTTAGTGGAGAAATCCCTGCTCGGTGTATTCAAGAATATCGTAGTGATTTAACTTTCTTTACAAATGGACGTAGTGTTTGTTTAACAGAGTTAAAAGGGTACCATGTTACTACCGGTGAACCTGTTTGCCAGCCCCGTCGTCCAAATAGTCGGATAGATAAAGTACGATATATGTTCAATAAAATAACTTAGTGTATTTTATGTTGTTATATAAATATGGTTTCTTATTAAATAAGATGAAATATTCTTTAATATGGTAGATTGTAAAATTAATCCGAACGCTGTTCGGACAAAAAAGATCAGCTTCCTTTAAAATGGTGTTTACCACAAACCCATCTTTTAGGAGCTGATCTTTTGTCTAGTATAACCTATTCCGAACGAATTAAAATCGAAACCTTTTGTGAACTAGGGCTGTCCAATATCCAAATGGGCGTTCGGCTGAACCGATCACCGTCAACAATTTCTTATGAATTATCTCGATGTCAACCCTATCAGGCTGAATTAGCACAAACAGATGCCGAATACAAGCGATCACGATGTGGTCGGAAAACTAAGCTGAGCGATGAGTTAAAGCAAAAAATTCTCAACCATTTACGTCTAAGCTGGTCACCAGGAATGATTGCTCACGAATTTAAACTAGCTACTAAATCTATTTATAATTGGCTAAATCAGGGGAGAATTGGTTTCTCCTTGAATGATCTACCTGAACATGGCGTACGCCAACGGCGTAACGTTGACCAACGATCCAAATATAATCAATCTTTGGGGCGATCAATTGAACAGCGTCCCATGATGATTAATCAACGTAATCGCATCGGCGATTTTGAACTAGATACAGTCGTTGGTCCTCGTGGGCATAGTAAGGCAGTTTTATTAACTTTAATCGATCGAAAATCACGGTTCCTTTGGGCATACCGGTTAAAAGATCGGACGACAGCGACTGTTAATGAAGCACTAACTAAGTTCCTAACCACTTTTAATGGTCCGGTGCACAGCTTTACTGTGGACCGTGGCACTGAGTTTAGTGGGCTAGTATCACTTGAATCACAATATGGTATTAAGACCTATTACTGCCATGCTTATACGCCAGCTGAACGTGGTAGTAATGAACGCTTTAATCGGAATTTACGTTATTTTTATCCTAAAGGGACTCGTTTTGAGCACATTAGTGCTCAAGATTTAACGACGACGTTACTCCAAATTAACCAGCGACCGCTTAAAATACTCGACTGGCAAACACCGTATCAGGTTATGCTGACAAATTTGTCCAAAAATTTGGATTAAATTTGCAATCTACCATATAGATTTGAATTAAAGTGGAAAGGAGGAGATTGTTATTATAAACTACAAGTGGATATTGTGTCCTATTTGTGGAAATAAAACAAGACTACGAATACGAGTGGATACTATACTTAAAAATTTCCCTTTATACTGCCCCAAATGTAAGAACGAAACTTTAATTAATGTTCAAAAAATGAGGTTCAGTATAAATTCTTGTGTAAACGGCTGTGAGATTTAGGATGCCTTTCGGGATATTTCCATTAATCGCAGAAAGAAGTATTCATCATCTGGATACCCATAACCCTTACGTCTCTCAGTCTTGATCTTATTGTTGATACCCTCAAGTTTGCCAGTTGATATCCCGTATTTGGCGAACGTGTAGATCCCTCTCAAATGGTTATTTAAGAGACGCGCAAACCAAATAAAGTGGCTATTCTCAGTTGCCTTGCAGATGTCTATGATCCCTTCAAGTCTAACGCACATTTCCACCTCGTCATGTGAGTTGTATGCCTGGTCTAGCAAGTCTTTGACGAGGTCTATTGTGAAGAAGAGCTTGTTTTCTTCCAACAGCTCGTCATACCATGCTTCATTACCGCCATAAGCCTTTATTTCTGGTGTATTGAATATTTCACCAGCAGTAGACACTAGCTTGCCTTGACGGGCATCCTCGTCCTTCTGAACTAATGTGGACCTCTTAGACATCAAGATGTAACGTGAGTTCTTAAGCAACTTAGCAGCCTCTGGAGAGCCTTCTTCAGCCAGCCGTCTTTGTTCATCCTTTCTGATCTCTGAAACCACTTTATCGTTGAAATTCTTGATAATGTGGAAGCGATCATAGACGATGTCTAGCTTGGGATAGCGCCCTTTAAAAGCTTCTTCGAAGTCTGAATTCATGTCGCAAGCCACCGCCTCAACTTTTGACATCCACTCATCGCCAACATGATCCATAAACTCGAAAACAACGGCTTTCTTCTTGCCATGGGCTAAGTAGAGAATATACCCTGTTTCCCAGTCTATGATTGCGGTGGCGTACTTATGGCCATCGTGGAGCTTAAACTCATCAATGGCTAAGTATTTTGCCTGCCTTTCAGGTTTTATGAGTGTCTTGCCATCAGTTGTAAATTTAGACAGTAGAAGAGACTTGTGAATTGACTTTACAGTCATCTTGTCCAAGCCAGTAAGCCAAGCCACTGCCTTTAGAGTAAGGCCATAGCTTAACAGTTTCTCAGTGTATTCTTTTAAAGGTTTGGTGATGCGATAACCATCAGCTTTAAAAGGGATAGACTGGCTTCTAGTGTTGAATTGGCAATCAATGTTAAGACAACGAAAACGTGCATAGGACACTCTGATATTGGTGTGTACTCCACCAATAGCGACGTGCTTAAGGGTAGATTCTAAAGACCCATTTTTAACTAGTTTTCTTGAGCAATTAGGACAGAAGGTATCACCACGCTCATCTAGCTTTCCTACAAAGGTTAATCCACCTTCATTTTGAATTGGCTCGCCAACTTGAATAAAGTCGGTAAGACCAGAATTAAAGGATAAGACACCTTTGTTAGGCATAACATCTTGAGTAGTAACTGACAGTTCTGTATAATTCATAGTAAGAAGGGCTCCCCATGTTTTTGTCGTTATTAACATTGTAAGGGACAACCCTTCTTTTTTTGTTATCTAATTTCTATTTACACAAGAATTTATACTGAACCATTTTTTTTAGGAATGGTGGTAAAGATATTTCTTAGGAAGTGAACTTGGCATCTTTGCCAACTTACGTTGGTGAAGGATTTTCTAATGGCAGAGACTAATCCTTTGTGCGCATCAGAAATAACGAGTTCCGTACCTTGTAAACCGCGTTCTTTTAGGTATTCAAAAAATGTTGTCCAGGTCTCTTCGCTTTCGCCACTTTGAATCATGAAGCCGATAATTTCACGGTCGCCATCTTTGGTTATTCCAATCGCTATATGACAGCTTTTTGAGAGTACTCGATTTTCTTCTCGTACTTTTATATAGAGTACATCGGTCATTAAGTAAGGATAATTTTTTTCTGATAATAAACGATTCTGCCACTCGTTAACCATAGGTTCTAGCTGTTCTGTTAAGCTAGAAACGAAGGACTTAGAGACGGATTTACCACAAAGTTCTTCCACAATTTTTGATACTTTACGAGTTGAAACGCCTGATACATACATTTCCAACATTGAAGCCATGAGGGCTTTTTCGTTTCGTTGATAACGTTCAAACACTGTGGGTGAAAAATGGCCATCACGTGTTCTGGGTACTTTTAATTCTAGCGTGCCTACACGTGTCGTAAAGCTGCGCTCATAATAGCCATTTCGTTGACTTTGTCGGTTTTCTGTTCGTTCATATTCTTTTGCTTGAATATATTCTGTTCGTTGATTTTCCATTAGTTGATTAAATACCGTTGTTAAAATATTTTTAGAAACGTCATCCTTTACAGAATATTCAATAATGCTTTGAATCTCTTCGCTTTTCAGTGTAAAATGTACTTGGGTCATGTAAAAGTCCTCCTGGGTATGTTTTTGTCGTTAAAAACATTGTACCGTAAAAGGACTGTTATATGGCCTTTTTACTTTTACACAATTATACGGACTTTATCGATTTTTTACAATCAATTTATACTTTAAAGCTTTGGTGGGGATTGTTTCGTAAATCCAAAAGATATTATAAGGATCTGAGGTAAGATAGAAATTTCTAAATTCAAAGTTTTTTTGTTTGTTTATAATTTTTTCCATGTATCGTGGATAGATACTAATAAGGATATTGTTAGTCATCGAGTGTCCATAATTCTCGTGTGGATTTTTCATTAATATAAGCTAAATAACTATTTTCAGTTAACTTAGCTGCCAGTTCCTTACTAGCTTCAGTCATTTCTATTAATGCTTTCCAATTGGGGATAGGGCTATCCAAACCAGAAATTTTTGTCGACTTATTTAAACGATTCCATTTTCTAATTGTTGTTCCTACTCTTATAGCTGAACTCGAACTGCTTTCTGTATTGTATTTATTTTTCACTTGTAAAAGAATTGGTGAGGTTCCTAAATAACAGAAATCAACAGCTCGATATACAGAGCCGGCGCACCAAATCCAACCTTCAGGTTCTAACACTTCGGCTAAATATTCCTCTAAAATACTTCCGTTCATGTTCTCAGCGCTCATATATAAAAAATGTCCACGCAAGTAGTCATTCAATACTTTTTGATCATCAATATTAGCATTTGCTGCTACTCTAGTAGTTAAAGCAGCATCTTTTTCGCCAAATGTTTTAAGAGGTTTTTTTAATGCTGGGTTATTCCTATCCCTGATGTATTTATTACACCATTTTGTTAAGTAAATTTTTGCCATAATTAATGGATTATCACTATCAGGTACTGATATACCAGTGAACAAACTTGGTCCATTGTTGAGTGCAAAATAAAAAAGTTCTTTTAAATTTTTATGATACTTACTATCTTCAACGTCATCGATAACTTCATCAAAAATAATGGATGCCGGTTCTGTGGTTAAACCTTCATTTAAGATTGATTCAAAAGTTCTATTTTTGTTAGGCATATACGTCACGTAGCTTGTTATCAAGAATAAGATTCTTTCTATTTTTTTTGCTTTTTCTAAAAGGGAGTATGCTAAAATAAGAGGGTATATAGCAACTTTAAATAAGAGATAGGAGTGTATCTTTTTGGGTGCAGAATTAAATCAAAAATTATTTAGTGCGGCAGATAATCTCCGTAGTAAAATGGATGCGTCAGAATATAAAAATTATTTATTGGGACTGATTTTCTATAAATATTTATCCGACCGTTTGTTGGAACAAGTGGTTCTTTTAGCAGATGAATCCTTAGAGGAATATGACACAGTAAGCAAACAAACAATGTTGTATCGTGAATTACTTTCAGATGAAGAATCAAAAGAAGACCTGATTGCCACAATCGTTGATATTTTGGGGTATTCGATCTCACCAGAGTATCTTTTCAACGTCTTAGCGGATCAAGCAAAACAAGCAACGTTCCAATTGAATGATTTAAATAAAGCCTTTGTGCAATTGTCTTCTACTTATAACCAATTTAATGGGTTATTTGATGATGTGGATCTCCAATCAAAAAAACTAGGAACAGATGAGCAACAACGAAATGTCACGATTACCGAAGTTATCAAGAAATTAAACGACGTAGATGTTTTAGGACACGATGGGGACGTGATCGGGGATGCGTATGAATTTCTGATCAGTCAATTTGCTTCAGAAGCAGGGAAGAAAGCCGGAGAATTTTACACACCTCATATGGTTTCTGATATGATGGCACAAATCGTAACGTTGGATCAAAAAGAACGACGATTCTTTAGTGTCTTTGACCCAACCATGGGTTCAGGTTCATTGATGTTAAACGTACGTAACTACTTAACTCACCCAGATAATGTTAAATATCATGGGCAAGAATTAAATACAACGACATACAATCTAGCAAAAATGAACTTGATTTTACATGGGGTAGATGCCGAAGAAATGAATCTCCGCAATGGGGATACGCTGAATAAGGACTGGCCAACAGATGAACCTTACACATTTGATGCAGTAGTGATGAACCCACCTTATTCGGCTAATTGGTCAGCAGATACGACTTTCTTAGATGATTCTCGGTTTAATCGTTATGGAAAATTAGCGCCAAAATCCAAAGCAGATTTTGCGTTTCTTCTTCATGGGTTCTATCATTTGAAGGAAACAGGTACCATGGCCATCGTCTTACCACACGGAGTTTTATTCCGTGGCGCTGCAGAAGGGGTCATTCGTCAAAAATTATTAGAAGACGGCAGTATTTATGCCGTGATCGGTATGCCTGCGAACTTGTTTTTTGGTACATCGATTCCAACGACAGTGATTGTATTGAAAAAGAACCGCCAAACTCGAGATGTATTATTCATTGACGCTAGTCGAGAATTTGTCAAAGGAAAAAATCAGAATAAATTATCGGAAGAAAACATTCAAAAAATCCTCGAAACCTACGCTGAAAGAAAAGATGTCGAGAAATACGCTCATTTGGCAACCTTTGATGAAATCAAAGAAAATGACTATAACTTAAATATCCCACGCTATGTAGATACGTTCGAAGAAGAAGAACCAATTGATATGGTTCATGTCGGAAATGACATCAAGAAGATACGACAAGAACAGCAAGTGCTAGAAAAAGAACTCTTGGAAGCACTCTCTTCTTTGCAAACAACACCTGAAAATGAAGCGTGGTTGCAAGGTGCGTTGGAGGTATTCAAACATGAGCAATGATACGCAACCAGAAATTCGGTTTCCTGGATTTACGGATGATTGGGAAGAGCGTAAGTTGGGAGACGAAGTTCGAATAGTGATGGGACAGTCTCCTAATTCAGAAAATTATACTGATGATCCTAATGATTATATTCTTGTGCAAGGTAATGCTGACATGAAAAATGGTCGTGTTTTCCCGAGAGTATGGACAACTCAAGTTACTAAACAAGCTGAAAAAGATGATCTCATTCTAAGTGTCCGAGCACCGGTTGGAGATATTGGTAAAACAGCTTATGACGTGGTTATTGGTCGAGGTGTTGCTGCCATAAAAGGTAATGAATTTATATTTCAGAATCTTGGTAAAATGAAGTCCGACGGGTATTGGACTAGATATAGCACTGGATCAACATTTGAAAGTATTAATTCTACTGATATTAAAGAAGCTATAATAAGTGTCCCTACAATTGAGGAACAAAACAAAATCGGTTCATTCTTCAAGCAGCTGGATAACACTATCGCCCTTCATCAACGTAAGTTAGATTTGCTGAAGGAAACGAAAAAAGGATTCTTACAAAAAATGTTCCCTAAAAACGGAGCAAAAGTGCCAGAAATCCGTTTTCCAGGATTTACGGAAGATTGGGAAGAGCGTAAGTTGGGTGATATAGCTCCCTTACGTGGCGGTTTTGCATTCAAAAGCTCTAAATTCAGGAACACTGGTGTGCCAATTGTTAGAATTTCAAATATTCTTTCCAGCGGGGAGGTAGGTGGAGATTTTGCATATTATGATGAACAGGATAAGGATGACAAATATATTCTTCCAGATAAATCAGCAGTCCTAGCCATGTCAGGTGCAACAACAGGTAAGGAATAAAGTAGTGACACTTTATAACACCAGAGACGGTAGTACTTTTGTCCCACAAAAACCAACAAACATCTCCACCGTCTTTATAAACAGGAAAATTAAATAAAATAGACTTTAGAGGCAAATCAGCCTCGTCACATGGGAAAATCTCTATTTCTTTGATTAACGAAGAAATTAGGGATTTTTTCTCTTCATCATTGATTTTGTCATACACTTTATCAAAGTTTGCCAATAGGGTGTAGATATTTTCTAATGTAATAGCATCTTGCTCTACAGCTTTGCGACGTAGCTTGACATCTTCAATTTTTTCTTCTAATTCTATGATAATATCATACAGACCATCAAGTCTGAATGTCATATCGTTAATTTTACGTTCTCTAAAACGAGTATCTTCCGGTAGGCTGTCTATTTCATTCTCAAGGCGACTTTTATTTAAATCTACTTCTCGAAGTTTAGCTTCATAGTTTTTTAGCCCTCTGTTTAAAGTAGACGTATCAATTTCTTTGCCTATTTTTGATTTGATTTCTGTCGCAAAATCTTGATTTTTAATTAGCTCTCTGATTGCTTCAATGACGAGTGGCTCAATATCAGTCTTTTTGAGCATTGACTTATACTCGCAGGTTTTTCCTCTGGCTGTCCGAGCCTTGCTGCACACATAATAATAAACCTCTTTATATGTACCGTCCTTGTTTGTCCAAGCGTGTTTATTGGTGTACATCGGGCCGCCACATTTAGGGCATTTTAGAATACCGCTTAACAAATGGGCTCTATCTCGACCAATTTTAGATGGAGATTTTACACCTGTGATTTCCCGTTTTTCATGTGCTTGATTCCAAAGTTCTTCATCTATGATAGCGTCATGTTGCCCATCTGCAATAATGTAATCATCTTGACGTACTTGGCGATATTCATTTTTAGTACCTTTGACCTTTTCTCTTGTTCGTCTGCCAAAAGCAATTTTTCCACAGTACACAGGATTGTCAAGAATCATCCTAACGAAATGTGTACTCCATTGTGAAAGTGTACCGTTATCACGTTTTACCTTTTCTACGCCTTGAAGGTTAAGGTATTTCGCAATTTTATTAAAACCCATATTGTCATTTTGGATAGGCTACAATAAACTAGACAGAAAAGATAAGGTGTGTAAACTATAAGAAAACACACTGGAGGAATCATGTTATGTCGCAAAGAAGAGAACGCAGAACATATACGCAAGAATTTAAACAACAAATGGTCGATTTACTAAACTCTGGAAAACCAAGGGCCGACATCATCAGAGAATATGAACTAACACCATCGTCTTTTGACAAATGGGTCCGTCAGGCAAAAAAGACAGGTTCATTCAAAGAAGCCGATAATCTGACCCCAACGGAAAAAGAGCTTATAGCCTTACGCAAACGAAACCAACAACTTGAGATGGAGAATGATATTTTAAAGCAAGCAGCGCTGATATTCGGACGAAAAGACAAGTGATTGATGCAAACAAGCATACATATTCCATATCAGCGATGTGTAAATTATTAAATATTTCCCGTCAAACGTATTACTACAAAACAAAGAAAAAGCCGAGTGAAGCTGCGCTTGAAGCCGCCGTAACAGAAGAATTCAATCGTAGCCGCAAGAACTATGGTACGCGGAAAATCAAAGCTGCTCTGGCAAAACGTGATATCCTAGTTAGTCGTCGCAAAATCAGTCAAATCATGAACAGACGAGGTTTGAAATCAAATTATACAAAAGCAAATTATCGAAAGCATACATCGAATGTAAATCACTCCGATATTGGCAATACCTTGGATCGTGCCTTCACTGAACGTGAACCTTTGGAAGCAATCATCACAGATCTGACTTATGTAAGAGCTGGCACAACGTGGTGTTATGTTTGTTTCATTATTGATTTATTCAATCGTGAGATCATTGGTCATTCCTGTGGTCCGAACAAAGATGCAGCGTTGGTCAAAAGTGCTTTCCAAAGTATCTCCCATCCTTTGACTGAAGTCAAAATCTTCCATACAGATCGTGGGAAAGAATTTGATAATAAACTGATTGATACGATCTTAGAGACATTTGACATCGAACGATCACTGAGCAAGAAAGGCTGTCCTTATGATAATGCAGTGGCAGAATCAACCTATAAATCATTTAAAGTAGAATTTGTTTATCCGAATACATTTGACACATTGAATCAACTCAAACTACAATTATTTGATTACGTCAATTGGTGGAATTATCTTCGGTTACATGGTTCTTTGGGGTATGAGACACCAATCGGCATTCGAAATCTGAGATTGGCGGAGCGAATCCTTGATAATGAGCATGGATGTGGTAGCGTTGCGTAGTGGCAGATACATTTAATCGTTGCTTCGCCACGGTTGTTCCACGTCCATGGTGACTCGTTGTCAAGGACAATCGGATTAGATAACAAGCACCTGATTTTTACACTTTATAATTTTTGTCAAAAAAAGTATTGCCATTCCATTTACATATTTATCAAAGATGATTCGTATCGCTTCGGCTTCATTTTCTTGGATATAAAGTTGCTTATCTTTGAGGTAGTAGCCATAAGGGGCAAAACCACCATTCCAACCGCCTTGACGGGCTTTTTCTTTTCGTCCGTTCATGGTTTGTTCTATGATGTTTTCACGCTCTATTTCAGCAACAGCAGACAATACAGATATTAAAAGTTTCCCGCTTGTCTGTGATGAGTCAATCCCTTCTTCAATGCAAATCAAATTTACACCAAAGGATTGAACGTGTTCTAAAGAGTTTAAAATGTCGGCTGCATTTCTGCCAAAGCGAGATAGCTTATAAACTAAGATATACTCAATTTCCAGCCCGTTTTCAATATCGAATAACATTTGCTTAAATGCAGGTCTGCCATCTATAGATTTTCCGGATTTTCCAGCATCCTCATAAATATTTACAATCTCCATTTCTTCTCTATCTGCAAATCGTTTTAAGCTATTTTTCTGACCATCTAAACTAAAACCGTCAACTTGCATTTCTGTACTTACACGAGGATAAAGTACACATTTTTTCCCACTCCTATTCATAGTCATACCTCCAATAAATTATTGGAAAACATCTTTACTTAGCACTATTTATCTCATTTAAAACCTCTGCACCATGTTTTTCAATAATTTGCGAAAGCACATTGATGAAATCTTGATATGCTTTTGTTTTTGTACGAACTTCATCAGGTGTAGTGGTTGTAGCAGTATTTTCAGATATGCTGTTGATATTTTCCATTCGCAATCACCTCCAAGTGTATCGCTTATATAGATTATAAGCAGTTATTTCATTTATGAAAAGTTTGTCACCATAGTTAAAAATGCAAAACCAACCGCACTGTAAATTTATAGTGCGATTGGTTTTTGATTACATCATATTGTCGTATTTGCCACGCACCCCGACAAAGGGGATATTTTGAGTTGCTGTTGGCACAGCTATCATAGCCCCATGATACCGTAGCTCGTCCTTTCAAAAGCCACGCATACCGTAGGAACTCCCTCCGTTTTAATCGTATTGAGGGCTAAACGTATCGAAGTATCATTATCCCTTATGTGGGTCATTGCGGACGAGTGTGCCACACTCGGTCTAACAGTCCATTTATCGCTCGGGCGGTAGTATAATCACCTCCCCATACCGCTGTTATGGCGATGTCTGTTAAGTCGCTTTGCCTTTCGGCTCACATAAGTAATGTACTCAAAATATCGTATATTCAGTTGTCAAGGAACAATTATGCTGTTTGGTATATAAGAGAAAAAAACTTCCTCTTATATACCTTTAGAAAAAGAGGGGTAAACGACGTGGGTAGATTAGAAATTATTTTTCAAATACTTTTCTAAACTACATAGTCCTCTGCGGATTGCATCTTTTACGCTACTTGCTGATGTACCCTCTGCCTTGGCAATAGCTGCTTTGCTCATTCCTAAAAAGTAGTGAGCATAAATACGTTTTGCCTGCTTATCCGGCAGGGTGGCAATGGCAGCATGGAGCTGTTCGGTTGTGAGCTTACGCTCGTAAATCTCATCGGGTGAGAGGGAAACAAACAAGGCAGTATGTTCAATACCGTCACCACGGTCAAGAGAGTAGTAGGCTTTATGGTAGCGTATGCGGCTTTGGTAGGCTTGCTCTGCCTTGCGATATTCTTCAAAGATGTTAAATACCTCATCGGGAATGTCAATATATGTGTCCACAGTTATGTGGGAATAGTAATCTTTCAAGTTTATTTTTTTCATGGTTGTACCATCCTTTCAAATTTTGGTTTAGTGCGAATTTGAAAGGACGGTGGGGGTGAACGACACCGGGGGTCTATATACGCAAAAATGCCAGACTGAAATTCATAAAATCTCAATCGGGCATAGGTGTATTTGTTTCGTATTATGTAGTTTTTATTTTCGTGTTCTTGCCCGTAATCGTCCCACAATGTGGTAAGGATTTTTTTGATAAATTACCAAGTGTTAGGGCAAAAGAAAACACGGCGATACCTCCTTGGATACCGCCGTGTTCCTATCAGTCGTCATTGGTTTGTGTAAACGCAAAGAAACGGCGGCTCTGAAAATCAAAGCCACCGTTTCATAGGCGTGAAAATATGTCTGCTGTACGACGGCTTTTTTCTTTTGCCGTCGTGCGGCAGATTATTGCTTATGGAATTGTTTTTCTATCACATTACTGTTATAAGTACAACAAGTATACCAAGCACAATTCGATACCAACCAAACACCTTAAAATCATGTTTTTTGATAAAGTTCATTAGGAATTTAATTACTAAGACAGATACCGCAAATGCCACAGCCATACCGAGAACAAGAGCGAGCAGTTCTGCACTTGTAAAATCAAACCCGAATTTTAACAGCTTAAAAGCACTTGCTCCAAGCATAGTAGGTACTGCGAGGAAAAAAGTAAACTCTGCTGCTGCCACTCGTGAAACTCCTATGAGTAAAGCACCTATAATCGTTGCTCCCGACCGTGATGTGCCGGGTATAAGTGATAACACTTGAAATGCCCCTATCAAGATTGCTGTTTTATAGCTGATGTCAGAAAGTGCCATAGTAGTAGGAGTACGCTTTTTATTCCAATTTTCTATGAGAATGAATAACAAACCATAAAAGATTAACATGATTGAAATCACAATGGGGGTTTGGAGGTAAGCATCCAAATAATCATCAAATAGAATCCCCATAATAGCTGACGGTACACAAGCTACCGCAACCTTGAACCACAACGAGAAAGTATCCTTTTTAACAATTGACTGTGCTTTGTTCTTAAATTGAAAGGGAAACATCTTGTTCCAAAACATTACAACCACTGCGAGTATAGCTCCAAGTTGAATAACAACAAAAAACATTTCTTTAAATGCTTCGCTCATATTAAGTGTGATAAATTTGTCCGCAAGAATCATATGTCCTGTGCTGCTGATAGGTAGCCACTCAGTAATACCCTCAACAATTCCAAGAAAAATAACTTTTAAAATTTCTATAAAATCAAGTACCATTATTTCAAATCCTCCTTTTTAAAATGATGAAAGGTCATAAGAAAACCAACTGCTGATACAAGAATAATAATAGATACAGACAGCAGTGTAGGATAGCCGGTACTCTGAAGTTTACCCTGCACCAAGAAATAGGTGGCTGTCCACGGATACAACGCTCCCCATTCTTGATTTGAAAGTGCGGCACTTCCCATGACAATCACGGCAGAGCCAATCATCGGGGCGACAAATCCTTTTGTTTTCATAGCAACAAACACAAAAGGAGAAACTGTTAAAAACATCAGGATACTGCCAAACAAAAACTTGGGGAGCCATACTATTGCCACTAGTAAGCTATATCCCTCCAATGTAAAGACAGCGTGATATAGCCCACAAGCGATAAATATACCTGCCCATGTTACAAGGGTGAGCATAACAATCCAAAGAAGCAGGGTGCAAAATTTTCCAATTAATAGTTTTGTCCTTGAAATGGGTATGGGCAATATGGTTTTGAGTGTGCTTTCTGTGTACTCTCTGCTAAACAAGTAAGCTGCAATTGCCACATATATCATAATGTTTACCAGCAGCATGATATACAGTACACTGTCGCTGTATATGTCAGACAAGGTAAAGATAATCTCCGGCTTATCAAAATGTGTTTGCAAGGCTTCTATTAACATCAAAAGTGGGGTAGATAATACCCCTGCCACACTAATTAGCACCATTTTTGAACGCTTTAGTTTTAATAATTCACAAGAAATAAGATTAAGCAATACCGCCACCTCCAATCAGTTTAGAAAAGTAGTCCTCTAAGTTTTCCTCACTATCATCTATCCTTGTCACGAGCAGTCCATTTCGTGCAAATTCTCGATTGATTTCTCCAACACTTTGGCTAAAGTCATAAATTCTCACCGTACCGTCCTGCACTGTAAAATCCGTCATGTGGTAGTGGCTTTCTAAAATCTTTCCAGCTATCTCACTGTCAGATAAATCAAATTGAATGTATTTTCGATTCCTTTTGTGAAGCTCGGATATATTCACTTCCTCTACTAAATGCCCCTCGTGCATAACGCCGATAATATCTGCTATCTGTTCAATCTCGCTTAAAACATGGCTTGAGATAAAAATGGTAATGCCATGATTGTGACTAAGTTCAGATAACAATGAGCGTATTTCAACTATTCCAATGGGGTCAAGTCCGTTAATCGGTTCGTCAAGTATTAAAAGCTCCGGCTCGTGCATAATGGCGGCGGCAATACCAAGCCGTTGCTTCATTCCGAGGGAATAATCGGAAAAGACTTTTCTTTTCTCTTTATGCAGCCCCACAACTTCAAGAGCTTTTTCTACTCCACTTTTAGATACTCCCCCTCGCAGTTTAGCGAGAATTTGCAAATTCTCATACCCTGTTAAATTACTGTAAAATCCCGGTGTTTCGATAATAGAGCCTACTTTGCTATAAAGGGTATGGATATTTTCCTTATAGTTTGTGCCAAACAAGCGTACCGTTCCCTCCGTTGGGAAAGCAAGCTGCAACATCATTTTCATTGCTGTGGTTTTGCCTGCTCCGTTTCTGCCGAGCAAACCATAAATTTTGCCCGTTGGCACATGAAGATTGACCTTATCGACAACGGTGGCTGTTCCGTATCGCTTCGTAAGATTTTCTGTTTCAATGATATAATCCATATTTGATTTTCCTTTCCGTTGGTTGCTGTTCTTGTTTTCACTGACCACAATCTTATTATCACAGGAGCTATATCAAAAGCCAAGAAACCTACCGTCACATCGCCTACATCTATCATGTCAACATGAAAAAAAGACCCGACACTTATCGTGTCAGAGCCTATTTCAAGGGATTTATATCGTTTTTACTTTGTTCCGTTCTGCTTAATCCAAACAACTATTTTTGCGACAAACAGCAGAAACATAAGTGCTGTTATATATGGTTCTCTTGCTGCTGCTAAGAAACAGATAGCCAAAGCAGTGAGTCCAAGGGAGCATTTTGTAGCAATGCCGCCCCATGTTTCTTTATCTAAATGGGTAAGTATTATTTTAGCAATCCCTATTACAATCAAGGCGGCAAAAGCACTCCAGTAGACTGCAAGATTGAATGGTGTGGTGGCTGTAAATGATAGTAGATTGACCGCATAAACATAACCGCCAACAGAGTTTCCATATAACGGAAGAAATATAAACGCAACTGCCATCATATCCAATATTCCATAAATATAGTTGTAAATCTTTTTCAAGTTGGAACGATTTTCAGTTTCGGCAAGTGTAATCAGTTCTTCGCCCGATAGTAGTTCATCTATGGTCACAGAAAAGAATTTAGAAATACACTTGAGCGACTCAATGTTAGGGTAACCCTTGCCGCTTTCCCATTTTGAAATGGCTGTTCTTGATACATATAATTGCTCCGCAAGTTGTTCCTGCGTTAAGTTCTTTCCAGTCCTAAGCTGTTGTAGCTTTTCATTAAATTCCATGATTCTCCTCCTGTTTGTTCCTTGTTTTCATACGTCCATCAACGGGTTTTTCTGCATCTTTTGGTATCATCCATGCACGACCAAATTTTTCAGTTCCGTCAATGCGATTTTCCTCACATAATTTTTGTATCCGTCTTTCCGATATGCCCCATTTTTCAGAAGCGGCTTTCACAGAAATGTAATCCATAATATCAACTTCCTTTCGCAAAGAGTATATAATTATTATATACGGAATGACGAATAATAGCAAGTTTCTCTCCACTAATACGAAATTATACACTACTAAACATAAAATCATACTTCGTTCAAATATCATCACCCGAAATGTACAATGATATAGGGTGATATTAAAATGTACCAAGATGAAAGAAAACTTGATTTTAACAGAATTAGGCAGAAGTCGCCCATCCTCTATAGGTGGGTGATGAATGCCGTTCGGTATGAGGGTTACCGTTGGTAACTCGAAGACCGACAACTAAGGCGTATTGCCTTTTTATTTTGTCCCATGTTACAATCAGTCTATACAAGAAATGAGTTGATATAACATGGAATTAGATACAAATAATCATTCAGTATTTCTTCTTTATTACCACCTTGTTTTAGTAACGAAATATCGTAGACAAGTGATTGATGATGAAATATCTGATTATGCCAAAACTACTTTTGAAAGAATTTCAGAATCGTATCACATTACTTTAGTGGAGTGGAATCATGATAAAGACCACGTTCATATTATGTTCAAAGCTCAACCTAAAACAGAATTGACAAAATTCATCAATGCCTATAAAAGTGCCAGCTCAAGATTGATAAAACGTGACTTTCCAAGAGTCAAACAATTTCTTTGGAAAGAAATGTTCTGGTCTAAAAGCTTTTGTCTTCTGACAACTGGTGGCGCACCAATTGATGTGATTAAGAAGTATATCCAAAATCAAGGAAACAATCATAAATAGAAAGTAGGTGAACTTTATGGAACAACTAAAAGCATACAAATTCAGAATCTATCCAACAGAGGAACAAGAAATCTTCTTTGCCAAATCTTTTGGTTGTGTCCGTAAGGTCTACAATCTAATGCTTGATGACCGAAAAAAGGCGTATGAAGAAGTTAAAAATGATTCTTCTAAAAAAATGACTTTTCCGACACCAGCTAAATACAAGAAAGAATTTCCGTTTTTGAAAGAAATTGATAGCCTTGCTTTAGCCAATGCCCAACTTAATTTAGATAAAGCATACAAGAATTTTTTTCGGGATAAATCCGTTGGATTTCCACGTTTCAAAAGTAAGAAAAATCCTGTTCAGAGTTATACAACGAATAATCAAAATGGTACAGTTGCTTTGATTGATAGTAAATTCATCAAAGTTCCTAAATTGAAGTCATTAGTAAGAATTAAGCTTCATAGACAACCAAAAGGGATTATCAAATCTGCTACAATATCACGTCATTCTAGCGGTAAATACTATATTTCTTTGTTGTGTAAAGAAGAAATTATCGAATTACCTAAAACTAATTCCACAATTGGTATTGACTTAGGTATTATGGACTTTGCGATTCTTTCTGATGGACAAAAAATTGATAATAATAAATTCACGTCCAAAATGGAAAAGAAACTAAAGCGTGAACAACGCAAATTGTCTAGGCGTGCTTTATTGGCTAAAAATAAAGGTACCAATCTATTTGAAGCTAAAAATTATCAAAAACAAAAACGCAAAGTAGCTAGATTGCATGAAAAAGTAATGAATCAACGTACTGATTTTCTGAATAAGTTGAGTACAGAAATGATCAAAAATCACGATATTATCTGTATTGAAGACTTAAACACAAAAGGTATGTTGCGAAATCATAAATTAGCTAAAAGTATTTCTGATGTTTCTTGGTCAAAGTTTGTGACTAAATTACAATACAAGGCTGACTGGTATGGACGAAAAATCATCAAAGTAGATAAATGGTTTCCGTCTAGTCAGATTTGTTCAGAGTGCGGACATAAAGATGGCAAGAAATCTCTTGAAATTCGAGAATGGACTTGTCCTGTTTGTCATACTCATCATGATCGTGATATCAATGCTAGTATCAATATTCTGACCGAAGGTCTAAGACTACATTCTATGGGATTGGCTTAGATCCAATCATCAAGAACCGTAGGAACTACGGGGATAGCTTGGTAAATAAGAGACACCGCTGTTAGTAAAGAAATACGCTATCAAGTATGCTCTATTCCCAAGAAGCTCCCACTTCAAGCGTTAAGAACCGTCAGGTTTAGCTAAGTGGTGAGTAGTTCACGCCGTTAGGTATAGCGATAAAAAAAGCTCGGGAAGCAAAAGGGTGGACACAGGAATATCTTGCCCAACTGGTAGACCTTACGCCACGCTCTATTATGTATATAGAGAACAGGGGGCAGCACCCAAGGCTTAACAAATTTTATCTCATTACTACCTTGCTTGACATCTCTGTAGACCAGTTCTTTTTTCCATGCAATGAAGATGGCGACAACAATCGCCGCAAACAAGTTGATGTACTGTTGAATGATATGGAAGAAAAGGAGCTTATCGTGATGGAAGCAGGACTTGTTGCTCTATATGACCGACCATCAAGCAGAGATGGAATTTGAAGATGGTGTCGATAACGTCAAGATTAGCGGTCTGAAATTCTTTACCGCAAAAGACGGACAAAACACAATCCCTGAATTGATGGCAATGTCTGGCGTGACCTATCAGAAACCTAATGAACAGATAGATTTATTGATGGTAGCAGACCCTTCTACTGATGTAATAATCGAGGAGGATGAGTGAAATGCCAAAGAAATTAGATATTTTTGTTGAGAAAGTTTTTGTTCCATTCATTAGCTCAATTTGTCTAGATAAGCGATTAGAATCACATATCAAACGCTAAAAGTATAGACTCTCACTATAAAGGTGGGGGTCTTTTTTGCGGAAACATTTTTTTACCACCCCACCCTTACACTTTGTGAGTGCTTTAATATCCTTATCAAAACCAGCGAGTTGGTTATTTTCAGTCTGTAGAAAATATTGACTACGGGTTTATTTCCACAATCGTCCGTTCAGAATTATTCATGATGCAACTTGATTCTGTTCTAGTTTCAGGCGCTCAGCCAAATGTATTGTCAAAAGAAATTGATTCGTTTAATTTTATGATTCCCATATTAGTTCAGGAACAACAAAAAATCGGTTCATTCTTTAAACAGCTAGATGACACTATCGCTCTTCATCAACGGAAATTAGATTTATTGAAAGAACAGAAAAAAGGCTTTTTACAAAAAATGTTTGCAAAGTGATTATTAATTACATAAGGAGGGTGTAGAAGTGTTGAATAAGTCTATTTTTATTTCATATGCTTGGGAAAAAGACGAGCCACTAGACAAGAAAGTTAAAAATTTTTCACAATGGTTAGCAATTTATTTGCAATCTTGGGGGTTTCGAGTCCATCTTGATGTATTGGAAAACCACCCTGGAACTAAACTTGATGAATTCATGAAGAACGGTATTGATAGTTCTCACTTTGTTATTTGTATTTGTACGCAAACTTATTTAAAAAAAATAAGCGATTCAGCAACCGGCGTATATAACGAAATAGAATTAATAAAAAAACAAGCTAAAAGTCCATTTATAATTGCCATAATTGATATCGAATCATTTACTGATCTGCCCGATTTTTTTGAAGGAAAGTATATCAGTCAATTAAAATTCGATACACCGTTTTCGCAGGAGAATAAAAAAGGACTATTTGAATTAATATCAACTATACGTGACGAACTATTTCTAAATATCAAGGTGGAAACAAAACCTGATGCTCAAGACAGAATTGAAAGGTACTATAATAGTGTTGAAAAAATAAAATTTTTGAATGATTCAGCCAATTTAATGAATTTCAAACCACAATCAGAAGGCGAAATCTCTTTTCAGTACCTACTTAACGGCGGAGACTTTAAATTAGGTATTTCACCAATGGAATTTATAACTCATTGGACAAGTGCAGGAAGTGATACAATTTACTCCTATAAAAAAGTCAATAAGATGATGAGAATTCATAACTTTGAAAATTTTGACAGAATAAATAAACCCGCTGATATTGACTTTGATAAAGTAGTTGATATTAATTGGGGTGCATCATTGAGAGAAGGAGACGGGATCGTATGGATCAATGATAAAAACTATCTAGCGATAGGTAAAATAATTCAAATTTATTTGGATTCCGAAGATGAATATAAAAGTATGGTAACTCTTGCTTATAAGATTTTAAACCCAATTGATCTGACGGACGATTTCATCGATAGCAAATAGCCTATATATTTATTGGCGCTCATAAATATATAAAACAAAAGATTCTATATTTTTACAGGGTCTATAATCAGATAATAACTCCTATAAAAAACTATTAAAACAGTCCTTTTAATCTAACTGTCAGATTAAAGGGGCTGTTTATTTATTTTAATGATATAATAACCCTAAAAGGAGGACGTTATGCCATACCATATATTTATTAATCGAGAATCTGGAAATGATAATATTTCTGTTTTTTATGATGAACCTACTTTTGTAGTTATTGCCAATAAAGACGATTTACCAGCAATTCAATTAATTGAGGAATCTCAAAAACCAGGTATATATATATTACTAGGAGATAATAAACGTTATGTAGGTCAAGCCTCTAATTCTATTTTTTCTAGGTTACAACAACACAATACAAATAAACCATGGTGGAACAAATTAATATTTTTTGGACGTGAAGATGGGCATCTATCTAAAGCACAACTAGATCTTTTAGAACGTTTAATCATTGAAAAAATGAATACTGCTAATATTGATTTAGATAATAGCACTCAAGGAAATAAAAGCTATATTGATAAATTAAGCAAATTTTCAGCTCTGTCATTATGGAATAAGATTGATAAACTATTGAATGATGTTGCCAATATCGATTTATTTGATTCAGAACACATTCAAACTGAAGATAATAGTGACAACTCAACTCTAAATAGTCATATATCAATCATATTTGGAGAATCATTATATACTGGGAAATCATATAGAGATGTATTTACGCAATTAGTTTCTAATTTAGTATTATCCGCAGAGTTGGATAAATTGATTCCTTTAATGAGTCCTAATGAACCCACTACAGTACAAATACTTGGCAATAGAGAACATATATCAGCTAAAGGGGCGAAGTTGACTAAACCAATAGAACTAACTAAATACCATATGTATGTTAATTTTTCAAAAATAGGCTTATACAATCAAATCAAAAAATTAGCTGAACTGACTGGGAAAAAAGTTATATTTGAAAGGTGGTAATTCATATGGTTCAACAGATTGTTTTACCTATCAAAGATTCAAATATCTTAAAAATGGTTCAAGATACACTCCTTGATAGCTTTCATGCTGGACGTCGTAACTATACGATATTCCAAGTGGGGAAAGCCACTCTCTTAAGGGTAAGTGATGTCATGAAACTTAAAAAATCAGATGTCTTTAATCCTGATGGAACGGTTAAACAAACCGCTTTTATTCATGATCAAAAAACAGGAAAAGCGAATACGTTATATTTGAAACCAGTACAACAAGATTTATTAATTTATCATGATTGGCTGGTCCAACAAAATCTTAATTCTGAGTGGTTGTTTCCCTCAACGACTCACCCAGACCGTCACATCACCGAGAAGCAATTTTATAAGGTCATGGCACGTGTTGGTGATCTTTTAGGAATCAACTATCTAGGGACGCATACCATGCGTAAAACAGGCGCTTATCGTGTTTATACGCAGTCGAATTATAATATTGGTTTAGTCATGCATTTATTAAACCATTCAAGCGAAGCCATGACTTTAACCTATCTTGGGTTAGATCAAGCCAGTCGAGAAACGATGTTAGACCAAATAGATTTTGGATAATGTTTTTTATTTAAAAAGAGGGACAATCATTATGTTAAAAAATTAGGTTCTGTTGCAAAGTTTTCCAAAAAATCTATTTTAGTGTAAAATTGAGAAAAAAGACAGAGAGGACAGAGTAATGAATCATTTTAAAGGCAAACAATTCAAAAAAGACGTCATTATTGTCGCTGTTGGTTACTACCTGCGTTACAATCTAAGCTATCGTGAAGTTCAGGAATTGTTATATGATCGTGGAATAAATGTTTGTCATACTACGATTTATCGTTGGGTACAAGAGTACAGCAAAGTCCTCTATTATCTTTGGAAGAAGAAAAATAGACAATCCTTCTATTCATGGAAAATGGACGAAACCTATATCAAAATTAAGGGACGTTGGCATTATCTTTATCGTGCAATTGATGCGGACGGCTTAACCTTAGATATCTGGTTACGAAAGAAACGGGATACGCAAGCAGCCTATGCTTTCTTAAAACGACTCCATAAACAGTTTGGTGAGCCGAAAGCAATTGTGACCGATAAAGCACCTTCTCTTGGCTCCGCCTTTAGAAAGTTACAGAGTGTGGGTTTATATACTAAGACAGAGCACTGAACTGTGAAGTATCTTAACAATTTAATAGAACAAGACCATCGACCTATTAAACGACGAAATAAATTTTATCAAAGTCTCCGTACAGCCTCTTCCACGATTAAGGGCATGGAGACCATTCGAGGAATATATAAAAAGAACCGAAGAAATGGAACGCTCTTCGGCTTTTCGGTGTCTACTGAAATCAAGGTATTAATGGGAATAACAGCCTAAGATATTTGGAGTTCAGAGAGGGCGCGTTTGATTTTCAAACTTCGCAACAGAACCCTTTAGGAAATTGAGTGAAGGTCAAGAGATTTTCGGTCTCTTGAAGAGAATAGGTCATCCTGGGATAACGTTTCTGCCACTTGTCAATAAAAGTTTGAATCATTTCTTTACCTTCTTGAGTAGTACTGGCGTGATGAATTTTTTTGAAATCACTGGCTACTTCTTGACGATCAGAAATACGAACTTTTCCCATAATGTTTCGATTAATGTGCACTAGGCAACGTTGAAATTTTGCCTGAGGGTAATTTCTTTCGCAGGTATTTTGAATAGCAGTCATGCCATCGGCAACAAATGAGTTGGACGTCAGTTAAGCCCCGAGAAACAAGACTACCTAGCAACTCTGACCATGCAATATCTGATTCCTGTGGGGCAATAAGATAGTCCAAAATTTCTTTCTCACCAGAAGAAGTAATTCCTAAGGCAATGTGTACTGCTTCTTTTTGAACAGCATCACGTCTTAACGGAATATACGTCGCGTCTAGAAATAGACAAACATATTGCGAATGAAAAATAGGACGAGAATGAAAAGCAGTCACTTGTTCGTCCACCATTTTGGTGATGTTAGAAATAGTAGTTGGACTATAATGTGAGCCATACATTTTTTCAATTAAATCAGCAATTTCTCTAGTGGTAATGCCTTTTTCATAGAGCTGAATGATGGTTGTTTCTAAACTATCAATACGATGAGTGTATGGAGGAATCAACGATTGATGAAACTCTCCTTTTCTGTCCCTAGGGACACGGACATTGATTTGACCAAACTGTGTGTCTAGTCGTCTGGTGTAATCGCCATTGCGATAGTTTCCGTTATTAAAGCGCACATAAGGATCATATCCTAAAATAGCAGTAAGTTCGCTTTCTAAAAGAGAATTCATTGTACTTTCAAGTTGATTGCGAAAAACTTCTGTTAAATTGGTATTTTCTAGTAGTGCTTGAGCGATTTCTTTGTTAAACTGATTCATAGGGAAGACCTCCGTTTGATTTGGTTTAGTTGCTTTAATCATACGAATAAGGTCTTCCTTTTTCAATACCCTAATTTACACAAACTATTTTACGCTCTCAAATCATCAGTAACTAAGGAGACATGACAAATGATGATGAATGAAGATTATAATGAAGACCGCTATAGCGAAGAAAATTTATTAGAAAGTAATTTTCCCAACTTAAATAAAAATTCTTCCCAATTTCAAGAAAAACTAGAAGATGTTCATGAAATAGAGAACGCCTTAAAAACCTTAATGACCTTGTGTGGACAAGACGAAAAAAATCCTGATTTAGATAAAACACCGTTTAGAGTAGTCAAAGCTTTTCTAGAATATACGACAGGTTACAGGGAAGACCCAGCTTCTCATTTAGAAAAAACCTTTGATATTACCCAAAATGATCCGATTATTGTGAAAGATATAGAATTTTATTCCATGTGTGAACACCATTTTGCTCCTTTTTTTGGAGTGGCTCATGTGGCTTACATTCCTAATAAAAAAGTAACAGGATTATCTAAAATTGCTCGAGTAGTAGAAGGTTACGCCAGACGTTTTCAAGTGCAAGAAAGATTGACCAATCAAATTGCCGATGCTATTGAGTCAGTTTTAGAACCACGTGGTGTAATGGTGGCGATTGAAGCGAAACATTTATGCGTTTCAAGTCGCGGGGCAAAAAAAGAAGAAGCGAAAACTTTTACCCTAGTAAGCCGGGGTGTCTATCGGGACAATCCTGCGTTACGTTCAGAGTTTATGATGGCCATTAAGTGAGGAGGTAGGGAAGTTGATTAATAAAGTTGTCTTTATTACAGGAGGAACAAGAGGAATTGGGAGACAAATAGCCCTTATTTTTGCGAAAGCTGGGTATCAACTTGCCTTAAATTATCACCATAATCAAAAAATAGCCCAAGAATTTCAGCAAGAATTAATGACTTCTTTTTCCACCACTGTCCGCCTTTATCCAGGAGATATTGGAAGGGAAGAGGAAGTAGTGAACATGACTGAAAAAATTTATCAAGATTTTGGTCAGTTAGATATTCTAATTTTAAATGCTGGTCCATTTATTCATGAAGAAATTAAATTAAAAGACTATACCACGGATCAATGGCTGCACATGATGAATACTAATTTAAATAGTTTCTTCTATTTAATGAAGGCAATTCTTCCACATATGGAAAGGCAAAACTGGGGACGGATTGTTACGTTAGGTTACGATCAAATTGAACGAGTGACTGGTTGGCCTCAAAGAGGAGCATACAGTGCAGCAAAAACAGGGGTGGCAGCTGCCGTTAGAACTCTAGCAGTGGAAGAAAAAGAATTTAATATTACAGTAAATATGGTTTGCCCCGGAGATATTAAAGCCCAGTGGAAAGAAGCAAGCATTGAAGAAGCTGAAAAGGAACAATTAAGTGAACAGGCAAAAAAAGAAAAATTCATTGAAGGTACTAGAAAAGAAAAATTTCTTGAAGAAGTCAAAAAGGAAAAGGCCCCTGAAGAAGCTGAACAGGAAAAATCCGTTGAAAAAACTGAAAAACTCAACAAAGTAAAAAGAACCGACACTATCTCAAGTGCTTTTGAAAATGCCAACTCTAAAAGAAAAGCCACGGGTGAAGATGTGGCGCAGACGATTTACTTTCTCTGTCAAGATAGTGCTGAATATTTAACAGGGAATATTTTAAATCTAGCTGGAGGAGAAAATATTATTGCTCGAAAAATGACTGAAAAATAGCCTTATTTTTGATGGAATTTTTCCTCTTTAGAAGATACTTGAGTTTTGGTATAATCAAGGTAACATGGTGTTTAACTTTTGAGAGCGTAAAATAGTTTGTGTAAATTAGGGTATTGAAAAAGGAAGACCTTATTCGTATGATTAAAGCGACTAAACCAAATCAAACGGAGGTCTTCCCTATGAATCAGTTTAACAAAGAAATCGCTCAAGCACTACTAGAAAATACCAATTTAACAGAAGTTTTTCGCAATCAACTTGAAAGTACAATGAATTCTCTTTTAGAAAGCGAACTTACTGCTATTTTAGGATATGATCCTTATGTGCGCTTTAATAACGGAAACTATCGCAATGGCGATTACACCAGACGACTAGACACACAGTTTGGTCAAATCAATGTCCGTGTCCCTAGGGACAGAAAAGGAGAGTTTCATCAATCGTTGATTCCTCCATACACTCATCGTATTGATAGTTTAGAAACAACCATCATTCAGCTCTATGAAAAAGGCATTACCACTAGAGAAATTGCTGATTTAATTGAAAAAATGTATGGCTCACATTATAGTCCAACTACTATTTCTAACATCACCAAAATGGTGGACGAACAAGTGACTGCTTTTCATTCTCGTCCTATTTTTCATTCGCAATATGTTTGTCTATTTCTAGACGCGACGTATATTCCGTTAAGACGTGATGCTGTTCAAAAAGAAGCAGTACACATTGCCTTAGGAATTACTTCTTCTGGTGAGAAAGAAATTTTGGACTATCTTATTGCCCCACAGGAATCAGATATTGCATGGTCAGAGTTGCTAGGTAGTCTTGTTTCTCGGGGCTTAACTGACGTCCAACTCATTGTTGTCGATGGCATGACTGCTATTCAAAATACCTGCGAAAGAAATTACCCTCAGGCAAAATTTCAACGTTGCCTAGTGCACATTAATCGAAACATTATGGGAAAAGTTCGTATTTCTGATCGTCAAGAAGTAGCCAGTGATTTCAAAAAAATTCATCACGCCAGTACTACTCAAGAAGGTAAAGAAATGATTCAAACTTTTATTGACAAGTGGCAGAAACGTTATCCCAGGATGACCCATTCTCTTCAAGAGACCGAAAATCTCTTGACCTTCACTCAATTTCCTAAAGCAATTCGAGGTACTATCTATTCCACTAATATTATTGAATCGTTCAATAAACAGTTGAAAAGAAAAACCAAAGTTAAGGAACAATTTCCTAACGAAGAAGCCCTTGACCGTTTTCTTGTTACACAAATGGTCGCATACAATAATAAAAAAGCTGGTAGAGCACACAAAGGTTTCAAACAATGCCAAGACACATTGGATTCAATGTTTTAAGCGACTAATCAAACTGAATAAGGCTTAATTAATAAATTTACACAAACTTCTTGACACACCCAAAAACGAGGGAGCGTCAATAATTTTGTGTAAATGATTCTTCCCTACTGCAGATTGTTTCTAATTCTCAATCAGTTGGCTTAGCATTTGTTCAAGTTCGCCTTCGGCCTGTTGAAAGCCTTTATGACTGCGACCTAGGAATTTTTGGTTGTAAGTATCAAAAGACGAGACTAAGAAACGTTCCATCGACTCTTCGTTTTGGAACTGTTCCTTGCGGTGGCTGTATTTCTTGATTTGCTTATTAAAGGATTCAATCAAGTTCGTAGAATAAATACTCTTGCGTATGGCCAAGGGGAAATCATAGAAAGTGAGCAAGTGATCGTTCGAAAGAATCGATTCAACCACTTTTGGATAGCTGGTTTTCCATTTTTCCGCAAAAGCACCACGTGCTTCCAACGCCACCTCTTTAGATGAGGCTTGATACACCATTTTAAAATCATCACAGACTTCCTTACGATCATCGACACGCACTTTGTGACTGATATTACGGGAAACGTGTACACAACAATGTTGAAAACGAGCTTTGGGATAGAACCGACTAATCGCTCCTACCATCCCCTTTAAGCCATCCGTGATGAACAGGAGGACATTTTTCAAACCGCGCTCTTGAAGGTCCAATAAAATTTCCTCCCAAATCGTGATGGATTCAGTCGGTGCAATCGCATAGCTCAATACTTCCTTTGATCCGTCCGGGCGAATGCCAACTGCGATATGAATAGCTTCCTTGGCGACGGTTTTCCGCTTTAACGGAATATACGTTGCGTCCATATAAATAGCAGCATAACGGTCATGAAGCTCCCGCCCTTTAAACGCCGTTACCTCTTCTGTAAATGATTTTGTTATATTGGACATGGTTTGGGGCGTGTAGTGATGCCCATACATTTTCTCAATCAAGTCTGCGATTTCCGACATGGTAATACCTTTTCGGAAGAGGTGAATGACGGTCTCCTCTAACGTGTCATTCGTCCGTCTATAAGCAGGAACAGTCTGTTGCTTGAACTCACCATTGCGGTCGCGCGGAATCTGGAGATGAAGTTCCCCATACTCGGTCTTGACCGTACGGTCATAGGAGCCGTTACGAGAATTACCCGTGTTAAAACCAATGCGATCATACTTTTCGTAATCTAGGAAAGCCGTTAACTCCGTTTTGAGAAGCGTATTGACTGCTTTCTCCAAATGGACACGGAATAATTCATTCAAATCGCCTTTGTTCGCTAGAGTCTTTAGAATTTCTGTAGTAAAATCGTTCATAGGGAAGTCCTCTCTTCTGTGAATGTGTTGTGGTAACTCTATTCTACAGAAGGGACTTCCTTTTTTCTATTTACACAAAATATTTTACACTCTCAATTTTATGAAAAGATGTTATAATTAACTAAAAAATAATAGGGAGAAAACACATGTACTCAAAGAATTGGAAAAAAAAGTTAGTGATGGGTGTTATGGTAGGGTCTATTTTTGTTTTTGCAGGTTGTTCAGCTTCGACAGACAAAAGTAAAACGGCTACTTCAGAAACAAAAACTGCTGAAGTAGTAAAAAGTAAAATGAAACAAATAGAAAAAAATGTAGAGAAAATTTTAGCCGAAAAAGATAAAGATACAAAACTGTCGGAGTACAAAAAATTTGTTACTGAATCCAGTGCTTACTCTAAGTCAGATAAAACGGAGAAAAAAATTACTAATACCTATACAGAATCTATTAAGAAGATCAAAACAAATTTTAAAGAACAAGACGATAAAGACTTAAAAGAGAATACACTAGATAATCTTGAAGAAGCAACTGAAAATGATCTTTCTCAAAAAGTAAATACATTAGATGAACTCAAAAAATGGGTACAAAAAGAGAGTACTGATGTATATAGCCAAGCGGAAGTAGATTCATTAATCAAAAAAATTGACGATACAATTACCACATATAAAAACCAACTAGAGAAAATAAAAATTGATAATCAGGAGGCTACATCAACAGAGACTACAACAGAAAGTAGTGAGGTAGCTACTTTACAAGAAAATGTTTCCGAAGAACCACAAGTGGTCCACACGAATTTATTAAATTCTATTGAAGAAGCAGCTCAATATCTGGGACAAAAACTTCCACAATCGGGCGGTTCAGATGCATTTGAAAATGGGCAACAAAATTCTGATGGCTCGTTTACTTTTCATTATCAACTACATGGAGGTCCAGAAGGTATCACTTGGAATATCATTACAGTGAATAATAATGGTGAGATTATCCAAGATGATTATTTCAAAACTGTACCCAATGAAGCAACAAACAATAATGTCTCTACACTTAGTCAAGCAGCTATTTCAGAGTTAGAAGCTGCTCAACTTGCAATAGCTAAACACAATGAGTTAGGTAGACCTAATGCAACTGATGCCGGAAGCGAAACTACAGCAGACGGATATTATTTTTATTATATGGCCGATGGAACTGATCAGATGTATAAATATTTTGTAAGTAATTCTGGTCAAGTTCAAGCAGAATAACATTGAGTTATAATGATATTATCAGATGAACTGTATCATAAATTTTTAACGTGAAATGTTTGTAATATCAATTGGAGAATGGTATATGGATTTACTAAAAGATAATAACTGTTATTTTTTAGTAAATTCATACTATTTAGAAAAGAATAATTTGCTGAATACTTGTAAACTATGTGTGATACTTATCTTATATGGATATAGACTCGTGGTGCTAGTTAATTTCAGCTTATTATAAACCAACATTTTCATTTTATAAAAACGACTAAAAACAGAATTTCTGAGTAAAATTTCAAAAGTAAAAATAGTGATATTATGCTCTTGTTCCTAGATTCAATAATTAACTAGCACCACGAGTTTATAAAATTGGCAATAAAATTTTAATCATATTATTTGTTACAAAGCATCTTTTTATCAAAAAAAGTCGGGGCTGGTTGCCAATGCTGAGAAGAGTAAAATCAGCCGTCCGAATGGAACAAAATTTTTGGTTTTTTGCTTTGATAAATACGCAAAGAAATATCAATTAAAGGCGTGGGAAAAGAACTATAGTTGAAATTTCATCTACCTATCTATAATAATTCTATCTTTATTAATTAGTTTAATAACTTTTATATACTCATTTACACGTTATTTAATAAGAGACCACGGTTAAATAAAAATAGATTATATAATAAGAAGGAATTAAGAGACATTTTTAATTTATTCCGAAAAGTGAAAAATAAATTTCTAAAAAACATATCAAATTGATCGATGAAAATCTAAAAACAGATTGAAAATCTTTTCATGCAGAAGATATGAAGAAAGCTGTTGATAAGGGAGACGATTTCTCTAAATTAGCCAAAGACAATAAAGTAAAAGAAGATAGCGAAAAACGGAAAAGTGAAGCTTGATTCAACTAATACAACTATTCTGGTGACAGTCAAAGAAGCATCCTTTAAGTTGAAAGACGGCCAAATTTCTGATGTGATCACTTTCACCAATGATTCAACTTATGATCCATAAATACTATGTAATCAAAAATGGTAAAAAATTAGAATAAAGGCAACGGAATGGATAAATACAAAAAACAATTGAAAGAAATTACTACTGAAACGAAATTGAGCAACAATGAATTTCAAAATAAAGTAGTCGATAAAATATTGAAAGACGCTAATGTAAAAATTAAAGACAAAAACTTTGAAAATGCTTTGAGTACGTCGAAAGTCATTTGTGCTCACTCCTTATAATTCTTTGGTAGGAACTATTTTGAGTGTAGCACAAATGACTTTTTTAGTTGTCTAGCTTAATTTTACAATCGGCGTAAATAAAAATCTCTTCTTTTCTGAGCTATTCGTAATCAAAACAAGCAACTATTGAGTATTTGCTATCTGTTCATTCGGTAAAATAGTAAACTGATAGGTCGTATGGTTGACCTTTTCTTGACCAGGGTACAAAGCGATCGAACCGAGTTCAGGTAAATGGACTAGATCCGGAAATTCTTGTGGCTCGATGGCTAAACTATAGTTTGAATGCATATGTTTCCCGTTGATCATAAAATCAGCTTCAAAACCAGTCGTAGAAAATAATACCACACTTCTATTTGTTGTTGCTATAGACAACTGGCGTCCAGATTGTTTTTCTGAAAGACACAGCACCTTTTTTGAACGTTTCGGTGTAGTAAGAACAAAAACGTCATCAAGTCCTTCTGGATAAGCGTTGAGAATTTCTTCGATTGTATGTGGTTTCTTGAAATTGATCGGTAAATCCGCTTGAGTGATTTGTTCGCCTGTTGGTAGTTTATCTTCATCTAATACCAATAGACTTTCTGCTTGGACAGCCAGTTCATGTGTATCAATGTTACATTTACCATTCCCAGAAAGGTTGAAATAGGCATGATTGGTTGGATTGCAGATCGTCTCGACGGGACTGTTCGTTTTTGTGATCATTTCCAGGCTATTCGCAGTTAGCTGATACGTGATCGTTGCTGTGATAGGACCAGGATAATCGGAAAAAGTGTCTTGTAAATAAAAGACAACGCCGATCGACTGTGGATTTTTGAACACTTCGACATCCCAATATTGGAAAGACCATCCATTTGTTCCTCCGTGGATATGGTGGTTGCCGGCGTTTTTTTCAAGTTGATGATTTCCCCATGTAGCATTTCGGATTCTGCCTGCTACGGGACCGACTGTGGCTCCAAAGAAACTTTCATCGGGTGAACTACTCACCACTTAGCTAAACCTGACGGTTCTTAACGCTTGAAGTGGGAGCTTCTTGGGAATAGAGCATACTTGATAGCGTATTTCTTTACTAACAGCGGTGTCTCTTATTTACCAAGCTATCCCCGTAGTTCCTACGGTTCTTGATGATTGGATCTAAGCCAATCCCATAGAATGTAGTCTTAGACCTTCGGTCAGAATATTGATACTAGCATTGATATCACGATCATGATGAGTATGACAAACAGGACAAGTCCATTCTCGAATTTCAAGAGATTTCTTGCCATCTTTATGTCCGCACTCTGAACAAATCTGACTAGACGGAAACCATTTATCTACTTTGATGATTTTTCGTCCATACCAGTCAGCCTTGTATTGTAATTTAGTCACAAACTTTGACCAAGAAACATCAGAAATACTTTTAGCTAATTTATGATTTCGCAACATACCTTTTGTGTTTAAGTCTTCAATACAGATAATATCGTGATTTTTGATCATTTCTGTACTCAACTTATTCAGAAAATCAGTACGTTGATTCATTACTTTTTCATGCAATCTAGCTACTTTGCGTTTTTGTTTTTGATAATTTTTAGCTTCAAATAGATTGGTACCTTTATTTTTAGCCAATAAAGCACGCCTAGACAATTTGCGTTGTTCACGCTTTAGTTTCTTTTCCATTTTGGACGTGAATTTATTATTATCAATTTTTTGTCCATCAGAAAGAATCGCAAAGTCCATAATACCTAAGTCAATACCAATTGTGGAATTAGTTTTAGGTAATTCGATAATTTCTTCTTTACACAACAAAGAAATATAGTATTTACCGCTAGAATGACGTGATATTGTAGCAGATTTGATAATCCCTTTTGGTTGTCTATGAAGCTTAATTCTTACTAATGACTTCAATTTAGGAACTTTGATGAATTTACTATCAATCAAAGCAATTGTACCATTTTGATTATTCGTTGTATAACTCTGAACAGGATTTTTCTTACTTTTGAAACGTGGAAATCCAACGGATTTATCCCGAAAAAAATTCTTGTATGCTTTATCTAAATTAAGTTGGGCATTGGCTAAAGCAAGGCTATCAATTTCTTTCAAAAACGGAAATTCTTTCTTGTATTTAGCTGGTGTCGGAAAAGTCATTTTTTTAGAAGAATCATTTTTAACTTCTTCATACGCCTTTTTTCGGTCATCAAGCATTAGATTGTAGACCTTACGGACACAACCAAAAGATTTGGCAAAGAAGATTTCTTGTTCCTCTGTTGGATAGATTCTGAATTTGTATGCTTTTAGTTGTTCCATAAAGTTCACCTACTTTCTATTTATGATTGTTTCCTTGATTTTGGATATACTTCTTAATCACATCAATTGGTGCGCCACCAGTTGTCAGAAGACAAAAGCTTTTAGACCAGAACATTTCTTTCCAAAGAAATTGTTTGACTCTTGGAAAGTCACGTTTTATCAATCTTGAGCTGGCACTTTTATAGGCATTGATGAATTTTGTCAATTCTGTTTTAGGTTGAGCTTTGAACATAATATGAACGTGGTCTTTATCATGATTCCACTCCACTAAAGTAATGTGATACGATTCTGAAATTCTTTCAAAAGTAGTTTTGGCATAATCAGATATTTCATCATCAATCACTTGTCTACGATATTTCGTTACTAAAACAAGGTGGTAATAAAGAAGAAATACTGAATGATTATTTGTATCTAATTCCATGTTATATCAACTCATTTCTTGTATAGACTGATTGTAACATGGGACAAAATAAAAAGGCAATACGCCTTAGTTGTCGGTCTTCGAGTTACCAACGGTAACCCTCATACCGAACGGCATTCATCACCCACCTATAGAGGATGGGCGACTTCTGCCTAATTCTGTTAAATGGATGTTAACGGAAGTGTATGGTGAGTAGTTCACTCGTATTTTGATATCGTTTGTATATGTTTTCAGCGTTCTAAGTGGCTTATTTTGTCCAATAATAATATGGAGTGGAATCCCTTAAGAAACACCGTTGGCAATTGTTGTTATAACATGTTATAATTTATTCATCAAAAACTAAAAGGAGTGTGATAACATGGGAAAAGAACTAAAGGTTAGAAAGATCGGCAATAGCGTGGGAGTGATCCTTCCAAGCTCTCTTGGATTAAAAAGCGGAGACATTATCCAAGCCAAACAAGAAGGCAACTTATTCATATTAGATACTACTCAAATAGCAAAAGAACACGATCGCAAATTGATTGAAGAAAGTTTCCAAGACTTTGAGAAAGGTTTAACAGTTTCAGAAATTGAAATGGTAAAAGCTTTCGGAAAATACGGCTGGAGTGAATAGATGAAAGAGTACACGCTAGTTTATTCTAAAAGTTTTCAGACCAGCCTTGAAACGATAATAGAAGAATGGGAAAATGAGCTTGCTCTTTCTCCAGCCAGCATAAAAAGATTTGTAGGTGCGATCCAGAAGGCTTTAGAACTAACCAAAAATTTTCCAACTATGCATGAGGAAGTTTCCGAAATCTATGGAATGGATATCCCAACATATCGGATCGTGATCGGCAAAAGCTATGCCTTATTTTATCGGATCGACCATGAAAAAAAAGAGATACTTGTAGGACGTATTTTCCAATCTAAACAAATGAAACTAGGCTTTTAACAATAATTAGGAAAAAGTCGCTCATCCTCTACAGGTGGGTGATTAATGCCGCTCGATATGGTTGTTAACCGTCGGTTACTCGAAGATTGATATATAAGACTTAGTACCTTTTTATTTTGCTCCATGTTATGGCCGAAGGTCTAAAGATACAATCATTAGTCTAGAGAAAAATTAAGAACCGTAGGAACTACGGGGATCGCTTGGTGAATAAGAGACACTGCTATTAGTGAAAAAATAAGATATCAAGTACGCTCTATTCCCAAAAATTTCGTGACTTTACTCATGAGAGGTTCAAGTAGTATATTTTTAATCAAAATTGACGTAACTTTTAATAAATACTACCTAAATAAGGTAGTATTTATTTTTGTGTTTTAAAAGAGGAAGTCCAATATATCTATGGGAAACTTCTTAAATATTATGTTGGTACATGAAAATATACTTCCCTGCTAGACTATTTACAACATTTTACTTTGTACGTATTCTTGTTTTAAAAGGAATGGGATAAAATATAGGTACAATAACTATTTGATGCTAAATATAATTAATGGAGGAGAGATAGTGAACATACTTAATGAAAAAAGATATGTATGGTTTGCTGGTAAAAAATATATTAACCCGTGGTGCTAGTTAATTTTAATATCCTAAAGAATATCTCAAAGTTCCTTCAAAACGTCGTTGTGCTCGACTTAATAGAACACTGTAAGCCAGTAATATGCTTTCAAATCTACTCTCTAGCCCTTTAACAGAACGTGAGTTGAAATTTTGACAACCTAATTTTTCTAAGGAAGAAAAAACAGTCTCAACTGTTTTTCTTTGTTTTCCAAGTAAGCTGTGGTCTAGTTTTTCTGATTTATCCATGTTTTTACGTGGCGGAACGGATATAGTAATGCCCTTAAGGGCAAGCTTTTCATGGATTTTATGGCTAATATATCCTTTGTCCCCTAGGATATTGGGAAGATTCGCTTCTTCCGATAAAGTCTCTAACACTTTCACGTCATGGACACCTGGATTCGTGATTGAGTAAGTAATCGGAAAGCCAGTCTTAGTAACGATCATATGAATTTTAAGACCATAAAAATAAGATTTTTTTGTTGAGTTATAGCCAACTTTGGCTATTTGATTCAATAGTTTTGCTTGTCTATTTCTAACTGGTTTACATAATTGACTAGGAAAACTATCTATAATTCCGACTAGTTCACCTTTGGTGAGCTTCTTGATGAAAAAGTATCGAATAATCTTGATAGTGTAAGCTAAGTTTGAACTTAAGCGAGTGAATCGACTCCTACTAGGAAAGTCACCATTAAGAAATAAGACGGAACAAACCGCTCTATACGTGGCTCTTTGGCTAGTATAGCCATTAATTATGCCCCATATAACACAAGCAATAATCACTGTATCGCGTTGCTTCAGTTGATCAGTATTTCTTCGGTTTTTAATCTTATCTGGTACACAATTGTGGTATATGTTAGAAACAGTTCTCATAATTTCCTTGAATGTTATAAAAGTATCTGTATAATGTTCAGTATATTTTGATGAACGCATATGTAGTCCTCATTTCTTGGGAGTTTTGAGACTACTATATGCGTTTTTTGTTGATTTACCAACATGTTTAGACATTTTCCTCTAGGAAAAAATTAACTAGCACCACGCGTATTGTTTATATTAAATTAGATGACCGTGATAATGCACAGCAAATTTTTGAAAGTATCAATTCTACCGGTGAAAGATTGACTGCCTCGGATTTGATTCGAAACTTCATCATGATGGATAAATCTAATGAAGAGCAGACTACGCTTTATACTAAATATTGGCGTAGGTTGGAAGAAGTCTTTGATAATTCTAAAGGAATGGAAGACTTTTTCAGATACTACCTTGCTGCAATAACTGGGGAGTATTCAGCAAAGCATATTCTTTATCAAGCATTCAAAGACTATTGGCATAAAGAGCGCGATGTATCAAGTGATGCCGAATTGCTCCAAAAATTAGTGCGATATGCTGGTTATTTTGCGAGACTTTACTATAACAAACCTGAAGGAAAATACTCAGAAGTATTGAGCGATTTCCAAAGTATGGAAAGTATGATGCCTGCACCTTTTGTTTTGGGATTATCTGAATGGTACTATCATGACCAATTTATCACTGAAGACCAATATATTGATGCGATTAAGGTAGTGAATGATTATCAGCTTAGGAGATATTTTAATGGGGATGATACAAGCAGAGTGTCAAAAGCATTTCCTTCATATTTGAAAAGTGTTAGGAAGTACGCTAAAGCTAATGGATATGAAAATATCGTTGATATTGTAATTTATGTTCTTGTTACTAGAAATCAATCAAATAATATGGCACTTCCATCTGACAAGGCATTGAAATCTAATCTATTGAATGCCAATGCTTATGCGATGAGATTGGCCCGTTGGTTACTTGAAAAAATAGAGAATCGAGAAAATTCAGCAACACTTGATATGAGTAACTTGTCCATTGAACACATCATGCCACAGACTAGTACTTCATATTGGGAAGAGAAGGCTGGTACATCGGGGGAAGAATACACAGGATTAGTAAATACCATTGGTAATTTAACACTCGTTACAAATCCTGATAATTCGGCCGCGGGAAATAAAGACTTTGAGACCAAAAAGAAAATCTTTGAAGATACCCTTCATATTCGTATGAATAAAGATTTGTACGAATTGACTGAGTGGACATCATCGGATATTTCTGCCAGAAGTGAAGCTCTAATCAATGAACTGATTACTATGTATCCCTATTTGAGATCGTCGGGCGACTATGAACACGATGGGAATAGGGAAATTTTCTTAGAGGCGCAAGGAATAAAAGCAACTGGGTATTTGAACGAAGACGAGACCGTGATTATACATTCAGGTTCAGAAATTTATTCTAAGATTAAAGATATTGCATCTGATTCGCTAGATGAAACTCGCCAAGAGCTGTTGGATAATGGAATCATTGAAGAAACAATTGGGGGACTACAATTTGTTCAAGATTACACTGCCTCATCTGTTTCGAATGCAGCAGCTCTGCTATTAGGGGGTAGCCGGAATGGTTGGGACTACTGGAAATATGATAACGGAATAAGTATTAATGATTCGCTAAGAAATAAGAAATAGAGCATAGAGGTGGTGTTAGGTTGGATAAGAACAAACTAAGATATGCAATTCTTAAATTGCGTGATGAAAAAAAGAATCCTTTTATTGAGCTTAAAGGGCAAGTTCCAGAAGAAGATATTTTAGAACAAACTAAATTTCTTTCGCGCAATGGCTTACTAGAATCCATGGTTTGGGCGGATAACACTGTTCATATCTGGGGGAGTGTTTCTCTGGAAGGGGAAAAATATTTAGTTGAAAACTCAGGTCTTGCTAAGGCGTATGCATTGGCAAAAGAAGTTAAAAATTGGATTCCATTTTGGGGCTAAGATAAGTTTTTAAACGGAGAAGGTAGCAAATCATAATTGGTTTGTTGCCTTTTTTGATTGCCCAAAAAGAAAAATGACAAAGTATAGAGATAAATGACATAGTACACGGGAAAAATGACATTGTATCACCGACAACGTCTAAATAGATGTTGATATATATACGTTCCGTACAAATAATTATAAAAATTTAAATGATTTGAGTAGAAGTATCAGTGAATATCTCAAGGGGAATAGCTATCTCAAGATTCGATTTTCACATATTATTATTTGTCAAATTAAGCGAGACAAAACTTTCCATTTACGTAACTCAAAAAAACTTCTAATGGTGTTTGGTAATTTAGTGATTTTCTAGGGATATGGTTTCTTTTGGACGCAACGGATGAGATGAATCCTTGATTGACTTGGTTGAAGTCCATTTCTTTTGGTAGTCCATCTTTTCGGAGGAGTCCGTTTGAATGTTCATTTAATCCCCGTTGGGAAGGCGTTCCTGGGTCTGCGAAATAAATATCAATATCATTCGTATTACTAATACTTTTCCAATTAGAGAATTCTTTTCCACAATCAAAGGTAATTGATTTGAAAAGATTTTTGGGTACGGATTGAAGCCATTCATTAATCGAATTTTCAATATCAACTGCCTTACGGCCTTCTGGTTTCAAGGCGATAATGGCTTTTGAAAGTCGCTCAACGAGCGTGATGACGGCACTTTTATGGTGGATGCCGACAATCGTATCACCCTCTAAATGTCCAAATTCTTCTTCGAAAACGACATAATCTTTTTTACGCTCAGAAATATTTCTTTTGAATGCCTGTTTTCCACGTTTTTCCTTATAACCATTTCATTGTGATCCACCTCTTTTGTTTATTAGTTTAAACCATCAAACCATTTTTAATAAAATATGTAAATTCCTTTGCTCAAAAAAGTAGCTTCTTTACGATTCGACAATTTCAAATAAAGCAGGTAAAAACTGGCTGTCAGAAAATAGCCAAACTGAAGCAAAAAATAATGTTAAAATTAATTAATGAACGAAAAAAATCCCTCACCTAATATTACGGTGAGGAATTTTTTCTACCGACATAAACAAAAAAACCACCTCATATGAGGCGGTTAACGTTCAACATTATTTTACGATATTTACTGCTTGAGGACCACGTTGTCCTTCTTCAATATCATAAGTAACTGCTTGGCCTTCATCTAAAGACTTAAAGCCTTCTCCTTGGATTGCTGAGAAATGAGCGAATACGTCATTTCCATCTTCACCAGTGATGAAACCAAAACCTTTATCTGAGTTAAACCATTTTACTGTACCGTTATTCATATATATTTCCTCCTGATACGTATATAATACGTGTTTTATTGCAATTAATATTACTTGGTAAAAGGAGTTTTTATAGTGTGAATATATCGCTCAGATTACGTTTCAAATTAGATTACTTATTTACTATAACACGGATGTAATGCTAACACAAGGATAATCACTCGATATACGGTTTAAATATTATTATTTGTCAAATTAAGCGAGACAAAACTTTCCATTTACGTAACTCAAAAAAACTTCTAATGGTGTTTGGTAATTTAGTGATTTTCTAGGGATATGGTTTCTTTTGGACGCAACGGATGAGATGAATCCTTGATTGACTTGGTTGAAGTCCATTTCTTTTGGTAGTCCATCTTTTCGGAGGAGTCCGTTTGAATGTTCATTTAATCCCCGTTGGGAAGGCGTTCCTGGGTCTGCGAAATAAATATCAATATCATTCGTATTACTAATACTTTTCCAATTAGAGAATTCTTTTCCACAATCAAAGGTAATTGATTTGAAAAGATTTTTGGGTACGGATTGAAGCCATTCATTAATCGAATTTTCAATATCAACTGCCTTACGGCCTTCTGGTTTCAAGACGATAATGGCTTTTGAAAGTCGCTCAACGAGTGCGATGACGGCACTTTTATGGTGGATGCCGACAATCGTATCACCCTCTAAATGTCCAAATTCTTCTTCGAAAACGACATAATCTTTTTTACGCTCAGAAATATTTCTTTTGAATGCCTGTTTTCCACGTTTTTCCTTATAACCATTTGGTTTTCGTTTTCCTTGCATCGGTAAATGTAAAACATTGAATTCTCCCGTCTTAAACCGGCGATAGAGGGTACTTACTGAACAAGAGAAGGTTCGCTCTGCACGGCCAATAATGACGTCTGGGGTCCAACCTTCAGTTGATCTTTTTGCAATGTATTCTTTTTCCTCAGCAGGAAAAATGATTTCGGTTCTCCCACAACGTCGCTTATTTTCTTTGTATTGTTCAAAGTATTCAAGTGCTGTTCCACCACATTTGAGAAAGTTATAGACATTGTAAATTGTTTGGCGTCCACGTTTAAGCTGCTTCGCAACGATGGCAACCGGAGTTTCTTGATGAAAATATGCTTCTATCATTACAAGCTCGTTTGGTGTAAGATGGGTATAAGTCATTTATGTTCACTCTCCTTGTATGCTTTAGCGGGTATTACAATTTGAGTGTAACATAAATGGCTTTTTTATTTGTCTCGCTTAATTATACAAACGGCGTTTTATAAAGCGGTTCTGTTGCAAAGTTTTAAATAAAGAATAAAATCCCTTACGGTATCTATGATTTAAGCTGGGATTCCCAATAATACCTTGATTTCAGTACAGACCGAAAACCCGAAGAGAGTGCCTTCTTTTCGGGTTTTCTTATATAATCCTCGAATGGCTTCCATGCCTTTAATCGTGGTAGAGGCAGTGCGTAAACTTCGATAGAATTTATTGCGTCTCTTTACTGGACGATGGTCTTGTTCAATCAAATTATTCAGGTATTTAATGGTACGATGTTCTGTCCCTTGATAAAAGCCGTATTCTTTTAGTTTCTTAAAGGCACTTGTAATAGAGGGGGCTTTATCTGTGACTACAACCTTCGGTTCATCAAACTGCTTCACTAACCGCTTAAGAAAAGCATAGGCTGCTTGTGTGTCCCGTTTTTTACGTAACCAAATATCCAAGGTTAAACCATCTGCATCGATGGCTCGATACAAATAATGCCATTTTCCTTTAATTTTGATGTACGTTTCATCCATTTTCCATGAATAAAAGGATTTTTTATTTTTCTTTTTCCAAATTTGATAGAGTAGTTTGCCATATTCTTGCACCCAACGATAAATCGTCGTATGAGAAACGTTAATGCCACGATCATATAAGATTTCTTGAACTTCACGATAGCTAAGGTTATAACGAAGATAGTAGCCCACGGCTACAATAATCACATCCTGCTGAAATTGCTTTCCTTTAAAATGATTCATCGTCATTCCTCCTGCTATCTTTTTCTATTATTCTACCTTATTTGATAGTAGATTTAAAACTTTGCAACAGAACCTATAACGAAACAACGAACTGAATAAAGAATACAAAAAAAGAGCCACGACCAACTTATTTTCCGCCAAGAAAATAAGTTGCGAGCCTTAATTGATTACCACCAATCAATTAAAGAAGTCGAGACCCAAAATTTGGTAAAGTATTTAATTACTTTATTAATCAGATACTTAAATATCTGTAAACCCATTATATCGGGTTTTTGAGGGGATTTCAAGTCTTTAAGAAGATACCAGGCAATCAATTAAGAAAAACTTAGTTGATTGCCTTTTTTGTTGTGATTCAACTTTGATCGTAGCTTCTAACTAATTAATTTTCGTAAGAAAGGAGAACAGCTGAATGAATATCCCTTTTGTTGTAGAAACTGTGCTTCATGACGGCTTGTTAAAGTACAAATTTAAAAATAGTAAAATTCGCTCAATCACTACCAAGCCAGGTAAAAGCAAAGGGGCTATTTTTGCGTATCGCTCAAAAAAAAGCATGATTGGCGGACGTGGCGTTGTTCTAACTTCCGAAGAAGCGATTCACGAAAATCAAGATACATTTACGCATTGGACACCAAACGTTTATCGTTATGGTACGTATGCAGACGAAAACCGTTCATACACTAAAGGACATTCTGAAAACAATTTAAGACAAATCAATACCTTCTTTATTGATTTTGATATTCACACGGAAAAAGAAACTATTTCAGCAAGCGATATTTTAACAACAGCTATTGATTTAGGTTTTATGCCTACGTTAATTATCAAATCTGATAAAGGTTATCAAGCATATTTTGTTTTAGAAACGCCAGTCTATGTGACTTCAAAATCAGAATTTAAATCTGTCAAAGCAGCCAAAATAATCTCGCAAAATATCCGTGAATATTTTGGAAAGTCTTTGCCAGTTGATCTAACGTGCAATCATTTTGGGATTGCTCGTATACCAAGAACGGACAATGTCGAATTTTTTGATCCCAATTACCGTTATTCTTTCAAAGAATGGCAAGATTGGTCTTTCAAACAAACAGATAATAAGGGCTTTACTCGTTCAAGTCTAATGGTTTTAAGCGGTACAGAAGGCAAAAAACAAGTAGATGAACCCTGGTTTAATCTCTTATTGCACGAAACGAAATTTTCAGGAGAAAAGGGTTTAGTAGGGCGTAATAGCGTTATGTTTACCCTCTCTTTAGCCTACTTTAGTTCAGGCTATTCAATCGAAACGTGCGAATATAATATGTTTGAGTTTAATAATCGATTAGATCAACCCTTAGAAGAAAAAGAAGTGATCAAACTTGTTAGAAGTGCCTACTCAGAAAACTATCAAGGGGCTAATAGGGAATACATTACCATTCTTTGCAAAGCTTGGGTATCAAGTGATTTAACCAGTAAAGATTTATTTGTCCGTCAAGGGTGGTTTAAATTCAAGAAAAAAAGAAGTGAACGTCAACGTGTTCATTTGTCAGAATGGAAAGAAGATTTAATGGCTTATATTAGCGAAAAAAGCGATGTATACAAGCCTTATTTAGTGACGACCAAAAAAGAGATTAGAGAAGCGCTAGGCATTCCTGAACGTACGCTAGATAAGCTATTGAAGGTATTAAAAGCGAATCAAGAAATCTTCTTTAAGATTAAATCAGGAAGAAATGGTGGCATTCAACTTGCTAGTGTTAAATCATTGTTGCTATCGATCATTAAAGTAAAAAAAGAAGAAAAAGAAAGCTATATAATGTTTTAGATAGTGAGATTAAAAATCTTACTACCGAAAAAACAAACCTGGTAACGAACTCTGCGAGTGGGGTTTTGCGAGCAAACGAGATAAAGGACCTCATTAATTATGTGTCAGCAGATAATTTTAATGGTGACTACACGGAAGAACTATTTGAAGAATTTGTAGTGAACATCATTGTAAATTCCAGGGATGAGCTGACATTCAATTTGAAATGCGGTCTTTCCCTGAAAGAAAAGGTGGTGAGATAAATGGCATATATTCCATATGGATACAAAATTCAAGATGGAGTGGTTACTGTCGATGAAAAGGCAGCAGGTCAAGTAAAGGTATTCTTTGAGAAATACATATCAGGACTATCCCTTACAGTGGCTGGCGAACAGGCAGGTATTGAAAAGACACATTCTGTGATGGGGCGCATTTTGAAAAACGTCAACTACCTTGGAAATGATACGTATCCAGCAATTATTGATAAAGAGATATTTGATAAAGCTGAAGAAGTTAGAGATAAACGTGCAAAGGATTTAGGACGAGTGGTAGAGCTTGCCGCTTTCACCTCTCCCCCTCCCAAAGAACGATTCAAAATGAAAAAGGCAGATAATAAGATGCCAGTGGATCCTTTTGAACGAGCAGAATACTTATACAGTCTGATAGAAAGCGAGGAATAAAGTGACAGAGAAAAATATAATGGTTATTCCTGCTCGTAAAAGAGTAGGAAGTACAGCCGCAAAAGAAAAGATAAAGAAACTTCGTGTTGCTGCCTATTGCCGTGTTTCTACAGAAACAGAAGAACAAAATTCTAGCTATGAGGTTCAGGTCTCACACTATACAGAGTTTATAAAGAAAAATAATGAATGGGAGTTTGCTGGCATCTTTGCAGATGATGGTATCTCTGGTACGAACACTAAAAAGCGTGACGAATTTAATCGCATGATTGCAGAGTGTATGGACGGTAACATCGACATGGTTATTACAAAATCCATCAGCCGATTTGCGCGTAACACCCTAGACTGCCTTCAATACATTAGACAGCTCAAGGATAAGAACATATCAGTTTATTTTGAGAAAGAGAACATCAACACCACGGATGCCAAAGGTGAGGTTTTGCTGACTATTATGGCATCTTTGGCACAGCAGGAAAGCCAGAGCCTTTCACAAAACGTTAAGCTTGGGCTACAGTACCGATACCAACAAGGAAAGGTGCAGGTCAACCATAAGCGATTTATGGGCTACACGAAAGATGAAGATGGAAATTTAACTATTGTCCCCGAAGAAGCTGAGATTATCAAACGCATCTACCGAGAATACCTTGAGGGTCAGAGTCTAGTGGGCATTGGTCGAGCCCTTGAAAAGGATGGTATTTTAACAGCAGCGGGAAAACCAAGATGGCGACCAGAATCAGTTAAGAAGATACTTCAAAACGAAAAATACATCGGAGATGCCCTTCTGCAAAAGACTGTCACAGTAGATTTTCTGACCAAGAAACGAGTGAAAAATGAAGGGCATGTTCCCCAATATTATGTTGAAAATAGCCATGAAGCGATTATTCCTAAAGAGTTATTTTTGCAGGCGCAAGAAGAAATTCATCGGAGAAGCAATATCTACACAGGAGAAGGCAAGAACAAAAGAATTTACAGTAGCAAGTACGCTTTAAGTGCCATCACCTTCTGTGGAGATTGTGGCGATATTTATAGACGGGTCTATTGGAATATCCACGGAAGAAAAGAATTTGTCTGGCGATGCGTGACTAGAATCGAGCAAGGTCCTGAAGTTTGTAAGAACCGAACCGTAAAAGAAGATGAACTTTATGGTGCAGTAATGACTGCGATTAATAAGCTACTTGCAGGTGGGAACAATATGATAAAGACACTGGAAGAGAATATTCATGCTGTGATTGGCGAAACCACAGAATACCAAATTTCAGAGATTAACAACTCACTAGAGGAAAAACAAAAAGAACTAATCAAGCTGGCGAACAAGGGTCAAGACTATGACCACTTAGCAGATGAGATTGATGAGCTGAGAGACAAGCGACAGATCCTTTTAGTAGAAGATGCCTCCCTCAGTGGCGAGAACGAGCGAATCAATGAGCTGATTGAATTTATCCGCAAGAACAAATTCCGCACCTTAGAATATGATGATAAGCTTGTAAGGAAGATAATCCAGAGCGTTACAGTCTATGAAGGCCACTTCGTCATAGCCTTCAAATCTGGCATCGAAATGGAAATATGAAAACCAGAAGTAAATAGCCCATGACTCTACAGTAGAGTTGTGGGTTTTCTTTTGCTTGCTGATTATAATAATATTTTAATAACTATTGTGTTTATCAACCAAATGGTTTATAATATTCTTAGCGTAAACTTGGAGGTGCTGTATGACTACGGCAGAAATGATTAAAGAACTGTGTGAGCAAATGAATATAAGTGTTTCCGAACTTGCTAGACGTATTGGCCAGACTCCACAGAATTTCAATAAAAAATTACAACGAGAAACAGTAACCTTGGATGAGTTGAAGGCCATTGCTGATGTGCTAGGTGTCAAGTTTGTGCAGGCATTTATTTTACCAGATGGAGAAGAAATAAAAATATCTAACGAATAAAGGAGGATGTTTATATGGTAGGTAATGTTATTCAAATAGTAACAGAGAAATTATCATCTTTGCCTTTTATAGAAGGCATCGTATTAGGGGGCTCACGTGCAAGAGGCACCCATACAGAAAATTCTGATATAGATATCGGAATCTATTACAATTCAGACTCATTTGACCTGACAGCGATTAATCAAATTGCTACAGAATTGGATGATAAAAATAGAAACAACCTTGTTGTGCCTCCCGGAGCGTGGGGTGATTGGATTAATGGCGGCGGATGGTTATTTATAAATGGGTATCATGTTGACTTGATTTTACGTGATATAAAACGGGTAGAACAAATAATCAAAGATACGGAGCAAGGAATTGTTACTGCCAATTATCAGACCGGGCATCCCCATGGTTATATAAGTGCAATGTATCGTGGAGAATTAGCGATTAGTAAAATACTATATGCTAAGAACGAAAGCTTATGCGAATTAAAAAAGCAGGCAGAAATTTACCCTACTGCTCTAAAGAAAAGCTTGATGAACTTTTTTATATTTGAAGCTGAATTCTCTTTAATGTTTGTAAAAGCAAATGCGGGGGTAGAGGATAAATATTATATTGCAGGCCATGTTTTTCGTATTATTTCATGCTTAAATCAAGTACTATTTGCATGTAATAATGCTTATTGCATTAACGAAAAGAAAGCTATAAAACTGCTTGAAACTTTTGAATATAAACCTGAAAAATATGCCGAAAGAGTTAATCATATTTTTGAAGTACTCGGTCTTTCTCTTTTTGAATGCTACGATATGACCGAGAAACTTTATAAAGAAGTGAATGAAATTGTATCGGAGATAAATAACTTTTTAAACGAGGAGAGTTCAGATGAAAGAAAACAAATATGATGATAATATATTTTTTCAAAAATACAGTCAAATGAGTCGCTCGCAGAAAGGACTGGCTGGTGCGGGAGAATGGGAGACTTTGAAAAAGATGCTACCTGATTTTAAGGGTAAGCGTGTGCTTGATTTAGGATGCGGCTATGGATGGCACTGTATATATGCGATGGAAAACGGTGCTTCCTCTGTAGTAGGTGTTGATATTTCTCATAAAATGCTCGAAGTAGCAAAAGGAAAAACCCATTTTCCACAGATTGAATATGAATGCTGTGCCATAGAAGATGTGGATTTCCCAGAGGAGAGCTTTGATGTAATACTAAGTTCGCTTGCGTTTCATTATGTAGCAGACTATGAGAATTTAATAAAAAAGATATATAGGATGCTGAAGGCTGGTGGCAATTTAGTTTTTACAGTTGAACATCCTGTTTTTACTGCTCATGGAACACAAGACTGGTATTATAACGAAAAAGGAGAAATACTGCATTTCCCGGTGGACAATTATTATTATGAGGGCAAACGGACAGCTATGTTTTTGGAAGAAAAGGTTACAAAATATCATAGAACACTGACCACATATCTAAATACACTGCTTTCAAATAGTTTTATAATAAATCAGATTGTGGAGCCACAGCCGCCAGAGAACATGATGGATATTCCGGGGATGGCGGATGAAATGCGACGCCCAATGATGCTGATTGTATCGGCAAAAAAGAAGATGTAATAATATAGAAAAAATAAACGAGGAGTATGTAAATGAGATCAGAAAAAGAAATGATGGATTTAGTACTTTCTTTAGCAGAACAGGATGAACGTATTCGAATTGTGACCCTTGAGGGGTCACGCGCAAATATTAATATACCTAAAGATGAATTTCAGGATTATGATATTACATATTTTGTAAGTGATATAGAACCGTTTATATCTAATGATGACTGGCTTAATCAATTTGGGAATATAATAATGATGCAAAAGCCGGAGGATATGGAATTATTCCCACCTGAAGAAAAGGGATTTTCCTATCTTATGCTATTTGATGATTACAATAAAATTGATCTTACCTTATTGCCCTTGGAAGAGTTAGATAATTACCTAAAGGGCGATAAATTAATAAAGGTTCTAATTGATAAAGATTGTAGAATTAAAAGGGACATAGTTCCGACTGATATAGATTATCATGTAAGAAAGCCAAGCGCAAGGGAGTATGATGATTGCTGCAATGAATTTTGGAATGTAACACCTTATGTTATTAAAGGATTGTGCCGCAAAGAGATACTGTTTGCAATCGATCATCTGAACCAGATTCTACGGTTTGAACTACTTAGGATGATGTCGTGGAAGGTTGGGATAAAGACAGAATTTTCATTAAGTGTTGGGAAAAATTATAAGTATATTAACAAATACATTGATGAAGATCTATGGAATAGATTATTATCTACATATCGCATGGATTCCTATGAAAATATTTGGAAGTCATTATTTATATGCCACCAATTGTTCAGGGAAGTGTCCAAAGAGGTAGCAGAACTACTGGGGTTTGATTATCCAGAGTATGGTAAGAACATAACAAGATATACCGAGGACATGTATAAAAAATATGTTGAAAATGACTATTTTTAAAGATTAGCAAAGATTATTAACCATAAGCAAGGGGTGTAAATGTATGGAAAGTACTGATGTTATAAATGAAATTAGAGGTATATTACCTCGTAACTCAATTGGAAAATATGATTTACTAACTATTTTTACACATAAAACCGTTTTTGATAAAATTGTAAAAGTACTATCATTGGATTTTCAAAATAAAGTAGATTATGTGGCTGCCCCAGAAGCAATTGGATGGATACTAGGCACTGCCATAGCCAAAGAACTTGGAGTGGGGTTTATTGGAGTAAGAAAAGGTGATAAGCTGCCATACGCAAAAGAAGAGATTATTTCGACACATTTTACCGACTATTCAGGTCAAGATAAAAGCTTTGAAATATCTAAGAGTTCTATTGTGAGGAACAAAAGAGTTTTGATTGTAGATGATTGGATAGAGACAGGTTCTCAAATGAAGGCTTTAATAGCTTTGTTAGAGAAATTGGATTGCAGCATTATTGGGTTGGCTACTATTGGGATTGATATAAATGAGGTTACTCAAAAATGGATAGACAGCAGTTTTGTAGCTTATATTGGCTCAAACATATAATAAACCGAAAGAAAATCTTGAATCAAAATTTTGGATGGCGTTAATTTACAATACAACGAAAGATGTTTACTCTTTTTTTATAAATTTTAAGAGGCGTTAAAAAACAGTTTTCAGACGAAAGGAGATCGAAGTTGAGTATAGATTTAAGTAACAAAAAAATTCCGAAAGAAGCAATTCAAGCATTAAAAACTATAGCGGAACTACTTGATAATATGTTAATTGGGGTGTATTTGTATGGTTCGGCAGTAATGGGTGGTTTACGTATGAATAGCGATGTAGATATTTTGGTAATAACAAATCAAAGTTTATCTGAAAAAACTCGAAGGAATCTTACAAATAGGTTAATGCTTATATCTGGGAAAATAGGAAACATAAAAGATATGAGGCCTCTTGAAGTTACGGTCATAAATCAAAAGGATATTGTCCCTTGGCATTTCCCCCCCAAATATGAATTTATGTATGGCGAGTGGCTAAGAGAGCAGTTTGAAAAGGGAGAAATTCCTGAGTCGACTTATGATCCGGATTTAGCAATACTTTTAGCACAACTAAGAAAAAATAGTATTAACCTTTTGGGACCAAAGGCAACAGAAGTAATTGAGCCTGTGCCAATGACAGATATTCGAAAAGCAATTAAAGAATCGTTGCCCGGGTTGATAGCTAGCATTAACGGTGACGAACGCAATGTGATTTTAACTTTAGCCAGAATGTGGCTGACAGCATCTACTGGTGAAATTCGCTCAAAAGATCTGGCAGCTGAATGGGCGATACCTCAATTACCCGATGAGCATGCTACTTTACTCAACAAAGCGAGAGAGGCTTATTTAGGAGAGTGTGTTGACAAGTGGGAAGGAATGGAATCTGAGGTGGCTGAACTCGTTAATCATATGAAAAAGTCTATAGAGTCTTCCCTTAATATCCAATTACCTTTTCGAATAGTTTAAATATAACAAAGACTAGTTGTTAATGTGCATTATTGATTGCTTCGATATGTTCCCCCATATATCAGTTTCTTAAAAAATAATCAAAATACCGTTGATACGTTCCCGCGAACGAAAGGGTTAAAAATCAGCTTAAGACATCAATGCCATCAACTCGAGCCACGTTGAGACGTGTGTTTTATTGTCCCACAAAAGTGCAGACGATTTTATCAGTGTAAAAATGGAGTACGCAGACGACCGAAAAATCCAGCCAGATCGTATCACCTACAGGCTTATTCAGGAGTATATCGAAGAAAAGTACGGCTTCAAAGTTCACACTGCAAACATTGCAGAGGTCAAAAGAAACTTAGGCCTGCCGATGTACGACGCACCAAACGCAGTTGAAGAACTAAAACGCCCATATAAACCAGCACCAGAATATAAAGTAGAAGCTATTAAAGACGCATTAAGGCACTTCAAGGTCATAGATTAAAGTAAAGTACCCTTTCAGCAGATCATTACTGTTGAGAGGGTCTTACTTTTTCAGAAGCCGGCCAATGTAAGGATAGCCCTACAAGATTGCGGGTCTTTCTCTTCGAGCCATGTTTCCAGATTGCTTATAGCGATATCCTTTTGAATATGGATGCTCTCTTCAAATCGATATTCGATTGCACATGTAAGGATATCAACAGGTTCATCAAGAACCTTACCGCCAAGAACTGGGTATTCGTCAATTACAATCCAGTCAGGTGGGAGACCATCAAAGAGAGCCTGCGGATACAATTCCCTAAAGTGAATCTCAATTTCCATAGCTTCGATCTCACCTTGTTCTTTATCTGGGTAACAAGTGGCATAAGATACATCGAAGCCTCTAGTGAGCAGCATCTGAACGACATTGATGAGTTCAATATCAACAGGAATGGTCTTATCGGCGCATTTACAACAAGGCTTCGACCAAATTTCACTGTATAGCTCTAAACATCGTGGACACATCGTCATCATACAATCACTTCCTTCACCAGTTTATAGAAAGTAGTTCTTTTAAGATTAAGTGCCTGCATAGTTGCAGTTGCAGTTTGCTCGCCAGTGCGGTGATATTTACCGCCGGGTACACTGGAATAACCGAGGTTACAAGTCTATTGTTTGGAGATGCGTCAGCCGTTTGGAGGAAAAAGGATCTGAATGTACTGCCCCTACCATAAACGAGGAAACATTGCAGACAGCAGTGGTCAAGGCTATTAACGAACTTTTGGCTAACAAAGAACCCTTCCTCCAGGCGTTGCAGAAAAACATAGCTACTATACTTAATGAAGAAAATGATAATGCCACCAATGATATTGATAGCAAATTGGAAGAATTACAACAACAGCTTCTTATCCAAGCAAAATCCAAGAATGACTATGAAGATGTGGCTGATGAAATCTACCACCTTCGAGAATTGAAGCAAAATGCACTTGTTGAAAATGCAGAGCGTGAAGGAAAAAGGCAACGAATCGCTGAAATGACTGATTTCTTTAATGAACAATCCTGTGAGTTAGAGGAATATGATGAGCAGTTAGTAAGGAGGCTTATAGAAAAAGTTACGGTATTTCATGATAAGTTCGCCGTTGAATTCAAATCAGGAGTCGAGATTGATGTAGAAGGGTAATCTTTAGAAAGAGAACAGAAGAATTATATTGGATTTTTAAAGATAATATGATATAATAAAACGACTTGGAGGTGGAAGAATGTATAACTTTTCTTGCTAATTATATGATGCATAATAAGATATTTAAAGAAACGGCTATAGAACCGTTTGTTTTGTTATGCAAATTGCAAGAAAGTTAAGTATTCTACACTCAATAATACATTACAGTAACCTTATGTTATGTATAACAAAAGGTAATAATAGTATTTGTTTTTGAGCCGTAAGAATTTACTTTCTTGCGGCTTTTAATATTTGTAAAAGAAAGGAAGATAAACGTGATAGACAATGATACTATGTCATTCATGACAAAATCCTTGCAGAGTTGGATAACATTATAGAGTAATTAATGCCGAAAACCGACTTTGCTTATAAAATTTTTATAATGTAAAGGAGGAAGAAATATATGTCCTTAATAAATGTTTCAAATCTAACTTTTTCATATGAAGGAAGTTATGACAATATTTTTGAAAATGTAAGTTTTCAGATAGATACAGATTGGAAACTCGGTTTTATTGGAAGAAACGGACGCGGTAAAACTACTTTCTTAAATTTACTGCTTGGCAAATATGCGTATTCCGGCAATATAAGTTCTACAGTTAAGTTTGAGTATTTTCCTTATGATGTGGAAGATAAGAGTCTATATACAATTGAAGTAATGAAGAGTATTTGTACGGAATGTATGGATTGGGAGATTTTTCGTGAAATATCATTGCTTGATGTTCAAGAAGATGCTTTATATCGTCCGTTTAATACATTGTCAAATGGTGAGCAAACGAAGGTCCTTCTTGCAGCTTTATTCCTTACAGCGAGTTGTTTCCTGCTTATTGATGAACCTACAAACCATCTTGACATCGATGCACGTAATGTAGTGCAAAACTATTTGAAACGCAAGAAGGGGTTTATTTTGGTATCTCATGATAGAAGCTTACTTGATCAATGTGTTGACCATATACTATCTATCAATAAAACGAATATCGAAATCCAAAAGGGAAATTTTACTTCTTGGTGGGAGAACAAAACGTTACAAGATAATTTTGAACTGGCAGAAAACAAGAAACTCCTTAAAGAAATAGGAAGGTTGTCTTATGCAGCAAAACGTAGTTCAAACTGGTCAAATAAAGTAGAAAAAAGTAAATATGGAACAACAAATTCTGGTTCAAAACTGGATAAGGGTTATGTTGGACATAAGGCTGCAAAAGCGATGAAACGTGCCAAAAATATTGAGTCAAGACATCAGGAAGCCGTTTTACAAAAATCAGAACTGCTCCACAACATTGAACAATATGATGACTTAAAAATTTCACCACTTGAATTTCACAAAGAGTGCTTAATAGAAGCGAATGATTTATCATTGTCTTATGGAGATAAAGAAGTATGCAGTAATCTTAATTTCAGAGTCAATATTGGTGATAGAGTTGCCATTATCGGAAAAAATGGGAGTGGTAAGTCTAGTATCCTAAAATTGATTAATGGAGATGATATTAAATTTACCGGAAATTTTATGCTAGCAAGTGGACTAAAAATTTCTTATATTTCGCAAGATACTTCATATTTAAAAGGTAATCTATCTGAATTTGCCTATAATAATAAGATCGATGAAACTCTATTTAAAACGATTCTTCGTAAACTGGATTTTAATAGAGAGCAGTTTGATAAGAACATGGTGGATTTTAGTGCTGGTCAGAAAAAGAAAGTACTAATTGCTAAAAGCCTTTGTGAAAGTGCACATTTGTATATATGGGATGAGCCATTGAACTATATTGATATTTTTTCACGTATCCAAATTGAAAAAATGATTTTGGAATATTGTCCTACACTATTGTTTGTGGAGCATGATGATGCTTTTTGCAATAACATTTGTACGAAAAATATTAATTTAGGTTTGTAGAGATTTTGAGTTGCCACAATAACTAAAAGATATTTACATGAAAGGGTGAAGAAATGTTAAAACAAAAAGAATTAATTGCAAACGTTAAGAATCTTACTGAGTCAGATGAACGAATTACAGCTTGTATGATGTATGGATCGTTTACCAAAGGAGAAGGTGACCAATACTCTGATATAGAGTTCTATATATTTTTGAAAGATAGTATAACCTCGAACTTTGATTCATCCAACTGGTTGTTTGACGTAGCTCCGTACTTGATGCTTTATAAAAATGAGTACGGAACAGAGGTAGTTATTTTTGATAATCTTATACGTGGGGAATTTCATTTCCTTTCTGAAAAAGATATGAACATAATCCCCTCGTTTAAAGATTCAGGTTATATTCCTGATACGAAGGCTATGCTTATTTACGATGAAACAGGGCAATTAGAAAATTATTTATCAGAGATAAGTGGTGCAAGACCAAATAGACTTACTGAAGAAAATGCTAATTTTTTGTTGTGTAATTTCTCTAATCTATGGTTGATGGGAATCAACGTTCTAAAAAGAGGAGAATATGCTCGTTCATTAGAACTCTTATCACAACTTCAAAAAAATACACTACAACTTATACGTATGGCAGAAAAAAATGCTGATAATTGGCTAAACATGAGTAAAAACCTTGAAAAAGAAATTAGCCTTGAAAATTATAAAAAATTTGCAAAGACCACTGCTCGATTAGATAAGGTAGAATTATTTGAAGCCTATAAAAATTCTTTGCTATTAGTTATGGATTTGCAAAGTCACCTTATTGAACAATACAACTTAAAAGTTACACATGACATTTTAGAAAGATTGTTGAATTACATTAGTGAATAGGAGAGTAACGTTATTCACAGTATTGGGTACTGAAAATTAACAGCATACCTCAGTTTTTCAAAAAACAGCGAAGCCTATGGATATGTTCCCGTCTACCGATAGTGCAAAAAGTGTCGTGGATATGTTTCCGAGAACGGACATACACAAATGACATTCATTCTGTCCTCTCAATCCATGTGGAAGCAGTATGTCTGTTAACAAGAAAATAATTATTGTTCGTCCTGACGAGTTGTTAGACTCGAAAAGGATAAACATCATTTTTAGAACCGGTAGCCGATTTTTGGCTAGCGGTTTTTTGGGCTCTTTGGCAAATAGTGGTGATTGAATCTCGCGCTATCCTATGGAAAACCGCCTTGTGTGAGGGGCTGCGAGACCGCTTCGATCCTAGAATTGCTGAAGCACGAATCTAGCGTCACTCACATTTCATCTTTTGACGTAGCTGAGACAAGGTGTTTTTCTTCGATCCGCTAGTGGTTAATCTCTTTTTGGTGCAAATATGGTTTAGAATTTCTTTGCATGGCTTAAGGGAGTGGAGAATCGGATATTAGTAGGATTTACATCCACAGATAAAAATAGGCTTGATTTTAACAGCGAAACTAAAATACCCTACTTAAATGAAGTGATAGATTAGATGTTGGGTTGTTAGGAGATGCTTAAAAATCCTATGCAATCAATAGTTTTTAGTGTTTGTTGACTTGATCCCTAAATCGCCTGAGTACTAAACGTTGAGTGTGTCTGCTTACTGTCACTAGCCAGTAAGTGAGACTGTAGTTAATCTCTCATTTTCCCCAGTATTATGTTGAAAATAGCCATGAAGCGATTATTTCTAAAGAGTTATTTTTGCAGGCTCAAGAAGAAATTTATCGGAGAAGTAATATCTACACAGGAGAAGGCAAGAACAAAAGAATTTATAGTAGCAAGTACGCTTTAAGTGCCATCACCTTCTGTGGATATTGTGGCGATATTTATAGGAGAACCTATTGGAATATTCATGGCAGAAAAGAATTTGTCTGGCGATGCGTGACTAGAATCGAGCAGGGTCCCGAGGTATGTAAGAACCGAACCGTAAAAGAAGATGAACTCTATGGTGCGGTAATGACCGCAATTAATAAGCTACTTGCTGGTGGCAACAATATGATAAAGACACTGGAAGAAAATATTCATGCTGTGATTGGAGAAACCACAGAATACCAAATTTCAGAGATTAATACCCTACTAGATGAAAAACAAAAAGAACTAATCAAGCTGGCCAATAAAGGTCAAGATTATGAATACCTGGTAGATGAGATCGATGAGATGCGAGATAAGCGTCAGACTCTTTTAGTAGAAGATGCCTCCCTCAGTGGCGAGAACGAGCGCATCAATGAGTTGATTGAATTTATCCGCAAGAACAAATTCCGCACCTTAGAATATGATGATAAGCTTGTAAGGAAGATAATCCAGAACGTTAAGGTCTATGAAGACCACTTCGTCATAGCCTTCAAACCAGGTATCGAAATGGAAATATGAAAACCAGAAGTAAATAGCCCATGACTCTGAAGTAGAGTTGTGGGTTTTCTTTTAATTGCTGATTATAATAATATTTTAATGACTATTGCATTTATCAACCAAATGGTTTATGTTATTCTTAGCATAAACTTGGAGGTGCTGTATGACTACGGCAGAAATGATTAAAGAACTGTGTGAGCAAATGAATATAAGTGTTTCCGAACTTGCTAGACGTATTGGCCAGACTCCACAGAATTTCAATAAAAAATTACAACGAGAAACAGTAACCTTGGATGAGTTGAAGGCCATTGCTGATGTGCTAGGTGTCAAGTTTGTGCAGGCATTTATTTTACCAGATGGAGATGAAATAAAAATATCTAACGAATAAAGGAGGATGTTTATATGGTAGGTAATGTTATTCAAATAGTAACAGAGAAATTATCATCTTTGCCTTTTATAGAAGGCATTGTATTAGGGGGCTCACGTGCAAGAAGCACCCATACAGAAAATTCTGATATAGATATCGGAATCTATTACAATTCAGACTCATTTGACCTGACAGCGATTAATCAAATTGCTACAGAGTTGGATGATGAGAATAGAAACAACCTTGTTGTACCTCCCGGAGCGTGGGGTGATTGGGTTAATGGCGGTGGATGGTTAGTTATAAACGGGTGTCATGTTGACTTGATATTACGTGATATAAAACGGGTGGAACAAATAATCAAAGATACGGAGCAAGGAATTGTTACTGCCAATTATCAGACCGGGCATCCCCATGGTTATATAAGTGCTATGTATCGTGGAGAATTAGCGATTAGTAAAATACTATATGCTAAGAACGAAAGCTTATGCGAATTAAAAAAGCAGGCAGAAATTTACCCTACTGCTCTAAAGAAAAGCTTGATGAACTTTTTTATATTTGAAGCTGAATTCTCTTTAATGTTTGTAAAAGCAAATGCGGGGGCAGAGGATAAATATTATATTGCAGGCCATGTTTTTCGTATTATTTCATGCTTAAATCAAGTACTATTTGCATGTAATAATGCTTATTGCATTAACGAAAAGAAAGCTATAAAACTGCTTGAAACTTTTGAATATAAACCTGAAAAATATGCCGAAAGAGTTAATCATATTTTTGAAGTACTCGGTCTTTCTCTTTTTGAATGCTACGACATGACCGAGAAACTTTATAAAGAAGTGAATGAAATTGTATCGGAGATAAATAACTTTTTAAACGAGGAGAGTTCAGATGAAAGAAAACAAATATGATGATAATATATTTTTTCAAAAATACAGTCAAATGAGTCGCTCGCAGAAAGGACTGGCTGGTGCGGGAGAATGGGAGACTTTGAAAAAGATGCTACCTGATTTTAAGGGTAAGCGTGTGCTTGATTTAGGATGCGGCTATGGATGGCACTGTATATATGCGATGGAAAACGGTGCTTCCTCTGTAGTAGGTGTTGATATTTCTCATAAAATGCTCGAAGTAGCAAAAGGAAAAACCCATTTTCCACAGATTGAATATGAATGCTGTGCCATAGAAGATGTGGATTTCCCAGAGGAGAGCTTTGATGTAATACTAAGTTCGCTTGCGTTTCATTATGTAGCAGACTATGAGAATTTAATAAAAAAGATATATAGGATGCTGAAGGCTGGTGGCAATTTAGTTTTTACAGTTGAACATCCTGTTTTTACTGCTCATGGAACACAAGACTGGTATTATAACGAAAAAGGAGAAATACTGCATTTCCCGGTGGACAATTATTATTATGAGGGCAAACGGACAGCTATGTTTTTGGAAGAAAAGGTTACAAAATATCATAGAACACTGACCACATATCTAAATACACTGCTTTCAAATAGTTTTATAATAAATCAGATTGTGGAGCCACAGCCGCCAGAGAACATGATGGATATTCCGGGGATGGCGGATGAAATGCGACGCCCAATGATGCTGATTGTATCGGCAAAAAAGAAGATGTAATAATATAGAAAAAATAAACGAGGAGTATGTAAATGAGATCAGAAAAAGAAATGATGGATTTAGTACTTTCTTTAGCAGAACAGGATGAACGTATTCGAATTGTGACCCTTGAGGGGTCACGCGCAAATATTAATATACCTAAAGATGAATTTCAGGATTATGATATTACATATTTTGTAAGTGATATAGAACCGTTTATATCTAATGATGACTGGCTTAATCAATTTGGGAATATAATAATGATGCAAAAGCCGGAGGATATGGAATTATTCCCACCTGAAGAAAAGGGATTTTCCTATCTTATGCTATTTGATGATTACAATAAAATTGATCTTACCTTATTGCCCTTGGAAGAGTTAGATAATTACCTAAAGGGCGATAAATTAATAAAGGTTCTAATTGATAAAGATTGTAGAATTAAAAGGGACATAGTTCCGACTGATATAGATTATCATGTAAGAAAGCCAAGCGCAAGGGAGTATGATGATTGCTGCAATGAATTTTGGAATGTAACACCTTATGTTATTAAAGGATTGTGCCGCAAAGAGATACTGTTTGCAATCGATCATCTGAACCAGATTCTACGGTTTGAACTACTTAGGATGATGTCGTGGAAGGTTGGGATAAAGACAGAATTTTCATTAAGTGTTGGGAAAAATTATAAGTATATTAACAAATACATTGATGAAGATCTATGGAATAGATTATTATCTACATATCGCATGGATTCCTATGAAAATATTTGGAAGTCATTATTTATATGCCACCAATTGTTCAGGGAAGTGTCCAAAGAGGTAGCAGAACTACTGGGGTTTGATTATCCAGAGTATGGTAAGAACATAACAAGATATACCGAGGACATGTATAAAAAATATGTTGAAAATGACTATTTTTAAAGATTAGCAAAGATTATTAACCATAAGCAAGGGGTGTAAATGTATGGAAAGTACTGATGTTATAAATGAAATTAGAGGTATATTACCTCGTAACTCAATTGGAAAATATGATTTACTAACTATTTTTACACATAAAACCGTTTTTGATAAAATTGTAAAAGTACTATCATTGGATTTTCAAAATAAAGTAGATTATGTGGCTGCCCCAGAAGCAATTGGATGGATACTAGGCACTGCCATAGCCAAAGAACTTGGAGTGGGGTTTATTGGAGTAAGAAAAGGTGATAAGCTGCCATACGCAAAAGAAGAGATTATTTCGACACATTTTACCGACTATTCAGGTCAAGATAAAAGCTTTGAAATATCTAAGAGTTCTATTGTGAGGAACAAAAGAGTTTTGATTGTAGATGATTGGATAGAGACAGGTTCTCAAATGAAGGCTTTAATAGCTTTGTTAGAGAAATTGGATTGCAGCATTATTGGGTTGGCTACTATTGGGATTGATATAAATGAGGTTACTCAAAAATGGATAGACAGCAGTTTTGTAGCTTATATTGGCTCAAACATATAATAAACCGAAAGAAAATCTTGAATCAAAATTTTGGATGGCGTTAATTTACAATACAACGAAAGATGTTTACCCTGAATAATTCATACTTTTTAATTGAAACCGTCTGAAACTGCCTAACGGCAGTCTGATAATTACTTTTTTAGTTTCACCCCTTAAGTGATGAAAAAAGAACCCCATTCTGCTATGGTAAAGGTGACGAAACCAACCATAAGAAAGGAGTTCTTCTCATGACTAGCTTACACAAAAATCAAGTTAAATTCAATTCAAATATCACTATTTCACATACCGGTGGTCGTCTATCAAGTGATTCGGGGTTAGTCCTGGTTAAAGAATTAATGAATACCTTCGGCTTTTCGCACTTAGCTAAACAATGGCTCCATATTACAGATCATCGGGCTTATTTTACCCATGATAACTTAGCGATATTGGAACAGCTTATTATGCAATTAATTGCTGGTTACTCGGCAGACTCATCAGCTAATCTATTAAGACGGGATCCTGTCTTTCAAGCTGTACTCGGTAAAAAACAGTTGGCATCACAATCCTCAATCTCACGGTTTCTGGATCGTTTCACCGAGGAGAACATCGATCAACTCCAAGCATTAAATCAGTCATTGATTGATAAAGCACGTTTAATTCGCAATGACACCGAGTTAATCATTGATGTCGATTCCACACATTCGGATACCTTTGGACGCCAAGAACAAACAGATTATAATGCCCATTATCAAACCTACGGCTATCACCCATTAGTTGCCTTTGATGGACTGACCGGAGATTTCTTAAAAGCTGAACTGCGTTCAGGCAATCAGTACACATCTAAAGGGGTAAAAGCCTTTATCAACCCGCTTTTACACCACTACAAGAGCACGTTACCTCATACCGAGATATTGGTTCGGGGTGACAGCGGCTTCGCCACACCAGAGGTGTATGAGTCTTGTGAAGCAACTGAAAGCCAGTACGTTATCCGATTAAAGAGCAATCGGAGGTTAAGTCAGTTAGCTGAACATTCTGTTCTTTACGGGGACAATCAAGAATGGGAAGAGCGAGAAGTGCAGTATTTTTCACTACCTTATCAAGCACAATCCTGGTCGAAACCTCGTCGTGTCTGTATACGCTCCGTCCGTGAAGGAGGAGAATTGCTATTTCATCATGCGTTTATTGTGACTAATCTATCCGACAATGTCTCGCCTGAAGTCATATTTTCTCTTTACGGCAAGCGAGGAACAATGGAAAATTTCATCAAAGAAGCGAAAGGTGGCTTTTACTTCGATAAAACAGATAGCCCGCGTTTCTTAGAAAATCATGTCAGAATGATGATCAGTGTCCTTGCATACAACCTCGTTAATTTTTTAAAAAGCATTGGTTTTGATAAAGTGAACCAGGGCATGACGATTCATTCCATCCGGCTGATATTGCTTAAAGTAGCCGGTAAACTTGTTCAGACTGGGAGACAGGTCTATCTCAAACTGTCAAGTTATCATGTGTATCAAACTGAATTTTATAAGGTTTTTGAACGCCTGCGGCGATCCAAACAATGGATTTAGACTAGTTATCACACAAATTTTTTAACCGATTCTTTTTCAAGGGATTCGTCTGCCCTTAAATAGACAAATAATTTTTATTATGATCTTCTTCCGTAGGCATCCTGTTCGAAAACACATTATTTTGGAAGAAAGTATCTGCCTAATTTAAAAATTGGCAATTTGTTCAAAAAAACAGGTTAAATTTAGAGCTATGAATTATTCAGGTTTTTTCGAGGTGGAAGCTAGTATAAAAGTAAACCAAGGGTCGTTTAAGGGCGTTCTAAGCCCCACACAGCGTTTTAAGAGCCAAGAGGAACTTTTATCCTTTGTTTCTTCTAAACAAGCTAAAATAGGCAATCAAGAGGGGATAATTGCTGATGTTCAAACCAAAGAGAAGAAAACGAATAGTCCGAGTTTGTTTTCTTTAAGTAGTTTACAATCAAAAGTCAATCAGCTTTATAAAGCGACAGCAAGCCAAACTTTAAAAGCTATGCAAGGACTGTATGAAGCAAAATTATTGAGTTATCCAAGAACAGATACACCATTTATTACAGAGAACGAATTTGCTTATTTAAAAGCAAATTTTGGCAAATATAGCGGTTTTTTAGGACTTGATCTCGAAATGGTTCAAACAGAGCCTAGAAAGCGTTATGTGGACGGTAGTAAGGTACAGGAACACCACGCCATTATCCCAACAAAACAAGTACCTACCGAATCTGCATTAGCAAAAATGGACGATTTACAACGAAAAATATATGCTTTAGTCGTTAAAACGACCGTTGCCATGTTTTTACCTGATTACTTGTATGAAGAAACCAAGATACAAACGAAAGTAGCTGATTTGCTGTTTCAATCGATCGGAAAGACACCAAAACAAGAAGGTTGGAAAATTCTTTTCAAACAACAAACCAAAGAAGAAAAAGAGGACGTTCAAACGTTACCCTTGGTTATCATTGGAGAACATGCCGAGGTTGACGTTAAGAGTGCCGAAAAAGAAACACAACCACCGAAAGCTTTTACAGAGGGTACATTATTAACTGCTATGAAAACCGCTAATAAAACGGTTGATGATGAAGAAGCAATCAAGATTTTACAAGAAGTCGAGGGGATCGGAACAGAAGCGACAAGAGCAAGTATTATTGAAGCGTTAAAACAAAAAGAATATATCCAAGTGATTAAGAATAAGCTTGTTGTAACTGAAAAAGGAAAATTATTGTGCCAGGCAGTTGAAAGTCAGCACCTTTTAACGAGTGCTGAAATGACGGCTAAATGGGAAACGTATTTAAAAAAAATCGGTAAAAGAGAAGGCAATCAAGAAAACTTTATTAATAATATCAAGAAGTTTATCGTTCATTTACTGGAAGCTGTACCTAACGATATAGAAAAACTAAATTTTTCTGATTACCAGGTACAGAAAGAAAAAGAAGCTGAAAAAAGTATTGTAGGAAAATGTCCTAAGTGTGGTAACAATATTGTATTAAAAAAATCGTTTTATGGTTGTTCAAATTATCCTGAATGTAAGTTTACTTTAGCTGAACATTTTAGAAAGAAAAAACTAACCAAAACGAATGTAAAAGAATTACTGGAGGGAAAAGAAACCCTGGTAAAAGGAATCAAAAACAAAGAGAAAAAGCCCTACAATGCCGTTGTAAAAATCGGAGAAAAGGGATATATTGATTTTATCTCTTTCTCAAAATAAACATAAAAGCCCTTTAAACAGGGCTTTTATATATTAATCACAAATCACTTATCACAAATCACAAGTGATTAATCACAAATCACTTGTGATTTGTGATTCCTAATGATACAATATTACTATACAAAAAAAGAATGGGGCGTAGTTATGGAGAAGGAAGAACTAAAAATACTTGAAGAATTAAGACGTATTTTAAACAGTAAAAATGAAGCAATTGTTATCTTAAACAATTATTTTAAAGGTGGTGTTGGAAAGTCAAAATTATCGACTATGTTTGCTTACTTGACAGACAAATTTAATTTAAAAGTTTTAATGATCGATAAGGACTTACAAGCAACATTGACAAAAGACTTAGCAAAAACATTTAAGGTAGAATTGCCACGTGTCAATTTTTATGAAGGACTGAAAAATGGAAACTTGGCTTCTTCTATTATTCATTTGACTGATAATTTAGACTTGATTCCTGGCACGTTTGATTTGATGTTACTGCCAAAATTAACTCGCTCATGGACGTTTGAAAACGAAAGTAGATTGCTTGCTACTCTTTTAGCACCTTTAAAAAGTGACTATGATCTCATTATTATTGATACTGTACCAACGCCAAGCGTTTATACAAATAATGCAATCGTGGCAAGTGATTACGTTATGATCCCTTTACAAGCAGAAGAAGAAAGTACAAACAACATTCAAAACTATATTTCCTATTTGATTGATTTACAAGAACAATTTAACCCTGGACTAGATATGATCGGTTTTGTTCCTTATTTAGTTGATACGGACAGCGCAACGATAAAATCAAACCTGGAAGAACTGTACAAGCAACATAAAGAAGATAACTTGGTTTTCCAAAATATTATCAAGCGAAGTAATAAAGTAAGTACCTGGTCTAAAAACGGAATTACAGAACACAAAGGCTATGACAAAAAAGTTTTATCCATGTATGAGAACGTATTTTTTGAAATGCTTGAGCGAATTATTCAATTAGAAAACGAAAAAGAATAGAATCACAAATCACAAGTGATTAATCACAAATCACTTGTGATTTGTGATTGTTGATGATAAAATAAGAATAAGAAGAAATAGAAAGAAGTGAGTGATTGTGGGAAATTTAGGCGCACAAAAAGCAAAACGAAATGATACACCAATCAGTGCAAAAAAAGATATAATGGGAGATAAGACGGTTCGTGTTCGTGCTGACTTGCACCATATCATAAAAATCGAAACAGCAAAGAATGGCGGAAACGTAAAAGAAGTTATGGATCAAGCCTTAGAAGAATATATACGGAAATATTTACCTGACAAACTTTAAAAGGAGTGAAAATGAAATGGCAGTTACGTATGAAAAAACATTTGAAATAGAGATCATTAACGAATTATCGGCAAGTGTTTATAATCGGGTATTAAATTATGTTTTGAATCATGAATTAAATAAAAATGACTCTCAATTATTGGAAGTCAATTTATTAAACCAATTAAAGCTTGCAAAACGTGTAAATCTTTTTGAATATTCTTTAGAAGAATTACAAGCCGTTCATGAGTATTGGCGGTCAATGAATCGTTACTCAAAACAAGTTTTGAATAAAGAGAAAGTGGCTTAATATGGCAAATATAGTCAATTTTACTGACAAACAGTTTGAGAATCGCTTAAATGATAATTTAGAAGAATTGGTTCAAGGAAAAAAAGCGGTTGAATCGCCAACCGCTTTTTTACTTGGTGGGCAACCAGGGTCAGGAAAAACCAGTTTGCGATCAGAAATTTTTGAAGAAACACAAGGGAATGTTGTTGTCATTGATAATGATACCTTCAAACAACAGCACCCTAATTTTGATGAATTAGTGAAACTTTATGAAAAAGACGTAGTAAAACACGTTACCCCTTATTCGAATCGCATGACAGAAGCGATTATAAGCCGTTTGAGCGATCAAGGGTATAATTTGGTGATTGAAGGTACTGGACGAACAACAGACGTTCCCATTCAAACTGCAACAATGCTTCAAGCCAAAGGTTATGAAACAAAAATGTATGTCATGGCAGTACCTAAAATCAACTCATATTTAGGAACAATTGAACGGTATGAAACTATGTATGCAGATGATCCAATGACAGCCAGGGCAACACCAAAACAAGCGCATGATATTGTTGTCAAAAACTTACCGACCAATTTAGAAACCCTTCATAAAACGGGCTTATTTAGCGATATAAGGCTTTATAATAGAGAAGGAGTGAAACTCTATTCAAGCTTAGAAACGCCTTCCATTAGTCCGAAAGAGACCTTAGAAAGAGAATTAAATCGTAAAGTATCAGGGAAAGAAATTCAACCGACTTTGGAGAGAATAGAGCAAAAAATGGTTCAAAATCAACACCAAGAAACCCCTGAATTTAAAGCAATTCAACAAAAATTGGAAAGCTTGCAGCCACCTACACCACCAATACCCAAAACACCTAAACTTCCAGGACTTTAAACCTTAAAAAAGGAAAAGAGTAGTTACCAAAAAACGGTAACTACTCTTTTTTTATAAAAACATTTCCTCAAACGCCTAACAAAAATGGTTGTCAAAAAGCCAAAAATCAAAAAGAAAAGGAATGATAAAAATGAAATACATTAAAAATGTTGAAACATTGGAAGAATTGAAAAAAGCCTACAAAAAGTTAGCTTTTAAGTTACATCCCGATTGTGGCGGAAATGAAGAAGAAATGAAAATTTTGAACAATGAATATGACGAACTGTTTAGCAAACTTAAAAACACTCATAAGAATAAAGAAGGTAAAACTTACACCAAAGAAACAACAGAAACACCCGAACAGTTTAAGGATATTATTAATAAATTGTTCAATCTAAAAATGGACGGCGTAGCAATCGAAGTAGTAGGAACATTTATATGGCTAACAGGTAATACAAAACCATATAAAGAAGATATAAAAGCCCTAGAATTCCGATATTCACCTAAAAAATATGCTTGGTATAAAGCCCCTAAAGATTACAAAAAAAGAAGCCGACTACGATCAATCTGTGAGAAGCGGCTGTCTCTGAGACAATTGCATCACATTTTAGTTGTGAATATGTATCTCAAATACACCTAGCAGATGAATCGATTCTGATTTGTATGCATACATTTTATTTTTTTGTGGATTCGGCGAGTATTTCTTCTTTTGTTGTTCGTAAAACTATTGTCTCGGAGCGATTCCTTTTACCAACAGCTCAGTCCATTCCGCTGTATAAGGCAGGATTTTCTCATAAATCTGCGGATTAGAGATGCCTTCGATCATGGCTTGAAAATACAACATCAAAAATTCATCTGAATATTTTAAATCGACTTTTCCTTCTTTACGCCCGCGATGGAATAGATCCAACATAATGCCAAAACTTTGCTTTGTATAAGCTTCCATCATTCGGGTAAAGCCGCTGTCTTCTTTTTTAGTGTAATAGCTCATTAAATCTAAGTAAAATTGTTTATTGATTTTTTCGAGGTAATCGATTTTATTTTGACTCATGGCGATCAAGGTTTCTTCAAATGATGCATTTTTCTCCATGATTTTTTTAGCTTTTTCCCCCATTTCATCCATTGACCGGATAAAGACTTCATGAATGAGCTTTTCTTTGCTGCCAAAATATTTAAAAATAGAAGTTTTTCCTACATTGGCCTTTTTGGCCACAGCATCGATCGTTAAATTCTCGATTCCCGTATCTGTATTCATCAGATCAAAAGCAGCTCGTAAAACTTTTTTCTTTTTTTCTTCTGTTCTTCGTTCAAAACCATCCATTAAAAATGCCTACTTTCTATAAAAAAAGAACTTTTTGTTTATTGTAGTTTAAAACTAACTTCGTATATATTATATAGGAAAGAATACGAACTAACAATGGAATTGCAGGTTTAAATTTAAAATTATTTTTATTGACTGTTAAAATAAAAAAGAATATTATTGGAGTTGTAAAAGAGTTTTGGTTTGAAACAAAGTATAAAAGGGTATTTTATGAACGATACATATTGTATTAGTTCATAAAAAAGGTGCGTTTTGTTCAGAATGGAAAGCTCGTTATAAAATCATGTCAAAAGAAAAAGGAGTTATGTACCATGACAGAAATTGTAAAAGTACAAGGCTTGCAAAAAAAATTTGGTAAATTACAGGCGTTGAAAGATGTCTCATTCACAGTAAACGCCGGTGAAGTTGTTGGTTTTATCGGACCAAATGGAGCAGGAAAGTCAACGACGATCCGTACACTGCTAGGAATCATCAACCGAGACGAAGGAGATGTCCAAATATTCGGAAAAGATGTTTGGAAAGATAGTCTAGAAATCCATAAACGAATTTCGTATGTTCCTGGAGATGTTGCTCTTTGGGGCAGCCTGACTGGTGGAGAGATCATTGATCTATTTATCAAACTTCATGGCGGCGGGAGCAAAGCAAAGCGCGATTATTTAATCAAACGATTTGAACTTGATCCAAAGAAAAAAGCCAAAGGTTACTCTAAAGGAAATCGTCAAAAAGTCGGTTTGATTGCTGCACTTTCAGTTGAATCTGATCTGTATATTTTAGATGAACCGACTTCAGGACTAGATCCATTGATGGAAGCAGTATTCCAAGAAGAAGTAGAAAAAATCAAAAATGATGGCAAAGCGATTCTATTATCTTCACATATTTTAAGTGAAGTTGAACGATTAGCAGATAAAGTAGCAATCATTCGACGTGGAGAAGTAGTTGAAACAGGTACATTAGATGAATTGCGTCATTTGACTCGCTCAACAGTTACATTGGTGACAAAAGGCGATATTGAGAAACTTGCGACGCTCTCTGGCGTGCATGATTTTGTTCAAAAAGACGGCAAAGCGACTTTTTCTGCTGACAATGAAGCGATAAATACGATTCTGACCGAGGCAACCAAATTAGGTGTGACAAAAATCGAATCTGTACCGCCAACGCTTGAAGATTTATTCATGCGTCACTACGAAGGCTGATTGTCGGAACGGAGGAAAAGAAAATGAATGAAAAATTTGCCCGTTGGAACGTATTGTTCATTCAATACGTGAAACGCGATTGGAAAAAAATAATTGTTTGGGTTTTAGGTTTGGGTTTGTTCTCAGGAGCATATGTACCAGCATTTGAAGAGATTGCTAAAGGACAAGGCCTTTTAGGGATGTTTGAAACGATGCAAAATCCAGCGATGATCTCGATGGTTGGACCTACACCAATCAAAATAGGTACGGATTATACTTTAGGAGCGATGTATGCTCAAGAGATGTTGCTGTTTTGCGGATTGTTCGCAATGATTATCTCAGCACTCCATGTGGTGAGCCACACGCGAAAAGAAGAAGAATTAGGTTTGACTGAATTGGTTCGCTCATTTCGAGTAGGACGACAAGCCAATTCATTAGCTGTTATCAATGAGATGCTGTTGATCAATCTTTTATTAGGTCTTTTAATCGGCGGACTCATGATGAGTTTTGGTGTAAAAACGATTGATGCCGAAGGAGCTTTCTTGTTCGGAGGATCAATTGCATTGGCGGGAATTATCGGTGGTGTATTGGCACTTGTGATGTCGCAGATTATGGCGACTTCTACTGGAGCAACCGGCTCGACATTAAGTCTTATAGGACTTTTGTATATTGTGCGCGCTGGAACAGATGTGTCTAATCTTGATCTATCAATGTTCAATCCAATGGGATGGATTTACTTGACCTATCCTTTCACAAAAAATAACTGGCTACCATTATTATTTGCTTTGATTTTTAGTCTTGTTTTTACCGTACTTGCGTTTGTGTTGGAAGAACATCGCGACATGGGCGCAGGTTATCTTCCTGAACGAGAAGGACGTGCGACGGCGAAGAAATCACTACTTTCTGTACCTGGTTTGTTTTTCAAGATTAATAAAGGAGTAATGATTGGTTGGATGATCGCATTTGTGGTTATGGGAGCTGCGTATGGCTCCATTTATGGAGACATGCAAGTCTTTCTTGGCGGAAATGAACTGATGAAACAAATGTTCACTCAATCTGGCGTTTCCATTGAAGAATCCTTTACGGCAACGATCATGATGGTAATGATTGGATTAGTCACAATCTTGCCAATCGCGGTGGTCAATAAATTATTTGCAGAAGAAACAAGACTGCATCTGAGTCAACTGTATGTAACGAAGATTACGCGAGGCCAATTATATTGGACAACGATATTTTTAGCTATTTTTGCTGGAGTCGTAGGCATTGGCTTAGCATCAGCGGGATTAGGTGGAACGGCGATTTCTGCGATGAAAAATGAATCGACTATGGATCTGACCGATTTCTTAGCTGCTGGATACAATTTTCTCCCTTCCATCTTATTTTATATTGGTTTGGCTGCTTTAGCGTTAGGCTGGTTGCCAAAATTTGGAAAAGTAATCTATGCTTATCTAGGCTATTCCTTTGCTTTGAATTATTTCGGCGGAATCTTAGATTTGCCGGATTGGTTCTCAAAAACTGCAATTCAAAGTTGGATTCCACGCTTACCGATGGAAAAATTTGATGGAACGATTTTTGCAGTAATTACTGTTATCAGTATCGTCTTCTTATTTGTCGGCTATTTAGGATACAAACGCCGTGATATGGTAGAAGGCGCTTAAAAATTGAATTTCTAAAAAACCGTTCATATTTACGAAAGTCGATTTGAGCGGTTTTTTTATGGCTTCAATTGTCAAATTAAGTGCAACGATTCATTAAAAAATACTTCATAAGGGGTTTTCCAATTTAGACATTTCCGTGGTCGCGTGTTTAATTTATTCGCCCATTCTTGAATTTGACTATCGAAAATACCTGAAATATCTTCACCTTTGGGTGAATATTCTCGTAATAAACCATTAGTATTTTCGTTTGTACCACGTTGCCATGGAGCATGTGGATCTGGAAAATACACTTTAGTGCCATTTAATTCTAGCGTTATTCGACTATGTTGGGAGAATTCTTTTCCTCTATCGGGTGTAACGGTTTTACATTTATCTTCTCCTACATTTCTTAGTAGATTGATCATACAATCAACCACATTTTTAGAGATTTTCTTTTCAACTTTACCAAGTAGGGAGAAACGAGATCTACGATCGACTAGAGTTACAATACGAGCCCTACCTGTTTTACCGGCTACAGTATCAGCTTCCCAATTACCAATCTCAAGGCGCTCATTGGCAGCAGATGGCCTTTCATGGATCTTATTGTATGCAGATGATCCAATGACAGCTAGGGCACCACCAAAACAAGCGCATGATATTGTTGTCAAAACCTACCGACCAATTTAGAAACCCTTCATAAAACGGGCTTATTTAGCGATATAAGGCTTTACAATAGAGAAGGAGTGAAACGGTTCTGTTGCAAAGTTTTAAATAAAGAATAAAATCCCTTACGGTATCTATGATTTAAGCTGGGATTCCCAATAATACCTTGATTTCAGTACAGACCGAAAACCCGAAGAGAGTGCCTTCTCTTCGGGTTTTCTTATATAATCCTCGAATGGCTTCCATGCCTTTAATCGTGGTAGAGGCAGTGCGTAAACTTCGATAGAATTTATTGCGTCTCTTTACTGGACGATGGTCTTGTTCAATCAAATTATTCAGGTATTTAATGGTACGATGTTCTGTCCCTTGATAAAAGCCGTATTCTTTTAGTTTCTTAAAGGCACTTGTAATAGAGGGGGCTTTATCTGTGACTACAACCTTCGGTTCATCAAACTGCTTCACTAACCGCTTAAGAAAAGCATAGGCTGCTTGTGTGTCCCGTTTTTTACGTAACCAAATATCCAAGGTTAAACCATCTGCATCGATGGCTCGATACAAATAATGCCATTTTCCTTTAATTTTGATGTACGTTTCATCCATTTTCCATGAATAAAAGGATTTTTTATTTTTCTTTTTCCAAATTTGATAGAGTAGTTTGCCATATTCTTGCACCCAACGATAAATCGTCGTATGAGAAACGTTAATGCCACGATCATATAAGATTTCTTGAACTTCACGATAGCTAAGGTTATAACGAAGATAGTAGCCCACGGCTACAATAATCACATCCTGCTGAAATTGCTTTCCTTTAAAATGATTCATCGTCATTCCTCCTGCTATCTTTTTCTATTATTCTACCTTATTTGATAGTAGATTTAAAACTTTGCAACAGAACCGACAGACTTAACCGGGATAAATCGTACATTAGCTGCAAATCTACCTCGGACGACTTACTTATGTAATCAGTTCTTGGAGCATTTACCACCGCTCTCAGAAAAGGACGAGAACTTTCTAAGACTGCTTATTGTCGTGACTTTATCTGATTATGTAGATGAATCCATCGAGCTGAAGGGCCTGTTGCTTGCTCACGGAGATAGTACGGCTAGCAGCATTCAAGCAGTAGTGAATCAATTATGCGGCAATTATGTTTTTGAAGCGTTGGATATGCCAGTAGAGAGTAATGTGTCAGAGATTGTCGAATCGACAAGGAATTTCGTGAAACGGCAAGTGAATACAGATAGTCTAGTGCTGATCGTAGATATGGGCTCTTTAAATCAAATTTACACACAGATCAAGAACGATTTAAAAGGGGAGTTACTTCTTCTGAATAATTTGACGACTTCCATTGCACTTGATATTGGCTTGAAGATGACGATGAATGCGCCATTTAAACAGATTGCGGAGGATGCAGCAGACAAGTATTCAATCAATGTTCAATACTTTGAAGGCTTTTCTCAAAGTAGCAACATTATCATTTCCTGTATGTCGGGTTTGGGGATTTCGGACAAATTGAAAGATGTTTTTCGTCATCATTTATCGGATGAATCCATCGAAGTTTTCACGAAGGACTACAGAGAACTACGTGAATTAATCGACCAAAATGATGAAACTTATTTTGACAAGACAAAATTGGTCATCACGACTTCGGATCTTCCACGTTCCTTTTCAATTCCTAATATTAATGTTTATGACATCTTAGACGGTGATGGAGCAGCCAATTTGGAGCATATTTTGAGTCCTGAAATGAAGCCGGCAGAATTTAACCGCTTGATTCAGGAGCTAGTAAAATTCTTTTCGTTGGAAGGAATTGCGGACCGTTTGAACTTTCTGAACCCAACGATCGTGATGAGTGAAGTGGAAACAGTCATTTCTAAATATGAAAATTACTATCATTTCACTTTAAATGGCCGTGTAAAACTAAATCTCTATATGCATACGGCATTGATGATGGAACGTTTATTCTTGGCTCGGACAGAAAAATCTGAAGAACCGAATTATGATTTGAAACCAGATGAAGATGAATTTTATTATGTTTCTAGAAGTATTTTTCAATCAATGGAGATGAAATATAATTTTAAAGTCAATGCTTATGAGCTTTCGCTGCTCTATGAATTATTAGGACCGTATATTCAAAAATAAAGTGTCTAAAAAAGTGTCTAATCTGTTTTTTTTAGGTTAGACACTTTTTTTAATGTGAATTAACGTGATTAAACCAATGTTTTTAAAAGTTGGCACAGGAATTGCTTATATAAAAGTGAACAGAAAGAAAGGAATTAACCATATGAAGAAAATTCTAATAGCGACTCACGGTCACTTAGCTTCAGGCTTTCTTAGCAGTATTCAATTACTGACGGGGAAGGTTCAAGAGATTACGGTGATTAATGCTTATGTGGATGAGTGTGATTTTGAACAGGAGTTGAATGTATTTGTAAACCAGGTGAACGAGCAGGATCAGATTTTTGTTTTTACCGATTTATTTGGCGGAAGTGTCAATCAGAAGATTACCAAAACCTTTTTGGAGAAAGAGATTGCTGTAACTATTTTGTCTGGCTTTAATCTGCCAATTCTGCTCGAAATAGTATTGGCAACCAAGGAATTAACAAAGGAGGATATTCAGGAACTGGTAAATAAATGCCAACAGGAATTAAAGATGACCATTCTTGATGAGGTACATGTAGTAAATGAAGAGGAAGATTTTTTTTAGGAGGAAGAAAAATGATTAAAGCAGTGCGAATTGATGAACGATTAATTCATGGACAAGTAGCGATGACTTGGACAAAGAGTCTAAATTTAACCGGGTTAGTAGTAGCAAGCGATGAGGCGGCTACCAACGATATTCAAAAGATGACATTGAAGATGGCTGCACCATCGAATGTCAAAGTCATTATTAAAACAGTTGATGACGCGATTCATTTGTTAAAAGATCCGCGGGCGAAGGACATGCGCTTGATGGTTTTAGTCCCTAATGTCAAAGATGCGGTAAAAGTTGCGAAAGCTTTCCCAACGGAAATCGAATTAATGAACGTGGGGAATGCTGGGAAAATGACACCGCCATCGGAAGATAAGAAAACCTTATCAAAGGAAGTGATGTTAACGACGTCAGAAATTCAAGACTTAAAAGAATTAGTTGAACTTTATCCAGATACCGTTTTTCAGCCTACACCGGCGATGGAAAAACGTTCAGCTATCTCTATTTTGAGTGATTTTTAGAAAAAGGAAGGAGAAAAATTATGTATGATGCATTTGTAGTCGCTTTGGCCGTTTTTATTGGAGTTGCTGGACATGAAATGTTCGGGATGTCCATGCTGAGTCGTCCGATTGTTGTTGCTCCGTTAGCAGGAGCGTTGATGGGGGATTTGCAGACGGGGTTGATTGTCGGGGCGTCACTAGAAGCCATCTTTATGGGTGTCGTCAATATCGGAATCTCTAGTACGGCGGAGCCTTCTTTGGCTGCTGGGCTGGCTACAGCGTTCGCAATCAAAATGGGAGGAAACGTGGATGCGATTATTCCCATTGTCTTTCCACTAGCAGTATTAGGATTACAGTTAATGAATATGATTTTTTCTTTTGTATGTGGACCGATGGCTGCTAAATTTTTCAAATTTGCAAAATCTGGTGATCAAAAAGGAATCATCAATCTGCACTTCTTTATGTGGTTTGTCCACTATGCGCTTTATGCTCTTATTCCATTCTTTGCCGTTTTATTTGGAGCAGATGTTGTCAAAAGCGTCTTGGATAATATTCCAGAGGTCATCATGAACGGATTAACAGTCGCTGGAAATCTGCTGCCGGCAGTTGGGATGGCGATGCTGTTACGGATGCTTTGGAGTAAAAATATTGCTGTGTGGTTTTTCTTTGGGGCCGTTGTTATGGCGTATCTCGAGTTACCATTGATTGCAATTGCCGCAGTTGGAACGATTATTGCAATTGTTATAGCCCAAAGAGATCTACAACTAAAAAATATATCTGTTCATGCAGTTCAAAGCGATGCTGCTGTAAATGCAACGCTTGACCAAGAAGAGGAGGATTTCTTTCAATGAAATTAGCTGATGGAATTTCTAAAGATGAGAAAAAATTGGTTCGGAAGATGTTTTGGCGCTCGATGACTATGTATGCTTCGGTGAATCCGGTGACGATGGGCGGCGGTGGTTTCGCCTATTCTATGATGCCCTTCATTAATCATTTCTACAAAAGTGAAGAAGATCGAGCTGCGGCGCTGGAACGTCATACACAGTATTTTTCGACGACCATTCCTTGCGCGTCCTTTGTCATGGGGATTGCGGCATCGATGGAGAAGGAAAATTCTGAAAAAGCTGGTTTTGACGTGGAAAGTATCAACGCGATCAAAACGAGTTTGATGGGACCATTGGCTGGAATTGGCGATTCATTGTTCTGGGGAGTTTGGCGTGTCGTTACCGCGGGACTAGCGATCAACTTAGCCAATGCCGGAAATATTTTGGCACCAATTATCTTTTTAGTTATGTTCAATATACCTAATTACTTGATGCGATACTATGGCGGCGTTTTAGGCTATTCATTAGGCTCTAAATATATTGAAAAGCTGTATGCGAACGGGTTAATTGAAATTCTGACAAAAGCTGCTAGTATCTTGGGTCTGATCATGGTAGGTGCAATGACGATCAGTATGGTCAAATTCAATACCGTTTTGAGCTTTTCAATGAAGGGCGAAGAACTAATGAATGTCCAAGAAATCCTCGATAGTATTTTTAAAGGAATTGTACCGTTATTGGTAACATTGAGCTGTTTCAAATTACTAGATAAAAAAGTCGGCGTCATCAAAATTATTTTTGGAATGGTCGTCTTGGGAATTTTATTGTCATTACTTGGAATCGCATAGTAGGAAGCTGCAGCTACTAGGCTGCAGTTTTTTTAGCAAGGAGGGAAAAGATGACTATTAATGAAGTAATTTATTCACCCAAACACCCATTTTTTAATGCTGAGTTAAACGACGGAAATGTGACTACTTCAAACGAATACAGCTACTATCGGAATATTCCTGATGTAAAGGGATTGACCTTCGATGTAAGTAATCAAAAGACATTAGCAAACCTTGATGTTTGCGGGACGATTCAAACGTTGACCTTTTATCGAGAAAATTTACTAACTGAGGAAAAACCAGGTGTTTGGGTCAATAAACAGCTCTCTCAAACCAATTCGTTATCCTTAAAGGTTGAAGTAAACGGGATTGTCTACCATTTGTCAGAATCGGATCATCGTATTGAAGTCGATGTGATTCAAGACTGTTTGCCTAGATATATTCATCATTATTCGACGTTTAAGGTCATTGTAGTATCCTTTGCTCCCATACTGGCTAATAAGCGTTTAAGTATGCTTGTTCAACAGGTTTACATTGTGAATGAAACACACGAAAGCCTTCAAGTTTCAGTGAAAGATGTGCCTTCGTATCAAGAGAAGTATTCGGATCAGCAAAATGTGTTGATTTCTCAAAAAGGAAATAAGGACACGATCGCACAACAGGAAGTGGCAAGCTTCGCCATTGCTTTTGTGGACCCAAATGCTTTTGAAGAAGTAATGACTTTTCAGGAATCTGATATCGAAAAATGGCTGAAGGAAACATTGAACTATTTTGCTCAGCTATTTGGGCAGCTGTCAATGCCAAACGATAGAGTTGTCCATCTCTATCGTCGTGCACTTTATCAAAGCTTTTCTAGTTTCGGTATGAATCGACAGGGACAGGTCGTCGGCAGCAATTGGGGCAGCTATCCTGCTACTAATCGAATTTGGAATAAGGATATGTATTACGCATCATTGCCATTCACCATGTTTGAACCGGAGTTATGTCAAAAAACGGTTCTATGGTTTGATCAATATGGCGTTAAGTTTCCTGGTTCAAAATTTACAGGAGGTATCAATCATTCTCTGAGTAATTCGTTATCCAGTGCGTTACTGGCTAGTCTTTATTTTGAACATACTGGGGATACAAAATTCTTTGAGCGGTGTCCGCAGGTTCTACTGAATGCTTCAAGAATTATTGAGGACATATTAGCTCAACGTCGGTCAGGGGAACCAATGCTTTTTCCATCTGTTTGGTTATCAGACGCCTTTGCACTTGGAAAGTATCATACCGGCAGCAATCTTTGTCTTTGGAAGGCCTGTATTGGACTTGCAGAAATTTTTGAAGCCCTAGAACAACTGAGTCTTAGCAAGCGATACAAAAACATTGCCTGTAAACTAAAGGAATCAATTTGTAAACAAATGACTATCGATGGTCCTTTTGGTGAGCAATTTTTGGAGGGAATCGGTGATGAGGAGAAAACAACCTATTCAGTGAAGCACTATCAAAAACCGATTCTTGAGCAAGGGTTAATCTTTTTAAGTGATGTGATTGTGGATGGAAAAATTAATTTATTGATGCATGATGGAGAAGAATCAGACACTACGTTGATGCCTTTTTATCAATTTTTAGATAATAAAGATCATTTATATCAGAACACCATGGCCTTTTCTGCTAGTTCTTTCAATCCAACCTATAGCGAGGAAATCAAAGGCATCACTTGGGGATTAGAATCCGGCGCCACTTTTCCTGGCTTTATCACTGTTTTAATGAGCGAGCTGCACAACCCTCAAGCTTTCGTAACCCGATTAGAAGAACTAATTTGTTTGGCAGATTTAGACGGTTCGTGGTGGTGGTGGCCGTATCGCTTAGAGGCTCAACAAGGAGAAGTCGTGCGAGACTTTGGCTGCGGCAAATGCGGCTGGGCATCGGGTCTTTTTGTCAGCCTAATGATCAGTCAATATTTCGGATTGAAATTCAAAAAAGGAGTATTGCAAATTGATCCTGTTGATAATTTAACGTTTTCTTGGAAGAATTTGAAGTTCGGTCAAGCCTTCATTTCGATTGAATGTACGCAATCCGAGTTGAGTATTTCAAATTTGTCAGAAAAGCCATTGAAAATAAGTGATACGAAAAAAATTCTTCACGTAGAAAAGGGAAAAACGATTCACATTCAAAGGAGAAAAAGATGAGTATACTAAAAAATATTACCCAATTTAAAAAAATCCAGAGTCGAGCAATCACTCCCGAAAATCCAACAGGCGAGAAAGGTAAAGCTGCGATGTTGCCAAGCGAGCTAGGACCAAGCCGCAAAGGTCGTGGCGCAATTCCGCTGACTTCTGGTGAAGAAACTGTGATTGCGGATATTACTGGAACGGGAATAATTCGTCATATGTGGATGACGATTCGTGATCGAACAGAATTTGGCAGTTTTGTTTTACGTGATTTAATCTTAAGAATTTATTGGGATGGGTCGGATAGCCCTGCTGTTGAAAGTCCTTTAGGGGATTTCTTTTGTAATGGGTTTGGAGAGCGTTGCGAGGTGAACTCGTTGCCGATAGTGGTTAATCCTACAGGGGGCTTTAATTCCTATTTCGAAATGCCTTTCCAAACATCCGCTAAAATTACGATCGAGAATTTACATCCGAAGGATATGTCCTCATTTTTTTATACGATAAATTACGCTTTGGTGGACGAATTGGAAGAAAATAGCCTATATTTTCACGCAAATTGGCATCGGGAACGCATTACCAAATTACAGGAGGATTATAAGTTAATTGATCGATTAAAGGGTCAAGGCTATTACGTGGGTACTTACCTTGCGCTTACCTGCCTAGAACGTTATTGGTGGGGCGAAGGCGAGTTTAAATTCTACATTGATGGGGATAGTGAGTATCCGACCGTAACCTCAACAGGTTCAGAAGATTATTTTGGCGGGGCGTGGGCCTTTCATGAGTACGATGAGTTCGGACGTCCACATGCGAAAAACTATTCAACAGCCTTTTTAGGGTATCCTTACCAATCAAATAGAGATGCCACAAGAGATCGTTTTGAAACGGGAAAATTGAATGCCGTTCATGCCTTTGGTGACGACGCAATGCCACGACATGGTCTTTATCGTTGGCATCTTCAAGACCCCATCTGTTTTACCGAAGATTTATCGGTCACTTTACAACAAATCGGCAACGATGATGTTCGCTTATTTGAGCGGCAAGACGATGTTGCTAGTGTCGCTTACTGGTATTCAACAGAAGCTTCAGGAAATACTAAACGTCATTTCACTGATCGAGAACGCTTGCCGCGTTAATGAAGTGTTTTTCACATATTCGAAGGGAGGAACCTATGATGATATATGGGGCAATTGAAGCTGGAGGGACTAAATTTGTCTGTGCAGTCGGTACTGAGGAATTAACGATTTTGGAAAGAGTCAGTTTTCCCACAACAACTCCAGTTGAAACAATGAAGCAGGTCATTGATTTTTTTAAACCTTTTAAGGAACAATTGGCAGGCATCGGGGTCGGCTGCTTTGGTCCAATTGATATTCAATGCAAATCAACGAGTTTCGGTCATATCACATCAACACCAAAACTTGCTTGGCAAAATTTCAATTTTGTAGGAACGCTAAAGCAATATTTCAATATTCCGATTGAATGGACAACAGATGTCAATGCGGCTTGCTATGGTGAATATGTTGCTGGTTCTGGCAAAGGGTTAGCAGGTGTTGCATACTTCACTGTGGGAACAGGTATCGGAGGTGGTGCCTTGTTCAATGGGACTTTCGTGGAAGGGTTCAGTCATCCGGAAATGGGGCATATGTTGATCAAGCGACATCCAAAGGACAATTTTTCAGGAAACTGTCCCTTCCACCAAGATTGTTTAGAGGGGATGGCAGCAGGACCAGCGATTGAAAAACGGTTGGGTGTAAAAGGCCAGAATTTATTGGCTGACGATTCGTTTTGGCAGATTGAAGCCTTTTACCTTGCCCAATGTGCATACAATACAACACTGATGTTTTCGCCAGATAGAATTATTTTTGGCGGTGGTGTAATGAAACAAGAACACATGAAGAAAAAAGTTCAGGATAAATTTGTTGAGCTTATAAATGGATATGTTGAAATACCACCAATTGATAGCTACATTATTACGCCCGAATTAGGTGATAATGCCGGAATAATCGGCGGATTAGCATTGGCCAGAAAAGCGGTAAGAAATAAGCAACCATAATTAATGAATGTTTCATTGATACTCATGTCAAAAGTATTTAACCGAGTAATCAAATGATCAAATGAAGTTGGATAAAGCGAAAATGAATTCAAATAAAAAGGCTCTAAGTCAAATCGTGTTGTTTTCATTAAATCACTGAAAGGAAATGCTTCTGCGTTTCCTTTTTTCTTTTTGTTGTGCGCTGTATACCTTGAGGATATTCACTGGTGGCGTACACTTAAATAGTAATATATTGTGTTACTTTATGTCTGTGGTAATAGTTATAGTTGCTTACCAATGTATGTTCATTTTTCGAAATGTTGACTTCATAATCCTTGGCTTAATGTTTGAATTTTTTTGGTGATAGATTTTTTCAGCCGTATAAAATAAATCGTAATTCTATTATAGAGAGTTGTGATTATAAAAAGATAGCAAGAAAAAAAAGAAAGTTTCTATACATTTTAAATATTTTATTCCTATTTCTATTGCTAAAAAAGTAGAAATTCTATATTTACCTTTAACTCTCGCTTCTCTTGCAAATGTAGTTAGCATTTTAATCGATAATAAACTCAGGTAGTTATATTACCTTGTAATGATTGATAATTTTGTCACTTCTATTTTTTTGCAATAAATTTTTTATTTTAGTGAAAAATAAGAAACTATTTCTTTGAAGGCGATAAGTTAGAAAAATATTATTGTAGTCTTTTCTTTATTAGGAATCATCACTGTTGTATCTTATTACCTTTTCTGTTTTTCTTATTAGAGAAAAATAATTTGAGAGGTAGATAGTTTTTATTGGAGGAAGTAATTATGTATATTTTTGAAACAAAAATTTTTCATTGCAATAATTGCAACAAAGAAATTTCATCGGGGGAAGAGGTTTGGACAAAAATGGAAATTTCCGCCAAAAGTAACTGCTCCTCAACTGAAATCAATTAAAGAACTAGAATTTGAGAATGCACTGGTAATTTGTATGACATGTACTGATGAAGTATTTCGAAAACATTTTTAAAGGTTGAGATGTATATAGATTTAACCAATCATTTATCTCTCTCGGAAAAGGAATATTAACTAACCAGCGGGTTATCAAAAATAGGTAGGAAAACTGTACTTAATGGCTTATTTCGCGCTGATTATGAGAATATCAGTCTGTTTGATTAATTTTTAGGGTTCAAAATACAGAGACAAACTCCAGGTCGGGTTTCGCCACAAGCGAATTACCCGATCTGGAGTTTTGTCTATTGCAGGAAGGCGTAGCCGGACTGCAGGAATAAAGCCCCCGGTTCTAACAGGGGGCTAACAAAGAACAGGAAACTGTGACAACTACCCATTGGGGAGTGTCCTAGCAGTATTTTCTTTGTCACGTGCTTATCAATCTTGTCACCTCATTTTGATGATGGATACGCTGCATTTAACAGGCGTTCTTTCTCGACTTCCATCACGAATGGTAGATAAAGATATTGCTGTTCTAGTAGATATTGATTGTCCTCTGTGTACTGATAAGAAGCGGTTTCTTCTGAATAGACCAACGGGGCAATTCGCACATCGCTGGTCAATTGATTAATTGAGTATAGAAGGATGGCTTTCTCACCTAGTTCCTTGGGTAAATGTTTCCCAAAATAGGAATAGGATTCTTGATTTGCTAAATAGACGAGTATGCGATCCACACTAAAGTTGGAGAAGGTAAAGGGCATCATGTGCAGAATATGATTTTGATTATCATGTTGCAAATAGAGCTGGGCTTCCTTACCAAAATTAGTTGAACCAAGATAAAGCTGCTTTTTTTCATCGATACATTGGAAAGTAAACTGGTCTTGTTCAGTTGGTGGAATGAGATTTGTAATAAAAAATTCAATCATTCGATCCATTTCTTTTTCACTAACAAGGTCAGCGTGTTTGATTTCGTCTACTATGAGACCTTCAATCTTAGGATCAAGCTTACCTGCCTTTTTTTGGAGCATTTCTAAAATGTATTGATTCTCTTGATCACCATACAAAAGATATTCATTGGTGACATGACCTATCTCTGCGATTTGGTGAAGGGTTTCGGTTTTTGGAAGGTTGATCCCACGTTCCCAGTTATTGACTGTACTTCGCGGTAAATCACCAATTAGTTTGCCAAATTTCTCCATACTCAACTTTAATTCTTGGCGAATCTGCCGAATTCGATTGCCGACTGCTTGCTTGTCTATCTCCATGAAAACTCCTCCTCAGGATAAGTTCTTAAATTTAGTATACGTGTGTACTTAAAAAAGTCAAAACATATTGACTTAAAATAAATACAGGCGTACAATAAAAATGTACTTAAAATAAGTTCAATAGGTTCTTTGACAAGTAAATAGCAGAAGGAGGTTTGTCTATGAACCAAGTTAATCAACATGATCTCGGTGAAGCCATTCGAGTTTCTCGAGAAGAAAGGGGGTGGACACAACGATATTTAGCAGAAAAAGTGGGGATTTCGAGATCGTTATTATCGAAAGTAGAAAAAGGAACGAGACAATTAAGTGAAGAAAAATTGAATCTTGTGTTGGATAGTTTGCAAGAAGAGGTCGTTCCAGTTAACCGTGTTTTGATTGATTATCTAACCATTCACTTTTTCTCGAATCAACATTTAAAGCTAATTGAAGAGATTATTGAAATGCCCATTGAACGTTTTGAGGAACTGGATTATGCGCCAAAGGGCTATATTGGCCAATACGTGTGGAATCAAGTAATCACGATTCGGTATTCCATTGACGATGCGGTTAAAGGAACTGTGATGGAGTTTTCAGGTCAAGGCTGTAAACACTTAGCAAGATGGCTAAAAACACGAAAAACAAATTGGCAACAGTTTTTTCGTAAGGTATTAGATTATCAGGGGAACTTTACACGGATTGATTTTACTTTAGATGATTTTGTGGGGAGTCTCAGCATTCCAGAACTTAAGCATAAGGTAATACTAGGCCATGTGTGGACCACTTTTCAAGTGAGTGAATCTCATGGCGGTACGGATATCATAAACAATGAATCAAATGGTGAGACCTTGTATTTAGGCTCAAAGAAGAGTCAGTGTCGTTTTTGCTTTTATCAGAAGGACCATGAACAACGGAAGCGACGAGGAATTCCTTTAGAAGAGGCAAAAGTAAAGAATCGCTTTGAACTACGGTATCGAAAAGAGAAAGCGCAAAGCTTGGCAAAGATTATTTCAAAAACCCATGATTTAACCAAACTGTTCTTTGAGTTACTTAATGGAGCAATTTGTTTTTATGACCGTGATCCAAATGATCTAGGTGCAAAAGTTGATGCCAAATGGGCAGCCTTTATTAGCAATTATGGCGCAATCACCATTTCTTTAGATACAATTCCTCAAAGTTTTGAGAAAACTATGAGTTGGTTAATTCATGGTGTTTCACCATCATTAGTTTTTATTGCACAGGTCGATCAAACGTTTCATTCTTCCTTGTTGCCTTTGATTATTGAACAAGGAGAAATGAATCCAAGACAGATCAAACTTCTCCAAAATATGAAGGCAGACCCGGAGTATTATCAGGAGGAGGTTGAGTATTATGAACGAAAATTACAAAGTATATCAAATGAGAAAACAAGCTACTAAAAAAGCAAAGTACTGCTTACACAACAAGTTGTGCAACGTACTCCGCCTCGACAAGACGAGTATAACACAACCATCGAATGAGAAACAATAGATTATAAAGAGGATTATTTTAAAAGGAGTAAAGAATCAGGAGGTGAGAGAATGGAAACAAAATGTGATTTCATGGTAAATCGTGCAATTTTGATAGAGATGGGCTTTAAACCTAGTCAAGCTGCACGAATGATTAAAGAGAGCAAGGCATATCTTGCAAGGATTGAAGGTATTGATTTTTATAATAATCGCCAAGTTGGTGTGGTGCCATCCCGAGTAATTGAACATCTTTTTCACATTCAAGTTGCGGAATAAACAGTACAAGCGCGGTACTATTAAAGTAGCTTTTCTCAAGTACAGGGAGGAATGGAACGATGCCAAAAATTAAAAATATTTACCAAGATAAAAAGACAAAAAAATGGTTCTTCCGAGCATATCTAGGTATAGATGAAAATGGAAGAAAGGTTCAGAAGACTAAACGAGGTTATGCTTCACAAAAAGATGCCAAAATTGCTTATGACAAGTACATGGAAACACATGATTTTAACAAGACAATTCCTAATCAACTGTGTTCTACCAATCAAATGACTTTCGAAGAGTTTTACAAGGATAGGTTTGTAAAATGGTACGAGAGACAGGTCAAAAGTCAAACATATGAGAATGCGCAATTCATTTTCGAAAAGCGTATGCAGTTTTTCTATCATTTTCGTGTTCGAGATATTACAAGTCACGATATTGAGGATTGGTTATTTGAACTAAGCCAGACAGAGTCACGTAATTCACGGAAAAAAGTTAATGGCGAAACGTTATCAAAATCTTATATCAATCGGATTCGAGGGCACCTAAAAATTGTATTGGATCGGGCTGTTAAAGAGGGGGTGATTGCTAAAAATCCCGTTGAAGATGTTTCTTCGCTTCCTTCTGAGAATAAGAAAGTTGAGTTTTGGGAACACAGTGAGTTTCAAAAAGTGATGAATGAATTGAAGGATGATAAGATTCAAACCCACCATCGGAAGATTGTGTATGAAATGCTCTTTTATACTGGCATTCGGATTGGAGAACTTGAAGCTTTGTCTTGGTCGAATGTAGATTTTGAGAAAAACACGATAACGATTGAGAAGACATTGATTTATAATACAAAAGATGATTGGTACTTTTCGACTCCCAAAACTAAATGTGCTTATCGAACGATTGGGTTGGGGAAGAAGCTTTCCTTAAAACTCAGACAGTGGTATGACTTGCAAAAACGTATTGGAAATTTTGAATATGTTGCTCAGTTGGACGGAACATTTACGCCACCTTATTCTTTTGCGAACTGGTTAAAAGAAGCTGCTAAAAAAGCGGGTGTCAAACCGATTAAGCTTCACGCGCTACGACATTCTCATGTTGCATTTCTAATTGAGCAGAATATTCAACCGCTATCTATTCAAGAACGATTGGGCCATGCGAATATTCAAATCACTTTAGGAACTTACGGTCACTTATATGCAAAGTCAGATCAACAAGTGGTAAGTGCGATTGATAATGTTCAAGAGGGCGCTATTCTTTCAAAAAATGACAATTTATTACCAGTCTGAGTTTTCCACGGTTCTACCATAAGACAAATAAATGCTTTTGCACCAGTGTTTTCAGTCGAATTGCTCCTGTTCAAGATGTATCGGAAATAGCGAGAAAATAAGCAAATTTGCATAACTATAATAAAAAGGACTTAGTTTTGATGGGAAATTTTTCAAAATTAAGTCCTTTTTTATGTGGTTGAAACGGGTATGATCATTTTAAGGAAGTGATCTAAGATGAAAGGACGACTGAACAATTATCATATTAGAAAAGCTTTATTGTATTCCACAAACAAATTACTAAGAATAACAAATTAGTTTTTGTTTGTTCTTATTCCCTATTGACTTTTCTTTCAAACATGCTATTCTAATTTTATTCTAATAGTATCCGATGAGAAGGAAAGTAGACAGAAAATGGTTCAAGAGAGGCTTTGGTTGGTGTAAAAAGCTAGAAGTTGACTGTCGAAAATGGCCTTAGAGGATTTTTTGTCGAAAGGTAGGCAAAAACGAACAGTCTTTCGTTACCAAGACCACTGATTTTATTGTCAGGCTGAGAGAAAGAATGTTTTTTCTGAAAAAAGGTGGTACCACGAGTATAATCGTCCTTTTACTAGTATTTGCTAGTAAAAGGATTTTTTTTTACAAAAAACAAAGAAAAGAGTGAGTGAAATGAGCAAAAATAGACCATTTACAGTAGATCATGTCGGAAGTTTCTTACGCCCGCAATCGATCAAAGAAGCAAGAAAAAAAGTTCAAGAAGGCTTACTTTCAAAAGAAGAACTTCGTGCAATCGAAGACCAGGAAATAAAAAAATTAGTGGAAGACCAAAAAGCAGTCGGCATCAAAGGAATTACAGATGGTGAATTTCGGCGTGGATTTTGGCATCTTGATTTTTTAGAAGAACTAAATGGTATCGAAGGCTATGTTCCAGAAACTGGATATAATCAAACATTCCACGGAAAAGCAGCACCAGCTTATAATATTCGGGTAGTAGATAAATTATCTTTCAATCCAAATCACCCATTTTTAAAAGATTTTGCTTTTCTGAAAGAAGTAGTGGAAACAGATGATACTTTTGTTGCAAAAGCAACGATCCCTAGTCCCACGATGATTTTACGACAAGAGATCCTATCTAATGATGGTTCTTCAAAAATCAAGGAGATTTATCCTGATCTATCTGATTTTTATGAGGACTTGTCCTCTACTTACAAAGCAGCGATTCATGCTTTTTATGAAAAAGGTTGCCGTTACCTGCAATTCGATGATACAAATTGGGCGTTTCTAGCTGATCAAACTAAAAGAGAAGCACTTCTTCAAAAAGGAATTGATCCGAAAGAAATGGCCCATATTTGTACAGAGATTATCAATAACGCACTGGAAGACAAACCAGAAGATTTGACGATCACAACACATATCTGCCGCGGGAATCACGCTTCTTCTTGGCTGTTTTCCGGTGGATATGAACCCATTGCAGAAGAGTTGTTTTCAACAAATTATGATGGTTTCTTTTTGGAATACGATTCTGACCGAGCAGGAGATTTTACTCCTTTAAGACATTGGAGTAACAAAGAAAGTAAAGTTGTTTTAGGATTAGTTACTTCTAAGTTTCCAGATTTGGAAGATACGGAGAAAATAAAAGAACGAATAAAAGAAGCACAACAATTTGTACCATTGGAAAATCTAAGTATCAGTCCTCAATGTGGGTTTGCTTCAACAGAAGAAGGAAACCATTTAACAGAAGAAGAACAATGGAAGAAAATCCAATTATTGCAGCAAGTCGCAAAAGAAGTTTGGCTATAAAAATGTGAGGCTTGGCAAAAAAAAGCGTCCCAAAAAGTCGGCTTTTCATGGAGTGGAGAAATCCACTCTTTTTTATTTACCTTTTATATTACGCCGTTTGTATAATTAAGCGAGACAAATAAAAAAGCCATTTATGTTACACTCAAATTGTAATACCCGCTAAAGCATACAAGGAGAGTGAACATAAATGACTTATACCCATCTTACACCAAACGAGCTTGTAATGATAGAAGCATATTTTCATCAAGAAACTCCGGTTGCTATCGTTGCGAAGCAGCTTAAACGTGGACGCCAAACAATTTACAATGTCTATAACTTTCTCAAATGTGGTGGAACAGCACTTGAATACTTTGAACAATACAAAGAAAATAAGCGACGTTGTGGGAGAACCGAAATCATTTTTCCTGCTGAGGAAAAAGAATACATTGAAAAAAGATCAACTGAAGGTTGGACCCCAGACGTCATTATTGGCCGTGCAGAGCGAACCTTCTCTTGTTCAGTAAGTACCCTCTATCGCCGGTTTAAGACGGGAGAATTCAATGTTTTACATTTACCGATGCAAGGAAAACGAAAACCAAATGGTTATAAGGAAAAACGTGGAAAACAGGCATTCAAAAGAAATATTTCTGAACGTAAAAAAGATTATGTCGTTTTCGAAGAAGAATTTGGACATTTAGAGGGTGATACGATTGTCGGCATCCACCATAAAAGTGCCGTCATCACACTCGTTGAGCGACTTTCAAAAGCCATTATCGCCTTGAAACCAGAAGGCCGTAAGGCAGTTGATATTGAAAATTCGATTAATGAATGGCTTCAATCCGTACCCAAAAATCTTTTCAAATCAATTACCTTTGATTGTGGAAAAGAATTCTCTAATTGGAAAAGTATTAGTAATACGAATGATATTGATATTTATTTCGCAGACCCAGGAACGCCTTCCCAACGGGGATTAAATGAACATTCAAACGGACTCCTCCGAAAAGATGGACTACCAAAAGAAATGGAATTCAACCAAGTCAATCAAGGATTCATCTCATCCGTTGCGTCCAAAAGAAACCATATCCCTAGAAAATCACTAAATTACCAAACACCATTAGAAGTTTTTTTGAGTTACGTAAATGGAAAGTTTTGTCTCGCTTAATTTGACAAATAATATTATTTATTTGTTAAATAAATAGGAACAAAAAAATTAAATTATTTAATACACACATTAGGGATCATTCATTGAAGGATTAGAAGACAACGAGGATGGCGAAAAATATGATTACAATAGAAAAGTCGTTCTAAACCAATCAGTTCCTAGTATCACACAACGCAAGCCAGTCGATTTGGTGAGATTAGAGGAGTGAAAGCAAACTTTATTATATAAGAAAAAATATTCGAAAGGGATGCTAGTTTAGGTACTAGTGCTGATAGATTAATATGATGCCTCGTAATATTAGGCGTAGTTACTCTAGAGACATCACTATGGACTATGATTTGTCTCAGAGTCACAACATGTTTTTTTATGAAAAGAAACAGCTAAAATAATTAAATTGCGCAATGTTTAAACTTTCTTAAACTATAACCTAATAAATGTGAAGAAATAATGCACAATTTCTTCACATTTATCTTCTATTCTATATACATACCAACCAACAACCCTATATACTTTTTCATTTTTACTCCTCAAGTAAAAATAACTCCTAGACCGCGGCTACCCACCGCGGTCGTTTTTTTATTCTTCAATCAAAATCGCTTTGATACCCAAACCTGCCAAGATTCGGGCAGAAGTATAAGTATTCAATCCTCTTCTGAAAGTAATGTAAACTTTTTTATCTTTTGGGATTTCATTGATTCGATCTCGTAACTCATTCATTGGAATATTTTTTGTTGCCGAGATACTGCCAGAAGGTGCTTTATTAGGTTCACGTATATCTAAAAAGAACGCTTCTTTCAAATCGTTTTCGGGTATATCACTTGCTTTGATCGTTTCTACGATATTCGTCATTTGATTGATTGCGACATAACCAGCTATATTCAACGGGTCACGGGTAGTAGAATACGGTGGAGAGTAAGGCAACTCCAAATCAGGCAAATCAAAGACTGTCAAGTTTCCGGTGATTGCTACAGAAAGTTCTCCCATCCGTTTATCGACACCTTTTTCTCCAAATGCTTGTCCACCTAAAATACGACCGCTATCTGCATCAAAAATCAGCTTTAGATTTAATCTTGTAGCTTCTGGATAGAAATAGGCATGGTCAAAGGGAGTGATAAAAACAGTTTTATAATTTGTTATGCCTGATGCTTTTAATGCATGTTCTGTCATTCCCGCATAACTTGCTGTATGATCAAAGATTTTTGCGACACCTGCACCAATATATCCGCGATAGCGCATAGGCGTACCATTTAAAATATCTGCCAGCATATGTCCTTGACGATTGGCCGCACTGGAAAGCATACTTTGGATCGGCTGACCAGTCACTACACTAGTCGTTTCGATAATATCGCCAATCGCATAGATGTCCGGCAGATTGGTTTGTAACTGGTCATCAACAATGATCTGACCTGTATCTGATAATTGTATGCCGGTTGCTTTCACCACTTCATTATTCGGAGAAACACCAACAGCAAAAATTAGCATATCAGCAGAAAGGACGGAGCCATCTGATAATACTATTTCTCGACCTTTATCACGGATCTCAGTAACTCTTGTTTCTAAATGAACGGCTAATCCTTCTTTCAGCAATTTGTCATAAACTAAATTAGCAATTTCTGGATCATAAGGGAAAGCGACTTGTGGCAATTGATCGATTAAAGTCACGTCTAAGCCGCGATGCTTGAAATTCTCAGCTAATTCCAGACCCATAACACCTGCACCAAGAATGACGACATGTTGTGGATTTTTTTCTTCAAGGAACGATTTGATTCGATCCGCATCCGTCACACTACGGAGGACAAAGCCGTTTTCTGCTTCAAAAACTCCGGGAATATCCGGATAATCTGGTCTAGCACCAGAAGAGATGATCAACTTATCGTAATCTGTTTTTATTTCTTCATTTGTGGATAGGTCTTTAACTGTTAATCGCTTAGTAGAAGGATCGATTGCTGTTACTTCGTGTTTAGTAAAGACATCGATGTTGTTTTTTGTTTTCAATATTTCTGGTGTACGTTCGATCAGCGAGTCACGGTCAGTGATCACACCTCCTAAATAATAAGGCAAAGCACAACTTGCATAAGAAATATTTTCTCCGCGTTCATAGATAATGATTTCGTGCGCTTCATTCAATCGACGGAAACGAGTGGCAAATGAAGGACCGCCAGCTACACCGCCAATGACAACAACTTTCATAAAAACATCTCCTTTTCTACGTTGATCGTACTATGTTATGGTAAAAAACAGCAAATAATTGTGCCGGAAAATTATTGTTTATTTTGAATAGACAGAAAATATAGAGAAATAATTTGTGGATAAAACCTAAAAATTTTTTTCTATTTTAAGGATAGATAATACTTTGAAGGGGATAACCCTGTATATTTTTTAAAAGCTGAAGAAAAATGATGGATCGAATGAAATCCTAATATATCTGCAATTTCTGTATAGGTTAATTCATTTTCTAGCACGAGACGTTTTGCTTTTTCCATTTTTAGTTCTTTAAAATAGCTAATAACACTTTTTCCAGTCACTTTTCTAAAATGTTTTTTTAAGCTGGCTGGACTGATAAAAAAAATTTGGGCTAATTGTTCAAGCAAAAAATTTTCTGAAAGATGTTCTTCTAAATATCGTATGATTGGATCAACTAATTCATCTGAATAAAGAATATGCTTTTTTTTAGGAATGACTTTCTCATTTGAAGGTATTGTCAATAAAGCAAGTTCCTGTTGATAATGCCTTGATAAGGAAGACAATTGAATTTTTTGCAGACAATAAGTAACTAATAAGGAAAGCAAATGAATGCTCATCTGTTGGCATAGTATGAAAAAAGAATTGATTTCCTGATCATAGGAAATAGCTGGCTTACTATGTTTTAGATAATCAATTTTGAACTGTTCATTTTTCAGAAAAGTAATGATAGATGTTATTTCTTGATCTATAGAAAAAGATTGTCCCGTAATATGTGCTAATAATTGCTCATCAAAATAAAACTGGATAATGATAAAAGTTTGTGTTTCCTTTTGAGTAGAAAAGATTTGGACTTCTTGCTGTTTATCAATGAATAAAAGGGAAGGATTATCTAGTTCTATAGATTTATGTGCAAATTCAGCATATAAATTAGCGCTTTCATTTATTAGTAGTCGAAAATAGGGAGCAGCAGATAAATGAAGATGGGTATCTATGGAATAGGTTAGTGTTTTTTTGACAAGATTGGAGGATTGGTTGTTTGTTAACAAAAGAACCACTTTCCTTTCTCTTTTTATATAAAAAGCTTTCTATTTATAATTAATGACTATTATAACAAAAATGAAAAGCCAAAACGACAAGTAAAATATTTTTTTATATAAATATTTGTGTTACTAATTCCGTTAATATACATAAGTGAAAGCGTTTTATATAAGAACTTGAAAAGAAAGAAGGGATAGACATGAAAAAAAGATACAAATTGGTGATAGCTTTGCTAAACATTACCCTATTATTCAGCTTAAGTGCATGTGGAAAAACTAACGAAGAAGTAACAGCAAACATCGCAGATCCAATGATAAAAAAAGCCACTACATTAGAAGTATATGTCGCAAACGGCAAACTGACAAACTATGTTGAAAATGCTGCAAAAATCTATAACAGCAAAACTGGAGCAAATATTGACTTAAAAATTGTGAATGTAGCTTCGGGAACAGCAACAGTACAAATGATCACCCCAAAATTGGTAACACACGAAGATATGCCGGATATTATCTCCATGGCAGACACTTCAGCAGCAGGTGTGCTGGAAAAATTTCAAGATGCTTTTTATAGTGCTGATGAATATGGATTTTATGACAAATATGGCGATCAGTTTTATGATCAAAAATTGAATATTTTGCGTCAACAAACGAGTAATGAAACGATTATTCCTTGGGCTAGTGATTTTACCCCAGCACTTTGTTATTATCAACCAAAAAAATTTGCTGAAATAGGTGTAGATTTTGAAGAAATCAGTTCTTGGGAAGAATATATCCAGGTGGCAAAAGCATTAAAAGAAAAAACTGGTAGTTTTGGAATTGCCTTGCCAGAATCTGGGGACCAAGAATTGTTTATCAACATGCTAGCCCAGCAGAATCAATCTTTGCTTGATGAAGAAGGAAATATCCGTCTGAATACTAAAGAAGCGAAACATGCTGCAAAGTTAATCAAAGAAATGATCGACTCAGATATTGTACATTTCTACGGTGCACAAGATGCTGAGAAAGCATTTCAAGAATCTGCAATGTTTGTTGCTGGCGGCTGGTATGCTACGAATATGTCTTTGAATTTTCCTGATGCATCTGACAAATGGCGCATGGCTCCACTGATTCCTTTTTCAAAAGAAAATCCAGGAAAAGGTGCAGTATCAGGAGGATCAAGTTTTTATGTCCCTAAAGATGCCAAAAATCCACAAGTGGCACAACAATTTCTTACATTTATGCTGACAGATGAAGAATGCTTAGCCAACGCACTGGAGCTGGGCGTGGCTACATCTAACTCATTGGCCTATCAAACAGAAGCAGCTGAGAAAAAGTTTGACTACTAAGGAGGACAAAAATACTATGAACTATTGAATAAAATCAATGAAAATACATCAAATACTGTTTTACCAGCCACTTATTCAGATGCTACGTCTTATTTGACTACCGCTGCATATAACTATTGGCAAACAGGTGATTTTGAAAATTCATATCTAAAAGAAGCAGAAAATTTTGCTCATAAGTACGGCGTAAAATTAACTGGTGATTAAAAAATATTAGGAGGACTTAACGATGATGCAATCTTCGTTACCAAGCAAGACAATAAAGAACAGCAAGAAAAAAGCAACAGATACGTCTCATAAAAAAAGTGCTTATGGATTGGTCACACCTTTTGTTATTTTCTTTATTGTGACGATTTTGATTCCCATCATTATCTCGTTTGCTTTTAGTTTTATGAAAATTGGCTACTCATTTGAATTTGTTGGATTTGACAATTATCTAGCTATCTTCCGAGATCCATTGTTTATTAAATCTTACACGAATGTTTTGATTATCATGGCAGGATCAATTCCAATAACGATGCTATTAGCTATTTACTTTGCTGTTTTATTGAATTCAGCACAGTTAAAAGGAAAAGGATTTTTTAGAACTGTCTATTATATTCCAACCATTACATCAACGGTGGCTGTAGCTTCCGTATTCATGACTTTTTTCAATCCGACTGGGTTATTCAATGGATTTTTGAATGCGCTAGGAATTAACGGTGTACAGTGGTTAACAAATCCTTTTTGGATACGAATATCAATGATCATCACGATGATTTGGCTTAGTGTAGGATATAACACTATTTTATTTTTAGCTGGTCTTCAAGGGATTTCTAAAGAGATATACGAAAGTGCTGAAATAGATGGAGCATCGAAATTTCGGCAATTCTTTTTATTAACGATCCCCATGCTAAAGCCAATCATTTTAATGGCCACAGTTTTAGCCACTATCAATGGCTTGGGTAATTTCAATATCCCAAATATATTCTTTGGGACTTCCAATGGACCAGAAAATTCAGCTTTGGTCGTAGGAGTCAATTTATATAAAACAAGTTTTGAAATGGTTGATTTTGGAAAAGCCTCTGCTATTGCCTGGACGATGGTGTTTGTATCTGTTATATTATCGGCTATTCAATTTAAATTCGGAGGTGATAAAAATGACTAAACAAAAGATACAAAGCAGAATTTTTACGTACGTCATTATTGTGTTTGGTGCCTTAATATTTTTGATGCCATATTTATATATGATTGTAGCTTCAACGCAAAGTAATCAAGAAATTTTAAGTGGCGGAATCAATTTCAAGTTTGGGGATATGCTATTAAAAAACTGGCAAGCCATCATGGCGAGATATAATTATCCCTTGATTATTTGGAATTCGATTGTTATTGCTGTAATCAGTACAGTTTTAGCTACAGCCAGTTCTACAATGGCGGGTTATGCATTAGCAAAGTATCGTTTTATGGGGAATAAACTGTTGTTCAATACAGTTATGCTATCTAGGATGGTGCCTTTTTTTACCACATTGATTCCTTTATTTTACATTATGAGTCGTTTAGGATTATCGAATACTTATGCAGGTGTGATCATCCCTTCGATTGCCAGTACAACTTCAGTGTTTATGATGCGACAATATAGCAGTCAATTTCCTACAGCACTGATGGAGGCTGCCAGAATCGATGGTGCCAATGAGTGGGTGATTTTTACGAAAATCGCTGTACCGATTTTATCACCTACGATTATTACTAGTGGTTTACTTATCTTTATGGGAAGTTGGAATCAATATCTATTTCCATTAGTCATGCTTTCAGATAAAGATAAATATACGGTTCCCTTAATTATCAAAAATATGACGGTTTCTAGTACAGGTGAGCCAATTAATTATGGCGCAATTATGCTAATTTTAGCAACTTCAGTGATCCCAATGGTCTTGATTTATGTGTGGGCGCAGTCTAAATTTAAGGAGAATGACATTGGAGCTGCAAATAAGTAAAAAAAATAACGAATGTTAACCATCTAGTTCGTTCTAGGAGCAACTCCACATTCATAAAAATTAAAAGAATGGCGGGATATCCATGAATGAACAGACGAAGGAATGGTCAAGAAAAATTTTGAATGTAGCTTCTGAAAAGATAGATGCGGAATTAGACAGAATGGGGAATAAAATTCCATATATTTCTTACAACGGAAAATATACAGACGTAATAAAGGACAGAGGAATCGACTGGTGGACCAATGGTTTTTGGAGTGGTATTTTATGGCAGCTCTTTCACAAGACAAAACGAGAAAAGTTCAAAGAGGCAGCAATACAACAAGAACAATTATTAGAATCTGCCCTGTACCATTTTTCAGACGTTCATCATGATGTAGGTTTTTTATTCTTACCATCGGCTATTGCACATTATCAACAGTCTCAAAACAAACATAGTCGACAACTAGGGTTACATGCAGCTACGGTACTTGCTGGACGCTATAATATTTCAGGGAACTATTTAGTAGCATGGAATGACCATAAACCTGGTTGGATGATTATTGATAGTATGATGAATTTACCATTACTGTATTGGGCTTCGAGGGAAACTGGTGATCCGAGGTTCTCTAAAATTGCTCGGCAGCATGCAGATACAACAGCTAAGTATCTAGTGAGGAAAGATGGATCAACCGGGCATATCGCAGAATTTGATGCAGAATCAGGGAAATATATTCGGTTACTTGGCGGGCAAGGATACAATGAGAATTCTTGTTGGAGCAGAGGAAATGCATGGGCTTTATATGGATTCGCGTTAAGTTATCGTTACACAAAAAATCCGTACTATCTAGCTATAGCAGAAAAGATAGCAGTAAATTTTATTCAGAAAATCGAAAAAACTGGTTATATTCCTCTCATTGATTTTGCTGTAAAAGATTCGAATATTGATACCAGTGCTGGAGTATGCGCTGCATGCGGTCTTCTGGAATTAGCAGGATATGTTTCCTCTGTACGATCAAAAATGTATCATGAAGCTGCTATCAATATACTCCAAAAGACAGAAAAGCACTATGCAAATTGGAATATGGATGAAGATGGGATCATTGGAGGCGGAGCAGAAGCATACCATAGAGAACTGACTTATAATGTGCCACTGATCTATTCTGATTATTTTTTTATTGAAGGCTTACTTCGATTAGAACAGTCGGAATTAGCTATTTGGTAGTAAAAAGAGGAGAAAATACAATGAAACATCCAGTACCACTATTAAGGACCAGACAGGATTACTTTGACTTATTTAAAAAGATAAATCAACCACTCCAGCCGTTTTATCGAGCAAGTGGCGCACAAATTGATTATATACATCAAGGGGTAGGATATGGAAATAAAATTGCAGGAATGGAAGGATTCTCTCGGGTTTTATGGGGAGCGGGGCCCGCAATTGACCAATTAGATGAACGATGGTTGAAATTAATTCTATCAGGAATAAAAGCTGGAACAGATCCTTCCAATCCCGATTATTGGGGAGAAATACATGAAAGAGACCAGCGTATGGTAGAAATGCCCGCAATGTTATTAGCGTTATATCATCATGAACAATTATTATGGAAAAAATTAGATACAGGAGAAAAAAGCCAGATTATTCATTGGTTCTCGCAAATTTTTGAATATGAATGTGCAGATGGTAATTGGCAATTTTTTAAGATAATTGTCGGAACAATTATCCAAAAATTTGGTTATCCAGTTAAAGAATCAGCACTGAAAGAAGCATTTGATAATATAGAAAATTGTTATCTTCAAAATGGCTGGTATCGAGACAGTTCAAGAGGTCGCCAAGATTATTATAATCCTTTTGCATTTCATTATTATGGTTTGATTTATAGCGTACTAGAACCAGAAAAGCCCATTAGCCAGATATATAAGAACCGAGCTATTGATTTTTCTAGAGACTATATTCATTTTTTTGCGGAAGATGGTGCAAATGTGCCTTTTGGTCGAAGCATGATTTATCGTTTTGCAGTTTCAAGCTTTTGGTCAGCTATGTTGTGGGCCGATCTTTTGCCTTTTAAATTAGGTGAAATCAAGGGGTTAGTCAATCGGAATATAAGATGGTGGATGCAAAAAGAAATATTTGATGAAAAAGGTATCCTGAATATTGGTTATACCTACCCTCAATTGACATTGACTGAACCCTATAATAGTACGTTATCTCCATTATGGCTGAATAAGATTTTTTTATTGTTGGCGCTACCTGAAGACCATGAGTATTGGACGGCTAAAGAAATGCCTATGCCTATTCGTGAAGGAACTAAACTTCTTTCAGAAGCCAATTTGCTCATACAACATGATAATGGACATACATTTTTTTTGAATGCGGGACAATTAGGGCCAAATTTCCATACATTGACCAATGAAAAATATTTAAAATTTGCTTATTCTAGTCAATTTGGTTTTTCGATACCGCGAGCGAATCAATTGAAAGCAGAAATGGCAATGGATTCAATGCTAGGGATTCAGCGAGCGGACACATATATCACGACCAGTTTTAAGAATGAGAGCATCAAAACCTATGGACAGTTCATCGTTCGAAATAATGTACGAGACATTGTATGTAAGAAAGAGGTACTTGCCTCTACATGGGAACCTACTTTACAGGCAAAAATCAGAACTTGGCTTATTCCTTTTGAAGGCTGGCAGATTCGCGTACACAAAGTAGAATTAGATACAGAATATGTTCTATATGAGACAGGGTTTGCTATTGAATGTTCTCCTGAGAAAGAAGGAATAATCATAGAAGAAGACAAGGAAAACTATAGGGTGAGTGAAGCTGGCTTTTCAGGTATTATCTGTTTAAGTGACGATACTATTAAACGAAAATCCACAGCTATTATGGGTTTGCCCAATACAAACTTGATGACATGGGAAAACACTTTTATTCCTGGATTAGAGGGTACATTTGGAAAAGGAACCCATTGGCTCGGAACAGGAGTGGTTGCTCATCAAGATCGGGATTATAGTTTAGAAGTATGGAACAATCGTCCCAAAATTGATTTTGATGGGACAACCGGGCTAACTATCCAAAATAAAAACAATAAAAAAAGACTAAAATTATGCTAAAGGCTGGTGGGGAAATGCTTGATAAAGTGATGTTTGAAGAGATAATACATCCAGAAAAATGGATAAATGAATGTTATAAAGAATTAATGGAAAAAGAATGGAATAATGAGATCGAGCGTTGTCGCAGACACACGGAGAGGTTAATCAAACGTATCAGTAACAGTCAGTATCAATTCCCAAGCGAGTGTCCTATAAAAGGACGTTATCCATTAAGAGACAATATTGGTTGGACAGAAGGATTTTGGACAGGAATTAATTGGTTGTTATTTGAGAAGACGGGTGATCCTTTATTTCAACAAACAGCTGAAAAAGCAGATATAGATTTTATCCACAGGATTGACTGTCAAATTATCACTAATCATCACGATCTTGGTTTTTTGTATTCTTTATCAACCGTAGCAGATTATAAAATAACGGGAAATCGAAAAATGAAGGAAGCTTCAATTGATGCTGCAGAAACATTACTTCAGCGTTTTTGGGAGAAGGCAGGAGTTATACAAGCTTGGGGAGATCCTAGTGATCCTTCACAACAAGGTAGAATGATCATGGATTGTTGCATGAATCTTCCATTATTGTATTGGGCGAGTGAAGAAACTGGAAATCAAAAATATAAAAAAGCTGCTCAGGCTCATATTCAAAATGCAGCAGATTATTTAGTAAGAGAAGATGGTTCAACTTATCATACATTTTATATGGATGTCAAAGATGGAAAACCAAGATATGGAAGTACGCATCAAGGTTATAGTGATAATTCCTGTTGGGCTAGAGGCCAAGCATGGGGGATTTACGGTTTTGCATTAAGTTATCGTTATTTGAAAGAACAAAAATATTTTGATTTAAGCAAAATATTAGCCAATTATTTTATGAATCGGTTGCCAGAAGATACCATTTGTTATTGGGATTTGATCTTTGATGATTCTAGCAGAGAAGAAAAAGATACATCTAGTATGGTGATCATGGTTTGTGGATTATTAGAATTAATAGAATCAGGTCTATTAGACAAAACAGAAAAGAACTTATACCAGTCTGCTGTTTGGAAAATTATGCGACAATTGAAAGAAAGATATGCTACAACGGAAGAAGAAGATGGCTTTTTAACACAGTCTGTTTATAATAAGCCCAAAAATAATGGGGTAAATACACCTTGTATTTGGGGTGATTACTATTATTTAGAAGCTTTAGTGAGAATGACTAGTAATTGGTCTTCTTATTGGTGAAAAAGGTAAATATGGAATTTTTGTTTGATAAAATAAAAAAAGAAAAACCAAAACAGCATGAATGGTTTCTGTTTTGGTTTTTTCGTTAATTTTCATATTCTTCTAATTCCAAGCTTAGTTCTTCCCATTCCGTCAATTTTGTTTCTTGATCTTGTCTAGCAGCTTCTAAATCTTGGTTCAGCTCATTGAGTTTTACGTGATCTTCCAGGTTTTCTGGCGCGACCATTTCTTGTTCCAACTGATCGATCCATTCATCGATCCGCGCCATTTCTTCTTCAACCTGAGTAATTTTTCGTTGAAGGCTACGGATAAGCTTTTGCTGTTCTTTGCTTTGGTAATAATCAGATTTGTTCGTGGGAGCAGGAGCAGATTCTGGCTCATCTTGTGCCAACAATTCGGCGATTTCTTCTTCTTCCTGCTTTTTCTCTAAATAATAATCATAGTCTCCTAGATAGACTTTGCTGCCATTTTCAGAGAGTTCGACGACTTTTGTCGCGATCCGATTGATGAAATATCGGTCATGGGAAACAAAAAGCAGTGTGCCGTCATAATCGATCAATGCATTTTCTAATACTTCTTTGTTGTCAATATCTAAATGGTTTGTTGGTTCATCCAAAATCAAAAAATTTTCTTTGTTCATCGCTAACTTGGCTAAAGCAACCCGTGCTTTTTCACCGCCACTTAGCAGAGGGATTGGTTTTTCTACATCTTCGCCAGAAAATAAGAAAGCACCTAAAGCACTTCGGATCTCTTTTTCTGGAGTGGTAGGATGCTCATCCCACAATTCTGCTAGGATCGTCTTGTTTGTATGCAGATCAGCTTGACCTTGATCGTAATAGCCGATGGTGACATTTGTCCCTAGCGTTTCTTTTCCACGGATAAAAGGGATCTGGTGAATGATTGATTTCAGCAACGTCGATTTCCCGATACCATTCGGACCTACTAGAGCAATCGCTTCTTGACGACGGATATCTAGATTGATTGGTTCAGATAAGGTGACATTATCATATCCGATAGCGGCATCTTCGATTTGCAAGACTACATTTCCAGAAGGCTTTTCTATACTGAATAGAAAGTTTGCTTGTTTTTCATCCCCTTGAGGACGATCCAGCCGGTCCATTTTTTCTAATGTCTTTCTGCGGCTTTGCGCTCGTTTTGTGGTAGAGGCGCGAACAAGGTTCCGAGCAACGAAGTCTTCTAATTTATGGATTTCTGTTTGCTGCTTTTCATAAGCCTTCCATTCACTTGCTAACTGTTCTGCTTTCAAATCTAGATATTTCGAATAGTTACCTTTGTAATGGCGCATTTTTCTTCTGCTTAATTCATAGACTTCATTGACTACTTTATCTAAAAAATAACGGTCATGGGAAACAATCAATAATGCACCAGTATAGCTTTGCAGATAATTCTCAAGCCAGGAAAGTGTCTCGATATCTAAATGGTTCGTTGGTTCATCTAGAATCAAAATGTCAGGGTGTTGCAAAAGCATGCGAGCTAAAGCTAAACGTGTGCGCTGTCCGCCTGATAAAGTATCGATTTTCTGATCATAAAATGAAGAATCGAATTTAAACCCATGCAATACGGAACGAATTTCATTTTCATAACCATAGCCGTTTCGATCTGAAAAATCGTGTTGCAGCCGGTCGTATTCTTTTAAATAAGAACTATAAGCAGGTGTGTCTGGCGTACCTTCGCTAATGAAAATCTCTAGCTCGCGCATCCGCTCTTCCATTTGTCTAACTTGTTCAAAAGCTTTCAGCATCTCGTTCCAAACTGTTTCATTGGAATCAAGTCCTGTGTCCTGAGCGAGGTATCCGAGAGTCGCTGTTTTATTTTTAGCGATCTTTCCTTCATCAGGTGCTTCAATTCCAGCAATGATCTTTAATAAAGTCGATTTTCCAGCGCCATTTCTGCCAACTAAAGCGACACGAGCGCCTGTACTGATTTCTAAATGTATGTTTTCAAATAAGACTTCTGCACCAAAATGGCGAGCAATCTGATTGGCTTGTAATAATATCATGGAATCCTCTTTTCTACTTTGTGAATTCTCCTCAAATAAAAAACTATTTTTCAATTAGTAGTCTACCATAAATTCCATTATACTGCGAGATTTGCAGAAATGATAAATAAATGAATAAAGAATAAAATTTCACAATATCTGAGCAATGGAATTGATTTTTTCCTATAAATACTGCTATGATGGAGAAATCAAAGATGTAATTAGACAATACGTGGAGGTCATTTCGTGAAAGATCATATTATTCCAAAGGCGACAGCTAAAAGACTGCCTTTGTATTATCGCTATTTAAGGATTTTAAATAATGCTGGAAAGAAAAAAGTGTCTTCAACTGAATTAAGTGAAGCCGTTCAAGTAGATAGTGCAACGATCCGTCGAGATTTTTCTTATTTTGGCGAATTAGGAAAACGTGGGTATGGTTATGATGTAGAAGATCTTATGCACTTTTTTGCAAAGACATTAAACGACGATCAATTGACAAATGTTGCGCTGATCGGTGTAGGGAACTTGGGAAGTGCTTTACTAAAATACAAATTCCATCAAAGTAATAGCATACGTATCAGTTGTGCTTTTGATGTGAATGAGGAAATCGTTGGGCGCATCGTAGACGGTATCCCCGTTTATCCAATGGAAGATATGTCAGAACAAATCAAGATCCAACAAATCGAAGTAGCAATTTTAACGATACCCGCTGAAAGAGCACAAGAAGTAGTCAATCAGTTAACGGAAGCAGGAATCAAAGGAATCTTGAACTTTACCGCTGCTCGATTGAATGCTCCGTCAGATGTATTGATCCAAAATGTTGATTTGACGAATGAATTGCAAACCTTGATCTATTTCTTGCATTCTGACGCAAATGCGCATTCCGAAAATACAGCAGAATAAAAATAAAAAGCGATTGAACAAATGAAGGCAAAACTTTCACTTGTTCAATCGCTTTTTTCTGTTTGGACAACGATTATTTTGTTCGGAAGATTTCTTCATAAGAAAGGGAATCATCTTCTGCTGTCAGTTCATCTAGTAGATAACGGATTTTTTTAAAGTCGATGAACCGTGCTTGCCGAAAGACTTCTTTTCCTTGATGAAAAATCAGGACAACTGGCGCAGTCAGCACTTCAAATTTACTAGCTACTTCTGGTGTTTCAAATGCATCCAAATGAAGTGCCGGAATATCATAATGTGTGAGAAGTTCCTCTAGTCGTGGACGAACAGCGTGACAAACACTGCAATTAGGCATCGAAAGATAAATGACGGCAACGGATGACTGTTGCAGTATGTCTTGAACTTCAGTCAAGTTAGTGGTTTGTTTCATTTTTATTCTCCCTTTTATGATAGAAGTGATATGTATGAGACCTTAATTTAATGGGAATAACAGAAAAAGTCAATTGAAGTGCTTTGGTAAAAAATAAGAGTTGTGTAAAAATTTACAGAGCAACTTGTTTTTTTTTGAATAAAAGCGTATATTTGCAAAGCGAATGAACTAGAAATAAAAAGGAGGAAACTCATGTTTTCTTTTATTCCAAATTCGGTTTTGCAGATGAGTACGATTTTCTTATCGATCGTTATTGAAGCATTACCTTTCGTATTATTAGGCTGTCTTATCTCAGGCGCCTTACAAGTATTTTTGACCCCAGAACGTGTGAAGAGATGGCTTCCTGAAAATCGTATCTTCTCTATTTTTACTGGTTCGATCTTAGGATTTTTCTTTCCTTCATGTGAATGCGGCATCGTACCGATCGTTCATCAATTTGTTAAAAAAGGCGTACCAGTTCACACAGCGTTTGCTTTTATGCTGACTGCTCCGATCATCAATCCAATCGTGATTTTTTCCACTTTTATCGCATTTGGCAATTCTTGGCAGATGGCAAGCTGGCGGGTGATAGGCAGCTTTTTTGTTGCCCTTGTGATTGGTGTCTGGCTTGCCTATTTTCAAAAAGACGCTGTATTGAAAGAAAAAATCACGTCTAAAGTAGCAGAAAATCACCATCATCATGTCCATGAAGAAGAACAAAGTGAGAAGAATGAACCAAAAAATCAGCTGATCCATCAAACTGGGCATGTGTTGACACATTCAATCGACGAATTTTTTGATACAGGTCGTTATTTGATCATTGGCGGATTAATCGCAGCTGCGATGCAGACTTATTTACCAACTAGAATTATGCTAACGCTCGGCTCAACAAAGATTTTAGCCATTATCATCATGCTGTTATTGGCCTTTACGATGTCTCTTTGCTCAGAAGCAGATGCGTTTATAGGATCTTCTTTGTTAAGTCTGTTCGGCACAGCACCTGTAGCTGCCTTTTTGGTCTTTGGCCCAATGGTCGATATCAAAAATCTACTGATGATGAAACGATATTTTACAGGACGCTTTATTTTATCGCTGATCGGACTGATTGCCCTTAGCGTTATTGGATTCACATTATTTATTTAGGAGGGAAAATATGCTGCGGTTTTTGATTTTATCTGGGTATTTCGAATTGATGATGTACTTGCAAGTTTCTGGCAAACTCGATCAATATATCAATGTCCATTATCGCTACTTAGCTATTCTTTCAATGATTTTATCTGCTCTTTTGGCTTTAGTTCAGCTGTATTTGTGGGTCAAAAACGGAAAAGCAGAAGAAAAGGCACACGAGCACGATCATGACCATGGGTTGTCAAAACCTTATCAACGTGGAATCGCTTATGTACTGCTAGCTTTGCCAGTAATCGTGGGGACGTTGTTTCCAACAGTTAGTCTCGACACTACGATCGTAGAAGCCAAAGGATTTAATTTCCCAGTAAGTAAAGAATCAGTAGGGGATCCGGAGATGCAGACACAATACTTAAAGCCGGATACCAGTATTTATTTCAACAAATCAGACTACTTAGACCAAATGAATGAGTTGAAAGAAAAGTATGGGGATAAGCAAACTATCAAGATCACAGATGAAAACTATTTAGAAGTTATGGAGCTAATTTATAATTACCCTAGCGAATTCATTGGCAAAAAAATCAGCTATGAAGGATTTGTTTACCAAACACCGAACGATAGCAATACAGATATCTTCTTGTTCCGATTCGGCATTATCCATTGTGTGGCAGATTCAGGAGTCTTTGGTTTGTTGACGCATATGCCGGAAGGAGTAACGGTTAAAAATGATGAATGGTATAAAATAGAAGGAACCATCCAATCAGACTATTATCAACCATTCAAGCGTGAAATCCCATCTGTAGTTGTTACAAACGCTGAGAAAGTCTCTGCTCCGAAAAATCAGTATGTGTATCGTTCTTTTTAAAAGAACAAAATAAATAAACATAGCTCAGACAGCTGACACGCAAGGACGTCGGTTGTCTGGCTTTTTTTGCATGATGTATTCATTTGTTTGATATTTATTTTAGAAGCAGCATCCTGAAAGTATTTGATATCGGTTTCAAAGGTGTTGGAAAAGATTGTGAAGAGAATTACAATTTATTCCTAACATGTATGTTGAAAAGTTGTATGAAATGATTTTGATAGTAAAATATCGAGTGGAGGTACTTTTTATGGTAACGCGTATATTTATTTTGGATGATAGTTTGGTTTTTGAAAAAATGCTAGTAGAAATTTTGGAAGAATCCAGAATTTTATTAAGTCCTTGGAAATTTGAGATCGTTCAGGGATTGAACGTTATACAATTTGTTGAATTCATTAAAAATAATGAAATCTATTCCTCAGATATTTTTTTCCTAGACATCGATTTGAACGCCTATTATAGCGGTATCGAACTAGGCGAAATGCTTAGAGAAAAGAATGAAAAGTGTAAAATTGTTTATCTAACGTCTCATCCGAATAAAGCAATAACTGTTATTAATCGAAAGATTACGCCTAGTGGTTATTTGATAAAAGAATTCACTTATGAAAAAAATAAAAAAAGCATCCAAAGTTACTTATTGAAAGAAAAAGAAAACTATCCTGTTCAACATGCTACGAAAAAAAGGTGGACAACTGTCCGTTATGGTAATAGCGATCACTATATCCATTACGATGAAATCCTTTATCTAATGAGCATGCCAGGTTATAAAAATAAAATAGGCCTAGTATTGAAAGATGAAGAGATTCTCGTAAACGGCACAATTAAAAAATATAAAAAATCACTCGAATATGAGTATTTATGTAAAGATTTAAAAGCTTATATCATTAATACTGAAAACATCACATCTATTAGCAGAGTAAACGAAATAGTAACATTTGCAAATGGAGAACAACTAGAGATGGGAAAGAGAAGTATTGATAAACTAAAGAATTTTATGCAAGAAAAGATAGAAAATGAATCATTTTAAAGAAAACAAAGACTCATATCTTACCTGTTAGAAGAGTGTTTTCCTGTAGAAGAGAACAACCCAAGTAGCAGCCTAGTCGTTTCTATCCTTTTTTGTTATGCACTCTTTTTGACATTTACTCCACCAATAACGAAGGGTACAATAAAAAGTAATAACAAACAAAAGGAGTACTGAAATGATTGAATTCATCAATATAAGTAAAAGTTACGGGAAAAAACAAGCATTAAAAGACTTGTCTCTCTCGATAAGACAAGGGGAAATTTTTGGATTTTTAGGACATAATGGTGCCGGAAAATCAACTACGATTAAAAGTTTAGTTAGTATTATTGAACCATCATCGGGAACGATTTTAGTAGATGGAATGAAATTGACGGAAAATCGCTTGAGTATCAAACAAAAAATCGGTTATGTGCCTGATTCACCAGATATTTTTTTACAATTGACGGCTGGAGAATATTGGGACTTGATTTCAGCTGCCTATGAATTAGACACACAAAAAAAAGAAAAGCGTTTAGCAGAATTGACAGCGCTTTTTGATATGTATAGTCATCAAAATGAAACAATCGCAAGTTTTTCACATGGAATGCGTCAAAAAACGATTTTGATCGGCACGTTGCTGCCAGATCCAGATATTTGGGTATTGGATGAACCTTTGCAAGGACTTGATCCTCAAGCAGCATTTGATTTGAAAGAAATGATGAAGGCTCATGCCGCAAAAGGAAAAACGGTCATTTTTTCTACACATGTATTGGATACCGCACAACAGTTATGCGATAAACTGGCTATTTTGAAGAAAGGTGAATTGATTTATCAGGGGGCAGTTAGTGAATTATTGAATGGCTCACCTGATGAAACGCTAGAAAAGATTTATTTGAAAATGGCTGGAAGGCAAGCGACAGGAGATGGGCCGTATGTATAAGCGACAATTATTAGAATTAATTCGAGTTAATCTTTTATATGTTAATCCACAGCTCACGAATAAAGCAAGAGAGAAAGGAAAAAAGGGAAAGCGATTAACTATCTATCTTTTGTCTCAAAATCTTCTTTCAGGGCTGATTTTTTTACTGATTTACGGATTTGCTATGTTTGCTATGAACTTTGTTAAATTGCCAGGTTTCTTTACTTATTACGTGGCACTTTTTGGTATGTTAGGTTTAACTCAAAGTATATCAGTCATTTATAATATCTTTTTTGAAGGAAATGACCTGCAAGTATTTTTGCCTCTGCCTTTTGGACAAGGACAGGTTTTTTCAGCAAAGATTTTGGTAGTTGCTTTGACCATCATCCCTTTTGTTTTTCCGCTTCTAGTCATGTTTATTTTAACCGGATGGCGAGCTGATCTAGGGATTTTGCTTACTATCATTATCTCGATCCTTTTGTTTTCTCTATTTTTGATTATTCTTTTTTGTCTGGCTAGTTTGATTGTTTTTGGTTTGGCTCGAACAGCAGTGTTTAAAAAACATAGAAAAACAGTTTCTAGTATCTTGCTTGGCAGCTCGATGCTGATCGCATTTGCTGGAATCATGTGGATGAATCATCAAACGGGGACTATTGAAAATGAGTTAACAGATCGGCATCCGATTTCGATATTATTGCCATTCTATGATGCTGCCAGTCAGCCACTTTCTCAACAAGGTTTATTGGGTTGGGGAATACTAGCTATCACGGCTCTGGGATTTTTCCTTGCTGTAAAACAGCTGATAGTACCAAAGCTTACAGAGCAACTGACTGATTCAAACAGTGAGTTCAAAATAAAAAGAACCCATAAAAAGAACCAAAATGTGCATCAGCTTTTATTTAGTTACAATGCTCAATTAGTAAAAGAACCTAATTTGATTATGCAAGTTCTTTCTTCTTCCTTGTTAACTCCAATCATTTTTATTCTTGCTTTTGCCCTAGGAGGCGAAATAAAATTAACTGATTTAGATAATAAGTTAATCGGTGTTGTTTTCCTGGTAGGGATCGCATTGGCTTTCTTAACAGTTAATCAGACTTCTTTTATCAGTAATCTTATTTCTTTGGATCAAGAAAATTTTCTGTTTATCCGTTCTTTGCCAATCTCTATGAACCAATATTTAAAAGAAAAGTTCAGATTCGGATGGATATTGCAGAGTTTTTTAACTGGTGGGATCGCATTATTAAGCGGACTGTCTTTTCGGCTGCCTTTGTTTTTTATCCCTAGCTTGCTATTTGGTTCTTTATTCGGCTGCTACTTATTGTCACTACGTTATTTCGCTAGAGATTATCGGTTGCTGCTGCTGAACTGGACCAATATTAATCAATTATTTAACAGAGGTTCAGGAAGTTTGGGTTTAGTCGCAACTATGATGGGTTCATTGATCATCAGTATTATTCTTATCGTCTTATACGGAATGTTGGCTTTGTTTTATCCATTTTGGTTAGTGAATATTCCTGTGATCGGTTTAGTTCTAATACTTTCCGCTCTATGGATCGTTTATTATCAACGAACGTTTTGGAAAAAATTTGAATAAAGAAGAGGGGCCGTGACAAAAATCATGTCGCAGCCCCTTTTTTACAGATAGAGGGTGTTCAAAAGTCAGTTTCTCAGTATTAAGTCAATTTTATGTAAAAATGTGAGAAGCTATTTTTACAAAACTTTTTTTAATACTCATAATTACTTCTTATTGCTCCTGCGGTTACTTGTCGCAATGTTTGTGAGATATTTTGTCATCGCTCAAGGCTGAACGTCTCTTTCACAACCTTTTCTTTGTTACACTTCGTTTATTTAAAAAGCCGTTTTTTTCGTTTCATCATGATTGCGTCACGCTTTACTTTGAAATTACGGATGTTATGGTTAAAGACTTCTGATAATACAAGACCTAAAGCGATTGCTCCAGCAATCATAATTGCTTGGACCGCATAATGAGCCGCTTCTCGATAGGATTCAGTAACGAGATTCCGAACCGCTTGATAAGCTAAACCACCAGGGACTAGAGGAACCATCCCGGGAATATTGAAAATCGTTACGGGCATTTTCAAACGTTTAGAGAAAAGATCGCTGATGAATGCTACTCCTAAAGAACCAAGCAATGAACCAAAAGCAGCAGATCCGCCTATTTGAACACAGATCCAGTAGATCATCCAGCCAAAAGCACCAGAAAGACCACAACAAATCAATGAACGCCTAGGTACATTTGTAATAACGGCAAATGCCGCAGTCGCTAAAAAACTAAAAGAAAACTGAATAAATATCGTCCCCATACTTGTGTTCCTTTCCTAATAAAAAAGCTGGAAAATAAAAGCAATCGCAAAACCGATCATCGTAGCAGTCATCATCGCTTCTGTTCCACGAGAAACTCCTGAGACATAATGTCCAGCTAGCAAATCACGGATAGCGTTCGTAATTTGAACTCCAGGAACTAAAGGCATCACACATCCGATAATGATTAGATCCTGATTGCTTCCTAAGCCAAAACGTACGCTGTAGATAGCGGCTATGCCAATCAATAAAGAAGATAAAAATTCCGATAAAAATTTGATTCTAAAAAATTTCAAACTATATAGATAAGCTGCGTATCCCAATCCTCCAATGACTAAAGTCACAGGTAAATCGGTCATCTTTCCGCCAAATAACACCATAATTGTTCCACTGATCACTGCCGCGCTAACGATTTGCAACCAGACAGGAAAGAAAGAACGGTCTCGGTCGATTGCTTGCAGTTCGCAGTAAAGTTCTTCTAATGTTAGCTCTGAAGCAACATATTTACGTGAAAGATCATTTACTTTTACTACTTTTTCTAAATTAATCGAACGGTTGGTAATTTGTTCCATCCGGATGGTCGAGGTACGATCAAGACCAATAAAGAGACCGGTTTGAGTGACATAGCTGACCAAACGGAAATTTCCAGAAGCTAAAGCAATTCGACTCATCGTATCTTCTACCCGATACATCTCCGCATTGCTTTCCATCATGATTTTCCCAGCGAGTAAACAAGTGTCCAGCAACAGATCTAATTCTTTTCCCGTCATAGCATCTTCTCCAATAATTGATTGATTAGTTTTATTTTACTACAAAACATACCAGAAGCGTAAAGAATAAAAAAACTTGAGGAAGGAATAAAAGAGGCGTATACTGTTTTTGTATTGCGGGTGTAGTTTAGTGGTAAAATCCCAGCTTCCCAAGCTGATGTCGCGGGTTCGATTCCCGTCACCCGCTTAAAATAGGTTGTGAAAAAGCTGCTCTGCAACAAGTAATAAGAACAGCCAAGCAAAAACAACTTCTTATGTTTTTAACTTGGATGGACTTATTACCGCAGATGCAAGCTTTTGCGCACCGTTTACCAAGCGGTTGTGAAATCAGTGTATTGTCTTGAGTATGAAGAAAATTTTTGAATAATAATAAATACCTTACAGATAGAGTGGTGACTGATTAGAGACGAGGAATCCGTCTCTTTTTTGTATTTTTAAGCCATCTTAAAACAGGTTTTATTTTTTGCTGTTTCTATCTCTTTCTAGTATTTATTTATAGGGGAACATATGTTAAGATTTAGGGAGCTGTTAGTAAAGGAGTAAAGAAATGAGCAAAAAAACAACCAAGGCGATCGTGGGGATCGTCGCTGCTGTGATTGCAGGGGCATTCGGTGTTTCCACCACACAAAAAGATTCAGATATCTTTCAGCAGATTACAACTATTTTTGATTCCACACCACAAGCTTCTCAAGTAGCGGATGTGCCAGAATATGATGGAAAACATCAAGAAATAGAAATCAATGGGAATCAGCCGGAATTTACAAAAGAGGATCTTAGCCTTTCCAAAGGGACATGGGAAAGCTATTCAAATATTGATAAATTGAACAGAGTAGGACAAGCCAATGCTATGCTTGGAAAAGATTTGTTCCCTACTGAAAAGAGAGAGCCTTTGTATATTGACCCGACAGGTTGGAAACAAAAGAAATTAAGTGACGGGCAATGGTTATATAATCGCAGCCATTTAATTGGTTTCCAGCTGACTGGTCAAAATAACAACATTAAAAACTTGATGACAGGGACACGTTCGTTGAATGCTCCCTACATGCTTGCTCACGAAAATGATATTGCGGCATATATCAAAGAAACAAATCATCATGTACGCTACCGTGTCACTCCTCATTTTGAGGGGGATGAACTGGTAGCCAGGGGAGTGCAATTGGAAGCAGAAAGCATTGAAGACAAAAAAATTGAATTCAATGTCTTTATCTACAATGTTCAAGATGGCTACACGATCAATTATGAGACAGGACAAGCAACAAAAACAAAAAATTAGTAGCAGCTATTCGAATTTTTTATGAATATTATGAAAAAATTGTGTAAAAACATACATTCAAAGAAATATAGCGTATACTTTATGAAAAGAGTACTTTTGATAAAGCTACAGAAAAAAGGAAAAAAACATACAAATAGTGTTTCTTAATTTATTCGGAAGTTTGGAATATTTGTTTGTAGTTTTCCCTTTCTTCGAGTAAAATAAGGTTGTAGAAGGTAAGCTGGAATTACCTTGCGGGAAAGAGGTGTAGAATCATGGGTTTTACAGATGAAACCGTACGTTTTGGTTTTGACGATAGTCGCAAAAAAGAAGTGAGCGAAACATTAGCGATTGTTTATCGGGCTTTGGAAGAAAAAGGCTACAATCCAATCAATCAGATTGTCGGCTACTTGCTTTCTGGAGACCCGGCCTACATTCCTCGTTATCGTGATGCTCGAAATTTGATTCGCCGTCACGAACGCGATGAGATCATGGAAGTAATTGTCAAGGACTACCTCTCAAATCATGGAGTGAATTTATGAGAGTAATGGGCTTGGATGTCGGTTCTAAGACAGTAGGTGTTGCTATCAGTGACCCCTTGGGCTGGACAGCTCAAGGAGTAGAGATCATTCGGATCAATGAAGCAGAAGAAGAGTTTGGCTTTGATCGGTTGAAGGAATTAGTAGCACAATATGAAGTAGACCGGTTTGTAGTTGGATTACCTAAAAATATGAACAATTCCATCGGACCAAGGGCAGAGGCTTCCATGTCATACGGAGAAAAGATCAAAGAACTATTCTCCTTGCCAGTTGATTATCAAGATGAACGATTAACCACTGTTCAGGCAGAACGTATGCTAGTAGAGCAGGCAAATACTTCAAGAGCCAAACGAAAAAAAGTCATCGATAAATTAGCAGCTGTGATGATCTTACAAAATTATTTAGACGGCTCAGGTAAGCAATTATTTTAATAATAAAAGAAAAGAGGTAATCTTATGACAGAACATAACCATTCCCACGACCATGAAGGACACGAACACATCACATTGGTGGATGACCAAGGAAATGAAACATTATATGAAATCCTACTAACAGTTGACGGACAAGAAGAATTTGGACGTAACTATGTTCTTTTATATCCTGCTGGTGTTTCAGAAGATGAAGATGTAGAATTACAAGCTTATGCATACATCGAAAACGAAGATGGAACAGAAGGCGAGTTAGAACAAATCGAAACAGACGCAGAATGGGACATGATTGAAGAAGTATTCAATACATTCATGGCGGAAGAAGAAGAATAAGCTGTAAATGATAGCTGAACCCTTGGTAGATAAGGGTTCAGCTTTTTTTTGTTTTGAATTGAATACGGGATTGAATACGTTCCGCTAGAAATTTAGGTGCTCTGCAAGCTTTTCAACGGTTTTTTCTTTGGTTTCTTTAGTTAGATGAGCATAGGTATCCATTGTTAATTTGATTGATGAGTGTCTAAGGCGTTCTTGAACTTCCTTCATGGAGACTCCCGACTCTAACAGCATACTAGCATGAGTGTGTCTGGTTACATGGTTACCTAGAAATGGAATACCAGAATTCTTGCAGATTGTGATCATACGAGAATAGATAGCGTGTTTAGTAATGATTTCTTTGTAGATTCCACAAAAAATCATTGTTGGATCAGTAATCCCGAGGGTTAACATATATCTTTTTTGATTGATTTGCCATTTCTTTAGCCAATTAATGGTTTTATTGTCTAAAGATAGGGAACCATAGCTATTTCTCGTTTTTGGACTTGAAATTTTGTACCCATATTTTGTTTGGCTTAAGGTTTTGTTTATAGTGACGGTGTTTGAATCAAAGTCAATATCTGACCAGTCTAAGGCTAAAGCCTCACTGATTCGACAGCCACTAAAAAATAGAAAGCGCAGTAAAGTTTTATCGTACTCTGCCCTATACGTACTTCTTTTGGATTCCAAATATTGAAATAAGGTTTCTAATTGATCTCGTGAATAAATTTTGACAGTATCCTTCTTTTTTTCAACATTTCTGTTGGGCATGATTACGAGCTCACAGGGATTTTTAGTGATCAGCCCTAGAGTCATTGCGTATTTGAAAATACGGCTTACGGTAGAATGTAGGACTTTATATTGATCTGTTGTTTTAGCCCACTGATTCAATATCTTCTGAACATGTTTTGTAGTAATTTCTTTAATTCTAAACTGCCCATATTTTGGAAGAATCCATTTATTAAACTTGATCTCAATTTTTAATTGAGTGACTTCTTTTACAGTAGTTTTATAGCTTTCATACCAGAGATCATACACTTCTTGGAAAGTTTCGTTCGTTTCCCTTTTAAGTCCATTCTCTTCAAAGTCTACAAGTAGTCTATTAAGCTCTATTTGAGCTTCTTTTTTTGTTTTAAAATTTCTACGTGTAGTACGGACTTCTTTACCAGTTAGCGGGCTGATTCCAAGGTATGTTTGAAACATCCAAGCTTTGGTTCCGTCTTTCTTTTCATATTGTTTAATTGTTGCCATTGTTTTTCCTCCTATCAGTTGCGTGGCGTGCTTTTGATAGGAAAATGTAATCTTTATTCTTCTATATCATATTGATTTTGAAAATATTTTTTTTTGTTGAATGTAGTTGTTTTTATTTCATCAATAAAAGATGTTAATTCTTTTAAATAATTTAATAAATCTTCATCGTTACCTGCGTTTGTAGATTTGATTTCGCTATCAATTAAACCAAATGCAACACCTAAATAATTGAATACCTCATAATTGATACTTTTAAGACTTTTCTGTCTGTTTGAAAGTTTTTCATCAAGACAAATATATATGAAACCCAGGATGAGTTGGTCATCTGATTTATCAGTTTGCAAGAGTTTTTTATATACATCATCTATAATCATTTCTACAAAGTTATCTTTTAAAGAAGGTGATTTATCTAGACTATATGTTTTCGATACTGCTAAAAATAAGTCATATAGACCAAGCCTATCTCTGTCTTTACCGAAATCTTTGAATTTGTTATGGAAGGTACCGTTGTCAAAAAAAATCTCATTGAATAAATACTTGATATATTTCTTAGTTTTTTGAGAATTACCTGTCAGTAGATATTCAGTAGAAACACCACCAAGTTTAGCAATACTTAGTAGCCGCGCTTTGTTGGGTATGTTCTTTCCTTTTTCCCATCTAGAAACATTGCTTTTGCTTGCGGGAGGTGTCAGATTTTCGCCAAATTCTTCAAGGGTATACCCTAAAGAAACACGTATTTCTTGTATTCGTTTTCCAATTTCAGGATTAATGTTTTTATCAAACAAAATGGTTTCACCACCTTCATCTATTCTATTCTACAGTTTACACTACATTCTCATATAATGAAATGAAAAAGTAGATAAAAGTTGAATTTTACGTTGCGGTATGAATAAATATATGTTATTCTTTTAGTGACGAAAAGTTGAAAAGAAGGAGGAGTCATGAAGCCTAAAGATTTTAGAAAGTTTTGTGGATTATCACAATCTGAACTTGCTGAAAAATATGGCATTTCAGTACAAGCGGTAAGAAACAAAGAAAGCGGTAAAACAAACTATTCTCCAGAAGAAATGATTATTTTGAAGTATCTTGTGAAAGAAAAAGGAATTGAAAATATCACAATTGATCAAATTTTTTTTAATGAAAAGTGACGAAAAGTTGAATTTGACTACATGTGGTCAAATTAGTGGGGGCAAAGAAAATGAAATCTGAGATTCAAGTTATTCTGCCATGGGATTTAGATCAAGAATTGCGAAGATATTTCTATCGAGTTGCAAAAGAAGCAGTAGATCAAGTTCGAATTGAAACATCTCTAAGCAAAGAAGTTTTTAGATTGGGAGAAGCTTGTAAGTATTTAAGCTGTAGCAGAAGTACATTAAAAAAATTTATCAGAGAGAAAGGTTTAAAAGTAAGCATAATCGGAGATTGTCAATTTATTAGAAAAGAAGAATTAGCAAGGTTTATCAAAGAATATGAAGTATAAAAAGTTGCGTGGCGTGCTTTTGATAGAAAAAAGGAAGTGTTTGTTTGAATAATGATGAAGTATAGAAAATATAAAAATACTTTGAAAAAAATTAAAAGGAGTGTTCCCGACAGTTTGGCGACCACAGGAAACACTCGACAATAAAGTTCTAAGAAAACTTTATTTGACTACATTTTAACATTTATTAGAAAGAAGAGGAATAAATGGAAGAAATAGATAAATTAATTGCTCAGTATGCATACTCAAAAGATGACGTATATGCTGAAAAATACTTGAAGTATCCGATTTTTTTAGATAAACATAAAAAATATAAGAAGATGAAACAAAGTACAAAAAAAGTTTATATGTATTTGAAAAAACAAAATGAATATTCTTTAGAGAATTCAAAAGTTGACAGCAAAGAAAGAATTTTTTTGATTTTTGCTATAGAAAAAATAGCTGAAAAATCTTGTTTAACAAAGAAAACGGTAATAAGCGCTTTGAGAGAGCTAGAAGAATATAAATTAATTACGATTAAAAAAAATGGATTTAACAAAAAAACTGGGAAGAATAATCCAAATTTTTATTATTTATTGAAACCAGAATTCAGCGAAGGAGATTTCTACAAAAAAAAGTGCATTGAGGAAAATTTACACCTTCCGACAAATCAACATTACAGTCCAAGTGAAAAAAATACACCTTCCGACAAATCAACATTCAATGGTGATAAGTCATTCCCGCTTTCAGGTGAAAAATTTTCACAAGAACTTAATCATTCTTCTAAAGATTTTAAAGATTTTAAAGAATCTCAAAATGCTGACTTTATTGATTCACTTTCAGTTGAAAATAAAAAATTAGATGAAATATTAATTGAATCATTAATTGAAAAAGAATGGCTTTTTCAGGTATGGGGGGATAATATTGTAAACTGTCTGAAATTAGTGGGTAATAACGATTACAGTCAATTTTATGACTGGTATAAAAAATTCAAATATGCGATTAAATCTGCTGAAAAAGAACAAAAAATTCAACTGAAAATTATCTATGAAATCTGTAATAACAAGTATTTTGTAGATTATGTTAGAGAACAGCTATCAATGACTTTACGTGACTTGATACGAAGAGCAAAAACAGATCACCGTATCAAACAAAAAGACGATTATATCTTTGCTTCTCTAAAAAATAAAGCGTTAGAACTAATTGAATTGCAAATCAGTGAAGGAATAGATAAGCAATAAGAATAGAATTGAGTCAAATGAAGTGGAGGGGTATCTCCGCTTCATTTGAGAACTTTGAATATAGGAGGGGTTATTTTGATTGAAAATCGTTTAATAGATCAAGTTTGGTGTCTAGATCAAAATACAGATAATCTCGAATTAATCGAGACTATTTGCTTCAACACTATAGTTCTCGATTTAAGATCTGAAAATGACAATTGTGTAACTCATATCATAATTGACAGAAAAACAGCTCAGAAGCTCTCTGAGAGTCTCAGAAAATGGGCTGAGGGAGGTAATAATGAAAATAGTTAAAGAAAAGATTGCCAGTAGAAAAATACACTGGTTAGCTTTGAGCATACTTGTTTTAATGTTTATCGTTGTTTTCACCGGTAATGTTGTCCAAGCAAGCATTTTCAATTGGTTTGATGACACGGAAAGTCAAACTGAATTTTTGAATAATCCTGTCTATCAATCGTATTTAAAAAAATATAACGGAAATTTTTACAGTCAGTTTGGATTGTGGATAGGGTGGTCTGTTATAAAATCGATGTTTGCAATTGTAGATGGTATTCAAAATATGATTCCCGAAGTGTTAGATTTGTTTAGCTTTATTGAAAGTACGGGAATGAATAAAGTTTATCAATCGGTCTTAAGTACAGTTGTTATTGGTTTAATGATACTTTCACTGATGTTTGTTGGTTACAAAATGATTACTGGAAAAGGAACAGTGGATTTAAAATCGGTTGGAATGAACGTAGTGATGTCTGTAGCATTAATTCTTTTAATGCCGACTTTGATTGGATCAACAGAAAAACTTTCAGGAATAATGTTTGCAAAGACTCTTTATAATGACGCAACTAGTATCAATAATCAAGATGGCGGTGTAGCATGGTCATTGATTGAGCAGGGAGTGACAGATTTGGCATATATTAATAAGACAGAGCAATATTCGACAATTGATAAAACAAATGACCGAAATAATCTAACAAAAGAAAATTTCTGGAAAACGGATCTTACGCAAGTATTGACAGATAATGTAATTGATAAAATGGAAAAAGAGAACCCAACAGCTGATAATCTGCGTTATGAATTAGTTGAAAATTCTGATAATGAATTTGTTGCTACTAAATTTTCAGATAATTTTTTATCAACCTTTGTTGATGGTATCAAATCAGGATATTATCGCTATCAAGCGAACCTGTGGGGAATTTCTTTTGGATTGATTGCTTTAGCGGTAGCGTATGTTTTTAGTGCTTTCATTATAATTACAGCAATACTCGAGTTAGCATTTAAACGTGTACTCGGAGTTTTAGTATTTGCTACTGACTTAGAAACAGGACAGCGTTCAAAAGTTGTTCTATCAGATATTCTACAGTGCTATTTGACTATAGGCTTTCAAGGATTTGGACTATCCATGTTTGCTATGTTTATCAATTTTCTGAACTCAGGACAAGGTATCTCAACAAATATTTTTATAAAAACAATTGCTTATATCTGTGCCGTTTTTGTTTTAATCAAAGGCAGTGGAACAGTCATGAGATACTTTGGTGTTGATATTGGACTCAAAGAAGGCTATGGGCAACTTGCTTCTGCTTTTGGTATGGGCGCAATGCTGTTTAGAAAAGGATCAAATGGATTTAATCGTGCCAAAGGAAGCGGAAACGGAAATGGATCAGACAGCGGAGAAGGAGAAGATCGAAAACCAGAAAAGAATTTCGGTGAAACTCTATCAAAAAAAGCTGGCAAAACTGGAAGAGCTTTGGGATATGCCCATGAACGTGGATTATCAGGTTTAGCTTCAGATGGAGCTACAATGGCTAGTGAAAGAGCAACAAAACCATTTAAGAGTATGCGTGATATGGCTAATGATACTAAGAATAAGTTCAAAGAAGGTTTAGATGATGGTACAGTGTCCGCTATTAATAAAAATAGCAAACCTATGTTAGCTAAAAATAAAGAAGATGAAACTGGAAAATATGCTGATTCCATGCCAACACGTCTTTCGGATAGAAAAGATGGTGCTAAGGTTGAAAATGCCGATAGAATTATGTCTAGTTCTGAACGTATGCGTGAAGCAATGAAAAATAATGCTGAATCGAATAATAATCCTGTAAGTGCAATTCAGCAAAAAGTCCAACAAGATATTGAAGAACGTAAAAATGCTATGCACGGTCAAGCTAAGTCTGCTGAAGAATTAATTAATCAGAAGCGACAGGAAGCGAAATACACGCCTGAAGCAATGAATCGTGAGGAAATGTTAAGGAAACGTGTAGAAGGGCGTACAGGCGCTAATATGGACGAAAAAGAAGCGTTGACCAAAGAAAGAATCCAAGAAGCTAAAAATTCAAATACCGGATTAGAAAAATTGGTCAAAGAAAATCTACAAAATTCTACAAGTAGTCAAGGTGGCCGATCAGTAGATGTCCGAGAAAATATTCAAGGTTCATTGAATGGTCATGTCGGACGGAATGTTGATGTAAGAGAGAATTTACAAAGTTCTTCAAATGGTCAAGGTACTAAGACAATTGATGTTCGAGAAAATCTGCAAAGTAGTAGTACAAGTCAACCAAAAACAGTAGATGTTCGAGAAAATGTACAAAATTCTACAAGTAGTCAAGACTTTAAATCAGTGGATGTCCGAGAGAACGTGCAAAGTAGCAGTGCAAGTCAACCAAAAACAGTAGATGTCCGAGAAAATGTACAAAGTTCTACAAGTAGTCAAGGATTCAAAACAGTAGATGTTCGGGAGAACGTTCAAAAAGATAGTGGAGAAATGAAAGAAAAAACACAAAAAATCAATATCGTTGAAGACAGAAAGTCAGCGAAAAGATTTGATTCAAATCATGAAACAGTGATTATTGATAGTGAAATCCGTGAAAATGATAAGGGATCAAAACCAAGACGAAGATTCACCTATGAAGACAACGAGTTATTCAGAGATACACTTAATGATCCTAATCCACTTTTCGATAGTTTACTTAAAAAATAAAGAGGTGATTTTCATGCAATTAATTCTACAGATTAGTACACATGATTTCTTAGAACTTGACGAATTATGTGAATCAGTAAAGAAAGCAACAAATGAAAAAATCACGGTCACTAATTATATTGAACTGATGATTCAAGAAGAATTAAAGATGAAAAATGAAATAGAGAGCAATTTCAAATGTTGCTCTCTAGAAAAAAATGTGAGGGGATAATCAATGGATGATAAACAAAAAATGTACGAAAAAAATCGCAAACATAGTGAGGCCTTAAATTTTCGTGTCGATAAAAAGACTTATCTTGAACTGACATTGATTGCAAAACAAAGGGGAATTTCTAGAGCAGACGTTTGCCGTGAGCGGTTAAAGGGACTCAAATATGAACCGCCGTTGTTAGCTGAAGATGATAGGGTAGTTTTAACCAAACAGTTAAATCAAATTGGTAACAATTTGAATCAAGCGGTAAAGGCATTAAATATCATTGCTAAATATTTTAGAGAAGAATCTGAAGATAAAAAAGAAAAGAGCCTACATTTTAGTTTTGATGCTAGCCGTTACAACATTTTTAAAGATGAACTTGCGAATAGCATAGCAAAAAAGTTGATGATTAGTTATCCAGATGACATTTTTTTGGAGTCCAATCGGAGTGCCCCCTCTTTTTTTAAATTATCAAAAGTAGAAAAAGAATATTTCGAATATTGGATAGAAAAGCAAACTAGACCGGGTACGAAAGAAGAGTATTCCCAAAAAGTTGATCGGAATTTAATTCACTCAATTCAGATTATTGCAAGTTTAAAAGATGAGGTGAAACAACTTTGGGAGCTACTATAACATCGAAAGGACGCAAGAAAAATTTATCCTCGCTATTACAATATGCAGCTAATCCTTCAAAAAAAGAAAAATGTGTTGCAGTCTCAGGAATAAATTGTAGTGATGATAGTGAGGAAGCACTGCAAGAAATGAATTTAGTACGTACCAAGATGAATAAATCTAAAGATATAGCACAAGCGTTTCATGTTATTCATTCGTTTGATAAGAGTACTTCTAAAGAGTTAAGTATTGATAAAATGCACGAAATAGCTGTCGAATTTGCAGAGAAAGCTTTTCCAAATTCGCAAATCATTGTTGCAAGTCACAATGATAAAGATCATTTTCATAGTCATCTTGTCATTAATAATATTAACATGGAAACATGTAAAAGGTTGCGTATTGACCCTAAAGATTTAGAACTAATGCGAAAAATTAACGATCAAGTCCTCAATGAACATGGTCTTGAATCAGTGAATAATGAGTACTATGAAAACTTAGAAAAGAGAACCAATCTTTATTCAAACGATCCTTCTAAGATGAAATATGGAAAAATTAATTATCAAGAGTTTGTGCAAAATGCGATCGAAGCAACGTTGGAAAAATGCGAAGTGAATTCTTTTGAAGATTTTTCGGATCATTTGGCAAAAGAATATAACATTGAAGTTTATCAATTTTCAAAAACAAATAACAAACTTGGCTATGTTCTTTACAAACAAGGTGTAAATTTCTATGAGCGTAGAGGTGAGTTAATTACTTTAGGAAGAGATAAACAATCTAGAAAAGAAAAAAGTCAGTATGTCGAACGTACTTTTAGTGCAAGAAAGTTAGGGAAAAGATATTCATTTGAATCTGTTTCTGAACAACTTGAAAAGAATTTAGAAGAATCACATATAAAAAATTTTTTTAATATGGAAAGAGAGCAAGTTATGTCGCTAATTAGTGGAGTAAATTACAAAACTGGTGAGTTAAATGTACCTTTTGTGGAATTAGATTCCATCGCACAAAAGCAATTTAGCGACCGTGAAGGCGATGAAAAATTCATTAAATATGATGACTTCTTGCGAGAGGTAGACAAGCATTTTGTAAATACAATGTCTTTAGAAGATGATCAAGAATACACGATTAAACTTCATACGGATGTGAATCCTCAAACTTTACGTAGTGCGAAAAGTAAAACAATTTCTATTAAAAAGACTGATCAGAAAGAGTTATTTCTACCGGCAAAGGGTTTTGAAAATTGTTCTCATACACCTTCTGCTAAACAGATTCACTATCAAATCAGTCGCATAATGAATGACGATGTAAAAATGTATCGTGCTAAAAAGGATTATGAATTCACACAACAAATGATTGAAAATCAGCAAAAAAGGCAACAAAATTTTGAAATGGAATTCTGAATGGGCTTGTTAGTGGACTTTCCAGTTTTTTGCCTATGAAGAGTTGCTTGGAAAGAAGCAGTTTTTAGGACATACGCCAGCTACCCATAACTATCTTCAATTATTCTTCTTTTAAAGAAAACCAAAAAATCATTATCCTATATCTTACAACTTTTGGAATGGGATTTTTGAAAATATTCGATATAGGCACTACAGTATTATTTTTGGTAGTTAGTAGTTTTCTGTTTTTAGAAATCTTAACTCAAGATGATTTTAAAATGAAAATAATAACTAAAGTAAGGTATAAGTTACTAGATTACCTATTTTTAATCATTTTTCAATATGGGGTTATCTATGTTATTCTGTCTATTTTACTAACTAGTTTTAAACTAAGTTATTATGTGTCCTCGATAAGTTACTATCCTTTTGAGAATGTAAAAATTTTCTTTCAATGTATCTCTATTTTATTATTTATAACTGGAATCGTAAAAATTACTTCTGAAAAGTTCAAAATAAAAAATATAAATGAACTTATTAGTGTATTTATGCCTTCTATTAATATGGTTCCATTTGATAAAATTGATCATGAGATATTTAATATGTTGATCGATATGGAGGATAAAACTTTCAGAATTCGAGCGAATACCTACAATTTTTTTTCACTTGAGTTTTTAGGATACAAATTAGGTCAGTTTAAGCAAATTAAGACGATAGCTCAAAAGTATCAAAAGACAATAGTTTATGTAAAAGCTACACGACATATTAGAGGATACTCTACTATAGAAATGCAGTTGATACGCTCTATTGGAATTATGTATGGTTATAACATAACTATTACTCGGAAAATATATGAGATGATTTATACTACTATTTTTCTGAAGAGTCTCAGAAATTATTATGTTAAAAATACTTATGCAAACCACACTAGATACAAAGATTTTTTAATATATACTTATCTAAGAAATGTCAATACAAAAATTGGGAATAAATATTATCCGAGAATTATAGATTTTATTGGTGATAATGAAGAAACTTGGTCAAAGGAAAAATGTTATATAGCTTTTTCAGGATTGCCACACAGGGCTATTAACTCAGAAAATATTCTCAGTATTCATCCAGATATTATAGAAAAGTATCAATTGAATAAAGAGAAGATATTGAAGTCGATGGATGAAACGGAAATATGATTTTTTATAGAGTATGGGATTAGATAAGCTACTCCAAAATAGTCATACAATACCTTCTTGTATTTTTGTCAAAAAAAGGGTTACCGTTCCGGAGTTTTAAAATCTTATAAATTCCAAAAAAGTTTGAACAGATGCTTGATGTAGCTAACAGTAATTTTTTAAAGATCATTGCGGAGAAAAATTATGATAAATATTTAGAAAGAATAAACGTAAAAAATTTAATAACAGGATTTAGTATCTAAGTATTCTCCATAAATATCTATCAAAAGCACGCCACGCAACTTGAATACGTTTTTGAATACGATTAGAAGACCAATCAAGATGAATTATCATCAATAAAGTGATTAGCTCTAGTCAAAAATCGTTGAAATACCAACTATCTTCAATTATCTTTGATGAACTTAACTTCATGGCTGAAGAAGAAGAATAGAACAAAAGAATGAATTAATAAGATATAAAAAAAGGGATTGTGACAAACGTCTTGTCACAATCCCTTTTTCCAAATAAACGATGTTCAATCAGCTGCCCCTCGGCATTCGCTCGAAAAACGGCGAAATATGAAGAACTATTTTGCCATTTGTTTCTCTAATAATCAGGTCAAAACGTTGACTTCACAGTCTCTTCCTTAAACGGTGTTCTCCTGCCAACTCCTCGGTCACAAGTCACAATATTCAACAAACATGAGAAGCTGTTTTTTGAAATTGTTCCTTGTGACTCAAAGCTGAACGGCAGGCTCACGACCTCTTTCTTAAACGGTGTTCAAAAGCTTGCATCTGCGGTAATAAGTTCAACCAAACGAAAAATATGAGGAGCTATTTTTGTTTGGCTGTTCTTATTACTTGATGCAGGACAGCTTTTTCACAACCTCTTTTCGTTTAGTACTACATTTCCTTAAAAAGTAGAAAAGCTTTCGAAGCCTCGTTTGTTTCTTTTACTGTATAATATAAGCAAAGAGTAAAAATCGCTAAAAGATATAAATAAGAGAAAGGATATACAAGATGATATGATTGGTCTGATTTATTTTGTGGTGATCGTTCTGGCAAATACAGTTGGCGCTATTTCCGGCATGGGCGGAGGCGTGTTGATCAAACCGATTCTTGATCTTATCGGTGCCCATTCTATTGCAGGTATTTCTTTTTACTCAACGGTTGCGGTATTCACGATGTCTATTGTTTCGACAGTGCGACAAGTATCAAGTGGGAAATCGCTGAATTGGCAGATTGTCGGTTGGGTATCTGGTGGAGCTGTAGTTGGAGGAATAGCCGGTAACATTGTATTCGAAGTTTTTTTACGGTTGTTTGAAAATGAAAAGCATGTGCAGCTGATCCAAATTTTCTTGACGGTATTGACCTTGGTTTTTGCGTTCTTCTACACCAAGCATCATCAGCCAAAATTTCATCTAACGTCATGGATTTGGTATCTTATATGTGGGGGGATCTTGGGCTTTTTAGCTAGCTTTTTAGGTATCGGTGGTGGACCCATCAATGTTTCATTACTGATGCTGATGTTTGCCTTGCCAATAAAAGAAGCAACGCTGTATTCTCTATCTACGATTTTCTTTTCTCAACTGGCTAAATTAGTAACGATTGCTTTAACAAGTGGCTTTATGCGCTTTGATTTATCTATGTTGTTTTATATTTTCCCCGCTGCTGTTATTGGAGGTTTGTGGGGAGCAAAATTTAGCAGGATTTTGTCTCCAAAAAAAGTGACCTTTATTTTTCAAGTAATTGTCCTCGTGGTTCTTTTGGTCAATTGTTACAATGCCTTTGTCATCTTACAAACATTAGGAGAATCTAGACTAACGCAAGTCAAAATCACTGAAACATATTGTTTTAAATGAAAAAAAGAGTATACTATGATAAAAAAATTCATTTTAAAAAATCAGAAATTGGCTGGTGATTTGGATGTTACGGGAAATGCGTTTAGAAGATGCAGAAGCACTACGTGAAATCAATGCGGATCAATTAGGGTATGATATACCATTAACCGTTACGGTGAGACAAATGAAGAAACTGCTTAAGGAGCCAGAGAAAAATTTTTTCTTGGTTTATGAAGATCCTACTTCTAAAAAAGCAGCTGGCTATGTACAAGCGGAGTCCTATGAATCGATTTTTAGCGATCCAATGTTCAATATTATGGCACTTGCTGTGTCTAAATATGCTGAAAAAAGAGGCATCGGAAAGGCTTTGATGACTGGCGTAGAAGAAGAAGCGAAAAAACGAGGAATAACGGCAATAAGGCTTAATTCTGCAGAATACAGAGTAGAAGCACACCAATTTTATGAACACATCGGTTATCATTCCGATAAAATGCAAAAAAGATTTTTGAAAATCTTGTAAATCTTTATCAAAAAAATACCCGATCATCAAGCCGATACTTGATGATCAGGTATTTTTGTTTTTTTGACTAAGAAAGTAATTGCATCAAGAAACCAGAGATGATCAAAACGATGGCACCACCAAGTCGATTGCCCATTTGAGCAAAAGCAATAAGTTCCATCCGATTAGCTGCAGATAAGACGGCTACATTTCCTGTTCCGCCCATCGAGTTGTTGCATAAGCCAGCAGTAATAGTTGATTCAATTGGATATAAACCAAACAAACGACCGACAAATCCTGAAACAACTGAAATCGCGATAACACTTGTCAGACATAAGACAACAAATTGCCATGTCAAAGCAGAAGCTAATACATTCAGATTCAACAACGCAATACCGATACCGGCAAGAACAGCTGCTGTCAAGTTTTTGACAATCAAGTTATTGAACATGATAGCTGCATCTTCATAATATTCTGGTAATAGGTTGGCGATTTTACAGATGACAACGATAATGATCATAAATGCGTATGCATGGACTTTAGGAACAAAATAGTTACCAATTTGTCCTAAGATGAAGAAAGTCAATGATACCATCAAACCAACACCTAACTGTGGAATGGAAGGTTTCACAGTTCGAGGTTTTCCATCGCCAAGATCGCCTTTTTCCATTAATTTACCATTGCCGTTGAATTTTGGCATTGATTGTCCAGCACGAGCAACTAATGCTGCACCGATGATAGCTAAGACATTTGTCATTGCTGTAGCAGGAATCAGGCGGGAAATGATAGAAGAAGCATCCGTACCTAAAACATTTGCATAAATCGTTGATAAAGGAACGGCTCCGGCTCCAACACCACCAGCCATCGCAGGTAATGAGATGTATAAAACGGAATTTGCAAAACCATTTCCGATAAGCATGCCCACGAGTCCTACGGCAAAAAAGGAGACGACCATTGAAATAAGTGCAACGGGAATAAAACGAACAGAAGCTTTCATCAATAGATTACGGTTCATACCAAGGATGCTACCAGTAATCAAGGCAGCAATATAAAAGTCCAAAAAGCCCATATTGCTGACAAAGTTTTCTGTGGATTTCACTACATATTCAGGTAAGATCCCAAATGTAGCAATCGCAGCAGAAGCGAAGATCGCAAAAACGGAACCACCACCCAAATAACTTTTGACGATAGGGATTTTTGTCCCGATAAAATGAAATAAATTACCGAAAATAACCAAAACTGCGATTGGTCCAATCATATTCGTCGGTAATTTCCCTAAAGCCATTGCAATGATCAGGACAAGGACCATGATCAAATAAAGTGGCAAACTTACGCCGGTGATTTTTGTGGACCAAAAACCTTCTTTTTTCTTTTCCTCAACTGCAGTTGCAGTTGTTGTTTTTTGTGCCATTTTTACAGATCCTTTCTTATTCTGTATCATATGAAAAAAGCCAAAGAAAAGCGGCAAAAGAGCAGGAGTTGGCTGGCCGCTGTTTTGCCGCAGTCGCTTTTTTCTTTTTAGACGTCATACAAAGTTTCTGTATGTTCTTTTACTATAACGATCTTAATCTTCTAAAGATTTATATTCAGGAACCCATTTAGCAGATTCAACTGCTTCTTTGATATCCGTGATTTCTTCACGATTCAAGTTTTGTGCGACAACTGATTTTGCGACAGTTTCAGCAATCGTTTGAGAAAATTCAGTGATTTTTGCTACTGGAGGCAAGATAGCTGCTCCTGGTTTTGTTACATCAACGATTCCGCCTAATGCTCGACTAGCTTGAGAAATGATTTCAGCATTTACTCGTGTAGCTGTTGAAGCAATCAAACCAAGTCCTAAACCTGGGTACATCAAAGCATTATTTGCTTGACCGATTTGGTAAGTTACACCATTATATTCAACATCAGCAGCAGGGATACCTGTTCCAACTAATGCTTTTCCGTCCGTCCATTCTATTAAATCTTTTGCTTTTGCTTCTGCCAATTTTGTTGGATTAGACAAAGGCATGATGATCGGACGTGGTGTATGAGCAGCCATTTCTTTCACGATTTCTTCAGTGAATGCTCCAGGTTGGGTAGAAGTACCAATCATGATTGTCGGATGGATCGCTTTTACAACTGCTTCTAAGTTTGTCAATTCATCAGCATTAATGAATTCTGAGCGTTTGCGAGCGAATGGGATTTGACCAGGAGTCAATCCTTCTGTATCTTCAAACAATAAACCTTGTTTATCTACTTGATAGAAATGTTGGCGTGCTTCTTCTTCAGGTACACCTTGACGGATCATTTCATCTAAAAGGATGTTTGCGATACCCACACCAGCAGTACCAGCACCAAATGTCAAAATTATTTGGTCTTTCAATTGTTCACCGGATATATTCAATCCGCCTAATACACCTGCTAGGACAACAATTCCTGTACCTTGGATATCGTCGTTGAAAGTAGTGATTTGATCTTCGTATTTTTCTAAGATCGCTGCAGCATTTCCTCGTCCAAAATCTTCCCAATGCAACAACAATTCTGGGAATAATTCGGTAGCTGATTGAACGAATTGATCGATGAATTCATAGTAAGTTTCGCCTTCTACACGAGCATGACGATTGCCTAAGTATAAGGGATTATTCAATAATTCTTCATTATTAGTACCAGCGTCGATCGATACAGGCAAAACTTGTGCTGGATTAATACCAGCAGCAGCAGTATAGACCATCAATTTGCCGATAGCGATGTCAACACCGTTCACACCCCAGTCGCCCATACCTAAGATTCCTTCTGCATCAGTCACAACAATCAAACGAATGTCTCGTCCATCTGCCGCGTTCTTCAAACTTGCTTTGATGTTTTCTGGTTCGTCGATTGAAAGGAATGCAGCATCTTGCGGTTTCAAGAAAATTTCGTTGTATTGTTCGATTGAATCCGCGACGACAGGATCATAAACGACAGGCATGAATTCAACTAAATGTTCGCCCATCAATTTATAAAACAACGTCCGATTCGTATTGAATAGATTCATTAAGAAGATACGTTTTTCCAAATCTGTTTGTTTGCTTAAGTATTGACCATAAGCTTGAACAGATTGTTGTTCCAGTGTTTGGACAGTACTTGGAAGCATACCAGTGATTCCATATTTTGCCCGTTCTTCTTTTGTAAAAGCTGTTCCTTTATTTAGAAAAGGATTATTTAATAAGTTTAACCCTGTAAGCATGAATGATTCCTCCTAAGTTTTAATACAAACGAAGTATAGAAGTCAGATGATGATATAGTCAAAAAGAGCAGGTATGATAAATTTTATTTATATGTAATATAGCCAAAAGAAATCAAAATAGCAGTATTTGTTCTTTTTATATCGACAATCCTTGCTTGAATACTATGCGTATCTCTTATATGCTAGAGAAAGAAAAGTAGAAGAATAAGGGATAGATGGAATGGATAAATAGGATTTCTGAGGAAAAAAGCACATGATAGCGTTGATAGGAGTCACCTATGTCAGGTGATAAAAATACATAAGTAGAAAATTAAGAGGAGGAACAGAAAATGCAAGAAGTTCAATTGATCAGAAAAAGCGAACTATCAGAAGGCGGTTGCAATGCATGTGGCGTAGTAGAAGCGACAAGCTATACATTAAAATTAGATTCCAATCAAGCAATAATCTCTGAACTGACAGTAGGCGGTCTTGTGGACAGTCTGGCGCTTGCTGAAGGTTTTACTGGAGAAGATATTTATGAGATGTTTTCAGAAGTCCGTCAGTTAAAAAAAGGAGAAAAATGCATAGAGGTTCATCATGAGAGCCCGAATGTGAGGTTCAAACGTGGTGATAATGAGATGATCTTCAAGAATCATGTGTCTGATCACACTGAACTATATGAAATCGTGAATCAAATACTGACTGGGCTTTTTGAATTAGGACCTTATGAGTTCAAGGAAGAAAACGGTAATCCAAAATTAAATGAAGAATGGCAAGAAACGATTGAAACACAAAGAAACAATCCACACTTATTTCAATAGTCTTCCACAGTATTTCGTAAAAATGTTGATGAAAAAGAAACACCGTGAATCAGAGGTTGTGAAAAAGTCGCTTAGTTTCGAGTAGTAAGAAAAATTTTGTGAAAATGGCTTTCCACATTTTTGCATAAATTTGACTTAATACCGAGAAAATGGCTTTTGAACACCGTTTATTCAAAAAAAGGGACTTTGACACGAATTTTGTCAAAGTCCCATCGGTTTTTTATCTATTTTTATTACAATCATTTCTTCCAGAGTAGTGACATCTGGAATGGCCGAAATGTAAACAGATTATTTGCCTGTATCAATGTCGAAGAGTAATATAAAAAAGTGTAAACGCTATCATATTGTTCGTCATTCAATTTTTATAGAGAGAAGGCATTGAGATGGAAAAAACATATCAAGCAGGTACAAATGAAGGAATAGTAGATTTTATCAATATGGAAGATTTAGAAATCGCGGCTTCACAAGTGATTCCAGCTGGTGGTTATGGTTACATCAGCAGTGGTGCTGGCGACTTATTTACTTATCAAGAAAATGAACGGGCATTCAATCATCGTCTGATTATTCCTCATGTATTAAGAGATATAGAATTACCCGATACAACTACACATTTTGACGAAGAAACGCTGACTGCACCAATCATCATGGCACCAGTTGCTGCTCATGGCTTAGCTCATGTGAAGGCGGAGAAAGCTTCTGCAAAAGGTGTAGCAGATTTTGGGACGATCTATACAGCAAGTTCTTACGCTTCTTGTACTTTAGAAGAGATAAGAGAAGCAGGCGGGGAGAAAGCACCGCAATGGTTTCAATTTTATATGAGCAAAGATAATGGAATCAATTTGGATATTCTTGAAGTGGCCAAGCGTAATGGAGCAAAAGCAATCGTATTGACAGCGGATGCAACAGTTGGCGGAAACCGTGAAACAGACCGCAGAAATGGGTTTACCTTCCCGCTGCCAATGCCGATCGTTCAGGCTTATCAATCAGGAGTAGGCCAAACGATGGATGCTGTATATAAATCTTCCAAACAAAAACTTAGTCCAAAAGATGTAGAATTTATCGCTGCTCATTCTGATTTGCCAGTCTACGTGAAAGGTGTTCAATCAGAAGAAGATGTCTATCGATCATTAGAATCTGGTGCTGGTGGAATTTGGGTATCTAACCATGGTGGCCGTCAATTAGATGGGGGTCCTGCTGCGTTTGATTCGTTGCAATATGTGGCAGAAGCAGTAGATAAACGTGTACCAATCGTGTTTGACAGCGGTGTACGACGCGGACAACATGTTTTCAAAGCAATCGCATCAGGTGCCGATCTTGTTGCTATTGGCAGACCCGTTATTTATGGATTGTCTTTAGGAGGAAGTACAGGAGTCCATCAAGTGTTTGATTTCTTTAAAACAGAATTGGAAATGGTCATGCAATTAGCTGGAACACAAACAGTAGAAGATATCAAAAAAATAAAATTGCGTGAGAATCGTTTTATTTAAGAAATAAATGACGAAAACAAATAGGAGTGCGGCAGATGATGCCGTACTCCTATTTTTATAGTTCAAGGATGTCACTAATAGAATAATTTGAAACGAAAAAATAAAATTGAAATATTTTTTCATACTTAATAAAAAAGGAAGAATATTCATGTAAACGATTTTATTGTTTTTTTCTCTTTTATACAAAAAGGGTCATAATTTCAAGTAAGCGGATGAATTCATGAGGATTTTTTGCATACTGTCTCTACTATACTTAGGTCACTAAGAAAAAGGAGTGATTTATTATGAAAAAGAACATGATTGGGACATTATTACTTTCAACACTTCTTCTAGGCGGCTTGGCAACACCAGCTTTTGCTGAGGGTCAAGCGACTTCAAAAGGAGACATTACCTTTACTGAACCAACAAATACCGTGGAGCCTCTTAACCCTACTGACCCTTCAAAACCAGTAGAGCCAGCAGATCCGGAAAATCCAGCAACTGGCCAGACAGGTCCTTTAACACTGGATGTAGTTCCCGAATTGCCATTTGGTACACACGAGATTGAAAGCGGAACAAAAATGTATCAAGTAGACGCTTCAAAAAACGATACACCTTATCTCCAAGTATCAGATCGTCGAGGTGTAGGTGCAGATGGCCAAGCACAAGGGTGGAACGTGACAGTTTCGGTTTCAGATTTTGTAAACGGTTCACAAGTTTTGCAAGGCGCTGAATTAGATTTTGGAACATCCATTGTTAAAAGTACGTCAGATAACGAATCCACTGGACCAACTAGTCAAACTGTAACTGGGTTGAGTAAAGCAAGTGCAGCGACACCAATATTTACAGCAGCAAAAGATCAAGGTCTGGGAACATGGCTTTCTGTTTATGATCCAGCAAATATCACACTGAAAGTGCCGAAAGCAGCAGCTGGAACATTCACGGCTGATTTGACTTGGAACCTCGTGGCTGGCCCAGTAGCATAGAGTATGAAATAAATTCAACAAACTGCGGTGAAAATACTATAGGTGAAGGATTTTTTACCGCAGTTGTTGTTGAAAGGATGTGGTGGACAATGAATCAAAGTAAACGACTGTTTGTTTCGTTTTTTTCTATTTTAAGTCTATTTTTCATTTTTCCGTCAATCAGCCAAGCAAAGGATTCAGCAGGAGACTTTGGAATCAAACCGGTATTTCCAGAGAACCAAATAGATAAAGCAATCGGTTATTTTGATTTATTAGTGGCACCGGAACAAAATCAGACACTAGAAGTAATTATCAGCAATTCTTCAGATGAAGAACGAACATTTGAGGTCTCTGTCAATCCGGCGGTAACGAGTGATGGTGGAACGATCGATTATAGTCAAAAAAACCCAACGTTAGATGAGACATTGCCGTTTGATGTCCGTGACGTTTTGCTCATTGCGAAAAAGGAAATCAATGTATCAGCACATGCAGAAACAACTGTACCTATAGAAGTGAAAATCCCAGCAAAAAGCTTTAAGGGACGTGTATTAGCGGGTATTCATGTTTCACCTAAAGAAGAAGCTGAAACAGAAAATGCTACAGAAGGAGCACAAATCAAAAATCGTATTGCTTATAATCTCGCAGTCGTTTTACAAGAAAGTCAAGAGACGATAGAACCGGATCTGAAACTTTTATCAGGAGATTTGGACGAGGTCAACGCAAAGCCAACTGTTCAGCTTCGTTTCCAAAATCCTCAGCCTAGGATTATCAGCAATTTGATATTTACGAGCAAGATCTTTTATGAAAATCAGCTTTATATTGAAAACACCTCTAATGCATTTTTAGTTGCACCAAATTCGAATTTTCACTTGAATCTTGATTTAGCTGGTGATAAAGCAAAAGCCGGCGATTACCGCGCAGAAATCATAGCAAAATCAGGCGACAGTAATGAATGGCGATTTACACAAAACTTTACGATCAAAAAAGAAAAAGCACAAAAAGTAAATGAAAATTCCGTTTTTGCAGTACAAGAACAATCTTACCCATGGCTTTATGCAGGATTGGTTGCTGCAGTTCTAGTGTTATGGTTGATTTTGCTGTTTTTGTGGGTCCACAAGAAAAAGAAAAAAGGAGAAACAACATGATGAGGTGATTTCGTTGAAAACATCGATCTTATTGGGAGGGATTATTGCAAGTTTGCTGTTCTTCAGCTGGCAAGAGCCAGTCCAAGCAGATACCAAAAGTTCAGGTACGATTACATTTTATGATCTAAGTCCAGTTCCGCATCCAAGTGGTTCAGTCAATGGCGCATCAAAACAGCAGACACAGCTACCGATTTATAAAGAATCTAATCAACATGGCGTATTCCCGGAGACGAATGAAGAAAAGATCCGTTTTCTTTATTTGATCATTGGTATAGAATTATGGCTTCTTGCGTGGTTGTTGTTATGGAGAAGAAAGGAAAAGGAGGATGAACATGTTGCTACAAAATAAATTTTCATTTTTTCGCTCCTTCTTTTTTACTTCGCTTTTTGTTTTAAGTATATTTATCTTTTCACCTTCGGCAGAAGCTGTTGGAGCAACGCCTCCTGCCATTTCTTATGATCCATACACGTATGAAAATATCGTACCTCCAAATGGTGGACGTAGTGCAGTCAATGGCGGGAAGCTTGTCCAACTAACTGGGGCTAACCAATTGCCTAAATTGACTGCTACTTATTTGAACGATGGTTCAAATGATCCTTGGAAAGGTGGCACGGTCCGTTTTCATTGGGAAAGCCATGTGAAACTAACAAATTTACTTGATTTGGTGAATATCACTGCACAAGGATTTGCATTTGTGGCGATCATCAATTTGCCGGAACATGTATCAAGCAGTGATGTATTAAAAGCAATTGACTGGAACAACGCCTACTTGTATATTGCCGGTGCCCCCATCAAGGTTACTAGCGGAAGTTTATTATCAGCAGGAAGCCATACCTTGCGTTTTGGGATGGGGTCGTGGGATACAAATACTCTATTGGCAGATATTATTGCTATTATTACGCGAGGCGAATTCAACGTGGACGATATCCCGCTTCAATTTGATGTTACAGCTAATGTCGCGAAGATGACAGAAAACGGAGATAAATATGATACGAGTCCAAACAAAATTTTGACCAAGGGTAAATTACAACCTTCTATGTCTAAAAAGGCCGTTTTTTCTGTTGATTTTTATGATTCGAATAATATTATCCAAGATCGTATGTTCAATTCGATTTTAGCTCCAGCTGCAGGTAGATTTTATCCTAAATTAACTGGCGGAAACTTGAATCCAGGAGCATATGCATTTTCTGCAAGTGCAGAGATAAATACGTGGAATAGTTACATCTCACCAAGTGATTCAACAGGAAAATATAATACATTTGCTGATACCACAGAATACGTGGATGGAAATAACCAGAACCTTCCAGGCTCTACCAATAGTCGGACATTGACGATGGGGCTGACTGAAGGACGTTTTGATCAGTTGCCATTTAGTCGCTTTGATCGCGTAGTCAACTATTTTACAGGAAAAAACGTTACACAAGGAGCAATACTGACTCATACTCCAGCAAGCACAAGTGGATTGAATCAGACAGCCAATATCGTGTACAGTGGGAAAGATGCGCAAGGCGGATTGCTTTCTCCTGTTGCTTTAAAGGTATTGGAGCAGTACAAGCTAGACGGAACGGTTTTACCAACAAACTTAACAGCCGATAGTCAGTGGGGAAAGCTCCTTTCTTCTGCATCGTACCAAGTCACGGCCAATTGGTCAGCAACTGAACTAAAAAAGGGTTCGATCCATTACAGGCTTTATTCGAAAGGAACCCAAAAATTAGCGACAGGATGGACAGATCAACTTTTCCAAACGATCCAATCAAATAACGGGGGTGTAAATACAGCTACTTCTACACTACCTGCATTGGCTTCAGGGCAATATTATTTTGATTATCGCTTGGTGGACGATGTACTTACTAACATGTATCCGTCTTTTGCGTACAAATGGCAGTCTGAACAAGCTGGAATCACCACTCTTCCTCAAATAACAGTGGCTAATTTTCCATCTGTGAGTGCAGATAGTCAGCTAAAAAACCTTAGCAGACAACCTGAGACAGGAGATCCCCTGTCTGCTCTATCAGGAGATACGATTCAAGAAAATGTGACATTCACGTTAACAAAATCTGGGGATGCGATAACCGACAAAAAATCACGATCTCACTTCCTGAAAATACTACTTATATCAATGGTTCCTTAAAATTAAATGGTACAACTATCGCAGATACCGGCATTAAACAAGGAGTTTCTGTCCCAGCAGATCTATTGAGCAAAATAGGAGATACCATTCATCTTACTTACAACTATCAATTAAATACTGTAGATACTTCTGTACAATCCGTCAGCATACTGACAAAGGCAGCTGTACTTTCCAGCAATATTACATTAGCAGATGGTGCTAAGCTTCCTAACCCAGTTGTCCAAACATCTGCTAAAACAATTCTTGTCCCCAAACAAGAATTAACATTAGTTAATGTACCAGATGATTTTACATTTGGTAACGATCTCCCCAAACCGTTGAAGACAAGTTATTATGAAGCAAAAGGCGATTTTTCTTTTGATGTGCGGGATACTCGGCTTCCAAGCACGTCTCCTTGGCAACTGACAGGTACATTGACTTCTTTATTTAAGAATGATCAAGGTCAAGAATTAAGCGGAACAAAATTATACTTCAATCATTCTGGATCAAAGCAATTGATTCAGCAAGGTCAAAACACGTTGATTTATGAGAGTGATGGAACAGCTAAAGGAGAGGTTCTCGTTGACTTTCCCGATACCGATGGTTTACTCTTAGAGGTAAATAGCAGTACGAATGCTCAACCTGGCGCAACGTATCAAGGCATGGTCACATGGGAACTGACAGCTGGGCCAACCAGCTAAGTGATTAGAATTTGTATGGATCTGTGATAACTGTCACAGATCCTCTTTTTCAAGGATGAGAAGGAAACTTCTGCTGTTAAAATCAGAAATGCTTGGAGGAGTGGACTTGGAACTTTTCAGTTTGCTTGAAAAAAATGAACAACGGCAAATCAAACTTTTCCAACTTTTATTAGAGGAAAAAGGAGAGGTTTCCGTTAATAACGTACTTACCCGCTTATCAGTTGATCGGGCTACCTTGAAAGAAGATCTGTTTTATTTACAAGCTAACTTGGAAAATATCAAACAATTGGAAATTGTTATCCAAGAAGGGAATATTTTATTAATCAGACATGGAAATATAGCAGCAGTCGATGTTTATTATCATTGTTACTTGCGCTATTCTACAAAATATCAGATACTTCTTTATCTGTTGGAAAATGGCTCATTTGATCGGCAGAAACTTGTCATGGAACTTAATATCAGTTCGGCTACTTTGTCTCGCAGAGTGAAGGAATTAAATGATTCTTTAAATGAGTTTCATCTGAAAATAAAAAGCGGGCGGCTGACCGGTCCAGAAAGTCAAATTCGTTATTTTTATTTCCAATTATTTTGGTTTGGACGTCCCTATCTTGAAAACAAAAAAGAATACAGTGATTTATCAGGAAACACTTTTTTAGATCTGCTGCAAAAAGAGTTTAGTTTTGCTATTACAGAAGAAGGACGATTGAAATTTGAAATATGGCTTTCCATTATGAAGAAGCGAATGCGCTGTACGAAAAAATCCAAACCAGATTATAGCAATCTTCCTGTTGGATTGTTTCAAACGACACAATTTTTATTGGACCTCCATACATTTTTGACCCGTTACTTCTTTCAATATGCCTTTCCTTGGAATCAAAATGAAACGTTGGTTTTTTATCTCTTCATGATCAGTAACTTTACATTAGATACACATAACTCGCATGTCCAGGAGTTTTTGATAAGCGAAAAATACAAAGACGACGTAGTAGCTCAATTGAATCGAACGTTTAAACAATCGATAGAAGAATATTTCTCTTTTTATGTTTTTCCAGAAGAGATTTCGCAAAAGATTGCGTTGACAGTGATGCAAAACCACGCTCATTTTGCCTATTTTAGAGGATGGATGAATATTTTTGGCCAAGAAGGATTAAAACAGCGGTTAACTGAAGTAGAAGATAAACAATTCCTGGTTTTATGTGAAAGATTGGTCAGACAAACATTTGCTATTGTTGATTTTACTGAAGTAGACGAGGAAAATGCCCGCTTTGAATTATTTGCTCGCTATGCATCTATTTTTCGGACGCTGATCAAGCAGTTAGAATTACGTCTGCAAATTGCTTATGATCTTCCTTATGAAAGGCTAATGGCGGATATCGTGAAAGAAATCATCCAGGAACAATTGCTGAATACGTTCAAATATGATTTAGTCGAATACGAGAAAGAAAAGCAGTATGATATCATTTTGACTAGCCAATTGAAAGAGTACCCGTCACAGAAGTCCGCTAAAGTTTTTGTATTCACTAGCAACGAATATAATTATGATTTCCCCTATTTGAACCAATTTTTAAAAGAATGTTATTTAGAAAAATTGAATTTAAGGATGAATAAAACATGAAAATCGTGATCATTGGTGCTTCCCATGCAGGCATCACAGCTGCCCTAAATCTAAGAAAACTTCAACCGAAAGCAGAAGTTTTACTGATCGATGAAGATCATAAAGATGGACTAGGCTATGTTTCAAATGGAATCAACCTTTATTTAAAAGGAAAGATACGTAGTTTAGCTGAAGTTGCCCATAACATGCGGACTCTTCAAGAAAGTGGGGCAAAACTGATCACCGAATGGAGAGTAACTGAACTTGATCCAGACAAACATCAGCTCATCCTCGCATCCAAAGAAGGAAAAAACGAGACCATAACCTATGATAAATTAATCGTAGCGACAGGTTCCTCTCCTGTCACCTTGTATAAACAAATTGAAGCTGAAAATGTCTACACCTATAAAAATCTAGTGCAATCTAAGCAAGTACTTGCCGCTTTAAAAGAAGCAAAAGAAGTAGTGATCTTCGGTGCTGGTTACATTGGATTGGAATTAGCAGATGCTTTGAGAAATAAAGGATACATTATTCATCTAGTTGATTATATGCCGAATGTTTTATCAAGATATTTCGATAAGGATATGATCAACAGTTTTCAAAATCAGCTGCAAACTAAGCAAATAAATTTTTATCCAAATGAATTCTTGATCGATTGGAAAAAATCAGAAGAGAAAGTAGTATCCGTACAACTTCTGTCTCAAACAATAAAGGCAGATATGGTCATTTTTTCTGCCCAAACTCGTCCTAATACGACATTGTTAAAAGAAAAAGTGGCTTTGTATGAGGATGAGACTGTGATAGTCAATGAATATCTGCAGACAAGTGATCCGGACATCTATGCGATTGGAGATATCGTCCCAGTCAGTTTTGACAAAAATAAACGGCATCTCTTTTTACCTTTAGTTACTCGAGCTGTACATATGGCAAGAGCAGTAGCGCTAACTTTGAGTGGTCAGCCAACCGCTTACGACCTCAGACAAAAGATAACAGCAGCAGTCATTATAGACTACTTTTTAGGAACTGTAGGGCTGACAGAAGATGAAGCGCCATTCTTGGAACAAAATACCGGTTCGTGTTCAGGAGAATTTGATCTATTTCCACAATACGATGAAGAAAATAAAACAGTAAATGCAAAGCTGATCTACCATCCGGATACATTAGAAATAATTGGCGGACAGCTGATAAGCCAAGAATTCTTATTATCAGATTTGAACCTGCTTGCGGATATCGTGAAACACAAAACTACGATTCCACAGCTAGCAGTTGAGGATTTTGGATTTCTGTCTGAATATACCCCTCGTTTTCACTACCTTAATGAGTTAGCTTTTAAAGTACTAGCTAAAAGAGCAAATAGCAATAGAGTAGATAAAAGACTGTGAGAAATATCACGGTCTTTTATTGTGTGGGGATATAATAAATATTAATCAATCGAGAATAAAAAAATTCATATAATGAAATAGCGGAAGAATTTTTTGAGCTTAATATTCGCCAAAAATTTATCAAGTGATAAAATTGTTGTATAAAATGATTATTTCAGGAGGAGGAGTTAAATGTTTTTAGCATTAAATGAAATTATGCATTCAAAGTTACGTTATGCGTTAGTTGCAGGGGTGATGTTTTTGATTGCCTACCTGGTATTTTTTTTGACTGGGTTAGCTTATGGCTTAGCTCAAGATAATCGAACAGCAGTCGACAAGTGGGAGGCAGATTCGATTGTGCTTTCGAAAGATGCAAATTCAAATCTAGGGATGTCCATGATTACTAAGAAGATAGCAGAAGAAGTCGAAGGTGGGAAAGTGGCGTATCTTGCCCAAACACCTGGAGTCGTGACTAGTAAAGACAGTACAGAAGAAGGAAAAATCAATGTTAGCTTCTTCGGTATCGATAAAAATCAATTCATCATGCCCAATCTTGTTGAAGGAAAAGCTTTTGATAACGATGATGAGGCAGTAGGCGATATTAGTTTGAAAGAAGAATATGGTCTAGCCGTAGGAGATACAGTTAAGTTATCTGGTAGTGACAAGACGTTTAAACTAACTGGCTTTACGGATCATGCCAAATTCAATGTCTCACCAGTTCTCTATACAACCATCAATGCTTACCAAGAGATCCGCTTCGAAAAAGAAGATACAAGTGAAAATGCACGGATTAACGCAATAGTTGTCAGAGGTAAAATCAGTAATTTACCTGAAGATTTAGAACAGATCAAAATTTCTAAATTCATCAATGAATTACCTGGATATAATGCGCAAGTATTGACTTTTGGATTTATGATCGGATTTTTGATCGTTATTGCGGCTATTGTGATCGGGATTTTCATTTATGTACTGACGATGCAAAAGATTAATATCTTTGGTGTAATGAAAGCACAAGGGATCACAGGAGGATTTATTGCGCGTTCTGTAGTGGCACAAACATTTATTTTATCATTTGTTGGTATTCTTCTTGGTCTATTAGGAACAGTGGGAACATCCCTTGTTCTACCTGATGCGGTTCCATTCCAAAGCAATTGGCTGTTTTTTGGCGTCATTAGCTTGTTGATGCTGGTAGTAGCTGTGTTAGGCGCACTATTTTCTGTTCGGACAATCGTAAAAATCGATCCGTTGAAGGCAATTGGATAAGAAGGAGGAAGAACATGAAAGCAATAGAATTTAAAGAAGTAGAAAAAAGTTTCCAAGATGGCGACCAAGTAGTTAAAGCATTGAAAGAAACAACCATGAGTATCGATAAAGGGGAATTTGTTGCAATCATCGGTCCTTCTGGTTCAGGTAAAAGTACTTTTTTGACTTTGGCAGGCGGATTGCAGACGCCTAGCAGTGGCTCTGTATTTATCAATGATCAAGAATTCAGTAATCAAAAAGAAAGTGAACGCGTTAAACTACGTTTTAAAGAAATTGGCTTTATTTTGCAAGCTTCCAATCTGGTTCCTTTTCTGACAGTAAAAAAGCAGTTATTATTAGTAGATAAGATCAAACATGAACATCGTCAAAAAGAAGCAAACGAATTATTTGAGCAGCTTGGCGTGGATAAGTTGATCAACAAGTATCCAGAAGAACTATCTGGTGGAGAACGGCAAAGGGTCGCAATCGCTCGTGCATTGTACAATGATCCGTCCATTATTCTAGCAGATGAACCAACTGCTAGTTTGGATTCAGAAAAGGCACGAGAAGTAGTCGATATCTTGGCAAAAGAATCAAAAGACAAAAATAAAGCAACAATCATGGTTACTCACGATACACGGCTGATTGACAAATGCGATAGAATATTTATGATGGAAGATGGTGTATTGAAAGAAAAAGAATAACCAAAAAGCAGGTGGAAAAATGATCCATCGATACAACAAAGATACACAGCAAAAAATTTTGAAAGAAGCGACTGACTTGTTTATGTCCAAGGGATATCTCGGCACTTCAACAAGAGAGATCGCACAAAAAGTTGGGATCACCCAGCCCAATCTCTATCATTATTTCGGTGATAAAGAAAAACTATATACGGCAGTTTTAGAAAACCACTTAAAAGATGTTGGAAAAGCTTTGAGAGAAATCGTTCAAACAAGCGAAACGGGATTTCAAGTGACCTTGACAAAAATGGCGCAGTTTTTGATTGAGACACATCTGATCGATTTGTTTCTGATGCTTCACGATCTTGAAAGCAATCTTTCAAAGGAAACAAGAGATCATCTTTTCTTTCTATGGAAGAAAAATTATCGTGAACCTTTTGAAGAAATCTTTTCAGCAAACCAATCTGTGCTAAGAAATGGGATTTCAAAAGAAATCGCAGCAAGGCATTTTTTCTTAGTGTTAGCACCTTACATCACCCGGTCGAAAAGACCTGTGGAAGAACCGCTAAATGTGGCGCAATTGATCGATTTATATTTGAATGGTGTATTAGGAGAAGCGTAAAGCTGTTATATAGGGAGAAAAATAGTTAGGTGAAGAAGCAAGATATGACGAAGATCGTTATATCTTGCTTTTTTATATAGGTAGTTTTTCATAAATACAAATTTGTTATTCTCTCATGATTATCAGGGTATATTTTTATTTATTATGTCGGTGTTCCAGGAAGTGTTTTAATTTAATAACGAAGAAATTAATTGTTTGTAGAATGAAGGAAACTATTTATTGGGTAGATGAATCACCACGAATAGTCAAAAGGAGATTTCAGGATATGCCAAAAATGAAAAAAATCATTTTAGCAGTAATGTTATTTTCTACGGTTATATCTTTTACAGCCCCTTTTTTGCGTACTTAAGCTGATTTTAAGTTTTGGCCCTTAGTCTGGATCTACGAGGTGAGAGTCAAGAATGAAAAAAATAATTGGAGCTTTTGTATTTGCAATCATTATCATTATTATCTGTTTTCAAATAGATGTTTTTGGTCAAAAAAAGATAGTTGGGCAAACGGTCAGCAGCACGAACAGTACGGTTACAAAGGCAAAGGAATCATCTGATGACACAGAACAAGAGACATTAGTCAAAATCGGAAAAAATGACCGTACACTATATACAGATGACTCGCTAACTACCCCACTTGCAACTATAAACGGCGGAGAGCTGACGGAGTTTCTTTCTGAAACAAAAAATGCTTATCAAATCAAGACAAATGATGGCTATACTGGATATTTAGCCCTCGAAGATGGAACCAAAGTCACAAAGAATATACAAACAAAACCGGAAGAGCTATCTGATGCAGTGATTGTATTAGATCCTGGGCATGGAGGAAATGATACTGGGGCATTAAGCAATGATGAACAAACAGAAGAAAAAGATATAACATTAAGTACAGCCATAAAAGTAAAAAAGGTGCTAGAGGATGCTGGAGCAACGGTTTATTTGACCCATACTACAGATGAATTAGTACAGCTTGGAGATATATGCGACTACAGTGAAGAAAAAAAGGCAGATGTCTTTATCAGTTTACACGCAGACTCTACGGAATATGCGAATGAAGCAACTGGAATCACGACATATTATTACTATGGACAAGAGGAAACATTAGCACAGACAATTGCTGACTCCTTCACTGATCTGCCTCTGGATTCAAGAGGAATCTCCACTGGGAACTATCAAGTTCTTCGAGAAAATCTTCAACCTTCTATTTTAATCGAGATGGGTTATATGAATAATGATAGTGATTTAAAGGAATTAGTAACAGACAGTTATCAGCAGCAGATTGCTGCAAGTTTGACACAAGCATTGACCACTTATTTTCAGTAATAAATAAGCCCAGCCAAACAAAAATAGCTCCTCATATTTTTCGTTTGGCCGGGCTTATTATCGCAGATGCAAGCTTTTGAACACCGTTTATTTTTTTAGTAGCTTCAAAGCTTTTTCTGTATTTGCAAAGTGAAGTTTGGCATATTTTTCAAGCATAGGCATGCCGCCTTTCTCCAATAGTTTTGCCGCTACTTGGTCAGATTTCGTTCCAGCTCCTGATGGAAGGGTGATTCCAGCTTCAGCTGATGCTTTGTGTAACTCTTCCAAAAAGCTGGCACGACTGATGATAGAAGCAGCAGCAACAGCTAAATGATATTGTTCTCCTTTAGTAACGAAGTACAGTTTTTCTTGTAATTGATTTTTTTCTAAACGCGCATATTTTTTAAAATTTGCTTCCGGCGTAAACTGATCGATCAAAATCGCTTCTGGTTTTTCTGGCTCGATTTTTTTTAGCAGCAAATGGATCGCTTGATTGTGCAAAGCGACTTTCATCCGAACGGCATTGTATTTTGGTTGGATCTCATTGTATTTTTCTGGAGATAAGACAAGCAGTTTATAGGGGATGGTTTTTTTTAAGATGTCAGCAAGCTGGATGATTTGGCTATCTTTTAACTCTTTTGAATCTCTAACACCAAGTTTACGTAATTCTGCAAGCTGATCACGTTTCACATAAGCAGCACATACTGTTAGCGGACCGAAATAGCTGCCATTTCCGACCTCATCACTACCTAAAACGGATAATTGACTGATATTTTTTGGCAAAGAAGAGGCTGTTTTTGCTGGCTTGGCTTGTTTATCCTGTGCCTCCCCCCATTTATCAGCTTCTATTGCTGCATTCGTACCTTGAAACATCACTTTTCCGGATGTATAAGCGGTAATGGTCGTCCCGTCTTTTTTTGCAGCAAAGCTAGTATAAGGAATCTGTTTATTTAACAAATAAGAGCGATAGTATGCTTTCATTTGACTAAGTTGGTCGTTTGTTGCTTTGATAATGACGTTGCTCATAAAATTCTCCTCGTTTTTATACATAAAACTATACCGCAACTCACGACTTTTCGTTTTCTAAGAGATTGCGAGACATAGCATTTTTTTAAAGTTTATCATATAATAGTTAAGTATGTGAAAAATATTTGTGGAGAACGGTGAAAGAACCAACTTCATGGTACACTAAATAAAACTTTCATCAAATAGGAGGAAATGATTCGTATGGCGCACGAAAAAACACGCTACAAAGCGGTGATTGCCAACCAAACATATACTATTATCGGACGGGAAACCAAGCATCATATGGATATCGTAACGAAGCTGATCAATGAACAGTTAGCAGAATTGAAACAATTATCACCACAAATGGATAATGAACAAGCAGCAATCTTGATGGCTGTCAATGCGCTTTCGGATCAATTGAAGAAACAAGAAAGAATCTTGGAGCTGGAAGAAGAAACAGCAGAATTAAAGAAAAAAATGATCAAATTTACAGAGCTTGAAAATCGTGTGAAACGCATTGAAGCAATCGAGAACGAAGCTCGGGAAGTATTGAAAGAAAATGGTCAAGCAGATCATACCATTAAAAATCATGTGGAAGCACAACAGATTTTAAACGAGAAACGAAAAGGACAAATTAAACAAAAATCTTCTAATTAAGATCCTTTTATCAAAATAAGAAAAATTTAAAAAAAGTTAGAAGAGAAAGGAACGTAGCATGCTGAGTTTGCTGATTTTATTTTTATTGCTAATTGCGTTTTTTTCTGGAGCACGTCGCGGGTTTGCTTTGCAAATCATATTCGCGATTGGATATGTATTGTCATTTATTGCTGCCCAGCATTTTTACAAACCATTAGCAAGTCATTTGGAATTATACATTCCATACCCAGCTGTCACGCCAACATCAAAGTTAGCATTTTTTGATCAGGTATTTGCCTTTCACCTAGATGAAGCTTTTTATGCAGGAACTGCTTTTCTGATTATTTTGCTAATTGGCTGGCTGCTTACCCGATTTGTGGGGGTTTTTGTCCATGGATTGACGTATGTGCCGATCTTGAGACAGGTAGACTGGATTGCAGGAGGCATCCTGTCACTAATCATGGCTTACGTTACTATATTTTTGATTTTGCAGTTACTTGCCTTTGTTCCATTAGATGTGGTCCAAAATCAATTCGGCGAGCATAGTTTCGCTCGCTTTATCGTTGAGAGAACGCCATTTCTTACCAACAAGATGTATGAGCTTTGGGTAACGAATATTTTGAATTAAGGAAAATAGTGCTGGAAAATATTTCGTTTTTTGTACAGAGTAGATTATTTAAGAAGGCTGCGTAGCGTATGTCCGGCACAGCTCTTTTTTCATAGTGAAAGATAAGGTGATAAAATGAATAACCGAATCCTTGAAACATTGGAATTTGAAAAAGTCAAACAGATGGTCAGACAATTTGTAGTGACTGCACAAGGAAAAGAAGAACTGGCAGAATTGGTACCAGTGAGCGAGGAACAAACGATCACAAACTGGCTTCAAGAAACTGAGGATGGATTGAAAGTGCAACGTCTGCGAGGCGGGATCCCTATACCTAAACTTGAAAATATCCGTCCCCATATGAAACGGATTGAGATCGGAGCAGACTTGAATGGAGTGGAGCTTGCACAAGTTTCCAGAGTATTGTCTACGACAAGCGAATTGAATCGTTTCATTGATGATCTTTATGACAGTGAAATCGAATTTGCACGTTTGTATATGTGGGCAGATCAGTTAGTCACGATCCCTGTTTTGAGCCGCCGTTTAAAGGAAGCAATCGATGAAGACGGACGCGTGACTGATGACGCTTCTCCTGAGTTAAAGAGCATAAGACAGAACATTCGGCGAAGTGAACAAGCTGTTCGTGAACAGTTAGATGGGATCGTCCGTGGGAAAAATGCAAAGTATTTAAGTGATGCGATCATCACCATGCGAAATGACCGCTACGTTATCCCAGTCAAACAAGAATACCGCGGTGTATTTGGCGGTGTAGTCCACGATCAAAGTGCTTCAGGACAGACTTTATTTATTGAACCAAAACAAGTGGTGGATTTGAATAATCGTTTGCGTCAATACCAAATCGCTGAACGAAATGAGATTCAACGTATTTTAAGTGAACTTTCTGCTGAACTTGTTCCCCATCGTCAAGAAATCATCCACAATGCTTATGTGATTGGTAAAATGGATCTGATGAATGCAAAAGCACGATTTGGTAAAGAAGTAAAAGCTATCGTGCCGGGAATCAGTGAAGACAATCATGTCGTCTTGAAACAAGCAAGACATCCACTGATCGATCAGGAAAAAGTAGTTTCTAATGACATCACAATCGGAAAAGACTATCAAGCCATCGTCATTACAGGACCTAACACAGGTGGGAAAACGATCACGTTGAAGACTTTAGGTCTGTTACAACTGATGGGGCAAGCAGGATTACCGATTCCTGCAGGTGAAGAAAGTCAAATCGGTATTTTTGAGGAAGTATTTGCGGATATAGGAGACGAACAGTCGATTGAGCAAAGTCTATCGACCTTTTCTTCTCATATGACGAACACTGTAGATATTTTATCAAAAGTCAATGAAAAAAGTCTGGTATTATTTGACGAGCTCGGTGCAGGAACAGATCCGCAAGAAGGTGCTGCTCTAGCAATCGCAATCTTAGATGATCTTGGTAAAAAGTCTGCTTATGTGATGGCAACAACGCATTATCCTGAATTGAAAGTTTATGGATATAATCGGGCAAATACGATTAATGCCAGCATGGAGTTTGATGTGGATACATTAAGTCCAACGTATCGTTTGCTGATTGGCGTTCCTGGACGAAGCAATGCGTTTGAAATCTCTAGCCGATTAGGTCTTGATACAGAAGTTATTGATGAAGCGAAGCAGTTGATGAATGATGAGAGCCAAGATTTAAACGAAATGATCACAGATTTAGAGAATCGCCGGAAAATGGCAGAGACCGAATATCTGGAAATGCGTCATTTTGTTTCTGAGGCACAAGAACTTCACGATGATTTGAAAGAAGCTTACAGCTATTTCTTTGAAGAACGTGAAAAAGAAATGGAAAAAGCAAAGAAAAAAGCAAATGAAGTCGTGTCAGAGGCGGAAGAAAAAGCAGAAAAAATCATTGCTGATATTCGTAAAATGCAACAGCAGATTGGGCAAGGAAATGTGAAAGAGCATCAGTTGATCGATGCAAAGACCCAATTAGCAAATCTACATCAAGAAGAAACTTTGAAGAAAAATAAAGTATTGAAGAAGGCGAAAGAACAAAAAACGTTGAAACCGGGAGACGAAGTGTTGGTTACGACTTACGGCCAAAGAGGGACGCTTTTACGTAAAAACGGGAATCAGTGGCAAGTAGAAATCGGTATATTAAAAATGAATGTGTCCGAAGACGAGCTGACGCCTGTTGCTCCTCAAAAAGAGCCGACACAACGAGTTATCCATGCTGTACGATCTGAATCTAGTAGTCACGTGCCGAATCAATTGGACCTTCGAGGAAAACGATACGAAGAAGCGCTAAGTGAGGTAGATCAATATTTGGATTCTGCCATTCTAGCTGGTTATCCTCAAGTGACTATTGTCCACGGAAAAGGAACAGGCGCACTTCGCAAGGGAATTACTGATTATCTTAAAAACCATCGGAGCGTCAAAAGCTTTGAGTTTGCACCGGCAAACCAAGGCGGAAATGGTGCGACAATTGTTAAATTTAAGTAAAGCTTACTAAAGGTAAGCAGATGGTTCGCTATCCAAGTATAGAAATGCTATACTAGTCATAGATTTTAAAAATGGAGGTCTTTGATATGTCACAAGTAATTACAGATAAGACATTTAATGAAGAAACAGATAAAGGACTTGTATTGATTGATTTTTGGGCAACTTGGTGTGGTCCATGTCGTATGCAAGCACCGATTTTGGATCAGTTGGAACAAGAATATGATGAAGAAGAATTCAGAATTGCTAAAATGGATGTGGATGAAAATCCAGAAACTCCTCAACAATTCGGTATCATGAGCATTCCAACATTAATGTTGAAAAAAGATGGTCAAGTAGTAGAAAAAGCTGTTGGTGTTCATTCAAAAGAACAACTACGTCAAATGATCGATCAATATTTATAAAAACTTACAGCAAAAATAAGCTGAGGGTGGGACTGAATCCAGTTCCGTCCTCGGTTTTTTTGCGGTTGAGTTAAGGTTATTCAAATTAATATTTTTTGAGTATAATTACGTTGTCAGGCTGGATTGTTTTTTTGACAGACATGCTATAATAACTTTAATTGAATATGAAGGGGAGTACCAGATGAACGAACGAATCAAAAACAAATTAGCTTTACTTCCTGATCAGCCCGGCTGTTACTTGATGAAAGATAAAAATGGAACGATCATTTATGTCGGCAAAGCCAAAATATTAAAAAATCGTGTCCGCTCATATTTTACTGGTAGCCATAATACGAAAACGGAACGGCTTGTTAGTGAAATCGAAGACTTTGAATACATCGTTACAGAATCGAATATCGAAGCATTGCTCTTAGAGATCAATCTGATAAAGAAAAATGATCCTAAATACAACATTATGTTAAAGGATGATAAAACCTATCCTTTCCTTAAGATAACGAATGAAAAATATCCCCGTTTGGTGATTACTCGTAAGGTACTAAAAGACAAAGCACTGTATTTTGGACCATATCCCGATGTCGGTGCGGCGAATGAGACAAAGAAGATCCTCGATCGATTATTTCCTCTGAGAAAATGCAAACCTAGTCAGACGAAGGAGCCTTGTCTTTACTATCATTTGGGACAATGCCTGTGTCCTTACTATTTCGACGTAGATCCGAAAGTCTATACGAAAATCGTTGATGAAGTGAAAAACTTTTTAAACGGAGGACACGAAAAAATCGAGTCAGAGATCCATCAGAAAATGGAAAAAGCTGCTGAAAACATGGAGTTTGAAAAAGCTGCAGAATACCGAGACCAGATCCGTGCCATTGAGACAATCATGACTCGCCAAAAAATGACAAATACTGATTTACTGGATCGAGATGTATTTGGTTATGCGATTGATAAAGGATGGATGTGTGTCCAAGTGTTTTTCGTAAGACAAGGAAAGCTAATTGAACGAGATGTTTCAATGTTTCCTTTCTATAACGAAGCAGAAGAAGATTTCTTGACTTACCTCGGTCAGTTTTATCAGGAAAATGAGCATTTCATTCCTAAAGAAGTCTTGATTCCTGATACGATCGACAAGCCCAGTGTAGAAGCTTTGTTAGCTACGAAAGTGCTGCAACCAAAACGAGGAGAAAAGAAAAAATTAGTTGAATTGGCGAGTAAGAATGCCTCAGTTGCTTTGAATGAACGGTTTGATCTGATTGCCAGAAAACAGGAACGGACGATCGGAGCAGTTGAACGTTTAGGAAACGCGATGAATATCCCGACCCCAATACGTATCGAGTCTTTTGATAACTCTAATATCATGGGGACGAATCCTGTGGCTGCGATGGTCGTATTCATTGATGGAAAACCGGCAAGAAAAGAATATCGGAAATATAAAATAAAAACAGTCAACGGACCGGATGATTATGCATCAATGAGAGAAGTCATCTATCGCAGATATTCGCGAGTGATTCGCGAAGGGTTGCCTTTACCTGATTTGATCTTGATCGATGGAGGAAAAGGACAAGTAGATGTGGCAAAAGATGTCTTAGAAAATCAATTAGGAATCGATATTCCTATTGCTGGCATGGCAAAAAACGATAAACATAAAACAAATGAGTTGCTATTCGGTACAGATTTGGCTGTAGTACCGCTTGAGCGAAATTCACCAGAGTTTTTCTTACTCCAGCGAATCCAAGATGAAGTCCATCGATTCGCAATCACTTTCCATCGGCAGCTACGCAGTAAAAACAGTTTTGCTTCCCGATTAGATGAAATTGAAGGGTTAGGACCAAAACGAAAAAAAATGCTGCTTAAAGAGTTCAAATCGTTGAAAAATATCACAGCAGCCACGACAGAAGAATTACAAGAAATCGGACTGCCGAAAAATGTCGCACAAAACGTATTTGATAAATTACATCAGGAATGAGGAAAGGGCACTTTACAAAGAAAGTAAAGTGTCCTATCATTTTATGTACAACAAAAAGAGCGTTTACGTTTTGTTGGTAAATAATAAATCGCTTACGTCTGGTGTCTAAGGATATATGTGATTTCTTGAAGAAGGAGTGAAGAAATGTTAGAAGTCAAGGATCTTGTTAAAACTTTTGGGAACTACACAGCTGTCGATCATGTCTCTTTCCAAATCCCCGATGGAAAAATCATGGGGCTAATTGGCCAAAACGGGGCTGGGAAGACAACGACTTTTCGTTTGATCTTGGATTTTTTGACACAAGACCAAGGAGAAGTGTTATGGAATGGCCATCATCTTGGGGAGAAAGATTATGATGTCATCGGTTATCTTCCGGAGGAACGGGGACTTTATCCGAAAGTAACGATTCAAGACCAACTGCTTTATTTTGCAGAACTTAGAGGGAAATCAAGAAAAGAGATTGAACCAAAAATCGACTTTTGGATGGAAAAATTTCAGGTAAAAGGGAAAAAGACGGATAAAGTAAAATCTTTGTCTAAAGGAAATCAGCAAAAAGTCCAGCTGATCGCCACGTTAATCCATGAACCTAAATTGATCATTTTGGATGAGCCATTCAGCGGGTTAGATCCGGTAAATGCTGAATTGCTAAAAGATGGAATATTGGAATTGAAAAAACATGGTTCATGTGTCATTTTTTCTAGCCACAATATGGATAATGTAGAAAAAATCTGCGATCATTTGATCATGTTGCGAAACGGAAAAATGGTTTTGAATGGAAAAGTACATGAGATTCGTGAATCATTTGGCCGTACGAAGTTATTCTTGGAATCTGGTTTAAGCCAACAGGAAGTAGAAGAAATCGAAGGCGTGAAAAAAGTGATCCTTCATGAAGACAATACGTTAGAGATTACCTTAGAAGATCCTGAAGCTGGGAAAGAAATCTTTACTCGTGCGACTCAGTTCGGCTACATTCCTATGTTTAACCAGCAACCGCCAACTTTGGAAGAGATTTTCAAATTGAAAGCAGGTGAAATCGATGCGTAAGTTTTGGATTATTACCAAAGATGTCTATTTAAAAAATGTTAAGTCGATTTCTTTCTTGATCATGATATTAGTCCCTTTTATCATGCTGGGTATCATTTATGTAGCAGGAAACTTTGCTCAACAAAATAGTGATGTCAATAAAATCGGCGTATTGGCTGATAATGAGCAAATCAGTCAGCAAATGAGCCAAGTCAAAACAGATGATTTTGAGTTCAAAGCAGTTGATTCTGAAGAAAAAGCACAAAAAGAGCTTTCGGAAGAAAAAATCGATGCGTATTTAGTAGTCTCAACTGAGAATGATAAGATAAATGGGATGCTTTATAGCGAAAATTCATTAGGACAAAGTACACAACTACTGATACAACAACAACTGACTGGCTTGCAATCGATGCTTCGAGCGAGTCAATTAGGCATTTCACCAGAAGAAGTAGCTAGCTTGAGCCAACAAGCAAGTTTGACTCGACAAAAAGTCAATTTTGATTCAAAAGGAAAAATGACAGTCGGAGAAGATAACTCGACAGTCCAATACGTCGTAAGTTATGTAGCAACGATTGTCTTGTTCATTATTATTTTGACGTATGCGCAGATCATTGCACAAGAGATCGCTTCTGAAAAAGGCACGCGGATCATGGAAGTGATCCTGTCCAGTACGACTGCACAAAAGCATTTTTACGGAAAATTAACAGGTGTTTTACTTGTTGCATTAACGCAAATGGCATTATACGGTATTATTTTTGGTATAGGATACAGTCAATTCAAAGATATGGAAATGGTCAAAAATATATTAGACGGTATCTCATTGGATAACTTGATTGGACCATTCTTGTGGTATTCTCTTCTATTCATGATCTTTGGCATTTTGATTTTTTCTGTTTTAGCAGCTTTATGTGGCTCTTTGGTCAACAAAGCAGAAGATACAGCAAAAGCAATTTTGCCAGTGACTTATCTATCTCTAGGCGGATACATGCTTGGATTGATACTAGGAGCTTCAGATCCAAACAATATCGTTATTCGGATCACTTCGTATATTCCATTCTTATCTTCATATATTATGCCGGTTCGCTTAGCAAATGAGACAGTCGGTATGGGTGGAGCATTGATTTCCTTGTTGGTACTTGTAGCCGTAACATTCTTATTGATGATCTTGTCTGCAAACATGTACAAATCGAATGTACTCGTTTATAGCGAAGGCGGATTATGGAGTTCATTGAAACAATCGATTTCAATTATGAGGAATGAACGAAAAAAAGCATAAAACAATCCTAAAATACAGAAGGAAGCTGGACATCTATTGTTCCCAGCTTCTTTTTGTATAGACCTATTTTATTTATTTTACTATATTGGATATATATTCATTGAAAATAGTGTATAACAACTTTATAATATTGAGTATACCAATTTTTGGAGGCGTTTTAATGGACCGTTATTTAGATTTACTTTCAGAAAAATTCCCCTCAACGGAGGATGTCATCACGGAAATCATCAATCTCGAAGCAATTTTGCAGCTTCCAAAAGGAACAGAGTTATTTTTGAGTGATATACATGGCGAATTTCCTGCTTTTGATCATATTCTGCGTATCGGTTCAGGAAATCTTAAAGAAAAGATCAAAGACCTTTTTTCTGAACAAATGACGGAAACGGATATCAGCCAATTCACTATTTTTACGGCTTATCCAGAATATGCATTAACGACTGATTGGTACAAAGAACAAGATAAATCGCAGCTGATCCATCATTTGATCGATCTTTTACGGTTTACGACAGTCAAATATACCCGGTCAAAAGTTCGAAAAGGATTGCCGAAAGAATATAGCTATATCATTGAGGAACTCTTGTATATCGATGACCGTATCAATGGAAAAAAAGACTATGTAAAAAAAATCATTGAACAACTTGTTTTGATGAAGGAAGAAGAAAAATTTTTAACGAAACTTGCACAGACGATCCAAAAATCTGTCATCGATCATTTGCATATCGTTGGAGATATTTTTGACCGAGGAACTCAAGCAGCCAAAGTGATGGATCGAATCATGGATTTTTCTTCTGTAGATATCCAATGGGGAAATCATGATATTTTGTGGATTGGTGCGTATTGCGGCTCTGAGGCATGTTTACTGACACTTTTACGGATTGCAGCACGCTATAATTATTTATTTGAATTAGAGAAAGAATATGGGTTGAATTTACGTCCATTGTTTTCTTTTGCTCATCAAACTTATCAGAAGAATCCAGTATTTGCGCCTAAAAACAGTAAAAATCTATCCGAAAGAGAGCAAGAAGAATTAGAAAAAATCCATCAGGCACTTTCTATCCTTCAATTCAAATCAGAACATCAGTTATTGGATCGTCGACCTGAATTTAAAATGGACGATCGTAAATTGCTGGAAAAAATCGACTATGAAGCATCAACGATTGATTTAGAAGGTCAGCTCTATGAGTTGAAAGGAACTTGTTTTCAAACGATCCAGCCAGATGATCCAAAAAAATTCTTGGAAGAGGAACAAAAAGTGATTGATAGTTTGATGTATTCATTCCAGCACTCTTTGAGAATGCAAAAACATATGACGTTTTTGATCGAAAAAGGGGGAATGTATCTCACGAACAATCAGCATGTGCTGTTTCATGGCTGTATACCTGTAGACGAGAAGGGACAGCTCTTAGCATTTGAATTAGACCAATCTTATCGCGGAAAAGAACTGCTGGGCTTTTTTGAAAAACAGATAACTGAAAGCGCAAAAGATCTGACTGCAAAAGAAGATTTAGCAACCGATTTGATTTGGTATGCGTGGAGTGGGCCATTTTCGCCTTTATTCGGCAAGAGTAAAATGGCGACTTTTGAACGTTATTTTCTCACAGAGCCTCATACGCACGTCGAGAAAAGCAATCCTTATTATCACTTGCGAGATGAAGAGTGGTTCAGTGAAAAAATTTTAGCAGAATTCGACACAAAAGAAGAAGGGTCAGCAATCATTAATGGGCACACGCCAGTAAAAGTAAAAAAAGGGGAGTCACCGATCAAAGCAAATGGAAAAGTATTTGTCATTGACGGAGGTTTATCCAAAGCTTATCAAAAAACGACAGGAATTGCCGGTTATTCACTATTATGCAATTCTTATGGTTTCCAAATCGTGACACATTATCCGTTTTTGCCTATTGAACAACAATTTGCAAAAAAATCCGACCAAACAAATGTGAAAAAAGTAATCGAACAGCAACTACCACGCAAACTCAATCGTGATACAACAAAAGGTATGGAACTGCAGCAGCAGATTACCCAGCTCAAAAGGCTGTTGGACTATCGAAAGGACGATTGAGAAGAATTCCAGTGAACATTGTTCCATAGACTGGAGACTGAGACAAAAGTCGTGTCGCAGTCTCTTTTTCCGGATAAACGGTGTTCTTCTGCCAACTCCTCGGTCACAAGTCACACTATTCAACAAACATGAAAAGCTGTTTTTTGAAATTGCTCCTTGTGACTCAGAGTTGAACGGCAGGCTCACGACCTCTTGGTATAAACGGTGTTCAAAAGCCAGTTTCTCGGTATTAAGCCAAATTTATGCAAAAATGTGAAAAGCCATTTTCACAAAATTTTTCTTAATACTCGAAACTAAACAGCTTTTTCACAACCCCCTCAGAAAGTCTATTAAAATTCATTCACAAAGAAATCGAATAAGCGCTGTTCAGATGGATGTACACGGTGGGTAAGTTCCGGATGCCATTGAACACCGAGGATTTTATGCATATCATCTTTGCTTTGAACCGCTTCAACGAGTCCATCGTTAGAAAAAGCGATGGCTTTTAATAAAGGTGAAAGATCTTTGACTGCCTGATGATGGTAAGAATTCACAAAATATGGATCGGGGAGAAGGTTGCTTAACAAACTGTCTGAAACAATCTTGACTTCGTGAGTCGTAAATTGCGGGGCAGTGGGCTGTTGTTCATGTTTTACTGACCACTTTGGATATAATGAAAGATCTTGATAAAGTGTACCTTCCAAAACGACATTCAATAGTTGGAGTCCCCGGCAGACTGCAAAAATTGGTTTTCTTTGTTTCAATGCTTCCAAGATCAGTGCCTGTTCAAATTGGTCTCGTTGAATATTTGTTTCCGTTAGCTTTGGATGAGGATCTTCCATGTAAAGTTGTGGACTGACATCTTGACCACCTGCAAGAATAAGTTTGTCGATTTGTCCAATCAGTTGAGGAGCTGAATCTGGAGACATGACTGGCAGAATAAGAGGCAATCCTTGAGCATCTAAAACTGCATCCACGAATCCTTGCGGTGTATAGCTCACTTGATTTCCTTGGAAAGTATCTGTTGCTCGAATCAGTTGATTTCCGGCAATGCCGATGATTGGTTTCATTTGTATTCCCCCTAAAGTAGACTTATTGTAACAAGGATTTAAAAAAAATTAAACTATGTAAGACTTGCCCCTATACTTATCTGTTCTTGCTGTGTTACTATCTGTAAAGAGAAATTTCGTGTGAAATTCATGACGATAGTTGAAAATATTGCTTAATTTGTTATAATAAAAAGTAAGCAGAAATAAAAAGGTTGGGCGTAAGCTTCAAGGATCTAGTTCTTCAAGGGGTGAGAAGGACATTTTATTGAAGGGGCCTGCCTATACTAAGTTATCTTTAGAGGTACATACTTTCAATGAAAAAAGAAAGCATGTACCTCTTTTTTAAATCGAAAGGAAGTGAAGCAAGTGTTAGAAGCTTTGGAACAAATCCGAAAAGCAGAAGAAGAAAATGAAAAGCGTGCTCAAACACTGCGGCAGCAGCTGAAGATCTATGCAACAGAAAAAGAGCAGGAATTGGAAACGATCCAAACAAACTATCGACAACAACTAAAACAGTTGGTGGAAGAAAAAGAACAATTTGAAATACAAGAATTAGAAAAAGAAAAAATGAAATTGAAAGCAGAAGCAGACAAGGTGCAAGCAACTTTGAAAGATCAATATCAAAAGCATCAGAGTCAAGCGATCGGTGCGATCATTGAAAGGGTGAAAGAAACTTATGGCCGTCACTAAGATGGAAAAAGTGACCCTCATTTCAGATAAAAGAAATCAGGAGAGGATTTTACAAGCAGTACAAGGAATCCAAAACGTTGAAATCCGGGATCTGTATCAAAATAGAACAAACAACCAGTGGGTGGAGAAGTATTTTCCAGATACCACGATTATTGATAAAGAAGCAAAATTAAGCGCTTTAGGTAATCGGTTGAAAGACATCCAAGAAGCTATCCAATTCATACAACACCACGGCGATAGCCGTCAAAAGAAACTCCATTTGAAACGTCAAGAACTTTCCTTACAAGATTTGGAAGCCAATTATTCCGAAGAAAATTTCATAAATAAATTGAAAGAAGTCCTTGATTTAAAAGAAAAGTGGGAACAACTAACTGAAGAACGTGATCGTTTAGAAGAAGAGGAAGAATGGCTTCTTCATTGGCAACAGCTGGATATTGCTCCAAGTATGTATGCAAGTAAGACGACCATTTTTGAGATGGGGACTGTGAGTGCAGCAAATTTTGAAAGTTTCAAGGAAGAACTGAGTAAGCTTGATGACGTTTATATGGAAGAAATAGATTATACGCCAAAACAAGTTTATCTTTCGTATGTTGCTTTAAAAAAATCAGTTGCTGTTATAGAAGAAATTGCTGGGAAATACGGGTTCAATAAAGAAACGTATCCTTATGAACAAAATCCTAAAGAAAAACTGCAAGAGACCAAGCAGCAATTATCCATTGTTCACGAGCAGCAAAAGAAGATAACGACAGCGTTAGGTCAGTGCAGTGGCTATATCCAAGAATTTGAATGGGTAGAAGAAGTCACACTTGCCGTTGCAGAACGAGAAAAAATAAAAGAACGGTTTATCCATGCGACTTATCTGATCGTTTTGCAAGGTTGGGTAGATGCAGAAGAAAAACAGAATTTGCTGCATGTGTTAAACGAAACCGTATCAGAAGAAGATATATACGTCAGTTTCGAAACACCAAACTCAGAAGAGATTCAGCAGGAAGTCCCTACTAAATTGAAAAACCATCCGCTTGTCGAACCTTTTGAATTGCTGACTGAAATGTACAGTCTGCCAAAATATGAAGAAGTAGATCCAACACCTTGGATGACACCATTTTATCTTGTCTTCTTCGGGATGATGGTCGCAGATGTTGGTTATGGTTTGCTGATGCTCATTGGGACAATACTAGCTCAAAAACTACTTGTTCTACCACGCGGGATGAAACGTTTCGTAAAATTCTTTGAGATTCTCTCGATACCATCGATCATCTGGGGATTGATCTACAGTTCATTTTTCGGACAGTCATTACCAAAAGAACTGTTTGGCATCCGCTTGCCTTTCCCAATCCTATCTACGACGGATGACGTCAATACGATTTTGATTTTATCCGTGATTTTCGGTCTGATACAGATTTTGGTTGGATTATTTGTGGCAGCAAAGGAAAATATCAGGAGAAAAGATTACTTGAGTGCTGTCAGTGATGGATTTGCCTGGCAAGGGATCCTAATTGGGATCGTTATTGCGTTGGTTGGTGCCATGTTGATAAAAAATACAGCATTTGTTTACCTTGGCGCTGGGCTATCGATCATTGCTGCCTTATGTATCTTGATCGTTCCGATTATCCAAACGCCGTCTAAAGTCAAAGGTGCTGCCAAAGGTGCGTATAATCTTTACGGACTGACCGGCTATATCGGTGATTTAGTCAGTTATACACGTTTGATGGCATTGGGTATTTCAGGCGGAAGTATTGGAGCGGCATTCAATATGCTAGTTGCTTTCATGCCGCCAGCTGCTCGATTCAGTGTAGGGATCCTTTTGATCATCGCTTTACACGCACTGAATATGTTTTTGACACTGCTAAGTGCCTATGTCCATGGCGCACGATTGCAGTATGTCGAATTTTTTGGGAAGTTTTATACAGGAGGCGGACGTGCCTTTGATCCGCTGAAAACGGCGGAAAAATACGTCAACATCAATCACAAGAAAAAAAACAATAAATAATTGGAGGATTTTTATATAATGATGGATTACTTAATTAGTCAAAATGGTGGAATGGTATTTGCGGTATTAGCGATGGCAACAGCGACGATTTTTTCAGGGATCGGCTCAGCTAAAGGTGTTGGAATGACAGGTGAGGCAGCAGCAGCATTGACAACAAGTCAACCCGAAAAATTCGGGCAGGCTCTGATTCTGCAATTGCTTCCAGGTACGCAAGGTTTGTATGGATTCGTTATTGCCTTTTTGATTTTTATCAACTTAGGAAATGACATGTCAGTTGTACAAGGACTGAACTTTCTAGGTGCTTCTCTGCCGATTGCTTTTACAGGCTTGTTTTCAGGTATTGCCCAAGGAAAAGTCGCAGCGGCAGGTATTCAAATTTTAGCGAAAAAACCTGAACATGCTACAAAAGGAATCATTTTTGCTGCGATGGTTGAAACATACGCGATTTTAGGTTTCGTTATTTCCTTCCTATTAGTGTTGAATGCCTAAGCATAAAGGAGGAAAAGCAGATGAACGCCATTGAAAAAATCATCTCTCAGATGAACGAAGCAGCAGAGCAGGAAAGAGCGGCGTTAGAACAAGAAGAGCGAATGAAGATCGATCAAAACTTTGAACAAAAACGTACGCAAGTTGAAACAGAACATCAAAAACAAAAAGAAAAACAAATCGAATTACTCGAAAAAAAATACCGTCAGCTAAGGAATCGCCAGCAAGTAGAAGTACGACAAGAAAATTTGAATGCGAAGCAGGAATTTTTAAGACGATTGTTTGCAGATGCGGTAACTGAAATGGAAAATTGGGATGAATCTGAACAAATCCAGTTTATCAAAAATGCATTGTATTCATTACCTTTGACAGGAAAAGTAGCATTCATTGCTGGAGAAAAATCAGCAGCCTATCTTTCTCAGACGTTGTTGGATGAATGGAACAATGAACTTCCCTTTATGATGGTTTTAAGTGATGAAACTGTTGCTGATCAAGCGGGTTTTCTGATAAACGATCAAGGAGTTCAGTATAATTTTCTTTTCAGCAGCCTTGTACAAGATATCCAAGGAACGATGAGTTTTGAGATTGCCAATCAATTATTCGAATAAGGAGGGATCAGTGTATGGAATACCACGAACTAAATCCCTTGATTCGCGGAAGAGAGCTTGAACTTTTGTCCAATGAGACATTTGAACGGATGATTCAAACAAATTCTGTCGAAGCACTTGGTGAAATATTGAAATCCACGATTTACAGTCCATATATTTATGACGGATATGAATATGACTTCGAACAGAATCTTTTAAAGGAGCAGAGCCGTCTATTTCGCTGGTTAAAGGAATCAGCACCGGAGCCTGAAATCGTTTGGATCTATACGATGCGTTATACTTTCCATAATCTGAAGGTTTTGACAAAAGCTGAGATGACAAATCAAAATCTGGACCATTTGTATATCGACGATGGATTTTATTCATTAGAAACCTTGAAGGATGCCATTCATACGCAAGTTTCAAATGAACTTCCTGAAAGCATTATGGACAGTATACGAGAAGTACGTGATTATTTTGAAGAGTCTACCATTCTTCAGGGAATTGACGTGATTTATGATCGACAGTTTTTGACAGAGCAGCGACGGCTTGCCGATAAGCTAGGATATCAAGAATTGCTGACAGAAGTCATTGCTTTTATTGACTTGACCAATATCACAACGATGGCTCGAGGAATATTGCAGAAAAGAACATATGGGTTCATGACGACGGTACTTTCCAGCTCGGGAAGTATCGAAAAAGAAGTATTTTTGAACTTTGTAGATAAAGATATGGAAGATTACACGAATTTTCTATTAGAGACAGATTATGCTGATTTTCTGCGCCCTGTCATCCGTGAGGGAAATATTGATCTCGTAAAGCTTGAACAGTTGAAAGATGATTATCTAAGTTCATTGTATCAAGAAGCACAAACCCAGGCTTTCGGACCACTGCCACTACTAGCCTTTTTGAACGCAAAAGAGGTAGAAAGCAAAAACCTTCGTTTACTGGTTATCGGCAAAAGAAGCCATTTCGAATCAGAAACAATCAGAAAGCGGGTGAGACAAGTCTATGACGCATAAGATCGGTGTAGTTGGCGACAAAGATTCTGTTTTGCCATTCAAATTGTTTGGCTTTGATGTTCGTTATGGTACAACCAAGCAAACCGTTCGTCAGGCAATTGAAGAAATGGCAAAGAATGAGTATGGCGTGATTTATGTCACAGAGCAATGTGCAGCATTGAGCCCAGAAACGATCGAACGTTACAAGGAACAAATGATACCTGCTATCGTATTGATTCCCAATCATCAAGGATCATTAGGGATAGGGCTGGAAGAAATTCAAAAAAACGTAGAAAAAGCAGTAGGTCAAAATATCTTATAGTATGAAAAGGAGATAGAAATTTTGCAAATTGGAAAAATCATAAAAGTCTCCGGACCTCTTGTAATGGCTGAGAACATGTCTGATGCCAGTATCCAAGACATGTGTCTAGTGGGAGATCTAGGAGTTATCGGAGAAATTATCGAGATGCGTGGCGATGTGGCGTCTATTCAAGTATATGAAGAGACTTCTGGAATTGGTCCAGGCGAACCGGTTCGCTCTACTGGTGAAGCTTTATCTGTTGAATTAGGACCAGGGATCATTTCACAAATGTTTGACGGAATCCAACGGCCATTAGATACCTTTATGGAAATCACACAAAGTAATTTCTTAGGGCGCGGAGTTCAATTGCCCGCATTGGACCATGAGAAAAAATGGTGGTTCGAACCAACAGTAGAAGCCGGAGAAACGGTGAGTGCTGGAGATGTTATCGGGATCGTAGAAGAAACAAAAGTTATAAAACATAAAATCATGGTGCCAAATGGGATAAAAGGAACGATCAAAACAATCGAAAAAGGTTCATTCACTATTGATGAAACAGTATGTGTCATTGAAACCGAAAATGGTGACAAAAATTTGACGATGCTTCAAAAATGGCCAGTAAGACGTAGTCGGCCAATCAAAGAAAAATTAAACCCGGATGCACCCATGATCACTGGACAGCGAGTGATTGATACATTCTTCCCAGTGACAAAAGGAGGAGCAGCAGCTGTACCTGGTCCTTTTGGTGCAGGGAAAACAGTCGTTCAGCATCAAATTGCAAAATGGGCCGATGTGGACATGGTTGTCTATGTGGGATGTGGCGAGCGTGGAAATGAGATGACGGATGTTTTAAATGAATTCCCTGAATTGATTGACCCTAATACAGGAGAATCGTTGATGGAACGTACGGTATTGATTGCTAATACATCAAACATGCCAGTAGCAGCTCGAGAAGCTTCTATCTATACGGGAATCACAATTGCGGAATATTTCCGTGACATGGGTTATGACGTTGCTATCATGGCAGACTCCACTTCACGATGGGCAGAAGCACTTCGTGAGATGAGCGGACGTTTGGAAGAAATGCCTGGTGATGAAGGTTATCCAGCTTATCTTGGTTCACGGCTTGCGGAATACTATGAACGATCTGGAAGAGTCATTGCATTAGGATCAGAAGGTCGCGAAGGAAGTATAACCGCAATCAGTGCTGTATCCCCGTCTGGAGGGGATATTTCGGAACCAGTCACACAAAATACATTGCGGGTCGTAAAAGTATTCTGGGGTCTTGATTCCAGTTTAGCCCAAAAAAGACATTTTCCTTCGATCGATTGGATACAAAGCTATTCTCTTTATTCAACAGAAGTAGGGAAGTATATGGATCATATCCTTCAAGCTGACTGGGCATCCATGGTCACCGAGGGCATGCGTATTTTGCAGGAAGAACAGCAGCTGAATGAAATCGTGCGTTTGGTAGGGATTGATTCCCTTTCAGATAATGACCGTCTGACATTAGAAGTGGCAAAATCCATTCGTGAAGATTATTTGCAGCAAAATGCTTTTGATGATGTCGATACATTCACTTCAAGAGAGAAACAATTCAAAATGTTGAAGATGATCTTGACCTTTGGTGAAGAAGGACGCCGTGCGTTGTCGTTAGGTGCTTATTTAAGTGAGATCATGGACGGTACCGTATCGATTCGTGAAAGGATCGGACGAAGCAAATATATCCCGGAAACAGAATTAGAAAAACTAGATCAAATTATTGGTGAAATCAAGCAAACGATGCAAACGATCGTTTCAGAAGGAGGCATGAGCAATGATTAAAGAATATCGTACGATCGGTGAAGTCGTCGGTCCATTGATGGCGGTTGAAAAAGTTGCTGGTGTCAAATATGAAGAATTAATCGAAGTCCGTATGCAAAATGGCGAGATTCGTCGTGGACAAGTATTGGAAGTCCAAGAAGATAAAGCAATGGTCCAAATATTCGAAGGAACAAGTGGTATCAATTTACGTGACTCTTCTGTACGATTTTTAGGCCATCCTTTAGAACTAGGTGTATCGGAAGACATGATCGGTCGAGTATTCGATGGTTTGGGACGACCGAAAGATAACGGACCAGAGATCCTGCCTGAAAAGCATTTGGATATTAACGGAGAAGTAATCAATCCAGTAGCTCGGGATTATCCAGATGAGTTTATCCAAACAGGTATCTCTGCAATCGATCATTTGAATACATTAGTTCGTGGGCAAAAATTACCAGTATTTTCTGGCTCTGGTCTTCCTCATAAAGAATTAGCTGCTCAGATCGCGCGACAAGCAACGGTACTCGATTCATCAGATGATTTCGCCGTAGTCTTTGCTGCTATTGGAATCACTTTTGAAGAAGCTGAATTTTTCATGGAAGATTTTCGTCAAACGGGCGCAATCGACCGTTCTGTCATGTTTATGAATTTAGCAAACGACCCTGCAATCGAACGTATCGCTACTCCTCGTATGGCTTTGACTGCTGCAGAATATCTTGCTTATGAAAAGGGAATGCATGTTTTGGTTATCATGACAGACATGACCAACTATGCAGAGGCATTGCGAGAGATTTCTGCAGCACGGCGAGAAGTTCCAGGAAGAAGAGGATATCCTGGGTATCTTTACACGAACTTAGCTACTTTATTCGAACGAGCAGGAAGAATCCGCGGACTAAAAGGATCGGTTACTCAAATTCCGATTCTAACAATGCCAGAAGACGATAAAACTCATCCAATCCCTGACTTGACTGGTTATATTACAGAAGGACAGATCATCTTGACTAGAGAGCTTTACAAGAGTGGGATTCAGCCACCAATTGATGTACTCCCGTCTCTTTCGCGGTTAAAAGATAAGGGAACTGGACCCGGAAAGACAAGAGAAGACCATGCAGCTACGATGAATCAGCTTTTTGCAGCCTATGCACAAGGAAAACAGGCAAAAGAATTAGCCGTAGTTTTAGGTGAATCTGCTTTATCTGATGTAGACAAGATCTATGCGAAGTTTGCTGAGCGGTTTGAAAAAGAATATGTCAATCAAGGATTCTACACGAACCGTTCGATTACTGAAACACTTGATCTAGGGTGGGAACTGCTATCGATGTTGCCAAGAACCGAATTAAAACGAATCAAAGACGACATGCTGGACAAATATCTGCCAGAAGGGAAGTGAGTTCTGATGGCACGATTGAATGTGAATCCGACCCGCATGGAATTGACTCGATTGAAAAAACAGTTGACAACTGCCACAAGAGGGCATAAATTATTAAAAGATAAGCAAGATGAACTGATGCGTCAATTCATCCTGTTGATTCGAAAGAACAACCAGCTGCGTCAAGAAATGGAAGAGTCTATGACAGAAGCAATGTCTGATTTTGTATTGGCAAATGCTTCGATCACGGAACCTTTCATCGAAGAATTATTTGTTTTGCCGGCGGAAAACGTTGATTTGTCTATCGTAGACAAAAATATCATGAGTGTAAAAGTACCTGTGATGAATTTTGAATATGATGAACAGCTGACAGACACACCTTTGGAATACGGGTATTTGAATTCCAGTGCCGAACTGGATCGGTCAATCGATCGGTTTACTACCCTGCTTCCAAAACTTTTGGAACTGACAGAAATCGAAAAAACTTGTCAACTGATGGCGAGTGAAATCGAAAAGACACGTCGGCGAGTCAATGCATTAGAATATATGACGATCCCTCAATTAGAAGAAACGATCTATTATATTCGTATGAAGCTGGAAGAAAACGAGCGCGCAGAAGTAACAAGGTTGATCAAAGTAAAAAATATGGGTACCACTGACTAAGTGGTATCTTTTTTTAAAAGAGGAAAACGATGATTAAACAAAGCAAACAAATAAAGAAACGTTTGCCGGCTGTTCAGCTTCTCGCATTAGGATTTTTTCTCCTGATTTTAGTTGGCGGCGGCCTACTTACCCTACCATTTTTTAGTAATAGTGGGCATGGGACAAATTTTATCGATGCGCTTTTCACTGCAACTTCTGCTGTCTGTGTAACGGGATTGACAACATTGAATACAGCAGAGCATTGGAACAGTGCTGGTCAATTTTTGATCATGCTTTTGATTGAGATCGGCGGTCTTGGTTTTATGATGGTTCCGATTCTATGCTTTGCATTGATAAAGAAGAAAGTCAGTCTCAGCACACGTATTATATTAAAAGAAGCGCTGAATCTAGAAGAAGTATCAGGTGTGATGAAGCTCATGCTTTACATCCTAAAATTGGCCTTTGTGATCCAATTGATTGGTACGGTTGCTTTATCTTTTGTATTTGTGCCTGAATTTGGCTGGTTGAAAGGTATCTGGTACAGTTTGTTCCATGCAATCTCTAGTTTTTGTAATGCAGGGTTTGATTTGTTAGGAGACAGTTTAGCCAATCACCAGCAAAATGTTTATTTGATCATGGTGGTATCTGCTTTGATCATTTCTGGTGGGTTAGGCTTCATCGTATGGCGTGATTTACTGGAATATCATCAGAAAAAGAAGATGACGATTCATTCAAAAATCGCATTAACCGTTACAGGTACCCTTTTATTAGGCGGATTCGTTGTGTTCTTTTTCACAGAGCGCAATGGGGCAACGCTAGTGGAAGGGAATATGTTTCAACGATTGGCAAACACCTTTTTTATGAGTGTGACACCTAGAACGGCTGGATATTATTCAGTTGATTACCTCCATATGAGCCATGCAGGTCTGATTTTAACGATGTTTTTGATGTACATCGGCGGAACATCTGGGTCGACGGCCGGCGGATTGAAAACAACTACGTTAGGTGTGTTGCTGATCCAGATGCGTTCGATGTTGAAAGGACGTACGAGAGCGGAAGCATTTGGCCGTACCATCCGACAAGGCGCAGTGTTGCGGGCACTTACTTTATTTTTTGTTACGTTGACGTTGTGTGTAGTCGCCATCATGATTTTATCGGTGACTGAAACGATACCTAAAACTTCTGGCATCGAATATATTGCTTTTGAGGTCTTCTCTGCGTTTGGTACAGTAGGTCTTACGATGGGATTGACGCCAGACTTGACTGCAATAGGGAAATTGATCATTATAGCGCTTATGTACATTGGACGAGTTGGTGTATTGACTGTGGTCTTCTCTCTGATGACAAAAGCACAAAGAACACAATCAAAATACAAATATCCAGAAGAAAGTGTCATGATTGGATAATTTCATCTTCTGACAGAAACCTAGTGATTTAGTAAAATAAGAAAATAAAATAATTTTTCTTGCTTCTTGGATACTTTAAGTGCAAAATGTTCGTTTATTTTTTGAGGCACTACCCGTTGTTGAACCTCGGGTAGTGCCTCTTTTTTATTGAAAGGAATCAATAAGATTTGATTCCTTTATTTATCAATAGGTTATAATTCATATTTTTTTATTTTTTCTTTTACGATACTTAGTCCAGAAGCTAAAATTTCAAGGTTATTAGAGGATAGGGAAATTCGAACGAATGCATCTGGTTGCGCACGTGTAGTAAAGCGTCTGGAATGATAAAGTCGGATACCGTTAGCAAGAAAGTCATTCTCAATTATCTTAGGGTCAATCTCAGGATCAACTGGAAGAATTCGATAGTAAGGGACACGATTCGTTGGTTTTTCTACTTTGAAAAGAGAATCAAAAAGCTGATTGGCTCTTTTTGTAAGACTTAATTTAGTTTCTAAGATCCTATTTGCTTCATTTGAATGGAGGATTTGAGTGATGACTTCCACATCTAATCCAGAAGTTTTCACATTTATATTAAAAATTGCTTGTTCTATCTTGCTTTGGACATGTACTGGAACTACAAGATAAGCAACTCGCAATCCAGAACAAATAAATTTTGTCATTCCAGCTAAGTAGATTGTTTGGTTAGGTAATAAATTTTGGAAAGGAGGAATGATCGTATGTTGATAGTAAGTTGTTAAAAATGAATGGATATCATCTTCAATAACCCATAGACCTTCTTTTTCAATCACTTCGGCTAATTGCTCTCGTCTTTTGTGAGAGATTTGAAACCCTATAGGATTATTACAAGAAGGCATAAGAAAGACACCATGAATCTTCTTTTTTCTACATTCCTGAATCAATATATCAGGTCGCATTCCTTGCTCGTCAAAATCAATTGGAACGATCTCTAAATGATATAACTGAGCCAATTCAATGAAATTAGCGTATGTATATCGGTCTGTTGCTATTCTATCACCTGGAGAGAAAAGTGCAGAAAGTGTGATAGCCAATCCATTTTGAACACCGGAAACAATAGATAGAGATTCTAAGGACGGAATGACTCCTTGAGTTTTTAACCAATTTGCTGCAGTAGTCAATTGAAAATTTGTGCCTTTGGGATCTTGGTAATTAAGCAAACCAACAAGATTTGGGTTATTACTAGTTGATTGAATAAACGGGACAACGAATTTATTACATTCTTCAAAAGAACTAACCAGACCAAAATCAATGATATGTTCGGTTACTTCATTGGTAGAGATGGTGATGGACTCAAAGACATTGGGAGAAATAAATGTGCCACTTCCAATATTCGTATACAGCAAACCTTTCTCAATTCCATATTTATAAGCCTTGCCAACGGTAGTAAAATTTAAATCTAAATAATCAGCTAGCTCTCTTTGGGAGGGTAACTGAGTGTTTTTCTGTAATTTATTCTTTAAAATATCTTGTTCTAATTGTTGAATCAACGATCGATAATAAGGACGCTTCAATTTTTGTTTGTCTGGTCGCCAAGTTAACGGGTAATTGTCATAAGAATTAATAGGCATTTTCTCCACTCCTTAAAATTGTATACCATACAATTTTACCATTGATTGTATTGATTTTAGAAGTTAATCTTTTGTGAGGAGGGAATTGTCTATGAAAATTATTAATTTTGAGGAAGTAGTAGCTTCTTTTAGTTTTGAAGAAGCGATTCAAGTAATGAAAAAATGTTTTTTTGATTATGAAAGTGGTAAAATCAGCCAAAATCCTCGATTGGTGGAAATTTTACCTGACGGAAAAGGCAAAAATATGTTTGCGATGATGCCTGCTTATTTGGGGGAGAACAGATATTTTGGCACAAAAGTCATTACCGCTTTTCCGGATAATCATCAGTATCATTTACCTTCTCATTTAGGAGAGATTTTCTTGTTTGATGCTCAAAACGGACTACCCAAAGCATTGATAAACGCAAATGCAGTCACCTGGATTCGAACAGCTGCTGTATCTGCGCTGGCAACAGATTACTTAGCAAATCCGCATGCAGAAACACTTGCTTTAATTGGAGCTGGTCAACAAGCATTGTCGCATTTGACTGCGATTTCTACCATTCGTCCCATCACTACAGTGTTTGTTTACGATATTTTAGAAGAAAGACGAAATACTTTTATCGCTAAAGCTAAAAAACAGTATCCTAAAATAACGTTTATAAATGCAATATCAGTAGAAGATGCAGTACGTCCAGCGGAAATCATTTGTACGTTGACCTCTAGTAAAGAGGCATTTCTTCAAAAAGAGTGGGTAAGGGAAGACGCACATATCAATGCTGTGGGCACATTTACTCCTGATACAAGAGAGATAAGTACATCGTTGATGGAAACTTCTCAAATCTATGTAGATGATTACTCAGCTGCCTTAACAGAAAGCGGGGACCTGCTTATAGCCATGGCAGAAGGAGATTTAGAGGAATCTTGTATTGTTGGTACATTAGGCGAATTAGTTTCTGAGAAAAAAACATTTTATAAAGGAGAATCGAGGCCGACGATTTTCGACGCAGTTGGTCTAGCTATTGAAGATCTTTGTTGTGCAGAATATATTTATAACAAATTAGAGAAAGGGGCTTTAAAATGAACTTAGATTATTACGTAGTTGATGCATTTGCAGATGAGGTGTTCAAAGGAAATCCAGCAGCGGTTTATGTGCTAGAAGAATGGCTGCCAGAAGGTACGATGCAAAAAATTGCCATTGAAAACAATTTATCTGAAACAGCATTTACAGTGAAGAAAAACCAAGAATTTGAGCTTAGATGGTTTACGCCAGATCGAGAAATCGATCTTTGTGGTCACGCGACATTAGCAACAGCATTTGTTTTATTTAACTATTACAAAATACCTGATGAAACGATTAAATTTTCTACTCAAAGCGGTAATCTATTTGTGACAAGAATTAAAGATTATTATTACATGGATTTTCCTAGTATTATGCCGAAAAAAGTGCCGATATTGTCTGAATATGAAGAAGCGATTGGGGCTAAGATTAAAGAAGCCTACTTAGCACGTGATTTATTTTTCGTATTAGAAGATGAAAAAACGGTGGCTAAATTGCAGCCAGATTTTACAGCTATCAAAAATTTTGAATTAGGAATAGGAGTCATCGTGACAGCAGAAAGTGTGCAAAAAGACTTTGTTTCTAGAACCTTCTTTCCAAAATTAACAATCAATGAAGATCCAGTATGTGGATCAGCACATTCTAATCTTATTCCTTATTGGGCAGAAAGAATGAATAAAACAAAATTGTCAGCTTATCAAATGTCATCAAGGGGCGGGGATCTAGAATGTGAATTAAAAGAAGATCGTGTGATAATAGGAGGAAAAGCAGTTTTGTTTTCTAAAGGTACCTCGTTTATTTGATTTCTTTCAAATGAATTAAAAATAAATTGGTGGAGAGTGGCAACCTTATAGCTACAATGGTTGTTAAAAAAAGACGCAAACTTTTTCAATTTAATGAAAAGTTTGCGTCTCATTTTAATTATTGGTGTTTGTTTTTTATTCAATCAAGAGTAAAATGCCCCATACTAACTATCCTCGGATGACTTCGATTTTATAACCATCAGGGTCAATGACAAAGTAGTAAGAAGGCGCAGTGCCAGGTAATCCTTTTAAGTCAGTAATCTCAAGACCAGCAGCTTTATGTTGCTCGTGTAATTTTTCTAGATCATCAGCTGCTATAGCGATATGACCATAGCCGTCTCCTAGATCATACGCACCATGATCATAGTTGTAAGTCAACTCTAATTCATAGTCATCCCCAGGAAGTGTCAAATAAACAAGTGTAAATTTGTTTTCTGGAAAATCACGGCGGCGGCTTTCTTCAAAACCAAATGCCTTTTGATAAAATTCGATTGATGCTTCAAGATCTTTCACTCGAACACATGTGTGAGCCATTTTCATAGATTCATCTCTCCTTTTCCTTTTACTCAATCATAACAAAAAGAAGTAAGGAAATAGTTGATTTGTGCTTGTTCATGAGAAATTTCTCATGTAAAATGGATAGAAAATAAAACTGTTAAGGTGGAAACTATTCATGGATAAACCAATTTTTGGTGAAAAAAAGCAATTTGCTGATTATCAAACCCGTTATGCAGCATATATTGTCATAGAAAGAGATCAGCAGATTGCAGTAATCGAGGCTCCAAATGGTGCTTTTTTTCTTCCTGGCGGGGAAATTGAAGGAGAAGAGACGAAAGAAGAAGCGATTGTCCGTGAGCTGATAGAAGAAATGGGAATTGTGGCAGAAATTTCTTCTTATCTGGGAGAAGCTGATGAGTATTTTTACTCGAATTATCGTGCAACTTATTATTATAATCCAGGATATTTCTTTGTTGCTGATTCTTGGAAGCGTATAGGAGAACCAACTGAAAAGACCAATAAAATTTGGTGGGTGAGCCCTCAAGAAGCGCTTGTGAAATTGAAACGTGGTAGCCACCGATGGGCAGTCGAGAGATGGATCGAAAAAAATAAAAACTGAAAGAAAGCGAGTAGATCAGCTTTCTCTCAGTTTTTTTATTTATTACAGTACATATTTTTTGATTGCTTCAGCTACACCGTGCTCGTCGTTTGATGAAGTGATGACATTTGCTGCTTCTTTGACAAGAGAAACGGCATTTCCCATTGCTACTCCTAGACCAGCATATTCAATCATGGATAAGTCGTTCTCGTTATCTCCGATAGCCATGATTTCATCTTGATCAATACCAAGGTGCTGTGCGAGATTCGCAACTGCCGCACCTTTACTTGCTTCTTTATTTAGTACTTCGAAGTAATAGGGCGCACTTTTGACCGTTGTGTATTTATCACGGAAAGTTTGCGGTAAACGCGCAATTGCTGCATCTAAAATTTCTGGTTCGTCGATCATCATCATTTTGACGATGTTCATGTCTGGTGTCATTTCTTCAGGTGTTCGATATTTTAGCGGCATCTTGACTAAACTTGCTTCGTGGATCGTATAAGCGCTGATATCTCGATTAGGCGTGTAGATCGCTTTGTCATCGATCGAATGGAGATGACTGCCGACACGGCGTGCCATCACTTCGATCTCTAGGAAATCTTCATGTGTCAGTCCGTGACGGGCGATGATTTTACCTGATTTCGTTTGTTGTACGAGTGCCCCGTTATAAGTAATAACGTAATCATTATCTTGAAAAAGGTTCAACTCGTTTAACTGTTCCTGGACACCTGGTAAGGGACGGCCAGTGCATAAAACGATCGAAACACCTTTTGCAACAGCAGCGGCAATCGCTTCTTTTACTTCTTTTGTTACTTCTCTTTTCTCATTTAATAAAGTACCATCGATGTCGATAGCGACTAGTTTGATAGACATAATTTCCTCCAATATATTTTAATTTATTTCAATCAATGCGCCATTACGGATATGGCTGGCAAATTCTTGATAAGTTTCGTCAAATAAATCATAATGATCACGCAAGGACGGATCAACCATTTCTTTTGGAAAGAAAAATCGCTCATCTCCTTGTTCTTGTCCCGCTAATGCAGCAACAAGCTGACTAACCTGTGATAATTCTATCAAAGTTCCGTCATTTCGCAAAATCTCGATTTGTGTGCGATGTCTGCCTTGTTCTGGGCGATAAAAATCATAAGGTAGATCGTAGCTAGAATTCACAGCAGTGTAATAAACAGGATTATATCCGACCTTTTCTACTAACAAAGTGAGTTCTTGGACTAATTTTGAATCCCGGTTGCCAGAAAAAGTAGCAGATTTCAGTGGTTTACGATTCAAAAAACGTTTAGCTAAATCATTTAAAATAGGATCAGCAGATTCAGACCATTGAGTAAAGTAAGTGCCCAAGACCCCATCATCAAGTTTGAGGTATTCTTCTAAAGTAAAGCTTCCGTCAAGAAATGGCAGAAGTAATTGAGAATGGAGTTCAAAACTGCTGGCATCTTCTTGATACAACTCGTGTGCGCGATGAAGCAGATGCTCCAAAATTACTTCCATACCACGGGAAACAGGATGGAAGTACACTTGCACATACATTTGATATCGGCTAACGATATAATCTTCCACTGCATGCATGCCACTCATGGAAAAAGCGATCCCGCCTTCATAAGGACGAATCACACGTAATATTCGGGTAAGATCAAATGTTCCATATTCTGTTCCAGTGAAATAAGCATCCCGAAGCAAATAGTCCATTCGATCTGCATCGATCTGACTAGAAATCATTTGGACAACTTGTGGGTTGGGGTAAGTTTTTTGGATCACACTAGCTACCTTTTCAGGAAAACCTTCTTCTACTCGGTTAAGAATCTGATACACTTCTGTTTCTGGAGAAGTGATGATCTCTACAGTGATGGCTTCATGATTCGTATGGAAGATATGTTCAAATGTATGAGAGTAAGGACCATGACCGACATCATGCAACAGTGCCGCACATAAAGTCACCAGCCGTTCCTGATCATCCCAGCCTCCGTTGCCTATTTTTTCTTTTGAAAAATTTCGAGAAAAGATATCGCAGATTCGTCTTGAAATCTCATAAACGCCTAATGAATGAGTAAAACGGCTATGTTCTGCTCCGTGAAAAGTGAAAGAAGAAGTGCCTAATTGTTTAATGCGTCGTAGACGTTGGACTTCTTTCGAATTGATCAAATCTAAGATTACTTGATGCTGGACATGGATATAGTTATGGACTGGATCACGAAAAACTTTTTCCATAGGCAGCATTTGATATTTATAAGGGGTTGTCATAATGTAGCTCCTTTATGTTATTACGTTGTTCCATTCTCTGGATTTGGTTGTTCCATTGCTCCAGCTGGATTTCTTTTTTTAGCCAGTCGGTAGAATCCTGTAAATCACTTGCAGAATACAGCTTTTCAAAAGCTTTTGCAAATGCTTCTTTGACTTCTTTTACAAAAAGGGGTTGGTCAAGCAGTTCTTCAAGTGTTGCCATTGTAGCAGGATCCACTGCAGGATAGCCATTTGTACCAAAGTCTTCTTTTAAAGCAGATTGATAAAATCGCTTCATGACTTGCCCGCGTTTTTCCTGATTACCGTTGACACTTAAGTACATCATAACAGAAATCCCATTTTTGATCCGACGCTGAGCGATACCGGCAAATTTTTTGCCATGGATGCTTAAATCATAAGTTCCAGGACAATAAGAATGGGTGATTTCGAATGCTTGTATCGGTGCCTTTGGAAAAGCGTATTTAGTCAATAGGAGCATTTGCTCGTAAGCGTCATCTATGGTTATTTTTTTTGTGTCACTTTGGGGGAAAATCAAAGAAATATTCAAAATTCCTTCATCTGATACGATCCCTAATCCACCTGAATTTCTGATCACTGGAGCGTAACCTGCATCTTTCAGTGTTTGGATCCCGTCACTTAGAAAAGGAGTTCGAACATCCTTCATACCTAAGATGACTGTGCAGTCATATTGCCAGAAATGTAAAAAGATTTGCTGGTGTTCTTTAGAATATTCCGTTAATATATCTGTTAATGCAAAAGGGGAAAAGTCGTTTTTTTGATAAATGTGCTGATCTAGTCGAATCGCAGGGTTCATTCAACCGGCTCCTTTGTATAAATTCATATTTTCTACAATATTATACTCTAAAATCAAAGAGTTGTTTTGGAAAAAAGGTTTTCTGTAAAAATGGACAAGTTGGTTGACAAAACAAAAGAAACTAGGAACAATGTAGCTATGAGAAGTAAAGGAGAATGAATAATGGAATTATCACAAGGAACACCGATTTCAATCAAATTGCGTACAAAAGTAAAACAGCAAGGGGAAGTGCAAGATTTTTATTTTGATTTGAAAGGGCAAATGGTGACAATTGGCGATACGCTGTACATACGTTATAAAGAGATTCAGGAGGAGACGGGCGATGAGATTCCTGTAACGATCAAATTAGTTCCAGATGGTCATGTACAGCTGATCCGTGCAGGAGAAATGCGGATGCGTTTGAAATTTGGCTATAAAGAACGGTTAGAAACATCCTATCGAACACCATACGGTATGATCCAGATTGCTACTTTTACGAAAGAACTGCATGTTAGTTTGAAAGACCGTCCCACAGCAGGGAAGGTTCGAATCGATTATGATCTGTTCATGGGACCGGAAAAAATCGGCGAATATTATTTGACCTTGGATTTTACAGCGTAAATATAAAAGAAAAGTTTGATTTTTTGTGTCTGATTTTGTATGATAAGGAGTAGACTGTGAAAGGACGTGTCCTGATTGGAAATTAGTGTATTTGAAGGTGCAAACAAAAGCGAATTATCAATGATCGAAGTAGCACACGCGATCTTAGAACAACGTGGCGATGTCATGGATTTTTCTGATTTAGCTAACCAGATCCAAAACTATCTTGGGAAATCAGACAGTGAAATTCGTGATTCACTCGCACAATTTTATACTGACTTGAATATTGACGGCAGCTTTATCTCATTAGGGGATAATCGTTGGGGCTTGCGTTCATGGTATGCTATCGATTCGATCGATGAAGAAGTAAACCATGGAATGGACGAAGAGGATGAAGATACTCCACGTCGCCGTAAACGCAAGAAAGTCAACGCCTTTATCAATGATGATGAAGACGCGATCGATTACAATGACGATGACCCAGAAGATACAGATCTGACAGAAGAAGATGACGATGATCTGTTTGATGACGATGATGATGAAGATGAAGAAATCGCTGCTTATAATTCTGACTTGCAAGAAATCGGAGCAGATGACCCGACAGATGATGAAGAAGACTTGCCAGGAAATATCGAAGAAGATTTAAGTATCATAGACGAAGACGATGATGATGAAGATTATGAAGAGGAAGAATTTTCTGACTCTGAAAAAGAATAAACATTATTTTCTTACGAGAGGTTGTGACAGAGACGATCAGCCTATCAGAATAAGGAGGTGTGACACGATTTTTGTCACACCTTCTTTTTTGTATATAAAAATCCCAAGTAAATACATAAAAAATAAAAAAATTGAAACTTTTAGCGCACCTTGTACGTCATATTAAGTGAGGCAGAAAGGAGTGGAGAATGATTTTTACTGGATATAAGAAAAAACGGCAGATCGAAAAATACCGTCACCTGCTGAATGGACTCATCGAAACTGATTATCAAAAAATGTTCCGTATCACGATGAATTACGTACATGATAAAGAAGAGGCCTTAGATGTGATGCAAGATAGTTTTCATAAAGCCCTGAACTATTTTGAAAAAGAAAAAGAGATCGAGCATTTTAGTGCATGGTTTTATCGGATATTGATCCGCACGGCATTAGATAGTTGGCGCAGACAAAAAAGGACGCCTGTGGACTTATTTGAAATTCAAGATATCCCCCAACAGTTACCTTTAGAAACTTCCGTTGCAGAGCTCCATATGATTTTAGATAAAATAGACAGTCCGGAAAAAGAGATTCTGATCCTCTACTTTTTTGAAGGATTTCGTTTGAAAGAAATTGCGACTATCTTGGATATGAATGAAAACACAGTTAAAACGAAAATGTACCGCTCATTGAATGCTTTACGTCAAATCCTAGAATGAAGGAGAGAAGAGTGCCATGTATTCCCAAAAAGAAAATTTAAAAAAACTAAAGAAAACTTATAAAGAACAAGCAATTCCCAAAGGGCTTAAAGAGGAGATCCGCCAGCGTTTTATTATCGAAGAGCAATCATTTATAAAAGCAAAGCGGAGAAAGAGACGTCTCCAAGGGTTCGGAGTATCTTTGGCTATCGTAATGATTACAACAAGTAGCCTTCTTTTTAATAGTCAAGTTCGAAGCTTTGCAGAAGATTTACCCATCTTAGGATCAGTCATTGAATTGATCTTAGGCGAACGCTTTACTGATCGATCTGAAAAAATCGATATTCAGGTACCGAAGATCAATACACAAAATGAGAAAGAAAATAAAACAATTCATGGATTAAATCAAAAATACTTTCGCGAAGGACAAGCAGATTTTGAAAAAGCTGAAAAAGAATATGGAAATTTTGAAACGGATCATTACCAAGTTTTGGGAGATTATCAGAAAATCGTAGACGATAACCGGTTTCTCGTGATTGAAAGGCAGATCACCCAAACAGCAGCAGATAGCTATGTTGAAAAAAGATACGACACAATCGACAAGAAAAACAGTGTCCAGCTCTCACTTCCACTTTTATTCAAAGATGACACCTATCTATCTGTTTTGACAAAAGAAGTCAAACGGCAGATGGCCGAACAAGTCAAGGAAGATCCATCTAAGTACTATTGGACTGAGCAAGATATTCAAGAAGGGACGATAGAAAAACCAACACTTGTTACGCCTACACGAAGTTTTTATTTGAACAAAGAGCATCAATTAGTTTTGACTTTTTCTCAATACGAAATTGCTCCTGGTTATATGGGTACACCAGAATTTGTCATTCCTAAGTCCGTGACAAAAACGATTTTGGCATCGGAAGATTATTTGGATCATTAGACGAGAAGTAGTTGCGACTAGCAGTTTCAATTTTCAAGTAAGTACAAGTAAATAATAAGAAGAGAAAAAGAGAAAGAAGAGATATAGTGAAAAGAAATTATTTAGTTATCAGTATTATTGCTTTATCCGTGCTTTTGTTTTTCGAAATTACTTCGGTGGCCTCCTTGATCACCGAAGTAAAAGGACAAACACACTCTTCGGAGCATTCGTCACAATCTTTCAAACAATCAGAACAATCAACCATTAAAAGCCAATCAACTGAAACAGCTAACGTCAAAGAAGCCATTCAAGAATCAGCGGAAAAGGTACAAAGTCAGTCATCACAATCAACACAAGACAGTACAAAAACGAGCCGAGATCCGGCTGTCAAAAGCGTCGCAATCAGCTTTGATGATGGACCAGGAGCGACCACAACACCGCAGCTTCTGCGAATCTTAAAAGAAAAAAACGTGCATGCCACTTTTTTCGTCTTAGGAGAAAATACGGCGCAGCATCCTGAAATCGTGAAGCAGACAGCTGAAGCAGGGCACGAGATTGGCAATCACACATACGATCATCAGAATCTGGCCACTCTTTCTGCCCAGTCGATGACGGAGGAAGTGACGAAAGCAGACACTGAGATCAAAAAAGTCACTGGCAAAACCCCCACTTTTGTTCGTCCGCCCTATGGTTCTGTCACGAATGTAGGAGCAACGATCATCCAGCGACCGATCATCGAATGGTCTGTTGATTCAGAAGATTGGAAGACAAGAAATCCTGATTTGATTTTGCAGAAGATCCAAGCAACAGTATACGATGGGGCAATTATTTTATTCCATGATATCTATCCTGAAACGATTCGTGCCGTTCCTCAAGTGATCGATTATCTGAAAGAGCAAGGGTATCGCATCACGACAGTTGGGGATTTATTAGGGCATCCAACGGCTGTCGAGAACTATTATGGCAGAAACGATCATCGGCCAGTTCAGTAAGTGAGACAAGTATCTTTAATAAATAACACATTTTAATAAGTAGTTGAACACATAACTACCTTACTTGCAAAGGCTTAACAATATCTATACAGGTACAACAAAAAACTGTCCACCAATTTTCTTTGGCGGACAGTTTTCACTTAAAAATAAAGAAGCAACTATTCGTAAATTATGCTAAAATAGCAGTAGAACGCGTCCTGAGGGAATCGAACCCCCGTCTCAAGAACCGGAATCTTACGTGATATCCACTACACTAAGGACGCAAGCACTGGGATAATTGTAACTAAACAGATAAAAAATTACAAGGGGATTGGACAAAAAAATGAAATTTGAGCAAAATTTTTCACAAAAACAGCAGCAGACACAGAAACTAGCCATGACGCAACAGTTGCAACAGTCCATCCAAGTTTTACAATATAACAGTGAGGAGCTGTTGGCATTCGTTGAGAATCAAGCAATGGAAAATCCATTGGTGGAAGTTGTTGAGCCGGAATGGCAGCCAGATTACATAAAAGCTTCTTCATCTTCTTATGAAGGAGAAGAGACAAATTACCTAAATCAGATTCCTGATACAAAAGGGTCTTTATTTGATTCATTGATCGAACAAGTCCATTTGAATTACCGAGATACTTTTTTGAGGAAAATCGTTCTTTATCTTGTAGAATACATCGATTTGAACGGATTTTTGACGATTAGTTTAGAAGAAGCCGGAAAAGAGATTGGAGCTACGCCTATCCAAATGCTCGATGCGTTGACTCTGATTCAGCAATTAGAACCAGCTGGAGTAGGTGCACGTAGTTTGCAAGAATGTCTCATGCTTCAAACAGAACGAGATGATTATGCGCCGGAATTAGCTTATATCGTGTTGGAAGAATGTTTTGAGGAACTGGTGGAGCGAAAATGGAAAGAAATCGCACAACGTTTTTCTGTTGATCTACATGCTGTTCAGCAGATATTCGACTATTTACAAACGTTGAGTCCAAGCCCTGGCCGGATTTTCGACCGTAGCAGCGAATTGTACATTATTCCTGATGTCCGGGTATTAGTGGACGACGATAAAAATGTACAAGTTATCTCAAACCGAAAAAATCAGCCAAATATACGCTTTCAAGAGAGTTACTTCAAACAAATGTCACAACAAGCAGATAAAGAAACTGAAAATTATTTAAAAGAACGGAAACAGGAATTCGAATGGTTGAAGAAAACGATCCTACAACGTGGGGATACAATTTTGCGGGTTGCTCAAGTCATTGTTTCCCGGCAAAAAGCTTTCTTTATCGACAAGGAACGTCCAATCAAGCCTCTTACGTTAAAGGAAGTTGCAACTGAGATAGATGTGCATGAATCCACGGTCAGTCGTGCAGTCAACGGGAAATATTTGGAAACAGACTTCGGTGTATTTGAATTAAAAAAATTTTTCACTACACGAATTCCTACGAATAGTACAGAACAGACAGAAGACCTTTCAGCAGATACAGCGAAGAAAAAGCTGCAGGAATTAGTCGATCAAGAAGACAAAAACAAGCCGTTGTCTGACCAGAAATTGGTTGAATTGCTGAAAAAAGATGAGATAGCGATCTCAAGACGAACAGTAGCAAAATATCGTGATTTATTAGGAATCCCGAGTTCATCAAAAAGAAAACGTTATGATAACTAATCAGTCAAAAGACTAGAAAAAGTATTTCACTTTTTCTAGTCTTTTTAGTTGAAAAACGAGAGCAAAACTGTTAGACTTACAGTCGTGAGGTTGAGATTTCCCTTTATTGATGTGAAATTCGAATAGTTAATTTCTTTTTTTATCGTATATGGGTCGTTTTAAGTCTACATTGGACGTAAAGTGTCCAACTAAGGAGATCGCTATGCTGGATGAAATAAAAATGATTGAATCTGTTGCACCAGATATTATCGAAGTGTTGCAAGAACGCTATAAAATTTTACGAAATATCTATTGGATGCAGCCGATTGGACGTCGAAGTTTATCGGAAAGTATGGGGATCACAGAACGAGTATTGCGAACAGAAACAGATCTTTTGAAAAATCTGAATTTGATCGACACCTCAAAAAGCGGTATGACGCTGACAACTAAGGGCGAAGAAGTTTATCAAAGCCTTGAAAACTTCATGGATCAGCTTTTAGGTACGCATCAAACCGAACAACAGTTGGCAGAATATTTTGGTAACCAACGCTGTATCGTTGTTTCAGGAAACAGCGAAGAGCAGACCAAAGTGGCTGATGCATTCGGCGAAGCGCTGAGCGAAGCCCTAGACCGACTACTTCCAGAAGGCGAGAATATCATCGCTGTGATGGGAGGAACTACTATGGCTGTGGTAGCCGAACAATTGTCTAATCTGGAAAATAAGAAACGGCATAACCTGTTTGTCCCTGCAAGAGGCGGGATTGGTGAAGCGATAACTGTACAGGCAAATTCTGTCAGTGCAAGAATGGCTGCTAAAGCAAACGGTAACCACCGTGCACTTTATGTTCCGGAACAATTAAGTCTGGCAACTTACAATTCTTTACTCAATGAGCCATCTATCCAAGAAGTCTTAAACTTGATTAGTGAAGCGAATTGTGTTATTCATAGTATTGGGCGTGCATTACACATGGCAGCACGTCGTAAGATGACTGAAAAAGAATTAGTCATGCTGAAACAAGCAAATGCTGTTGCGGAATCTTTTGGCTACTTTTTCAATGAAAAAGGTGAAGTCGTTTATAAGGTCCCTAGAATCGGCATAGAATTGCAAGATTTGGAAAAAGTCCCGATCATCATGGCAATCGCGGGCGGAAAATCAAAAGCTAAAGCAATTCGAGCTTATATGAAAAATGCACCAAAACAAACGTGGCTCATCACTGATGAAGCTGCTGCAAATGAGATTTTAAAAGGGGTAACCCTTTAAAATAAATATTTTTTTGATTTTCATAAGGAGGAAATCTTAAATGACAGTTAAAGTAGGTATTAATGGTTTTGGACGTATTGGACGTCTAGCATTCCGTCGTATCCAAGATGTAGATGGAATCGAAGTAGTAGCAATCAACGACTTGACAGATGCTAAAATGTTGGCACACTTGTTAAAATACGACACAACTCAAGGACGTTTCAACGGAACAGTTGAAGTTCATGAAGGTTCATTCAACGTAAACGGAAAAGAAGTTAAAGTATTAGCTAACCGCAACCCAGAAGAATTACCATGGGGCGAACTAGGCGTAGATATCGTTCTAGAATGTACTGGTTTCTTCACTTCTAAATCAGCAGCTGAAAAACATTTAACAGCTGGTGCTAAACGCGTTGTTATCTCTGCTCCTGGCGGAAACGATGTTCCAACAATCGTTTATAACACAAACCACGAAACATTAACTGGTAAAGAAACAGTTATCTCAGGTGCTTCATGTACTACTAACTGTTTAGCTCCTATGGCTAAAACATTGAACGACAAATTTGGTGTTGTTGAAGGATTAATGACAACTATCCACGCTTACACAGGTGACCAAATGACTCTAGACGGACCTCATCCTAAAGGTGACTTCCGCCGTGCACGCGCTGCTGCTGCAAACATCGTTCCTAACTCAACAGGTGCTGCTAAAGCTATCGGTTTAGTAATTCCTGAATTGAACGGTAAATTAGACGGAGCTGCTCAACGTGTTCCTGTACCAACAGGTTCATTAACAGAATTAGTAACAGTTCTTGAAAAAGAAGTAACTGTTGACGAAATCAATGCAGCAATGAAAGAAGCTTCAAACGAATCTTACGGATACAACACAGACGAAATCGTTTCTTCAGATATCGTTGGTATGACTTACGGTTCATTATTTGATGCTACACAAACTAAAGTAATGACAGTTGGCGACAAACAATTAGTTAAAACTGTTGCTTGGTACGACAACGAAATGTCATACACTGCACAATTAGTACGTACTTTAGAATACTTCGCTAACTTATAAGATAGACAAACGTACAAGTGTAAATTATAGACATGTACATTTAAAAGCGGGGAAGCAATCGCGCTTCTTCCGCTTTTTTTGATAATAAGTTTATTCAGGAGGAAATAAAATGGCTAAGAAAACAGTGAAAGATATCGATTTAAAAGACAAAAAAGTTCTTGTCCGTGTTGACTTCAACGTTCCTTTGAAAGACGGCGTGATCACTGACGACACTCGTATCAAAGCAGCATTGCCAACAATCAACTACGTTCTAGAACAAGGCGGAAAAGCAATCCTTTTCTCTCACCTTGGACGTGTAAAAACAGAAGAAGATAAAGAAGGAAAATCTTTAGCTCCAGTTGCAAAACGTCTAGGCGAATTATTAGGTAAAGAAGTAACATTCGTACCTGAAACTCGCGGAGAACAATTAGAAGAAGCAATCCGCAACATGAATGACGGCGACGTTGTCGTATTCGAAAATACACGATTTGAAGATATTGACGGTAAAAAAGAAAGCAAAAATGATACAGAACTAGGTAAATACTGGGCTTCATTAGGCGATGTATTTGTTAACGATGCTTTCGGTACAGCTCACCGTGCACATGCTTCTAACGTAGGTATCGCTTCAACTGGTATCCCAACAGTTGCTGGATTCTTGATGGAAAAAGAAATCAAGTTCATCGGTGAAGCAGTAGAAGAACCAAAACGACCAATGATTGCAATCCTTGGTGGCGCAAAAGTTTCTGATAAAATCGGCGTAATCGAAAACTTGATTCCTAAAGCAGATAAAATCTTGATCGGTGGCGGAATGACTTACACATTCTACGAAGCAAAAGGAATCAAGATCGGTAACTCTCTAGTAGAAGCTGATAAAGTGGAACTAGCAAAAGAATTAATCGAAAAAGCAGGCGACAAACTTGTCTTGCCAATCGACAATGTCTGTGCACCAGAATTTTCAAATGATGTTGAAACACAAGTAATCGAAGGAGACATTCCTGATGGTTTGATGGCTTTAGACATCGGCCCAGCATCAGTAAAATTATTTGCTGATACATTACAAGGTGCAAAAACAGTTGTTTGGAACGGACCTATGGGTGTATTTGAAATGAGTAACTTTGCTAAAGGTACAATCGGTGTTTGTGAAGCAATCGCTAACTTAGAAGGCGCAACAACAATCATCGGTGGCGGAGACTCAGCCGCAGCAGCAGAACAATTAGGATTTGCTGACAAATTCACACACATCTCAACAGGTGGCGGCGCAAGCTTGGAATTGCTTGAAGGTAAAGAATTACCAGGACTAGCAGCAATCAACGATAAATAAACGACCAAGTTTGCTCAATTCTGACGAGTAATCGAACAAAAGGTGAAGGGAGTTTTCATGACTCCCTAGCCATTTTTCAATAAATTAAGGAGTGTGTTCCTCAATGCGTAAACCTATTATCGCAGGTAACTGGAAAATGAACAAAACTGCATCAGAAGCAAAAGAATTTGCTGAAGCAGTAAAAAACAAAATCCCTTCAAATGACAAAGTTGATTCAGTCATCGGATCTCCTGCATTATTCTTACAAGAATTAATGACATCAGCTGAAGGTACAGAACTAAAAATCTCAGCACAAAACTGCTACTGGGAAAACTCAGGTGCGTTCACTGGTGAAACTTCACCAGCAGCTCTTGCTGATCTAGGTGTTCATTATGTGATCATCGGACATTCAGAACGTCGTGAATATTTCCATGAAACAGACGAAGACATCAATAAAAAAGCGAAAGCTATCTTTGCAAATGGTATGACACCAATCCTATGCTGTGGCGAATCTTTAGAAACCTATGAAGCAGGCAAAACTGCTGAATGGATCGAAGGACAAATTACAGCTGGTTTAGCTGATCTTTCAGCTGAACAGGTGTCAAACATGGTTATTGCTTATGAACCAATCTGGGCAATCGGTACTGGTAAATCAGCTGACGCACAAATCGCTGACGAAATTTGTGGAGTTGTACGTCAAACAGTTGAAAAACTTTATGGAAAAGAAGTATCAGAAGCAGTTCGTATCCAATACGGCGGTTCTGTAAAACCAGAAAATATTGCTGAATACATGGCAAAAGAAAATGTTGACGGTGCTTTAGTCGGTGGCGCAAGCTTGCAAGCAGATTCATTCTTGTCATTGTTAGACGCTGTAAAATAATTGTTGAAAATTTGCGAAAAATGCAAGAAATGTTTGCACTAATGAGCAAAATTAACTAAAATCGTATATGAGGGAAATCCCTTAGGAAAAAACAAACTCAAAGGAGAGACAAAACATGTCAATTATTACTGATGTTTACGCTCGCGAGATCTTAGACTCACGTGGTAACCCAACAATCGAAGTAGAAGTATACACAGAAAGCGGAGCTTTTGGCCGCGGAATGGTTCCTTCAGGTGCTTCAACTGGTGAATACGAAGCAGTTGAATTACGTGACGGAGACAAAGCTCGTTATGGCGGTAAAGGTGTAACTAAAGCTGTCGACAACGTAAACAACATCATTGCTGAAGCAATCATTGGCTACGATGTTCGTGACCAAATGGCTATCGACAAAGCTATGATCGCTTTAGACGGAACTCCTAACAAAGGTAAATTAGGTGCGAACGCTATTTTAGGTGTTTCTATCGCTGTTGCACGTGCAGCTGCTGACTACCTAGAAGTACCTTTATACCACTACCTAGGCGGATTCAACACAAAAGTATTGCCAACACCAATGATGAACATCATCAACGGCGGATCACATGCTGATAACTCAATCGACTTCCAAGAATTCATGATCATGCCTGTTGGCGCTCCAACATTCAAAGAAGCTCTACGTATGGGTGCTGAAGTATTCCACGCATTAGCTTCAATCTTGAAAGCTCGCGGATTAGCAACTTCTGTTGGTGACGAAGGTGGATTTGCTCCAAACCTTGGTTCAAACGAAGAAGGTTTTGAAGTAATCATCGAAGCAATCGAAAAAGCTGGCTATGTACCTGGTAAAGACGTTGTTCTTGCTATGGATGCTGCTTCTTCAGAATTCTACGACAAAGAAAAAGGTGTTTACGTACTAGCTGATTCAGGCGAAGGCGAAAAAACAACTGACGAAATGATCAAATTCTACGAAGAATTAGTTTCTAAATATCCAATCATCTCAATCGAAGACGGATTAGACGAAAACGACTGGGACGGATTCAAGAAATTAACTGACGTATTAGGCGACAAAGTTCAATTAGTTGGTGACGACTTGTTCGTAACAAACACTCAAAAATTATCTGAAGGTATCGAAAAAGGAATTGCTAACTCAATCCTTATCAAAGTGAACCAAATCGGTACATTAACAGAAACTTTCGAAGCTATCGAAATGGCTAAAGAAGCTGGCTACACAGCAGTTGTATCTCACCGTTCTGGTGAAACAGAAGATTCAACAATCTCTGATATCGCTGTTGCAACAAACGCTGGCCAAATCAAAACTGGTTCTCTATCACGTACTGACCGTATTGCTAAATACAACCAATTACTACGTATCGAAGACCAACTTGGTGAAGTTGCAGAATACAAAGGTTTGAAATCTTTCTACAACTTAAAAAACAAATAATTCTTTTCTAATGAAGATACATGATCGACTATTGAAAGATAGTCGAGTATGATCACTTAGTTAAGTAATCGAACTCTCTACTTGCTGAAATATCAGCAGGTAGAGAGTTTTTTTGCAACTAGCTTCTGTATATGATGTTTACAAAGAATGGTACAAGAAAAGATCATCCTTGAAAAAGGAAAGCTAACAATAACTAGCATCATATAAGAGCTTTTAAGGATAGAACAGTAGAATAGGAATCTATGGGCAAGTCCTCTCGTATAAATAAAATAGGAGGGAAGTAGCAGCATATTTTTCATAAAGTGGCTCTCTTTCTTCATTTTTACTTTGGTTGCTCCTATTTGAAAATTCGAGCACACTCAAATACAATAAAAAGAAATGGCAAGGGAGAGGATTAGATGAAAAAAGAAGAAAAAATCGCGATTTTACAAGAGATCATCCGAATTAAATCAGTGAATGGAAACGAAGGTGAAGTAGCAGCCTATTTGAATAAGCTTTTGGCAAAGCATGACATAACAGGAGAGATTGTTTCTTACAGAGATGGTAGAGATAATTTGATTGCTCGTTACCAAAAGGGCCAATCAGGAAAAGTGTTAGGCCTATCTGGGCATATGGATGTCGTGGCGGCTGGTGATGAATCGTCTTGGACCTATGCACCCTTTGCAGCAGAAATCCATGGGAACCGTTTGTACGGACGTGGTGCTACAGATATGAAGAGTGGCTTGGCAGCAATGGTGATTGCCATGATCGAACTGAAAGAGTCAGGAAAACCATTTAACGGAACAGTCAAATTATTAGCCACTGTCGGAGAAGAAGTGGGTGAACTAGGTGGGGAACAGCTCACGAAAGCAGGCTATGTAGATGACTTAGATGCCTTGATCATCGGAGAGCCAACCAATTACAGTTTGATGTATACGCACATGGGATCAATCAACTATACAGTCACCTCGCACGGAAAAGAAGCGCATAGCTCTATGCCAGACCAAGGTTATAATGCAATCAATCACCTAAATGAATTCATTACGAAAGCAAATGCTGAAATGAATCACCTCGCTGAAACAATCGAGAATCCTGTCCTAGGAAAAACAATCCATAATGTTACATTGATCAGTGGCGGGAATCAAGTCAACAGCATCCCAAGCCATGCGCAGCTCCAAGGGAACATTCGATCGATTCCAGAATACCCAAATGATAAAATCATTGCATTGCTGCAATCAATCGTCAATGAATTGAATCAAGAGACAGACTATCATTTGGAATTGATGATCGATTACAACAAAATACCTGTCAAAGCTGATCCAGATTCTCCTTTGATTCATTGCATTCAGCAACAATTCAGCCAGCCATTACCTTTAGTTGGAGCGGCAGCAACAACGGATGCAGCCGAATTTACGAAAGCTAACCATTCCTTCGACTTTGTCGTCTTTGGGCCTGGTGTCGTTACTTTGCCTCATCAAGTAGATGAGTATGTTGAAATCGATAATTATTTGGATATGATCGAAAAATATCAAGGAATTATTTTATCCTACTTAGCGTAAGATTTTTTTTATAAATGAAAAAACAGAGCCAGATTAGCATTATTTTGCTAATCCAGCTCTGTTTATTTAGCCTATTTTTCTTTTTGAATATATCAAGCGTTGTGGCAACATAGTGATGACTAATGAAACAACGACGATAGACAACAAACGATCAAGGTAGTCTGTACCTGCCTGTACCAAGATCACACTTGTTGTCTGACTTAAACCTAACCCATGTAATAGCTGAACGATCATACTGGATCCTGAGGAGGTGATCCCGCCAAATAACTGAACGGTAATGATCGAAGAAACGATCGTTCCAGGTACCGACAAAATCAAAGCGAGTAATAACAGTTTCAAGCTGTTTTTATCTTTGCCGAGATATCTTGGCAAAATCAATCCAGCAAGCAAGCCTGTGAGAATTTGGATTGGCGAATAATACAGAGAAAAAATATCTGTAGTCACTCCACTTAAAATACCGCTGGACAATCCTGTCAGCATTCCAGGTACAGGCCCAAGCAATGCACCAGCAAAAATCGTTCCGATAGAATCGAGATAGATTGGCAAACGAAGCCATAAAGCAATCGTTCCTCCAATATAATTGATCCCAATACACAAAGCCATCACTGTAAGTACGCGAGTTGCCATTTTGTTTTTATTCATTTTGTTAGCCCATCTTTAACCTTTCCAAATCTTTCATAATCGTTTCTTCTTGTGCATTTAAAAGAACGGTTAAAAACTTTCGGAAAAAAAGACGAGTATCTACTTTTGTCATAATTTTACTGTTAGCAGGTTTCTGCCAAAATTCATAACGATCAACCAATGTTTGTCCACGACTTATTCCTTGAGTTTCCACAGCAGTGAAGCTTTTGAAACCTTCACAGATGGCCCCCTCGATAAAATAAGCAACAGCTAACGGATCATTGATGACACATCCTAAAATTCTTTCTTGTTTCCAGTGGAAGTCAAAATAAAAACGAGTGATCGCTTTTAGATACTCTCCCTCTTCAGGATTCATTTGACAGCAGTATTCGAGGATAGTCGGTGTCAAGACGATTTCTCTTGTCACATCTAACCCAACCATTTCTATCGTTTGTTTGAGATTCTCGAATACATAAGAAGCTGCTTCAGGATCACACCAGTAATTGTATTCAGCAACTGGTGAACAGTTACCATGGCTTTTGTAAGTTCCACCCATCGAGACAAAACGATCCATATGTTTCCCAATATTTGGGTTGACTTTCAAAGCAAAAGCGATATTGGTCAAAGGACCCAAAGCAATGACTGATGTATTTGTCTTTTCTTTGAAATAATCAGCCAAAAAATCAACGGCATGGAGAGGTTCTGCCTGTTTTCTCAAGATCATCGGGAAATTTGTTTCCCCTAAACCATCCATACCATGAGTGTCTTGTGCACTGATGAAAGGTTGCTTCAAAGGTTTTTCCATTCCTTGATAAACAGGAATGTCTAAACGATCACAGCGTTCCAGGCATTTCAGCACATTCTGCGTACCTATATCTGCAGGGACATTCCCACAAACTACGGTAATAGCAACTACTTCGATATCAGGGGATTTGACAGCTAATGATAAAGCTAAAGTGTCGTCGATCCCTGGATCGCAATCAATAATTACTTTTCGCATTATTTCCAGTCTCCTTTCTTTAGAGATACTTAGTTTTTTATTCTGGGAAGTTTCCGAACCAGTCCAAGACGAGCGTCTTGATTATAATGCACGAAATTAGTATACTGGCTTTTATTGCGAATGTAAATGCTCTCTTACAAGTAAATCTATTGAGGAGAACTTTAAGTAAATGATACAATGAAAAAGAAATGGAATTTACGTGTGCCGAAAATAAAGAATCCTATGGATCGGTACATTGGATAATAGATAGATTATAGTTTGGCAGAAAGCGGCGGGTGTACAATGGTTATTTTTTATTTCATTCTTATTCTGATAATTATAGGGATCAGTTACCATTTTCTTTCTTATTTTTATGCAAAGAAATTAGTAAGAGCGGGAGTACAGAGAGGATATGACTGGTATGAAGACACTGGTCATCGTTTGATGGACCCTGCTGCAGTCACGTCAGTAGAAAAAAAACGACAAAAATTAGAAGAAGAGTGTGAAAGCTTTTGGGAGCAGGGAACACCCAAAACAATCAAAAGTTATGACGGGTTGAAACTAGCTGGTCAGATGTTCATCCATCCAAATAAGCAGAATAAATGGGTCATTTGCGTACATGATTACCGAAGCACAGGGAAAAGAGACATGTCTCATATAGGTAAAAGATATGCAGAGAAAGGATTCAACGTTCTTGTACCTGATTTACGTGCGCACGGAGAAAGTGAAGGAGAAATCATCGGAATGGGATGGCTAGATCGGCTAGATTTAATTGCCTGGATCCAACTCATCTTAGATGAACAGCCGAATGCGTCCATTATTTTACACGGCGGATCAATGGGAGCTTCTACGATCATGATGGCAAGTGGTGAAAAACTTCCATCAGCGGTCAAAGGATTTATTTTAGACAGCGGATATGTTTCTGTTTATGCAGAATTCCGATATATGTTAAGTAAAATTACTGTCTTTCCTAAAAAAATGGTCATGAGATATGCGAATCATTATGCCCAGAAATACGCCGGTTACTCCTTAAAGCAAGCATCAGCTACGAGACAGCTTGGCAGCAATCATCTGCCTTTATTAGTCATCCATGGTGAAAGAGATCATTTTGTCCCTACAGAAGCAGCGTACACGATTCAAAATGCTACGGCAGGGGATAAAGCACTGCTGCTTGTTCCAGAAGCAGAACACTTGGAAGCATCGATGAAAGATCCGAAAACCTATTGGACAGTGATTTTTTCATTTATTGAACAAAGAATAACGATGAATTAATTTTCTCTTCTTTTTTGTAAGTAATTCGAGGATAAATAATTGTTTATAGATCAGGAGACTGCTAAAATAAGGTAGGAATAAAAAAATATCAGTTATTTGAGGAGTGCGGCATATGGAAATCAAAGAAGAAAAAAATCGTCTTGCTTTATTCAATGATGAACAACAAGAGATCGGAGAAATGACATGGTCAGATGCGGGCCCAGACATCATGATCATTGACCATACATTTGTAGATCCAGCATATCGTGGTCAAAAGTTAGCTGAAAAGCTAGTGTATACTGGAGTAGAATTAGCAAGACGAGACGGGAAAAAGATCATTCCTTTATGCCCTTATGCAAAAAAAGAGTTTGAAAAGAAACCAGAATATCAAGACGTCTTACGTCAGTCATAAGAATAACAGCTGAAAGTTTTGAACTTTCAGCTGTTATTCCATTTATATAGAGTTGTCACGGACTTTTATCTATGATAAAGTTAAAGAGACGATATCTTTTGGGAAGGAGGCTGCGATATGTATAATTTAATTTTGGGAATCGTGATCGTTTTATCGATTGTTATGGTCATTGCGATTATGATGCAGCCAAGCAAGCAAAATAGTGCAGCGAGTGCATTTACCGGCGGTGCGGATCAACTATTCGGCAAACAAAAAGCTCGCGGCTTTGAAGCTGTCATGCAGCGATCAACTGCAGTTATGGGAGCTATCTGGATGATCTTATTATTTGTCCTAGCATATTTATCTTCGAAGTAGTTGAATAAGCCTCTCGCAAAACGGCGGGCGGCTTTTTTTATTGCAAAGAGAACGCTTAAGAAGAAGTTATGAAAGAAACTATGGTAAAATGAGGCGAAAGAGGTGAGACGAGTGAGACAATTACCAAAACCCCTTTATGCAAAACATGGAAAGCGAGCGGTTTTGCTGCTTCACGCTTACTCAGGAAGTCCAAACGATGTTCGAATGCTCGCACGATTTTTGGAAAAAGCAGATTATACAGTTTATGCGCCGCTTTTTAAAGGACACGGAACAATGGAGCCATATGATATCTTGCAAGAAAAAGCAGAAAGCTGGTGGGCAGACACTAAAAAAGCCATCCATTTTTTACAGTCTGAGCAGTTTTCTGATATTGCCGTATTAGGATTATCGATGGGCGGCATCTTTGCTGTACGAGCACTAGAAGAAGAATCAGTGATTGGCGGCGGTTTTTTCTGTTCGCCTTTGTCTCCTGTAAAAACAAACGTGCCTGAAAACTTTGAAAAATACGTACGTCAAGTGCTGAAGACAGCAGGTAAATCAGAGAAAGAAATCAATGAAAAAGCAGTTGCTTACCGCTCGTTAGCTGAACAACAATTAATGGATATACAAGATCAGGCAGCAATCGTAGAAAGTAGGTTGTCAGATATCCAACAGCCGATATTTTTAGCTCAAGCTGGGAAAGATGAAATGATCGACCCTAATGGCGTATTTGAAACTGCACGCAAGTTGAGCCGTCAGCGAGTGACACTTCAATGGTATCCTGAAAGTGGTCATGTGATTACAGTTGGTACAGCAAGACGCGAATTAGAAAAAGACGTCTTGGAATTTTTAGAAAAATTACCTTGGAATGAGGAATAAATATGACAAAAGAAACGATAAAAGAGAAAATTCTCTTTTTCATGGAAAGCAGTCGCAAACGCAGTTTTTCTATGGAAGAAATCGCTGAAGGTTTAGGGTTCCAAAAAAGCGATGATTTTAAATTACTAGTACAAACGATTGCTCAAATGGAAAGAGAACAGAGTATAGTTTTCAATAAAAAAGGAAAAGTGAAACTTCCTTTAAAACCAATCTTGATCGAAGGAACATTTCGAGCAAATGAACGAGGATTTGGATTTGTAACGATTGATCCCGAAGAAGATGACATCTATATCCCAAAAGAAGCGACTGGTTTTGCAATGGATGGAGACACCGTAGCAATCGATATCATGAAGCGAGCAAATACAGATATGGATCGCGGAGCAGAGGGGAAAGTAGTCGAGATTCGAGACCGGGCGACTACTCAGTTAGCAGGGGAATTCGTTGCTTATTCAGAAGAAGAAATACAAGAAACGGATCTTTACGGCGTTGTTATCCCGAAAGATAGAAAGCTTAACCAATTTAAAGTATATGCAGCAGCAGAGGGAGTTCGTCCAGTTGACGGAAGTATTGTGCTGATCGAACTGACCCATTACCCTGAAAAAGGGTATGCGACTAGTTTAGAAGGGATAATCAAGCAAGTGATTGGTCATAAGAATGACCCTGGCATGGATATCCTCTCAATTGTCGTGGCTAATGGTATCCCTACGAAATTTCCTGATGATGTATTGTCTGAAGCAGATGAAGTTCCAGATCAAATCAGCGAAACGGATATAACTGGACGTAGAGATTTAAGAAATCAGCTCATTGTTACGATTGATGGAGAAGATGCAAAAGATCTAGATGATGCAGTTACGGTTAAAAAATTAGATAACGGTAATTATTTTCTTGGAGTACACATTGCAGATGTTTCTTACTATGTGACACAAGGCAGTCAATTGGACAGAGAAGCATATGAAAGAGGGACAAGTGTATATTTGACTGATCGAGTGATTCCGATGATCCCGCAACGTTTATCGAATGGTATCTGTTCACTGAATCCCCATGTTCCAAGGCTGACCATGAGTTGCGAAATGGAGATTGATCCAAATGGACAAGTAGTCTCTCATGATATTTTCCCAAGTGTGATCCAAACAACAGAACGGATGACCTACACAGCTGTCAATCAAATCTTAGAAGATCAAGACGAAGAAACGATGCAACGCTATGCTCAGCTCGTACCTATGTTCCAAGAAATGGGTGAATTGCATCGAATCCTTGAAACGATGCGAATCAAACGTGGCGCGATTTCTTTTGAGGATCGCGAAGCGAAAATCCTTGTTGATGCTGAAGGACACCCAAATGACATCCAGCTAAGAAGCAGAGGAATTGGTGAACGCTTGATCGAATCTTTCATGCTTGCGGCCAATGAAACGGTAGCTGAACATTATAATAAATTAAATCTGCCGTTTATTTACCGAATCCATGAACAGCCAAAAGAAGAAAAAATGCAGCGCTTCTTTGATTTTGCTTCAGCTTTGGGCATTCTGGTCCGAGGAACGAAAGGAACGATCACACCAAAAGATTTACAGCATGTGATCGAAGGAGTAGAAGACAAACCAGAAGCTGCAGTTATCAATACTATGTTGCTAAGAAGCATGCAACAAGCACGCTATTCAGAAGACAATTTTGGGCATTATGGCTTAGCGGCAGATTACTACACACACTTTACATCTCCTATTCGACGTTATCCCGATCTAATCGTCCATCGTCTGATCCGTTCTTACAGTGAAGATAAAAGTGAAAGCAATCAAAGTTCGTGGGCTGCGGAACTTCCTGAAATTGCAGATCATAGTTCTAAGATGGAACGTCGTGCAGTAGAAACAGAACGTGAAGTAGATTCCATGAAGAAAGCAGAATTCATGATGGACAAAGTGGGAGAAGAATTCGATGGGATCATCAGCTCTGTTGTGAAATTCGGCCTGTTTATCGAACTGCCGAATACAGTAGAAGGATTGATCCATATCAATGAATTGAAACAGGACTACTTCCATTTTGTTGAAAATCATTTAGCTCTTGTAGGTGAAAGAACTGGTCTGACTTTTAAAATCGGACAGAAAGTGCGAGTAAAAGTAGTCAAAGCTGATCCAGATGAACGGGCAGTAGATTTTGAACTTGTTTCCGCAGAAGAGGTTACAGCGTTGGAACGGCCAAAAACACGAAATGGAAAATCAGGAAAACGTGAAGGAAAACAAGCAGGAAAACGCCCAGAAAGAAATGGCAAGAAGAACAAACGATATAGCGATAGTAAGCAAACGTTCGGTAAGAAAAAAGGGAAGAAGCCATTTTACAAAGGTGTTAAAAAGAAGAAAAAGAAAAAATAAAATGAGTTGGAGGAAACAGCTATGCCAAAAGGCGAGGGAAAATTAATTGCACAAAACAAGAAAGCTCGCCATGATTATTCGATCATCGACACGATGGAAGCAGGGATGGTCTTGCAAGGAACCGAGATCAAGTCGATACGAAACAGCCGGATCAATCTAAAAGATGGATTTATTCGCGTCCGCAACGGAGAAGCTTTCTTGCATAATGTTCATATCAGTCCTTATGAACAAGGAAATATTTTTAATCATGATCCGTTGCGCACGAGAAAGTTATTATTACACAAAAAACAAATCATCCGTCTTGAAAATGAATTGAAAAATACTGGGATCACTGTTGTTCCTTTAAAAGTCTATATTCGTAACGGCTATGCCAAGGTATTGATTGGTCTGGCAAAAGGGAAAAAATCGTATGATAAACGGGAAGATTTGAAACGAAAAGATATCGATCGACAAATTGATCGAACATTAAAAAATTTCTCTAGATAATTTCATTATCCTTTTTCGCATATTCGGTGCTTTTGCTTTTACTTAATGATAAAATTTGTTAGCATTTAATCTGATAAAACATGATTATCATAGGTTTTTTCTTAGATCAGGAGCACCGTGTATAAAGAAAAATTCGCTTCGTTTTTGACTGAAATAAAAAAGTGTCTAATTTTCATGAAAATGTTTTGAATTTTCTGTTTCATGGTGGTATGATACCGTGTGGTTAGAAACCGATTGGAAAAAACCAGATACGCACATGAATTGATTTTATGTGAATTTCGGGGAAAAGAGGTGAAATGGATTGGATGAACGCTCGCTAACGTTCCACATTGGACCAATTTGGTTTGATGGTACAGTTTGTATAATGGTGTTACTGACCTGTTTGATTGTTTTCTTCTTAGCTTACTTTTTTACAAGAAATCTTAAGTTGAAACCAACAGGCAAACAAAATGCGATAGAATGGGTCATTGATTTTAGTCGAGGAATCGTAACAGATAATCTGCCTAGAAAAGAATTGAGCAATTTCCATTTGTTGGCATTTACATTGTTTTTATTTGTTTTTGTTGCAAACAACATCGGTTTAGTAACAAAAATCGTTTTACCTAACGAAACAACACTTTGGAAAAGCCCGACAGCAGACCCGTTTGTTACTTTAACTTTGGCATTTATAATGATCTTACTTACTCACTTATTTGGGGTGAAAAAGTTAGGCTTCAAAGGATATTTCGTAAATTCGTTCTTGAAACCATATAGTTTTATGTTTCCGATGAAACTGATTGAAGAATTTACAAACTTATTAACACTTGCTTTACGTCTTTATGGGAATATTTATGCGGGGGAAGTTTTGCTAACCTTGATTGCAAAAATGGTAATAAGCTTAGGCTGGTTCTCATTGCCGTTAGCAATTCCATTAGAGATGGTCTGGATCGCATTCTCCTTGTTTATCGGAAGCATCCAAGCATTTGTCTTCGTTACTTTATCTATGGTTTATATGAGCCATAAGATTGAAGTGGAAGAATAATATTCGTTTTAAAAACAAACTACTATTTATCTAATTTAGGAGGAAAACAATTATGAATTATATCGCAGCAGCAATCGCAATCATGGGAGCAGCAATCGGAGCCGGTTATGGTAACGGTCAAGTTATCTCTAAAACAATCGAATCAATGGCTCGCCAACCTGAAATGTCTGGTCAATTCCGTACAACAATGTTTATCGGGGTAGCTCTAGTCGAAGCTGTTCCTATCTTAGGGGTAGTTGTCGCCTTGATTCTAGTTTTTGGTGTTTAATTGAATCAGTATTAAGGCAGAAACAATTTGGTTTGTTACTGCTTTTTTACATGAAAACTAGAAGTACTTCAAAGAAAGGAAGGCTCGCCTATGCTGAATCAATTGGCAATTGCAGAAGTTGGCAATGCGATGTTAGGAAATGTCATCGTTGTCAGCGGCTCATTTTTGATACTACTGGCTCTCTTGAAGCATTTTGCTTGGGGACCAATCAGCGATATTTTGAAAAAACGTGAAGACAAGATCGCCAATGATTTGGATTCTGCAGAACAATCTCGCATCAACTCAGCGAAAATGGAACAAGAACGCGAACAACAATTGTTAGCCTCTCGTTCTGATGCAGCTGATATCATCAAAAATGCGAAAGAAAGTGGAGAATTAAGCCGCCAAAATATTTTGAAGGATGCTCAAGAAGAAGCAGCTCGTCTAAAAAGTAAAGCCCAAGCTGATATCACTGTAGAACGTGATTCAGCGCTGAACTCTGTAAAAGACGATGTTGCAGAACTATCTCTTCAAATCGCGGAAAAAATCTTGAACAAAGAATTATCTCCAGAAATGCACGAATCATTAATCAATCAATATATCGAAGGTCTAGGTTCTTCAAATGAAACTAGATAAATATACAGTAGGAAGACGTTACGGGAAAGCTTTATTTGAACTGGCGATCGATTCAAATCAAGCAGAAGAAATCTATCAAGATCTCGTAAGCTTACGTCAAATCTATGAACAAGTACCTGGATTAGGTAATATGTTAAGTGATGTTCGTCTAGAACCTCATGAAAAACGAGAAATCATGGACAAGCTTGTTAGTGGCTATGATGGAATCGTTAAAAACTTTTTAGAAGTTGTTTATGCGTATAACCGAATGGATGATCTTTTGTTCATGATCGAAGAATATGAACGTCGATATGATGAACATCAAGGTTTGCTGTTGGGAAGTGTCACAACAGCAGTTCCACTTTCAGACGAACAACGAATACAATTAGAAAAGAATGTTGCAAAAACAATGAACTATCAATCAGTCGAATTAAAACAAATCGTTGATTCTTCTATTATTGGTGGCGCGATTGTTGAAGCTAACCATCGAGTAATCGACGGAAGCATTCGCACGCAATTAGAAAATATGCGTAATCAATTAAATAGATAGTACAAAGAGGTAGGTGAATCGAATGGCCATCAAAGCAGAAGAAATTAGTGCCTTGATTAAAGAACAAATTGAAAATTATCAAAACGTGCTTTCAGTCGAAGAAATCGGTACCGTAACTTATGTAGGTGACGGGATCGCTCGTGCACATGGTTTAGAAAACGCGATGAGTGGTGAGTTGCTTGAATTTTCAAATGGCTCATACGGAATGGCGCAAAACTTAGAATCAAATGATGTAGGTATCATTATCCTTGGCGATTTCGAGTCCATTCGTGAAGGAGATAAAGTAAAACGAACAGGAAAGATCATGGAAGTTCCAGTTGGAGAGGCCTTGATCGGACGGGTAGTTAATCCGCTAGGTCAGCCAATCGACGGACTAGGTGAAATCGTTACTGACAAAGCTCGTCCAGTAGAAGCAATGGCACCAGGCGTTATGCAACGTAAATCTGTTAACGAACCAATGCAAACAGGTCTAAAAGCAATCGACGCTCTTGTACCAATCGGACGCGGCCAACGTGAATTAGTTATCGGTGACCGTAAAACAGGGAAAACTTCCATTGCGATCGATACGATCATCAACCAAAAAGGTCAAGATATGATCTGTATCTATGTAGCAATCGGACAAAAAGATTCTACAGTTCGTACACAAGTTGAAACATTGAAAAAATATGGCGCAATGGATTACACAATCGTTGTGAATGCCGGTGCGTCTCAACCAGCGCCGTTGCTTTATATCGCACCATATGCTGGTACTGCAATGGGTGAAGAGTTCATGTACAACGGGAAACATGTCTTGATTATTTTTGATGATCTTTCAAAACAAGCTGTTGCTTATCGTGAACTTTCCTTGCTACTTCGCCGTCCACCAGGTCGTGAAGCTTATCCAGGGGATGTTTTCTACTTACACTCACGCTTATTGGAACGGGCAGCAAAATTAAGTGATGATTTAGGTGGCGGTTCAATGACTGCCTTACCATTTGTTGAAACACAAGCTGGAGATATCTCTGCTTATATCCCAACAAACGTTATTTCGATCACTGATGGACAAATCTTCTTAGAAAGCGACTTGTTCTACGCAGGTACTCGTCCAGCGGTTGATGCCGGACTATCTGTATCTCGTGTAGGGGGTTCTGCGCAAATCAAAGCAATGAAAAAAGTTGCTGGGACTTTACGTCTAGACTTAGCAAGTTACCGTGAATTAGAAGCATTTACACAATTCGGTTCTGACTTGGATGCAGCAACACAAGCAAAACTAAATCGTGGACGCCGTACAGTAGAAATCTTGAAACAAAAATTGCATGCACCGCTAGCTGTTGAAAAACAAGTAGTGATTTTGTATGCTTTGACACATGGATTCTTAGATAGTATCCCTGTAGACAGTATTTTAGACTTCGAACATGAATTATTCGAATATCTGGATACCAATCATTCAGATATCTTTGAAACAATCCGTACAACAAAAGATCTTCCAGAAGAAGAAGCGTTGAACAGTGCGATTCAGGAATATAAAGACATGTTCTTAGCTACAAAAGGAAATAATTCCTCTACAGAAGATAAATTGAAATCCATTCAAAATGCATAGTGAGGTGAGATGAATGGGTGCTTCATTAAATGAAATCAAGACACGTATCGCTTCAACGAAAAAAACGAGCCAAATCACGCGGGCAATGCAGATGGTGTCTGCTTCTAAGTTGACAAAATCTGAAGCTTCTTCACAGAAGTTTCAGGTTTATGCAACAAAAGTAAGAGAAATCGTTACGCATTTGACTGCTACTCAGTTAAATGATATTGCCTCAGAAAATCCTAGAGGGGATATCAATTACAACAGCATGCTGCTCAGCCGTCCTGTTAAGAAAACTGGTTATATCGTCATCACTGCAGATGGCGGTTTAGTCGGTGGATATAACAGCTCGATATTGAAACAAACGATGTCTATTTTAGAAGAAGACCACCAATCACCCGATGATTACGTGATGATCGCAATTGGCGGAACTGGTGCAGACTTCTTTAAAGCACGCGGTATCAATCTAGCATATGAGCTGCGCAATCTATCTGATCAGCCAAGCTTTGATGAAGTCCGCAAAATCGTAAATATGGCAACAACTATGTACCAAAACGAAGTATTCGATGAATTATACGTATGTTATAACCATCATATCAATTCGCTAACTAGTCAGTTTCGTGTAGAAAAAATGCTGCCAATCTCAGACTTAGATCCAGAAGAAGCAACTACTTTCGAACAAGAATATATTTTTGAACCTTCAAAAGAAGAAATCTTGTCTCAGTTATTGCCTCAGTATGCTGAAAGTTTGATCTACGGTGCGATCGTTGACGCCAAAACAGCAGAACATGCTGCTGGTATGACAGCAATGAAAACAGCAACTGATAATGCTGCTAATATCATTGATGAGCTGACGGTTTCTTACAACCGTGCAAGACAAGGGGCTATTACCCAAGAAATTACCGAAATTGTTGCCGGAGCTTCGGCACTAGAATAGTATTGAGATTGGAGGAAAAAAGATGAGTTCAGGCAAGATTGTTCAAGTAATCGGTCCCGTTGTCGACGTGGAATTTTCTTTAGACCAATCCTTACCAGATATCAACAACGCATTAGTTGTTTATAAAAATGACGAAAATAAATCAAAAGTTGTTCTTGAAGCAGCGTTAGAATTAGGGGACGGAGTGATCCGGACCATTGCGATGGAATCAACAGATGGTTTACAAAGAGGAATGGAAGTCATTGATACAGGCAAAGCAATCTCTGTTCCTGTAGGTAAAGAAACATTAGGTCGCGTATTCAACGTACTAGGAGATACGATCGATTTAGAAACACCTTTCCCAGAAGATGCGGAAAGAAGCGAAATTCATAAAAAAGCACCAGCCTTTGACGAATTAAGTACAAGTACAGAAATTTTGGAAACAGGGATCAAAGTTATCGATTTGCTTGCCCCATATTTAAAAGGTGGGAAAGTCGGACTATTCGGTGGTGCCGGTGTTGGTAAAACCGTACTGATCCAAGAACTGATCCATAATATCGCCCAAGAACATGGTGGTATTTCTGTATTTACCGGTGTAGGTGAACGTACTCGTGAAGGTAATGACTTGTATTATGAAATGAAAGATTCAGGAGTTATCGAAAAAACAGCCATGGTGTTCGGACAAATGAACGAACCACCAGGTGCACGTATGCGTGTTGCTTTGACTGGTTTGACGATTGCGGAATATTTCCGTGATGTAGAAGGTCAAGATGTACTGTTGTTTATCGACAACATTTTCCGTTTCACTCAAGCTGGATCTGAAGTATCAGCCTTGTTAGGACGGATGCCTTCTGCGGTTGGTTATCAACCAACATTGGCAACAGAAATGGGTCAATTGCAAGAACGTATCACATCTACGAAAAAAGGTTCGATCACATCGATCCAAGCAATCTATGTGCCAGCCGATGACTACACTGACCCGGCGCCGGCAACAGCATTCGCCCATTTGGATGCGACAACCAACTTGGAACGTAAATTAACAGAACAAGGGATTTATCCAGCGGTAGATCCATTGGCTTCTTCTTCAAGTGCTTTAGCACCTGAAATCGTGGGAGAAGAACATTATAAAGTAGCAACAGAAGTCCAACACGTATTGCAACGATATCGTGAATTACAAGATATCATTGCTATCTTAGGTATGGATGAATTATCCGATCAAGAAAAAGTGTTAGTTTCTCGTGCCCGCAGAGTCCAATTCTTCTTGTCACAAAACTTTAACGTGGCTGAACAATTTACTGGTCTTCCAGGTTCATATGTCCCTGTAGAAGAAACAGTGAAAGGATTCCGCGAAATCTTGGAAGGCAAATACGATGATCTTCCTGAAGAAGCTTTCCGAAGTGTTGGCCGAATCGAAGACGTCGTAGAAAAAGCGAAAACACTAGGCTACTAGAAAGGGGTGCCCCATGGATCAATATTTAACAGTAAATGTGGTAACTCCTGCCGGTTTGGTCTATGATCACCATGCAGCTATCGTCGTTGCACGTACGACAGCTGGTGAGCTTGGGATTTTGCCTAAACATGCACCAATCATCGTTCCATTGACGATTGATGAAGTTCGTGTAAAACGAACAGATTCAGATACCCACGTCGATTGGATCGCTGTTAATGGCGGAATCATGGAAGTTCGTGATAATGTTGTTTCAATCGTTGCTGATAGTGCGGAACGTGAACGTGATATCGATGTATCTCGTGCGGAACGTGCAAAACAACGTGCAGAACGCCAAATCGAAGAAGCAAAAGCAAAACAAGATACGAACGAATTGAAACGGGCAACTGTTGCGTTGCACCGAGCAATCAATCGTATCAAAGTATCTAAGCACTCATAAAATGAGATGCGGATGTTTATCCGTGTTTAAGAACAGTAAAAAGAGGTTATGACAGAAGTGGTCAGCTTCAAGACATAAGAAGGAATTTACGAAAATTGCTTCTCAAATTTTTGTGAAATCTCAGCTTATTTTTCGAAGAAGCTACTTCTGGAACACCGTATATCAGAGGTTGTAAAATCAGCGTTTTGTCCTGAGTATTAGAGAAACAAATGGAAAATAGTTCCTCATATTTTGCCGTTTTTTGAGCTAATACCGAGGGTCAGATGATTGAACACCGTTTATTTGGAATAAGGGACTGCGACAAGACTTTTGTCTCAGTCCCTTTTTTTGCATATTTTTAGCATTTATTTCCTAAAAAATGTAAGGGGATTCCTATATTTTTAAGTATACTTGTTTTTCCTTTTATACATTTTATGGTATTATCATTTTATTAGTTATTATAAAACAATCGTTAGAAAGGACGTCATTATGCAAGTATACGGAATTGATGCGGTGCTTCGAATCGTGAGTCATTTGGCGTTTATCTACTTAGCCTTCTGGTCTTTACGTTCGTTACGCATTGAAACTTTTTTCAGACCAATGCATAATACGCAAATTAGAATGGCAATCGTACTTTTTTCAATTTTTTTAGGGTACACTGCAAGTAATTTTTTCTTAGAAGTTATCGCTTTATGCCGAAATCTTTTCGTTAGCCTGTAAATTTTAAAAAAAGGTACTATTTTAAAAGCAAGGATGTTATAATAGAAAAGATTTTGAGTAAGTGTATGCTCATTGGAATTTTTTGGAGGGAACAACATGGAAGAGATCATCGTAAGAGGTGGCAATCAATTAAATGGAACAGTAAGAATTGAAGGAGCTAAAAATGCTGTTTTGCCTATTTTAGCTGCTAGTTTGTTAGCAGAAGAAGGTATTACGACATTAGACAACGTTCCGATTCTTTCTGATGTCTTCACTATGAATCAAGTGATTCGTCACTTAAACGTAGATGTAGATTTTGATGAACAAAAGAATCAAGTAACAATCGACGCTTCAAGACAATTAGAAATCGAAGCGCCTTATGAGTATGTTAGTCAAATGCGTGCTTCAATCGTTGTGATGGGTCCGCTACTTGCCAGAAATGGACATGCAAAAGTAGCTATGCCTGGTGGATGTGCGATTGGTAAACGACCAATCGATTTGCATTTAAAAGGATTTCAAGCTTTAGGAGCAAAAATTATTCAAAAAAACGGCTATATCGAAGCAATTGCGGATGAATTGATCGGTAACACGATTTATTTAGATTTCCCTAGTGTAGGTGCTACTCAAAATATCATGATGGCTGCCGTAAAAGCAAAAGGAACAACCATCATTGAAAACGTAGCTCGCGAACCAGAAATCGTTGATTTAGCAAACATTTTGAATAAAATGGGCGCTCAAGTCTATGGAGCTGGTACTGAAACAATGCGTATTGAAGGCGTGGATCATTTACATGCAGTCAACCACTCAATCGTACAAGATCGTATCGAAGCAGGTACCTTTATGGTTGCTGCTGCAATGACACAAGGTAATGTGCTGATTGCAGATGCTATCTCTGAACATAACCGCCCATTGATTTCTAAATTGATCGAAATGGGTGCAGAAATCATTGAAGAAGAAGGCGGAGTCCGTGTCATCGGACCAAAACATATCTTACCTACAGATGTAAAAACGATGCCTCATCCTGGTTTCCCTACAGATATGCAAGCTCAAATGACAGCTATCCAATTAGTTGCAGAAGGTACAAGTGTAGTGACTGAAACAGTGTTTGAAAATCGTTTCCAACATTTAGAAGAGATGCGCCGTATGAACGCTCATGTCAAAATCGACGGAAATGTAGCAATCATGGATGGAAACCATGAATTGCAAGGTGCAGAAGTATATGCAACAGACTTGCGGGCAGCAGCAGCATTAGTTTTAGCTGGCTTGAAAGCAAATGGAATCACACGTGTGCGTAACTTGAATTATCTAGACCGTGGATATTATAATTTCCATATCAAACTACAGCAATTAGGTGCAGACGTTGAACGTGTAGACATGGATCAAACTTCTGCTGAAAAAACAGCACAAACGATTGCTTAAGGAAGTGGCTGAATGAGTAACCAACGATATATCTTATTAACTTTGATAAAGATTTTAGTGGTGATCTTATTGCTTATCCTTCTTTTTGTGGCCGGAACGATGATCGGATATGGTGTCATCGGTGGCGGCAATCCATTTAAAGTATTTCAGCCAAGTTTGTGGATTCATATTCGAGACTTTTTTCATTGATAAATAAGAATCACAGTGGTTCTAGTCGATATGAAGTGAGCCATGAAGCAGAACATGATAAAAGAAAACAGAAGGGAACGTTGACGTTAGTCGCGATCCCTTTTTTTAGTAAAAGAAAAGAAGGAATCTAATTGATGAAGAAGATATTGATTTATTTAGTTAGAGGATATCAGCGCTTTATTTCGCCTGCATTTCCACCTAGCTGCCGTTATTACCCAACCTGTTCCAATTATATGATAAAAGCAATTCAAACCCATGGTGCGCTAAAAGGGACGGTAATGGGGACTGCACGGATCTTACGCTGTCATCCTTTTGTCAAAGGCGGTATCGATTATGTACCATTGACATTCCGATTAACGCGAAATAAGAAAGATAAAAAAGAACCAGATTATAAAAAGGTTGTGAAAAATACGGGTAGCACTGAGCGATAAAGAAAAAGAGGAAAATTATTGTCAAAGTAACAACTCCGCAACTACTTATATGGGGGACAAAAAATGATCGAAGAACTAAACAAGAAAGATTTACCATGGTCCTTGTTATTAGATGCAGATCCTGATAAAGAAAAAGTTCAAGTATATGTTTCCAGAGGGAGTGGCTGGATATGGAAAGAAAAAGAAAAAACAATAGGTGTACTGATCTATGTGGCAAGGGAAAAAGAATACGAAATCGTCAATGTAGCAGTAGCCCCAACGTATCAAGGAAAGGGGATTGGCGGAAAATTACTTGAGACAGCTTTTCAGAAGCTTTTACAACTCGCTTCCAGTCAAACTCAGATCATCATACGAACCGGCAGTACTAGCAGTGCGGCGTTACATCTCTATCAAAAAATGGGCTATGTGGAGATTGGTCGAGTCAAAGACTATTTTATCCATCATTACTCTGAGCCCATTTTTGAAAATGGAGATCAATTAAGGGATCAAGTGATTTTAGTAATTCACTTACCTAAAAATAGCTTTAACTAATAAACTTTCAATTCAAGAAAATGCTTTCAAATGCTAAATAGATACATTACAATAGCTTTAGCAAACAAAAAGGAGAATATTTTTATGGGAATATTAGTTTTTGATTTTGGTGGATCGGCTGTCAAATATGGTTGTTGGGATGGCAAAGAGATTAAAGGTAAGGGACAATTTGCAACGCCTGAATCTTGGGAAGAAATGAAAGCGCAATTATTTCAAGTTTATAAAAAAATACTCGTTTCTTTTGAAGTCGAAGGAATTGGAATCAGCTCTCCTGGAGTAGTGAATAATGAGAAACAGGTGATTGAGGGAATCAGTGCGATTCCTTATATTCATGGATTTAATATTTTCCGAGATTTGGAAACTCTGTTTCAACTTCCAGTAACGATTGAAAATGACGCCAACTGTGCCGGAATGGCTGAATTTTATGAAGGTGCTGCCCGTGATTATCAAGATGTTGCTTTTGTTGTGGCAGGAACTGGGATTGGCGGGGCGTTGTTCACGAAAGGACAAATCAATAAAGGGGCACATCTTTACGGTGGAGAATTTGGGTTGATGTTCTTAAATGGCGATAAGACATTCAGTAAACTTGGTACAGCGGTACAGATGGCTTGGCGTTATTGTGAACGCAAAGGTCTCGATAAAAATTCTTATACCGGAAAAGATGTCTTTGAATTAGCAGAAACTGGAGATGCAATAGCAAAAGAAGAAGTTGAGAGTTTTTATACGTATCTTACAAAGGGATTATTCAGTATTCAATTTTCGTTTGATCCAGAAGTGATCGTATTAGGCGGCGGTGTTTCTGCAAAAGAAGGGCTCATTGATGAGATCAAAAGCCGAATGAAGAAGCTGACAGAACAATTCGATCTGCATGATTTCGAACCGCAGATTTTATTATGTGAATACAGAAACGATGCTAATCTTGTAGGTGCAGCCGCAAACTATCTCGCTGTACGTCAAGGAGAGAATTAAGAGCTTTAGAGAAGGTGCAGCTTGCATAAAAGAAGTGAATGAAATGAATAGGAGATTTTTACCTAAGGAATGTTTTATTTGCTGCAGTATGATAAAATATCTGAGAGGTGAAAATGATGTCAAAAAAAAATAAAGATATTGAAGTGCGTATAGAAGAAGTGAAAAAAGATATCAAAGGTAAGAATTATGAAGTCACTCAGTTATTTATAGGGAAAAAAATGATTGGTGAGATCTTAGCCTATGGGCCAAAAGAATATGAAATTTTCTTTGGTGAAGAAGATTTTGGAAAAGAAAAAAGTCTTGAAAATGCGATAGAAACAGTGATTCGACACTGGAATCTGCACGAATAAAAAAATATCAAAAAAACTTTCAATAAAGGGTTGCAAAAATCTGGAAAATTAGGTATTATAACTAAGTCAGGTTGATACAAACCTTTCGGAGGAGTAGCGAAGTGGCTAAACGCGACGGACTGTAAATCCGTTCCTTAGGGTTCAGTGGTTCGAATCCACTCTCCTCCATTTCATTGGGGTATAGCCAAGCGGTAAGGCAAGGGACTTTGACTCCCTCATGCGTTGGTTCGAATCCAGCTACCCCAGTATACCACAATCGTAAGCTCTCGTTAGTTCGAGAGCTCTTTTTTTTGCTTTGCTACCTTGTTCCTTGAAGATTCTGCTGATTTAAGATAGAGTTAAGTTAACTACAAGAATTGGAGGGATCCACATGAAATGGAAAGAAAAAGTAGACGAAGCAGCTGAAAAGTTATATGATTTGGTCAAATCAGAAAAATACAATATTGAAGTGAATATTCCGAAAAAAGGCGGAAAAGCGGTCCAGGTAAAATCAAAACGCCCAACGAATCATACAAAAAAATGGATGGCTAAAAACCGCTAATAATAACAAAAGATCCATAAGTCGGCATTTTCATCGATTTTAGGGTCTTTTGTTATTTTCTAGGTTGAACATATCTAAAAAATTGTTTCTGACAATAGGAGTAGGAAGAACGATGTGTGTCTAAATCCTCTGTTGATGGATAGAAACCTTTATCTTTTTCAGTTGTGAATCAGGTATATACCAGTTATAATAGAAGAAACGAAAGGACGGGTGTACGTTATGTCGAATCAATTACCTGTATATATACAGATTCATGACCAATTAAAAAATGAAATCGAACAAGGTATATGGAAAGTCGGAGACCGTCTTCCTTCAGAAAGAGAATTAGCAGTGAAATTCAATGTCAGCCGTATGACGTTGAGACAAGCAATTCAAAACTTGGCAGATGAAGGAATCTTAGAAAGAAAGATCGGTTCGGGTACATATGTTGCGCGAGAAAAAGTACAAGAAAAAATGTCTGGTGCAACAAGTTTTACAGAAATTATGGAATCGCAAAATCGAGTACCGTCTAGTCGGACAATCTCTTATTTCTTGACTTCGCCAAGCTCAAGTGAAATGGAAAAACTAAACTTGAGTAAAGATGACACGATCTTGCGAATGGAACGTATTCGTTTCGCAGATGATGTCCCTATTTGTTTTGAAGTTGCCAGTGTGCCACAAAAGCTGATCGATGGCTACAGCAAAGCAGAGATTACTGAATCGTTGTATCGCACGCTAGAAGAAAAAGGCGGGAAAAAGATCGGTCCAGCGAATCAAACGATTACTGCTGTGTTGGCTTCTGAGAAAATTGCTGACTATTTAGAGGTAAAACGAGGAGATGCAGTTCTTCGTTTGCGCCAGATTTCTTATTTTGAAGACGGTACGCCGTTTGAGTATGTGCGTACGCAATACGTAGGAAATCGTTTTGAGTTTTATTTGGAAAAATAAAAAACAGGTGATCCCTGATTCCTTATTAGAAATAAAAGAGAATCAGAATCACCTGTTTTTATATATGATCAGTTACCAGTTGCTCGTGATAAGAAACAGGACCCTCTTCAAATTGGACTTGTCCGTTCAGCAGCTCAATGATGGATTCTTTAAAGTGGTCAGCACTTTTTTCATCTACAGCACAGATGACGCTAACTTGATCAGTATATTGGATTTCTTTTATAAAAAAATGTTGGAGTTCAAGATAATTCTGTAATTTTCCTAGTTGCGGATACGTGATCATCACAGAGATCTCCTGTTGCAAGGTACCTTCTACGATTCCAATGTCAGACAATGCTTGAGAGACCGCATGAGTGTATGCTCGTATTAATCCGCCTGTGCCGAGTTTCGTTCCTCCAAAATATCGAGTGACTACTGCAGCTACATTGATCAGTTGATTTTTTTTGAGGACTTCCAACATCGGTACGCCCGCCGTTCCACTTGGTTCTCCATCATCGCTGCTTCGCTGGATTTCATTTTTTTCTCCAATGATGAAGGCGCTGCAGTTATGGTTCGCTTTCCAATGTTCTTTTTTTATTTCTTGAATGAAACTTTTTGCTTGGTCCCCTGATTCTATTCGTCTAAGAGAACAGATAAAGCGTGATTTTTTGATCTCAATCTCACTTTGTCCATTTTCTTTTATTGTACGATAGCGCTCGATCATCTTGTCACCTCTTTTTTTCATTTTCTTTATTCAGTATAAATAAAGTTCTAGGTTGTTTCAACACTGTAACGGTTGCGCAATTGCTGTAGTATGCGATAATAAAGACAAAGGCAGGTGGATCTGGGGATGCAGGAACGAATGAAAAAGTACGATGCAATTACGCATTATTTGAAGAACAATGGCGGCTCTCAAGTAACGTTGACCTTTACCCAATTTGACGAACTGCTGTTTCCCAGTAACGGACTTCCCAAAACAGCAAGGAAAAGTACAGATTGGTGGGCAAATGATTATAAACACCCTGAAAAAGGTGCCTATGGCTGGATAAATGCAGGCTATGAAGTAGTTGTCATCAATTTGGACAAAGAATATGTCGTGTTCAATAAATTAGTGAAATCTAGTTGGCTATTTGATTAAATAAACCGCGTTTAGAAAACGTTGACAAATTTCTTTCTTTTTATATAATAGAGTAACAGACGCGAAGAAAACGTTTGCGTAGTTTGTTTTAAAAAGGAGAGAAAAGTATGGCTAAAAAAACAATCATGCTTGTATGTTCGGCTGGTATGAGCACAAGTTTACTAGTAACAAAAATGCAAAAAGCTGCTGAAGCAAAAGGAATCGACTCTGATATTTTCGCTGTGTCCGCTTCTGACGCAGATAACAATCTTGCAAATAAAGACGTGGATGTGTTGTTATTAGGCCCACAAGTTCGCTTTATGAAAGCTGATTTTGAGAAACGTCTGGAACCAAAAGGCATTCCTTTAGATGTCATCAATATGGCTGATTATGGTATGATGAATGGCGAAAAAGTGTTAGATCAAGCAATCACGCTCATAGGTGAATAAATAGAACAGTATAACTATCGAACAAGCGATCCAAAAAATAGATCGCTTGTTTTTTCGTATATTTTTTTAGGGCGAATAATATGAATCATTTTTGGGGTAGAAGGCTTCTGACGAGAGATATTAAAGCAATAGACTGTGAGGAGGTAAATTTACCAAATTATGAGAAGATCGCAGCAGTGGAACGTTTGGGCAACTGGATTCTTTGTCATCGCTGTGGAATGAGGACGTCCGTCATTGATGGACAGCTTGCAGATTACGGTTATTTTTGTACACATTGTCTATATTTAGGGCGATGCGACACTCAACAAGATTTATATTTGTTTGATCAGCCTGAAGCAAAACCTCGAGAAGTCGTCTTTTTTTGGACAGGACAGCTTACTGAAAAACAAACGGAAATCTCAAAGAGAATACTTTGCCATTCAGAAAAAAGACATCATCTTATTTGGGCTGTAACAGGTGCAGGGAAAACAGAGATGCTTTATCCTATTTTAGTGGAAACTTTAAAAGCTGGAGGAAGAGTAGCGATTTGTACACCGCGAGTCGATGTTTGTAATGAATTGTTTTTACGCTATCGTTATGTTTTTCCAGAAGAAAAAATCACGTTGCTCCATGGGAATACAGCAACGGCTTATACCTTTACTTCTTTTGTTATCTGTACGATTCATCAGCTATACCGTTTTTATCGGTCCTTTGATTTAATAGTGATCGATGAGATCGATGCGTTTCCTTATAACGGGGATGCAGGATTAGCTCATGCTGTGCAAACAGCGATTAAACCAGACGGACGATTCATCTACTTAAGTGCCACACCTGATAAAAAGTTACTAAAGGAAATCAAGCAGACGTTTGACATCCACAAACTTGCTTTACGCTTTCATCGGCGTTTACTTCCTGAACCCGTCTTGGTTTTCATGAATAATTGGCGACAAAAATGCAAGAACAAGAAGAAGATAAAATCTTTGGTGCGGATCATTCATCAATTAATTAAAGAAAACCATATCCTTTTATTTTGTCCAAGTATCACGATGATGCATCGTTTGAAAGCCACACTTCAAGAGGCTCTTCCGAGATATGAGATCACAGATGTTTCTTCAAGAGACAATCAGCGGGCGGAAAAAGTCCAGAAAATGCGAGAAGCAAAATATGACATACTGTTAACCACGATGATCCTTGAACGTGGAGTCACATTTGAAAGAATATCCGTTATCGTTTTAGGAGCGGATCATCCGGTTTTTACTAAATCTTCTTTGGTACAAATCGCAGGAAGAGCCGATCGTAAAGGGCCTTATACGAACAGTCAAGTATACTTTTTCTATGAAGAAAAAACTGCAGCTATTCGAAAAGCTTGTCAGGAAATCAAAGAAATGAATGAAGAAGGGAAGAAGATGCTGTGAGGTGCAGTTGCTGCAGTAAAGATATCGTCCAAAATTTAACATTCAGCGAGATTATTGGTGTTTCGAAATACAGATTACCTCAGACTTGTTCAGTTTGTCGCGCACAATTTCATTTATTGGAAACAAGAGGCTGTTCTGGCTGTCAAAAACCAATCCATTTCAATCTAGAGAGTACGAAAAAGAAAGTAAAGTCTATTCCCGTTTACTGCAGTGACTGTCAAGAATGGAAGAAGAAATATCCGACCTATGATTTTCAGCACCGTGCCTTTTTTGTGTACGATGAAAATATGAAGGCCTGGCTCAATCAATACAAGTTTATGGGAGATATCCGACTAGCAGGCACCTTTGCATATAAATGGACGCAGATAAAAAAAGAATACCCGACATACATCTATTGTCCAATACCTTTATCTGAAAAAAGGCGAACAGAAAGAGGATTCAATCAAGTAAGCGAGATGTTGAAAGCAGCAAGAATTCCTTTTCAGATGCTACTCAAAAGAGAGAAGCATCTGCTGGCTCAAGCAAAAAACACGCGAAAGGAAAGATTGGAGATGCCTCAACCTTTTGAACTTGCAGTCACCTTTTCTAAGATACAAAATAAAAAAATATTGATTATTGATGATGTCTATACAACAGGACAGACTCTTTTCCACGCAGCAGATTGTTTGCAGGTCGCACAGCCGAAAATCATCCGAACTATTTCTTTGGCGAGATGAATTAGATGTGGAAATTTGATAGCGATTTAATTTGCAAATAACCTAGAGTTCGATATAATAGAATTAAGAAGAGGGAAAGAGTGGTCCTTCTCCTTCTTGATTGTGGTAGACGAAAGGGGTAATTTTTATGTTTAGATATAATGTACGCGGCGAAAATATCGAAGTAACTGAAGCGATTCGCGACTACGTTGAGAAAAAAGTAGGCAAACTAGAACGCTATTTCAGTGACGCACCCGATGCAACGGCGCATGTGAACTTAAAAGTTTATACAGAAAAAACAGCAAAAGTGGAAGTAACGATCCCATTACCTTATCTTGTATTACGTGCCGAAGAAACTTCTCCAGATTTATACGCAAGTATCGATTTGGTTGTTGACAAATTGGAACGCCAAATCCGCAAATTCAAAACAAAAATTAATCGTAAATCCCGTGAAACGGGCATGAATACTGCAGATGCTGCTGCTTTATTCAATGAAGAGGACGAAAACGAAAATGATTCTGAATTAGATATCGTACGTACGAAACGCCTTTCATTGAAACCAATGGATAGTGAAGAAGCAGTCTTACAAATGAACATGCTGGGACATAACTTCTTTATTTTTGAAGATGCAGAAACAAATGGTACAAGTATCGTTTACCGCCGTAAAGATGGAAAATACGGACTGATTGAAACAGACTGATCAGCCTTACTTAAATAACAACGAAAACTTGCAGCAGCTACTGACAGCTGCCGCAAGTTTTTTTGAGTTTCCCTCCTCTTTTAGATGAAATATGAATAAATTATGAAGTTCTTACTTTAATACGCTTAAGATATTTCAATTATCTATAACTAATGATAAAATGAAAAGTAAAGTCTACATAGTCTGGATAATAAACAGAAGGAAAAGGAGATTACACAACGCATGGCCAATTTGATTCGTTCACTTATCGAAAACGATAAGAAAGAACTAAAACGTTTAGATAGCATTGCAAAAAAAGTTGAAGCATACGCTGACCAAATGGCAGCATTAACTGATGAACAATTACAGGCAAAAACTGCTGAATTCAAGGGCAGATACCAAAAAGGAGAAACATTAGATCAATTACTTCCGGAAGCTTTTGCAGTCGTCCGAGAAGCAGCAAAACGTGTATTGGGGTTATATCCATACCACGTACAATTGATGGGTGGAATCGTGCTTCACGATGGAAATATCCCTGAAATGCGTACTGGTGAAGGTAAAACCTTGACTGCGACGATGCCAGTATATCTAAATGCTCTGACTGGCGAAGGGGTCCACGTAGTTACCGTCAATGAATATTTAGCAACCCGTGACTCAACGGAAATGGGCGAACTTTATAATTTCTTAGGATTAACAGTGGGGTTGAATATCAACTCAAAATCTTCGGATGAAAAACGCGAGGCTTATAATTGTGATATCACTTATAGTACGAATAATGAATTAGGATTTGACTACTTGAGAGACAATATGGTCGTTTACCGCCATCAAATGGTACAACGTCCGCTGAATTATGCCATTGTCGATGAAGTTGACTCAATCTTGATTGATGAAGCGAGAACGCCGCTGATCATTTCAGGGCAAGCAGAAAAATCCACAGCTTTATATACAAGAGCAGACAACTTCGTGAAACGTTTGAAAGAAGAAGAAGATTATAAAATCGATGTACAATCAAAAACAATCAGTTTAACCGAAGCAGGGATCGAAAAAGCAGAAGAAACATTCGGCTTGGATAACTTATACGACATTGAAAATACTGCATTGACCCATCACTTGGATCAAGCATTGAGAGCCAACTATATCATGCTTTTAGATATCGATTATGTTGTCCAAGACGGAAAAGTACTGATTGTTGACCAGTTCACTGGTCGGATCATGGATGGACGCCGTTATTCAGATGGACTTCACCAAGCAATCGAAGCTAAAGAAGGCGTAGAGATCGAAGACGAAACGAAAACCATGGCGACGATCACTTTCCAGAACTATTTCCGTATGTATAAGAAACTTGCGGGAATGACTGGTACAGCTAAAACAGAAGAAGAAGAATTCAGAGAAATTTATAACATCCAAGTATACCAGATTCCGACAAATCGTCCGGTTATCCGTGATGATCGTCCAGATTTACTTTACCCAACATTACAAAGCAAGTTCCACGCTGTCGTGCAAGATATCAAAGATCGCTACCGCAAAGGTCAACCTGTGTTAGTCGGAACTGTTGCGGTTGAAACATCTGAGTTATTATCAGATATGCTGAATCAAGAACGTATTCCTCATGAAGTGCTGAATGCGAAAAATCACTTTAAAGAAGCAGAGATCATCATGAATGCTGGTCAAAAAGGTGCTGTGACGATTGCTACCAACATGGCTGGTCGGGGAACAGATATCAAGTTAGGACTTGGGGTAAGAGAACTTGGTGGTCTAGCAGTTATCGGGACAGAACGACATGAATCTCGTCGTATCGATAACCAGCTTCGAGGACGTGCAGGACGTCAAGGAGACCCAGGTATGTCACAGTTCTACTTGTCATTGGAAGATGATTTGATGAAACGATTCGGTTCAGAACGAATCAAAGCTTTCTTAGATCGGATGAAGATCGGTGAGGAAGATGCTGTTATCCAAAGCAAGATGCTGACGAAACAAGTAGAATCTGCACAAAAACGTGTAGAAGGAAATAACTATGACACACGTAAAAACGTCTTACAATACGATGATGTGATGCGTGAACAACGTGAAGTAATCTATAAACAGCGACAAGAAGTAATCATGGAAGAAAAAAGCTTATCCAAGCCACTAATGAACATGGTCAAACGGACAATCAGTCGTGTAGTAGATGCGCATACACAATTAGAGAAAGAAAATTGGAATTTGGAAAGTATCATCGATTTTGCCGGCAGTACTCTTGTCCATGAAGATAGCATTACTCTTGCAGATATCGAAGGAAAAACAGCTCAGGAGATCAAAGAGTATCTAAACGAACGAGCACAAGAAGTATTTAATACCAAAGCGGCTCAACTAAATGGTCCAGAGCAACTGTTGGAATTTGAAAAAGTCGTGATCTTGCGTGTTGTGGACTCTAAATGGACAGACCATATTGATGCAATGGATCAATTACGTCAGTCAATCGGCTTACGTGCTTATGGACAGAACAATCCATTAGTCGAATATCAAACAGAAGGCTATAAGATGTTTGAAGATATGGTAGGCGCCATCGAGTATGAAGTCACTCGAATCTTTATGAAAGCTGAGATCCGTCAAAACGTACAGCGTGAACAGGTTTCTCAAGGAACAGCTTCTCACTCAGAAGACGGAGATGCCAAAGAAAATAGTAATACTAGCGCGAAAAAACAGCCAATCCATGTGAACAAGGTCGGAAGAAATGATCCTTGTCCTTGTGGAAGCGGGAAAAAATATAAGAACTGTCATGGAAAAAATGCAAACTAATTTCTGACAGCAGGATTGGTGAGACAAATTCTTTTTTTAAGAATTCGTCTCACCTTCTTTCTGTTATTTGCTGATTCTGTTAGACTAGATATAATGAAAAAAGTATAGTGAAAGAAGGAAAAAACATGGAAATATCCGAAATTCGAAATCTCCTGACAGAAATGCAGGAAAAGGTCACAAGTTTCAGGAGGTCTCTTTGACTTAGATCAGCTGGAAGAAGACATCGCGGAAGCAGAAGCAAAAATGGCTGAACCTGGTTTTTGGGATGACAGCGAAGCCGCACAAAAAGTGATCAGCGAAAATAACGCTAATAAAGAAACCTATGACCAATTCCATTCTCTTGCCGAAGAACTAGAAGAAATCGAATTGATGGTGGAGATGCTGCAAGAAGAACCTGATGCAGCAATGCAAGAAGAAGCAGAAACACGTATCAATGCATTAGATGAAAAAATGAAGACGTATGAATTATCTATGCTGTTAGACGGACCTTATGATCGAAACAATGCGATCGTCGAATTGCATCCAGGGGCTGGCGGAACGGAGTCCCAAGACTGGGGCAGCATGCTTTTACGTATGTATACACGTTGGGCAGAGCAGCATGGCTATCAAGTAGAAACACTAGATTATCAAGCAGGTGATGAAGCAGGGATCAAGAGTGTGACCCTGCTGATTAAAGGACATAACGCTTTTGGTTATCTAAAATCAGAAAAAGGTGTTCATCGCCTTGTACGGATTTCGCCTTTTGACTCAGCGAAACGACGTCATACTTCTTTTTGTTCGGTAGATGTGATGCCAGAGCTTGATGAAACGATCGATATAGAAATCAATCCAGATGATTTGAAAATCGATACGTACCGAGCAAGTGGTGCAGGTGGTCAGCACATCAATAAAACAGAATCTGCTGTACGGATCACTCACTTGCCTACAGGAACAGTAGTAGCTAGTCAGGCACAACGTTCACAATTGAAAAACCGTGAGCAAGCGATGGGGATGTTAAAAGCTAAGCTTTATCAATTAGAAGTGGAAAAGAAAGAACAAGAAGCAGCTGCACTTCGAGGAGAACAAAAAGAAATCGGCTGGGGTTCACAGATCCGTTCTTATGTTTTCCATCCATATTCTATGGTAAAAGACCATCGGACAAACGTAGAGACAGGAAATGTCCAAGCAGTTATGGACGGTGACCTTGATTTATTTATTGACGGCTATTTAAAAATGCATCTACAATAAGAACCCATTGTTAAATTGAAATAAAATTGTAAGATTTTGCAAGCATGTTGAAACATTGCCATGCTATAATAGCTAAAGACTGAAAAAGATATGGAGAGAACGCCATGATTGAAATGAAGGATGTAATGAAGAAGTACTCAAATGGTACGACCGCTATCCGCAATCTCTCGATTGTCATCGAACAAGGAGAGTTTGTCTATGTGGTTGGTCCGTCTGGAGCCGGTAAATCTACATTCATCAAATTGATGTATCGAGAAGAAAAAGCTTCAAAAGGAACTTTGAACGTCGCAGGTCATGATCTAATAGCAATCAAAAACCGCGAAGTTCCTTATCTACGCAGAGAAATCGGCGTGGTGTTCCAAGACTATAAATTATTACCAAGAAAAACAGTATATGAAAATGTTGCGTACGCTATGCAAGTTATCGGCAGAAAACCTCGGGATATCAAAAAACGAGTAATGGAAGTGCTGGACCTTGTTGGTTTGAAACACAAAGTTCGAGTCTTTCCTAGCGAATTATCCGGTGGGGAACAGCAACGTGTCTCTATTGCTCGGGCAATCGTGAATACGCCTAAAGTACTTATCGCGGATGAACCGACAGGAAATCTGGATCCAGAAAACTCATGGGAAATCATGAAATTATTAGATCGGATCAATGCCCAAGGAACTACTGTCGTGATGGCTACACATAACAGTACGATCGTAAATACGATTCGGCACCGAGTAATTGCTATCGAAAACGGCCGCATTATTCGAGATCAAGCGGAAGGGGAATATGGATACGATGATTAGAACCTTTTTCCGCCATTTATTAGAAAGTATCAAGAGTTTGAAACGTAACGGCTGGATGACAGTTGCTTCAGTCAGTGCGGTAACGATCACGTTGACTTTAGTCGGTGTATTCATGGCAGTTATCATGAATGCAACTAAATTAGCTCAGGATATAGAAGGAAACGTTGATGTCTCTGTATTCGTAGATATCGGTACAAAAGACGAAGAGATGAAAAAGCTAGAAAAAGAATTGAATGACTTAGATCATGTTAAAAAAGTTGAATTTTCAAGTAAAGAACAGGAATTGAAAAAAATCCAAAACGAAATGGGTGATTCCTGGAAATTGTTTGAAGGTGACAATAACCCGTTATATGATGTGTATGTAGTAAGTGCTACTGATCCTTCTTATACAAAACAAGTAGCAGAAGAAGCAGCAGATTTGAAGAATGTTTCTCGTTCTGATTACGGTGGAGCTTCCTCAGATCGGATTTTCCAAATCGCTGGTGCAGTTCGGACATGGGGATTAGTTGCAGCGGCATTGCTGCTGTTCGTAGCGATGTTTCTCATTTCGAACACGATTCGGATCACGATTTTGTCTAGACAGCGTGAAATTCAAATCATGCGTTTAGTCGGTGCAAAAAATGGATATATTCGCTGGCCGTTTTTCCTTGAAGGTGGCTGGATCGGTCTGATCGGTGCGATTCTTCCGATTTTGATCATCACATTTGGTTATGCATGGTTTTTCCAATTGATCAATCCATCATTATTACGTTCCCATTATTCATTGATTCATCCACAAAATATCGTTTGGAAAATCAATCTTTTAATGGTCGGCATTGGTGTGATCATTGGTTCACTTGGCTCGATCATTTCTATGAGACGTTTCTTGAAATTCTAATACCACAATATAAATAAAATGAGAAAGTTGGACAGTTTCGTTCCAGCTTTCTTTTTTTATTGGCTAGGAGAATAGAAGGAAGCGGCTTTTTTCCCTTTACTTTAAAAAACAACTTGGGTATTCTTAAGTTGGTAGAAGAAGAGGTGAAGCCGTGAAAATTATCGTTGACAATTTTTTTACGATCCTTTTGATTATGAATATTTTGCTTTCCTTTATCATCGTTTTTCGAGAAAGAAAGGAAACTGCTCAAACATGGGCATGGCTGCTCGTTTTGATGTTCATTCCAGTTGTAGGATTTATTTTATATATTTTTTTAGGAAGAGGGATTTCCAAAGAGAAAATCTTTGATTTGAAGATCCAAGGGAAAATCGGTAAGAACCTGGAAATTGAAGAAGACAAACAGGCATTGATGCGAGGGCTTTATCCTCATCCGCCTACTGGACAAGTAGATGTGAAACAATTGATCTATATGCTCACGGTATTTGAAAGTGCGCTCTATACGACTAAAAATGAAATCACTTTATTTACAGATGGTCGTGAAAAATTCGATGCGCTGATTGAAGATATCAAGCAGGCAGAAGACCATATCCACTTCCAGTATTATATTTATCGCAGTGATGCATTAGGTGAAGAAGTTCGAGATGCATTGACAGAGGCGGCAAGACGAGGGGTAAAAGTCAGAGTCCTTCTTGATGCATGGGGTTCCACACAAGTTTCTTCCAGCTTTTTTCAGAATTTGAAAAAAGCAGGCGGAGAAGTCGCATTTTTCTTTCCTCTATTTGTTCCGTATATTAATCCTCGGATCAATTATCGCAATCATCGTAAAATCGTAGTTATTGATGGGAAAATCGGATATACAGGTGGGTTCAATGTTGGAAATGAATATCTAGGATTGGTAAAGAAATTTGGTTATTGGCGAGACAATCATTTGCGTATTTACGGAGAAGCGGTGTATACCTTGCAAAACCGTTTTTTGATGGACTGGAATTCTCAGCATACAAAAGAAGTAGGCTATTCTCCCAAATTTTTTCCGTCCATTCACACTACTGGTGATATAGCTGTTCAAATCGTGACAAGCGGACCAGATACCGAACATGAACAAATCAAAATGACTTATTTGAAAATGATTTCGTTAGCCAAACGGGAGATATTGATCCAAACGCCTTATTACATACCGGATGGATCGATTCATGAAGCACTGAAGTTGGCTCTTCTTTCAGGCGTAAAAGTTCATATCCAAATACCTAACAAACCAGATCATCTTCTCGTTTACTGGGCAACGTATTCTTTCGCTGCAGAGCTAATCGAGTATGGAGCAAGGATCGAAACATATGAGAATGGATTTATTCATGCAAAGACGATGATTATCGATGGTGGCATTGTTTCAGTTGGCTCAGCAAATATCGATGTTCGTTCATTTCGCTTGGACTTTGAGGTCAATACACTGGTTTATGATGAACGAATGGCTTCACGTGTAAGAAAAGCTTTTTTTGAAGACTCGAAAATTTCTACGCATCTCACAAAAGAAATGTATGAAAACCGAGGAATAATCATCAAGATGAAAGAAGGATTAGCAAGATTGATTTCGCCGCTCCTTTAAAACATAAAAAGGACATGAGAACCATCAACAGATGGAGATCTCGTGTCCTTTTATAACGGGGCCATTTCTGAGAGTACGTCAGAAATGGAGAAAGCGTCTCGCATGAGCGAAATTAACTTTGGGGTATCTCTTGTTTTTTGGGGAAAGCAAGAAATAAGCTAATATATGCTATTAAAAGAGACACATTTCAAAGCCAGTATAGCATAGAAACTTTTAATGAGATAGTTTTTTTTACAATTATGAGAATTTATTTTGTTATTTAATGATTTTGATTCGTTTTCATCAAGTAATAAAAATGATAAAATAAACATACTTTAGGATTAAAGGAGATTTCTAATGAAAAAACTTAAATTATTCTTACCAATAATAGGATTAGCTATTCTTTTATCAGGCTGTTCAAAGTGGATTGATCGAGGAGAATCCATTACGGCTGTTGGCTCTTCTGCTTTACAGCCTTTAGTAGAAACAGTTGCTGAAACTTACCAGACAGAAAATCCTGGAAAATTCATCAATGTACAAGGGGGCGGAAGCGGAACTGGTTTGTCTCAAGTACAGTCAGGAGCAGTCGACATCGGAAACTCTGATTTGTTTGCGGAAGAAAAATCGGGGATCGATGCCTCAGCATTAGTCGATCATCGAGTAGCAGTTGTTGGGATCACTCCTATTGTGAACAAGGATATTGGCGTAAAAGACATCAGTATGGAAAACCTGAAAAAACTATTTACAGGCGAGATCAAAAACTGGAGTGAAGTCGGTGGAAAAGATCAGCCTGTAGTTATATTGAACCGCGCTTCAGGAAGCGGAACCCGTAGCACGTTTGAAAAATGGGTATTGGACGGAGAAACAGCTGTTCAGGCACAAGAACAAGATTCAAGCGGAATGGTGCGCCAGATCGTTGCCGACACACCCGGTGCAATCAGCTATGTTGCTTTTTCTTATGTTTCCGATGATGTAGATACGTTGAATGTTAACGGTGTAGAACCGACAGATGAAAATGTGACAACGAACAAATGGACGATTTGGGCATATGAGCATATGTACACAAGAGATCATCCAAAAAAACTGACAAAAGAATTTTTAGACTATATCTTATCTGATGAAGTACAAGATAACATCGTTGGAGAACTAGGTTATATCCCTGTTTCTCATATGAAAGTCGAACGTGATTGGCAAGGAAATATCGTTAAAGAGTAATCTTTACACAAAATTTACAAACTTAGCTAAACTTTTACATGTTATTAAAACCAAATTGATGTTCAATTTGTACACTGAGTGAGTATGTTAAACCTGATTAAGGGGGAGTCATCTGTGGAAGATGTGAAAAAAGTATTATTAACAAAATCAAAACGTTCAAAAATGGAACAGCGTGGAAAATTCCTCAGTTTTTTATGTATCGCGCTGATCGTGTTGGTTGTATTATCTATTTTTTATTTTGTAGCTAGTAAAGGGTTGGCTACCTTTTTTACTGATAAGATCAATGTATTTGATTTTCTGTTTGGTACAGATTGGAATCCAAGCCAAATCGGAGCAAATGGGAAACCAATGGTAGGGGCATTGCCTATGATCACAGGTTCGTTTATTGTGACCTTTTTATCTGCTATCGTTGCCACGCCATTTGCCATTGGTGCAGCAGTATTCATGACGGAGATCTCTCCTAAAAACGGAACGAAGATCTTACAGCCGGTCATCGAGCTGCTTGTAGGTATTCCTTCTGTCGTTTATGGTTTTATCGGTTTATCAGTTATCGTGCCTTTTGTCAGAAGTATTTTTGGCGGGACAGGGTTTGGTATCTTAGCTGGTACATTTGTGTTGTTCGTTATGATCTTGCCGACTGTCACAACGATGACTGTTGATGCATTAAAGGCAGTGCCACGGCACTATCGGGAAGCTTCATTAGCGCTTGGTGCCACAAGATGGCAAACAATCTACAAAGTCGTGCTACGAGCAGCCGTGCCCGGGATTTTAACAGCAGTCGTTTTTGGTATGGCTCGTGCGTTTGGTGAAGCCTTAGCTATCCAAATGGTCATCGGTAATGCAGCATTGATGCCAACAGGACTTACTACTCCTGCTTCTACATTGACGTCCATCTTAACAATGGGAATCGGAAATACAATCATGGGAACAGTTGAAAATAATGTGTTATGGTCATTAGCGCTGATCTTGCTATTGATGTCATTATTCTTTAATATCGTGATCCGTATGATTGGGAAGAAAGGAGAGCTGAAATAATGAACGCAAAACGCTCAGATAAAATTGCTACAGGTGTTTTATATATAGTTTCGGGGATCATCGTATTGATTTTAGCAGCTTTACTACTTTATATCTTAGTTCGGGGAATACCGCATATTTCATGGTCCTTCTTGACCGAACCTTCCAAAGCCTACCAAGAAGGCGGTGGAATCGGGATCCAGCTATTTAACTCGATTTATTTGCTTTTGATCACGATGATCATCAGTTTTCCTATTTCTTTAGGTGCGGGTATCTATCTTTCAGAATATGCTGGAAAAAACTGGCTAACAGATGTGATTCGCACGTCGATTGAAATCTTGAGCTCGTTGCCTTCTGTCGTTGTCGGTTTATTCGGTTTCTTGGTTTTCGTTATTCAATTCCAGTATGGTTTCTCGATTATTTCTGGTGCATTGGCTTTGACTGTATTCAACTTGCCTCTTTTGACTAGAACAGTTGAGGAGTCTTTACAAGCGGTCCATTACACACAACGAGAAGCAGGATTGGCCTTAGGTTTGTCACGCTGGGAAACAGTGATAAAAGTGGTGGTTCCAGAAGCGACACCAGGGATTTTGACTGGTGTGATCCTAAGTTCTGGAAGAATTTTTGGTGAAGCAGCTGCATTGATCTATACGGCTGGACAAAGTGCACCTGCGTTAGATTTTACGAACTGGAATCCATTAAGTGTTTCAAGCCCGATCAGCATTTTCCGTCAAGCTGAAACATTAGCTGTCCATATTTGGAAGATCAATACAGAAGGCACGATGCCTGATGGTGTTTCTGTTTCGGCTGGCGCTTCTGCCGTGTTGATCATTGCTGTTTTACTGTTCAACTTCGGCGCTCGTGCGATTGGCAAACGATTATACCGAAAAATGACTTCAGCCTAAGGAGAAGAAGCAAAATGAAAAAATATAACTGGAATGAAACAAATGTCATCACCATGCCAAAAGAGAAAGAAGTAGCACTATATACGGATGATCTACATGTCTGGTATGGCGACAATGAAGCAATCAAAGGAGTGGATCTGGAATTTGAAAAAAATAAGATCACTGCACTGATTGGTCCTTCCGGCTGCGGAAAATCTACGTATCTTCGTTCGTTGAATCGAATGAATGATGGGATCGCTAATACGAAAATCACTGGGAAAATCATGTATCAAGGCGTAGATATTAATGCGCCTCAAGTGGATGTTTATGAGATGCGCAAACGGATTGGCATGGTTTTTCAACGTCCTAATCCGTTCAGCAAGTCGATTTATGACAATATTACATTTGCTTTGAAACAGCACGGCGAAAAAAACAAAAAGAAATTAGATGAAATCGTTGAAACAAGCTTGAAACAAGCTGCCTTGTGGGACCAAGTAAAAGACAGCTTGGACAAAAGTGCCTTGGCTTTATCTGGCGGGCAACAGCAACGTTTATGTATTGCTCGTGCGATCGCGATGAAACCTGATATCTTGCTGCTAGACGAGCCGGCAAGTGCTTTGGACCCTATTTCGACAGGAACGGTTGAAGAAACACTTGTAAACTTGAAAGAAGACTATACGATCATCATCGTGACGCATAACATGCAACAAGCAGCTCGTATCAGCGACTATACTGCCTTTTTCTATCTAGGAAAAGTAATGGAATATGACAAAACTAACAAGATATTTACCAGACCAAAAATTCAGGCAACCGAAGATTATGTGTCCGGTCATTTTGGTTAAGACGGAGGCCTCAACATGACAAAAGAAATTATTTCATCTAAAGATCTTCATCTGTATTATGGAAAGAAAGAAGCACTAAAAGGGATCGATCTAAGTTTCAATCAAGGGGAAATCACTGCGATGATCGGTCCTTCTGGTTGCGGAAAATCCACTTATCTGCGTTCTTTGAACCGGATGAATGACCTGATTCCGAATGTAACGATCACCGGAAGTGTTTTATATAAAGACAAAGACATCTATGGTCCAAAAACAGATGTTGTTGAACTAAGAAAAGAAATCGGCATGGTATTCCAGCAGCCAAACCCATTTCCTTTTTCTATCTATGAAAATGTCATCTATGGATTGAAATTAAAAGGGGAAAAAGATAAAAAAGTCCTTGATCAAGTAGTTGAAGAAAGCCTGAAGGCAGCGTCTGTTTGGGATGATGTGAAAGACAAATTGCATAAAAGTGCTTTATCTTTATCCGGCGGGCAGCAGCAGCGTGTATGTATCGCACGTGTTTTGGCAGTTAATCCGGAAATCATCTTATTGGATGAACCAACAAGTGCGCTTGATCCTGTTTCTACTGGGAAAATCGAAAGTATGCTGTTAGAATTAAGAGAGCGGTATACGATGATCATCGTGACCCATAATATGTCTCAAGCTTCACGTATTTCAGATAAGACGGCATTCTTTTTAGATGGTCACTTGATCGAATACAATGAAACGAAGAAGATATTCATGAATCCAGAAAAACAAGAGACAGAAGATTATATTTCAGGTCGATTTGGATAAGGAGGAAACGGAATGCTACGTACACAATTTGAAGAAGAATTGCTGAATCTCCATAATCAGTTCTACGAAATGGGGATGATGGTGAGCAGCGCCGTGCACAAGTCAGTTCGTGCATACATCAAACACGATAAAATCTTAGCCCAAGAAGTTATCGAAAACGATATAAATATCAATAACATGGAAACACGCTTGGAGAAGAAAAGTTTTGAAATGATCGCATTGCAACAGCCAGTTACAACTGATTTGCGTATGATCATTACGGTCATGAAAGCTAGCTCGGATTTAGAACGTATGGCCGATCATGCGGTGTCTGTTGCTAAATCCACGATTCGCGTAAAAGGGCAGACGAGAATACCGGAAATCGAAAAAGAGATCTCCGATATGTCCGATTATGTGAAAAAAATGGTGGACAACGTCCTAGTTGCTTATGTCAAAACAGACGAAAAAGACGCGCGTACGATCGCCAATATGGATCAAAGAGTCAATGACTATTTCAATCGAATCTATAATGCAACAATCAAAAATATGCAGGAAAATCCTGAGACAGTCATCAGTGGAACAGACTACTTGAATGTTGCCAGTTATCTAGAACGGATCGGAGACTATGTGACAAACATCTGTGAATGGATCGTCTACTTGGCTACAGGGAAAATCACTGAGTTAAATACGAACCACAATGAGATTTTCTAAACTGAAGCTGTGATTATGCCGTTTGTTTATGAAAAGAGGTTGTGAAATCAGCGGTTGTGAAAAAGCTGTTCTACATCAAGTAATAAGAACAGTCAAACAAAAATAGCTCCTCCTATTTTTCGTTTGGCTGGACTTATTACCGCAGATGCAAGCTTTTGAACACCGTTTATTCGGGAAAGGGTTTGTGACAAAATATGTCACAAACCCTTTTAATCATTTCATAGAAAGGATAAAGAATGCAAAAAAAAATTAGCATCATCACTATATTTTTTATTTGTGTGCTTACTTCATGGGTTATTCAGCATCAAGCTGCTTTATATGAAGTACCTGTCATCGAGATCGAAAAAGTACGAATAAAAGAGGATCATCAATTGATTACAGGAAGACTGATGAACACGGATCAAAAAGGAGAATCGATTTATTTATCGGTTCCTTATCAAAAAAATCAAATAGAAACAGCAAATATAAAAGCGAGACAAATGTATCTAGTCCAAATGCATGGAGATGAATGGCAGCTAGTAGCAAAAAAAAATGATGGCTGGCTTTTCTTCTTCACAAGTATCTTCATTGGCGCCATGTTGCTTATTGGCGGAAAACAGGGTCTATTTGCTTTAGGAAGTCTCATCATCAATATCGTTTTACTTTTACTTTTGTTGCTCATCTTTACTAAAACAGAAGGGATTTCTCTATTAAATATATCTATCCTGTTCGTCGTTATAGGGATGATTATTAGCATATTGGCTTTAGATGGATGGAATAGAAGCAGTATAATCAAAATTTCAGCTGCAGTTACGAGTGTTTTTTTAGCATTTTTTATTTGTCTTTTGACAATGAATCATTGGAAAGACCAAGGACTGCGCTATGAGGAACTGAATTATCTGACACGACCGTATCGTTCTGTTTTTCTTTCTAGCGTACTGATTGGAACAGCTGGAGGAACACTCGATACCGTTATCACAGTCATTGCGACATTAGAAGAATTGACTAAGCGACAACCAGAAATAACAGCGAAACAGTTATGGCTTTCAGGAAGGCAAGTGGGTCGAGATGTGATTGGCTCGATGACCAATATCCTTTTGTTCGTCTATATCAGTGGGTCAGTTCCATCGCTTCTTTTATATTTAGGAAATCAATGGTCGTTCAAAGAAACGATAGAACAGCATTTATCATTGGAATTTTTACGCGTCATTGCTGGCAGCTTAGGAATAGTATTATCGATCCCTATCTCGGTCCTCTTTTTTCTGACTGTAAGGAGGCTGAAACGATGAATGTACTTATTATACTTGTTGGGATTTTAGCAATCAGCGTGCTACTTATTGGCGGTACGCAAGGTATGTATATTCTTTTAGGCTTATTCATCAATTTAGGGATCTTTTTCCTGTTGTTATTCGGTTATCATCAGAAGTGGCCGATACTGGCATTGTCGGTCATAGGATTTTTATTGATTGCTGTGGTTATCTTATTTTTTATCAACGGTTATAATCTAAAAATGCGTGCAGCTTTTGTGAGTATACTGATCTTTTTATTTTGTTTCCTACTATTGCTTCCTATCACTGATTTTTTAGCGATCCAAGGTTTTACATCGGTAGAACTAGAAGAATTATCTGGCTTAGATAAGACTTTAGCGATTGATTTTAGATTACTTACGAGATCGTTGCTTCTGATTAGTCTTAGTGGTGCTGTTTTAGATGCGAGTGTAGCAATTTCTAGTGGGACATTCGAAGTATATCAGGCAAATCCGCAATTATCTTTTTACCAATTGCGCCATTCTAGTTTCGCTATTGCTAAAAAAATATTGGCGTCAACAGTAATGACACTTCTTTTTGCATTCATGGGAAGTTCTTTAGCGTTGATCCTCTGGTTTATTGATTTAGACATTCCTTTTCAGCAAGTGATCAATGAAAAATCATTTGTTCTAGAATATACGATGGCTATTCTTACCACATTGTCCGCACTACTTGTTCTTCCTTTAACCTGCGTGACTACAGCATATCTCTTTACAAAAAAGAAAGAACAACTCAAGATGGAGTAAAAGTTACAACTTAAGTCCTATGACATTTTTACTGAATCAGTGCATAATATGGATGTAAGGAAAAGCTTGCAAACAATTTTGCTTAAGGAGGCAATTTCCATGAAAGAAAGAGAACGTATTTTAGATTTAGTGAAAAAAGGAATCCTTTCGACTGAAGAAGGCTTAGATTTATTAGAAAGCATGGCAACTGAAAAAGACGAAAAGCAAATAAAAAAAGAAGCAGACAAGGTAACTGCTAGTCATAAAGAAAAAGATCAGGCAAGTCAATTGATCGATAAACTTGAAAACGGCGAAGAAGAAATTTCTGAGCCAGTTGATCCAAAGGAAAGAGAAAGACAAGATCAAGAAAACTTAGAAAAGATCTTAGATGAACTAGCAACTGAAGCGAATAAAACTTCGGCGCGTCTAGATGAAGTAAATGCTCAATTCGCTGACAATAAGGCAGCACGCAATGAGAAACAGGAAGCATTGATGCAGCTGAATACAAAAGAAGAATTAGGCGAGTTGACAGAAGAAGAATTAGCACAGCGTCAGACGTTAGAAGCAGAAATCAAAGAATTAGAAGCTAGTGGCGATACACTGTTAGAAGAACAATTGAAATTAGAAGCAGAATTAAAAGATATCCGTAAGAATCAATGGTCTGAGAAAAAAGAAACGTTTACTGATAAGTTTGAATTGCCAGATGATTGGAAAGATCAAGCAACAGATACACTGAATCAAGTAGGCGAAAAAATGTCAGAAGCTGGATCACAGTTAGGCAAATTCTTGAAGAAAACATTCCAAACTGTTTCAGAAACAGTGAATGACAACATGGAATGGAAAGATGTCAGCTTACGTGTCCCTGGGATTGCGACAACGAAATTTGAGCATGAATTTTACTATGAAGCTCCTGCAGCAAGTATCCTTGATATCAAGGCAGCAAACGGAAACGTGACGTTAAAAACGTGGGACAGCAACGATGTGAAAGTTGAAGCTAAGATCAAACTTTACGGAAAAATGGGTGCTGAACCATTTGAAGCATTCTCTGAACGGAGCCAGATTGAGGTTAATGAAGATCATATCTCCTTCCAAATTCCAAATAAACGTGTGCGTGCAGACCTTGTTTTCTACTTACCTAAACGAGTATACGACCACGCAGCTATTAAACTTCTAAATGGCAACATCATGATTGAAACATTGGAAGCTAAAGATATTTATACAAAATCTACGAATGGTAACATCATCGTGGACCAATTAACTGCAACGATGCTGGAAGTAGAAGGTGTAAACGGCAATATCGATATTCGAAACGGGAACATCTTAGATTCTATTATCGAAACAGTAAATGGTACAGTGACATTTGGTGCGACAGCAGAAAACCTTTCTGTGTCTTTAGTAAATGGTGATGTACGTCTTACGATTAAAGAAGATAATTTGAAAAAAGTAGAAGCAAGTTCAGTGAACGGAAATGTCAAAGTCGCTTTACCAGATGGCATCGGTTTGGAAGGACATGCTAAAACAAGTCTTGGAAGTATCAATAGCCGTCTGTCCAATTACGAAGTAGTTCGTGAGAAAAAAGAACGGACAAACCAAATGTTGCAATTCCGTCGTGTTTCAGATGGTGAAATCGCGCAAGTGCAACTTTCAACGACAACAGGAAGTATCTATTTAAAAGATACAGATAAATAAAGAGGTTGTGAAAGAGATGTTCAGCCTTGAGCAATAAGAAGCGATTTTGTAAAATAGCTTCCCCTATTTTACAAAATTGTGCCTTATTGCCGATAGGCTATCTCTTGAACACCGTTTACCAAGAGATTATGAACCTGCCAATTATCGCCGAGTCACAAGGAATAATTTCAGAAAAAGCTCGTCACGTTTTATGAATATGGTAATTTGTGACCGAGAATTTTGCAGAAAGACACCGATTAAGAAGAAGGTTGTCACAACGATTTTCTTCATTTAAAATAGTAGAACAGAGGTGAGACATGATGAAAAAAAAGTTGACAAAATCCAATAAAAATGTTGTTTTGACAGGGACTTTAGCAGGAATAGGAGAATATATCGGGATTGATCCGACTGTTATCCGTGTGCTTTATGTATTCCTGAGCTTAGTTGCTTTTGGAAGTCCAATCATTTTATACATTTTATTAGCTTTGATTATCCCATCTGCGCGTTCTGCACGAACAAACTATGGACATAACAATGCATATTATGAAAAAAACAATTATCGTGAACAAACTCGTGAACAAACAAAAAAACGCAAAGAAGCGGAAAAAATCGATGATGACGAATGGAGTGACTTTTAATGTCGTACTTTCAACGTATTTTAGTTAATACGTTAACATTCATATCATTGGCTGTTCTTTTTCCTGCGATGGTCCATGTGAGCAGTATTTGGACGGCCGTTCTTGCCAGCTTCGTATTGTCTGTGTTGAATATGTTTGTCAAACCGATTTTGACGATACTGTCCCTGCCCTTTACATTAGTCACATTGGGATTGTTTACGTTTGTTATCAATGCAGCGATTCTTAAAATGACCTCCTTTTTTGTGGGAGCAGAACATTTTAGTTTTTCTTCATTCGGTGCAGCGTTGTTAGTAGCTATCTTGATGTCGCTTGTCAATGTAATTGTCAGCGAACATAACAGTAGAAAATAAAAGAAAGCTGTGCCGAACTATCGGCGCAGTTTTTTTATTTAGAATCAGGAATGCGTTTTCTATTACATTGGTAATTAAATAAAAACGTTTTTTTTAATTGGTAGTACTTTTGGCTAGACAATGATAAAATGATAGAGAACACTCTAATAGAAATGAGGTAGCATGAATGTCAGAAGTTGTAAAAGTTAGCCAATTAGTGAAAAAATTATCTTTGGAAATCGTGACAGGCGACGAGAAAAGCTTAGACCGTGTCATCGTAACTGGGGACATCTCACGCCCAGGACTAGAGTTGACTGGTTATTTTAATTATTATTCCCATAATCGTTTACAGCTATTTGGCAGTAAAGAAATCAGTTTTGCGGAACGGATGATCCCAGAAGAGCGTTTGATCATCATGAGAAGATTATGTAGTGAAGATATGCCCGCATTTATTATTTCAAGAGGATTACCGGCTCCAGAAGAAATGATCCAGGCAGCAAATGAAAATGGGATAGCTGTACTGCGTTCTCCCATCTCAACTTCTCGTTTATTAGGAGAATTATCCAGTTATTTAGATGGTCGCCTTGCCCCTCGAACAAGTGTCCACGGTGTTTTAGTGGATGTTTACGGATTAGGTGTACTGATTCAAGGTGACAGTGGGATAGGAAAAAGTGAAACAGCGTTGGAGTTGATCAAACGCGGTCATCGATTGATCGCAGACGATCGAGTAGATGTTTATCAGCAAGATGAATTAACGGTGATCGGAGAACCGCCTAAAATCCTGGAACATCTGATTGAAATCCGAGGAATCGGGATCATTGATGTAATGAATCTTTTTGGTGCGAGTGCGGTACGTGGCTCTATGCAAGTCCAGTTGGCTGTTTATCTGGAAGCATGGGCAAAAGATAAGAAATACGACCGTCTGGGCTCTGAAGACACGACCGTTGAAATCGCGGAAGTGGGCATTCCACAAATAAAAATCCCTGTCAAAACAGGACGAAACGTTGCAATCATCATTGAAGTAGCCGCGATGAATTTCCGTGCACGTACAATGGGCTTTGACGCAACGAAAACATTTGAAGAAAGATTAAGTCGCTTGATTGAAGAAAACTCAGGCAACGACTAGCAAGGAGTGACAATATGTTAGCACAAATCAATCGAGTTGCTTTTGAGCTTGTAGGGATTCCTATCTACTGGTATGCATTGATCATCGTATCAGGTATCATTATCGCCATGTGGCTTAGCAGCAGAGAGGCTGTTCGGGTAGGATTAAAAGCAGATGATGTGACAGATTTTATGTTGTGGGGATTGCCTATCTCCATTATTGGCGCTCGCTTATATTATGTTTTATTTGATCTTCCCCAGTATATAGCTGATCCAATCCAAATATTCAATATCCGTTCAGGAGGCTTAGCTATTTATGGCGGACTGATTGCAGGCGCGATCACGCTGTATTTTTTTACTAAATATCATTTTATTTCTTTGTGGACTTTTTTAGATATCGCTGCACCAAGTGTATTATTAGCACAGGCAATCGGTCGTTGGGGAAATTTCATGAACCACGAAGCATATGGACCAGACACGACGCGAAGCTTCTTAGAAAGTCTGCATTTACCGCAATTCATCATTGATAATATGTATATCGAAGGGATCTATCGTCAACCAACATTTCTTTATGAATCACTTTGGAGTTTGATTGGATTTATTTTGCTTTTGTTTTTACGAAAGAAACCACACCTTTTGAAAAAAGGTGAAGTCCTTTTATGTTATCTAATGTGGTATAGTTTCGGGCGTTTCTTTATTGAAGGATTACGTACAGACAGTCTTTACTTTTTAGGTGTGATCCGTATTTCTCAATTATTATCTGCTGTGTTATTTGTCGGTACATTGATTCTATTTATTTGGCGCAGAAAAAAAGGAAATTTACCGGATTATGACCGCTCATTAGGAAAAAATCAACAAATTATCTGATTTTTAGAGCGTTAAAAATGAAAAAAATTTCAGGAGTGGTAAAATGAATTATAGAGTAGCGGTTTTAGGACCAGGCTCTTGGGGTACTGCTTTGGCACAAGTCCTCGCCGAAAATGGACATGACGTTCGGATTTGGGGACATCGTGCTTCACAAGTAGAAGAAATCAACACCCAACACACGAATCAACGTTATTTACCAGATCATTATCTACCCGATTCCATCCAAGCATTCACCAATATGGAAGATGCAGTAAAAGACGCAGATGCGGTGCTATTCGTCATTCCAACGAAAGCAATACGTTCTGTTGCAAAAGAACTAGTGCCTAAATTGAATACAAAGCCAGTGATCATCCATGCAAGTAAAGGATTAGAACAGGGAACACATAAAAGGATCTCTGACATCTTGTTAGAGGAAATCCCATCAGAAAAAAGAAAAGCTGTTGTTGTTCTTTCTGGACCAAGCCATGCAGAAGAAGTAGCGAAACATGACATCACTACGATCACAGCAGCAAGTACAGATGCAAAAGCAGCAAAATATGTACAAGAGCTGTTCATGAATAATTATTTTCGGATCTATACCAATCCTGATGTGATCGGTGTAGAGATGGGGGCAGCTTTGAAAAATATTATTGCTATTGGTGCTGGCGCTATTCATGGCTTAGGGTTTGGCGATAATGCAAAGGCAGCAATCATGACGCGCGGATTAGCTGAGATCAGCCGTTTAGGTGTAGCAATGGGTGCCAACCCGCTGACCTTTATCGGATTAAGCGGAGTAGGCGATCTAGTCGTTACTTGCACAAGTGTTCATTCTAGGAACTGGCGCGCAGGCAACTTGTTAGGACAAGGGCAGCCCCTAGAAGAGGTGCTAGCCAATATGGGAATGGTCGTTGAAGGTGTGAATACTACCCAAGCAGCGATGGAACTAGCCCAAATGATGGAAATCGAAATGCCCATCACTCAAACAATCTATGAAGTGCTGTATGAACAAAAAGAAATCAAAACAGCCGCAAAAGAAATCATGTTACGTGATGGGAAAAAAGAAAATGAATTCTCATTAACAATTTTTTGAAGGAGCGAATGTATATGAAAGTCAAAAAAGCAGTTATTCCAGCAGCAGGATTAGGAACAAGATTTTTACCAGCAACAAAAGCTATGGCAAAGGAAATGTTGCCAATTGTTGATAAACCAACAATCCAGTTCATCGTTGAAGAAGCGTTGAAATCAGGTATCGAAGACATCTTGATCGTTACAGGAAAAGCTAAACGACCAATCGAAGATCACTTTGATTCAAATATTGAATTAGAAACAAACCTAAGTGAAAAAGGAAAGACCGAATTATTGAAATTAGTAGAAGAAACGACAGATGTCAACTTGCATTTCATCCGTCAATCTCATCCAAAGGGTTTAGGACATGCCGTTCTTCAAGCAAGAGCCTTTATTGGAAATGAACCATTTGTCGTTATGCTAGGCGATGATATCATGGAAGATGAAGTACCATTGACACAGCAATTAATCGATGATTACGAACGTACTCATGCTTCTACGATCGCCGTTATGCAAGTTCCTCATGATGAAACTTCAAAATACGGAATTATCAATCCAGGAGAAGTATTGGAAGATGGGTTATACAATGTCAAAAACTTTGTTGAAAAACCAGATCCAAGCAAAGCACCAAGTGATTTAGCTATTATTGGACGTTACTTATTGACTCCAGAAATTTTTGATGTATTGTCCGAGCAACAACCAGGAGCCGGAAATGAAATCCAACTAACTGACGCAATCGATACATTGAATAAAACACAACGCGTATTTGCCCGTAAATTCACAGGTAAACGTTACGATGTCGGTGACAAATTTGGTTTTATGAAAACAAGCATTGAATATGGTCTAACACATCCAGAAGTAGGTGCACCTTTACGTGAGTACATCCTGTCTTTAGGTAAAACATTAGAAGCAGAAGGAAGCAAGATCGATCATAATCCAAAAGGAATAACAGAAATCAAAGAAGAAAAGAAAAAATAACCCTTTTTTCTAACGAGCTTCAGCTGCTAATTGAATAAAAAGTAGTTGAAGCTCGTTTTTATTTGTTTAAAAAACACGAAAATGCTATCCTTATAGAAAAGAGAGACAAGAAGGGAGTTTGATCATGTCAGGAGGAGAAATTGCAGGATTGATCGCAGCAATCGCCTTTGCGATACTTGTCGTTTTTATCGTTCGTGTGTTGTTGCAAGTTTCTAAAACTTTAGAAAAAGTAGATCAGACTGTAGCAGAAGCAAATACGACGATCGAAATCGTCACAAAAGACGTAGATCTTTTGTCTAGACAAGTAGAAGGCTTGCTGGTCAAAAGTAATGAACTGCTCTTGGATATCAATGGAAAAGTCGCAACGATCGATCCATTGTTCACAGCAGTTGCTGATTTAAGTGAAAGTGTATCAGAACTTAATCATTCTAGTAAAAACATCGCGACGAAAGTCGGCGGAATCGGTAAAACGACAGCTAAAGCGACGGTTGCCGGAAAAGTCGGTGGGACAGCGATGAAATTTTTTAAAAACAAAAAACATACTGAAACGACAGGAGGAAAATAAAAATGGCTAAAAAAGGTGGATTTTTATTAGGTGCAGTAGTCGGAGGAACAGCCGCAGCAATCGCCGCGTTATTGTTAGCACCAAAATCTGGTAAAGAACTTCGGGATGAATTAGCTGCCCAAGCGGATGATTTGATGGATATGGCTTCAGATTACACAGATATGGCGAAAGAAAAATCGACTGAGTTAACAGGTATTGCAAAAGAAAAAGCGCAAGATCTTTCTCAACAAGCAGGTGATCTAGCAGGTAGTGTCAAACAAAAAGTAAGTGAATCAGCAGATGAAGCAGGAAGTGAATCTGACGATATCTTGTTAAATCTTAAAGAACAATCAGCTGATTTATCTAATCGTTTCAAAAAAACGGCAGAAGATATGAAAAAACCTGCAGATGAATTAGGAAGTATTGCTAAAGATACTTCAGAAGATATCATGATTGATGTAAAAGACGCTGCTGGTAAAGCAGGAGATACTGTCAATGAAGGAATGTCAGAAGCAAAACCAGTTGCAGATGACACAAAAGAAATGATGAAAATGGCAAAAGAAGATGCGAAAGAAGCTAAAAAAGAAATAAAAGATACAATGACAGATTCATCTACAAATCACTAAAATCACAAATTTATAGAATAAAAAGGTGGGAGCGGACTAGCTCTCACCTTTTTTACTCTTATTTTTCTAAAACAAGTAATTCTTTTGGTGTAGTCGTGAATGGCACACAGCCATCGCTTGTCACATATACACAGTCTTCGATACGTACCCCTACTTTTTCAGGAATATAGATTCCTGGTTCAAGAGAGAAGCACATCCCTTCTTCGATTACTAAGTCATTTCCTTCTACAAGGGAAGGGAATTCGTGGACGGTTGTTCCGATCCCATGACCTAAACGGTGATTGAAATATTCGCCGTAGCCATAGCTGTTGATCACGTTTCGTGCGATTTGATCAAGTTCACCTGCTGTCACACCTGGACGGACGGCTTCTTGTGCGGCAAGCTGTGCTTCAAGAGTGATGTTGTAGATTTTTACTTGGAAGTCGGTTGGTTTTTGATAAGCAATTGTACGAGTAGCATCACTGCAATAGCCATTCCAAACAACGCCAAGATCGAATAACACAAGTTCATTCGGTGAAATCTTCGTGTTTCCTGGTGTACCATGAGGGCTTGCAGCATTTGCTCCTGCAAGGACTAATGTGTCGAAAGACATTTGTGAAACACCTTGTTTTTTCAATTGGTATTCAATTTCTGCAATGATCGCTTGTTCAGTCACGCCTTCTTTCACTGCTTTAAAGCCAATCTCAAATGCAACATCGGCCCATTTACCAGCTTCGATCAGTTTGTCTTTTTCCTCTAGAGTTTTGATCAGTTGTAGACGTTGGATGATGGAAGTTAGATCAGTGTAAGAATCCGTTCCCGTCAAGATATCAGAGATAGCATCGAAGCGCTCGACAGTCAAGGCGTTCTTTTCAATCCCTACATTGCCAGGCTGACCATAGCGAGCACGAAGTTCTTTTCCGATGATCTCCCAAGGGTTTTCGCTGTCTAAATAGCCACGGACATCATACGCCCAACTACTGTTTTGAGCATCTTCAACTTCCAAAGCAGGAGTGAAAAGGAAAGGATCTTGTTCAAGAGGGATAAAAAGAGCTAGTACACGCTCATGAGGATCACTTTCGTATCCGGAAAAGTAAGCGATGTGGCCAGGGTCGCTGATATAAGCCAATTCGACTTGGTGTTGTGCCATCCATTGACGTAGTTCATTGATTTTTACGTTATTCATTTGGCAACCTACTTTCTAAATTAATTTTGTATTCAATAATTGTACCACTGATTTATTAAAAGACCAACGTTCTAAAAACTGAAAAAAGTAAAAATTTTCATGAAAACAGAGATAAAACGGTTGCAATTCTTGAGATTATTTGATATTCTATTTTAGAAATGTAAGACGTATTTTCAGAAAACATATAAAATATGAATAGGAGAACACAAATGGAAAAGCAAACAATCACTATCTATGATGTAGCGAGAGAGGCAAATGTTTCGATGGCTACTGTTTCACGTGTCGTAAATGGCAATCCAAACGTTAAACCAGCAACAAGAAAAAAAGTCTTGGAAGTTATCGATCGCTTGGATTATCGTCCAAACGCAGTTGCGCGTGGCTTGGCAAGTAAGAAAACAACAACAGTTGGTGTAATCATCCCTGATGTCAGCAATATGTTCTTTGCTTCTTTAGCACGTGGTATCGATGATGTGGCAACAATGTACAAATATAATATTATCTTAGCAAATTCAGATGGTAACGACCAAAAAGAAGTCAATGTATTGAATAACTTACTGGCTAAGCAAGTGGACGGCGTGATCTTCATGGGTCACCATATCACAGACGAAATCCGTGGAGAATTTTCACGTTCAAAAACTCCTGTTGTATTAGCTGGCTCTATTGATCCAGATGAACAAGTAGGTAGCGTAAACATTGATTATGTATCAGCAACAAAAGATGCAGTAAACAAATTGGCAAAAAACGGCAATAAAAAAATCGCTTTTGTCAGTGGTGCGTTGATCGATCCTATCAATGGACAAAATCGTCTGAAAGGCTATAAAGAAGCATTAAGCGAAAATAACCTACCATATAGCGAAGGATTGATCTTTGAAGCACAATACAACTTCAAAGATGGTCTATCTCTAGTCGATCGGATCCATAATAGCGGTGCAACAGCTGTCTATGTTTCAGATGATGAATTAGCCATCGGTATTTTGGATGGTTTATTAGACCGTGGCGTGAAAGTACCGGAAGAATTCGAAATCATCACAAGTAACAATTCACTACTGACAGAAGTAGCTCGTCCTCGTTTAACAAGTATCACACAACCATTATACGATTTAGGGGCGGTATCTATGCGCCTATTGACGAAAATGATGAATAAAGAAGAAGTCGAAGAAAAAACGATTATCTTGCCTTATGGAATCGAAGAAAAAGGATCTACAAAATAATAAAAGGACAACCATTCAGAGGTTGTGAGCCTGCCGTTTAACTCTGCGTTACAAGGAGCAATTTCAAAAAACAGCATTTCATGTTTGATGAATATTGTGACTCGTGATTCGGAGTTGGCAGGAGAACACCGTTTATTCGGGAAAAGGGGTTATGACAAAATTTTGTTATAATCCTTTTTTTGTGTCTTAAAAAAGAGAGAAAGTGATTGAAATTACATTTATCGTATATAAAACAATCCGTGTATAGATGCTGCATTTTGTTCACCACCATCAAAAAAATAAGGGACTGTGACAATACTATTGTCACAATCCCTTATTACTGTGTATTCTATTAAATCAATCATCTTTCTCATCTGATTCTTTGGTTGCTTGATTCGCTCTTGCATAAGCTGAAGCGGTGTTCCAGTAATCTGTATAGTTTTCATCGGTACCACCAACGCCAAATTTAAAGGCGCTTTTCTTCGGTCCATTTTTCGCCCATAGCGATTCAACTGTTTTTCCAGGTGTTTGGATGGATTTTTTATTGACAGTAACTTTTCCAGGTGTTTGACCAGTAAATCCAGATACTTTTTTCTTCATCACATCAGATGATAATTCGAATTTCTCATCAGTGCCAAAAATGTCAGGTTTTGCTTGGTAAGCTTGATTGATCAGATTGGCAAGATAATTAGCCGAACGTATCCTTGCTTTGCTGTCCATTCCAGTATTGTCATCGTGCCCTGCCCAGCTACTGATGGTAATAGACGGAGTAGAGACAATTAGCCATGAATCTCGGTATTCATTGGTAGAACCAGTTTTTCCGACCCAATCTGCTTTTCCTAGATTTCCGTTTAAGCTTGATATGGCATCTTTGAATGGTGTAGTGATTTTTGCATTGATCACACTGCGCATCATGTCATTCATGATCGATGCCGTTGCTTCCGAATAGATCCGGACAGAGTTGCTTTCGTGTTTATAAATTACATTTCCTGCGTTATCTGTGATGGAATCGATGATATAGCCTTCTTCATAGACCCCGCCGTTTGCTAAAGCCTGAAATCCGTTGGTCTGTTGAAGCGTCGTGACATCTACTGTACCTAAAGGAGCAGATTCAACGCCCCAATTGTCATTTGCCGGGTAGTTCATCTTTGCCAAGTAGTGCTCGTAAGCATATTGTTTCGATCCACCGGAATTCAACACATCTTGATATAAGTGATAAGCCGGGATATTGTTGGACCATTCTAGTGACTCACGGACGGTTTGGAAGGTGTTCGATCCTTCGTTAGTAGCATTGACGATTTTCTCGCCAGCATTTTCTCCTTCTTGCCAAGTTGTTGCATAATCTGATACACGGGATTCTGATCCGATAAGCCCCATGTCGATTGCAGGTCCGTAAACAAGAACTGGTTTGATTGATGAGCCAGCTTGACGTTCTGTATCGAAGGCATGGTTATTTTGATTCTGACTGTAATTCCGTCCGCCAACGAATCCGTAGATGCGGCCAGTTCTGTTATCCATCAATACATTTCCGGTTTCTACTTGACTGCCAGCACCATCATCTAACATGTATCCATAATTTTCAACTCCATTTTGCAATGCAGCATAGACATCTTTATCGATTGTCGAATGGATTGTATATCCTTTATTTTGGATCGTTTGCTGTGCCTTTTGATAATAAGCGTCACTGACCGATGAATCAGACATATCAGCGTTGTCTTTTTCAGCCAATTGTTGTGCAATGATTCTTGTTGCTTCATTCATCACAGTATAATACAAGAATTCTCTGTCAGTCTGTTCTGCGATTTGTTGTGGTAGAAAGTCTTTTGTAAGGTCATAGGCTTTTGCTTCTTCGTATTGTTCTTTCGTAATTTGGCCTTCACGATACATACTGAATAAAACAAAATCTTTTCTGGCAAGGCCGGCAGAAAGATCTTCTTTTAGCGCGCCTGTGTTCGTGTATGGACTATACGTGATCGGGCTTTGGGGTAATCCAGCGATGTAAGCAGCTTGCGGCAGAGTAACATCTTTTGCATCTACACCAAAGATTCCTTTTGCAGCTTCCTGGACTCCAGCAATGTTTTGCCCCTTATTATTACGACCAAATGGTGAGACATTCAAATACGTAGCAATGATCTCATCTTTTGAAAAGTATTTTTCTACTTGTGCAGAAAGAATGATCTCGTTTGCTTTACGTTTGAATGTTGTTTCATCTGTAAGGATCTGCTGTTTGACTAATTGCTGTGTCAAAGTTGATCCACCAGAAGAGCCAATACCAGTAGCTTCAGATACTAATGCTCGTAAAACAGCTTTAGGAACGTAACCTTGGTGTTTATCGAAGTATTCATCCTCTGTGCTGATAATTGCAGTTTTCAATAAAGGAGAAATCTTATCAGATGAAATAGTCGTGCGCATCAGATCTGTCTGGATTTTTGATATCTCTGTATTATCTGCATAAACAATCTTTGACGTTTCTGTAATGTTTCCTAGTTCTGTCTGCAGTGCTTTTTTAGTCGGCAATTGTGTGTCTTCGACGAGATAGGCAAAATAGCCAGCGCCTATTCCAATACCTAGAGCTGCGAACATCAAGAGAAGAACAGTAATAAAAACAGTCAATGATTGAAAAACTCTAAAAATAATCTTAGGAACAAACCATTTTTCTTTTTTTCTTCTATTCTGTTTTTTTCGAGTATTTTTGCGTGGCAAAAGGGTCACCTCAACTAATGGTTTTATTTCGCTAATTATAGCAAATAATAGAACAAAAAAACAGACAAGGCTGTTTTTGGCAGGAATTTCTTTTTTAAAGGAGTTAAAACGTGAGAAAATGATCTTTTTTATAAAAGAGTTCTTAAGCTTTTCTTTAGAGAAAATTTCAGTTACTATGGAGAACAGGGCAAAGAAAAATCAATCATTTTCTTTGTATATCATTTTACCAATATATAGGAATTGTTAGTAACAATTGCCTTTCAAGGAGGAATCCATCCATGTTATTAGGCTCACACGTCAGCATGAGCGGAAAGAAAATGCTGTTAGGAGCAGCAGAAGAAGCAGCCAGTTATGGATCTTCGACTTTTATGATCTATACAGGCGCCCCTCAAAACACTAGAAGAAAAGCCATCGAAGAGATGAATATTGATGCCGGAAAAGCGTACATGGCAGAAAACGGTCTAACAAATATCGTCGTTCATGCCCCTTATATCATTAATTTGGGGAATACGATCAAACCAGAAATGTTTCCTTTTGCCGTCCAATTTCTGAGAGAAGAGATTGTTCGTGCGGAAGCTTTAGGCGCTACTCAAATTACACTTCACCCAGGTGCTCATGTAGGGGCAGGAACAGAAGCCGGAATTGCTAGAATTATTGAAGGCTTGAATGAAGTTTTGACAAAAGAACAGACGGCACAAATCGCTTTGGAGACAATGGCAGGTAAAGGTACGGAAATCGGTCGAACATTTGAGGAATTAGCGCAAATCATCGATGGAGTAAAATTGAATGAAAAATTATCCGTTACTTTTGACACCTGTCATACGAATGATGCCGGTTATAATATTAAAGAAGACTTTTCAGGTGTAATGGAAGAGTTTGATAAGATCATCGGGTTAGATCGGCTTAAAGTACTCCATATCAATGATTCTAAAAATCCGCAAGGTTCGCATAAAGACCGGCACGCCAATATTGGTTTTGGAACAATCGGATTCGACACGCTGAATAAGATCGTCCATGATCCAATGTTTGACAATATTTCGAAAATCTTGGAAACTCCCTATGTCGGCAAAGATAAAAAGAAAGCTTACGCACCATATGGAAAAGAAATCGCCATGTTCAAAGCGCAAACATTCGATCCAGAAGTGTTTCCTGAGTTATTAGCAGAAGAAGTGATACTCTAAGATTTTCTATCTGACAGCAGCAAAAAAGGACCAGGCACATTGCCTTGTCCTTTTTTGTTTAAGAAACAAAGGAGTACTTTTTGCAGTCTTTTTCATCATGCATCTTCTCCCCCCTCTTTTTAAATTTAGACAAACAGGGTATACTGGTAGAAAAGTAAAAAAACGAAAAGTTTCACAAGCAAGTGGCAAAACGTGATTGGAAGGACGAAAAGATGCTGAACACTTTAAAACCCTTGATCAACCAACTAAAAAAGAAACATACATACTTTATTCTTGGCATAGCCCTATTATTTACAATTATTCGTTTGTATTTATATAGTAAAGCAATCTATGGAACAGACATGTCGGCAACCTATGATGACCAGCTGCTGATTCGCTATGCTCAAAATATTTTGGACGGTAAATGGCTAGGGGAGTATACGACTACAACACTTTCCAAAGGAATCTCCTACAGCTTATTTTTAGTACTTGCACATAAACTGCATCTTTCTTATGCAGTTTTGTTCGGCATGTTCAGTATTTTTGCCAGTATATTGGTTGCACTCGCGTTTAAACCGATCGTGAAGAACAAGTATCTTCTTTTAAGTATCTATTTTTATTTTTTGTTTTCTCCGATTAGTTTTACACATGAATATTCCACTCGAACGTATCGTAATGCCCTCGTGATTCCGACTGTTGAGATCATTATCGCTTGTTTATTAGCTATTTATTACCGCAAATACGGTTCTAGCAGAAAATTGCTGCCATGGTTTTTAGGGCTTTCTGTCACTTTTCCTTTCTTTTGGTTCATTCGCGAAGATTCTATCTGGCTTCTTCCTTTTACTGTAGTAGCTTTGGGTATCAGTTTCGTCCAGATCTTGCTAGGGCAAGACTTTTCTTTCAAAGAAGTAAAGAAGTTAAAAAAACGACTCTTTCTTCTCTCGAAACGGGAATGGCTGAAACTTTCATTGTTTTTACTTCCTATAGTTGGCTTTTCCATCGTCTATCAGTGGATCGAATATAAAAATGAGACAACATACGGTATTGCAACCATCAATGACCGTTCCAGTGGAGAATTTGGACGTTTGATGAAACAACTGATCCGAATAGATGATGAAACGAACTTGAATAAAGAAAACAGTGAGATATGGGTCTCACATGCTGCACTAAATAAAGCATTAGCCGCATCTCCTACATTCCATACTGTTTCTACCCGTATTGACGAATTATATACGACTCACGCGTGGACCCAAGGTGGAAAAGTAAAAGAATTACCCGGAGATATCATCTTTTGGGCATTGCGAGATGTGGTAAGCGAATCTGGTTATTACCAAAACAATGCAAAAGAAACCAATGATTTTTGGAAAAAAGTCAACCAAGAATTAGAAGAAGCCTATCACAAGGGAACCATCAAAAAGAAAAAAGAGTTCTATCTGATGGGATCAGGAGATGGAAAGACGATGAGTGATCTGCCAATCGTATTCGATTTCCTTCAATCAGGATACGCTTATGCATGGCGATATAAAGATTTCCATCAAGGAGGAAATTATAGTTTCGGAACGCAAGAACAAGTCAAACAGGCTCAAGAATTATTAAACCTTCCGCTAATGGAGAATTGGATCGATAGTAATGAACCGAGAACACCTAATTTCCAATTAACAAAATCAGCAAAAGTCGCGAATGTCATCATAAAAATTTACCAAGTTCTGGCTATTCCCGTGCTGATTGCTTCAATAGCAGGGATATTACTTATGATACTAGGAACCGTATTTGCAAAAGCTGATCGTGCCTATTATAGTTCCTCTTTGATTGTGGTCACCGGATTAATACTGACACAATTGGTTTTTCTTTTCGGTGTCTCGTGGTTTTGTTCTTATGCGCCAGAAAAAAAGGATTATTTTTTAAGTGTCTACACTGGCGCAGGCGTGCCATTAACGCAATTCATCGTAGTAACAAGCATGCTAGTTTTCAGTAAATTAAATCTGAAAAAAGCTTTATCTTCTAAATAAAAAGACCCTTGGTAGCTAGATTTTTAACCTAACTATCAAGGGTCTTTGTGTGGAAAAATCAGTTTCTATTCGATTTCTTCTACCGTTTCCTGCAAACGTTGTTCATATTTTTTGTTTCCTTTATATAAATCACCAATCGTCCATGCCAACAGGAGAAGGACAAGAACAATGATTATATAAGCAATGTGATCAGCCAATGCTAGTTGAGCTGAGGTGGCTTGCTCGCCGAAGAAACTTTCGATCTGTCCTGGTAATCCTCGTAAGTTCAAGTAAGTTAGACTAATCACAGAGAACCAGCCAAGAAGTTTTACGATGAATGAATTTTTAAATCGGCTACCCATCTCCGCTTGGCTGTTGGTCATCATCAGTAAAGGAATCATCGAAAACGGCAACGCAAAAGCCAAGAACACCTGGGATTCATTCATTAAGTTATTCAAAGCGGTATGTTCTTCGATCGTTCCTTTTGTACTTGTAAACAAAACACAAATCAATACAGGAATCACAGAAAGCAACCGTGTGACCAGTCTTCTTAGCCAAATCGGGATACGCATATGGATGAATCCTTCCATGATGACTTGACCGGTCAACGTACCAGTAATAGTAGAGTTCTGGCCAGAAGCAAGAAGTGCTACAGCAAATAAAGTGGACAAGATACCAGATTTTGCTACAGCAATCAAGATACCATTGCTCATAGCTGATGGATCAGATAAAGCTTCATACAGACCAAAAAAGGAAGGATCTTGGACAGAACCGGTTTTGAAGACAGCGACACCCATGATCAATAGCAGTGCATTGACTAGAAAAGCCATCGACAATTGGATATTAGAGTCCCAAGTAGAAAAACGTACAGCTTGTGCTACATCTTCTTCGTCTTGGTGATCGATCTTCCGAGTTTGTGAAACTGCTGAATGTAGATATAAGTTATGTGGCATGACTGTTGCGCCAATAATCCCTAATGCTCCAGTTAGCGGAGTTTCGCCACCAATGACAGGTGAGTCGGAGAATGTATGGCTGTTAGGGATAAAGCCAGCAAATAAACTGTGCCAATCTGGGTTAGACAAGCCAACTTGATAGACAAAAACGAATAAAATGACGAAAATTAAGCAGACAACCAGTGCTTCGATCTTACGAAACCCGACTTTTGTCAGTAGTAAGAGAACGAAAACATCTAATACAGTAATAAAGACGGCAATCACCAATGGAATATCAAAAAGTAAGTAGAGGGCGATTGCTGCACCAATTACTTCTGCAATATCTGTTGCCATAATAGCTAATTCAGTCAATATCCATAAAATGACACCTAATGTCTTACTTGTGCGTGCTCGGATTGCTTGGGCCAAATCCATTTGGGTCACGATTCCTAATTTTGCTGCCATATACTGTAAAAGCATAGCAATCAGACTAGACATCAAAATAACTGACATCAATAAATATTGGAAATTTTGTCCACCAGTGATCGAAGTGGACCAGTTACCCGGGTCCATATAACCAACTGCTACTAATGCACCTGGTCCAGAGTAAGCAAGAAGTGTTTTAAAAAAACTTTTCCCCTTTGGTACATCAACTGTTCCATTTACTTCAGCTAAAGATAAACCATTTGTATGTTCAATAAGTCGATGCTTATGAAATTGTTTGTTGGATTGATTATTCAAGAAAAAACCACCTTTCCTATTTATCTACGATTACATTCTACACCTCAAAAAGAAAAAATTAAAGAAAAAGATTCGGTATGCCTAATTTATTTTCGTGGCGCGTCTTGCTGAATGACGAAAGAAATTTTGTTCTCCTCTAAAAAAACCACTATTTTTTGCATGAAACTAAAGAATACGCCTTTCTTTTTTCAATAAACTTTAGTAAAATAAGTCATTGAGAGCAATTCGGAAATAGAAAGGAGAGATTTATATGTTATCAACAGGTATTGTCGTACTTATTGCTATTATTGCTTTGCTAATCGGCGCAGTAGGTGGCTTTTTCCTAGCGCGTAAATATATGAAAGACTATTTAGAAAAAAATCCTCCCGTTAATGAGGACGTGTTGCGATCAATGATGATGTCAATGGGGCAAAAACCATCTGAGAAGAAAATTCGCCAGATGATGCAGCAAATGAAGAACCAAGGGAAAAAATAGGTTCTGACCCAACGACTTTTTACGGGCTGATTTTTTCAGTCCGTTTTTTATTTCGTAATTTGTTAGACTATTCAGATTATTCAGCAAAAAAGACAAGCACAGACAATCCTAGGCTCTTGATAAAGACAAAGGAGGAGTAAAATGTCGATTTTTAGAAAGTTAGGCTGGTTTTTTCATCAGGAAAAGAAACATTATTTAATTGGGGTTTTCTCGCTATTCGCAGTGGCCTTGGTACAGTTAGTTCCTCCAAAAGTGATTGGGATCATCATTGATGAGATTGCCGATAAAAATTTATCAGTAAAGATCATTTTCGGGTGGATCTTCCTATTGATTATCGCTGCTTTTTTACAATATCTTTTTCGTTATATCTGGCGGACGAATATTTGGGGAAGTGCAGCTCGGTTGGAGAAAGAACTTCGGCAGCAGTTATTCAAACATTTTACAGAAATGGACAATCTCTTTTACCAAAAATATCGGACTGGGGATTTGATGGCTCATGCAACGAATGATTTGAATGCGATCCAGAATGTAGCAGGAGCTGGTATCTTGACCTTTGCAGATTCAGTGATTACGGGCGGAACAACGATCATTGCGATGATTTTGTTTATTGATTGGCGCTTAACACTGATTGCGCTGATTCCTCTGCCTTTGCTGGCCGTCACTTCACGAGTGCTGGGGTCGAAACTCCATGATGCTTTTCGTGATTCGCAAGAAGCTTTTTCTAGTATCAATGATAAGACACAAGAAAGTATCACTGGGATCAAAGTCATTAAAACATTTGGACAAGAAAAAGAAGATCTAGCGGATTTTGAAGAAAAGATTGAAGATGCAATTATTAAAAACAAACGAGTCAATTTTTTAGACTCCTTATTTGATCCATTCATTACCTTGATTATCGGTCTGTCTTATGTTGCAACAATTATTTTAGGTGGAAAGTATGTCTTGGAAGGCACGATCTCGATCGGGCAGATGGTCTCATTTATTAGTTATATCGGTATGCTTGTTTGGCCGATGTTTGCGATTGGTCGATTGTTCAACGTATTGGAAAGAGGAAATGCTTCTTATGATCGCGTCAATGAACTTTTGCATGAAAAAACGCATATCGTGGAACAACTGGGTGCAGTGCAGACCCCGGCAAAAGGCGAGCTGAATGTAGCTATTTCCTCTTTTAATTATCCGAAAGAAGAATCACCAGCATTAGAACAAATCAAGTTTGCAATCCAAGAAGGAGAAACATTAGGTATTGTTGGGAAAACTGGTGCGGGAAAAACGACGATCATCAAATTACTGATGCGTGAATACGATGATTATCAAGGGAAAATCCAATTTGGCGGACGTTCGATCAAAGAATATTCATTGAATGCTTTATTAGGATCAATCGGCTATGTGCCTCAGGATCACTTCTTGTTTTCGATGACCATTCGAGATAATATCCGTTTTTCTAATCCAAAACTTTCAGAAGAAGAAGTAGAGCATGCGGCTTCTTTAGCATTTATCAACAATGAAATTAAGGAATTACCAAAAGGTTATGATACCTTAGTTGGAGAACGTGGAGTCTCTTTATCTGGCGGACAGAAACAAAGGATTTCGATTGCTCGAGCATTGATCAAAAATCCTGAATTATTAATATTAGATGATGCACTTTCTGCAGTAGATGCCAAAACAGAAGAAGCTATCTTGCATAATTTAAAAGAAATAAGAAAAGAGAAAACAACTATCATTTCAGCTCACCGTTTAAGTAGCGTGATGCATGCAAAAGAAATCATTGTTGTCGATCAAGGGAAAATCATTGAACGAGGAACCCATCATGAGCTGCTTGCACTAGGCGGCTGGTATGAACAAATGTGGGAGAAACAGCAATTAGAAGCGAAGATAGAAGGAGGCGAGGCCTGATGGATGAAAATTATCAATCGGAATGGACAAAATCGATTCCACTTAAAGAACAGAAAAAGATCATCACACGACTGATGAAGTTCGCCAAACCTTTTAGAAGAACGTTCATCGTTGCTATCTTATTTGCGTTTGCTCTGTCTGTGATCAATGTCCTATTGCCAAGGATCATCCAAACTTTTATGGATGATCATCTGGCTAAACAGTCGGCTACGACACAAGTTATTTTGTTTTTTGCTGGTATGTACTTATTTGGAGTCATAGTAAAAAGTATCATTTGGTTTTTCCAATGGTATTTGTATTCCATGGCTTCATTGAAGACCTATCAGTATATTAGGGTAAAATTATTTGAAAAGCTGCATACACTAGGTATGCGTTATTTTGATCAGACACCGGCAGGATCAACCGTTTCTCGAGTGACGAATGACACAGAAACGCTATTTGAATTTTGGTACGTCTTTTTGATGGTATTGACTGGGATCTTTGCAGTCGTTTCTTCATTCATTGCCATGTTTCAAATCAATGGAGAAATTGCCTTGTGGACTTTGGTGTTCTTGCCAATTTTAGGAATCGTCATCTGGTATTACCAGAAATTTAGTTCTCGTATTTACCGGAATATGCGAGAAAAATTAAGTCAGCTGAATACGAAATTGAATGAATCGATTTCCGGCATGCGTATTATCCAGCAGTTTCGCCAAGAAGCTCGTTTAGCTAAAGAATTTGAACAAGTGAACAATGAGTATTTAGACACGCGTTATGCGATGATCAAAACGAATTCGATTCTGTTAAGTCCAATCATCAATTTTCTATATGCATTGGCGATTGCGTTGGTGTTGACTTTGTTTGGGATCGATGCGTTGCATTCTCCCGTAGAAGTTGGACTGATCTATGCATTTACGACCTATGTCCAGGGATTTTTTAATCCAATGTCTCAAATGATGGACTTTTTGAGCATCTTCACAGATGGGATGGTTGCTGGTAGTCGTATCTTGAAGATTATGGATACGGAAGAATATGCACCACAACAAAACCCTGGAGCAGATCAAATGATTACTTCAGGTAAGATTGAGTTTCGCAATGTAAGCTTTTCTTATGATGGAGAGCACAATGTATTAAACAATATCTCTTTTGTTGCTAATCCGGGAGAGACCGTTGCATTAGTGGGACACACCGGAAGTGGGAAAAGCTCGATCATCAATGTATTGATGCGGTTTTACGAATTTTATGAAGGTCAGATATTGATTGATGATCATGACATTCGAGAATATCCAATGGAAGAGTTACGTAAGAAAATGGGGCTGGTCTTGCAAGATGCTTTCTTGTTTTATGGGGATATCGCAGGAAATATTCGGATGATGAATCCAGCTATCACAGACGAACAGATACGCCATGCGGCTGAGTTTGTTCAAGCAAACAAATTCATCGATGAATTACCAAAAGGATATCACTCAAAAGTGATCGAACATGGTGCTAGCTATTCTAGTGGACAACGACAGCTGATCACTTTTGCGCGAACAATCGTGACTGATCCTAAAATTCTAGTATTGGATGAAGCAACAGCAAATATCGATACTGAAACAGAAGGATTGATCCAAGAAGGATTGGCAAAAATGCGTCAAGGACGGACAACGATTGCGATTGCCCATCGGCTGTCAACGATTCGAGATGCAGAATTGATTTTAGTTTTAGACAAAGGTCATATAGTAGAACGCGGGAATCATGAAACACTTCTAGCGCAAAATGGTTTGTATGCAGATATGTACAAACTGCAAAGCAGTGGTATATAAAAGATGTTGTGACAGTAGCATTTTGACCTAAGCACTAGAGTGAAAATAAAACATAGCTTCCCATATTTTTCATCTGTGAGAGTTAGTGTCGTAGTTACCAGATTTAAAAAAGACGACGTCAGCTAGTCAGAAGTGCCTAATAGCCCCTAAGAAAGCGTTGACAAAATCGTTTGCTTTCGATAATATAAAGAAAACGATACAACTTGGATAGTGATTGCCTGATGCAAGCTAAACCTAATGAGTCTCCCATGGTTTCATGGACGGCTTTTTGGGTTTTTCTTTTTGTTTTGGATACAGCCCTATATATCATGGAAAGGAGCAAAACATGCTGATTGAGAAAGTACTGAATAACAACGTCGTAATAACAAGGGATGAAAGAGATCGGGAAATGATTGTGATGGGAAAAGGATTGGCATTCAAAAAGAAGGTGGGTGACCCGATTCTTGACTCATGCATCGACAAAAAATTTCAGTTGACAAATGACGGACTTTCACAACAGTTCCAAGAATTGGCACAAGCGATTCCTCTTGAGTACTTAGAAATTTCTTGTGAAATCATTGAATATACAAAAGAGGCTCTGCAAGTCCATTTAAATGATTCTGTGTATATTTCATTGACGGATCACTTGTATACAGCTATCGAACGTCAAAAAATGGGGATCTTTGTGCCAAATGTATTGCTGTATGATATCAAACAACTGTTTCCTAAAGAGTATGCCATTGGGAAAAAAACAGTGAAGAAAATCTCGGATAAATACCACATCAAGTTATCAGAAGACGAAGCCGGATTTATCGCATTGCATTTAGTCAATGCACAAGGCATTCAAAGCCAGCAAGACAATACCTACCTGTTTACCACAACAATACAGGATATTTTAAATATCGTTCGCTATTACTATAAGATTACATTTGATGAAGATTCAGTCCACTTTTTTCGATTCGTCACACACCTGCGTTTTTTTCTGACACGTGTTCTAGATGGAGCGAAATCAGAAGATGGAGAAGTTTCTGAGGAATTGTTCCAAGTTATTCAAAAAAAATATAAGGATACGTTTGGTTGCGTTGAGAAAATAGCAGACTTTTTAACCGGGGCTTTCGACTACCAGATGTCCACGGATGAAAAAATGTATTTAACGATCCATACTGCGCGTTTAGTGCATGAGAATCGTTGTAAATAAATAAAAAAGGAGGACAAATTAACAAGAACGTATGAAAATAAGGGTAGTGACATTCAGTTGGCTAAACCTTCCACTAATTAATTGGAGGGAATAGAAATGGGAAAATACCAGGAATTAGCAGAAAACATCGTAAAGAATATCGGAGGAAAAGAAAATATCCGTAGCTTGACACACTGTGTAACGCGACTTCGTTTCAAACTAAAGGAGGAAAATAAAGCAAAGGATGATGTTTTGAAAAAGATGGAAGGGATAGTCACCATCATGAAAAGCGGCGGGCAATATCAAGTTGTAATCGGGAATCATGTGCCAGATGTCTATGCAGAAGTACTGACAGTAGCCGGGATTTCCGATGAAGCAGAAGAAGAGGTTTCTTCAAGTAGTAATCTGTTCAATCGATTAATCGACATATTAAGTGGCTGTTTCCAGCCTTTTTTAGGTGCTTTGGCTGCAGCGGGAATGGTCAAAGGATTAAATGCTTTGTTCTTGTTTCTCAAATTTTATACTGAAGGATCGGGTACGTACATCATGCTGAATGGGATAGGGGATGCAATTTTTTATTTCATGCCAGTGATCTTAGGGTACACAGCAGCGAAAAAATTTCATCTGAATCCGATGGTGGGGCTCGTGATTGGTGCAGCACTTTGTTATCCGACTGTACAAGGAGCAGCACTACAAAGTGGTTTCCCTGATGGCAGTCCTGCGCCTTATAGCTTGCTGGGGCTTCCGGCTTATGAAACATTTTTGGGTATCCCATGGGTGGGCAGCAGTTATACCAGTAGCGTCGTACCTGTTATCTTCATTATCGCATTTGCCGGACAAGTCCAAAAAATTGCCAAGAAATGGATTCCTGCAGTCGTCCAGACCTTTTTGGTTCCTTTTTCTGTGTTATTAATCGCACTTCCTGCTGGCTTTTTGATTATCGGTCCGATTGTCAGTATACTGACAGATCTATTAAGCACGGGATTCCAAGCATTGATGGACTTTTCTCCAGCTGTGTATGGTGCAGTTCTAGGGTTTCTTTGGCAAGTACTGGTGATTTTCGGACTTCATTGGAGTATTATCCCTCTTGCGATTATGCAGCTAGCGCAAAATGGGTGGAGTCAGATGTTAGTAGGCGTTTATGGCGCGAGTTTTGCACAGACAGCAGTGGTATTGGCGATGTATTTCAAGTTCAAGGATCAAAAAATGAAGGCGCTTTGCATGCCAGCTGTGATTTCAGGAATCTTCGGCGTAACAGAACCGGCCATTTATGGAATCACCTTACCGAAGAAGAAGCCATTTATTTACTCGATGATTGGTGGTGCTGTTTCAGGAATCTATTTGATGGCATCTGGAACAATCAGCTACACAATGGGCGGGTTAGGGATTTTTGGGGTGGTAAACTACATCACGGAAACAGACGCCAGTGGTATGTTTCAAGCGTTTATCGGCATTGCTATTGCTTCGGTAATCGGGTTTTCGCTGACTTTTTTCTTTTGGAAGGATGAAGCAGGTGAAACAGATGATATACAGAAAAAATCAGGTAAAGAAATTGTAAAAACACCGATACAAGGACAAATCGCTCCACTAAATGCAGCAAAGGATGCAGCTTTTGCACAAGGAACACTAGGTCGAGGAATCTTAATCTACCCTGAAAAAGGAGAAGTACGTGCCCCTTTTGACGGAACAGTCATGACCCTGTTCCCGACGAAACATGCAATTGGAATGGTTTCTGAAACAGGGCTGGAATTGCTGATTCATGTCGGATTGGATACTGTGCAGTTGGAAGGGAAATATTTTGAAAGCTTAGTGCAGCAAGGAGAAAGAGTGAAACAAGGCGATCTGTTGCTACGCTTCGACAAAAAGAAAATCGAAAAGGAAGGATACAGTTTAGAAACACCTGTGATCGTCACCAATTACACGGATTATTTGGATATTTTGGAAAACCAAGGGGAGACGGTCGGGCCAGACGATGCACTTATCACCGCACTGACCTGAACGGTTAGGTGAAGAATGGACTAGGCTTAACTATTCTTTTTATTCCACTTCTTTATTTTCAAAATTGAAAGGCTCTTTCATGATGGCTGAGCTGATAGGGCGTTTATCGAATTTTTGACCGACAGAAATTAGATGGACTAAATTCTGTTGATAATTTTCTGCAAAAACACAACTATATAACACGTCTAGAAGATAACAAATTGATGTATTGATCGTAAAATTACCAATTTTTGAATACAGTCGCTCGCGTGTCGTAAGTCGCAAAGCGGCTGTACTCATTGCAGATAGCGTTGAATCACCGATACTGGTCAAAGCTAAAATTGGAACATGATTTTGTTTCAATATTTCTGCGGTACGAAGAATCACTTTATTTTCACCCGTATAAGAAATCAGGATCCCGCACATATCGCTCGTGCAATTGTACGCTTCATAGAATGATTCACCAAAAGTGGTGACAATTGTGACATCCATTTTGATGCGCTTCATTTTCAGCATGAAATCTTGAGAAATCAAAGTATTCGAGTTACTGGCGAAGATCACGATTTTTTTTGCCTGGAGCAGTAAATACTTAGCTTTTTGCAGTTGGTCATGATGAATGAGAGAAAGTGTATCTTGAATCGTCATCTGTTCTAAAGAAGCCATTTTATTTGCGATCGTCATAATACCGTCTGTGGTGGAAAAAGGAAGATTCGCATCTACGTCTTGAAAATTCCCTTCAAGATAGGCTGTTTCAGCTAAAAAAGCATTACGAAAACTGACCCAGCCATCAAAACCCATTTTTTTTGCTATACGGATGAGTGTGGACGGGTGGACATAACATCGCTCAGCGATCTCTTGGATGGTCATTTCGCCAAGTGCTGGAGAATCGCTTAAGAGAAACTGGATCACTTCATTTTCTGAAGGAGAAAAGGAGATTTCTTTGATTTTTTCACGTAATAACATGTAGATACCTTCTTCTTATTTTTTTACGTAAATTATAACTTTTTTGAAAATGATTTGTAAACGGATTTATACTATATAACTTAAAATAGACATTTTTTGACAAGATATTTACAAAAATCCATTAGAAAACACTAACTTTTGTAAATGTTACTGGAAAGAAACGGATTTCTATTGTTTGTTTTGTTTACAAAAAAGATAATGAAAGTGTAAAAAAGTAAAGGAGTGAGAACATGGCAAAAGGAATCAAAATCGCTACGATTGGTGGAGGCAGCAGTTACACCCCTGAGTTGATGGAAGGATTTATCAAAAGATATGAGGAATTACCGATACGAGAAATCTGGCTCGTAGATGTAGAAGAAGGAAAAGAAAAGCTTGAGATCGTTAGTCAGATGTCTCAGCGTATGTGGGATGCTTCTCCATATGAAGTCAAGATCTATGCAACTCTGGATCGGGAAGAAGCATTGAAAGATGCGGATTTTGTTACGACTCAGTTTCGTGTCGGTCAATTAGATGCACGAATCAAAGACGAGCGGATCCCTAGTTATTATGGGATGATTGGGCAAGAAACAAATGGTGCTGGCGGGATATTCAAAGCTTTTCGTACCGTTCCAGTCGTTTTGGCAATCGTTGAGGACATGAAGCGTTTATGTCCAAATGCTTGGCTGATCAATTTCGCGAACCCAAGTGGGATGGTGACAGAAGCAGTTATCAGATATGGCAAATGGGATAAAGTGATTGGATTATGCAATGTGCCAGTGATGGCGATGATGACAGAACCAGCAATGCTTGGCAAGAAAAAAGAAGAGCTGATCTACAAGTTTGCCGGTCTAAATCATTTCCATTGGCACAAAGTAGCAGATAATAAAGGAAATGACCGCACGGCAGAATTGATTGATCGTTTATACGATGAAGATAATGGATTACCGAAAAATATCTTTGATATCCCGTTTTTCAAAGAACAATTAAAACAAATGAACATGATCCCTTGTGGCTACCACCGCTATTACTACCGTGAAGAAGAAATGCTGGAACATGCTTTAGAAGAATATCAAACGATTGGTACAAGAGCGCAGCAAGTGAAAGAAACAGAAGCAGAGCTATTTGAATTATACAAAGATCCAGAATTAGACCATAAACCTGAACAATTGCAAAAACGAGGTGGCGCTTATTATTCAGACGCTGCCTGTGAAACGATTGCTTCAATCTATGGAAATAAAGAAACACAGATCGTGGTATCTACAAAGAATGATGGAGCTGTTCCTGACCTGCCGGCAGATTGTGTAGTAGAAGTCACTGCCTATGTTGGCGCACAAGGAGCGAGAAATGTAGCGTTTGGTTCTCTTCCTGCTGCTGAAAGAGGCTGGTTGCAAGTAATGAAGAATATGGAATTGCTGACGATCGAAGCAGCTGTGACTGGTGATTATGGGACAGCTTTACAGGCGTTTACGATCAATCCACTTATACGATCAGGAAAGACAGCAAAACGGATCATGGATGAGTTGTTTATTGCACACCAGCAGTATTTACCGCAATTCAAGGAAACAATCAGCCGATTAAAAGAAGAAGGAATCGAAGTTCAAGATGAACTGGCAAGAGAATTATCAGGTAATACACATATAATGGAGGAAGTATAATGGGATTCAGAAAAGATTTTTTATGGGGCGGTGCTACAGCAGCCAATCAATGTGAGGGCGGTTATGATGAAGGTGGACGCGGACTAGCAAACGTAGATGTTGTGCCAATCGGAAAAGACCGTTTTCCTGTTATCACCGGAAAGAAAAAAATGTTTGAATTTGATGAGGATCATTTTTATCCAGCAAAAATTGCAATCGATATGTATCATCGTTATAAGGAAGATATTGCTTTGTTTGCAGAAATGGGGTTCAAGACTTATCGAATGTCTATCGCCTGGAGTCGTATTTTTCCAATGGGGGATGAGAAAGAGCCGAATGAAGCTGGCTTGAAATTTTATGAGGATGTCTTTAAAGAATGCCAAAAGCACGGAATTGAGCCACTTGTGACGATTACGCATTTTGATTGTCCAATGCATTTGATCAAAGAATATGGTGCGTGGCGTTCCAGAGAACTCGTTGGTTTTTATGAAAATCTGTGTCGAGTCATCTTCAATCGCTATAAAGGACTTGTCAAATATTGGCTGACATTCAATGAGATCAATATGATCCTTCATGCACCATTCATGGGCGCAGGGCTGTATTTTGAAGAAGGAGAAAATGAAGAACAAATCAAATATCAAGCGGCACATCATGAGTTGGTTGCAAGTGCCATCGCAACGAAGATTGCTCATGAAGTAGATCCGGAGAACAAAGTAGGCTGTATGCTGGCAGCAGGAGCATATTATCCATACACTTGCAATCCTGAAGATGTTTGGGCTTCTAGAAAATCAGATCGAGAAAATTATTTCTTCATTGATGTCCAGTCACGAGGAGAATATCCCGCTTATGCATTGAAAGAAATGGAGCGAAATGGCATTCAGATCGAAATGGAACCAGGGGATGCCGCATTGCTGAAAGAACATACTGTTGATTTTATCTCTTTTTCTTATTATTCTTCCCGAGTTTCGACTACCGACAACGAACTCTTGGAACAGACTGCAGGAAATATCTTTGCTTCTGTCAAAAATCCATATCTGCAAGCAAGTGAATGGGGGTGGCAAATTGATCCATTAGGCTTGAGAATAACGATGAATGATATTTATGATCGTTATCAAAAACCATTATTTATTGTAGAAAACGGCTTAGGTGCAGTCGATACGCCAGATGAAAATGGTTATGTGGAAGATGATTACCGAATCGATTACCTGGCAGCGCATATCCAGGCGATGAAGGATGCAGTAGAACTAGACGGAGTCGATCTATTAGGCTATACGACTTGGGGATGTATTGATTTAGTATCAGCTGGTACCGGTGAGATGAAGAAAAGGTACGGATTCATTTATGTCGATCGTGATAACCAAGGAAATGGCACATTAGCCCGTTCAAAGAAAAAATCATTCAACTGGTATAAAAAAGTAATTGATTCAAATGGAGAAAATCTTTCGAACGATTGATCAATGATTTATAAAAGTCTATTGTTTTTCAGCGGATTTTTCGAGTATAATAAAGCTATTCGAGAAACGCAAGCAGAACAATAGACTTTTTTTCGCATTGGCTGTAAAGTATGCTTACTTGATTAAGTAAAGGAGAATCTACATATGTATGATGTAATCGTTATTGGCGCAGGACCTGCTGGGATGACTGCTGCTTTATATGCTTCACGTTCAAACTTATCCGTATTGATGATCGAACAAGGTGCCCCTGGCGGCCAAATGAACAATACGGCAGAAATCGAAAATTATCCTGGATTCGATTCGATCATGGGCCCCGATCTAGCTTATAAGATGTATGAAAGTGTCTCAAGATTTGGGACAGAAAATGCTTATGGAATCGTTCAAGATATCAAGGATCACGGCAGCCATAAAGAAGTCATCTGTGAAGATAAAAGTTACGAAGGAAAAACAGTCATTATCGCAACAGGCTGTATCCACCGTAAATTAGGCGTACCTGGCGAGGAAGAATTTGCTGGACGAGGCGTTTCTTACTGTGCAGTCTGTGATGGTGCGTTTTTCCGTAACAAACGTCTAGTAGTCATTGGGGGTGGGGACTCAGCAGTAGAAGAAGCCATCTATTTGACACAATTTGCTTCTGAAGTAGTGATCGTCCACCGTAGAGATGAATTACGTGCACAAAAGATCATCCAAGACCGTGCATTTGCAAATGAAAAAATTTCCTTTATGTGGGATACAGTCGTTGACGAAATCGTTGGAAACGAAATGGTAGTGACAGGTGTGAAAGCACGTAATGTCAAAACCGGCAATGAATTTGATTTAGCAGCAGACGGAGTATTCATCTATGTTGGACTGGATCCATTAACTGCACCTTTTAGAGAAGCAGGTTTGACGAACGAGGCTGGTTGGATTCCAACAGACAACGAAATGAAAACGAATATGCCAGGCGTTTTTGCCATCGGAGATGTTCGTGAAAAAGATTTGCGACAAATCACTACAGCTGTTGGTGACGGCGGTATTGCTGGACAACAAGTGTATAAATACTTGGAGTCTTTGGAAGAAACAACAGCATAAGTTTAAAAAGAGTAGAAGAACGGGTTCAATTGTTCTTTTACTCTTTTTTTTCGCGTGAAATTTACTGAATCTGATTTATGCGAACACGTCCAACACCTTTTGATAAAAGAATCCTTTCTTGATTTAAGCGTTTTTTGGTCCTCATACTTTCATATCTAATAAGTGAATGCTATACTTATTAAGAACCATATTTCAGAAAGAGGTGTTATTTTCATGTCTTGGGAACAAGTGTATGAACAATGGGTACATGAAGAAAATTTAGAAGAAAACTTAAAAAAACAATTAAATGATCTGGGTGAAGATCCTGAAAAACTTGAAGATGCTTTTTATGCACCGTTGGAATTCGGTACTGCAGGCATGCGGGGAATCTTAGGACCTGGGATCAATCGAATGAACATCTATACGGTAAGACAAGCAACAGAAGGACTAGCACGTTTCATGGATACACAAGGTGAAGAAACAAAACGCCGAGGTGTCGCAATCGCTTATGACTCACGCCATCAGTCACCAGAATTTGCAATGGAAGCAGCCAAAACACTAGCACATCACAATATCCCGTCTTATGTATTCGAAAGTCTGCGTCCAACACCAGAGCTTTCTTTTGCAGTTCGTCATTTGAAGACGTTTGCGGGAATCATGGTAACCGCATCTCACAACCCAGCGGCTTACAATGGATATAAAGTCTACGGAGAAGATGGCGGACAAATGCCTCCTGCAGACGCAGATGCATTGACGAAATATGTCCGTGAAGTCAGCAATCCGCTAAAAGTCGAAGTATTATCTGACGAAGAAGCTAAACATAGCGGGTTGATCACGATCATCGGAGAAGAAGTGGACGCTGCTTATCTAGAAGAAATCAAAGCAGTGACGATTGATCGTGAATTGGTTGAAACAATGGGGAAAGATTTGAAACTTGTGTACACGCCACTTCATGGAACAGGGAAAATGTTGGGCGAACGTGCGTTGAAACAAGCTGGATTTGAGCAATTCGTACTAGTTCCCGAACAAGCTGTGGCAGATCCAGATTTCACTACGGTCAAATCGCCAAATCCAGAAGAACATTCAGCTTTTGAATATGCTATACGACTTGGAGAAAAAGAAGGAGCTGACTTGCTGATTGCAACAGATCCTGATGCAGACCGTTTAGGCGCAGCCGTTCGTTTGCCAGATGGTTCTTATGAAGTATTGACTGGGAACCAAATCGGAGCATTGTTTGCTCAATATATTTTGGAAGCACATCAATCAAGAGGCACTTTACCAGAAAACGCAGCGGTATTGAAATCAATCGTTTCCAGCGAATTGCCTACAGCAATTGCGGAACACTACGGTGCTACCATGTTCAATGTGTTGACAGGGTTTAAATTCATTGCTGAAAAAATCCAACAATTCGAAGAAGACCATTCACATACTTTTATGTTTGGATTCGAAGAAAGTTATGGTTATTTAGTTAAACCTTTTGTTCGCGATAAAGACGCGATCCAAGCATTGCTTTTATTAGCAGAAGTAGCAGCTTACTATAAAAAACAAGGCAAAACGTTGTATGACGGCTTGCAAACGATTTTTGAAACCTATGGCTATTTCGCAGAAAAAACGATTTCTGTGACAATGAGCGGACAAGAAGGTTCTGCGAAAATCTCTGCTTTGATGGAAAAATTCCGTAAAGAAGCACCGACAGAATTTGCCGGAGCAAAAGTTATTCAAACAGAAGACTTTAAAGAATTGACGCGAACAGACCGTGAAGGAAACGTAGAAAAACTCACAACACCGCCATCCGACGTATTGAAATATACATTGGAAGAAAATGGCTGGATTGCTATCCGCCCTTCAGGAACTGAGCCGAAAATCAAGTTTTATATTGGTGTAAAAGGAAGCTCTACAGAAGACGCAGCCGAAAAAGTAGCCTCTTATGAAGCGATTATCAAAAAGATGACAGAAGAATAAAAAACTTGAGACTGATGGAAAAAGTGGTAAACTTTAGAAGTCAGTCTTTTTTCAAGTTGGAGGTGAATGGATTGACAGACACGCAAAAATCAAAAGTAGAGAAAGTCAGTCAATTATTCAAAATGTTGAGTGATCCCACTCGTCTTAAAATTCTGCTATATCTGAAAGACGGGGAACAAAATGTGACAGCAATCACCCAAGCAGTGGAAATGGAGCAGTCTGCTGTATCGCATCAACTACGTTTATTAAGAGAAAATTATGTCGTCAAGTCTCATCGCGAGGGAAAAGCGATTTTGTATAGTCTTGATGATTCTCATGTACTGGATATTTTGAACCAGACACTCAAACATGTGGAACATCAATAACGATAGGTGCAAATAGATAAACACTGGAGTGTGACAACGAAGAAATTTCGTTGTCACACTCCAGTGTTTTTTAAGAAAAAGACAAAAATGATTAATCGCTTTTTTCTGTTGTTTCAGTTCCATAATAACTATGATCTTCTAGGTCTAAAGCATTCAAAATAAGCGAAGCCGTTTCTTCAATAGATAAAGATGCCACATTGATCACTACACATCCTAGTTTTTCATAAAGATCATTCGCAAAATCGAGTTCAGCTCTAATTTTTTCGATATCGGAATAAGCAGTATCAGGGTTTAATCCGTAAGAGCGCATCCGTTCTTTACGGATATTATTTAAAATATCTGGGTTATTCGTCAGTCCCACGATTTTTTTAGGATCGATTTCCCACAGCTGTTTGGGAATATGTGCTTGTGGGATCAAAGGTAAATTGGCAACTTTTAAATTTTTATTTGCTAAAAACAAGCTCAAAGGCGTTTTGGAAGTTCGGGATACGCCTAGCAAAACGACATCTGCTTCTAAAAAACCACGAGGATCTTTCCCATCATCGTATTTTACAGCAAATTCCATTGCTTTGATCCGTTTGAAATAGTTCTCATTCAATAAATGGAGGGCACCAGGTTGCCGAATTGGCTTGATACCAGTTAAACGTTCAATTTCTGATATCGGTGGCGTCATCACATCGAAACTAAATAATTGATGTTCTTCACAAAAAGAACGTGTTATCTCGATCAGTTCTTGATTGATTAATGTATGCAGGACAAGTGCTTTTTCTTCTAATGCATCTTGCAATGCCTGCCTTAATGTTTTTTCATCTGTCACGAACGTTCTGCGGAATAGGTTGAACTCAACGGTAGGATACTGAGCCATAGTAGCTTGCGCTAGTTTTGTCGCAGTTTCTCCAGCAGAGTCGGAGATGACAAAAAAAGTAACGATTTCTGTAGAATCGGAAGACATGGATAAAACCTCACTTGCATTTTTTTTATGTTTATTATACCATACTCTAGAATGCGTACTTCGTAATCATTTTGATTTGGAGGAATAAGTCATGAAAAAACAGACATTGATCGAACAATCATTAGAAACATTGAAAAATAACGGTTTTAAATATACTAAAAAAAGAGAAGCATTGTTAACTTATTTAGTGAAGCGTAACCGCTACGTATCTGCTAAAGAAGTTTTTGACTATATGAATCAGGAATTCAAAGGGGTAAGTTATGATACGATTTATCGGAATCTCCATGATTTTGCAGAGATCGATTTACTGGAAGAAACCGATTTAAATGGAGAAATGAAGTTTCGTTTTCATTGCTGTCAGGGGGAAATCGGCCACCACCATCATTTTATCTGTACAGTGTGCGGAACAACGAAAGAAATCCATATGTGTCCGATGAATTATTTCGAAGAACAGCTAGGTGGATGCACGATCGAAGGGCATAGATTCGAGATTTTCGGAAGATGTGAAAATTGTCAATAAGGATTTAAATAAAATAACATTTGATAATTTTAAAAAAAAGCAAGATTTCCTTGACGGTCAAAACAGCATTAGATATAATATTTACAGGACAGTCTTGTTTTTTGAGATATATTTCAATAACAATTACGGTTACTTTTTAAGCTCGGAGGGAGGGAATTAACATGTCAAAAACAGTCGTTCGCAAAAACGAATCACTTGACGATGCTCTTCGTCGCTTCAAACGTTCCGTGTCAAAAGCGGGTACTTTACAAGAATCTCGTAAACGTGAATTCTACGAAAAACCAAGTGTAAGACGCAAGAAAAAATCTGAAGCAGCTAGAAAACGCAAAAAATTCTAGTTCTGTGATGAATTGGAGTTGGTAGTGTGTCACTACTAAGTAGATTAAACGATGACATGAAAGCAGCGATGAAAGCGAAAGATAAGGAATCTTTACAAGTCATCCGAATGATCAAGTCATCTATACAAAACGAGCAGATTAAAGAAGGTCACGACTTGACAGAAGAAGAAGAACTAACGGTGTTGTCTCGCGAAATGAAACAGCGACGTGATTCTTTGCATGAGTTTGAAGAAGCAGGACGTGACGATTTAGCTGAAAAAGTAAAAAGTGAAATTGTAATAGTCGAAAAATATATGCCGGAACAACTTTCCGACGAAGAAATTCGACAACTTGTTCAAGAAGCAATCACTCAAACTGGTGCTTCATCAATGAAAGAATTTGGCAAAGTTATGGGTGCAATTATGCCTAAAGTCAAAGGAAAAGCAGATGGAAACCAAGTGAATGCGATTGTGAAAGAACTATTACAATCTTAATTTTATCATTTAAACTGCGGACAGTGATTGTCCGCAGTTTTTTGTGTTCGTAAAAAAAAGAACTAAAAAACAGCTAGAAGAAAGAATCTTATTCTTTCTTCTAGCTGTTTTTTTCCTGTTTAATATCTCTTATGTTAAATTGTGTTTGATTTGGTTATTCTTCTGGTAACTCACTTGCTTCTTGTTTATATCCTGATACGCGATATACATAATAAAAGAGCAAGCTGCCAGCGTAACCAAGCAACGTTGGGACGACCCAGCCAAGTCCTAATGCAGCAAAAGGAACATAATGATGATAAAATCCTAGTAAGCTTGCTACGACAGTTTGCTGACTCACTAATGCAGGCGAATTTGCCAACATATCCAATACGGCTGGAACGGCAGAAAAGAACATCGTTACTTGATAGACAAATGGACTCTTTTGGAAGAATTTTGCTGTTAAGGAAAGCAAGATTAACGCAAGTGACAATGGATACAAAAGCATCAATACTGGTAAAGACCATTGGATGATATTATCCAATCCGGCATTCGCAACGACAAAAGAGATAAAAGTCGTTAAACGCAGCCATGTCATATAACTGACTTTAGGGAACAGTTTATGGAAATCTTGTGCAAAAGAAACAACGAGTCCCATAGCGGTAGTGAAGACACCTAATGTGACCATTACCCCTAAGAAGCTAGCACCGAAGTTACCTAAATAAAAATTAGTGATCTGAGAAAGTGCAGTTCCGCCATTTTCTGATAAAGACATCTTATTCAAACTCATCGCACCGAGAAGGACCAGACCAAAATAAATCATGACTTCTAACGCAACGCTCAGGCTACCAGCTTTTGCTGTTAATTCTGTGACTTTTTTATCTTTAAAACCAAGATCACGAACTGCATGGACAAAAGTGACACTTAAAGCAAGTAAAGCTACTGCATCAACCGTGTTGTATCCTTCTAAAACGCCATTTGTCAAAGCGTTCGTCTGATAAGAATCTGCAGCAGATTGGTTTAGATTCCCCATGGGTTGAAATAAAGAAACGACAAAAATGATAGCTAATAATGCAAGAAACAAGGAGTTTAAATACTTTCCGACATATTTGACCAAACGTGTTGGATGTACAGTAAGGAAATAAGCAAGTAAAAAGAAAAGAGCAGAGAATAAAAACATACCTAATGAATCATATTTTTCAGGCAAAAAGGGTTTAGCAGCCATTTCAAAAGCAGTTGCTGCTGTCCGCGGTGTACCAAAGAATGGTCCGATCGTTAAATGAACAAGGATCAAGAACAAGGCAGCATACCATTTTCCGACAGGTTTAGCTAAGTCATACAGACCATCACTTTTTGTCACTACTACAGCTAAGATAGCTAATAATGGGAAAAGAGCGCCTGAGATGGCAAAACCTACACCAGCGCTGATCCAGTTTGATCCAGCCATTTGACCTAAGTGGACAGGAAAGATCAGATTACCTGACCCGAAGAACATCCCGAAGATAAGTGAACTGACCATCAATAATTGCTTCCATGAATAAGTTTTTGTTTCTTCCATAAATTTTTCCTCCAATAATTATCATTTTGAGTAACAAAATAAACGTTGCAGAAACTAGAAATACCACTAATATCAGATTCCATGAAAACCACCACCTTAAAATATAAAAAAAGCCCTTTTCCACTTGGGAAAAGGGCTCTAGATTCTAGAACGGTACCACCTTTTTTCGCTTAAAAAAGCTTCTTCATTCACGGACGCTTTTCGATAAAGTTATCCGCTAGCCTGATAATGGAGGCAGCCACAATGATCTACGTTTTCGACATTGACTCGGAAATGATGTTCGTCTATTCGATTTATTGTCATTTCTCACTTACATGACTCACTGGGAATAAATCACTGAATAGCCTACTGTTTTCCTCGACGCTTTGCTGTATATTTATTTGTTGACGTTATAATACACCTGTTTTTTTTGAAATGCAAGAATATTTCAAATATTTTGTTTTCTTTTTTTGAAACAAGAAAAATACCCAGAGAATACTTGCTAAGTTAGACGGAATACTTGTCCTCTATCTTATGCATAGCTTACATGATCAGCTTTTTTTATTCAAACGAGACCTTTAGAGAATGGAAGCAGCTATTTTTTAACGTTTCTTGGTACTTATGGTTAAGCAACTCTTTTAGAACCTTTTCTTATTTGCTATATAGTTTCTTCTGAGTATGGTAAAATAGGAAAGAATGAATCGAAAAAAAGGGGATGTCTATTTTTGACGGAAGAGTCTAGTTCTTTAGAGATTAGATTGACGGCTGCTGATGATGTCAGCATGCTTTTAGGTGCACACGACAAGCATATAAAACTGATTGAAGAAACAACAGAAACAACCATCCATACACGTGGAGAAATCATTCAGATCATTGGCGAACAATCCCAGATTTCCTTGGCTGCCTCAGTCATTCGGACATTGCAGGAATTGATCAAACGAGGAATCCATGTAAGTACACCAGATGTCGTGACGGCACTGAAAATGGGGCAAAAAGGCACATTAGATTATTTTGTTGAAATGTATGAGGAAGAGATCGTCAAAGACCGTAATGGAAAACCAATACGGGTAAAAAACAGCGGCCAAAAGAAATATGTCGAATCGGTAGCCAAACATGATATCGTATTTGGCGTAGGACCAGCCGGGACAGGAAAAACTTTTCTTGCAGTAGTATTAGCAATCGCTGCCTTGAAAAAAGGTGAAGTGCAAAAAATCATTTTGACGCGGCCTGCTGTGGAAGCAGGGGAAAATCTAGGCTTTCTTCCCGGGGATCTAAAAGAAAAAGTAGATCCTTATCTGCGTCCTGTTTATGATGCTTTATACCAAATTTTTGGATTAGATCATACGAACCGATTGATGGAACGAGGCGTGATCGAAATTGCTCCTTTAGCTTATATGCGGGGGCGGACATTGGATGATGCATTCGTTATTTTGGATGAAGCACAGAACACGACAGTTGCTCAGATGAAAATGTTCCTGACACGTCTTGGTTATCAATCAAAAATGATTGTCAATGGAGATACGAGTCAGATTGATCTGCCTCGAGGGACAACAAGTGGTCTTGTTCATGCAGAACGAACATTAAAGCAAATCAAGAAAATCGATTTTGTTAATTTTGAAGCAAGTGACGTTGTTCGGCACCCTGTAGTTGCCGAAATCATCAAAGCTTATGAAAAGGCAGATCTCCATCAAGAATAAGCTTTGCTTAGGAGGATAAGCACATGTTGAATAAAACACTGCAGAAACTACAAGAAAAACTTGGAAAGGCAGCATTGCCTTTCCTGCTGTTCTTGTTTTTTATCATTATCTGCGGCGTTACATTTAGTAGTGTCAAACAAAAGGCCAATGATTTCAGAGAAGGCCAAGTAGCAGAAGAAAGTATCCGTGCGAACAAAACGATCGAGAACACGGAAGAAACCGAACAAAAAAGAAAACTGGCAGCAGAAGCAGTCACTCCAGAATACACTTACCAAAAAGATCTTGCAGATGACCAGAACAATCGGATCAAGCAACTATTTGAATTGATCGATAAGACGAATGATGCCATCAACAAATCTTATGACGAAAAGATTGATAAGGCAAAGGAAGATGAAAATATCCCAAAGCCTACTACAGAAGAGCGGATCGCCGCGTTGAAGAAAAATTTTGAAAATGTGAATGCAGAAAATGTTGCGTTTTATCAAAAACTACCGAACAATTTTTATTCGACGATATTTGAAATGACTGAAACTGAGATCCATACTGTGAGGGATGAGAGTCTGAAGCTCATTGACGAACAGATGAGCAAACAAGTTCGTGAAAGTGAATTGGAAGCTTTTAAACAAGAAGCAGAAGAGCAAATCCAATATTTGAATGTCACACCAGCACAACAACAAATGATTCGCTACTTAGTGGATCAAGGTATCGTAGTGAATGACGTATTGAATGAGAAAAAGACAGAAGAATTGAAACAATCCGCACGAGAAGCTGTACAACCAGTGATGATCTTCCAAGGAGAAATCATTGTTCGTGAAGGTAATCAAATCGATGCTTCAGCTATGAAAAAATTGGAATTACTAGGACTGACTAATCAAACAACTTCGATTTTTCCGCTAATTGCCATGGTTTTAGCTGTTTTGCTTCAAATCGGCGTACTGATTTATAATTCACTTCAATTCCAAAATGCAGGAGAAAGAACAAAATACGTGCTTTTCTATGTGACAGCTATGTCAGTCAGCATAGTGCTGATGAAATTTTTCCAATTATTCCAAACGGAACAAGCTACTTATATCCCGCTGTTTTATCCCGCTGCTTTTGCACCACTTGTTTTAAGCTTTTTCTTGAATCGAAGAGCAGGGATCATGGCTGGTATTTTCCAAGCAGTATCTGCACTTTTCATTTTTTATGATTCGATTGGCACGAACTTTCTAACGATTATCTTGATGTCTTATGTTTTCTCTGGGCTCATGGCAACGATTGTCAGACGCAAACGGATCTCAGAACAAGGATTATCTGCTGCCATGTGGGTCATTATTTTTCCTGTGATGATGGATGTCATTTTGATCGTCTATCAAGGAATGAGCTTTGGTGATGCAACGACTTGGTTAATGCTTGTCTGCGGGTTCACTGGTGCACTCTTCTCATTCTTGCTGACGATCGGTCTACACCCATATATTGAATTGATGGTCAATGATGACAGTGTAATTGTATTAAATGAACTCAGCAATCCAAATCATCCTTTATTGAAACAGTTGCTGGAAGAAGCGCCAGGTACTTATCATCATAGTATGATGGTAGCTAATCTAAGTGCTAACGCTGTAGCAGAAATCGGCGGACGTTCTTTGCTAACTCGAGTAGCTTGCTATTATCATGATATCGGCAAGATCAAACATGCTAGCTTTTTCGTTGAGAACTTGCCTTCAGGAGCGGAAAACCCGCACAATTTCTTATTGCCAGAAGACAGTAAACATATTATCTTTGGACATGTGACAGATGGAGCCAAAATATTGGAAGATTATAATATGCCACAAATGGTGATCGATATTTGCAGACAGCATCATGGAACCACGCTAATGCGTTATTTCTACATCAAAGCGAAAGAACGCAATCCGGAAGTAACAGAAGAGCAATTCCGTTACCCTGGACCAAAACCGCAAAGTCGTGAAGCAGGGATCGTCAATATTGCTGACAGTTGTGAGGCTGCAGTACGGGCAATGGATCATCCGACGAGCGAAAAAATCGAAAGTTTTGTCCATAATCTTATCGAAGAGCGTATTTCCGATGGTCAATTAGACGATAGTGGACTGACCTTGAAAGAAATCCGAAAAGTGGAAAAATCATTGATCAGCGGTTTAAGTAGCACCTTCCATTCTCGGATCAAATATCCTAAAATGAAAACAGAAGTTGAGAAGATAAAGGAAGAACAAGAAGAATAGAAAGAAGCGATGTATAATGGATATTACCTTTATGGATGAAACAAACCAAGTCTCAGAAGAGAAAATGAAAGAAATCGATGACTTGCTGCAATTTGCAGCATCTTATTTAAAGCTGCCAGAGGAAACAGAAATGTCTGTTACTTTCATGGACAATGCGGCAATCCAAGTAATCAATCGTGATTACCGTGGAAAAGATGCACCGACAGACGTCATCAGTTTTGCTCTGGAAGAAGAAGGCGAAGACGAAATCCCAGTGATTTTTGAAGATGGAGAGAATCCATTGCCTCGTGTACTAGGAGACATCATGATCTCTATTGAACGTGCTGCTGAACAAGCAGAAGCTTACGGCCATTCATATGATCGGGAACTTGGCTTTTTAGCGGTACATGGATTCTTGCATATCAACGGGTATGACCATATGACACCAGAAGATGAGAAAGAAATGTTTGGTTTACAGAAAGAGATCTTGGATGCCTATGGACTCAAAAGATAAAAACGTAGAGAAAAACAAACATTTCCTGATGTCTGTGGAATTTGCTGTCCAAGGAGTCAAAACCGTTTTTGAGGAAGAACGCAATATGAGGAAACATGTTGCGTTCGGTATCCTTGCTTTATTTATGGGCGTGATTTTCCAGCTTGATCGGATAGAGTGGTTATGGCTGCTTTTAGCTGTTTTTCTCGTTTGGATAGTAGAGATCATCAATACTGTTTTTGAAAATGTAGTGGACATGTTTACGGATTTTCATTTTCATCCGATTGGGAAAAAAATCAAAGATATGGCAGCTGGAGCAGTTTTAGTGACCGCTTGTTTTGCTGTCATCATTGGGTTGATTTTATTTGTCCCTAAAATATATCATTTGTTGTTTAATTAAAAAGGAGAACGTATATGCCAGAACATAAATCAGGGTTTGTCGCAATCGTCGGCCGCCCGAATGTAGGAAAATCCACATTATTGAACCGAATCGTGGGTCAAAAAATTGCCATTATGAGTGACAAGGCACAGACAACTAGAAATAAAATCCAAGGAGTATATACTACACCAGAAGCTCAGCTGATTTTTATCGATACACCAGGAATCCATAAACCAAAGCATCGTCTAGGAGATTTTATGGTAGAAGCAGCTTACAGTGCGTTGAAAGAAGTGGATGCAGTCTTATTTATGATCAGTGCTGATCAAAAACGCGGTCGGGGAGACGATTTTATTATTGAACGTCTAAAAAACGTGCATTCTCCAGTTTATCTGATTATCAATAAAATCGATAAGATCCATCCAGACGAGTTGCTGGGAATCATCGAAGATTATTCGACGCAGATGCCTTTTGCACAAGTGATTCCGATCTCTGCTACAGAAGGAAACAATGTCGAACGCTTAATGGATGTATTAGTCAGTGAAATGCCAGAGGGCCCACAATATTTTCCAGATGATCAAGTGACTGATCATCCTGAATACTTCATCGTTTCTGAATTGATCCGTGAGAAAGTCTTGTTTTTAACACGAGACGAAGTGCCTCATTCTGTCGCAGTCGTTGTTGATTCGATGAAGCGAAACGAGAATGATAAAATCCATATCCAGGCCACGATCATCGTCGAAAGAGATAGCCAAAAAGGAATCATTATCGGCAAAGGCGGAAAAATGCTGAAGCAAGTAGGAACGAAAGCAAGAAAGGATATCGAAAATCTTTTAGGAGACAAAGTATTTCTAGAACTTTGGGTCAAAGTCCAAAAAGACTGGCGAGACAAAAAAGTCTATCTGCAAGACTTCGGCTACCGAAAAGATGAATACTGATATTCTGAACTTCTTATAGGTTAAGTATAGAAATAAACTGGATAAAAATCCGCACGTTGAGAAAAACGGCGGAAGATCGAAACATAAATAATCTGGATCGGCAGAATCTGCTTTTCCAGATTTATTTTTTAGGAGGGAGAATATGAGCCAGCTTGCAGAATCGAAAGGCTTGATTTTATCTAGCCGTAATTACAAAGAAAAAGATAAATTAGTCAAAATCTTTACGGAATCTTCTGGCAAAATGATGTTTTATATCAAAGGAATCCATCGGCAAAATCAGCCATTAGCTCCGGCTTTGCTCCCCTTTACCGAAGCAGTCTATATCGGTAATTTTCGAAGTGAGGGTTTGTCGTTTTTAAGCAGTGTCAAAGACGTCCATGCGTTTCGGAACATCCAAGAAGATATCTTTTTGAGCGGTTATGGTACGTATTTGCTAAATCTAGTAGATGCAGCAATCGAAGATCATCAATATGACCCGCATTTATTCCAATTTACGCAACAAGCTCTGCAGCGGATGGATCAAGGAGATGATGCAGAAATCATCACGAATATCTTTGAAGTTCAAATACTGCAACGCTTCGGAATCGCGCCAATTTGGACGCACTGTGTCGTATGCGGGGAAACAAAAGGAAAATTTGACTATTCTTCCAAATATGGCGGTGTGATATGCGAGAAACACTGGCCAATGGACGAACACCGTTATCATGCAGATCCTCGCGCTGTTTATTTCGTTCGAATGTTTTCGGCTATTTCTTATGATAAGATCAGTGGAATCCACTTGAAAGAAGAAACGAAGCAGGCAATCCGTGACCTCATTGACCAGTTGTATGATGAATATGTCGGTATTCATCTAAAAAGCAAAAAGTTCATTGATCAAATGAAGTCTTGGGCACACGTATTAAAGACGCCAGAGAAAAATATGCCTGAAAAAGAGATACCTGAAAAAGAAGAATAAATGAAAGATACAACAAAAAAATCAAAACTATTTGACAAATACAGGGACTTCCGTCTATTATTAACCGTAGATTAAATAGATCGTTCACTGAGAGGATCTATTATAGAAACAAGAAAACTGCAAAATGAATACGTACATTGACCAAGATCAGTAAAAAACACGTGGTTTAGCGAGTTCGGGAGAGTGGAAGCCGGACCCAAACGATTTTTGAAGAGGCACTTGCGAGTACGATAAATGAAGCTGCCGAATCTTTATTCGGAAGTAGGGTGGAACCGCGAAATTATTCGTCCCTATGTCTGTAATCAGACATAGGGACTTTTTGTCGTTTTCTTTCCTGTATTCTTATTGACAGCAACGCTTAAAAATTGAAAGGGGCAAAACAGATGAGTAAAAAATTGACCGTCCAAGATATGATTTTAACATTACAAAAATTTTGGTCATCAAACGGCTGCATGCTGATGCAAGCTTATGATACAGAAAAAGGAGCAGGTACGATGAGCCCATATACATTCTTACGGGCAATCGGACCGGAACCATGGAATGCTGCTTACGTAGAGCCATCTCGCCGACCAGCTGATGGACGTTATGGCGAAAACCCAAACCGTTTGTATCAGCATCATCAATTTCAAGTCGTAATGAAACCTTCACCTGAAAATATCCAAGAGCTTTATTTAGAAAGCTTGCGTCTTTTAGGAATTGATCCATTAGAACACGATATTCGTTTTGTTGAAGACAACTGGGAGAACCCATCGATGGGTTGTGCCGGTGTGGGCTGGGAAGTATGGCTTGATGGGATGGAGATCACACAATTCACGTACTTCCAGCAAGTCGGAGGACTACCTTGTAAACCAGTTACTTCTGAGATCACTTATGGACTAGAACGTCTTGCTTCATATATTCAAGAAGTTGAAAGTGTCTATGATCTGGAATGGGCTGATGGTGTGAAATATGGCGAGATCTTCAAACAACCAGAATATGAACATTCCAAATATTCTTTTGAAGTAAGCGACCAAGACTTGCTACTAAGCAACTTTGACCGTTTTGAAAAAGAAGCTAAACGCTGTATCGATGAAAATCTTGTTCATCCAGCGTATGATTATATTTTGAAATGCAGCCATACATTCAACTTATTAGATGCCCGAGGTGCAGTATCCGTAACAGAACGAGCAGGTTATCTTTCCCGCATCCGCAACATGGCTCGTGCTGTAGCCAAAATCTTTGTGGCAGAACGCGAAAAATTAGGATTCCCTTTATTGAATAAAAACACAGCAAATCCAGAAAACGTGAAGGAGGCTGAATAAGATGGCAAAAGACTTATTACTTGAAATCGGGCTGGAAGAAATGCCTGCTCATGTTGTCACACCAAGCATGAAACAATTAGAAGAAAAAACAGCAAAATTTTTAGATGAAAACCAATTAACTTATGATACGATCGAAACGTTTTCTACACCGCGCCGCTTAGCAATCAAAGTAACAAACATTCCAGAACGTCAAGCAGACAGTGAAGAAGAAGTCAAAGGACCAGCCAAAAAAATTGCTTTGGACGCAGATGGAAACTGGACGAAAGCAGCTGAAGGATTTGTCCGCGGACAAGGTCTGACGACAGATGCTATCACTTTTAGAGAATTAAAAGGCGTGGAATATGTCTATGTAACGAAATACACTCACGGCAAAGAAGCAAAAGAAGTATTGACAGGTTTAGCAGATGTCATTAAAAGCCTCACTTTCCCAGTAACGATGCACTGGGCAGAATACGATTTTGAATATATTCGCCCTATTCACTGGATCGTGGCATTGTTAGATGACGAAATAATCCCGTTTGAGATCTTGGATGTCAAAACAGACAGAGCTTCAAGAGGTCATCGTTTCTTAGGCGAAGATGTGACATTTACGCATGCAAAAGAATACGAAGAAAAATTAAATGAACAATTTGTTATTGCTTCACCGCAAAAAAGAAAAGAAATGATCATCACACAAGCAAACGAATTAGCAGAAAAAAATCACTGGATCATTGATCTAGATGAAGATTTACTAGAAGAAGTCAACAATCTAGTCGAATATCCAACTGTCTTTTCTGGCGACTTCGAAGAAAAATATCTATCTGTTCCTGAAGAAGTACTAGTCACTTCTATGAAAGAACATCAACGTTATTTCGAAGTACGGAACGATCAAGGTATGTTGCTTCCTCATTTTATTTCTGCTCGTAATGGCGATCGGGTAAAATTGGAAAATGTGGTACGAGGCAATCAAAAAGTATTGACTGCTCGTTTAGAAGATGCGGAATTCTTTTATAATGAAGACAAGAAAGCTTCAATCGACCAATACGTTGAAAAATTAAAAACTGTTACTTTCCATGAAAAAATCGGTAGCATCTATGAGAAAATGCAACGGGTACAAGTCATCGCTCGCATCATAGGCGAACAAGTAGGACTATCTGAGGAAGAATTGATGGACCTGCAACGCGCTGCTGAAATCTATAAATTTGATCTAGTAACCAACATGGTAGGAGAATTCCCTGAACTACAAGGGATCATGGGAGAAAAATATGCTCTGCTTAAAGGCGAGAAACCAGCCGTAGCAACAGCGATCCGTGAACATTACATGCCTATATCCAGTGAAGGAGATCTACCTGAGACTACAGTAGGTTCTGTTTTAGCGATTGCTGATAAATTAGATAGTATCTTTTCTTTCTTTGCAGTTGGGATGATCCCAAGTGGCTCAAACGATCCATATGCTTTGCGTCGTCAAGCATATGGTGTCGTTCGAATCATCGAATCGAAAAAATGGGCCTTTCCTTTGTCTGTTCTGCAAGAAACGATTAGTGAAGTTATCAGTAAAGATACGGATCGTTTTGGCATTGGCTTGTCAGCGGGACAACAACAGGTGATCGACTTTATCAAAGGCCGTCTGCGCCAATTATTGACAACGAAGAATATCCGTCATGATGTCATCGAAGCTGTTTTGAACGCAGAACAAAAAGATCTGACAAAAGTATTTGCAGCAGCACAATTGTTCAAGCAGCATCTTGCAGATGAAGACTTCAAACCATCGATGGAAGCTTTGACACGTGTCGTGAACTTAGCGAAAAAAGCGGAGCTTGAAAAACAATCAGAAGTAGACCCTGAACTGTTCGAAAACGAAGCGGAGAAAGAACTGCACAAAGCAGTAGAGGCAATGAAAACAAGCTTTGCTGACCAAACGATCAACGAAAATTATGATCAGCTTGTAAGCCTTCGCCCACTGATCGAAAATTATTTTGATCAGACGATGGTCATGGCAGAAGAACCAGCAGTACGTAAGAACCGATTAACGCAATTAAGTCAAATTGCTGCCATGGCTTTGTCACTAGCAAGTTTAGATCAAATCATCACAAAATAATTTCTAATATGTAAATAAACCAGAGAACAGGCACAAAATAGGCTATTTCTCTGGTTTATTTGTTATAAATATAAATAACTATTATTAATTCAATGTTAATTTTTTTTGTTATTTTATTTTTTGTGTAACTTTTAAAAACACCTATGAAAATTAAGGAAATAAAAATGAAATCGATTAATTGTTATCTTATTAATGTTTTATTTATTTTTAAATCGTAAATTGCCCTAGTCAAGAAAACAGTTTGTGGTATGATTATATAGGGAAAACTTGTTTACAAATATTTCTGTGAATATATTAGTTTAATTATGTTTTTTAAAATAAAAAGCTGTCATTTTTATGTAAGTGAATTATATCTTAATTTATCTATCATCAATACTTAGGAGTGAATCTATGGAAAAGCCATTCGTCAAGTCATTGACTGCTGTGGCGGTAGGTGCAGGTGCTATTGCGATCTGTTTGTTTGGTTACCATATCAATAATCAGCGGCAACATCAGCAACGGATCAATTATGCAGAATCTGCCATCACCAATCAAAAAGACACCTTGACTTCTTTATCGAAAGAAGTAGACAAGCTGTATAGTACAAAAGAAAAAATTTTTCTAAACCCTGAAATAACAGAAGAAACAATTACAAGTTTGTCCAATAAGCTATCCTCTGTCAAACTTTCAGCAGATGATTACGACATCAAAGAATCAGAATTGCCTAAAGAAGCTGTTGCAATCCAAGATGAGAAGAAAGCAATCGTGACACAGTTAGATAGTGCAGAATCAAAACTGAAGATCCAGACAGCTGTCAACGATTTATTTACTAAAAATGTATCAAACTGGCAGCAAGCTGTAGACGATGTCATCATCAAAGAAAAGGTGACAAGTGCAGATGTCGCTCGTGTACGTGAAAATATGAGCTTTTTTAAAGATAGTCCTTGGAAAACGGTTGTTATGCAATATCTAGGATTCGCTGATACCCAGATCGCGCAAGTCACGCAACTAGATCAGTTATTCGATACGATGTTAAAGGATGGTCAAGTGACTGCCACCGCTACTTACGATCAATATTTGACGGCGCTCAGTCAAATAGAGCAGATCCGGAATGAAAAAATAAGCGCAGCATACGCAACAAAAGCACAAACTGTTGCTCAGCAAATGGGCTATAGCAATATAAGTTATTGACAGTTAAAACGTTGATTCAAGCAAGGTTAGCAAACGGAGGAAACTATGGCAAGACGAAGAAGAAAATCAAGAGGGAAAAAAATATTTCTGATTATTTTAGCAGTTCTTATCGTATTAGTATTAGCAATTGTAGGAGTAGGAGCAAAATTATATCTGGATCTCTCACATTCTATTGAGAAAACTTACGAATCAGTGGAACGAACCCAAGGAGAACGAAAGAAACCAGTTGATCTGGACAAACAAGAATCTTTCTCTGTTCTATTGATGGGGATTGATACTGGAGATTTAGGTCGGGTCGATCAAGGAAGATCAGATACGATGATGGTTGCCACAGTCAGTCCTGAAGACAAACAGACAACGATCGTCAGCATTCCTCGTGATACGTATGTCGACATCGTAGGTCGTGACACAAAAGACAAGATCAACCACGCTTACGCATTCGGCGGAGCTGCCATGGCGATGGATACCGTACAAAAATATGTAGACATCCCAATCGATCACTATGTCTCTATCAATATGAAAGGGCTAAAGGAACTCGTTGATGCAGTTGGTGGTATCGAAGTCAATAATGACCTCACTTTCTCACAAGATGGCTATGACTTTACAATCGGTAAAATCACATTGAACGGGGATCAGGCATTATCTTATTCTCGTATGCGTTATGAAGATCCAAATGGTGACTATGGTAGACAAGAGCGTCAAAGAAAGATCGTAGAAGGCGTAGCAAAAAAAGTATTGAGTCTAAATGGTGTCAGCAACTATCAATCCGTTTTGAATGCTCTAGAGTCGAATATGAAAACAGACATGAGCTTTGATGAAATGAAAAAAATCGCTTTAGATTATCGGGAGGCATTTGGTACGATCAAGCAAGATCAGCTGCAAGGAGAAGGCTTCATGCAAGATAATATCTCCTATCAAAAAGTCAGTGATCAAGAACTTGATCGTGTGAAAAAAGAATTAAAAGATCAAATGAATCTAGAGAATAAATAGGAAAGTGGAGAAAAAATGGAAGAGACAATCAGCTTGAAAGAAATTTTTGAAACATTACGCAAACACTTGGTAACAATCATCATCTCAATGTTTGCTGGCTTGGCCATCTCAGGAATCGTGACGTTTTTCATCTTGACACCAAAATACAGTTCACAAGCACAATTGATCGTGACACTGCCACAATCAGACACAGCAAATGTCAATGATGTCAATACGAACCTGCAAATGATCAATACGTATAAAGATATGATCGTCAGTGATCTAGTGCTAAATGAAGTCAAAGACCGTTTAGAGACAGAAGACAATGTGAAAATGACTGCTGGACAAATCAAGGATGCCATCTCAGTCAATCAGTCAGAAAACTCACAAATGTTCTCGATCCAGGCAATAAGCACGAATGCAGTGACTGCTCAACAGATCGCTAATACAACTTCACAAGTTTTCCAAGAGAACGCAAAAGACGTGATGAATGTCGATAAAATCTCGATCATCTCAGGTGCAGTTGCCAATACGACACCTGTTTCGCCAAATAATAAATTGAATCTAGTGATTGGCTTAATATTAGGAATGATGGTAGGCGTAGGTTTGGCATTCTTATTCGAATTACTTGATCGAACAGTGAAAGATGAAAAATATGTGACGGATACATTAGGATTCCCAATCTTAGGAACAGTTCCAGAAATGTCAGCGAAAGAATTGAACGCTGGTATCCGTAAAAAAGGATCAGCTCCTGCACGACCAAAAGCTACAAACGATAAAACAGCCCCATCACGCAGAAGCCGCTCAAGAGTCTAGGAGGAAGAAAAATGGCACGAACACAGAAACAAAAAGCAGCACAAACTCATGCAGTCAGTTTGATCACATTAACAAACCCATCTTCACCAATCGCCGAACAATATCGTACGATCCGGACGAATATCCAATTTGCCTCCGCAGCTGGTCAGCAAATCAAAACGATTGTCGTGACTTCATCAGGTCCTGGAGAAGGAAAATCCACCACTTCAGCAAACATTGCAGTCGTTTTTGCTAAATCCGGTCAACGGGTTCTACTAGTCGATGCAGATTTACGTAAACCCGTCGTCTATAAAACATTCCAGTTGAGTAATGCCAGTGGTTTAAGTACAGCACTTAGTTCATCAGGAAGTGTAGCAGATGTGATCCAACGAACGCCAGTCGAGAACTTGTCGATTTTGCCTAGTGGACCTAAGCCACCCAACCCATCAGAATTGTTAAGCTCGCCAAGAATGGATCAGATCCTAGCCGAAGCAAGACAGTTATTTGACGTGGTGATATTCGATATGCCACCGGTAGTAGCCGTAACAGATGCACAGATCATGTCTTCAAAAACGGATGGCACTTTATTGGTCGTACGTGAAAATACATCACGTAAAGAATCCTTGACTAAAGCAAAAGAACTGCTGGAGATGGTACAAGCACGAGTTTTAGGTGTTGTGTACAACGGAGCAGAACATAGCAAAGATGCTGGTTATTACTACGGAAATTAAGGAATAAGAAGAGAGGAGACAAGAGAAATGATCGATCTACATTGCCATATCCTACCAGGAATCGATGACGGGGCAGAAAACTTAGAAGCAAGTATTGCAATGGCTGAAAAAGCGATTCAGCAAGGCATCACGCATATTTTATGCACACCACACCACAATAATGGAAAATACAGCAATGAAAAATCACAAGTCATTTCTCTAGTCGCTTCGTTACAAGCCGAATTAGAGAAAAGACAGTTGCCTTTGACGTTATTGGAAGGACAAGAAGTACGTATTACCGGAACGCTCATCGAAGACATCCATCGAGATGAAATTTTATTTACAGATTTAGATGATACATATCTTCTGATCGAATTTCCGACACTGGAAGTGCCGTTATATGCAGAACGGCTTTTTTTTGAGTTGTTAGAACTAGGAAAGACACCAGTGATCGTCCATCCAGAACGCAACGCGCATTTTCGAGAAGACCCAAATCATTTGCTTCCGTTCCTAGATATGGGATGTTTGGCCCAACTCACTGCGCCAAGTTATGTTGGTGTATTTGGCAAAGATATCCAGAAAACAGCTAAAACAATGGTCAAACATAATCTCGTGCAGATGGCTGCTTCTGATGCCCATGGGGTCTCTAAGCGCACCTTTTACTTAAAAGAGTGCTATGAGCAGATTGCCAAGGACTTTGGTAAGGAAAAAGTAGTACAGATGAAACAAGTCGCAAAGGATCTGATCAACGGGGATGAAATCAGTTATCCAGTCTATGAAGAGGTAAAAAAGAAGAAGTTTGGTTTATTTTAGTTCTTTATTCGTAGATAAAAAGGAAATGAGGAGAGAGTGAAAATAGTGAAAGGGACTGAAAGTATGGAAAGTGAAGATTTATTATCTCGTATTAGTGAAGTACATCCTAATCAAGTTTGGTTGGATAAAGAAAAAGTTGAAAAACGATATATCTATTTATTTTTTAAAAGAATGATTGATATTGTAGGAAGCATTATTGGTTTGATTTTAGCTTCTCCTTTGATGTTCTATGTAGCTTATCGAATCAGAAAAGAAGAGCCAGGAAGTCCGATATTTTTTAGCCATACACGTGTTGGTAAAAATGGAAAAACATTCAAAATGCATAAATTCCGTTCGATGTGTTTAGATGCTGAAGAAAAATTGGAAGAATTACTTGATCAAAATGAAATAGAAGGCGCAATGTTCAAGATGAAAGAAGATCCCCGTGTCACCCAAATAGGTAAAATTATCCGCGCTAAAAGCATTGATGAATTGCCACAGCTATGGAATGTTTTAAAAGGAGATATGAGTCTAGTTGGCCCACGTCCACCTTTGGAAAGGGAAGTAGCTGAGTACACGAGATATGATCTGCAACGCTTGTATGTAAAACCTGGATGTTCAGGTTTGTGGCAAGTTAGTGGTAGAAATGATGTTAGTTTTCATGAAATGGTCGATTTAGATTTAGAATATATCATTAATCAAAGTATATTAAATGATATTAAAATAATCATTAAGACAATTCGGGTTGTTATAAAACCTAATAGTGCATATTAGTAAGGGGAATAGAAGTTGGAAAAAACTAAACATGTATATATAATAGGATCAAAGGGGATTCCTGCAAAATATGGTGGGTTTGAATCATTTGTAGAAAACCTTACTAAAAGACAAACTGACAAAACGATTCAGTACCATATTGCTTGTATGACTGAAAACTCTTTAAAGTCGGATATTAAAGAAAAAGAATTTATTTATAATGGAGCTGAATGTTTTAACATAGATGTGCCAAACATTGGTCCAGCAAGAGCTATTTATTATGATTTAAAAGCTTTAGAAACATCTATTGAAAAGGCAGAAAAAAATAGAGATATTGTTCCTATTTTTTATGTTTTGGCTTGTCGTATCGGACCGTTTATCGGACATCTAAAAAAAAGGATAGATAAGATTAATGGTAAACTTTTTGTTAACCCTGATGGACACGAGTGGTTAAGAGCAAAATGGAGTTACCCTGTAAGAAAATATTGGAAATTCTCTGAAAGATTAATGGTTAAAAATGCAGACCTTCTAATTTGTGATAGTAAAAATATAGAGAAGTACATTCGAGAAACGTATAAAAAATATAAACCGAAAACAACTTATATTGCATATGGCACAGATATGAAAAAAACTAGTTTTTCTAAAAATAATGAAATAGTGCAAAGTTGGTTTAATGAGAAAAAAGTAAGTGAGGGTAACTATTTCTTAGTTGTCGGACGATTTGTTCCTGAGAATAATTATGAAGTAATGATTCGCGAGTTTATGAAGTCTAATACAAAAAAAGACTTTGTACTTGTTACTAATGTCGAAAAAAATAAATTTTACGAAAAATTATCCCGTGAGACTGGATTTGATCGGGATCCGCGTATCAAGTTTGTAGGAACTGTTTACGACCAAGATTTATTAAAATATATACGAGAAAATGCCTTTGCTTATCTTCACGGACATGAGGTTGGTGGAACAAACCCCTCACTTTTAGAAGCTCTTGCCTCAACAGAAATAAACTTACTTCTAGATGTTGGCTTTAATAGAGAAGTAGGAGAAAACAGTGCATTTTATTGGAGAAAAAAAACGCTCCACGAGTTGATAAATAAATTAGAAACTGGTGAATTAGCTTTAGCAAATATTGAAAGTGACCCAAGAGAAGTAATTTCGAATAAATTCACATGGGAAAAAATAATACATGATTATGAGAATATTTTGTTAAAGGGTTGATGAGATGAGAATACTACATTATTGCTTGGGATATCCTCCCAATCGTTCAGGGGGATTGGTAAAATATTCACTTGATCTAATGGAAGAAGAACAAAGGCAAGGGAATCAGATTTATTCTTTATACCCTGGAAGATATAGTCCTTTAAAGAAAACGCATATACGATATGAAAAAAAATTGGATACTGGCATTATTGTTTATGAGTTAATTAACAGTTTACCATTACCTCTTTATGGAGGAATCAGTGATCCAGAGGAATTTTTCAAATCAGTTTCTAAAAAAATATATAAAGACTTTTTAAAAAAATTAAGATTAGACATTATACATGTCCATACGCTCATGGGAATTCATAAAGAATTTTTTGTTGCAGCTAAGGAGCTAGGTATCAAAATATGTTACACAACACATGACTATTTTGGACTAGCACCAGAACCTAATTTTTTTATTAATGGCAAGAGTTATGATAAGGATAATAGTATTGCGAATTGGAAACTTGCTTCAACTAATGCTTTATCAGTGAAAAAATTAAGATTATTTCAGTTAAAGTACTATTATATATTAAAAAAAATCATGAAAAAATTAAAAATTAGAAAAATTAGTGAAGAGCATGTAACAGAGGAAATCAGAAATTCTAGTGAATCTATAGCATGGATTAATTTAAAAGAATACTACGAAGATATTTTTAGTCATATTAATCAATTCCACTTTAATAGTAATTTGACTAAAGATATTTTCTTATTTAACCTTGGTTCAATAGTTTCGAGTTTTTCCGTTATTCCTATTACAAATAGTAGTATTAAAAAGAGGGATAAAACTTATAAAATGGATCTGCATAAAAAAATAAAAAAAGTGGCTTATATCGGACCTGATGAAAGCTACAAAGGTTTTTTTGAATTTCTAAAATTAAAGGAAATATTTGATGAAAGTGAGTTTTTTGAATTTCATACTTATGGATATCAACCTAAAAGAGTTATTTCCGGAGTTAGTCAGCATGGTAAATATAACTTAAATAACATTGAAGATGTATATGAAAACATAGATATATTAATTGTTCCAAGTTTGTGGAAAGAAACTTATGGATTAGTTACTATTGAGGCATTAAGTTATCATAAATATGTTTTTGTCAGTGAAAACGTGGGAAGTAAAGACTTATTTAATGACTATTTCATTTTTAAAGATGTGGTTGAGTTGAAAAGAAAGATGAATGATCCTTCCTTTTATGATATAAAAAATAATTTAAGTGAAAATTTGTTACTAAATAAACATGCTTCACATGTTCTTAATTTTTATAAAGTATAAAACTCTGTGTAAAATTCATATTTTTATTAATAGTATATAATTGTTTAAGGTGGTAAATATTTTGATAATCAGTCTTATAGAAAAGGTAATAAAAAAAATTACTGGAAAAAAAGAATTTATTTTATCTAAAAATGTCCCACTAATTTATGTTATTCATTTTGGATCTCGATTTTTGATTGGACTGTTGAGAGGAAAAATTAGAGGGATTGGAATTGTAAAAGGCACTAAATTATTTATAGGATCTAGAGTAAAGATTTATTGTAAAAATAAATTGAACTGTGGGGATAATGTTAGAATCGAAGACAGTGTTTTTATTAATGCGTTATCAAAAAAAGGTATATTCTTAGGTGATAGAGTTAAAATTGGAAGAGGGAGTGAGATTAATTGCTCTGGTAGTTTAGCTGACTTAGGAAAAGGAATTTCTATTGGAACTAATTCAAGTTTTGCTGAAAATACTTATTTTGGTGCTGCTGGTGGGATAAATATTGGAGAAGATGTAATTTCTGGACAGAATGTTCGGTTTCACTCAGAAAATCATAATTATCAGGATCTAAATACTCCAATCCGTCTCCAAGGTGTTAACAGAAAAGGTATCGTTGTTGGTAATAATGTTTGGATTGGATCAGGAGCAGTTTTTTTAGATGGTGCTAAAATAGGGAATGGCTGTATCATAGGAGCTAATACATTATTAAATAGTGTTTATCCTGATAATTGTGTAATTGTTGGAAATCCAGGTAGAATAATAAAACGACGAACTGAGGAATAATTGTGAAAGAAAAAATTGATTTTGTCATAACTTGGGTAGATGAGAGTGATGCACTTTGGAAAAAAAGTAAAGATAATTACGCACTAGAATATAATATGAAACTAAACGATGCTTCAAGGTATAGAGATTGGGGATTTCTAAAATATTGGTTTCGTTCTGTAGAAAAAAATGCCCCATGGGTGAACCGGATTTACTTTGTAACAGAAGGTCATCTTCCAGAATGGTTAGATTTATCTTATGAAAAGCTAAAGGTAATCAAGCATAGTGATTTCATTGATGAGAACTATTTACCCACATTTAACTCAAATGTCATTGAGTTAAATTTTAGTAAATTACCTGGTTTATCTGAACATTTTGTCAGTTTTAATGATGATATGTTTCTGAATAAAACTGTTTATCCAAGCGATTTTTTTAAAAAGGGATTTCCTAAAGATATAGGGGTCTTTAGTCCTGTTATCCCATTGGAGAAAACTATTGATTCCATAGTTTTAAATAATGTGGAGATAATAAATAGGAATTTTAGTAAAAGTAAACTTTTAAAAAATAACTTCTTTAAATTTTTTAATTTAAAGTATAAGAAACACTTTGTGAAAAATGTTTGTACTTTACCATGGAACCATATTCTTGGTTTTTATGATAATCATATTCCAATTTCTTATAAAAAAAGTATTTTTGAAAAAGTGTATAAATTAGAAAATGATCGTATTTCTAACACATTAAAAAATCGTTTTAGAACTAAAGAGGATATAAGTCATTGGTTGATTAGATATTGGCAAATTTGTGAAGGAAAATTTTATCCTCGTAGTTCAAGTTTTGGTGCATATTATAACATCACTCAGAATCCTGTAGATATAGTTGAAGAATTGAAGTCTAGCAAACACAAGGTTATCTGTCTAAATGACAATGACAGTTTAACTGATTATGAAAAAGCAAAAAAAATGATTTTGAGGGAGTTTGAAAAAAAATATAATGATAAAAGCCGATTTGAACGATAAATTTCATACTACTATAATACTTGGAACTTACAACGGAGAATCTTTCATAGTAGAACAAATAAACTCCATATTACAACAACATAGGCTGCCAGATGAGATAATATTTTCCGATGATTGTTCCACAGATGGAACTACGAAAATATTAGACAAATATTCTATTATGTTTGAAAAGAAAAATGTTAAAGTAAAAAAAGTATATAGAGATAAAAATGTAGGGTATATTGCTAACTTTTTAGAGGCGTTAGATTATTCTACGGGGGATATAGTTTTTTTCTGTGATCAAGATGATATATGGAAAGAAAATAAAATCAACGATACTATTAATTTTTTTAAAGCAAATCCTCGATGCATCGCACTGCATAGTAATACTGAAATTATTGATAGTAATGGTGTAATTATAAAACGTAACGCTCAAGACTATACAAAAAAGAAAGAATTATTATCTATTGAAAAGTTTATAAAAAAAGTTAATTATCCTGGTATGGCGTTAGCGTTTAAACGTATACCAATCTGTAAAAAAGTGAATCAATTAAATTTTGAAGTAAAGACTCTTCCTACACATGATTGGTATATATGCTTTTTGTCATGTATGTTAGGGGGACTTTATACCACTAGTGATGTGTATACATTGAGACGCTATACTGGAGAAAATGTGGCTTTAAATGTAAAAAATAAACGAATCGATAACATCGATTTACGAATAAAAGGTATCGAACTCTATCTAGAGTACTATAAATTAGTTTTTAATATAAAAAATAGGCTGAAGAATGATAAAGCATCTATAAAATTAAATATAAATAACTATATAAATAACAGCGAAATAAGACTAGATTATCTTAAAGGAAAAAAGATTAGCTTATGGTTGGGTAATATAGTAAATTTAAAATATTACCCTTCTATAAAATCGTATCTAGGTGATTTGTTGTTGATTCTTAAAGTAAAAATTTTATATAAACGAGGAATATAGAAGATGAGAATAGTATTGGCTGTAGTCTTTTTTTAGTTGTTTTTATTTTGTATAAAAATTTAATTATTAAAGATAAAGACAAAGTAATTCAAATAATTCCTTTATTACTGTACATTGCATTTAATATCAGTATAAATTCACTTGAATATAGAATTGTAGGAGAATATTTAAAATTATATGTAAATGTAGCAACAATAATAATATTTTCAGCGGCACTATATTTTCTTAATAAAAAAACTTTTAGATTAAGTTGGGAATATCTATATTTTATAACATTACTTATAAATATAATCTATAGTATTTTTTCTGATAATATATCAATAGATAATTTTCCAAAGTCAAGTCCATAATCCTGTGTAAAATACTATACAATGTTTTACCGGTCTCTCATTGATCAAACTTAATATATTTTCTTGTAGAACTGAGCCATTCGTCATGAAGGTCCATAAGGACAGCTCCAATTAATCGATTGGCAGACGTTCGGTTGGGAAAAATCCGAATAATCTTTTCTCTTCTGCGGACTTCCTGGTTCAGTCGTTCAAGAAGGTTGGTGCTTTTTAGCCGATTATGACTATTTCCGATAACCGTGTATTGAAAGGCATCTTCGAAGCCATTATCCAATATTTCGCAGGCTTTTGTATATTTAGGCTGGTCGATATATTCACCGACTAAGGCATTCTTAGCTGTTCGAGCGAGTTCAATATCCGTAAACTTAAAGATCGCTTTTACTGCTTCTCTAAACGGTTTTGAATTCTTTTTTGGAATGGAACTGAAGATGTTTCTTAAAAAATGGACCTGGCATCTCTGCCAACTTGCGTTGGTAAATGACTTACGAATCGCAGACACTAGGCCTTTATGGGCATCAGAAATGATGAGTTCTGTCCCCTTTAGGCCGCGTTCTTTTAAGTATTCAAAGAAGATGGACCATGTGTCATCACTTTCTTCATTTTGAATCATGAAGCCAATGATTTCACGGTCGCCACCTTCTGTTATCCCGATCGCAATATGGCAGCTTTTAGAAAGCACTCGATGGTCCTCACGGACTTTTATGTAGAGAACATCAGTCATCAGATAAGGATAATTCGTACCTGAGAGTGAACGGTTCTGCCATTCGTTGACCATCGGGTCTAACTGCTCAGTCAGGCTAGAAACAAAAGATTTCGATACAGATTTTCCACATAGCTCTTCAACAATCTTTGAAACTTTACGTGTCGAAACGCCCGAAACATACATCTCAAGCATTGAAGCGAGCAGTGCCTTTTCATTTCGCTGATAACGCTCAAACACCGTCGGTGAAAATTCACCATCACGTGTTCTAGGCACTTTTAATTCGAGTGTACCCACACGAGTCGTAAAGTCTCGCTCATAATAGCCATTTCTTTGACTCTGACGACTTTCTGAACGTTCATAGTCATCGGCTTGAATATATTCTGTTCGTTGATTTTCCATCAATTGGTTGAAAACAGTGGTTAAAATATTTTTAGAAACATCATCTTTTACCGAATGTTCAATAATACTTTGAACCTCTTCGTTGTTCAGTGTAAAATGTACTTGGGTCATGTAACGTCCTCCTGGGTATGTTTTTGTGGTTAAAAACATTGTACCGTAAAAGGGCTGTTACATGGCCTTTTATCTTTTACACAATTATATGGACTTTATCTTTTCCAATGTTCTTAAGGGTTATCCTAAACTATGTTTCCATTTATCTATGTTTTCTTTTATGTAAATCAATCAAAAATTTTTATATAGAAAGTTTTTTTCGTGCTTTTAATTGGTTAGCGATTCTAAATGGAATATTGGGTATTCTACAAATGCTAACTAAAAAAACTTTATTAATCGGTAGTTTTTCAGAATCTATTCTTTATACAGAAGGTATTGTAGATAGTAATCGGGCCGTTGGTATTGCGGGTTCGAATAACTCAGCAGGCAATTTAGGCGCATTACTATTTATTATTGCTTTATTTAATCTTTACAAAAAAGGATTTACTTTCTTTATCTGCAACGATGCTTACTTTTCTCTTTATATTATTAACTCAAACACGTATTGCATTATTAGGTATAGTTCCCTCACTAATACTAATTTATACCTTCAATAAAAGTTCTACTAGAAGTCAATTTTTTAAAAAAAGTTTATTAACTATTTCCTTTGTCGGTATAAGTTTTCTAGCATTATTTTTATTGTTTGATAAAATATATCAAGTGTTCTTTTTAAATAGAGGAAATACAGAAAACAGTAGGATGATTCAGTTTAATAATGCTATCAGTTTGGGAGCAAAACATCATCTTCTAAGCGGTATTGGTTCAGGTCAGTGGCGTAGTTATTTATATAATAATTTTGGCATTGTAGATATACCGATACATTCACAAATGTTAAATTATCTTGTAGAAATGGTCTATTCGTATTTGTAGTAGCTATTGTTTTTAATATAGGCATATTAGTGACAATTTTGAAAAATTCATATCTTGAGAAAAATTACAAATTATTAGCATTATCTTTATTTTTTGAGAACTTAATCGTATCCAATTTAATCCAAATCAGATATATACTATAAACATTATTATTTACTATTTAGTAATGTTTTATCTTGCTTATTACAAAAAAATAAAGATAAGCAAATTTAAGGAATAGGTTTTGGCAATACTTATCTTCATAGTAACACGTTATTTAACAAGTAATTTATCAAGTAGTATTTTGTCTAATTTGATACAGTTTGCTATCGCTTTGCCTATTTATTTAACCATTACTACTCTATTTAAGGCAAATCCGTTCCTTGATTTATTAAGGAAAAAATAGTTTTTACAAGTAAGTTGATAATTAGAACTTTGTTCAATAAGAAAGTGATTTAAATAGCTTATAAGAATTGAAAAATGTGAATTTTCATCAACCCTAATCTGGAACAGAAAGCACAAGCTTCTGTTCCAGATTTTTTATTATTTTTTTGCTTATTTATTTTTAGCCATGCTAAAGTACACGATAGCTTTTATCTAAAATGGGAAATGAAACTAATAAATTATAGTAGCGAGATACGTAAAGCATTTTTTACAGTTTTTCTAGCAATTGTTATCAATCGCAAATCAAATATCCTCAATTCTCCCCCATACGCAATACATAGGCATCGAGCAGAATTCTCGCGATGATCTGGAGAGGCAAACGTGACCGTACTTCATAATCAGGGAAATAAGAACCTTCTGATTTGAAACCTACGAGATTGATCTCGCAATAGTCTTTCAGTGTAGAGGAATGATTGGCTGTAACTAGAATCGAACCAATCTCTGCATCATAGCAATTCTTTGCGGCGGTGACGAGTTCTTTTGTCTCGCCGTTCAAAGAAACAAAAATAACGCTGTCTTTCTTAGTCAGTTTCTGACTGATGCTTTTGATAATTTCTGGATCAGTATGCATTTGACAATTTTTTCCCGTTAATTGAAGTTTTACCATCATTTCTTGGCCAATCATTTCTGAAAATCCTCGGGCAAAGACAAAAACCCGGTCAGCAAATTTGATTCTTTGTATCGCATCCTCAATGTTTCCGATTTCCAACATATTGATCGTACGTACCACTTCTTGTTCATTTTTTAGAATGGCTCGGCGGATACCTTTGTCTACTTTATCTAAGAAAGAAAAATTGATGTTCTTGTTTTCTCCTTCTTTTAGATGATGCTTAAACGAAGTAAACCCTTCATAGCCTTTCTTTTTCATTGTCCGCACAATGGTGGCTGTTGAGACATTTGCTTGTTCACTTAGTTTCACGATGGAGTAGTTAGGGATCTCTAGGATATGGTGTTCGATAAAGTTCCAGAGGTACTGTTCTGTTTCACTTAATTTGTGATCCATATTCTTTCCTTCTTTCACCAAAAGTTAGTTAAAAAATAGCACGACGAGTTTATGAATGTAAAGGTTTTCTTTGTGTTGAAACGATTAAGAAAACATTTTCTCTTTCGCGTATTTCATAATAGAGTCAAGGAGGTCATTGGTTATGTCTATCTACACATGCACGATGAATTTGGCAATTGATCTATTTATTGAAACAGAGGAGATGCATCCTTTTATGGTAAATCGCACAAAAGAGGATGACATTCAGGCAAACGGAAAAGGAGTGAATGTGTCACTAGTATTAAAGATGCTAGATTTCCCAAGTACGGCATTGGGTTTTTCTGCTGGGTTCACAGGAAAGTATATAGAAGACTATTTACAGCAGAAACAAATCCAAACAGATTTTATTGAAGTGCCTGGTATGACGCGTATCAATGTATTTACACAAGTCAATCAAACGGGAGAAGAATACAAATTAGTGAATCAAGGACCTGAAATACCGCAGACAGCTGTCCATAATTTTTTAAATCAAATAAGAGTATTACAAGCAGAAGATTATCTTTGTATTTCTGGGAGTTTACCAAGAGGGCTGTCTCCAAAGGTTTTAATAGAAATCAGTCGGATTTGTCAGGAAAAGGGGATTCATTTGATTATTGATAGTAGTGATCAAGAAGTCATGGATTGTTTACCCTATCGACCGTTTTTGCTGAAACCAAACGAGGAAGAACTTTCTTCTTGGTTCGGACGAAAAATGGTTACAGATGAAGATTACTTTGTTTATGGACAACGACTAGTAGAGTTAGGTGCAGAAAATGTTTTGTTATCCCTCGGTGAGAAAGGAGCAATTCTTTTTACGAAAGACAGGGTGTTTCGAGGAAACTCGCCAAAAGGAAAAGTTGTCAATACAGCATGTGCAGGTGATACCATGTTAGGCGCTTTTTTAGCAGGATACATGAATCGACGACCGCTTGATGAAACGTTACGTAAAAGCATAGCAGCAGGCAGCTCAACCGCTTTTCGCAAAGGATTAACAGATTTTTTAGATGTGGAGGAATTAAGTAAACAAATCAAAATCAGGGAAGAGAGGTTCGAAAGATGGGAAAATATCAACTAATTGCAGCAACCGGTTGTCCGACAGGAATTGCGCATACCTACATGGCGCAAGAGGCATTAGAACAAGCAGCTAGGAAAAAAGGCATCACGATCAAAGTAGAGACCCATGGACAAATTGGGATCGAAAATGAATTAACGGCTGAAGAAATCAAACAGGCAGATGCTGTCATTATTGCCGCAGACAAAGATGTCCATTCAGAAAGATTTGCGGGAAAACGAGTCATTGATGTTTCTGTCAGTACAGGAATCAAGGATGCACAACGGCTGATTGACGAAGCATTGGCAGGAAAAGGTACTGTCTTAGCAGATAATGAAGCTGCTGATACTTTAGAACCAGAAGCGATGAGTGGTGCTAATTTTGGTCGTAGCATCTATAAAAATTTGATGAACGGTGTCTCTCATATGTTGCCTTTCGTGGTAGCTGGCGGAGTATTGATTGCTATTTCATTTGCCGTTTGGGGAATCTATTCTTTTGATCCAGATCATGCACAATACAATGCTACAGCGGCAATGGTAAAAGCAGTTGGCGATGCAGCAATGGGAATGATGGTTCCAGTTTTAGCAGCTTATATTGCAGAAGGGATCGCGAAACGTCCAGGGTTAGTCGTTGGATTTGTTGGTGGAATCGTGGCCATGAATGGCGGTACTGGATTTTTAGGAGGTATTTTAGCTGGGTTCTTAGCAGGTTATTTTATCTTATTTTTGCAAAAGCTACTGACAATTTTACCTAAACAACTAGATGGCTTGAAGGCAATCTTCTTATATCCAGTTATTGGTGTAGCATTTATTGGCATCGTGATGTCTTTACTGGCAGGTCCAATGAAGGCTATAAATGAAGGAATGATGAGCTTTTTAGCTGGATTTGAACATTCGAATCCACTTGTTCTTGGCGTGATTGTTGGCTGTATGTGTGCGTTTGATATGGGAGGACCGGTTAATAAGGCGGCATATGTAACAGGAACAGCTCTTTTGGCACAAGGAAACACGACTTTTATGGCTGGTGTGTCAGCAGCTTGTATTGCACCACCGTTGATTACTGGTTTTGCTACTTTATTGTTTGGTAAATATTTTGATACCAATGATCGTAATGCAGGTTTGGTTAATTTTATTTTAGGATCAACTCATATTACGGAAGGAGCTATTCCGTTTGCTGCGAAAGACCCGATCCGAGTGTTACCCACGATGATGTTAGGCTCATCAATTGCTGCTGTCTTAACTTATTTGTTTGGCGTCCAAGTTCCAGCACCACATGGTGGTTTTTTAGTGTTACCTGTAGTGACGGGAAAAATCCAATGGGTTACAGCGATTCTTATTGGTTCGATCGTTGGTGGAGTGATACTAGGTTTGATCCAAAAGAAAAGAGTAACTGATGAAGACAAGAAGATGGATAATAAAGCAGCAAATCGTACAGTTATCGAAGAAGGAAGAGCAGGAGGCTTATCATGACAATCATTCATGAAGAGAACATTTTTTTACAACAGCCATTAGATAGTCAAGAAGAAGTATTTAAGTTTTTAGCAAAGCAAACATTCTGTTTAGGAATCGCTCATGACGAAAAAGAAGTATATCAAAAACTTCTAGAAAGAGAAAAAGAAGGTACTACAGGAATAATGTCAGGTTTTGCTATCCCTCATGCGAAGTCTCAAACAATCAACGAACCTAGTATGATTATCGTCACACTGAACAAAGGAATTGAATGGAACAGTTGAGATAGACAGTCAGTTGATTTTATTTTTGCGTTATTTATTCCAGATTCAGAAGCAGGAACGACTCATTTGAAATTATTGTCTCTCGTTGCACGATCATTGATGCGAAAAGAGGTTACAGAACAGTTGAGAAAAGCAAAATCAAAAACAGAAATAGCCACAATATTAACTAAAGAAATAGGTGAAGATATATGAAGAAGATGAGTATAGAAAAGCAGGAACGTTTGAAGCGATTGACGGATGAAGCTGGAATTATTAGCGCGTTAGCAATCGACCAGCGTGGTGCTTTGAAGAAAATGATCAACCAATATAAAGAAGCTACATCAGAAGACATCATCCAATTTAAACAGATGGTTTCTCAATACCTGACTCCCTATGCCTCAGCTATTTTACTTGATCCAGAATACGGCCTGCCTGCAGCAGCGCTTCGAGAGAAAGAATGTGGCTTGCTGCTAGCTTATGAAAAAACCGGCTATGATACGAAAATGCCGGGAAGATTACCTGATTTATTGAATATTTGGTCGGTGAAAAGGTTAAAAGAAGCTGGTGCGGATGCTTGTAAATTTTTATTGTACTATGACGTGGATGAACCAGCAGAGATTAATGTGCAAAAACAAATAGTTATAGAACGGATTGGTTCAGAATGCGAAGCAGAAGGCATACCTTTCTTTTTAGAAATCCTTTCTTATGATGCAACTATTGGCGATCCGTCTTCTTTTGCCTATGCAAAAGTAAAACCCCATAAAGTTATTGAAGCCATGCGAGAATTTTCAAAAGAACGTTATCAAGTGGATGTATTGAAAGTAGAAGTGCCAGTGAATATGAGATTTGTGGAAGGATATGGGCAAGAGGCTTGTTATAGTCAAGCAGAGGCATCCGCGTATTTCTATGAACAATCGAAAGTGACTGAACAGCCGTTTATTTTTTTAAGTGCGGGAGTCAATGCTACGCTATTTCAAGATACATTACGTTTTGCAAAACAATCCGGTTCGACATTCAATGGTGTCTTATGTGGGCGAGCAACATGGGCGAAGGGAGTGGCGCCTTTTGTTACCGAAGGCGAAGAAAAAGCGAGTAGTTGGATGTTAGAAGAAGGAAAACAAAATATTAAGGAATTAAGTACATTATTAAAAGAAACAGCAACACCTGTCTACGTTGATAGATAAGAAAAAGTTGTTTCTTCATAAAAAGATGCTGCTGCAATTAGATAGCGATCAATCGATGATTCAAATTAAACATTCACTTAAATAAAAATATCGACCAGATTTCTTTTTCAAAAATCTTGGTCGATATTTTTAATTGCTAAAACTGTTAATGAATTTTTATTACACTCTTATTTACTATCTACTTCCGCTTCTGCTGCTTTCCTGCGTTGCGGCCTTTGTTATTTGTACTATTTTTTGGTTGTTTGATTTGTTTTGTTGCTTGTTTGTTGTCAGCTGGCTTTGCTGATTCTGTCACGTCTTTTCTTGGAGTGACGACTTGTTTTGGCGGGTTTTGTTTCAACTCTTCTGCCACTTGTGCTTTCAAACGTGGTTTCATCATAACGTTTGTGATGAATGTTTGCAGACAGCTGAACACACCACCGACTACCCAGTAAAGTGTAACACCGGCTGGCGCACTGATCGACATGAAGACGATCATAGCAGGAGAGACGATCAGCATCGTACGCATCGTCTTTTTCTGTTCTTCAGGAATACCGATTGTTGAAATATATCCTTGAAGCAGATAAGCGACCCCTGCGATGGCCACAAGCACCATACTTGGTGAGCCTAGATCGATGCCGTAAAAAGATGATTCACGGATACCTTCTGTGTAGCGTGCTGTAAAATACAAGGCAGAGAAGATCGGCATTTGGATCAATAGAGGCAGACAGCCGATTCCGCCGGTCATACTCAATCCATTTTCGCGATATACTTGCTGCATTTCTGCTTGTGCTGCCATTTGTTCTTCACGTGTTGTTGCAGCTTTTAGCTTTTGCTGTGCTGCTTCAACTTGTGGTTTTAACGCTTGCATTTTTTCAGATTGGATCATTGTTTTTTTCGATTGACTGATACCTAGTGGCAAGATGATGATACGAACGATCACAGTCATTGCAATAACTGCCCAGCCGTAAGACCAATTGAAATTCTCAACTAGATATGTAATCGCTTGGCCCATAGGATGGACGAGTACTCGATAAACGATTCCTGAAGTGTCAGGGTTTCCGTTTGAATCCATCCGCACACAGCCAGATAAAAAGAGCAGGATACTGACAAGTCCGGATCCCAATAACCAGTTTTTCCATTTATTCATAGAATACTTCCTCTTCTATAATTTTTACACAAACTTAACTATACTAAAAAAGCGCATGGAATTCAATCAACTTCATAGAAATTTCATATAAATATTCGTTCTTTTTCGTAGCGAAAAATTTTGAAAAAAGACAAAAAATCAAGAAAGAAATACTTAGAAAGAAAAGAGTGATTCCAAGTGTTTCTTTCTTATTTAAAAAACTAAAAACTTTTTTTATTCTGCCCGAAATAGAGGAGTCAAATGAACTCACTGCAAGTGATAGATCAGCTTTTTTACTACCTGTCTTTAATACTTGAGGCAAAGCGCCTCAAAAACAACCTTATCGACGGTGTTCAAAAGTCAGTTTCTTGGTATTAAGACAAATTTATGCAAAAATGTGGAAAGCCATTTTCACAAAATTTTCCTTAATACTCAAAACTAAGCGACCTTTTCACAACCTTATCCCACCACATCAAATTTCTTTCGTTCCTCAATCATCGGATCTTCTTGGACATCCACATACTGCACTCGTCCACTTGGGCTCGGAGACTTCTTGACTTCTTCGATAAATTTTTGGATGATGTCGTCATTTCCGATTGCTTCGATTGTGACTGAGCCGTCGTCTTCGTTTTTTACCGTTCCGGTCACGCCTAACTGATCAGCAACCATCTTGGTCATATAGCGAAATCCCACGCCCTGGACACGTCCTTGGACATTCATTTTAACTTTGCGCATGTTCGTCACCTTTCTTTCCTGTTTTATAAATCAATGATACCGATTTTTTTAGGATGAAACAAGCTCAAGCACCTATTCCATGATATAATCAGTTGAGGTGAGGAATGTGAAAGAGATCCAATCAGCAAAAAATCCAAGAATCAAAGAATTAAAAAAACTACATAAAAAGAAATACAGAGAAGAAAAGGCAGAATATCTTTTGGAAGGGTTCCATCTGATCGAAGAAGCTGCGTCGTCTGATGCAGAAATAAAAGAACTTTTTGTGACACAGAGAGGTATGAAAGAATGGGGAGACTGGCTGGCTGTAAACAAAGAGATTTCTACTTTTCTAGTTTCAGATGAGGTCATGACCGCTATGTCAGATCTACCTACACCGCAAGGGATCTTAGCAGTGATGACGTTAACATCTGAAGATACGCCAGATTTTTCAGGAGGCTGGCTTTTACTAGATAATGTACAGGATCCTGGAAATGTGGGAACGATGATCCGTACGGCAGATGCGTTTGGTATGGCTGGTGTTTTATTAGGTAAAGGAACGGCAGATATTTATAGTACAAAGGTGCTGCGAAGCATGCAGGGAAGCAATTATCATTTGCCTGTGTTACAAAAAGATTTGTCAGAAGTGATCCCTGTAATGAAAGGCAAAGGGTTTACGGTGTACGGTACAGAATTAAATGAAGAAGCACATGCATTAGACAAAGTAGAAAAAACAGAGGATTTCGCTATAATCATGGGAAACGAAGGTCAGGGAGTAAGTCAGGAAATCTTGTCTTTGACTGATCAGAACGTATATATCCCAATGAAAGGAAATGCGGAATCATTGAATGTCGGAGTCGCAGCAGGGATCGTTCTTTATCATTTTTCTTTATGATTAAGGAACTATTAAGCTTTAGCTATTTTATCTAGAGCGACTAGAATAATCCGAACACTGGTGGTATACTTAGATCAATTTCAGAAGAAAATGAAATTCAAAAAGGTGGCAGATCGATAATTATGACAGAAAAATGGCGTGAAGACGAAGAATATATGTCTTATGTACAAGATCTTTTAGAAACAGAAGCAGTGAAAAAATTAGCGAATTACACACAGCATGTTCATTCCACTCGTTTGGAGCATTCCATCAGTGTTTCTTACTATAGTTATCTGCTCGCAAAAAAATGGGGTGGCAATGCTAAAGCAACAGCGCGTGCTGGACTTTTGCATGATCTTTTCTACTATGATTGGCGTACGACGAAATTTGACGAGGGGACACATGCGTATATCCATCCAAGAATTGCTGTAAAGAATGCAGAAAAAATCACCGATTTGTCGGATCTTGAGCGAGATATCATTTTGAAGCACATGTGGGGTGCAACGATCGCACCGCCTAAGTATAAAGAAGGATATATTGTGACATTCGTGGACAAATACTGCGCAGTCAAAGAAGCGGCTCAGCCCATGTCTGCAAGTATGCGTAAGAGATGGCAACGTTACTTTGGGAAAGAATCCTCGATTTAACAGGTAAAACCAATAATAGACCATATTGAGGTTGTGACAGAAGTGGTCAGCTTCAAGAAATAAGAAGGAATTTACGAAAATTACTTCTCAAATTTTTGTGAAGTTTCGGCTTATTACCGCAGATGCAAGCTTTTGAACACCATTCATTCGAAACAAGGGACTTTGACACGACTTTTGTCACAGTCCTTTTTTCTGTTTGCAGTTGACTATCTGTTCAAGATACGGTTTACTTTTATTTATCGAATGAATCATGTACATAGAAGAATAAGCATTAAAGGGGGTGATGATAAGATGCAAAACGTATCTTATTTAAAAGAGTCCGGGATCTTCAGGTAACACATACTTTGCAGAAGATCACTTTTTTCTACAAAGTATGCACTTTGGTTAGAAGAAAGGACTTTAAAATCATGGAACAAACAATAAAACCATACCAATATTTTTTTATAAAAAGAGAAGTAGAACAGTTATTAAATGCGTACTCATCTGTCAATGATCCAAAAACGGTACAAACAGTTCAGGCACTAGCAACTGAAAAGATTCGAGACATATTAGAACACGAACTGCCAGAAATCGATACATTTTTAACGACAGTTTTAGACGTAAAACTGACAAAAGCGCAAGCAGAACGAGCATTGGAGGAGCTGAAGCAAATCGTTCAGCCGTTTATGCAGCCTAGCAAACCACAAATCGAGAAATTATTCCGAAAAGTGAAAAAACTCAAACAACCAGCTTGGAATGAAATCGACTTGCAAGAACATACGTACATCGGCTGGAATGATCCAGGTACGCAGAAAAAATTCATGATCTATTACGAAGATGAAAAATTAAAAGGGATTAGCGGTACTTTATCACCAACGATAAATAAGGGAATCTGTGCAATCTGTCAGAAAACATCGAATGTGTCGCTTTTTCTTTCTACAACGAAAGCAGGTTCTGATGGCACGTATACGAAAAAGGGGAATTATATTTGTCATGATAGTGACCAATGTAATCAACAGTTAACGAAATTGGCTCCTTTCTATGAATTTGCTGAACGTGTAAAGAAAGAACGATAATTTTATTGTTTTTTACAGAAAAATATGCTATCTTTTAATGGAAGTGAATAGGTGATGGTGTTCGCCTTTAAATGCTAACGAAAGATAGCTAATGACGCCTACTAAAGTCTGGGGACAGCCCCTTTCTTTAGTAGGCGTTTTTTTATTGAGGAGGAATTTTTTATGGAAAAACAATTACCGAGTCCAGTACGCATTTTAGTGTACATGCTGAAGTGGCTGGTGATCACAGCGATTCTCGGTATATTCATGGGGAGCTTGTCTGCTTTTTTCTTAAATAGCCTGACAGTTGTGACAGATATCCGACTATCACATCCTTGGCTCCTTTATCTACTACCAGTTAGTGGTGCGCTTTTTGCTTATCTCTATGCGTATCACGGCGGTCTTTCTAGTCGTGGAAACAACTTAGTGATCGATCAAGGAAATGGTGGAGAAGAAAAAATCCCGTTGCGGCTTATTCCACTTACACTGTTTGGAACCATAACTACCCATTTATTTGGGGGATCTGTTGGCCGTGAAGGAACAGCAGTTCAAATGGGGGGAGCGTTAGCAGATAATACAGCACGTTTGTTCCGATTGGATAAATCAGAACGGGAAATCTTGATTATCAGTGGAATCAGTGCGGGTTTTAGTTCTGTATTTGGCACACCTTTAGCTGGAACATTATTTGGATTAGAAGTGTTGGCAATCGGGAAAGTCCGAACAGAAGCGATCTTCCCTAGCTTCTTTGCTGCACTGTTTGCAAATTTCATGACGGAAAGCTATGGTGTTTCTCATCTACATTACCAAATGGGTGTGATTCCTGAATGGAGTATGTTGCTGTTCTTCAAAGTTTTTGTTGCTGGGATTGCTTTTGGTTTGATTGGCTGGGTATTCAGCCGTTCGATCGTCTTTTTAAAAGCACGGTATGCGCAATGGATTTCTCATCCTGTTTGGCGAAATACGATAGGTGGGGCTGTAGTTGTGGCAGCAGCATTGATTTTGCAAACACAACGTTATCTCGGATTGAGTCTTCCGTTACTTCAAGAATCATTTAATGGACAGGCACATGTCTATGATTTTATTGGGAAGTTATTCTTCACAGTTTTGTCTTTAGGCGCGGGATATCAAGGGGGAGAAGTGACACCATTGTTTGAAATTGGTGCAACGCTTGGTGCAGCACTAGCGCCTTTGCTCCATGTTTCTGTTCCTTTTCTTGCAGGATTGGGCTTTATCGGAGTATTTTCTGGTGCGACAAATACACCGATTGCCTGCTTTGTGATGGGGATCGAATTGTTCGGTTCACAAGCGGCAGTATACTTCTTTATGATCTGCTTGATCAGCTTTATGTGTTCAGGCAACAGCGGTATTTATTCTGCTCAGCAAGTAGCGGTCAGAAAAGGGATACTCTTTTTGCCAATAGTTAAGAGAATGAAAGAAAAAAACAAGGTGTGACATATGTTTTGTCACACCTTGTTTTTTTAGAAAAGTAAAGTAATCAGCGATAAGAATGCGGAGCCTGCGAAAAGCAATCCGCAAATGATCATATGCCTTTTTTTGTTCATCATCAAGATGGCGATGTATTCTCTTAAAAACGCATTAGGCAAGTAGTAGAAAGCTGTTTTTGCACCAATACCATTTGCTTTCAATTTGGCTTGCCGCGCATAAAGACCGGCTCTAAAAATGTGGTAATTGTTGGAACTGAAGATCGCGCGGTATGGCCCTTTCATTTGCTGATCCATGATTTCCTTTGAATAGAGCATGTTCTCCAAAGTGGTTGTCGAATTGGTTTCGACAAGAATGTCTCTTTCAGGAATTCCTTGTTCCATGGCATATTGTTTCATCGCAATGGCCTCTGGTACTTTTTCGTCTGCTCCTTGCCCGCCAGACATCAATAAGATGGGCGGATTTAATGTAGCACGGCTTTGAGCCCGATAAAAAGCAATCGCCTTATTGATTCGCTTGGCTAGAAGAGGAGAAACTGTTTCTCCATTGATCAACCCAGCGCCTAACACAACGATGAAGTCTTGATTGTATCGAGGTCGGTTGAACTGATACAAGAATGAGACAGTCAAAAAGTTGTAGAATACGATAAATAGATAGATCAAGATCAGGGGAACGCAGAAAAACAAAGCATTTATCCATTGCGGCAAATATTTTAACAAGAAAAAGTCAAAAACAAGAAACAGTGTAAGAAAAATGGCTAGTATCAACGTTAAAAGATTAGCTAATGAATGCGATTCTCTACGTAAAACTGTGACCCCGTTCCAAAAAAGAAAAACAATCAATCCGTAAATACCAAATAAAAGGACAAGTAGCAATGGAATCGTGATCAAGGCGATCAGTCCGCCAAGGAAAATATTTTGCGTTTCATACAGCAAGACAAACAAGTAGATGCCGAAACTGATGAGGAAAACATTGAATAAAAGACCATTCAGCAGCCTTCGTTTTTCTGTGAAATAAGAAAAAGCAAAGATACTAAAGAACAACAATGGAATCAAAAAATAAAAGGTCGAATAAAAAATTTCCAACACGACAAAATAAGTTAAGATTACCGTAAATGTCCACGTACTGCCGTAAAATAACAAGGAAGGATCCTTCTTCTGTTTTCGCCAATAAACGATAGAGAATACCCCAATAAGATAGAGAACTAAAAAGATCAGATCTCTGGTTAGATTCATAAATTCAACTCCTTTTTCTTATACAGTATAACGAAAATAGATGAAAAAAGCTGTTATTTAAACTAGAAAAAGCAAAAAAACATCTTTCCGATGGAAAGATGCTTTTCTTATTGTTCAATTAAAACAAGTTGCCGAAAAATTCTGCGACGCGTCGCCAGCCAATTACGAACATATTCGCTTTTTCCACTGTTTTATCCGTAATGATCTCTGTTGATGGCGCATTGTTGTCTTCTAAATAGCCTAATTTATCGTCTGCCAAGGTGATCGTAGCGGTACCGATTTTTGTACCTTTATCCATAGGTGCTTGGATCTCGTTGTCAGTGACTTGCTTCTTGTCAAGTGTTGGCGTGATCGTTAATTTGCCAGTATCCATATCGTTTCGTACCCATACTTTTACAGGGCTTTTAAGCACAACAGGAACTGTTGATTCTTTTCCGTCTTTTACATCAATGGTTTTTAGGCTAGGAATACTTGCGTTAGCTTTTCCGAGCTCTTTTTCTGACCAATTGTCATAGCAGTAGTCCATCAAACGGTCTGTTTCATTGAAGCGGGCACTCGGGTTTTCCGCATGGCCGTCCGCATTCAATACGACAGTGATGATCCGTTGATCGTTTTTAGTGATCGTACCAACGAAACAAGCACCTGCAAGCTCAGTCGTACCAGTTTTTAATCCGTCCACGCCTTCCTTGTAATTAACGAATCCTGGGAGCATCCAGTTCCAGTTGACCATTTCCACTGGTGATTGCGTATTTTCGCCAAACATTTGGGTCGTAGTACTTGATACATCCAGTATTTCTGGGAAATCCAAGATCAAATGGCGGGCAACGATGGCCACATCTTGAGCAGACATTTGATTTTCGTCGTTTTCTCCAGTGCCTTCTGGTCGGTTTTCGCCAAGATAAGAGTTGTTCAATCCTGATGCATTAACGATCGTTGCATCTTTGATTCCCCAATCTTTCAATTGTTCTTTCATTCTTTCAGTGAATTTAGCTTCGCTGCCAGAGATTTTTTCTGCCAAGGCCACCATTGAAGCATTGGCTGACTGGATGATTGCAGAGTCGAATAATTCTTTGACAGTGTAGGTGTTTTCTTTATGCAAAGGAACATTCGATAAATCTGGGGTGATACTCAAATTTTCTGCATAATCTGAAATCGAAACTTTATCATCCCATGATAGTTTTCCTTCTTTTACTTGATCAAGGACGATGTAAAGACCGATGATTTTTGTGATTGAAGCGATCCCCATGGTTTTTTCTCCATCTTGATCATAAAGAATCTTACCGCTTTGCGCATCTACAGCAAAAGCTGCTTTTGCATTTACTTTGAACGTATCTTCAGCTTGCACAGCAACAGCTGGTAGAAAAGAAGCAAGGCAAAGAATGAGACTAGCCAATAATAGGACTAGACGTGTTTTTTTTATGGACATATCCGATCTCCTTGTAATTAATTTGTTTCGCTACAAATTAAAATTTTATCAGAGAGGGGAGAGAGTTTCAATGTTTCTGAAAAAACTTTAGGATAAGAACGCGCGTTATGGAAGTTTAGCGGTCGTTTTTACGTACTTTTACAGGAATAGGCTGTGTTTCCGCATCTAATAAGCGGGAAGCGCTGAAAGCAAATAAACTGATAATACTTAATAAACTGAAAATCATAATCAAATGCATAAGATCCACCTCTTTTATTCTTTTTCTTAGTTTATCAGCATTTCATGAAGAATAGTTGAAGACTGGGGCTAAATAATTGAGGAAATTATGAAGATAACTTAAAAAAATAGCTAAATTTAAAACCGTAGAAACCGTTTTATTTTTTTAGATACGTTTTATTGTATGGAAAAATAGTGTTGTGGTAGACTTTAGATAGAAACAAAGGAATGATTTTTTTAGGAGGGGTACGTTTATGGCAAAAAAGGATAAAGAATTATTGTCACAATTGACTTCAGAAGGCGCTAAAGGACCATTCGTCACGATCATGCTGAATACGCATGTCGCCCATCAAGATGTGGAAAAAGATCAGATCAAATTCAAAAATTTTGCGAAAGAAGCAAAGAAACGTTTTGAGAAAAAATATTCCGAACATGACTGGTCCCCGTTCCAAGAAAAAATTGAAAATTTGTTAGGAGATCCTTCGTTTTGGCGTAGTGCAACTACGAGTGTAGCGGTCATTATAACTGCTGACCAAACCTATATCCATCGTTTGAGTATCCCGGTAGACGATCAATACTATGTAAGTGATCTTCCTTATTTACTGGCTATTATCAAAAATGGGCAGTTCAACTATTCTTATTATTTATTGGGATTGAACCGCGACTCCATGAAATTGTATGAGGTCAGCAACAAACAAGTAAAAGAAGTATCTCTACCAGAAGGGGCACCGGTTGATGTCGTTACTGCATTGGGATCTGAACTGACAGGTGGCGGTTTGAACTTCTCTTCTAATGGAGGAGGCGGAGCCCGAGATGGAGTAACTTTCCATGGCGTAAATCCAAAAGATGAAGAAGTAGAGATCGATTGGGTCAACTATTACCAAGCAGTTGATACGTACTTGAAGGATTCTTTCGAAAATCCTGAACAATGGCCGATTTATTTATTTGCATTACCAGAAAATCAGACGATGTTCAAAAAAATTGCTAAAAATCCCTATTATTGTGCAGACGTTGCGATTTCTGCTTCTCCTGCGCAGCTATCCTTTAGAGATATCGAAAAAGGGGCGAAGAAGCTGTCAAGTGAACTCGCAGCTCAAGAATCAAAAGAATACAATAAACTCTTAGATAAGAAATTCATCGATCAGTTAGTTGATATCGTTCCAGCTGCGAAAGAAGGAAAAGTGTCACATTTATTTATCGCTACGTCAAACTTAGCTGATGGTTTCGGTGAAGATCCTGAAACAGAATATGATCGGCGTCAGGTGTTGAATGCATTAGCAGATGATGTGATCATTAATGGCGGGAAAGTGTTTATTTTGGATCAAAAAGATGCGCCAGATGAAAAGAGTCTGACAGCGATTCTTCGTTATTAAAAGAGGTTGTGAAATCAGTGTTTTGACCTGAGTATTAGAGAAACAAACGGAAAAATAGTTTCACATATTTTTCCGTTTTTTGAGCTAATACCGAAGGTCAGCTGATTAAACACCGTGTATGAGAGGTTGTGAAAAAGCTGTTCTGCATCAAGTAATAAGAACAGCAAGCAAAAATAGCTCTTCATATTTTTTGTTTGGTGGGCTTATTACCGCAGATGCAAGCTTTTGAACACCGTTTAAGGAAGAGGTTGTGACAGAAGTGGTCAGCTTCAAGAAATAAGAAGAGATTGACAAAAATTATTTCTCAAATTTTTGTGAAATTTCGGCTTATTTCCGAAGAAGCTACTTCTGGAACACCGTTTAAAAAAGAGGTTGTGACGTGGTCACAACCTCTTTTTGACGATTATGATACAAAAAACATCATTTATGAACAAAATGTGAATAACGGGCGTTCTTGAGATATGATTTTAATTGGGAAAAACTTATCGATAAGGAGGTCTTTATGAAAAAAAGACTGTTATGGTGTTTGCTGTTTCTATCCCTAAGTTTAACAAGTCAGCCAGTTTTTGCTGAAGAAACACAGCGGTCTCCTATTACAGGCACACGTCTGTACAAAAATGTTTATGTACAGACAACAGATCTTGATTCTGCGATTCCTGAAACAGAAGAACGGTCTTTGCAGCCAAGATTTGGTTACTTTTGGTACTGTCCGACCTGTGATTATGAAAGTTGCTGGCATTTCTTACATTCTACAGCTGTAGCTTTTGCTTTTACTCATACTCAGAAATATGATGGACATCATCCTGTTATTTATGAGGTATAGATATGAGCAAAAAAGAAAAACTAATCTCGTTGATCGTATTGGTTTGCCTTGTTCTTCTGGTAACTGTCATAGGCTATCAGAAATACCATGAGAACATCAGACCTACTAAAGAATCTTCCCCAGCCTCGACCGTTGAAACAGAACCGATAAGTAGTCAGAAAGAATAATTTTTTTAGTTTAAAAAAGAACATCAGAGCAAAAAAACACCAACTGAACAATATGTCGTTTATTTTTAAAAAAAGTTCGGTTTTTCACTTTATGTAATCGCTGAGAAAACTTTTTTTAATAAAAAAAGTCGAAAAACTCTAGCTTTTTTGTAAACGGTATGATATACTATAGGAGTAGTTTTTGTTCGGTAATCTGTGGTAGCTTGTTTCAAATAAACATCTTCCAGATATACACCATTCAAGTAATTGCAAAATATGTGTTGATACACAAGGAGGATTTTTATTATGGAAACAGGTACAGTAAAATGGTTTAACTCAGAAAAAGGATTTGGATTCATCACTGCAGAAAACGGAAACGATGTATTCGTTCATTTCTCAGCTATCCAAGGCGACGGATTCAAAACTTTAGAAGAAGGCCAAGCAGTAACTTTCGATGTTGAAGAAGGCCAACGCGGACCTCAAGCAACAAACGTTACTAAAGCTTAATTAACCTATACTAAAAAATAAACGCCCAGACATTTGCGTGTCTGGGCGTTTTTGTCTATTTTCTTTAAAAAGCGATGAGAGTATTTTTCTGCACTTTGTAGTATAATTTCAAAAGAACATTAGAGGCAGGAGAAGAGGAAGATATTTTGAAACCAAGAACTTATGCAGTCGTTGATATCGAAACGACTGGGACGAATCCAAAAGAAGATCGGATCATCCAATTTGGCTGCGTCATGATTGAATCAGGTCGGATCACTTCACGTTTTTCGATCGATATTCATCCAGGGCGGAAGATTTCAAAACAAATCCAGCATTTAACAGGGATCACGAATCAACGCGTCCAAAAAGCGCCTTATTTCGAAGATGTCGCCCAAACGATTTACAATCTTTTGGCAGACACCATATTTGTCGCGCATAATATTTATTTTGATTATAATTTTTTGAACCATGAACTCATGCGATGCGGACTTCCTAGTTTGAAGATACCAGGCATCGATACAGTAGAACTTGCACAAATTTTCTTGCCGACGGAACCAAGCTTTCGCTTAGCTGATTTGTCAGAAAGCCTTGGATTTATTCATGAGAATCCTCATCAGGCAGATAGTGATGCCGAAGTGACAGGTCAACTTCTTTTGCTGATCGAAGAACGGATGAGAAAATTGCCAATCATCACGTTAGAGCAGATTGCGCGATTAAGTAGACACACAGGTATGGATACGAGTCGTTTCATTTATCATGTGATTGAAGAAATGAAAGAAAAACCAGAGCCACTTGATCCCTCATTAGAAATCGTCGATGGGCTAGCTTTGCAGAAAAAAGAAGTGGAACTATTCACATCCGTCCATTATGGCGAGCGGACATATCCAAGAAAAAAACAAGCAAAAGAAAAAATGTTTGGTAAAACACTGATGTATCGAAAAGAACAGAACAGACTGATGAATGCGGTCTACGACCATTTCACAAAAGATGAATCAAAAGATTTGATGATCGAAGCAGCTACAGGAATGGGTAAAACAATCGGTTATCTGCTGCCATTGAGTTATTTGGCTACACCTGAAAAACCCGCTGTCATCAGTACCGTTTCGCTAGTTTTGCAGCAGCAGATCATAGAAAAAGACATTCCATTGCTGAATCAATTGCTAGATCAGCCCATACAACCTGTAATTATCAAAAGCTATCGCCACTATATCGACCTGCAGCGATTTAAAGGAACACTTGTGGAACCGCCAGAACAAAAACAATATGCTTTGTATCAAATGGCGGTCTTAGTTTGGCTGACGCAAACGAAGACCGGTGATTTGGATGAATTACATTTAACAAATTTGAACCATTCATTCTTTGCAGATATCGCGCACAGAGGCACTGGATTTTTAGCAAGAAATCAGTCATTTTACGAACAAGACTTTGTTCGTTTCTTGCAAAAGAAAATCAGGCAAAGTAATTTTTTGATTGTCAATCATGCGTTTTTAGTACAAGAAACACAGCGAAAAGAACCATTGCTTCCAGCTAGTCCATTTTTGTTGATCGATGAAGTACATCATTTGCCGGAAATCGCTGAAAAAGTAAATGACAAACGATTAAGTATTAACTATTTCCATAAACAAATCCAGCAATTAGAAGAACCAAATCAGCTGTTTGACCGAATACAAAGCTATTTACCGAAAGAACATGAAGCCTTACGCTGGTTATCGATTTATCGAGAAGAACTTTCTGCGCTATGCGAAGCACAGATTTGTATGGCAGAAGGATTAATGAGTTTAGTGAGCGGCAAGCAACCTAACGGACAGTATCCAGAAGAAGTCATGATGACAAAAGAAATGTTGGATCAGCTGCCACTGGAATCTGGGACAGCCATTGATCACCTGCAGCTTTTTTATCAGGAGATCCAGCAGCTACAGTCACAAATGCGTCTGACTTTTGAGATTATCCAAGAAAGCTGGACAAACCAGATGCGGATCGATTTAGCAAGTTTATATAGCTTATTTGATCAATTAGACAAGCAGTACTTGCTGATGGATCAATGGCTGGAAGACTGGCGAGATCATTTGATCCATTGGTTCGTTCCTGGGAACACAGCGCAGCAGATGATTTTTCATCTCCATGATTTTCAAGCGGCTATGTTGCCGTCGACTGTTTGGTATCCTCGATATGATCGTATTCTTTATATTGGAGGAACGCTGAAGATCGGCCCTAATCGACACTATCTCTCTAAGCGGCTTGGCATTGAAGCAGCACCTCTTAAAGTGATTGCCTCTCCTTATGATTATGAGAAACAGGCAAGGATCTATGTGCCAAAAGAGGCACCTGCCGTCCATCAAGTCAGCAATCAAGCATATATCGATTATTTAGAGACAGCACTTACAGGTCTGATCGAACAAGAAGATCGGCCAATACTTGTGTTATTCACTTCTCATGATGTTTTGCAGAAGGTCTATCAGAAAATGCATCTGTCTATGCTAGAAAAAGGACGAGAAATACTAGCTCAAGGGTTTGGCGGAAGCCGGGAGAAGCTTTTGAAACGCTTCATTTTGTCAGAAAAAAGCGTATTGTTTGGCGCTGACAGTTTTTGGGAAGGTGTAGATTTGCCTGGAGATGCTTTGCAGATCGTTGTAGTCACACGTTTACCCTTCGATAATCCGCTTCGCCCGATGGTCAAAGCTAGGAACGCTTATTTAGAATCAGAGGGGATCAATCCTTTTTACCAGGAATCCGTACCTAAAGCAGCTTTGAAGTTACGCCAAGCATTAGGTCGCTTGATAAGGACGGAGACAGATCGTGGCGTATTGCTTATTTTGGATCGAAGACTAGTCACTGCAAAATATGGTGCACGGATCATCCATGCATTACCGAAAAAAGTACCGATCAAAGAGCTAGCTATGGAGGAAATCTATCAGGACATCCATGAATTCTTAAAGAAAAATGAAGAAGGAAGTTAGAGGAGCTGTCTTTTTTCATAATTAAAATCTGCTATAATGAAAAGGAATGAAGATAAAGGAGCGACGACCCTTGAAGAAAAAACAGACAAAGGAAAAAACGATTAATCGCGTGTTACTTGGCTTGATCGTATTTTTATTAGCGGTCATCGTGATCAGCTCGATTTTTTACTTGCGTTCCAGTCGTCCGGCGGTGCAGGCGAAGAAAGAAGCAGTAGAAATCGCAAAGAAATATGCAAAACTTGAGGAAGCCGATCATTTTTATTGGTTTACTCGAAAGAAGACATACTTTTCACTGACAGGTACAAATGATAAAGGAAAAGAAATCGCCGTTATCATTCCTAAATCTGGTGAAAAAGTAAAAGTATTGGATCAAACAAAGGGACTGACTGAAAACGAAGCAAAACAGACAATTGCTGCGGCCCATCCTGAAATCCAAATCGAAAAAGCTGCTTTAGGGATGTATGATGATCAGCCTGTGTGGGAAGTAGTAGGAAAAGAAACAAATGGGAAACTGAATTATTACCTGATTGGCTTTGAATCTGGAGATGAAGTCAAGACAATCAAGGGAATTTAAAAGGTAAAGGAATGAATGGGATGGAGTTATCAAAAAGAACAAAACGATTAGAACCGTCTGTCACTTTGGCAGCTGCGGCAAAGGCCAAGGCATTAAAAGCAAAAGGCAGAGATGTGCTGAGTTTGACTGTGGGAGAACCGGATTTTGCGACACCAGAAAACATCCAAGAAGCAGCAATCGAAGCAATCCGCAATGGGAAAGCTAGCTATTATACACCAACAGCAGGAATCCCAGAGCTTCGACAGGCAATCGTTGATTATCTGAAGAAAAACTATGGACTTGTCTATGAACCTTCACAAACAGTCGTAACAGACGGAGCGAAATTTGCTTTGTATACCCTTTTCCAAACGATCCTTGACCCGCAAGATGAAGTCATCATTCCTGTGCCTTATTGGGTCAGTTACGGTGAGCAAGTAAAACTGGCAGAAGGACTTCCTGTCTTTGTGAAAGGGGAAGAATCCAATAGCTGGAAAGTTACTGTTGAACAGCTAGAACAAGCACGTTCAGAAAAAACAAAAGCCGTAATCATCAATTCTCCATCGAATCCGACTGGAATGATTTATAGCAAGAATGAACTGCAGGCAATCGGTGAATGGGCAGTAAAAAATGATATTTTGATAGTTGCTGATGATATTTATGGTCGTTTAGTTTATAATGGCAATGAGTTTACTCCAATTGCAACGATTTCAGAAGCAATCAAAAATCAGACCATCATCATCAACGGCGTGTCTAAAACATATGCGATGACAGGCTGGCGCATTGGTTATGCGGTGGGAAATCCTGTGATCATCAATGGAATGATCGCTGTTGCTTCCCAATCAACTAGCAATCCGACAGCAGTCAGTCAATATGCAGCTGTTGAAGCATTGAAAGGTGAGCAAGATACAGTAGAAGAAATGCGGAACGCCTTTGAAGAACGCCTGAATACGTTATATCCGCTTGTGGCAGAACTGCCAGGTGTTTCTCTTGAAAAGCCGCAAGGAGCTTTCTATCTTTTTCCTAATGTAAAAGAAACGCTACGCATGTGTAAGTATGAAAATGTCACACAATGGGTAGAAGATCTTTTAGGAGAAACGGGGGTAGCACTTGTGACTGGCGAAGGCTTTGGGGCACCAGAAAATGTCCGCATGAGTTATGCGACTGATCGTGCTACGTTAGAAGAAGCGGTACGCAGAATCAAGCAATTTATTGAGAGTAAAAGTCAAAATTAATCCTGAAGAAATTCAAGGAATATAAAAGGAGAGTCATACGTGGAACAAATTCAAATCATCGATTCGAAAAACCATGTGGGAGAAACAGTAACAATCGGCGCTTGGGTCGCAAATAAACGATCAAGCGGAAAAATCGCATTTTTACAATTAAGGGACGGAACAGCCTTTTTCCAAGGTGTAGTTGTAAAAAGCGAAGTGCCGGAAGAAGTTTTCCAAACAGCTAAAAATCTACACCAAGAAACATCCGTGTTAGTAACTGGAGAAATCCGTGAAGACAGTCGTTCAAAATTTGGTTATGAAATCGGAATTACAAATGTGGAAGTGGTAAGCGAGAGCCACGATTATCCGATCACACCAAAAGAACACGGAACAGATTTCTTGATGGATCATCGTCATTTATGGCTACGTTCTTCAAGACAACATGCGATTATGCAGATCAGAAATGAAATCATTCGTGCAACGTATGAATTCTTTAATCAACATCATTTTGTCAAAATCGATCCGCCGATCTTGACTGGTTCTGCACCAGAAGGCACTACGGATCTATTCGAAACAAATTACTTTGATCAAAAAGCTTATTTATCTCAAAGTGGCCAATTATACATGGAAGCTGCTGCTATGGCTTTCGGAAAAGTCTTTTCATTCGGTCCGACTTTCCGTGCTGAAAAATCAAAAACACGACGTCATTTGATCGAATTCTGGATGATCGAACCAGAAATGGCTTTCACTCATCAAGAAGAAAGCTTAGAAGTACAGGAACAATATGTAGCATTCTTAGTACAAAATGTTTTAGATCATTGCGAATACGCATTAGATGTACTAGGACGAGACAAAGAAGTCTTAAAAACTTATACAAAATTGCCATTCCCTCGTATTACTTACGATGATGCAATCGAATTACTGAAGAAAAATGGATTTGATGACATCGAATGGGGCGAAGACTTTGGTTCACCTCATGAAACGTTCATTGCGAATTCATTCGAACAGCCTGTCTTTATCCTAAACTATCCAAAAGCCATCAAGCCATTCTACATGAAACCACATCCAACAAGAGAAGACGTGGTGATCTGTGCAGATATGATCGCACCAGAAGGTTACGGTGAAATTATTGGCGGAAGCGAACGGGCAACAGACTATGATTTCTTGCTAGAACAAATCCGTAATCACGGTTTGGATGAAAAAGAATATTCATGGTATCTTGATCTACGTAAATACGGTTCTGTTCCGCACTCTGGTTTTGGTCTAGGTCTTGAACGAACAGTCACTTGGATTGCTGGTATCGACCATGTACGTGAAGCTATCCCATTCCCACGTTTGTTGAACCGAATTTATCCATAAGAGGTGATGAAAAAGCTGTTTAGTTTCGAGTATTAAGAAAAATTTTGTGGAAATGGCTTTCCACATTTTTGCATAAATTTGGCTTAATACCGAGAAACTGGCTTTTGAGCACCGTTTAAGGAAGAGGTTGTGAAATCAGTGCCTTGACCTGAGTATTAGAGAAACAAAACGGAAAAATAGCTTCTCATATTTTACCGTTTTTTTAGCTAATATCGAGGGTCAGCTGATTGAACACCGTTTATATCAAGAGGTTGTGCGCCTGCCGTTCAGCTCCGAGTCACAAGGAGTAATTTCAAAAAACAGTTTTTCATGTTTGATGACTATTGTGACTTGTGACCGAGGAGTTGGCCGGAGAGCAACGTTTATTCTAAAAAAAGAACTGCGAGAGTTCGCAGTTCTTTTTTTAGAATACGGGATAAAGGAAGTTTCCAGCAGACAAGAGAAGAAAGCAAAAGAAATTGCTATTTGATTCACAAGGTTCTATAACGAAATCGCAATCAATCAAACATATACAAAGAAGGTTATTCAAATGGAAATCTGATTTGATGATGCTTCTGCTGTTGAAATAAAGCAGCATCTAGCACCTGAAAACAAACTAATAGTAACATTCGAAGATGGAGTAGGTCCGTATTTTCAGCATGCAATGATCCATATGTAAGTTTAATTCACCCTTGAAATCATCGGACCAGATAAAGTTATGACCAATCTATCCCAAGCAATCTAGAAGAGATATTAGTAAAAGAACATTTACTGGAAGTCTTAGATGAGCCTATAAATATATGTTCTGATGGCGTCATCAGTGGTCTGATTGACGGAAGCTTGGGTATGATCGATCTCTCTGGACCAAACAACGAAGGAATCAAGGGGAATCCGGCACGTTAAGAAAAAATAGCATAAAAAACTAGACACTTGATGAGCGTTCATTCAATTGTTTGAAGGGACTAGGCTGGTGTCATTTTTTATACATATATTTTCTCTTTCGTCTTGATAGGGCTTATGGGATAATATAAGGAAGAAAATCATCGTTTTATTCAAAAAGGAGTTTTTGACAAATGAAAAAACGTATATTATTTATCGGTGATAGCATTACAGACGCAGGAAGAGACCGAGCAGAAGCAACTGATCTAGGTAAAGGTTATCCACTTTTGATTGCCGGAAAACTAATCTCCCAATATCCAACGATGGAATTTGAATGCATGAACCGTGGGATAGGAGGAGACAAAATTGCAGATCTGCAAGTACGCTGGCAAGAAGATTGTTTAGCTTTACAACCTGACTATGTATCGATTTTGATCGGAATCAATGATACCTGGCATAATACTAGCGATCAGGCTATATTCGGAACTGAGAAATCTGCTCAGCAATTTGAATCCGTTTATCGAAAATTACTAAATGAACTTCAAACAGCGGGAATCTGCAACATCATCTTGATGGAGCCGTTTGTACTTCCTATAACCGACGACCGTCATGGCTGGCGTAAAGACTTAGACCCTAAAATCCAAATTGTTCGTAAACTTGCTAAGGAATATGGCGCATTGCTGGTTCCTTTAGATGGCATATTCAATGCTTTAGGGATTGCTTATGGTTTTTCGAAATATACAAGAGAAGATGGGGTACACCCAACGATTGGCGGACATGAGATCATTGCACAAAGCTGGATAGATGCAATTGCCGCAGTCGATTTTTTTAGTGGAGATAAAAATGAGCGAAAGAAAAGTGAAAAATGATGGAAATACGGTGGGCAGTAAAAGAAGATCTACCTCAAATCAATCAGCTGATTACTGATCATCCAGAATCATTCGTAAAAGCAAAAACGGCAGCTGACCTAAGTGATAAGAATAAACTATTGCTCGTTGCTGTAACAAAAGAAAAACGGATTATCGGATTTGCGCAAGCGGACGTGCAACAGTCAGAAGAACGATTGGATCAGCGACCATCAGGAAAACTAATCCAACACACATTAGTAACAAAAGAAAATACGGAAGAAATCCAAAAAAAATTTGCAGAATACTTGATGCTGGAAGCTAAAAAAAGAAGAATAAAATCAATTTTTGCCCAGTTTTAATCAAAAACAGTAATAGAAGGAGAAATACAATGAGTTGTTTAGGAAATGTCATCTGGTTTATATTCGGCGGACTAATCGGTGGTCTTAGCTGGTTAGCAGCGGGGATACTTTGGTGTATCACGATCATAGGTATCCCAATCGGTATGCAATGTTTTAAGATCGCCTCCCTTTCTTTTGCGCCTTTTGGCAAAGAAGTAATTTATCACCAGTCTGGCATGTCATTGATTGTTAATATCATCTGGCTGATCGTTTCAGGCCTACCAATTGCTCTCGCACATGTCGTCAGCGGCATCCTTCTATGTATCACGATCATAGGGATACCTTTTGCCAAGCAATCTTTCAAACTTGCTCGATTGGCGTTGATGCCATTTGGTGCAGAAATTGTATAAAAAGAGAATAATAAAGGTTAGAAAACGCATAGAGTCAGGTGGGATACATGTATTTCACCTGACTCTATGCGTTTTCCTGTATAAGTTCTCCTATGTGACTTTTACGTCTTTTATTTATATGGGATTACTGTTTATGGAAAGTTGAAATAATTTTCATTAAAGAACTCTTTCTATATTTTTGAAAGCGTAGTGGAGCTTCGAATATCTGGGAAGGACATTTTACAAGGATTGAAAAAAGATATTGTCCTATCGAAAAATTAATGAATTTAGACAAATTGCCAGCAACAGGCTTCAAACTTAGTTGCTATCCTGTCAAGATCAAGAAGGCAAGTGCGGGTTGGATAAGAGCAGTGGCAATGATCGAAAAGAAAAAGAAAGAATAAGCCAAAACATCTGTATGGAAGAAATTTTCCGATGCAGATGTTTTTCATTTTTTCTTTCGGATACCTTGACATATGAATAACCGTTCATTTATAATTAGTTATGAAGAGATATTCATATGTTGAGGCGAGGAGGTCATTAAAATGAAAAGTTACAGATTAGAAGGTTTAGATTGTGCGAACTGTGCAATGAAAATCGAAAAAGGAGTTCAGAAGATCAATGGAGTCAAGGAAGCAACGGTAAACTTCACTTCTGGAAAACTAACGATTGACGCAGAGGAAGATCATTTGGCTACGATTGAACAAGAAACAAAAAAAGTAGTGAAGGAATTAGAACCAGATGTCAAAGTAACAGAAATAGATAAGGAAAAAGTATCTGAACATGGAAATGAAAAAGAGAGAAATACGCTGTTCCGGATTTTATTTTCCCTTGCAGGTATCGCTTTATTGCTATTATTTGATTTTAATGAACCAATTCGCTTGATAGGGTATTTATTGATTTATCTGCTGATAGGATATGATGTAGTGAAGAAGGCAGTGATGAATATCGTCAAAGGAAAAATCTTTGATGAGAATTTTCTTATGTCTGTTGCTACGATTGGCGCTATGTTGATCGGTGAATATCCAGAAGCCGTAGCAGTGATGCTATTTTATCAAATCGGCGAGTATTTCCAAGGATTGGCAGTCAGTCATTCAAGAAAATCGATTCGCGAATTGATGGCGATCCGTCCAGAAACAGCTCACGTGCAGACGACGGAAGGATTGATGACCGTGAACCCTGAAGACGTGCAGATCGGTCAGTTTGTACTTGTGAAGCCTGGTGAACGTGTACCGTTAGATGGAACGATCATCGAAGGAGAATCATTAGTCGATACGTCAGCACTTACAGGAGAATCAGTCCCTAAATCTGTATGTGTTGGTGAAACAGTATTAAGCGGATTTATCAATAAAAATAAACCATTTTTAGTTCAAGTAGAAAAATCCTATGAAAATTCTACCATCAGTAAATTATTAGAATTAGTAGAAAATGCCAGCAGCAAAAAAGCACCAGCTGAAAATTTCATTACCAAATTTGCGCGATATTATACACCAGTCGTTGTAGGGCTGGCCGTCTTATTGGCTGTTTTACCTCCAATAGTTTCTGGAGCGGCGTTTTCTGAATGGATCTATCGAGCATTGACATTTTTAGTGATCTCATGTCCATGTGCATTAGTGATTTCCGTGCCACTTAGTTTCTTTGGCGGTATCGGAGGAGCAAGTAAAATCGGTGTATTAGTAAAAGGTTCAAATTACTTGGAGTTGCTTGCACAAACTGAGACAGTGGTATTCGATAAAACTGGCACATTAACGAAAGGCGACTTTTCGATCCAGACGATCGATCCAACAGGAATTGATCCAAAGAAATTTATGCAATATGTTGCAAGTGCAGAACAGTTTTCTACACATCCGATTGCTCAATCTGTTTTAGAAGGCTACGCAGGTCCGCTTTTACCAACAACTAATATCCAAGAATTTGCAGGTGAAGGGATCTTAGCTGAAGTTGATGGCAAACAAGTATTAGCAGGTAATCACAAATTGATGGAAAGATTTGAAATCTCTTTTCCTTCAAGTCAAGAAATCGGTACTTTGCTTTATCTAGCGATCGATCAAAGTTACAGTGGTTATCTTGTTATTGCAGATACCTTGAAAGAAGATGCCGTAGACGCATTGGTTCAATTAAAACAGGCTGGTGTGAAGAACACAGTCATGTTGACGGGCGACTCGAAAAAAATTGCTGATCATATTGGGAAGCAAGTAGGCGTGGACAAGATATATAGCGAATTGCTTCCAGAAGATAAAGTGCAGCGGTTAGAGGAAATCTTACAAAGAAACAATAAAAAGACCGCATTTGTCGGAGATGGAATCAACGATGCACCGGTGCTAGCAAGAGCAGATGTAGGGATCGCAATGGGTGGATTGGGAAGCGATGCTGCAATTGAAGCAGCAGATGTAGTCATCATGAATGATCAACCATCGAAGATTGCAGAAGCAATCCATTTAGCAAAGAAAACATTGAAAATCGTCAAACAGAACATTGTCTTTGCTATTGGGATAAAAATTTTGGTACTTGCCTTAGGTGCTTTTGGTTTTGCATCAATGGGAGATGCAGTATTTGCAGATGTTGGGGTGACAGTATTAGCTGTTTTGAATGCCATGCGAAGCTTGCATGTAAAAAATAAACGTTGATCAATGAAGAGGACGAATGAACGTCCTCTTTTTTTTATATCCTTTTCTTAATGAAAAATGTAAAGAAAATAGATAGAATCATAAAATAACTATTGTTTTTAATTTTACAGAAAATTCAAAATAGCTTGAAATTCAATAAGGTCAATGAAATAAAAGAAAATAACTTATTTTTTTGATGGAAAAAATATGAAAAAACGATGTGTATTAAATAAAAGAATACACACATAAAATAACACTGTCTTGTAAGTTTGTTAAAAATTGAATATGATTACATCTGGATAACAAATTTTTATCATAAAGGAGAGAACGAATGAACAACAAACAATTACGCTGGTTTACTGTTGCGTTAATTGCATTTAACATGGTTTGGGGCATGGGGAATGTAGTTAATAACTATGCTCAGCAAGGAGTATCAGTTGTCACCTCTTGGCTATTGATTTTGGCCATTTATTTTATTCCATACGCATTGATCGTTGGACAATTAGGATCAGCCTTCAAGGATAGTAAAGGAGGCGTCAGTTCATGGGTCGAAAATACGACATCTAATAAACGACTGGCATACTATGCCGCTTGGACTTACTGGGTCGTCCATATTCCTTATTTGGCACAAAAGCCTCAAGCAATCCTGATTGCTGGCGGTTGGGCAGTCCAAGGAAATGGAAATATCGTAAATACGATGTCAGTACAAATGGTAGCAGTTATTTCACTTATTATATTTCTTGCCTTTTTATATTTATCAACAAAAGGACTTTCTACTTTGAAAGTGATTGGCGGACTGGCCGGAACAGCGATGTTCGTCATGTCGATCTTATTTATTCTTTTAGCTGTAACGGCACCGTTCATCAATCCAACGATGGAATTTGCCACACCACATATGAATCAAGTGAAAACATATATTCCAACATTTGATTTCAGTTATTTCACAACCGTTTCGATGCTAGTATTTGCAGTTGGAGGAGCGGAAAAAATATCCCCTTATGTCAACTCTACAAGAAATCCTGCAAAGGAATTTCCTAAAGGGATGATCTTCTTAGCAGCAATGGTAGGGATTTGTGCTGTATTAGGCTCAGTCGCAATGGGTATGCTGTTTGCTAGCGATAATATTCCTAAAGACTTGATGGCAAATGGGGCATATAGTGCTTTTCAAATTTTAGGTAATTACTATGGTATCGGTAACTCATTGATGATCATTTACGCATTGACAAACATGATTGGACAAATCTCCGCATTAGCCTTTTCAATTGATGCACCACTAAAAATCTTGTTAGCAGATGCGGATCCAGAATTTGTACCAAACTGGCTACGTAAACGTAATCGTAAAGGTACATTGGTGAATGGTTATCTTCTGACAGGTATACTAGTAGGAATCATTATTTTGTTGCCGATCTTTGGTATCAAAGATATGAATGAATTAGTAAAATGGTTGACGAACTTGAACTCAGTTGTCATGCCAATGCGTTACCTATGGGTGTTCTTGGCATATATGATGTTGAATAAAGCTTATAAGAAATTCAATTCTGAATATAAATTTGTTAAAAATCCAAAAATCGGTTTTATCTTTGGTGCTTGGTGCTTTGCCTTCACTGCGTTTGCATGTATCCTGGGAATGGTGCCAAAAGTAGATTATACTGCTGATCCTAAAGCATGGTGGTTCCAATTATTCACGAATATCATCACACCAATCGTCTTGATCTTATTAGGTATGATCTTGCCAGCAATTGCTCGTCGAGACAAAAACAAAGAAATCACTGAACCAGAAACAGTGGTTCAGCCTTAAAATAGAAATACTTGTTACAAGAGGTTGTGACAGAAGCTACTTCTGGAACACCGTGAATCAGAGGTTGTGAAAAAGCTGTCCTTCATCAAGTAATAAGAACAGCCAAACAAAAATAGCCCCTCATATTTTTCGTTTGACTGGGCTTATTACCGCAGATGCAAGCTTTTGAACACCGTTTAAGAAAGAGGTAGTGAGCCTGCCGTTTAACTCCGAGTCACAAGGAGCAATTTCAAAAAACAACTTCTCATGTTTGTTGACTATTGTGACTTGTGACCGAGGTGTTGGCAGGAGAACACCGTTTAAGGAAGAGGTTGTAAAATCAGCGATTTGACCTGAGTATTAGAGAAACAAACGGAAAAATAGCTCCTCATATTTTGCCGTTTTTTGAGCTAATGCTGAAGGTCAGCTGATTGAACACCATTTATTCGAAACAAGGGACTTTGACACGACTTTTGTCACAGTCCCTTGTTTTTTTGCGGCGTTATAAGTGGTATGATCGAACCAAATTCCAAAGAGAAGTGAGGGAGAAGAATGAAGATCATCGTGATTGGACAAAGTGGGTCGGGAAAATCGTCCCTCGCAAGGAATATCAAAGAAATCACCGGCTTTCCGCTACTGCCGCTAGACCTTTTATGGCATACAACAGACTACAGTATTCAGGCAAAAAAGTGGTTTTTGCAAGAACAGCAATCGTTTATGGTATCTAATCCGTCATGGATCGTTGAAGGAAATTATACTTCTACGTTAGAGGAAAGGATTAAAGAAGCAGATAAGATCATTTGGCTTAAAGTGCCGCGTTATCTCGCCATCTACCGAGTAGTTTGGCGTTCTCTAAAAAGAAAGATAAACAAAAAATCTCGGCCAGATATGCCTGAATCATTTTCGGAGAAACTAAACAGGGAATACTTAGAATTTTTATCTTTTATCTGGCATTTTGAAGAAAACAATGAACCAAAAATACAGCAGCTGATCCAAGTAGCTAATGCAAGAAATAAACTGATCATCCTTAAAACAAGACGAGAGAAACAAGAATTTTTAACTAAATTGAAAATAGAGAGCAAAAATAATTGACAGTTTTTGTTTACAAGTGTAATCTGTATTCATAAGCTAATGATTACATTTGTAAACGAAAGGTGTGAAATAAATGGAAAAAGTCAAAACGCCAGTAAAGATCAGTGATTCAGAGTGGGAGATCATGCGTGTTATTTGGACACTTGGACAGACGACAGCCCAAGAAATCACGCAGATCTTAGCTGATTCGATGGATTGGAAACCAGCAACGATCAAAACTTTGCTGGGACGTTTGGTAAAAAAAGAAGTGATCTGGACAGAACAAGAAGGAAAAAAATTCATTTATCATCCAGCTGTCTCGGAGATGGAAACAGTTCGCAGTGCGACGGAAAATCTTTTTTCCCATATCTGTGCAAAAAGGATTGGAGAGACGATTGCGGATCTAGTAGAAGAAGCCACTTTGACTCAAGAAGATATCAATGAGATTTTGAAACAACTGGAACAAAAGCAACCAGTAGATACGATCGAATGTAACTGTATCCCAGGTCAATGTGAATGTAAACAACATCAATAGGAGGAAGAAAAAATGAAACAACAATTTTCAATCGAAGGTATGAGCTGCAATCATTGTGCAGCAAGAGTAGAAGAAACAGTAAGCGCACTTGACGGCGTGCAAAAAGTGAAAGTAAATTTGAAAAAAGCAAACGGTACGGTCAAGTTTGATGAAACAAAAGTTCAATCCGAAAAGATTTGTCAAGCAATCAATGGATTGGGTTATAAAGCAGAGGTGATTTGATGGCAACAGCAGAAACCAAAATGGATACGTTCGTCATTACAGGTATGACTTGTGCAAATTGTTCTGCTAGGATCGAAAAAGAGCTGAACGGACAACCTGGTGTGGTCAATGCCACAGTCAACTTGGCCACTGAAAAAGCAAGTGTCAAATATGAAGGGACGACCACTGAAAAATTAATCCAAAGCGTAGAAAACATCGGTTATGGTGCAATTTTGTACGATGAAGCCCACAAACAAAAAATTGCAGAAGAAAAGCAAGCGTATTTGAAAAAAATGCTATTCGATCTTATATTGAGTACGGTTTTGACTTTGCCGTTGATGTTGTCAATGATTGCTATGATGTTAGGAAGCCATGCGGCGATTGTTCACTTTTTTCATTTTCCAATCGTCCAGTTAGTGCTGTCTGCTCCTGTCCAATTTTATGTCGGTGCTCGTTTTTATAAAGGTGCGTACCATGCAATCAAGACGAAAGCACCAAATATGGATGTATTGGTAGCAATTGGAACATCGGCTGCCTTTGCATTGAGCATTTACAACGGATTTTTCCGTGGACACCCCCAAGATCTTTATTTTGAAAGCAGCAGTATGATCATCACGCTGATTTTGCTCGGCAAATATTTGGAACATACAGCAAAAACGAAAACAGGTAATGCAATTAAACAATTGATGTCTCTTCAAACAAAAACCGCCCAAGTGATAAGAAACGGGAAAGAAGAAACGTTAGCGATTGAAGAAGTAGTCGTTGGTGATCAACTAGTCATCCGTCCTGGTGAGCAGATTCCAGCAGATGGTCGAATTATTTCAGGAAGCAGTGCGATAGATGAAAGTATGCTTACTGGTGAAAATCTTCCTGTAGAAAAGAATCCGGATGACACGCTTTTTGGCGGGACAATCAATACGAATGGTCTGCTACACATGGAAGTCACACAAGTCGGCAAGCAGACAGTATTAGCGCAAATCATTCAAATGGTGGAAGATGCTCAAGGGAGCAAAGCCCCAATCCAAAAAATCGCAGATCGGATCTCAGGGATTTTTGTTCCGATCGTATTAGTCATCGCGTTTATCACGCTCATAGCTACAGGTTTGATCACTGGTGATTGGCAACTCGCATTGATCCATAGTGTCTCTGTATTAGTCATTGCGTGTCCATGTGCATTAGGTTTAGCGACCCCAACAGCTATTATGGTAGGAACGGGTGTTGGTGCACGAAATGGAATTTTAATTAAAGGCGGAGAAGCATTAGAAGCAGCTGCTCACTTAGACAGCATTGTTTTGGATAAAACTGGAACGATTACAGAAGGAAAGCCCAAAGTTACAGATCTAGTCGGTTCAAAAGAAGTCCTATCTATTTTTTATACTTTAGAACAAGCTTCTGAACATCCACTAGGTAAAGCAATCGTGGAATACGGAAAACTGCAAGAAGCAGCAACATACGATATGATTGATTTTACAGCCCACCCAGGTGCTGGGATCAGCGGTACGATTAATGGAGTACGCTATTTTGCGGGTACACGTAAACGATTAATTGAATTGAACCTATCATTTGATGAATACCAAGAACACGCGTTAGAATTAGAACAGCAGGGAAAAACAGTCATGTTTTTAGCTGATGAAAAGCAAGTGATCGGGTTGATTGCCGTGGCTGATCAAATCAAACTAGAAGCCAAACAAGCAATCAAGCAGCTCCAGAATAAAGGATTAGATGTTTTTATGCTGACAGGAGACAACAAACTGGCAGCCGAAACGATTGGTAAACAAGTTGGTATTGATCCAAAGCATATCTTTGCTGAAGTACTTCCAGAAGATAAAGCAGCCTACGTAGAAAAACTTCAGAAAGATGGCAAAAAAGTCGGTATGGCAGGCGATGGAATCAATGATGCACCGGCTTTAGCATTAGCTGATGTTGGTATGGCAATGGGAAGTGGAACGGACATCGCGATGGAAACAGCCGATGTGACGCTGATGAGTAGCAGTTTGGCATCCATTGCACAAACAATCGAGTTGTCTAGGGTGACATTGAGAAAAATCAAACAAAATCTTTTCTGGGCTTTTGTCTATAATACGATTGGTATTCCTTTTGCCGCACTAGGCTTTTTGAATCCAATCATTGCAGGAGGAGCGATGGCGTTTAGTTCTGTCAGTGTATTGTTGAACTCCCTGAGCTTAAATCGACACATGAAAAAGTAAGAGAAGGGATGGAGTAAAAATGAATGGGAACGATATGGAGAAAAAACATGAACATAAAAAAGAAGTAGTAAACAAAGAAAGTACAGAATCTCCTGAAAAACAGATGGAGATGAAGCATGACCATAGCCAGATGGACCATTCCATGCACATGGGACATAACCATGGAGATATAGCAAACAGCAAACAAATGGACCATTCGATGCACATGGATCACGAACACGGCGGCATGGATCATTCCATGCACATGGGGAATTTCAAGCAAAAATTTTGGCTATCGCTTATCCTAGCTATCCCAATCATTCTTTTTTCACCAATGATGGGAATGGAATTTCCATTTCAAGTAACGTTTCCTGGTTCTGATTGGCTCGTACTGATCTTAGCAACTATACTGTTTATCTATGGCGGACAACCATTTTTAAGCGGGGCAAAAATGGAATTGAAACAAAAAAGTCCTGCTATGATGACGCTGATCGCGATGGGGATTACAGTTGCATATATTTATAGTGTCTATTCGTTTATCGCGAATCTGCTCAATCCTCATACGCACGTCATGGATTTCTTCTGGGAATTAGCTACTTTGATCGTTATTATGCTACTAGGTCACTGGATTGAAATGAATGCTGTGTCGAATGCCAGCAATGCTTTACAAAAACTAGCAGAATTACTGCCAGAATCAGTGAAACGCTTGACGAAAGATGGAAAAGAAGAGACAGTTTCATTGAAAGAAGTAAACGAAGGTGATCGTTTGATCGTCCGGTCTGGTGATAAAATGCCAACAGATGGTGTAATCTTGAAAGGTGAAACAATTGTTGACGAATCAGCTGTGACTGGCGAATCAAGAGGAATCAAAAAACAAGCCAATGACAAAGTGATTGGCGGTTCTATCAATGGGGATGGAACGATCGAAATCGAAGTAACTGGAACTGGTGAAAATGGTTATCTAGCGAAGGTTATGGAAATGGTGCGAAAAGCACAAGGAGAAAAATCCAAGCTAGAGTCATTATCTGACAAAGTGGCAAAATGGCTGTTTTATGTCGCATTAATTGTGGGTATCCTGGCATTCATCGCCTGGTTGTTCTTGACAGATCTTCCTAATGCATTAGAACGTATGGTAACAGTCTTTATCATCGCCTGTCCTCATGCTCTAGGTTTAGCTATCCCATTAGTTGTTGCTCGCTCTACATCAATAGCAGCTAAAAACGGATTACTTTTGAAAAACCGCAATGCACTGGAGCAAGCCAATGATCTAGATGTGATCATGCTGGACAAAACAGGAACACTAACAGAAGGAAAATTTACTGTAACGGGTGTCGAAGTACTTGATGATGCGTTCAATAAAAATGAAATCCTTCAATATTTAGGAGCATTGGAAGCGAATGCCAATCATCCATTGGCTGTTGGCATTATGAATTATTTGAAAGAACATGAAATCAAGCCTTATCAAGCCGAAAATCTAAAAAATCTTTCAGGAGTTGGGCTAGAGGCAACAGTCAAAAACCAACAAGTGAAAATAGTTAATGAAAAAGAAGTTGAGCGTCTCGGATTAAACGTAGAACAAGCATTATTGAAACCTTACCAAGAACAAGGAAATACCATCAGCTTCCTGATTTTAGAAAATCATCTAGCTGCAATCGTTGCTTTAGGTGACGTAGTAAAAACAGAAGCAAAAGAATTTATCCGAACATTGAAAGAAAGAAAAATCACTCCTGTCATGCTTACTGGTGACAATAAAAACGCTGCCCAAGCAGTAGCAGATTATTTAGGGATCGAAGAATATTATGGCGGTTTATTACCAGATGATAAAGAAGCTGTTGTCCAGAAATACCTTGACCAAGGGAAAAAAGTAATCATGGTGGGTGATGGGATCAATGATGCGCCAAGTTTAGCCCGTGCTTCAATCGGGATGGCAATCGGTGCAGGGACAGATATCGCAATCGATTCTGCGGATGTCGTATTGACAAACAGCGATCCAAAAGATATTTTGCATTTCCTTGATCTAGCCAAGCAAACGCGAAAGAAAATGATTCAGAACCTCTGGTGGGGGGCAGGTTACAATATTCTTGCAATTCCGCTAGCAGCCGGAATTCTTGCGCCAATTGGTATTATATTAAGTCCAGCAGTTGGTGCTGTCTTGATGTCGTTAAGTACGGTAGTTGTAGCTCTAAATGCTTTGACATTGAAAATCAAATAATAATGAAAAAAGGTTGTGACACGTTTTTTGTCACAACCTTTTTTTCGAATAATCGATACTCAATCAGCTGGTTCTCGGCATTCCAGAAGTAGATTCTCCAGAAATTTTATCTTATTTTTTGAAGCGGCTCCCTTTTGTCAGAACTTTTTTGTATACCGTTTTTCTTATTATATGCGTAATTTCTAAATAGGTTTTTTTATCGAATTTTACCGGATCTGCTTGTCGTCCATATATTTCTGCTTCATATTGAGTAGTTAATCGAATGAAACGCAGATCTAGCTTGAATTCTTGTTCTATTCGCAGGCTATATTCCTGCAAAGATTCTGCGGGTTTGCGCGGTACCAATGTTTCCAAATGGTTAAGAAGTTTTTGATATGCAATCGTATTAGTAGAAGCAAAAAAATGAAGATAGATAAGATAACTTGTCCAGCGCAGAGATTTTCTGAATAACAATAGAAAGAACAACAAGACGGATAAACACACCCCAAGGCTGAATAAGACGATTTTATAAGCTGGTGTGAGTGTTGTTTCTTCTGATGGAATGACCTCAGATCTCTCACTGGAAATAGTTTCTGCCATATTTTCGCTTTCATTTGGTTGTTCGATAGCAGGCTGGACGGTTTCGGTTGTTTCAGCAACTGGTTGTGAACCCATTGGATTGGCAAATGAAGGGGTTGGTTCAAATGGAAGCCAGCCAAATCCAGGAAAGTATACCTCTGGCCAAGAATGAGCATGACTATTGAGAATGCTGTATTCCTCATTCCCTTGATTATCTGTGCCTGTTCTGAGCCCATTTGTAAAACCTTTTGTCCAGCGAGCTGGGATACCAAGTGTTCGAAGAAGGACGACCATAGAAGTTGAAAAGTTGTCACAATAGCCGACTTTTGAATCAAAGAGGAAATAATCCACATAATCGTGTTCTTTCGGAGTATGCCCGGTATCCGTTTTGGAATAGCGGAAATTTCCGCTTGTTTTTAAATACTGTTCGACAGCTTCGACTTTACGAATTAAAGTTGCTTCATTTTTGGTCAATTCGACCGCCAAGTCCTCAATACGTTTAGGCAAACTTTTTGGCAATTGAAGATTTGTCTGCTGATTTTCTAAATCATCAGCTTTTAACTGACTGCTTTTTAATTCTTCTCTCGTAAAAACTAACCTTTCTGTTTGTAAAGTTGCAGAACGTGTCGATTCATTCGGGACAGGAATGAATCGCTGGCTTTCAGGCAAATAGTAAAGCGTTTGTCCACTAGCTAATGAAAAATCAGTCAAGGTAGTATTTCCATAAGGATAAGGTAAGAAAGCTTGTTTTTTTAGGGTCAATGTAATGTTTTCTTTGTCTTCTATAACGGTTTGGTAGCTCGTGATGTCAACAGGGAATTCTTGGATTGGTTGGATGGGTGCGTCCTGATCTTCTATCCATCCAGAACCGGTGTAATGATTTTTATTTTCGATCTTCCAATAGCCATTTCCTTTTTGGTTCGCTGTAAAAACAACTTCGCCATTATCATATAAAGGTCCACCAAGCTGTTCATCATTCTCACTGAAGCCTGTTCTTGCACTTCCGGTTAATTGATACTCATGGAGTGTGTCATAAAGCCCTTCATCATTAAGATATTCTCGGATCGGTTCACTCGTTTCCTCGAGAGATTGGTGTACTTTCGGAAGATATAAAGGCAAGATAGCGCTAAAAGTTAAGAAACAAATAAGCAGAACTGTAGTCAATGACTGGAATCGAGTGTTTCCCGACAACAACCGGATGGAGAAAAATTGCCTTGCTGCCAGATACACGAACAAAACAGTTACTACCGCAATCATTTCGTACAGTAAATCTTTTTCCCGAAAAACGGTAAGCATCATGAAGTAAGCCATCAAAGAAAGAAAGGGTGCGTACCAATAGTCGTAATCCACGGTCAATGTAATAAATAAATAAATCAGCAACATTATGAGAAAAAAAGCTGTCTTTTCTGGCAAATAATAAAGTTTACCTTGGGATAGATGGAAGAATTCCTCTGTGACTGACGAAAAAAACTGTAAGATCCATAATATGGAAAATGTCTTCGAAGGAAAATATAAAAACAAACAACCTATCATTACTGGCAAAGAAAGCAGCAAACGTACCCATTTTTTAGGAATACAGCAGACAATAAGGCATAGGACACCAATAGTTAGGATAAGAAGGTAGCTGTTTTGCAATTGATTAGCTACTACAAATATCGGAGCACCTACACTTAGTATCACAAAGGAGTAAACGCCACGCAGCCATTTTTCCCATTTAATCGTCAATCCATTCACCTCCTGGCAATGAACATATCTTGTCTTTTTCTTGGACCATGAGTTGTTTTTCTACGAAATAAACAAGATAAACCGTTCGATCTTTTGACAATGTTTCAATAGCTTCTGAGACTTCAGGAGAATTCTCAGGAACAAAGAGGACGATTTGTTTTTTTGCATATTTTTTCAAGTGTGCTAAAAAAGCTTTCTCATCGCCAGCTTCCAAAGAAGCAAAATAGGTATGACCGGGGTCTTTGCCATGAAAGGCGCGGTTGCCTAATATCAGAAGTTCCGGCTGCTTTTCTTTTCTCAAATGCCATAAAGAAAAATACAAGTCTAGCAGAGGTTCAAATTTTGGACTGGGCGAACCCCAAAAGCAAAAAAGAGGAGAACATTCTTCTTCTTGATAATCGTATTCACGGTATAACCACTCTTGAGTATGAGCAGACAATTTCCAATCGATTCGGTTGAAAGAATCACCTGGACGATAAGCGCGATGTTCCCGAAAATCAAGACCTCTTTGGTACGCGTTCAGCTGCTGTTTTTTTTCCAGAACTCTCTGTAATTTTTCTGGTTCAGTATAAATTCTTGTGTAAATAGAAATTAGATAACAAAAAAAGAAGGGTTGTCCCTTACAATGTTAATAACGACAAAAACATGGGGAGCCCTTCTTACTATGAATTATACAGAACTGTCAGTTACTACTCAAGATGTTATGCCTAACAAAGGTGTCTTATCCTTTAATTCTGGTCTTACCGACTTTATTCAAGTTGGCGAGCCAATTCAAAATGAAGGTGGATTAACCTTTGTAGGAAAGCTAGATGAGCGTGGTGATACCTTCTGTCCTAATTGCTCAAGAAAACTAGTTAAAAATGGGTCTTTAGAATCTACCCTTAAGCACGTCGCTATTGGTGGAGTACACACCAATATCAGAGTGTCCTATGCACGTTTTCGTTGTCTTAACATTGATTGCCAATTCAACACTAGAAGCCAGTCTATCCCTTTTAAAGCTGATGGTTATCGCATCACCAAACCTTTAAAAGAATACACTGAGAAACTGTTAAGCTATGGCCTTACTCTAAAGGCAGTGGCTTGGCTTACTGGCTTGGACAAGATGACTGTAAAGTCAATTCACAAGTCTCTTCTACTGTCTAAATTTACAACTGATGGCAAGACACTCATAAAACCTGAAAGGCAGGCAAAATACTTAGCCATTGATGAGTTTAAGCTCCACGATGGCCATAAGTACGCCACCGCAATCATAGACTGGGAAACAGGGTATATTCTCTACTTAGCCCATGGCAAGAAGAAAGCCGTTGTTTTCGAGTTTATGGATCATGTTGGCGATGAGTGGATGTCAAAAGTTGAGGCGGTGGCTTGCGACATGAATTCAGACTTCGAAGAAGCTTTTAAAGGGCGCTATCCCAAGCTAGACATCGTCTATGATCGCTTCCACATTATCAAGAATTTCAACGATAAAGTGGTTTCAGAGATCAGAAAGGATGAACAAAGACGGCTGGCTGAAGAAGGCTCTCCAGAGGCTGCTAAGTTGCTTAAGAACTCACGTTACATCTTGATGTCTAAGAGGTCCACATTAGTTCAGAAGGACGAGGATGCCCGTCAAGGCAAGCTAGTGTCTACTGCTGGTGAAATATTCAATACACCAGAAATAAAGGCTTATGGCGGTAATGAAGCATGGTATGACGAGCTGTTGGAAGAAAACAAGCTCTTCTTCACAATAGACCTCGTCAAAGACTTGCTAGACCAGGCATACAACTCACATGACGAGGTGGAAATGTGCGTTAGACTTGAAGGGATCATAGACATCTGCAAGGCAACTGAGAATAGCCACTTTATTTGGTTTGCGCGTCTCTTAAATAACCATTTGAGAGGGATCTACACGTTCGCCAAATACGGGATATCAACTGGCAAACTTGAGGGTATCAACAATAAGATCAAGACTGAGAGACGTAAGGGTTATGGGTATCCAGATGATGAATACTTCTTTCTGCGATTAATGGAAATATCCCGAAAGGCATCCTAAATCTCACAGCCGTTTACACAAGAATTTATACTGAACCATTTTTCTGCTTGAATCTTACAAAAAGCAGGCAGAACAGTCACAGGAAAAGAGATCTCTCTTTTTGCACTTTTTCTGAAAAGTCCTAGACTATCATAGGCTGTAAAAATGACAGTTAATGTTTCATGGCATCCTCTTTCTTTTGGCTGCCAAAGCAATTGGACTTCTTGCGGTTTATTTGTAAGAATCAAAATCTCTTGTTTTTTTTCTGCAAAGATTGCTGGGAAGCCGATTTGTAAACGAGGGAGAGGTAAAGAAAAAGTTCTCTTTTTTGCTATGGAAAAAATAACCTGCATACTTTTTTTGCGATAAACGAGTGGCTGCAATGTACAAGTAACCGAAAGTTTCTTTAGAAAGCTGCTTAATGAAATCAAGCTCCATGATACATAAAGAGTAAAAAAGGCCAACAAGAACCAGCCTAAAGAATTGTTGAATACAAGAGCAAAAAGCACAATGATGAAATATACCAGAAATAACACAAAATTAATGAAATAATCTTTGATTTTTTCCATTATCTACCTCAATCTACCTCACAGGAATAGGAATTTGTGCAACAAGAGTATGAATGATTTGTTTCTTTTCGTCTTCCTTCAATGAACGATCGTAAAAAATCAGGCGATGGGAAAACACGTAAGGAACTAAATCCTGCAAATCTTTGGGCGTGACGTAATTTCTCCCATGGATTAAAGCATAAGCTTTTGCTGCCTGAATAAAGGAAAGGCTTCCTCGTGGACTGATGCCAAGCTGGATGGCAGCATGGCTTCTTGTTGCTGACACTAACTGCAAGGCATAAGATGCCACTTCGGGACTGACAAAGACATTCGCCACATTTGTTTTTATTTCTTCTATTTCATAACTGTTCAATACTTCATTTAAGTTATCCAACACTTTTTCGAATTTATCCAAAAGTAGCAAAAGTTCGTCATCAAAAGAAGGATAACCGATTTGTAGTCGGAATAAAAAACGATCGAGCTGTGCTTCCGGCAAAGGATATGTTCCTTCGTACTCGATTGGATTTTGCGTAGCTAAGACAAAAAAATGATTGTCTAGAGGGTATGTATTGTTGTCGATCGTTGCATGATTCTCGGCCATTGCTTCTAAAAGTGCTGACTGAGTACGAGGAGTCGTACGATTGATCTCATCTGCCAACAAGATCGTGGTAAAGATCGGTCCCGGACGAAATTCAAACTCTTTTGATTGTGAATTGTATACGGAAAAACCAAGAATATCACTAGGCAGCAGATCAGGAGTACATTGGACTCTGCTGAAGGTTCCCTGTACAGCTTTTGCTAGTGCTTTGACCAGTAACGTTTTACCTACACCGGGAATATCTTCGAATAAGACATGACCACCTGCTAATAGGGCCACGATCATCAATTGGATAGTTGAACGTTTGCCGATGACCGCTTTTTCTAATTCTTGTATCAACTGATCGATTTTTTGTTTGGATTCTTCGATTTTTTCTTCCATTTTCACATCACCTTCTCATAAAATCGCTATTTATTTCATTGTAATGGAAGGGAATACATCCTACAAGCAAAGTGATTTTATTATGTTTTTTTAAAGTACATTCGTTTTGAAATGAGAATACGATTAAATTGATTAAAATAAAAAATAATGAGGAAAATTTGCGTATTTAAATAAATAGAAAGGGAGTTTTTTATCTTTTTAGGAGTGAACCCATTTTGATCAAACAATATGTTTAGAAATCAGGTGAGAAATGATCGATGAGATGGCAAAAACTATTATCAAAAAATGCACAGAATTTATTTTCACTAATCAATCTAATGAAAGATTTGATCTGGCGAAAAGCTGATTTAGCTGAAGAACTGAAAATCGATGTTAAAACAGTGGATCGGCATCTGAAACGTTTGGCGGAAAGCGACTGTCCCATCCAGCTGATTCTTCATAAGAAAACCGTTCAGTTAGTTTATGATCAAGGATATAGCGAACCTTACCTCCTATTTGTTTTTCTGATCCAATCACCCCCGTTTTGTTTACTGAAAAATCTGCTATTGAATGAACCTTACGAGCAGAAGTACGATCGTTCTACGCAAGAGCGATTGAGAAAGTGGTTTGGCGAGTACCACCTTTCTTTTTCTTATAAAAAAGCACAGATCTTTGGTTCAGAAAGAAAAGTAAGATATCTGCTGTTTTGCTTTTTGAAAGATTTTCCGCATTTTTTTGCAGATGATGGAGAGCAGTCCTTTTCTGAGATGTTCATCCAATTATTGAAGCAAAGAAAGGATCCGGCAGAAATCGAGATTTTAGGAGACAGTCGAACACTATTCTTGGAATTGTTTCCTGAATTGCTATTTAGAGAGGAGCAGATTTTGCCAATAAAAGAAAAAAATTATCTAGCAATTTTGCGCTTGAGCTGTAACCAGATTACTGAAAAGCGGTGGAAACGGATAGAAGAGACACAAGACTATCGGAAATTGACGATTGTGACTGAAAAGCTTGATTCACTGTTTTGGCTGAATAGCGAATTTGAGAGCGAAAACAAATCAAAGCTGACAAAAGTACTTTACCAAGAATGGCTTCGTTACGTAATTGGTATCCATGACCGGCTGATAGAAGAAGAAGTTCGTTATTATCAGGAAACATTAGAAAAATTTCCCAATTCCAAAGATAAACTATATCAATTTCGGCTAGCGATCCAACAAGCTCTTGCACACCCCGCAGTAGAGTGGGGGATGCTTTTACTGAAAACACTCCAGGAACGAGGGTATTTAGATGTCCACCCTCCTGAAGTGAAAATCGTCTTTTTTTTTCGCTATGAACACCAAGAAGCAAGAAGACTTGCCGGGGTACTGAACAAAACGCTAAGACATCGAAAACGGATCTCTATACATGTATGTACTCGAAATAAGCCGCCTCGGTATGCAGATCTAGTGATCACCGATCATTTTTTTCCACTAGACCATAACGAAGATCAAAAAACGTATCTGTACCATCCTTCATTTGGTATCGAAAGACTTCTTACCGATATCAATTACTGGTTAGGCAAAAACCGATAAAACCTTTGGAAAAAAGATCAAAACAAGTCAGTCTGTGCTATAATAAAAAGCGATTAGTAAAGGAGGAAATCCATTGGAATTAAAGAAATTAGAAGTTCCCACATCTTCGATCACAGAAGTGAAACGATCGCCGATGGATGTATTTGCTCAAGCGCGAGACGCGGGAACTGGCGTATATATATTTAATCGTGAAAAAGTAGCTGGCGTGATGCTGACCCAAGAACAATACGAAACGCTCTTGCAAGAACTAGATGTCCTTCGTCAAACAGTGAAAGTGGAGAGGAAAGAACCAAAAGAAATAAACGAAGAACCTATTAACAAAACAGCTTCCGTCGTATCCAATGCTGAAGGGATGGAAGAGCTGGCCCAAACATTACAGCACTCGCTCATTACTGGTGTGACGATTACAGCAAAAAATCTAGATGAACGAATGGTAGCACTAGGTTTTATTACGAAAAAGACCGGATTTGGCGGAGTCGTGGATATGCTTAGCGAGTTGATGGAAACTGGGAAAATCAACTACCAGTTAAGAAGAAAACCGCAAAATCGGACAATCATAGCTGAAATCATAGGAGAGCAAAACAGTCAATCTCAATTGATGGATAAAATCATCATCAAGAAAATTTTTCTACATGAGCTATAAGAAAACCATATATGTATAAAAAGAAGAAAGTAGCTTCTCTTTGTACATATATGGTTTGTTTTTATGGATGCCGAGCTTTTTTATAAGATAAGGCTACCGCCCATAACGACCCAAGGATTTGTGGAACTAAGTAAATACCTGCAAGAAGCAAGATCAGCTGGGTCGGTTTTAAAGGATGATAGAAGTAACGCCATTCAGTAAAATTGGCGCAAAATAAATAGGAAGTGACAGTAGATATAATATTGGCAATGAATAAAGATATAATACGCCTGTTCCTTTGAAAATAATATCCAGCAAAAAGAGATAAAAATATCAATGTGATGAACCCGCTTACGGAATGATAACGAAAATCAAGCAGTAAGGCGAAATGCACATAAGGAACAAAAGATAAAAGCAATGGAAGGTTTTTCCAGCAAGTTTTTATCATCTTTCATCACCACCTAACAAGTGTTATTATTTTGTTAGTTTTATTGTAAATTGAATCCTGCAATAATCAATTACTTTTTCATTATTTCTAGATTAAATGAATAAACTCTCATGCCATTATCTCTAAAAAAAAAGTTTTTCCCCCTAATTTTTTTAGATAGAAAATTGTATAGTATGATGAGAGAAAAAGTAGTTTGGGGGAACGTTAATGAGAAGAAAAGCAGTAATCGATCGGCTTTATTTATTTTTTTGGTTTTTTCCTATCGTTTTGCTACCTTTTACATGGGTAAATGCTGTTGTACAAGGTGCGGAGATATTAGGCCTGATCCAAGGAAGCGGATTTGTGGTTTCTAGGAATTTTCCAGCTTTGACTGTTTTCTATTTAGTGATAAGTGTAGGTCTCTTATTACCAAAATCTCTGATCAATCACTACAATTGGCAGCTGCTTTACTTTTCTTGCTTATTAGTATTTACATCTATGTTTTCTTTGCTGCCTCGCTTGATTATCGGCCCTAATGGTTTGAGCGAGAGTGGATTGAAGGATTCAGCTTATTCCTCCATGTATTTCTTGACGATCAAACCATGGTTCTATTTAGTAATTGCCTCATTTATTCTTGCAACATTTTTTTACTTCTGGACAGAAATCAGGATAAAAAGTGAACGATCTGTATCTATAAAAAATAACTATTGATGGTGGATCATCAGTAAAAAAGCATATGAGCTGCGTAAAATGCATGTTTCTCATATGCTTTTTTTATTATTATGTAAAGAATGCGAAAAACGTTTACATGATTTTTACATAACTTAACTATATTTTTACAGCAACCATACGTGGGATTTACAGTCGACTGATAAACTTTAGTTGTAAATAAGAAAGGAGCAATAAAATGAAAAAAGTATTGTTTACTCTAGGTATGATGGGAATTCTTTTAGCCGGATGCGGCTCAGGATCAGGAAATACAGATGGCTCTGCCACACAAAATAATTCAAGTGACTCAAATGAACAAGTAAAAATCGTTGCGGTAGGTTCGACAGCATTACAGCCGTTAGTCGATGCAGCACAAGAAAGCTTTGTACAAGAAAATCCAAATTATCAAATCTCTGTACAAGGAGGAGGAAGCGGAACTGGTTTGAGCCAAGTCGAAGCTGGAGCAGTTACTATCGGAAACTCTGATGTATTTGCAGAAGAAAGAGACGGAGTTGATGCTTCAAAATTAGTGGATCATAAAGTAGCAGTGGTTGGGATGGCACCAATCGTCAACAAAGATACAGGTGTCAAAGATATCACAAAACAGGAATTGATTGATATCTTTACAGGAAAAATCACTAACTGGAAGGAAGTTGGCGGGAAAGATCAAAAAATCAACGTCGTGAACCGTGCAAACGGCAGCGGTACCCGCGCGACATTTGAAAAATGGGGATTAGATGGTGCCACACCTATACAGTCCCAAGAACAAGATTCATCAGGAACAGTTCGGCAGCTGGTAAGTCAAACACCAGGAGCAATCAGCTATTTAGCTTTCTCATATCTCGATGATTCCACACAAGCACTAAGTATCGACGGTGTAGAACCAAAAGAAGAGAATGTAGCAGATAACAGCTGGGGAATCTGGTCATATGAACATATGTACACGAACGGAAAACCTTCCCCTGAAGTTCAAAAATTCTTAGACTACATGATGACAGAAGAAATACAAGAAGGTCCTGTCAAAGAATTAGGGTATTTACCGATCACAATGATGGAAGTAGAACGTGATCACGAAGGAAATATCAAATAACTAGCAGATAAACATACTACGGTAGTCGTTACTATTAAGGAAAAATCAACTATGTTTCCCCACATATACATTTTTCCTTTAATTGTGAAAAATAGTTCCTCATATTTTGCCGTTTTTTGAGCTAATACCGAGGGTCAGCTGATTGAACACCGTTTATTCGAAAAAAGAGCTACGACATAGAACTGTCGTAGCTTTTTTTTTGCTATATGACAGGAATGAAAGGTGTTTGCAAGCTTAATGTGAGGAACACTTTCCATATCTGTTCTATACTGGATAGGAGAAGTTTGGAAATATCCAGAAAACGAAATCAATCGAGGTAGCCACATGAAGAATAAATGGACAAATCGAAGTAAAAAAAAGAAAGTAACACAAAGATCATCAGATAAAGTCATCCGTCTTTTTCCATCGTATAAAGAAGGATTAACGGCAGATCAAGTCAAGGAACGAATAGAAAAAGGTGCAGCAAATGATTCAGTCGATCCCACATTCAAAACAAATCAGCAAATCGTATTGGAAAACATTTTTACGTATTTCAATTTGATCTTTCTTATCTTAGCTATTTTGCTTTGTTTAGTAGAATCCTATAAGAACTTGACTTTTTTACCAGTTATCATAGCCAATACAGGAATCGCCATTTTTCAGGAAATTCGATCCAAAAAGATCTTAGACGAACTAAATGTTTTAAATACAGCAAAAGTCAATGTCATACGAGACGGGATAGAACAAACAATAGATATAGAAGACCTTGTAATAGATGACATTGTTATTTTAGAGACTGGACATCAAATTCCAGCAGATGCAGAGGTCGTGGAAGGGAAACTGCAAGTTAATGAGGCTTTATTGACAGGCGAAGCAGATGAAATAACCAAAGAAATAGGCGATCCATTAATGTCCGGCAGTTTCATTGTTTCCGGAAAAGCTTACGCCCGATTAGACAAAGTTGGAGCAGATTCGTATATTTCCCAGCTGACAGTCAAAGCCAAGACAATGGGAGAAGGAGAACAGTCGGAGATGATTGCTTCTCTTAATCAATTGATCAAATGGATTGGGATCATCATTATTCCTATCGGTATCCTGCTTTTTTCTCAAAGTTACTTTTTTAATGGAAACACGATCAAAGAAAGTGTCGTTGCAATGGAAGCAGCATTGATCGGTATGATACCTGAAGGACTGTACTTGCTGACGACGATTGCATTAGCATTAAGTGCGACTAAACTAGCAAAGCAAAGAGTTCTTTTACACAATATGAAAAGCATTGAGACATTGGCAAGGGTAAATGTCCTTTGTGTAGATAAAACAGGAACGATCACAGAAAATAAAATGTCTGTTCAAAAAGTGATCGTCTCTAAAAAACAAGAAATAATCAGTCAGTCAGATCAATTGGAAGCATGCATTGCTGACTATGCAAAAGCGATGGCAGGAGACAATGCAACAATGGAAGCTGTTAAAGCATATTTTACAAAAACCACTGATCAATCCTATCACCATGTTATTCCTTTTTCTTCTGTCCAAAAATTCAGCAGTGTAGCGTTGGCAGACAAGGTGTATGTTTTAGGAGCGCCCGAAATGGTTTTGCGCGATCAATTGCCGGAATATGCGGAAGAGTTTGTTTCTTTCGCTGAAAAAGGCTATCGCGTGTTGGTCTTTGGTGTGTACGATGGGATTCTTGAAGAACCAGTATTGACAGAAGCAGTCACACCATTAGGCTATATTCTGATCGCTAATCCTATCAGAAAAGAAGCAAGAGCCACATTTGATTACTTCAAAAAACAGCAAGTAGCCATCAAAGTGATTTCCGGAGATAATCCGCTCACCGTATCCAATGTAGCTGTCCAAGCAGGGATTTCACATGCTGATCAGTACGTTGATGCATCTAAATTATCAGAAGAAGAATATGAAGCAGCTGTCGAAAAATATACAGTTTTTGGACGCGTCAAGCCAGAACAAAAGAAAATCTTCGTTCAATTGCTAAAGCGTAACAATACAGTAGCTATGACAGGTGATGGCGTGAATGATATTCTAGCCATGAAAGAAGCAGACTGCAGTATAGCGATGGCTTCCGGAAATGAAGCCGCCATGCAGGCCTCACAAGTGGTCTTACTTGATTCTGACTTTTCACGCATGCCAGAAGTTGTTGCAGAAGGACGGCGCGTTGTGAACAACATTGAGCGATCAGCCAGCTTGTTTTTAGTGAAGAATATTTTCTCCTTTTTGCTCTCACTGTTTTCAGTGATCTTTGCTCTGACCTATCCTTTAGAACCATCACAAATCACATTGATTAGTTTGTTTACTATCGGACTTCCATCTTTCTTGCTTGCTCTAGAAGAAAACAAAAAGCGAATCAGAGGGAAATTCATCATGAATGTGATGGAAAAAGCTGTGCCAGGTGGACTAACAGATATGATCGTAGTCGGTGCGTTGGTGATCTGCGGGGTGACTTTGAATCTAAATAAAACAGATGTTTCTACAGCATCTACCATGCTTTTGATTGCAGTAGGGTTCCTCGTTCTCTATAAAATCTGTTCACCGCTGAATAAATTCAGAAGTCAGATCATTCTTTTCTGTGCTAGCGGTATCTTTTTTTCGGTCGTCTTTTTGCATAAGCTGTTTTCAATCACCGGTATCTCAGCTGTATCGCTTTTGCTGTTGAGCATTCTATTTTTCTCGGCAGATTCGATTTTTAGGCATTTGACCACATTGGTAGAATATTTGTTTGAACGTAAAAATGAAAAAGAGCCAAAGCCGTTTAGTCGCGTAGTTAAAAAATTTCTATCGATATTTAAACGAGAAAATTGACGAAAAGTATCTCAAAAAAAAGTAAAAAAGAACAACCACTCGTGTATCTTTCGAAGCAGGATGAGTCATCCAACTTTAAAACGCACGAGCAGTTGCTCTTTTTTACATTTTCGGAATGGTAACGGTGAAAGTCGAACCTGTTCCAAGATGACTGTCTACAGTAATCGTACCATGAAGGAGTTGCACGTAGTCTTTTACAATTGCTAACCCTAATCCGGTCCCGCCTGAATGTCGGCTTCGCGCCTTGTCTACGCGGTAAAAACGCTCAAAGATACGTTCCTGATCCTCAATGTCGATACCTATACCAAAGTCTTGGACAGAAAACGATAGATCATCTGTTGCCTGATAGCGGATAATAATCTCGTTGTCGCTTTTTGAATATTGGACAGCATTTTCAATCAGATTTTTGATAATTGGATAAAGGATATCTGCTTTAGTAGTAAATGGTTCGTTCTTTCCAATCAATCGAATCGTCAACCGTTTCTTTTCAATGATTGGCTGATAATTTTGAACGATTTGCTGGAAATAAGGTTCTATATAAATTGTCTGGATCTCGTAAGAATTCTCGCCATCTTTTGACAGCTGGATGATTTCCCGAATCAATTTATCTAACCGAATCGCATCTTTTTGCATGATCTCAAGAAAAGAAGTCAGAGTTTGCGGGTCATCTTTTGCACCATCCAGTAAAGTCTCGGTAAAACCAATCAGTGAAGTCACAGGAGTTTTTAATTCGTGAGAGACGTTGCCAACGAAATCCTTTTGTAGCTTTTCTAAACGTCGCACTTTCGTTAAGTCATACGCCACCCCTAGAATCTGTCCGGTACCTTCTGAATTAGTAAAGTAGCGCAAACTCAAGTCTAATGTCTGCCGACCTTCTGTAAGGGTGATCTCCTGATGGATCAGCGGATGCTCAGGAGTCACTTGATGAATCAGCTGAATGAGTTTTGGCTCTTGAATGACTTCTGTGTACCGCTGTTCAGGTTGATAGCTTACCACGTTTAAATGTAGCTGCATCTTTGGATTAAGCAGTAGTAAACGAGAATCAGCATCATCAATCAGGAATACGCCAATCATCAGTTCGTTCAGTAACGTATATAATTGCTCTTCTGTGGTAGTATACGCCCGATACATCTTACTCATTTGTTCGCTCAACGCATTGATCGTCTGATACAATTCTTCCCATTGATCGGGTGTTTGCATGATTACTTCCGCCTGATTAGGATTTTGCACCATTTTTTTTAGTACGGGCAGCACGGTTTTCAATGGCTGGTTTTTTTGATAGATCAGATAATAGATCATTCCTGCAAGAACAAGGAAGAAAGACAGAAAGAAGAAAAAGACCCAACGGCGAAAACTCTCAGTTCTCGGTAAAAAACCGCTTGTCGGTTCTGCGATACGTAAAATGGCTTCTAACTGGCCACTTTTTTTGACTGGTAATGCGACATATAAAAGATCCTCATTCAAAGTAGTACTTTTGCGCAAAGCGCTACCTAGGTTCCCACCATTCAATACGGCTTTGATTTCGGGACGGGAGTTTCGCTGTTCATTCAATGTTTCATTGTTTGTGTCAAATAAGATCTTTCCAGTAGCATCCATTAAAGTAATCCGTTCGTTCGACTGATGGACGAATTCTTCCAAAGCAGTTTTGTTTTGCGCTGCTTGGAGGTTTTCGACATCTAATTGCCGGATCAGCAGTTGTGCTTTTTTTGTCAGGTAGCTTTCTTGCTGTTCCACGATCTGCTGTTGAAAATAATGGGAAATCAATTGCCAGCCACCAAAAAACAAACTAACTAAAAGAATAAGAAAGAAGAGACGTTCATAAATTTTTTTCCATTTCATCGTTTTGGTTCCTGAAACTTATAGCCAAATCCTCTAACAGTCACCAAGTACTTTGGATGTTTTGGATCTCGCTCGATTTTTTCTCGCAAATGACTAACGTGTACATCTACGATTCGGCTTTGTCCTGCGAAGTCAAAATTCCAAATGCGGTCTAGCAATGTGTCTCGGTCGATCACACGGTCTTTTCGTTTCATGAAATAAACAAGTAATTCAAATTCTTTCGGTGTTAGTTCAATCAGATGGTCGTCTACGGTCACTTGATAATTGGTCAAATCAGCAGTGATTTGTCCAATCGATAGATATTCAGGCTCAGCTTCATCTTTTGATTGCTTACGAGGTTCAATCCGTCTGAATATTGCTTTCATACGGGCTAATACTTCGCGAGGACTAAATGGTTTGGTCAAATAGTCGTCAGCACCTATTTCTAGGCCAATGATCCGATCCACTTGGTCATCTTTAGCCGTCAGCATCAAAATCGGTGTTTCATTTTTTTCTTGACGCAGCCGCTGAGTGATCTCCATGCCATCCATCGTTGGAAGCATCACATCTAAAATGATGAAATCAAATGATTGTTCTAATGCTAATTCTAATCCTTCGCCTCCATCTGTGGCACTGGTTACCTTGTAGCCTTCTTTTTCCAAATTGAACGTCAAGAGCGTTACAATAGAAGGTTCATCATCAACAACTAGTATTTTTTTCATTCAAATCTCCTTTAAATAGGTTTCATTCTGTTTATATTTTAGCATAGAATCAGTACAAAGGGCTATTTTACAAAAGAAATAAATGGTATAATAGGAAGGCACTTTGCTGAATAGAAAGGAAGAGCAGTCAATGATTGGAATCAGTGCATGTTTAGGCGGTCTGGCCTGTCGCTATGATGGACAGAAAAAAGAAGTACCAGAATTGATGGAACTAGTTGAAACTGGAGAAGCTGTCATGGTCTGTCCAGAAGTGATCGGCGGATTACCAATTCCTAGAGATCCCGCTGAAATCATTGGTGGAAATGGATTCGATGTGTGGAAAGATCAAGCAAAAGTATGGACGACAAGCGGCGAAGATGTAACGGAAGCGTACAAAAATGGCGCGATCAAAGCCTATCAAAAATTGCAGGAAAAACACATTGATCTAGTCATCATGAAGGAAAAAAGCCCTTCATGCGGAACCCATTCGATTTATGACGGGAGTTTTTCCGGAATAAAAAAAAATGGTGCCGGAGTGGCTACTGCTTATTTTATTCAGCAAAAAATGACTGTGCTCTCTGATGAAGAATGGCTGAAAACTAGAGGTGAGCAGAATGGAAATCGAAAAGACCAATCGAATGAACGCGCTCTTTGAATTTTATTCGACCTTATTGACAGAAAAACAAATGAACTACATGGAATTATATTATGCAGATGATTTTTCATTAGGTGAGATCGCGGAAGAATACGAAGTAAGCCGACAAGCAGTATATGACAATATCAAGCGGACAAGCAAGATCTTGGAGGATTATGAAAAAAAACTCCATCTTTTCTCTAATTATATTGTTCGAGAACAGGTATTGGAAAATATGACTGCATATATTACAGATAAGTACCCGGAAGATAAAAAACTACTTGAATATGTACAGCAAATTCAAGCAATCGAAGAATAAATAAAAGGAATGAAGAAAATATGGCATTTGAAAGCTTAACTGAACGTCTCCAGCAGGCGATGGGAAAACTAAGAAAAAAAGGAAAAGTATCAGAAGCTGACGTAAAAGAAATGATGCGGGAAATCCGCCTTGCCTTACTAGAAGCCGATGTTAACTTGCAAGTAGTCAAAGATTTTACTAAGCGCGTACGCGAACGTGCGGTAGGGGCAGAAGTGCTGGAAAGTTTATCACCTGCACAACAAATCGTAAAAATCGTTGATGAAGAATTGACGATCACACTTGGTTCTGAAACAGCAGAGTTAAATAAATCACCAAAAATACCAACTGTTATCATGATGGCTGGTCTTCAAGGGGCAGGTAAAACGACCTTTACTGGTAAATTAGCCAATTATTTAAAGAAAAATGAAAATGCTCGTCCGCTCCTAATCGCAGGGGACGTATATCGACCAGCTGCGATCGACCAATTGAAAGTATTAGGTCAACAGCTAGACGTTCCTGTATTTGATATGGGAACTGAAGTCAGCCCGGTAGAGATCGTCCGTCAAGGGATGGAGTTAGCAAGAGAAAAGAAAAACGACTATGTATTGATCGATACGGCAGGACGTCTGCATATCGATGAAACATTGATGGATGAGTTGAAACAAATCAAAGAATTGACGCAACCAAATGAGATTTTGCTTGTTGTCGATGCCATGACTGGTCAAGATGCCGTCAACGTAGCTGATAGCTTCAACCAGCAATTAGGTATTACAGGGGTCGTCATCACTAAACTTGATGGGGATACTCGAGGCGGGGCAGCACTATCGATCCGCTCAGTGACAGGCGCACCAATCAAATTCATCGGTTCTGGTGAAAAATTGACTGACTTAGAAGTATTCCACCCAGATCGTATGGCTAGCCGTATCCTTGGTATGGGGGATATGCTGACATTGATTGAAAAAGCGCAGCAAGACTATGACGAGAAAAAAGCGGAAGAACTTGCACAGAAGATGCGGGAAAATTCATTCGATTTCAATGACTTTATTGAACAGCTTGATCAAGTGATGGGTATGGGACCATTGGAAGATCTAATCAAGATGATTCCAGGAATGAATCAAGTACCCGGAATCGAAAACGTCAAGGTAGATCCAAAAGACGTAGAACGTAAAAAAGCGATGGTTTATTCTATGACACCAGCAGAAAGAGCAAATCCTGATCTGTTGAACCCAAGCCGTCGTCGCCGAATTGCTGCCGGTTCTGGAAACAGTGTTGTTGAAGTGAATCGAATGATCAAACAATTCAAGGAATCAAGAAAAATGATGCAGCAAATGTCCAAAGGTGATATGAACATCCCAGGGATGGACCAAATGTTTGGCACAGGTGTCAAAGGAAAACTGGGCAAAATGGCGATGAATCGAATGATCAAGAAAAACAAGAAGAAAAAGAAAAAACGGAAATAAAATATGAAAAACAGCTTCGGTATAGACAGAAGAATGTCTACTGCCGAAGCTTTTCTATCAGCAATTTTTATTACTTATTGGTACAATTACTCTAAATAAAGAGGTGGCACAGATGAGATGTCCGTGGAGTGAACAAACAGAAAATATGCGGGAATATCATGATACTGTCTGGGGTGTTCCTGAATATGATGACCAAAAGCTGTTCCGAAAATTGATGCTTGATATTAATCAAGCCGGATTGAGCTGGCAGACGATTTTAAATAAAAGTGAAGCATTCGATGAAGCATATGATCGATTCGATATCAAAAAAGTCGCAAATTATGGAGAAACAAAAATCAGTGAACTAATGGAAAACAAAGGAATTATTCGTAACCGAAGAAAAATCGAAGCAGCCGTCCAAAACGCCAAAGCAGTCTTGAAAATTCAAGAAGAAATCGGCAGTTTTTCAGAGTATCTTTGGTCGTTTTCTAATGGAAAAATCGTTGATTCTTCTTATCATTCACAAGAAGAAGTCCCCACAACAAGTCCTCTTTCAGATGAATTAGCAAAAGATCTAAAGAAAAGAGGATTTAAATTTATCGGAAGCACAACAATCTATGCTTTTTTAGAAGCTGTCGGGATCATCAATGATCACCTTGACAGTTGTTTCCGCAAAGAAGAGGTCGTACGTATCGGCAGAAAGGGCGAATAAAGCATGCGAAAAATCATATTTTATGGTGCTATAAGTTTAGATGGCTATTTGGCAACGAAAACGGATGATCTTCAATGGCTTTTTGACACTCCAACAGGTAAGCAAACCACTTATGAAGCTTTTTATGAAACAATCGATACGACCATCATGGGCAGAAAAACTTATCAGGAAGCAAAAAAATATTTGGAGACCGAAGCAATTTATCCAGAGAAAAAGAATTTCGTTTTTTCCACCCACGCACAATTACAATTGCCAGATGCTGAGGTCGTAAACGAAGATCCTGTTGCTTTTCTAAAAAATCTACAAATGACAGAAGGAAAAGATATCTGGGTTGTGGGTGGCGGTCGATTGATCAAACCGCTATTGGAACATCAAATGATTGATGAATGGTATATCCAGATTGCCCCTGTATTATTAGGGGACGGGATCCCTTTATTCCAAAAAGGAACCTATGAAGCGCGTTTTGAATTGCTAGATACGACACGATTCGGTGAATTTATCGAATTGCATTACGTACGAAAGTAGAAGTAAATAAAAAAAAAGGCAACTATAAGCAGAAGTAATCTGCATATAGTTGCCTTTTTTTATTATTGTTCTGATTTTATTCTGCTAATTTGTTAGAAAAATCTAGATACGCATCTAAAATCGTTTGGAAGAAACTTAATGTTCCTTCAACGATATTACCGTTTTCATCAATTAGATTCGCAACGTTTCCGATATATGCTTCCGGTTGCTGCAAGGTTGGCACATTCAAAAAGACAAGTGATTGGCGTAGATGGTGGTTTGCGCCAAAGCCGCCGATCCCACCTGGTGATGCAGTAACGACTAAACCTGGTTTATGATCCCAAACACTGTGTCCATAAGGTCTTGAGCCTACATCTAAAGCATTTTTCAATACTGCTGGCACAGAACGGTTGTATTCAGGAGTAACGAAAACGACACCGTCTAGTCCCCTCACTTCCTCACGAAAACGAGTCCATTCAGCAGGAGCCTGTTCTGGAGTTTCGAGATCCTCATTGTAAAATGGCAGATCATCGATTTTTACAAATACACTTTCGTACCCTTCAGGAAGCAATTTCGCAAAAGCTTCTGCTACTTTTTTGTTGTAAGAATCTTTTCTTAAACTACCAATAAAAAATCCAATTTTTTTTGTCATACGATTTTTCCTCCTTCAAACTATCTATAATAATCTTACAAAAAATAAGTAACTGGAGCAAATAAAAACACTTATTGATAAAAGTTTCGTTTTAGTTGACAAATGATCGCGAAGTATCGTTAGTCTCCATTGCCAACCCTCTTAGAAAGTCTATATAATGAAGAAAAAGGAGGGATAAGATGGAAGAATTATCATTATCCAAAAATGTAGCAAATTTACGAAAGGAAAAAGGCGTGACTCAAGAAACTCTAGCTGAATTCATAGGTGTGACAAAAGCTTCTGTTTCCAAATGGGAGACAGGCCAAAGTATGCCTGATGTACTCATATTGCCTAAATTAGCCAGTTTTTTTGATGTGTCTGTTGATGAACTGCTTGGCTATCATCCTCAATTGACGAAAGAGCAAATCAGACACTTTTATCAGCAGTGGACCATCGCTTTTTCTGAAGAGCCCTTTGAATATGTGATGGAGGACTGTAGAAAAGCGGTCAAACAATATTACTCATGTTATCCTTTTCTTTTACAAGTAGTCGTTTTGTGGTTGAATCATTTTATGCTAACAAAGGATCTGGAGGAACAACAAGCAATTCTGTCTGAAGCAGAAGCATTATGTACGAAAATCGTAGAAGAATCAGCAGAATTATCTCTATGCAATAATGCTTCTTTGTTAAAAGTAGCGGTCATGCTCCAGTTAGGCAAACCAGAAGAAGCTTTATCTGAGATCGAAGAAAAAGCGGATCCTTATCGTTTTACCCAGCAAAGCGACACATTACTTATCCAAGCGTACCGAGCCGCTGGTCAAACAAAAAAAGCGGTAAGCTACACTCAATTCAGCATGTTTTCTCATTTAATCAATCTCGTATCTTCAGCCACTCATTATCTATTGATCCAAATCATTCAATTACCGGTTATAGAAGAAACTGTCAATAGAATAGATGCTGTGATCCAAGCATTCAACCTGACTGCGGTCCATACCAACAGCTGTGCTCAATTTTCTTATGCTGCAGCCTGTGCTTATGCGAAACATGAAAAAGAAGAACAAGTAATAAAGTGCTTAAAACAGTTTGTGGATTTGACACTTATACTTTTAAGCGAGGAAGGCAGGATCCTTCATGGTGATAGGTATTTTGATGAGATAACTGAGATATTTGAAGGAGCAGATCTTGGGGTACAGCAAATAAGAGACACGAAAATCATCAGGGAAGGGGCATTGAGTGCATTAGAAAATCCGATTTTTCAACAAATTGAAAGATCAAAAATTGAAAAACTAAAAAAACGATTGGCAGGCGAGTAATATGGGCATCAAAGAATTTCTTCCGTTTTTAATTCCTTTAATCATTGTACAGTTTGGATTACTTATTTATGTACTTCATCATATCTTTACACATTCTGAATATAAACATGGAAATCGAATGATATGGGTGATTATTGTTATTGTTGGTATGCAGTTTATCGGTCCTGTCCTTTATTTGATTTTTGGCAAGGAGGATGCGTAGTGGCTATCTTGACACTTGAAAAAGTCTCAAAGTCTTTTGGTACAAACAAATTGCTGGATGATTTATCTTTTTCTGTAGAAGAACAGACGATTTTTGGTTTCATCGGTAAAAACGGTGCTGGAAAAACGACAACTATGAAACTGATCTTAGGTCTTATCAAAAAAGACAGCGGAACAATCCGAGTGAACGGAAAAGAAGTAGAGTACGGACAAACAACGACCAATCAAGAAATCGGCTATCTAGCTGATGTGCCGTTTTTTTATGATTATATGACCGCTTCCGAGTATTTAATCTTTTGCGGCGAACTCACAGGAATGCCTAAACAGCGGATAAAGGAAAAAACCAATGAACTGTTGTCACTTGTTGGTCTGTCAAATGAAAAGAAGCGGATCAAAAAATTTTCCAGAGGAATGCGACAACGTTTAGGGATTGCTCAAGCCTTGTTGAACGAGCCCAAATTACTCATTTGCGATGAACCAACTTCTGCTCTTGATCCTGTTGGTCGAAAAGAAATCTTAGATATCTTATCCTCTGTGAAAGAGCAAACGACGATTTTATTTTCTACTCATATTTTATCTGACGTGGTGCGTATCTGTGATAAAGTTGCTTTTTTGGATAATGGAAAAATCGTGTTGTCTGGATCAGTAGACGAATTGAAAAAGCAAACAAATGCTAGTGGATTTGAGATCGTATTTTTTTCCAAAAAAGAGCGCGAACAATTTGAAGAGCTTTTACCTGGAGAGATGATCCGAAGTGAACTGCGTATAGCTTATCCACAAAAAAGTAAAGAAGAAATGCTTTTTGCTATGGATTTGCTAGCCAAATATCAATTGCCAGTCCAATCGGTCCAGATGGAAGAACCTACGCTAGAAAAACTCTTTTTGGAGGTCGTTCAATCATGAGACAACTCATTGCCTTCGCTAAAAAGGAGCTAAAAGAAAACTGGCGTACTGGAAAAATCATCACATTAAGTGCGCTCACAGTGATTTTCGGTATAATGAATCCATTGCTAGCTAAATTGACTCCTTATTTAGTGCAAGCTATGTCAACAACTCTGGCAGAGTCAGGGATATCTGTTCAGGAAATCACAGTTGATGCCACGACTTCATGGACACAATTTTATAAAAATATTCCGATGCTGTTGATTTTCTTCCTTCTTTTATTCAGCGGGATATTGACAAGCGAATACCAAAACGGAACAATCATCAACTTGCTAACAAAAGGAATGAAGCGCTGGAAGATATTTCTGTCGAAATGGATCATGGGTATACTGTTTTGGAGTGTCAGCTATTGGTGCTGTTATAGTATTACGCTAGCATACACGATTTATTATTGGGACCAGTCGATTATCTCCCATCCTTTATTTATCAGTTTTACTTATTATTTTTTTGGCTGTTGGCTTTATTCATTGATTTTATTTTATTCAGCTTTTCTTTCTTCCAATTATGCGGTTCTGTTGGCTAGTGGGGGAACGGTCATTCTGAGTTATGGTGCTGGGTTGTTCTCTAAAGTAGCAGAATATGTACCGACTTATTTGATTTCTTCCTCAAATTTTCTTGCGAAAGAAATCCACCTTACAGATTATACTCAGTCATTAGCAGTGACGTGTTGTTCTATCGTCATATCCATCGTAGCTGGGTGGCTTATTTTTAACAAAAAAGAAGTCTAAAATCTTCTATTTCCTAAAAAAAATCGAATTTAATCAAGCTGTAAAGAAAAAAAGCTTTACAGGGTAAAAAAAAACTGTTACACTACATCTTGTGAATAAAACAATGGAGGTGGAAATAAATAATGGCAGTTAAAATCCGTTTAAAACGTATGGGTTCTAAAAAGAGTCCGTTTTACCGTATCGTCGTAGCTGATTCACGTTCTCCTCGTGATGGACGTTTCATCGAAACTGTAGGTACTTACAATCCTTTGAAAGACCCTGCAGAAGTAGTTTTAAAAGAAGACTTAGTTCTTGACTGGTTATCAAAAGGTGCACAACCTTCTGACACTGTACGTAACATCCTTTCAAAAGAAGGCGTTATGCAAAAACACCACGAAGCTAAATTCTCAAAGAAATAAGGTGACCGGATATGAAAGATTTAAGCGACTTAGTCTTAACAATCGTTCGTCCGCTAGTCACTTATCCTGATCAAGTCAAGTTAGATGTCGTAGAGTCGAAAGACTTTTACGAGTACAATCTAACAGTGGCTCCTGAAGATATTGGCCGTATCATTGGAAAACAAGGGCGTGTTGCTAAAGCAATCCGCACAATCGTTTACGGTGTTCGGATCAATGCACCGAAAAAAGTGCGTTTGAATATCATCGATGATAAGGAAAAGTAAATAAACGTGCTGTACTCGAATTTTCGAGTGCAGCTTTTTTGTTTTTTTTATTAATTGAAGAAATGATTATTTGGCAAAACAAGCAAGAAAGCGTATCCTTATAGGAGGAGGGAGTGAACAGCCTATGAGAAAGAAAATGTTATTTATTCCATTTGCTCTATTGTTAAGCGCTTGTAGTTCGGTTACTCAAGAATCAGACAATACACATCTATCAAGCAGTATATCTGAAACTGTTACCAGTCCAGAAAAAAGTAGTACCAAAACGGCTTCCACCACTGAACAAACAATGGCTACCTCAAATAATGAGAAAAAGACTGCTTTAGACCAGTTGAAAGAACAACAGCCAAATGTTCCCATGCCTCTAGATGTACCAGTCTCTTCAGGCTATCTCAATATCGCAGCGGCACATACAAAGCAAGGTTATTCTATTTTATATTACAGAACAGATCGTCCCCTCGGGTTGAATGCTGACGAATTGAATCAAGAAACGCCTATTGCAACCTATCTATATCAATATGGGTTTGCTTCTAGTCAAGAAACAATCCAAGTTTTGCAGCCCTTTGAGATCAACACAAATGGTCAGCAAGTGGACTTAGGTTCTCGAATCACAGGGTATCAGCAAGGTGCAGCAGGTTCAAGTTTTCTTGAATGGCAAGAAGGAAACTGGCGTATTCGAATCCGTGGGAATAATATAGAAGGCCAAGATCCCTTACTATTAGCTAAAGAAATCGTAGCTTATTTGGAAGAAAACAGTCTACCAGCACCTGAACAATTTGGTAAAATTACTGTTGATATGGGTGATACGACGAATCGAGCCGTAGAAGTAAGCTGGCAAGAACCGAAAAATGCCTATACGATCACTCATCAAGATCCTATGTCTGCGTTGAAGATGGCAGTTTCTATGAAGAGGTTGTGAAATCAGCGCGCTGATCTGAGCCCATCATTTAACTCCAAGTCACAGGAAGTAATCAAAAATAGCACGCCGCATTTTTGCATAATTTTGGCTTAATACCTTAAAAGAAAACTAGAATTGCCTCTTCACACATGCTAAAATAAAACAGACAAAAAAGAAATGGGGATATAAGTTGACTGAATACTTGAATGTAGGAAAAATCGTAAACACACAAGGTATCAAAGGCGAAGTCCGTGTGATCTCAACAACGGATTTCCCAGAAGAACGTTACAAAAAAGGAACGGTGCTAACACTATTCCAAGACGGAAAAGCACCTGTGGAATTAACAGTCAAAAGTCATCGCAAACATAAAAATTTTGACTTATTGAGTTTTGAAGGACATCCTTCTATCAATGATGTGGAAAAATATCGGGATGGCATATTAAAAGTGTCGAAAGACAACTCTGTAGATTTAGCTGAAAATGAATTCTATTACCATGAGATCATCGGTCTGCGTGTATTAGAAGATGGAACTGAGTTAGGTAAAGTAAAAGAAATCTTGTCACCAGGTGCCAATGATGTTTGGGTCGTTCAACGTCCGAAAAAATCTGATATATTGCTTCCGTATATCGCTTCTGTCGTCAAAGAAGTCGATTTAGAAGCTGGAGTGGTCCGTGTAGAAATCCCAGAAGGACTGATTGACGATGAAGATTGATGTATTGACTTTATTTCCAAGAATGTTTGAAGGTCCTATGGGGGAATCCATCATCGGTAAGGCTGTAGATAAAGGATTATTAGATATCAATATCTCTAACTTCCGCGATTATTCAGATAACAAACATCAGACAGTAGATGATTATCCATACGGCGGTGGAGCAGGTATGCTGCTCAAAGTCCAGCCCATCTATGATAACATCCAAGCCATTGAAAAAGCTGCACCGGATGTCAAAAAAAGAGTAATTCTTCTTGACCCAGCTGGTAAACGATTCGATCAGAAAATGGCAGAAGAATTTTCACAAGAAGAACACTTAGTATTCATTTGTGGTCATTATGAGGGATATGATGAACGTATCCGCACATTAGTGACAGATGAAGTTTCCTTAGGAGATTATGTCCTTACTGGGGGAGAATTAGGTGCGATGGTCATGATCGATGCAACAGTTCGGCTTTTGCCAGATGTGTTAGGGAATCAGACTTCAGCTCAAACGGATTCTTATTCAACTGGTCTATTAGAACATCCCCAATATACTCGCCCGGCAGAATATAAAGGGATGAAAGTACCAGAAGTATTGACAAATGGAAATCATAAATTGATTGAAGAATGGCAATTAAAAGAATCACTAAGAAGGACCTATCAACGACGGCCTGATCTTTTGGAAACACTTGAATGGACACCTCAAATGACGAAATTTTTAGAAGAAATCAAGAAAGAAGAACAAGAAAAAACAGCAGATGAAGCCAAGTGACTTTTTCTAAAATCTTCTTTACAGTAGGTTGATAATATGTTAGTATTTTATGGTGAGTGCAAAAGCACTTAACTATTACGATATTCCGCTGTGAGAAAAGCTCATAAGAATATTTGGAATAAGGAGAAGAAAACCATGAATCCATTAATCGAAGAATTAACAAAAGAACAATTACGTTCTGACATCCCAGCGTTCCGCCCTGGTGACACTGTGCGTGTTCACGCAAAAGTTGTTGAAGGTACTCGTGAACGTATCCAGTTATTTGAAGGTGTTGTTATCAAACGCCGCGGTGCTGGAATCAGCGAAACTTATACAGTACGTAAAGTTTCTAACGGAGTGGGCGTTGAGCGTACATTCCCATTGCACACACCACGTGTTGCAAAAATCGAAGTAGTTCGCTACGGTAAAGTACGTCGTGCAAAATTGTACTACCTACGTGCATTACACGGAAAAGCTGCTCGTATCAAAGAAATCCGTCGTTAATCATTGTTATCAGACTGAGAAAGAACCCTTGGTATTCAAGGGTTCTTTTTTTGTTCTCTGTTTTTTTATATTAACGATTTCTATTTGGTACATTTTTGATTAATAAAAAGGGGCAAAAAAGGGGCAACAAGTTACAGTTTTTCTATATCTTCTTTCAATTTTTCTTTTACTCCTTTTGTCACATGCAAATAAATCTTTTCAGTGATATCACTATTTTCGTGCCCAACGCGATCCTGAATAGCATACAGAGGAGTTCCTAGTTCCGCTAATTTTGAAATATGGGTATGTCTAAAAATATGTGAACTAAGTTTTTTATCAATCTTCATGTCAGCTTTATGATTTCTCAAATAGGTGTTAATTGCTGTTAGTTGGAAAGGAGTTCCTTTCGTTGTTTGAAATAGAAATTGACCATTCGGATTTAATTCTAGAAGCTCATTGTAAATAGCTATCGCTTTTTTTGGTAAATCAATTTCTCGCATTCCAGCAGCAGTTTTTGTAGAATCAGATTTTTTCATATCAGCTATTGAACGTTCTCTATACATCATCGTCCCATTTATAACTACTGATGCATTATTATTGGTAATGTGTACATCGTCTTTGCTTAATGCGATTGCTTCACCAGGCCTCATCCCAGTCAAATATAGCCACTGGAAAAGGAGAGAATATCTTTTATTGTGTGAAGTTGTGAAATCTACTAGTCTATTATATTCATCATCTTCTAAAAATTTATCTTTAATTTTTATCGTTTTTGACTCTCTTTTATAATCAATAACTACTTCATCGATAGGATTTTTTTCTACATAACCTTTTTTCATAGCATATGAAAAAAGAAGATTCAATTTGGATTTAATTACACTGACGTACTTATTTGACAAGTCATCTTTATATATCATGTCTTCAAAAATATTATTCAAATCTATTGTATTAATACCAGAAACGATGTAAGTCTCAGGTATCTTCTTCTTTATAGTGTTTAATATATTATTCGTAGGATAATATGTAGATTCCTTAACTTGTCTTTTGTATATAACTAACCATTCTTCAACAAGCTCATGAAATGTTAGATCAGGCTTCTGAAGTGTTTTTTCGTTTAATTTTATATCAATTTTTTTATTTAACTCTAGCAATGCCACTTTCTGAGTTTCTCGAGATTTATTTTTATAAGTAATGCTCACTTTTTTTCTTTTTCTAGTTTTTGGATCAATATATCGCTCATTATATTTATATACTTTTTTTCCGTTTTTATCAGTTTTAGTTTCGATCCACATTGTTTTCATCTCCTATTTGTTGCTATAATAGGAATAGATAAGTAAGCCGATTATAGCAGGTTTATTTTTCATCACGTCCACAAACTTTGGCGAGGGAGGGGGCGTGTTTTTATTTATGAATTATTATTCGCTCCAAGTTGCTGGACCGTATGCGATTGTATAAGGTGCATTTCCTTTTGCTCCAAAATACATAACTACTGTAGCTTTTTTTCCACCCGCTATTTCATTAGGGATGTTGTTAGAATAAGTATTTGCATCTAGTCTTCCTAATTCATCGTTTCCATCATATATGTCAAATGTATGTGCGTTAAAAGAAATAGGTGAGTTAGTCTTATTTTCAATAATAGCTGTTACAACAACAGGGTGTTCACCGTCTACTGGATCCATCAAACTAATACTGTCATCTGCTTTTACTTCTGTAACTGTTATTGATTCTCCTGAGGTAAACTCAACTGCCTGTCCCATTTTTACATTTCCGCTTGCTGAATCAGAATTATTCTCGGAACTATCCTGTGTTGAAGAATTTTCAATTAAATTTTTTAACTCTGTTACTCTTTTGTTTAATTCTTCATTTTCGGACTTAAGATCCGAAACTTCTTTTCTTAAACTAGATTCTGTAGTGCTGTTAGCTTTAGCAGATGTGGCCTCTTTATTTGTTGAACAGGCCCCCAAAAGTACGCTAGTAAATACCAAACCTAAAATCACTTTTTTCATTTTTTATTCTCCGTTTCTATGATATTATTTTTATGTAGGATCTTAGAAACGAGATTTTAGTCCGTGTTGCAGCACGGGCTTTTTTCTTTATAACTTTTTTAGAGATTATAGGCAAAATAGTAGGGCATAAAAATATATTATTGAATTCCGTATTTAGAAAATCCTAATTGAACTTCACCGGAAGTCTTTTGCTGTGTTGTACGCAATGCTTCTTCTTCAGACATTCCATTCTGTACTTTCCATGCAACAGGCGACATCCCGTATTTGTTAACAAAATCAGTAAGTGATAAAGTGTCAGCGTCTTGCTGAGCGCTTGTTTGTTGGTCTTCTGGATTTTGTTGAGATGCTGCTTGTTGTTCTTTCTGATCTTGACTGATAATATTGCCAGCATCATCTGTAGTCAATCCATTTTCATAAAGGGCCACGCCGAAAGCTTCCCACTCTTTGTTGGACCAATTTGCACGATCAGCTGGAGTTGACTGTAAAGTGCGTTGTTTCATCTGTTCATATGTTTCTTCTTGAGGTGCGGTTTGGATTGTATCCTGACTGGAGCTTATAACTGTTGGGCTAGGTTCCGCCGTAGCTTGGTTGGAGCTTGTAACTGTTGAACTAGAATCTGTCTTAGATGTAGATTTGCTAGTAGAGGAACTGGTTTCAGTTGCTTCTTTTGTTTTACTTACTTTTGTTTCTTGGTTAGAAGTGGCATCTGTTGATTCAGCTTTTTTATTATTTGAACAAGCTGAAAGTAGCAGAGCAGTACTTAACAACAACATAACGCTAACTTTTTTCATTTTATAATTCCTCTTTCTCGTTGTAATATGTGTGCTAACACGGGCTTTTTTATATAAGAAAACGATAAGCGCTTTCTGGAAGGCCGTAAAGATTCTTTAATTCTTCGATTTTTTTAGGATATTGATCATTATCTTCTTTATAAAGAGAAACAATGAGATTAGCAGCAAAGCAATTAGCTTCGCTTTCAGATTTGCTTCTAGATGTTCTTGTTGATACATAGTAACTGGATAAGCCACGATGAAAAATAGCGTGACCTAATTCGTGAGCGCAAATGTAGAATCTTTCCTCAGAGTCTCGCAGTTCATCATTTAAAAAGATTATCGCACGATCTCTAATTTCTTGAAACTGTCCTTTGGGATTTTCGATAAAAGGAACGTATTGAATTTTAATGCCCATCTTTTCACAAATATAAAAAGGATTAGCGGACTGGTATTTCCGCTTCAACTCCTCGACTAAATTAATCGTATCCATCTCCATAAGCTCACATCTTTTTGCCTTTTTCTTTGTCTTCTTTCACAATATCCCAGAAAGTCGCTATGAGGATATCTTTTACGCGCTGTATTTGTTCGGGTGTCAATGTTTCCCCACCATAAGACATATTAACATTTGAGTCTAGTAGTTTATCAAGTTCAACCACTTCCTCTTTTGTAGCCCATTTAGGAACATTATTATTTCCCAATAAATAGTCAGTTGTGACACCAAAATAATCAGCAACTTTCTTTAAGTTCTCGGATTTTGGCGAGGCTTTATCCCATCTTCTTATTTGTCCATTAGAGATACCCACCTGTCTTTCTACTTCTGCTATAGTCACATGCTTTTCGTCTGCTAATTCTTTAATTTTAGTAACTAAACTCATTATTATCAACCTTTCAAAGCTGAAAAGAAAATAAATAGCTTAAAAGTTATATTTTTGTTGACAATTAGCTTTTAAGCTAGTATATTTAATTCGTAAGCTAAATTGTTAGCTAAATAAGAGCAACAAAAATCTCTACTAATTTAAAACATTCTCTCGGTCGCCAAACTTAGAAATGTTATTTTAGAGGCTTTTTATAAGTCTTATTTAACTATGTATTCATAATAGCTTAAAAGCTAATAAGTGTCAACGATTTAGCTAATTTTTTAGCTTACAAATTATTTGTTTAGAAAGGAGCTATTTTTATGTCTGAGAATTTAGACTTAAAAATTCGAGCGGAGATGAGAAAAAGAAGAATGACTTTCAAAGAACTAGCTGCGCTTATCGGTATTTCAGGAGCTTATTTATCAGATATTCTAAACGGCAATCGTGATGGAAAGAAAGCACAACAGCATATCGAAACAGTGAAAAAGATATTGGACATCCGATAGGGGGATAGGCGATGACAAAACTAAAAAAACAAGATTTTGTAAAAAAATACAATTATTCTCCATCTACTTATCAACGTCGAATGTCGGAACTAAAAAATACAGCAATTTTCTCAGCGGCGTATGAACGGGTCACAGGACAAGAAGTTTGGATCAATACAGAATTATACGATAAATTTTTGTCTTTCAAATCCTATAACAGGTTACGCACAAGAAAGGTAACACCTAAAGAATTTATCGAGAAGCATTTAGTTGATTTATAAAAAATAGAACAATTTGAGAAGTGAAGGTTAATGGGTAAATTCAACAGAGCATTAGTATTCAGCGCACCCCTAATCGTCTATGCTTTAGGTCTTTGGGGAAACAGGCAGGCGTTGATAGGGACAATCGTTTACATGGTCTGGATTTTTATGGGGCTTGATGAAGCTGAGTACAGAGTGAAAAAGCCAGTCGGGAGGGACTGACTAATGAAAAAAAGTTTAATGACTATAAACGAAAAACAATTGAAAGAAAATTTTAATGATCTCATCAAAGAATTTGTAAAAGAAACTGGAGAATTTCCTAATCAAATTCATCTAGTTGCGGAGGGACATAGCCGGTATCAAGTTGTGAAATTTGAGATGAAGAAACAAATCTTTTGATTTTTAACATGCCTCTACTGGTATGAACATTTATTTCTATTCTTTTATTTTTTACAGATTCATCGTACCTAAAAACTAAGGTGGTTATTTTAGATTCATACGGTGGAATTGTTATTGGCAATGGTAATGGAGGAAACTTTGATAAATTAGCTATTTTTTTAAGTTATTGTCCGGAATAAGCACGACCACCATTCGGTAGGTTTTTATAAGGCGGCTTTATTGTCACGGAATAATCGTTACCTATCATATTAAAAGCATTCAATTCTTCAGACATTTCTGAAACAGTAAATTTGATTACCGTGACAGGTAAGGAACTATTATTCGTCAATAAGACCGAGTCTATAATTCTAAATTTATGTTGATGATAAACATCAGGTTCTTCATCACTTTCTCTATCTACCAGCCATTCTTCGCAAGGGGTAAAAAAATCTAGTTTCAAATTAAATTTTTTAGTCTTTTTATCCGTGTAAGAGATATAGAAAGCAAAGGAAGAAAAAATTAAAGAAGTAACAGGCAAAATAAAATCCTTAATGTTGTTAACAAAACTCTTCCAGTCTACTTGGCTAATAAAATCTATAATATTCATTTTTAATCACCATCAGTTTTTAACTAATTATATCAAAAAGGAGAGAAGAAAAAATGCAAGAATTAGTAATTTTGAAAAATAAAGAAGCTGTGACTACGAGTTTGCAAGTCGCAGATAGTTTTGAAAAAGAACACAAAAATGTTTTGAGGGATATTGAAAAGTTAAAAGAAGATGTGCTCAATTTTGAGCAGATGTTTGTGGAAGGTAATGAACCAGATTCATACGGCAGAAATCGACGAGTTTTTTTCATTAGTAGAGATGGTTTTTTCTTGTTGGCTATGGGTTTTACAGGAAAGAAAGCTATTTACTTCAAACAAAAATACATTGAAGCATTCAACGAAATGGAAGATGTTATTCGCAAGAATACTGTTCCTCAAACAATTGAAGATATGATGATCTACCAACTAGAAGAAATGAAAGATGTTAAAAAAGATGTTTCCATGCTTAAAGATACTATGCGAATTAGTGGGCAACAAGAGTTTGAAATTAAACAAAAAGGAAATATAAAAGTTATGGAAGTTCTAGGGGGTAAAGAAAGCCGAGCTTATGAAGAAATCAGCAAAAAAGTATTCTCAAAATTTTGGTCTGAATTTAAACGTACCTTTTCAATCCCAAGATATGGCGAGTTACCTCGTAAGAGATTTGATGATGCTGTTTCATTTATTGAGATGTGGTTACCAGAAACTGCGATCCGCATGGAAATCGATCAACTGAACAGACAACAAAGACTTTTTGGTGATGAAAATGAATAGAGCTGAAGCGCTAAAAATCGGTAAAGTGATTGCTGATAATTGGTGGGAAAATAACTATCCTATTATTTTAAGTCAACAACATATCGATAAGAAAAAAGCATGGCAACAAATAAAAAAGTGACTCGGCCGGCAAGCATAGAGTCACAAAGAAAATACATCTAAGGAGATGTTACCACATGGAAAAAGAACTTTCCACTCTAGATCAATATTTGACTGATCCTAGTTGTGGCAAATCGAATATCAAGGAAACAAACAATCGAAAAATCAGACGAAATCTTTTGACGAATGAAGAACTAGCATGTGATCAAGATGATTTGGGAAATTTTGTGAGTATTTGGGATCATGTCTATCTTATCCATTTATCGAAGCAGTCCAGAAAACCTGAATACATCTATGTCATCGAAGATGGCTTGATTGATGCATTGGAAGAGTACGACAGAGATAACTTGATTGATATCTCTTATTACGGACCAGGCAAAAAATTCATTGCAGAGTTGGAGGCAGAATTTGATGAGTGAAACAAATGAAACTACAAATTTCGAAAAATTGTTCAACAAGTAACTCAATAAACTTCTAAAGAAAAAAGGGAAGTTTGATTATCTGTCATGGGCACGTGCTTGGGAGATGATGAAAAAGAATGATCCAGAGGCAACAGTAACGATAAACGAATACAAGCATTACAGAGTAGTTTCAGGAACGCACCAAGACTTTCTGGTTGAAGAGTACAAACCATATTTGACAGATGAGACCGGAATTTACGTATCTGTGTCCGTCACGCTAAAAGGAAAAAGTGAACCTAAGAACGCAATCATTGGATACAAGCGCACAGGAAGACGAGAGAAGCTTCCTGAATGGGCAATCGACCAAGAAGCCTATCTTAAGAAAAAAGCGCTAGAACGAGCTAATAGACAAACAAAAGCACCATTCTAAGAGGTGGAAAATTGAAGATCGATTATCTAGAACTAATTAATGAAATAGCAAAGTATAAAACTGGTGAGGAAATAGAAATCCTGAGAGACGTATATGATCAACTCGAAGAAGCTGGAATCGAAGGAATTAAGAATGATCGTTCGAGTTGGAGTAAGCTCAGATACTATTTCGCACTTTATATCGATACAACACAATTAAGAAATTTAGCATATACCAAATTACTATTTGTTGATTGTGTTAAAGGCTTGCAAAAACATCTTAATGAACTTGAGCAAGTGTAATCAGATGGACCTAAAGACATTTACAGCACAGATTGAACTAATGCATCAAGAAGCTTTAAGACAAAGTGTATCGTACGAAGACAAGTGGCTCAACACGTTTCATGGCTGACGTGAGAGCGCACTTGATCAAGTACTCAAATTATTGAAAGGAGAATGTCGGGATGGATAAGAAAGCAGCAATGAAACGAATTGCTGAATTAACCAAGTCAGAATCTTGGCAAGAAGACAAAGAAATAGTTGCAGAAGTCCAAAAGCTCGGTAAATCAATGTGGACTGAAAAAACCAAACGGAGAACGCCGAGAAAAATCGCAATCTGGCATGGTGATCGAATTCTAGTAACAGGTACTGCTGAACAGTTATCTGAAATTACTGGTCTGAGCAAAAACATCATCTGGGATAGAGCTAGGAGCTTATGGATTGATTCAAAAGGACGACAGTTTAGGTATGTGGAGGAGAAAAAATGAAGAAAATATCGCTTGAAATGGTACGAAGAGATAATTTGAAAGTTGAATTAGAGCCAGAATTTTTCAATGAAGAATGGTTCGAAGGATTTAGCGAATACTTCTACGATTTAGATGGACTTGACGATTTAGCGGAGCACATCGCATATAACGTAATCCATAATAAGTCAACATTTATCGAAGGCATAGGGATACCTTTGAGAGACGGGGAACCGCCTTATTGGATCAAGGAAGTAGACAAAAAAGATGTCAATGAACATGTAAATATCATCTGGAATATTTATGATACAGAAGTCGAATTTGAGTAGGAGGAAAATAATGGACGAAAAAATTAAGGAATTAGAAAAAATAGTCATAAAGCAGCAAGAAGAAATAGAACGACAAAGGTTGGGAAATATATCAAGGTGCTGCTGAGTATCAATTCAAGCATGGGCAACTGTTTAGACCTATGAATAATCAAGGAGACTGGCTAGAAATCGATAATGTTGGCGAAGAAGATTTTTCTTTAGGGTCAGTGATTATCCATGAAAAGAAAGATAAATATGGACACAAAATTTTTGCTAAAACATTCGTATGGGACTTGATCAAGGATTATGAGCTAGTCAATGAGATAGGAAAAGAAAAATGAAGAAATACAAGCGGCTGCGATTGCTGAAGATGCAACTTACATGCAAGTTATAAATAGCGTTGTATAGCAGTTTTAGAGGTTGGAATTGCTGTTTTGCAAGTTAAGGAGGATACAGAATGATCTATTCATTTATCTTTATCGTATTTTTCGTTTTTATGCTAGTAATCATTCAAGAGGAGAATAAAAAATAATGGGTAAAACAAAATCAAAGATTAAGAAGAAAAAGCGACGTTTGGAACAAAAGGCAATTCAGAATGGAACGGCTAAGAAAAAATAAAAAAAGCCACCTCTTTATGAGATAGCTGCCCAAAACTATTTTACCATAAGGAGATGGCATTTGTGAGATTTCAATGGTTGAAAGATTATCAAGAATTAGAAGAGCAGATTTTATATTATGAGTGGAATCTGAATAAGAGCAAACTCGAATTGAATCGTTGGATCAATGGTGATCTATCAAATGTTCGTCTCAATAACAAGTCTCGTTCTTCTTCTCTTGAAGAGAAAATCGAAAAAATAAGTAATGAGCTAACTCTTTTGAACCAAGACAAAGAGGAAATGCTTTTGCTGATCCAAACCTTCAAAGGTCTAGAAAATGAGATCGTACGCATGAAATATATTGAAGGTATGAAATTAGAAGAGATAGCTGAAGAGGTAGGCTACAGCGAATCTTATGTTAGAAAAAAACATGCAGAGATACGTGGAAAGCTCGATTTTCTAGATGAGTACGAAGCGAAGTTTTGTGATAGACAAAAGAAACGAAATGAGATTGATCATTACAATGAACAAAAAGAAAGGCGTAAGCAGTTATCGCTCTTTTGAAAAATCCAATGTTCACTAAATGTTCACTCGCCGACGCTATGTTTACCTTGCTTCAGGCATGATATTCTATTAGTGTCAAAAAAATATGAAAGTGCCAAGATATCCCAACTTTTTAATTGGTATCTGTGGCTCTTTCATATTTTTTGATTAGATAGCTATAATAAAAAATTATTATAGAGGATAGGAGAAAACTTTTATACAAAATAGTTCGCTTGTTTTAAAAGATTCTTGACTATTTTTTTAACAAACTAATAGGATATTCAATCAAGGAATCATCATTAATAAAAGGTAACTCAATTGAACCATCTAATGTTTTGAAATTCCAAACGGATGAGTAACTTGGCTTCTTTAATTCATTGTTTGATTCCATTTTTGATAATTCTAATAATTTGTTCATTAAGTAATATGGTTGTTCTACTATCTGTAGTTTTTCAGAAAAACCATTATCAAATGAATTTTCAAAATATTTAAAGACATTGTGGCGAACGAAAGCGAGAAAATCATCTTTATAGCATCCTACATCAAACGTTTTATAATTATAGCCTCCATAATTATCATTAAAATTTATTTCCATAATGGGTGTACGCTCACTTCTATAAATAATGTTATTAGCGTAAGATGGACCAAATTTGGTATTCCAAACAATTTCAAAGCTGTAGTCTTGGTTACTTAGTTCGAGTATTTCATTAAATACATGAACTGCATATTCAAATGCTTGTAGTTCTAATTTATTCATAAATTAAGTTCACTCCTTGTTTTTAGTTATCAGCGGACCACTCACTGATAACTAAAATTATACGCTTAGTATTTATAGTCAAGTCCATAATCCTGTGTAAAATACTATACAATGTTTTACCGGTCTCTCATTGATCAAACTTAATATATTTTCTTGTAGAACTGAGCCATTCGTCATGAAGGTCCATAAGGACAGCTCCAATTAATCGATTGGCAGACGTTCGGTTGGGAAAAATCCGAATAATCTTTTCTCTTCTGCGGACTTCCTGGTTCAGTCGTTCAAGAAGGTTGGTGCTTTTTAGCCGATTATGACTATTTCCGATAACCGTGTATTGAAAGGCATCTTCGAAGCCATTATCCAATATTTCGCAGGCTTTTGTATATTTAGGCTGGTCGATATATTCACCGACTAAGGCATTCTTAGCTGTTCGAGCGAGTTCAATATCCGTAAACTTAAAGATCGCTTTTACTGCTTCTCTAAACGGTTTTGAATTCTTTTTTGGAATGGAACTGAAGATGTTTCTTAAAAAATGGACCTGGCATCTCTGCCAACTTGCGTTGGTAAATGACTTACGAATCGCAGACACTAGGCCTTTATGGGCATCAGAAATGATGAGTTCTGTCCCCTTTAGGCCGCGTTCTTTTAAGTATTCAAAGAAGATGGACCATGTGTCATCACTTTCTTCATTTTGAATCATGAAGCCAATGATTTCACGGTCGCCACCTTCTGTTATCCCGATCGCAATATGGCAGCTTTTAGAAAGCACTCGATGGTCCTCACGGACTTTTATGTAGAGAACATCAGTCATCAGATAAGGATAATTCGTACCTGAGAGTGAACGGTTCTGCCATTCGTTGACCATCGGGTCTAACTGCTCAGTCAGGCTAGAAACAAAAGATTTCGATACAGATTTTCCACATAGCTCTTCAACAATCTTTGAAACTTTACGTGTCGAAACGCCCGAAACATACATCTCAAGCATTGAAGCGAGCAGTGCCTTTTCATTTCGCTGATAACGCTCAAACACCGTCGGTGAAAATTCACCATCACGTGTTCTAGGCACTTTTAATTCGAGTGTACCCACACGAGTCGTAAAGTCTCGCTCATAATAGCCATTTCTTTGACTCTGACGACTTTCTGAACGTTCATAGTCATCGGCTTGAATATATTCTGTTCGTTGATTTTCCATCAATTGGTTGAAAACAGTGGTTAAAATATTTTTAGAAACATCATCTTTTACCGAATGTTCAATAATACTTTGAACCTCTTCGTTGTTCAGTGTAAAATGTACTTGGGTCATGTAACGTCCTCCTGGGTATGTTTTTGTGGTTAAAAACATTGTACCGTAAAAGGGCTGTTACATGGCCTTTTATCTTTTACACAATTATATGGACTTTATCGTATTTATTTTCACAATATCTATGGTAAGATTTTACTGAGGTGATATTAATGGATATGGAAGAATAAGTAAAGTTATGGGGATTACCGGAAGCTTTAAAAGAAGAAGAGATTACTTATCATTTTCATGAAGGAATGGAGACGGAATATGGAATTAAATTTACATTGAAAAATAAAAACGGAGATGATATTTTTGTAATGGATTTTTTATCTCCTAGTAAAGGAATAGAAAAACTGAAAAAAGAAAATAGTCCGTCCTATTTAAGATTAAATTTCATATATGTCGCAGATCCCGAAGATAGACGCAAAGGTATAGCTTCATATTTTTTAGAGAGATTAGCAGAGTTTGCTGCAAAAATAAAATACGTTGGAATTCGAATGGATGTATGCCCTAATCAAAAAAATATTTCAGGTTACAATCGAAAAAATAGTATGAATAAAAAAGAACTAAAGACTTTCTATAAAAAACATTTAGGTATCGAACGCTCACTAGAAGTAATATTCGATAGCTGATGATGTTTTATGATTTACAGATCACTCTTTGAGTGGTCTTTTTATCTTTCGTAAAGGAGATATAATATGGATCAATTAGACAAGGATCGAAAACGATTTGCAGAAACAAAAAGGTTGTCGTTTTGGAAAAGAAGAAAATGCAATCATGACTTTGTGTTCTTATATATACGTAATTGTGATAAATTCTTTGGATGTGTGAAATGTGGGAAAGTTGAATGGTGATAGATCATCTCAATTCGAGGTGGTCTTTTTATTTTACATAAAGGAGGTAAGGTATCATGGCTCTTAGGGCTGATAAACAAGGCGCTCACCGTGTTGCATTCGACAAGAATAGAAAGAGGCTGCTTAAGACTGAGAATGTCTGTGGTATTTGTGGGAAGCCAATCAATAAGAAACTGAAAGCTCCTGATCCAATGAGTCCAGTTATTGATCATATTATTCCTATAAGCAAAGGAGGCCATCCTTCAGCGATTGAAAACTTACAGCTGGCGCATTGGACTTGTAACAGACAGAAGTCAGACAAACTATTCAATAATAAAAAAGAAGAACCAAAAGTAATCGGAAATAGGAACCTTCCTAAAAGCCTTGATTGGACTTTATACAGTGGTTAAAAGAAGTAGGTATAAAGATACTAAAAATAAATTTAAAAGCCGTGAGCGAAAGAACAAAGGGGGCATACCTCCCCCACCGGTGGTTGCTTCGTACTTCACGCAGTCACTGTACATTTTTTCTCGCGCGAACTTTGAAAGGAGTTGATTAAATGGAATTGCAAGGTATTGAATACTTGCGAAATAAGTTAAACACGCATAAAAGTCGTGTGGATATGCGTTATAAGCAATATGCGATGAAACATTATGATCCACCTATTGGAATAACAATTCCACCAGCAATTAGATCAAAATATCGATCAGTTTTGGGTTGGTGTTCAAAAGGCGTGGATGCTCTCGCTGATCGTTTAGTTTTTCGTGAATTTGCTCATGATGATTTTGAAGTAAATGAAATTTTCGAAGCTAACAATCCAGACGTATTTTTTGATAGCGCAGTGCTTTCGGCTTTAATTGCATCCTGCACTTTTGTTTATGTCTCAAAAGGTGAGGGTGATATGCCACGTTTACAAGTTATCGAGGCAAGCAATGCAACTGGTGTCATCGATCCGATTACTGGTTTGTTAACAGAAGGTTATGCAGTTCTTGAAAGAGATAAGTACAACAGGCCAACCATTGAAGCCTATTTTAGTCCTGGATATACCGATTATTATTATGAAGGTAAAGAATTTGATGAGGAAAACGATCGTCGCACACACAGTTTTCCCCATCCATTGTTAGTACCAATTATCCATAGACCAGATCCGGTACGACCATTTGGACGTTCTCGTATTACTCGTTCAGGAATGTATTATCAGCGCTATGCTAAACGAACGCTTGAACGTGCTGACGTGACCGCTGAATTTTATTCATTCCCACAAAAGTATGTACTTGGGAGAAGTCAGGATTCTGAACCGATGGACAGCTGGAAAGCCGCCGTATCAAGTATGCTAGATTTTACGAAAGATGAGGAAGGAGATAGTCCGACACTTGGACAATTCACTACATCAAGCATGACGCCTTTCACTGAACAATTAAAAACAGCAGCTGCTGGATTTGCTGGAGAAATGGGACTAACGATGGACGATCTAGGATTTGCATCAGATAACCCATCGAGCGTAGAAGCAATCAAAGCAAGTCATGAAAATTTGCGTCTCGCAGGACGAAAAGCGCAACGCTCTCTTGGATCTGGTTTATTGAATGTGGCGTATACAGCTGCATGTTTACGAGATGATTATCCATATTATCGTTACCAATTCAATCAAACTATACCTAAATGGGAACCGTTATTCGAAGCCGATGCAAGTGCTTTATCATTGATTGGTGACGGAGCTATTAAGTTAAATCAAGCAATGCCTGGATACGTTAATAGTGAAGTCATGCGGGATCTGACGGGTATTAAAGGAGCTGAAACAAATGGATAACGATATTGTGCCAGCTTTGCTCAAAGAAATTCAAAATGAATTTGATAAGCGAACTTATAACAGTAAAAAATTAAAAAAAGCTTTTCTGTTGCTGCAGGATAAAAAAGCTACCTATTTGGATGCGAACAATTTTGCAATAGAAATAGGCGAAATTTTATCTGACGTGTTAAGAACCAAAATCACTGCCGAAGTTCTTCCTGATGGAAAAATGTACTTCAATATCGCTGATAGAATTTTAAATCCAACAATGAAAAAAAATTACGATTTGATTTCTAATTTTATCGTAGACGTACAAACAGAATTGAATCGTACTGCAAACCTCAGATTAAAAGGACAAATTCCAGAATTTAATCAAGATCGTATTGATGGGATAGTCAATCGAATTTCAAGCGAAGAAGATTTTGAATCAATCAAATGGCTTTTAGATGATCCGATTATAAATTTTAGTCAAAGTATTGTAGATGATGGAATCAAAGCCAATGCGGAGTTTCATGTAAAAGCAGGTTTACAACCCCAAATTACTCGTAAAGTTTCAGGACATGCTTGTGAGTGGTGCAGTCGTTTGGCAGGAACTTACGGATACTATGAAGCACCTAAAGAAGTCTATCAAAGACATGAAAGGTGTCGATGTACGGTTGATTATAATCCAGGTAATGGACGTAAACAGGATGTATGGTCAAAAACTTGGAGAGACTCACAAAAAGAACAAAAAATTGCAAATCGTAAAATGTTGAATTTAAGAAAAAGTAAGCAATAATTTATCCCAGCGACAGGGTTATCATGCGTGATTGAGATTGAAGGGGGATATTTATGACTACTAAAGCACGACTTGGTAATCAGCATCCTACTCAATCGGTAATTCTTCCATATGACAAATCTCTATATCAAGAAGCGATTGATTATTATCAGCGGACAGGCCGTAAATGCTACGAATGGCAAGTAAACATGCTAAAGGCGATCATGGCTGTTGATGATGATGGATTATGGGTTCACCAAAAATTTGGATTCTCTATACCTCGGCGGAATGGTAAAACGGAAGTTGTTTACGATGTCGAAATATGGGCGTTGGAAAATGGACTAAACGTCTTGCACACGGCTCATCGAATCAGCACGTCTCATTCTTCATTTGAAAAACTAAAAAAATATCTTGAAGAATGTGGCTATGTTGAAGGTACAGATTTCAATTCGATTAAAGCTAAAGGACAGGAACGGCTAGAATTATATGAAACAGGCGGTGTGATCCAATTTCGTACCAGAACATCTAGCGGTGGTCTTGGTGAAGGCTTTGATTTCCTGGTTATTGACGAAGCCCAAGAATATACCACTGAACAAGAGTCAGCCTTGAAATATACCGTTACTGACAGCGATAACCCGTTGACTATTATGTGTGGAACACCGCCGACGCCAGTTTCTAGTGGGACAGTATTCACTAATTATCGTGAGAATACGTTATTTGGGAAATCAAAGTATTCAGGATGGGCGGAATGGTCGGTTGATGAAATTAAAGATATTCATGACGTGGAAGCCTGGTACAATTCCAATCCATCAATGGGTTACCATTTGAATGAACGAAAAATTGAAGCCGAACTCGGTGAAGATGAATTGGACCACAATGTTCAGCGTCTCGGATACTGGCCAAAATACAACCAGAAATCAGCAATATCAGAAACCGACTGGCAAGCACTAAAAGTGAATGCTTTGCCTGTGTTGAAAGGGCCTTTATATGTTGGAATCAAATACGGAAATGATGGGGCAAATGTCGCGATGAGTATTGCTGTTCGGACTTTGTCCGGAAAAATATTCGTTGAATCCATCGACTGTCAATCAGTCAGAAATGGAAATCAATGGATCATCAATTTTCTTAAAAAAGCCAATGTAGAAAAAGTGGTGATAGATGGAGCAGGTAGTCAAAATATCCTTGCTGAAGAAATGAAGGATTTCAAACTGAAAGAGCCCATTTTACCAAAAGTGTCAGAGATTGTCACTGCCAATTCACTTTGGGAACAAGGAATTTTCCAAAAAGGAATCTGTCATTGTGACCAACCATCGCTGACACAAGTCGTTACGAACAGTGAGAAAAGAAATATTGGTTCAAACGGTGGGTTTGGTTATAAATCGCAATTTGAAGATATGGATATCAGTCTTATGGATAGTGCGCTTTTAGCACATTGGGCTTGTAGTATCAACAAACCTAAGAAAAAACAACAAATTAGGTATTAAACGATTATCAATTTTGATAGTCGTTTTTTAATACACAAAATTACCGAACTGCCGGGCAAGCAGGAGAAAGGATTTTTATCATGACATTTAAAATAATTGAAACACAAGAGGAACTGGACCGAATTATCCAGGAGCGATTGAATCGTGAGAAAGAGAAATTCGCAGATTACGATGCAATTAAGACACGCAATGCGGAATTAGAAAATGAAGTCGGTACTTTGAAATCAACCATCGAAGAAACAAACGCTGCTACAAAGTCTCATGAGCAAACAGTGGCTGATCTTAATAAAAAAATTGCTGAATATGAAACAGCAAGTTTGCGAACTAGAATCGCGTTGCAAAACGGATTGCCCGTTGATTTAGCGGATCGCTTGGTCGGAGATGACGAGGAAAGTATCAAAGCTGATGCAGAACGTTTAGCTGGTTTTGTCGGCAAGAAGCCACAAACACCGCCACCATTGAAAAATATAGAACCACCTTTAGGCGATGATAAAAACACTGCTTATAAAAAACTATTAAATGGACTTAAAAAAGAAGGAGAATAAAAAATATGACATTAGAAAAAGGAACTTTATTTGACCCGAAATTAGTAACAGATTTGATTAGCAAAGTAACAGGTAAAAGCTCGTTGGCTCGTTTGTCCGCTCAGAAGCCTATTCCGTTCAACGGTGAGAAAGTGTTCACTTTTACTATGGATTCAGAAATCGATATTGTTGCAGAAAGCGGAGCTAAATCTCATGGCGGGATGACCTTAACGCCGCAAAAAATGGCGCCGATCAAAATTGAATACGGCGCACGTATTTCCGATGAATTTATGTACGCTTCAGAAGAAGAACAAATTGAGATTCTTGAGTCTTTTAACGATGGTTTTGCAAAAAAAGTAGCTCGTGGGATCGATTTAATGAGCTTTCATGGAGTTAATCCGCGAACGGGGCAACCATCCACTGTGATCGGAACCAACCATTTTGACGCTAAGGTAACGCAGAAAGTAGAAATGGAAACAGGGCTTGCAGATCCAAATGGCGCTGTAGAAAGTGCAATTGAATTAGTAACTGGTTCAGAAGGAGAAGTTAATGGAATGGCAATTAATCCTTCATTTCGTTCAGCTCTAGCAAAACAACAAGATAAGCAAGGTAATCCAATGTTCCCAGATTTGGCTTGGGGTAATGCACCGTCGACTATTAATGGATTGTCAGTTGATGTTAACAAAACTGTTTCAGATATGAACGCCAGCGAAAACGACCGCGCGATCATCGGTGATTTTACCGAAGGTTTTAAATGGGGTTATGCAAAGGAGATTCCAATGGAAATCATTGAATACGGTGATCCAGACAACTCTGGCATGGATTTGAAGGGACACAACCAAATTTATGTACGCGCAGAAGCGTTTCTTGGCTGGGGAATCTTAGCGCCTGAAAGATTCGCGCGTATTGTTGAAAAAGCAACGGAGGGTGGCGAATAAAATGCGTTATAAGAACAAAGTTACGGGAGCTGTCTTTGACAGCTCTTTCGCTATTTCCGGTGGAAATTGGGCTCTTGTCGAAAGTAAGCATCATTTAACTGAAAGAGAGAACGATGAGCAAAAAGCGGAAGAAATTGATAATTCAGAAATAGCAGAAGAAAAAAATCAAAATACAGAACAAGAAGAGCCTGATCAAGAAACTAAAACCGGCGATCCAGCTTTTGACTCAATCACTGTTCCTCAAATCAAGCAAGAACTAGATGCTTTTGGTGTCAAGTACAGTGCCACTGCTAAGAAACAAGAGTTGTATGAGTTAATGATGTCGCAAAGGAAGTGATTAAATGCAGCCTTTTGCAACGATTGAGGATTTAGAAAATCTATGGCGTAAATTAAAGCCTGATGAAACCGAACGTGCTAAGCAACTACTTATTATTGTTTCTGACTCGTTACGTGAAGAAGCCGGACGAGTGGGTAAAGACTTAGATAAGATGATCAATGAAAAGCCACCTTATTTCACAAATGTAGTGAAGTCAGTGACGGTTGATATCGTTGCGCGAACACTTATGACGTCAACTGATCAGGAGCCAATGACTCAAACAACAGAAAGTGCATTGGGCTATTCCTGGTCAGGATCATACCTGGTTCCTGGTGGTGGCTTGTTTATCAAGAATACTGAATTAAGTCGTCTAGGGCTACGTCGTCAACGTTATGGGGTGATTGATTTTTATGGCCAAGATTAAAGGAATTACCGTTATTCTTGTCGATAAAATCCAAACAGGAAAAGATCCATTCGGAAATCCTATTTTTGAAGATAAAGAAATCGAAATTGAAAATGTTCTGATAAGCCCTACATCGTCTGATGATATTGTGAACCAATTGACGCTGACCGGTAAAAAAGCCGTATATACGTTGGCTATTCCTAAAAGTGATACACACGATTGGGAAGATAAGGAGGTCAAATTCTTTGGCCAACGATGGCGTGTATTTGGAATTCCTCTCGAAGGGATTGAAGAACTCATTCCGCTTGATTGGAATAAGAAAGTGATGGTGGAGCGTTATGGCTAAAAATAAATTCAAGCTCAATTATTCCGGAGTCGGTCAATTATTGAAATCGGCTGAAATGCAAGGTGTATTGACTGAAAAGGCAACAGCCATTAAGAATCGCGCGGGAGAAGGATACGCACAAGATGTCTATGTCGGGAAAACTCGTGCAAATGCGATGGTCTATGCTGACTCCTATAAAGCCAAAAGAGACAATATGAAAAATAATACCTTATTGAAGGCGGTGCGTTAAATGATTGAGATCATTATTAAGCAATATCTCGATAGTCATTTATCTGTACCGTCTTTTTTAGAACAAAGCGGGAAGATGCCAGATAGTTATATTTTGTTTGAAAAAACAGGAAGCTCAAAACGTAATTATCTTTCATCGTCCACCTTTGCTTTTCAAAGTTATGCGAAATCGATGTATGATGCTGCAAAACTAAATGAAGAACTGAAAGAAGTAGTTGAAAATATGATCGAACTTGATGAGATTAGCAATGTTCAATTAAATAGTGACTACAATTTTACAGATACGACAACTAAAGAATATCGATATCAAGCAGTATTTGATATCAACCATTATTAGGAGGGAATCAGATGTCAAAAACAGAAAATGTATCAACAGCAAAACCAAAGATTGGCGGTGCAATTTATTCGGCACCACTAGGGACAACTTTGCCGACTGATGCAGTAATTGAATTAGACGATGCTTTTAAAAGTTTGGGTTATATCTCAGAAGATGGATTAACAAACAACAATACACCTGAAACAGACACAATCAAAGCTTGGGGCGGCGATACAGTCGATGTTGTACAAAGTGAAAAAGCTGATACTTTTGGTTATACGTTGATTGAAGCGTTAAATGTAGAAGTATTGAAAGAAGTATATGGTCCAAATAACGTATCTGGCAGTTTAGATACAATGATCACGATTAAAGCTAACGCTACGCTATTAGAAGCACATTGCTTAGTTGTAGATATGGTGTTGAAAGCTGGAGTTTTGAAACGTATCGTTATCCCAAATGCGACAGTTTCAGAGATTGGAGAAATTAGCTATGCTGATGAGGATGCAATTGGGTATGAAACTACTTTAACCGCTATGCCAGATGAAAATGGAGATACTCATATCGAATACATTCAAAAACCTAAATCAACACCTGCACCCTAATGCTCCCGGAGGCGTCCAAGGTACACTAAATGAAGATGGATCAATTAGTATGTCTTGGAATGCTGTGGATGGGGCGCAGGCTTATGTGATTCATTATGGCAATGCGAATGAATCTGATCCGCATGAAGCGACGTTTATGGGGTATTCAGAAACTACTTCCTGGACGTTAGCAGTTAAAGATATTTCAGCATGCAGCAGATCGTGAAGCGGAGAAAGCAAATTTCAATAAAATCATTTTCCTACATTTTGGTGCCTTGTTCGTCCAAGCTTTGCGCGTCGCGATTCCAGCAACGATCGTAGCGGCATTTGTTAGCGCGGAGATGGTAACAAAGATGCTGGATATGATTCCAGATGTGATCACAGGTGGTTTGGCAGTTGCTGGTGGGTTTATCGTAGTTGTTGGTTATGCGATGGTCTTGAACATGATGAGCGTTGCTTATTTGATGCCATTTTTCTATTTAGGATTCGTCATGGGCGGTTATTTGGAATTTAGTTTGTTAGCATTTGGGATTGTCGGTTTGATTACCGCATTAATCTATGTACAGCTGAATCCAAACTTTAATAAAAATGAAGTTCAAAACAATCATGTGGCGGTGGTTGTTTCTGGTGAATTAGCCGATGATGAATTAGAAGATTAGGGGGCAAACAAAATGGAAAACACTCCAATGGTAGATAAAAAAGAAATGTATACGCAATCACAATTAACAAAAAAAGATTTAATGACTACATTTGTCTTTTCAAATTTTCAACAGGCATCATTTAACTACGAACGAATTCATGCACTAGCATTTTGTGTGGATATGATTCCAACAATCCGTAGAATTTATAAAACTAAAGAAGAACAATCTGAAGCCCTGAAGCGTCATTTGACCTTTTTTAATACGACCCCGGCCGTCTGTGGACCAGTTATTGGTGTAACGATGGCGATGGAGGAAGCTCGAGCAAATGGGGCAGATATTGATGATGGGACAATCAATAGTTTAAAGGTTGGGTTGATGGGGCCATTGGCCGGCGTAGGAGATCCTTTAGTCTGGGGTACGTTACGTCCCATTACGGCGGCATTAGGAGCATCATTGGCTCTGTCTGGCAATGTGATGGGACCAATTTTGTTTTTTGTTGCCTTTAATGCAATTCGATTAGCAATGAAATGGTTTGGGTTGACTTACGGATTCAGTAAAGGAATGGATATCGTGAAAGATTTATCAGGAAATTTATTACAAAAATTGACCGAAGGAGCAACGATTCTCGGCTTATTCATTATGGGTGTATTGGTGACAAAGTGGACGACGATCAATATCCCATTGGTGGTTTCAAAAACACCAGGTGCAGACGGAAAGACTATTACTACCACAGTTCAAAATGTTTTAGATGATCTAGTACCTGGATTGCCTGCTTTAGGTTTGACATTGTTGATGATGTATTTACTGAAGAAAAAAGTTAGTCCAATTGTTTTGATCTTTATCTTATTCATAGTGGGAATCATTGGCTATTGGTCAGGCATTTTAACTTAGTCAGGAAAACGATGCGGATTAAAGAAACAATCAAGAGGATAGAAGCTTAAAAAAGAATTTGCTAATAGAAACTTAGGGGGAAGCAGAATGAAAACAAAAGCAGTACGATTATATGGTAAGAAAGATTTGCGTTTGGAAGAATTTGAATTACCTGAAATCAAAGAAAATGAAATTTTAGCATCCGTAATTACTGATAGTATTTGTATGTCAACATGGAAATTAGCAAATCAGGGAGCAAATCATAAAAAAGCACCAAATGATCTTGCAGAAAATCCAATTATTATTGGTCATGAATTCTGTGGTGAACTATTGGAAGTTGGTGGGAAATGGGCGCACAAATATAAAAAAGGTGAGCGCTATGTTTTGCAGGCGAATCTGCAATTGCCAGATCGTCCAGACTGTCCCGGTTATTCATATCCTTATACAGGTGGCGATGCCACATATATCGTAATTTCGGAAGATGTCATGAATCAAGATTGTTTGATTCCTTATAAAGGAGAGACTTATTTTGAAGGTTCGTTGGTCGAACCACTGTCTTGTGTTATCGGTGCTTTTGAAGCAAATTATCATTTAAAAGAAGGTTCTTACGAACACAAAATGGGGATCAAACCTGATGGCAACTTATTGATTATGGGTGGTACTGGACCAATGGGCTTATTGGCGATTGATTATGCGTTACATGGTCCAATCAAACCGAAAAACTTGGTTGTGACAGATCGTGATTCAGAAAAATTAGTACGCGCAGAAAAACTATATCCAAGTCAGAATGGAATTGAAGTTTCATATGTCAATGTAGCAAATGTGGAGGATCAAGTCAGTCTTTTGAAAGAAAGAATTGGCGGTGGATTTGATGATATTTTTGTTATGATTCCTGTAAATTCAGTTGTTAGTGATGCAGCGGCAATGTTAAACCCAGATGGTTGTTTGAATTTCTTTGCAGGTCCACAAGATAAAGAATTTTCTGCTAATATAAACTTTTATGATGTTCATTACTCATTTACTCATTTCGTTGGAACTTCAGGCGGAAATACTGAAGATATGCGAAAAGCAGTGAAATTAATCGAAGACAAACAAGTAACGGTGGCAAATATTGTTACACATATTCTCGGTTTAGATGCGGTGGGGGAAACTACTTTAAATCAGCCAGCAATCGGCGGTGGTAAAAAATTAGTTTATACTCATAAGCAAGCTCAATTAACGAAATTAACAGAAATTGATACAAATTCCGATTTAGGGAGAATATTAATGAAAACACATGGTATTTGGAACAAAGAAGCAGAAAAATATGTTTTAGAAAACTATGTAAATATTTAAATTAAATTAGGTATTTATCACCCATCTTCTACTATAGATAGGTGATAAATACCATTCCATTATTAACGAACGAATTCATCCATTTCTTTTCAAAAGAAGGCTTATCTGAAAAACTCGAATTTTTAAACCCTGATGTAATTATCCGGCAAGTAGAAGATGTAGTAGAAAAGTGCGAGAAAAGATTCAGTCTTCAGTTGAATGCTAAAATGAAGTTCAATTTAATGATGCATCTAGCTTTGATGGTCGAACGAACGATACTTGGTGCAAAAGACTATCCAGTCCCAGAAGATATCAACCAGCTGAAAATCAACAACAAATTGTTTTATCAAAATACACAAACGATTTTCTATACCTTGGAACAGTTTTATAAAATCAAAATATCGACATGGGAATTATATATACTTTATGAAATTTTAGCGGGATAGAAAGTATGAATCCGTCTGTTTGAATATTTTTTATTTGAGTATGATCAATACCACTAAACGTGTATCATTGATTAGTTTTCTTTTATTCATTACTTTTAAATATTTATAGTCATAGATAAGCTTCATGTAGGAATTCGTCAGCCGCGTATTATTCTACATGGAGTTTAATTTTTGTATGGTGATCCAGTCAAACTTTATTTAGGATAGAACGTGTAAACCATGATATTTTTAGAGAATATACGGTTTAAGATATTGAAAGCTGTTCTCAATTTTTTAATTTAAAAAATTTGAAAAAGCGTTTGATTATTTATATTACGACTTAGTGCAATAAAAAACGCTTTTTAACAGTACATGTAGTCGTCTTTATAATAGATAAACTCTGTAATATTAGTTAAAAAGCTATAAGTTGCACTTAGTTAAGTGCAAACATTTCATATTGTCGTTAGTTTAGAAAACGCTTATATTAGCAATGTAAGGAGAGATGATAATGCAGCAGCTAACAAAAAGAGAAAGGCAGCTTTTGATTTACTTGGTGGAAATGTCTGAACCGGTAACAATCAAAAAGTTGGCTGAAAAAGAAAATGTTAGTGTTCGGACGATAAAATACGATCTAGATGATATAAGAGAGTGGCTGAATGAGCGGAAGCAAGTCCTATATAGCAAACGTAGTCAGGGAATTTGGATGAATATTAGTAGCTCTGATCGAATCAAATTAAAAAGCGAATTGATGGATGTTAATCGTTTTGAAATATTTGCAGATCAAAGTCTCCGAATCAAACGTTTACTAATTATGCTTTTAGTAACAAAAGAAGCTATTACTGGAATGAAAATGGCCAACGCATTAGATGTCAGCAAAGATACGATCATGAATGATTTAGATGTGCTGGAAAATAATTTTCTTAAGGAAGGATTGACCTTGAATCGTCAGGCGCGAAAGGGTTTTTGGATCACAGGAGAAGAACGTCTAGTTCGATTAACGATTGAAGAGATTCTTCAAAAAGAGTTCACGGATTATGACATTTATAAATTAATGTCATTGTTATTGAATGGCGGTGAGACTGAATACTTTGAAATGTATTCTGCTACTGCTACACCTATCCAAGAGGTATTTAATCAAGTAATCATTCGAATGCGGCACTTACTGGAATTTGAAAATCTAGAGAAACTGAATTACGCGGAATTACTAAATATTCTGATTCGAGTGACAATTGCTACCGTTCGCTTACGCAAAGAGGCTACGATTGGTCGTTATCAATTGGTTGCTGAACAAGAATTAGACAAAAACGATCTTTCTTATCGCGTCATGCAGCAGGTCTTTGATTATTATCAGTTGCCACTGTTCGAGGATGAATATCATTATATCTATAGTGATACATTCGACACGATTCACCAGCAAGACGTCATGAAACTAGTTGAGAATGTGATTTATAAAGTAAGTAAAGCAATCAACCATTCTTTTTATCAAGATCCACAATTGTTGACGAATCTGTATGCTCATTTATCCATGCGATTATCGAGAAAGAAAAAATTTGTCAATGAATATAATCCTTTTAAAGAAGATATCAAGCAGAAATACCCGGAATTATTTGATGCGATCAAGCAAGCAGTTCGACAAGAAATAAGTGAACAAAATATTCTGATCAATGATTCTTTCGTGGCATATATTGCCTTACACTTTTTGGTTTCCTACGAAAGAGAAGAAGATCTACGAAGCGTTAGAGCCGTCTACATTTGTTCAACAGGGTTGGGTGTGACTAGTCTGATCAAGCAAAAGATCAATGAAGAATTAAATAATATCACTATCGTGGCATTTGCTTCAGTATTGAATGCGCAAGAAATGATTGCCACCAAAGATCCTGATTTGGTGATTAGTATTTTTCCAATCAATGGCATCGATCGTCCTTTCATCAAAGTCCATCCATTACCCACTGAACAGGACTTGAAAAAAATTCAACAAATAATAAAAAAAATACTTGCTTCTTCCAATCAGCAGGAAAGGCATAACTTGAATCTTAGAGAAACGTCCATCAATAAAGATACTTTAGAAGACTTTAGCAAGGAATTGATTTTGAAAGCTTATACGATTTATGAACGTTTACTTGTCATTTTGGAAGCAGAATTGATCCAAGAATATCGAGAAGCTTTTTTGCTTCATGTATTCTTAATGGTTCATCGTATCACATTTGATCAACAATATATGGCAGAAGGTCGTCAAGCAGACCAGATTATTTTAGACAAAGGAACACTGGTAGGAAAAATCGAAGCAGTTTTTGCAGAAAATAATTTAGGAATCAATCAGTCAGAAATCAGTGCATTATTCTCATATATAAAAGAAGGAGCGTCAAGTTAGTGAAAATGTCAGACGAGGCTTTAAAAATTATCGAGGAAAGTCAAAATCGGGAAAAGTTAAAACAAGTGATTGATCTAATTGAAGAGCGATTAGTAGAACATGCTATTGTACCAACCGAGTTGCAGTGGACCATTCTAATTAATCACTTGAATGAGATGCTGAAACGTTCTCAAAGAAAGGAAACGATTCCCGTAGTCGATCGGGATTTGTTCAAAGAAGTATCCAAAGAAGCCATAACTATTTCTGATGAAATAGTTAGAAGTATCGGTAATTTAACCGATGATGAAATATATGTTTTGTCGATTCATTTTGAAACAGCAAAAAATAATTAATATTTAGGAGGAAACAATCATGATTAAAGTAGTTATTGCAGACCGTATGGGTAAAGGACAAAATGTGGCCAAAGGGGTAGAAGCAGCTGGTGGAAAAGCAGTTGTCGTACCAGGAATGGGGGCAGATATGCGTTTGGGCGATGTGATGCAACAAGAGCATGCAGATATGGGTATCTCTTTTTGTGGTAGTGGTGGTGCAGGTGCATTAACAGCAGCAACAAAATATGGCTATCCAGAACGACATGGTATGCGTTCGATTGAAGAAGGGATCACAGCTATCAAGGATGGCAAAACTGTTCTAGGTTTCGGCTTTATGGATCAAGAGGAATTAGGGAAACGTCTGACAGAAGAATTTATCAAAAAGCATGGAAAATAGAAAGAGGGACATGAAATGAGCGTTCAAAAGACAATTCAGCAAAAAGTTATCGTCTCCGGTAAAGGGGAAACAAAGCAACATGCTTTTGCATCAGCGTTAGCAGAAATTCAAAACAAAATAATGGAACAATCAAACGTATTATTGCGAATCGAACCAGTCAATGTGGATATTTTAAAGGCGGTCGAAAACAAATACACAGAACGCTTTCTATTTTTCTTCTTCCCACGGCAACGTATTAGCTATGAAGTCGAACTCTCTGTTACTGTGGCTGTAACAGAAATAAAATTGGCAGACATATCGTTCAGCCAGCAAATGATTGAAGATCCAAATGGGATTGCCATTCCATTTGTAACTAAAAAAATCTAATTTTGAATCATAAGGGGGAAAGAATAACGTGGATTTCGTAATCATTCTAGTCAAATCGGTCATTATCGGGGGATTACTTGGTTTTGCAGCATCTGTCGGGGCAGCTCGAATGTTTCATGCACCTAATACACAAGGTTTAGGAGCTTTTAGAACATTAGGCGAAATGAATGCCTGCATGGGTGATCCAGCTTCTCATTTTTCATTTGGTTTAGGCTTTTTCTTTAATGCATGGGCTTCTTCAGTTGGTGCTGGTGCATTCACACAAGATGTGACGCATCGAATCATTCCCAATTGGGCAGCGGCAGCACTTCTAGCAAAAAAAAAAGATGTCACCCAGACCATGCATGATCCGAAAAAAATGGGGATCATTGGAGCGGTTATCGGGGCAGTGGTGGTAGCCTTCTTAAACACAACAGCTGCAGCAATTCCAGAGGCGTTACAAGTGACGGCGGTTTCCGTTTTGGTACCAGCAGCGACGATTCTGATCAATACAGTAATGCCAGTTATTTTTTGGTTGGCAGCTTTAGACGCAGGGAAACGAACTGGTTTTTGGGGCACTCTTTTTGGTGGTATCGCGCAATTGATTATGGGAAATGCGGTACCTGGTGTTGTTCTAGGAATCTTGATTGGTAAAGGCGTCGATGAGAGCGGTTGGAATCGCGTCACGAAGAGCATGATGATCGCTATTGTTTTATTATTTATTTTCAGTGGATTTTTCCGTGGATTTGATATGGAAATGATCAAGAGCTTCCAGCTTCAAGTGCCTAATTGGCTTGATAACTTGCACAACATCTTTAGTGTGAAATAGGAGGAGAATCATGGAGACAACAGAAGAACAAGCAAAAGTATTAGAAGCAAAGCGGCAAAAGAGCTTTTGGTTTGCAGACTGGTCTTTTCCGCTAATCGTAGGAATTATGTCCGCTGCTGTATTTGCAGGAACACACATGTATGTGATGTATGGTGTGGGTGCATTCAATGAAGTTTCGATCGTGGCGATGTTAAAAGCCGGGCTGGATGGCGGATCCTATGGCGCAGCGGCAGCGTTTGGTGCTAGTTTCTTATTTGCCAGAATTTTAGAAGGCTCTTTAGTTGGGATCTTGGACTTAGGCGGTTCGATCCTAACTGGGATCGGAATTGGGGTACCAGCAATTCTCTTAAGTATGAAAATAGCGGCACCAATCGATAATTTTGCACTCTCTTTATTGACTGGTTTGGTTCTAGGTTTGATTGTTGGTGGCATCATTGTCTTGATTCGTAAATTTACGATCAATCAATCAAATTCCACTTTTGGTGCTGACGTCATGATGGGGGCAGGAAATTCATCTGGACGTTTTTTGGGTCCATTAATTATATTAAGCGCGTGTGCAGCATCTATTCCAATCGGCATTGGCGCTACATTAGGAGCACTAGGATTCTATGCTTGGAAAAAACCAATTGCTGGAGGTGCTATTTTAGGAGCAATGATTTTAGGAGCAATCTTCCCGGCAGTAAATTAATAGAAAGAGGGTCATTAAATGTTTGATACTTTGATTAAAAATGGAAGGTTGGTTGATGGATCTAAAATAGAGGTCGCTATAGAAAAAGGCATGATTAAAGCAGTTGCAGCAGAAATAAATCAGCCGGCGCAAGAAGTAGTTGACTTGGAGGGAAAGTATTATTTATCCGCTGGGTGGATCGATGATCATGTCCACTGCTATGAAAAGATGAGTCTTTATTATGACTATCCTGATCAGATAGGGGTCGAAAAAGGTGTGACGACGGTCATTGATGCTGGAACTACGGGAGCAGAAAACATCCGTGAATTTTATCAATTGACGAAATCGGTCAAGACAAATGTGTATGCGCTAATGAATATCTCTAAATGGGGCATTGTCAAACAAGATGAACTTGCTGATCTAACAAAGATTCAAGAAGATCTAGTAAGTACTGCGTTAGCAGAACTGCCGGAATTTATTGTCGGGATCAAAGCGAGAATGAGTAAGACAGTTGTTGGTGAAAATGGCATTAAGCCATTAGAATTAGCTAAAAAAATCCAGTCAGAAAACAATGATCTGCCATTGATGGTTCATATCGGTTCTGCACCTCCTGAGTTAGAAGAAGTATTGTCAAGAATGGAAAGAGGCGATGTATTGACCCATTGTTTTAATGGAAAACCAAACGGTATTTTAGATCCAAAGACAGATCAAATTAAAAACTTTGTCTGGGATGCTTACAATAATGGTGTTGTCTTTGATATTGGACATGGGACGGATAGCTTTAATTTCCATGTGGCAGAAACCGCACTAAAAGCAGGAATGAAAGCTACCTCTATTAGTACGGATATCTACATCCGCAATCGTACAAATGGCCCAGTTTTTGATCTAGCAACTACTTTAGAAAAATTGAGGGTAGTCGGCTATTCTTGGGAAGAAATCATTGAAAAAGTTACAGCAGTTCCTGCACGGAATTTTCATTTGAAGAATAAGGGCCAGTTAGCTGTCAATTATGATGCAGATTTGACGATATTTGAGATTGTTGAAAATGAAAAGGAATTGAAAGATTCCAACGGATTTACACGTATAGCTAAAGAACAAATTTTACCGATTAAAACAATTATTGGAGGCGTCATATATGACAATTAGCTATGGAAAGTTTGATTTAAAAGAAGTCATTAATGCATCGGGAAAAATGACGATCCTAGGGGTTTCTAAGGTATCTGAAAGTGTCCTAGCAGCACAACGATTTGGAGGCGAACATTTTTTTGAGATGAGTGATCTTGCCATCAAAATCGGCGCTTATCTTTCTCAATTACTGAAAGTGGAAGATGCGCAAATCGTTTCTTCTGCTTCAGCAGGGATTGCTCAATCTGTTGCTGCTTTAATCGGACAGGGCGACATGTACCATGTCTATCATCCCTATACAGAAAAAATCGCTAGACGGGAAATCATCATACCTAAGGGACATAATGTAGATTATGGGACACCGGTTGAAGTAATGGTTGCTCAAGGTGGAGGAAGAGTCATAGAAGCTGGCTATGCAAATATGTGTACACCGGAACATGTTTCCATGATGATTACGGAAAAAACTGCTGCGCTTCTATATATTAAAAGTCATCATGCAGTTCAGAAAAGTATGCTGACGGTGGCAGAAATGGTAGAAGTTGCCAAAGCTCATCGTTTGCCATTGATCGTTGATGCAGCTGCGGAAGAAGATTTATTCAAATATAGCGAAATGGGCGTTGACTTAGTGATTTACTCTGGGGCAAAAGCAATCGAAGGTCCGAGTGCCGGACTGGTCATAGGAAAAAAGAAGTATATTCAATGGATTCGGCTACAGTCTAAAGGTATTGGCCGAGCAATGAAAATCGGTAAAGATAATATTTTAGGCTTTACCCAGGCACTAGAAGATTATTTAAAAAATGGGAGCGAATCCGGTGACTCCATGAAGCAACGATTAGCGCCTTTTGTTAACGCAATCAATCAACTTCCTGACCTAACAGCGAAAATAGTTCAAGATGGTGCCGGCAGAGATATTTATCGAGCAAGTGTAACGATTAATGGCGATAAAAGTGCGAAAGTAGTCATTCAGGAATTAAAAGCACGAAATCCAGCAGTCTACACCCGAGAATATCAAGCAAATAACGGAATCATTGAGTTCGACATTCGTTCTGTCAGCCAAAACGAAATGGAAAAAATTATAAAAAGATTGAGAGAAATCATGTAGGAGGCTTTTAAATTGTCAGTTATCCCAAATTATTATAAAAATCGTGTATGTTTAAATGTATTAGCTCATTCAGTTGAAAATGCAAAAGCATGCTATGAAGCAGCAGAAGGGCATGTCGTACTAGGTGTGCTATCGAAAAATTATGCTAGCGATGAAGCAGCAATCGAAGATATGAAAAGGTACCAAGACGCAACCAATAATGCGTTGTCAGTTGGATTAGGCGCTGGAGATCCAAACCAAAGTCAGATGGTTTCGCGTTTATCTGGGGTTTTACAACCACAACATGTCAATCAAGTATTTACTGGCGTGGGGACTTCTCGTGCTTTATTGGGCCAAAATGATACAGTCATCAATGGATTGGTTTCACCAACAGGTAAGATCGGCTATGTCAATATTGCTACAGGTCCGTTAAGTTCACAAGCGCCAGCAGCTGAAGTGCCTATTGAAACTGCCATTCAAATGCTGCAAGACATGGGAGGTACTTCAATCAAGTATTTCCCGATGAAAGGCTTAGCACATAGGGAAGAATTTAAAGCAGTTGCGGAAGCTTGCGCAAAATATGAATTCTATTTAGAGCCAACAGGAGGAATTGATCTTTCAAACTTTGAAGAAATTCTGAAAATTGCAATCGATGCAGGTGTAAAAAAAGTGATTCCTCATGTTTATAGTTCAATTATAGATAAAGAAACAGGAGATACGCGTATAGGAGACGTAAAGATACTATTAAGCATGGTAAAAAAAATTATTCACTAACTCATTAGAAAATAAGAAGCTTATTCCAGAATGAAATTAAATGGAATAAGCTTTTTATAATTAATTACGGAAATTGTTAATGTAGATAATAATTTAGATGTACGTAAGCAGAAGTACAGAAATGTAAGATTTTCCAATATTATTTTATTCAACATAATAAATCGTATATCAATTTTTTTAGCGAAATTTCTATTTATTCCAAGAATTTCAGTTATTACGGAATCATTTTGTGCTTAATAAAAAGAAACCGTTTTTATATACTATAAATGTAGAAAGGCGGTAGGAAAATGAAAAAAATTATTGCAATCACATCCTGTCCAGTTGGTATTGCCCATACATACATGGCAGCAGAAAACTTAGAGAAAGCGGGGAAAGCAGTTGGCGCCGAGGTAAAAGTCGAAACACATGGTTCCATCGGTATTGAAAATGAATTGACTGCAAGAGATATCGAAGAAGCAGCTGGTGTAATCATCGCAGCAGATACTAAAATAGATAAATCACGATTCGGCGGTAAACCTTTGATAACCGTAGGTGTGCAAGAAGGAATCCACCATGCAGATGAGTTGGTGAGAGATATTTTAGCAGGAAAAGCGCCAGTCTATAAAAGTACGGAGGCAATTATTTCTTCCGAAAATAAAAGTGAATCAGAAAATTTAGGTAAAAAAATCTATAAGAGTTTGATGAATGGCGTTTCGTACATGGTACCTTTCGTAGTTACAGGAGGGTTATTGATCGCGATTTCTTTAACATTAGGAGGAACAGCTACACCTGAAGGGATCAAGATACCAGAAGGAACGATTTGGGCAACGATGAATAGTATCGGAAGTATCGCTATGGGGTTGATGGTTCCAATTCTATCTGCATTTATTGCGCAAAGTATTGCAGATCGTCCAGGACTTGTTCCTGGATTTGTTGGTGGGATGTTAGCGGCAAACGGAGCATTATATGGTAGTGATGCGAATGCGGGATTCTTAGGCGGGATCATCACTGGATTTTTAGCAGGATTCATTGCTTTAGGAATCAAGAAAGTGCGAGTACCGAAAGCTTTACAATCGATCATGCCAATTATTGTTATCCCAATTTTAGGATCATTGGCAGTTGGTTTTGTGTTTATCTATGTTATTGGAGAACCAGTAGCTCTTCTATTTAGTTCATTGACTCACTTTTTAGCAGGTATGCAAGGAGGAAGTGAAATTGTTCTAGCTATGATCTTAGGAGCGATGATTGCTTTTGATATGGGGGGGCCGTTCAATAAAGTAGCCTTTTTGTTCGGATCTGGCTTGATTGCAGAAGGCAATTATTCCATTATGGGGCCAATTGCTGTAGCTATCTGTATCCCTCCATTAGCATTGGGGCTGGCATCATTGATTTTAAAAACCAAATTTACGAAAACAGAACGAGAAGCTGGTAAGGCGTCCTTAGCAATGGGACTGTTTGGGATTACAGAAGGCGCTATTCCGTTTGCTTCAACAGATCCACTACGGGTGATTCCAAGCATTGTAGTCGGGGCAATGACAGGAAGTGTGATCGCGATGCTTTCAGGAGTGACAGATCATGTAGCTCATGGCGGTCCGATCGTAGCGGTTTTAGGAGCAGTGGATCACGTAGCCATGTTTTTTGTAGCAGTGATTGCTGGTATTGCTGTAACCGTGCTAATGTTAAGAATCCTTAAACCGACATTACAACAAACTGCGGTTGCTGCAGCAAATGGTGTGACAGTAGCAGATCTATCAGAGACTGAAACAAGTGATGTTTATACGAAAACTGAAACTTTTGATTCTATCACGGATATTATGTCAGATGAAGCAATCGTTTTAGGTGAAACAGCAACAACAAAAGACGGAGTAATCGAAGATTTAGTCCAACGTTTAGAAAAAACAGCGGCGATCACAGATAAAACCAGATTTAAAGAAGTCATCTATGATAGAGAACATGAAAGTACAACGGGAATCGGTATGGGGATTGCTATTCCACATGGAAAATCAGCTTATGTTCTTAAACCAACAGTGGCATTTGCCAGAAGTCAATCTGGGGTAGATTGGCATTCTTTAGATGGAAAACCTGCACATATGATCTTTATGATTGCTGTACCTGAAAACAGCCAAGGTGATATGCACTTGAAAATACTGCAACGTCTATCACGTAAATTGATGGATGATGACTTCCGTCAAGCACTGATGGAAGCGCCAGATAAAACAGCAGTTCACCAATTATTAAGCGAAATGTAACATAAGATGAAAAATCGACCGTGATGAGACATAATAGATGTGTTATCATGATCGATTTTTTATTTAGAAGGGAGTTTCTGCACATTATGAATCAGCGTCAGCAATCTTTGATCTATCAATTAAGTGAGAACAATAATTATATAACAACAAAAAAGCTAGCAGAGCATTTCCATGTGTCAGAAAGAACGATTCATAGCGATTTGAATACCATTGAAACTTGGTTGAGAGACAAACATCTGCCTTTAATGTTTGAAAGAAAAAAAGGTACAGGTATCTTGTTGAATGGTCTGCCTCACGAAAGGGAACAACTGAAACGAGCGCTTAATGAAGAGACTCAAACAGAAATGGATAAAAAACAGCTTCGTCAGTTATTGATTTTCCATCTACTAGTAGCAAAAGACGGATTTAGTCTTGAAGAACTTTCAGAAAAACTATATGTTGGAAAACGTACGATTCGTAAAGAATTGACAGAGTTGCAAAGCTTTTTTGAGTATCACCATTTACAGCTAGTATCCAAAACAAAACTAGGAACTTTTCTTAAAGGCGATGAACAAGAAAAAAGACAGTTGCTTGTTAAGACATTACGAAATATGCAGAAAGAAGATCCGCAAAGTCCGTCGTTGAAAGAATTCTTCGCTAAAGATACATTAAAAGTTATCCAACATACATTACAAGATGTTTTTTATGAAAACCATTTAGAACAGCCGAATGGACTGGCTAGTGTGGAGATTCACATCTACTTTATGCTCGAGCGAATGAAACAGTACCAGAAAGTGAAATTAAGTAAAGACGAAAACGAAGTCGTGGAACACACCCAAGCACAAAAGTTAAGTAGTCAAATATTAGCAAAACTAGCCACCATCTATCCAATTGAATTTTCTCCTGATGAAATCAATTATCTGGCTTTGCGTATCGCCAATCTTTTTACAAATTCACAAGCAGCCACACGTTTTCAAAAGGAATCTAGCGCACTTGCTGATCATTTGATCGAACAAGTGGAACAGTTTCTAGGCTATTCATTAAAAGAAGATCAGCTACTAAAACAAAATTTAAGGTCTCATCTATCTTCAACTTATTTTCGACTCCATTATGGTTTGCAGATTTCTAATCCATTGACGAAAAATGTGTTTAGTACGTACACACAACTTTTCTTAGTTTTACAGTTAATTTTAGAAGATTATTTTGAAAAGGAAAATTTTTATGTTCCACAAGAGGAGACAGCTTATTTAACGATCCATTTCCAAGCAGCGATCGAGCGACACAAACATCAGAAAAGTAGAAGATATCAAACGGTTTTAGTTAGTGAATATTCAAAAGCTATGGCTACTTTTCTCGAAGCACGGCTGAACAGAGAACTTCCAGAATTAACGATTATGGATCTAGTTGAATATAAGCCAGAATTAAAGAGGCAAGATTTTCCCTCTGTTGATTTTATCTTGGCTACGTTACCATTTAAACATATAAGCATTCCAGTAATCGAGATCTCACCAATGATCACAGAAACTGATCTAGCCTATTTGACAAAATATATGCTGGAGCATGTGCCTATCAAGAAGAAAAAAACATTTGATCTAGCAAGCTTTACTCATCCATTTCTGATCTTTCCTCAACTTGAACGGACAGACCCAGCCGATATTTTAAACTTTATGGGAAACGTCTTAGTGGAACATCATTATGTGGAGCCGGAATTCATCGATTCTGTCTTGGAAAGAGACAGTCACTCCAGTACTAGAGTAGCACCATTTGTAACAATCCCTCACGGTAATCCGCTGTATGTGAAGCATTCGATGATTTCTATTGCTACAATGAAAGAACCAGTCCTATGGCACGGGGAACAGATACGTATCGTACTGCTATTAGCAATAAAGAAAAATGATTTGAAACATGCAGAGTTCAAAAAAATATTTTCTGTTATTCACTATTTAGAAAAGCAGCCAGAACAAATGGCTCAGTTGATGCAATCCAATCATCCGCTAGAAATCTTAACGTTGTTATCTAGTTATGAATAAGTAGCGATTAAAAAACTGCCTTTATATTTATAATAATTCTATCTATTTATTTGGAAGTAGAAAACTAAATACAAAAAAAGAGGATGTGGCCAAAGTTGTGGCACATCCTTTTATTTTGAGTTTCTTATAATTTTTTATAGTTGCTTACGATGTCTTGACTACTGGTAAACGGTGTTCAAGAGACAATTTGTCGGCAATAAGGCACAATTTTGTAAAATATGGAAAGCTATTTTTTTAACATTGTTTCTTAGTGCTTGAAAAATCATTTTGAATACTTCTTTATACGATCGATGTACGTTGATTTAAGTTTAAAACTTTTCTTTTGATTCCTTCTCTGACTTTTCTGAATTCCGCTAATATTTCTTCTTCGCTCCCGACAGCTTGTGCAGGATCTTTTAGGTCCCAGTGAAGGTGTTCGTGATTGTTTGGAATGGCAGGGCACTTGTCTTTGGCATCACCACAAAGTGTAATGACCAAGTCTGCCTGAGTAAAGTAATCTCTATCAATCAAATCAGACGTCTGTTTGGAAATATCGATGCCGTCTTCTGCCATGATTTTTACAGCTCTTGGATTCAAGCCATGTGTCTCGATTCCCGCACTTCTGATCTCAAACATTGAAGGAGACAAGTATTTACGCGCGTAGCCTTCTGCTATTTGACTGCGACATGAATTGCCCGTACATAAGAAATAGATTTTTTTCATTTGATTTCCTCCGTTATGGATTAGTAAATGTCACTGTTTATCTAAAGTAAACTCTATGTGATGGAGCGAAAAAAACAATGGGTTTCTTAGTTTATATATTTCTTTTTGTTCAGCGTATAAATCGATGTGTACAAAGAACTCATCTTGTCTTTTTTACCATAAATACATGTTAGAAACAATCATTTTGAGTCAAAAATCAACGATGTAACAGACTGTTAAAAGAGATTAAGACACGGCAGATGATGAAGAAAGTAGGGGTGTAGTAAGCCGATACATTTCTTGATTGTGAGGCGAGAACAATTATTCGTCTTTTAAGAAAAAAAGGGTTCAGTATAAATTCTTGTGTAAACGGCTGTGAGATTTAGGATGCCTTTCGGGATATTTCCATTAATCGCAGAAAGAAGTATTCATCATCTGGATACCCATAACCCTTACGTCTCTCAGTCTTGATCTTATTGTTGATACCCTCAAGTTTGCCAGTTGATATCCCGTATTTGGCGAACGTGTAGATCCCTCTCAAATGGTTATTTAAGAGACGCGCAAACCAAATAAAGTGGCTATTCTCAGTTGCCTTGCAGATGTCTATGATCCCTTCAAGTCTAACGCACATTTCCACCTCGTCATGTGAGTTGTATGCCTGGTCTAGCAAGTCTTTGACGAGGTCTATTGTGAAGAAGAGCTTGTTTTCTTCCAACAGCTCGTCATACCATGCTTCATTACCGCCATAAGCCTTTATTTCTGGTGTATTGAATATTTCACCAGCAGTAGACACTAGCTTGCCTTGACGGGCATCCTCGTCCTTCTGAACTAATGTGGACCTCTTAGACATCAAGATGTAACGTGAGTTCTTAAGCAACTTAGCAGCCTCTGGAGAGCCTTCTTCAGCCAGCCGTCTTTGTTCATCCTTTCTGATCTCTGAAACCACTTTATCGTTGAAATTCTTGATAATGTGGAAGCGATCATAGACGATGTCTAGCTTGGGATAGCGCCCTTTAAAAGCTTCTTCGAAGTCTGAATTCATGTCGCAAGCCACCGCCTCAACTTTTGACATCCACTCATCGCCAACATGATCCATAAACTCGAAAACAACGGCTTTCTTCTTGCCATGGGCTAAGTAGAGAATATACCCTGTTTCCCAGTCTATGATTGCGGTGGCGTACTTATGGCCATCGTGGAGCTTAAACTCATCAATGGCTAAGTATTTTGCCTGCCTTTCAGGTTTTATGAGTGTCTTGCCATCAGTTGTAAATTTAGACAGTAGAAGAGACTTGTGAATTGACTTTACAGTCATCTTGTCCAAGCCAGTAAGCCAAGCCACTGCCTTTAGAGTAAGGCCATAGCTTAACAGTTTCTCAGTGTATTCTTTTAAAGGTTTGGTGATGCGATAACCATCAGCTTTAAAAGGGATAGACTGGCTTCTAGTGTTGAATTGGCAATCAATGTTAAGACAACGAAAACGTGCATAGGACACTCTGATATTGGTGTGTACTCCACCAATAGCGACGTGCTTAAGGGTAGATTCTAAAGACCCATTTTTAACTAGTTTTCTTGAGCAATTAGGACAGAAGGTATCACCACGCTCATCTAGCTTTCCTACAAAGGTTAATCCACCTTCATTTTGAATTGGCTCGCCAACTTGAATAAAGTCGGTAAGACCAGAATTAAAGGATAAGACACCTTTGTTAGGCATAACATCTTGAGTAGTAACTGACAGTTCTGTATAATTCATAGTAAGAAGGGCTCCCCATGTTTTTGTCGTTATTAACATTGTAAGGGACAACCCTTCTTTTTTTGTTATCTAATTTCTATTTACACAAGAATTTATACTGAACCAAAAAAAGTAGTAGAATCAGTTCATATTAAAAATAAAAAACCTTCCATTTTTGTAGGTTTAAAGGAGGTCATTACCTTGAAAAAAATCGGCTTTTTAAGCTTTGGACATTGGATGGAGCAAGGATCGCTTGTGAAATCAGCTCAAGATGCTTATTTGCAATCGATTGATTTAGCGGTGGAAGCAGAAAAAATCGGAGTGGACGGAGCGTTTTTCCGCGTACATCATTTTGCCCCTCAGATTGGGTCGCCGTTTCCTTTGCTAGCGGCAATCGGCGCAAAGACAAGTAAGATTGAAATCGGTACAGGACTTATTGATATGCGATATGAAAACCCTTATTATATGGCAGAAAATGCCGGATTGACAGATATCATCACGCAAGGAAGAGTGCAACTAGGAGTGGGGCGTGGTTCACCTGAACAAGTTCTAGATGGCTGGAAATACTTTGGTTATGATTACAGTGAAGAAGAAATCAAAGAGGTAACACGGGAACGCACCCTTGAATTCTTGGAATTACTTGAAGGAAAACCATTTGCAGAACCAAATCCTCAACCAATGTTCCCGCAAGGATCAGGAAAATTACGGATAGAACCTTATTCAGAAGGATTACGACAAAGAATCTGGTGGGGAGCTGGTTCGCAGCAAACGGCAATCTGGGCAGCACAACATGGAATGAATCTGCAATCATCTACATTAGTCAATTACGAATCCCATGAGCCATTCCATATCCAACAAGCAAACCAATTACGTGCGTATAAAGAAGCGTGGAAGCAAGCAGGTCATGATTTTGAACCAAGAACATTAGTTACTCGCTCGATTCAGCCAATCACCACTGATTTGGATCGACGCTTATTTGGACAAGACGGTAGTCCGCAACAAGATGCTGTCGGCTATCTTGCTTATCACCGAAACCCAACGATTTTTGGAAAAACTTTTGCTGGTGAACCTGATCAATTAATCAAGGAGCTAGCTGAAGATGAAGCAATCAAAGAAGCAGACACAGTACTTGTCACGATTCCTAATACTTTAGGTGTTGAATACAACATGCATTTGCTTGAAACAATCGTAAAAGATATCGCTCCAGAATTAGGATGGCGATAAAAAGGATATTTCTGTAAGTGCAGGATACTTGAGTGAAAAAATAAACACTTCTAACAATCAGTTAGAGGTGTTTATTCATGTTTTCATGAAGTTCATAGAGAAGGAAAGTGAGTTATCCGTTTGTTCAGTGAGAATGTTCATAAGCTTCTTTTACATGTTGGGGTAAATCATCAGGAATCAGTTTCAATACGGCTTCTTCATTGCCGGTTTTTATTGCTTCTTCATAGTACCAGCTTTTGTAATTTAGCATAGCGAGTACTCTTTCTAATTTTGTTATTTCTTCTTCTACAACTTCTTTTTGCTTTTCGAATAGTTCTTTACGAACCGCAAACGTCTTACTGCCTTCTTTGCTCCATTCCATGAATTGCTCGATGTCTTTTATTTCTAAACCAGATTTTTTCAAACAATCAATGACTCTCAAAGCCTCTAATTCACTCTCTGAAAATTTTCTAATACCGGAAACACGCTGGATATCAGGAAATAATCCCTCTTTGTCGTAATAACGTAAAGTAGAAACAGGAAGTCCAAACATTTCAGATACTTGTCCAATGGAATACATAAAAAAATCCTCCTAAATTAAAATTTTACCCTTGACCTAAAGTCAGGTTTAAGTTTTATCATGATAATACATTCAAAAACAAATGTCAATTTTGATCAAAGGAGCGTTTAGAATATGAGTAAAGAATTAAATATCACCCAAGAATGGGACAAAGTATTTCCAAAAAGCGAGCAAGTCAATCATCGAAAGGTGAGCTTCCCGAATCGTTTTGGTATCACATTAGTCGCTGATTTATATGAACCAAAAGAAGTAAGTGAAGAGAAATTGCCAGCAATCGCTGTGAGCGGACCATTTGGCGCAGTAAAGGAACAATCGTCTGGTCTATATGCGCAGACGATGGCTGAAAGAGGCTTTCTAACGATTGCATTTGACCCATCGTTTACAGGAGAAAGCGGAGGAATACCACGATATGTTGCTTCACCTGATATCAATACGGAAGACTTTCAAGCGGCAGTGGACTTTTTATCTGTACAAAAAAATGTAAACCCTGAGAAGATCGGAATCATCGGTATTTGTGGATGGGGAGGTATGGCATTGAATGCGGCAGCAATCGATACACGGGTCAAAGCAACAGTCGTCTCAACAATGTACGATATGACTCGAGTAACAGCCAATGGCTACTTCGATGCTATGGATGAAGATGCCCGATATAAAATGCGTGAAGAATTAAATGCACAACGTATCATTGATTTCAAACAAGGGGACTACGCACGTGCTGGAGGAGTGGTTGACCCATTGCCTGAAGATGCTCCTCAATTTGTCAAAGACTATCATGCGTATTATAAAACAGACCGCGGATATCATGTCCGTTCTTTAAACTCCAATGATGGTTGGAATAGGACATCAGGGTTGTCACTTATGAATGCAAAACTATTGCATTATATTCCAGAAATCCGTCATGCAGTCTTAGTCATTCACGGGGAAAAAGCTCATTCACGTTACTTTGGGGAGGACGCTTTCAAAGAACTAAAAGGTGACAACAAGGAACTCATGATCATTCCAGGAGCATCCCATACAGATCTATACGACCAGACAGACATCATTCCATTTGAAAAAATGGCAACATTCTTTGAAGAGAACCTTGTGTAACCAAAAGGATTTAATCTAAAAGAGATTATGAAAAAACTGCCCTGCATCAAGTAATAAGGACAGCCAAAAAAGCTCCTCATTTTTGACTTGGTTGGACTCATTAGCGCAGATGCAAGCTTTTGAGCACCGTTTAAAGAAGAGGTTGTGAAAAAGCCGCTTAGTTTCGAGTATTAAGAAAAATTTTGTGAAAATGGCTTTCCACATTTTTGCATAAATTTGGCTTAATACCGAGAAACTGGCTTTTGAACACCGTTTATACCAAGAGGTCGTGAGCCTGCCGTTTAACTCTGAGTCACAAGGAGCAATTTCAAAAAATAGCTTCTCATGTTTGTGGAATATTGTGACTTGTGACCGAGGAGTTGGCATGAGAACACCGTTTATTCGAAAAAGGACTGTGACACTGTACTGACCCCCAAAAGTTAGACCAAAAAATCTAACTTTTGGGGGTCGGTACACACGTTTTTTGTCACAGTCTCTTTGTGTCTCATTTCATATAAACAATTATTTACTTTGTACTATTTATTTCATTTCTGTGATTTTAATATTTTTTGCTAAATTTTTTACATCAGCTGGGATAACTTTCCCGACTTCTGATTGCTGTGCATTCGACATGCCGCAAGCCATTGCGTACCTTACACATTCTTTTAAAGGATAATTCTGTTCTAATGAATGAGCAAAACCTCCAACAGTGGCATCCCCAGAGCCTGTTGTATTAATGATAGGAATCTTAGGGATCTCAACATTCCAAAATTCTTCTTTTACTTTGACTACTGCACCATACGAGCCGCAAGAAATCATGATAACATCGATATCTTTAAATAGTGGATTTGTTTTTAGATGGTGTTTTATGTCGCTTTTTTGAGTAATTTTTTGATGGATGATATCTGAAAACTCATGGATATTAGGTTTGATGAACATCGGTTTATACTTACTTGCTAAGACTTCACGGAGATGTTGTCCAGATATATCCATTAATATATAGGTGGAAGGATCTATTTGTTCTTTGATATATTGTAATAATTTAGCATACAAAAAGGGATCTGGATTGTTAACAGAACCATTTATTGTAATGACTGAAAGGTAATTATTTTTACTGATTTGTTTGATATCATTCATTAATTTTTTGATAGTAGTATCTGCTATTTCAGGACCAGCTTCCACTAGCTCTGTCTGCGTTTCATCATCATGCATGATCGTGACGGCACCTCTTGATTCTTCTGCAATAGGTAAAAAATGCAAATCAAACAAATTTTCATTTTTCAGCATATCTTGAATCATACTGCCAAAATAACCGCCCAAAAACCCCGTTAAAATAACTGATGAACCTAGTAGAGCAGAAGCTCGTCCGCAATTGATTCCCTTGCCGCCTACATAGCGTACCGGAGAATCAAAGCGTGTCATCGTACCTAATTCAAAGTGTTTTGTAAAATAAATGGAATCAATGGATGGGTTCATCGTGATTGTCAGTATCATTTTTGGGCTCCTTTAATATTGTTAAGTATTTTGAATAATGATTGAAATCCTGTTCTGATAAATGATTATCGGTTATTAGATAATCAAAATCGGTTAATTTTCTAAAAGTATAGACGTCTGATTTATTTAATTTTGAATAATCTGCAACAATGCATTTGATTTTTGCTGCATTGAGCGCTGCGTTCTGAATATTTCCCTCAATAAATTGAGCGGTTGTCACATTGTTATCAAATATGCCGTTTGTTGCAGCGAAAGAGATATCGACATTCAAACTTTCAAAAGATCTTTCTGCAACTTCCCCAATGAACTCTTCTGTAATAGGAGAAAATTCGCCACCAGTAAGTAAAATCCGATAACTTGTATGATTCTTTAAATAGTTGAAAGCAATCAAACTGTTTGTAATTACAAATAGATTTTTCTTTTGAATGAAAGGAAGTGCATATAGGATCGTTGTTCCAGCACCGACATAAATAGTAGAATTATCGGGAATCATACTGTTCATGACTTGACCAATATATTTTTTTTCGGCTACATTCGTATCAATTTTTTCTTGAGTCGATAGTTCTCGATTATAAGGTTCCTTTCGTTCAACGCCACCATATAGCTTTTTTACTTTATTTTTTTTTGCTAATTCAGTGACATCTCGGCGTATGGTCATTTCTGATACGCCTAATTTGTTAGCGATTTCTGAATTAGTTAAATAAAAATCTTTCTCTAATAACGTAATGATTCGTTCTTGTCTTTCTTTTTTCAGCATATGAATTACTCCTTTAACATAAAAGTCAATTTTTGTTCGACTTTGTTCTTCTTAATTATATAGATAAACGATTTTATTTTCAAGTAGATCAAATTTAACAAAATAAATTTCTTTTGAAAGCGTTGACAAAACAAACTAACAGAAATATAATGTTCTTGTAAAACAAAGATGAACTTAGTAGAACAATAAATTAACAAACTTAATCAAAAAGGAGGAGGTTGGAATGAAATATAAAGAGATGTTCGTTCCTAGTTTGATTCAATTAGCGGTAGAAGTAAAAAATAAAGAAGAAGCTTTTTTAATCGCTGCACAACGATTAGAAAAAATGGGGTACGTCAATGAGAATTATTTGAATGGACTGATTGCAAGAGAAAGAGAATTTCCTACTGGATTGATTACTAAGTATTTAAATATCGCGCTGCCACATTCGGAATGTGAATATGTCGAAAAGCCATTTGTTTTTGTTATGCAGCTGAAGACCCCAATTTATTTTTATCAAATGGGGGATAATCAGGAAATGACTGTAGAAAATCTATTTTTTTTAGGAATCAAAGAACCAAAAGAACAAGTAGGATTACTTCAAGCGTTTATGAATTTATTCATGGATGAAACATTCGTGGAAAATTATAAGAAACAAGAAACACCGCAAAACATATACGAACTTATTACAAATTATATTTAGGAGGAAGAAAAAATGAAAAATCGGTTAATTGTCGCATGTGGAAGTGGAGTAGCAACGAGTCAGACAATCGCTAGTAAGATCCAAAGTATGTTAGAAGATGACGGCATCGCATTTCCTGTAGAAGCAGTTGATTACAAATCGATTCAAAATGAGCTTCTAACTGCTGGAATCTATGTGTATGTCGCACAACCTGATGAGGAAGTACTTGAACAAGCAAAAGATTTGGGTATTGAAGTATTTCCAGGAATTCCATTTTTAACTGGAATGGGTGTAGAACCTATTTATGACAGTATCAAAGAGTTAGTACAGTAAAGGAGGATTGTTGGATAAAAAAGTTGGTTCATAGTTTTATCTACTATATTTCGAAAGAAAGAAGGTTTATTTATGGAAGTTTTCCAAACCATTATCAATTATGTTTTGAACTTAGGATCAGCCATTTTTGTTCCCCTGATTATTTTGATACTTGGATTGTTGGCAGGGATGAAATTAAAAAAAGCATTCATGTCTGCTTTAACTTTAGGGATTGCTTTTAGCGGAATGTCTATGGTCATTGGCTATATGTCTAACGCAGTAAGTCCAGCATCAGAAGCATTGGCTAAAAATACGGGAATCAGTTTGCCTGCACTTGATCTTGGGTGGACAGGTGCAGCAAGCATCACATGGTCGTGGAGTTATGCTTTTATATTTTTTGCAGTAACGATTGGGGTCAATTTTGTACTGTTAATTTTTAATTGGACGAAGACGTTAAATGTTGATATGTGGAATGTTTGGGGGAAAGCTTTAACTGCTTATTTAGTTTATTATGTTTCCGGTAGTTTGGCTGCAGGCTTTCTTACTGCAATGGTCCAAGTTATATTGGAATTAAAGCTTGGTGATATGTTTCAAAAACATATACAAGATCTCACAGGGATTCCATTAGTAACAGTGACTCATTTTATGACATCTGCCGCTGTCTTGTTGCTGCCTTTCAATATGATCATGGATAAAATTCCTGCTTTAAATAAACGAGCGGATACGAATGCATTGAAGAAGAAAATTGGGATCTTCTCTGAAAACTCTGTAATGGGATTCATTATTGGATTGGGGCTTGGCTTTGCTGCTGCGTATGGCGTTTCAGGTTCTCTTAATCTAGCGATCCAAACAGCTACAGCATTAAGTTTGTTTCCTATGATCTCTAAAATGTTCATGCAATCTTTGTCTCCTCTAGCAGACGCTATGTCAGAATTTATGAAAAAGCGGTTTAAGGATCGTGAAGTATATATCGGATTGGACTGGCCGATATTAGCTGGTCGTTCAGAAATTTGGGTTACTGCTATTTTACTTGTTCCTGTGTTTATTGGTTATGCCATTATTTTGCCAGGAAACCAAGTATTACCATTAGCAGGGATTATCAACTATTCGATTGCGGTCGGCGGATTACTTTTAACAGGAGGAAACTTGGCTCGTATGCTGATCTTGGGAATCCTCACGATGCCTATTTATTTGTACGGGGCCACTTACCTTGCGCCAATACTCAGTGATTTAGCAGAAAAAAGCGGAGCAGTCGAGGGAATCAAGAAAGGACAGTTGATCACATGGTCATCCATAGAAGGGCCGGAGTTCAGGGTTTTATTTGCGGAGGCATTTAATAGGAATATTCTCGCTATTGTAGGATGCGTGATTTTTCTAGGACTGTTTGTTCTACTTTATAAATATATGATAAAAGCGAAAGTACCGAGTGAACGTTATGCTGAACTACAAAAATAGCATTGAAATGGTGGGAAAGTAATGAAAAGAGAAGAGACAGATAAAATAAAATGGACAGTCGCTCTTTGTGGTACACTTCTGCTATTTCTATATGGACTCTTTACTCAGAATATCATCATCAATCTATTGGTCATTTTTTTCGCACTAGTGATCTATAAATATGGAAATCACGTTTTATTCAGAGAGTACGATGAAAAAAGAAAACGGAAAATAGAAGAATCAATAAAAATAAAAGAAGCTACCAAAGAAATATTGAGAGAAAAAAGTTTTATAAAAAGATAATGGAGGGGTCATTATGTCAGATGGACGTATGTTATTTGAGAGAGAACGACAGGACATGGCACGTATCGTAAGAGTGATTTTCGAAAGGAAAAACACAAATGTCGCAGGAGGGAATTTTTCCTTTAAAACCACTGATGATCAAGGGAAAGACTACATCATCATGACGCCGACCATGATGTCAGAAGCCTATCTAGGAGAGATTTCTCCTGCACAGGTTCTAGTAGTAGAACCAAGAACGCGTAGAATCGTTGACGGAGTCGGTCATTTAACTCGGGAGATCAATATGCATGAAGCGATGTACGAGACTAATCCAGCTATCAAAGCTGTCCTCCATGCTCATGCGCCTAATGCAATGTTCTGGGCGACTACTGGGTTGCCTATGCCTAATTTGACAGAAGCCACAGCTAAAGTAAAAGAGATTCCTGTCATGGACTTTGAGCCTAATTGCTCTGAAGAACTTGCTGAATTGACAAGCGACTATGTAAAAAAACAGCATCTTGAATTACCGCATATGTTGCTGCTCAACTCTCATGGCGTATTGATCAACACAGGTGGAGAATCAGGAATCGAAGCTATCCATAAAGCACTGCAAATCCTTGATACAGTTGAATGGAATGCAGAAATTGCCTACAAGCAGACGATTTTTCAAGCATTAGGGATTACTGACGGTTTTTATTCAAAAGGTGAGAAAATCGGGGGATTGGAAGAGTTGAAACATAAAACGGCTATTTATAATAAATCTGTTATTGCAGCTGGTGGAGACTAACCTATCTGACACAAAAACTACGACTTTCACAAAATCTGATCCAGATCGATATCTGCTTCAGGTTGTATTATGTAAGTCGTAGTTCTTTTATTTTATTTAGTTAAGAGGTGGTCTGTCCATTCCCTCGCTTGCTCGATTTCGTCCATCGTCAACTGATGACCTGTTACAGTTAGCTGAATAGTCACATTTGCTTGGCGTGTTTCGAATTGATCGGCCAATTCTTTAAAGGAAGCAGGGGAAACGATTGGATCGTTATCACCATAAGAAAGCCAGACGGTTTTATCTTCTAATGTGGAACGGCTTTGATGGACACCTAGAGACATCGGATGGAAAAACAACCCTTTATTTAGCTCGGTCTCACGCTCCAATAATAAATGAGCAGCGATGTTTGCGCCATTTGAATAGCCGACAAGCAGCCAATCACTTAACGGTATCTGTTCTGTTTCGCTGATTTCTTTGATTTTTTCATGGAGTTTATCTGTTTCTTTTTCCAAACTGTCCAGGTCGAATTGATTCAATCCATTACGTTTGAAAAAACGATTCATCCCATCTTCTTGGACCGTGCCACGAAAAGAAAGCAATGTACTGTTTGGTGCAAGAAAGTGAGCGATATCCAGTAAAGAATGTTCATCGCCACCTGTGCCATGAAGTAAGATCAAATGCTTGCCACTTGTTCCTTTTTCAAAAATATAGGTCATTTTGTTCCCTCTTTTCTGTTTCTATAGATGCAAAAAATGAAGTAGCATGAAGAGATTATTCACGTTTTTTATTTGCATCACTTGTATCGAAAGGACGGACATAGGCTTCAATGGCTTCACGACGTTCTTCTAAGAATGGAGGAAGAGATAGTTTTTCTCCTGCTGATTCTGCTGGTTCATCTTCAAGGAATCCAGGACCATCAGTTGCTAATTCAAACAGTACGTGATGAGCGGCTAGGAAGTACTCAGATTGGAAATAGAAACGATCGACGAAACCAGAATTTGGCAATTCAATCTTATTGATTACTTGAATCCAGTATTCCAATGCTTCTTTGTCTGCTACACGCAATGCTAAGTGATGGATATTTCCAAATCCTTCGATTGCTTTTGGCAAGTCTGTCCGATGTTCAATAATGATGCTTGCACCATTTCCGCCTTCACCGATTTCAAATAAGTAGAAATCTCCTGAATGGTCTGTTTCTTTGAATCCTAAGATTTTTTCAAGAATCAAGCGGATATGCTCTAATTGACTGACACGGACAAAGACAGGTCCAAGTCCTGTGATCGCAAACTCTGTCGGTACATTGCTGTTTTTCCAAGGAATGCCAGCTGCTACACCTTGATTGTTTTCGTCAGAGATCAATTGATAATACTGATTATCGAAATCTTCAAATTCGATATATTTTTTGCCGAAACGTTCATTGATTGCTGAATGAGTAACGTCATATTTTTCAAAACGTTCCAACCAAAAGTCTAATGCTGCGTCACTTGGCACACGGAAAGAAGCACGAGAGATCGTATCTGTTCCTTTTTTTCCTTTTGGCTGATTTGGAAAATCAAAGAAAGTCATATCTGTTCCTGGCGCACCAGTATCGTCTGTAAAGTAAAGATGGTAAGTTTCGATGTCATCTTGGTTAACTGTTTTTTTGATTAAGCGCATTCCTAAAATATCTGTAAAAAAGCGGTAGATTTTTGTAGCGCTAGATGTCATTGCTGTGACGTGGTGAATTCCTCTGATTTGTGTATCCATGATAAATTTCCTCCTGTTAACTTACAAAAAGTAAGTAGTTGATTTAGACATAGTATAGAGGGTGCATCTCTATTTTGCAATTAATTTGTCTTCTAAAGTATCAGGAAGGAATCAAGAATGGAAAAGAGGAGGGACGGATCAATAAAATAAAAAGACTTACGACTAGCTGTATCGATTTCAAAAAAACTAGCTTTAAAAAGCTAACTTTAGAATCATTACGGGTGGTCATAAGTCTTTTTATGCTGAGTTATTTTTTCATTTTTGAGCTAATGCTTAGGATAGGATAGAATAGAATGTTGATTTCACGATCTCTTCTTGTTACTTGAAACTGCTTTCCACTGTCACGATCTCTTGGTAAACGGCTTTTTCACAACCTCTTCATTTAAGTTGAACGCACATCCAGCACAGAATAGTTCCGAACATCAAATCGGTTTCGGCTGGAAGAATATTCAATCGGCTGTCCATCTTTGAGATAGACGACTTGCTGAACTTCCAGTACAGGATCGTTTTCTGCACAGTTCAAATATTGCTGATCATATTCATCACTTTTATCTGCAGAAATAGCACGATAAGCCCCTGCAAAATGGACATTCAATTCTTGATGAAGATGATCATAGATAGAGGCTAACAAATGTTCTTTTTTTAAACCCGGCACAAGATGGACTGGCATAAAGGTATGCTCTAAAACATATGGCTCGCCATCTAAGATCCTTAACCGGTGAATATTGTAGACAGGTTGCTCGGCATCGATCATCAATCGTTCTTGGATATATTGATTAGGGAATTCAACATCAAAATGAATGATTTGACTCTTCAAAGAACGATGTCTGCGTTTCATTTGGAGACTCAAACCTTCATACTCGTTAGCGGGCGATGTGTCTTTTTGCATAAATGGATGATTCAAGATTTTCGTTCCTGATCCTCGCTGCGAATAGACAAGTCCTTCCATTGCTAAGATATTGATGGCTTTTTTGATTGTCATCCGGCTCGCACCAAATTCTTTTACCAAGTCGACTTGATTAGGCAAAAAACTATCGGGAGGATACTCTTTTGAACGGATACGTTCTCTTAAAATATTTGCGATTTCTTCGTATTTTGGCACGTTATTCACCTCTTCTAGAGTATAACGAAAGATTATGCTTCCGACAACTCGAAGTAGCATCTGGAACATTGTTTATTCGAAAAAAGAGGTCATGACAAGTTTTTGTCACAACCCCTTAATGATCTATTAAGCAATATCTAAATCTGGTTGTTTATCTAGTACTTTCAGGAATGGGTACCAGATAAAGGCAACGATGACAAAGTCGATGACTTGCAGCATACCACCAAGCCATGAATTTGTTGCTAAGACACCGCTTGCAATGATTGGCACAGTCCATGGAACAGAGACGCCAGTTGGTGCAGGGACAAGTCCAGCAGCCATTACCAAATAATTGAACGTCGTTACGATTAGAGGTGCCACAACCCAAGGAATAAGGATTGTTGCATTCAATACGATCGGTAGACCGAAGATCGCTGGTTCATTTACATTGAAAATACCAGGTGCTAAAGCTAATCGTCCAACATCACGATACTGTTTCTTTTTAAGAACAAAGGCCATCAATAAAACGACAGCTAAAGTCATTCCAGAGCCACCAATACCAACAGTGAAGGTTTCCATGAATGGTTTTGTGATGATGTGTGGTAATTCTTTTCCATGTTGATAAGCTTCTAAGTTATCAAGCATCAGTGTATTCCAAATCGGGTCCATTACAGAGTTGACGATGATTTGTCCGTGAAGTCCGAAGAACCATAAGAATTGGACAAAGAACAAAGCAATCAATGTTGCAGGTAAACTACTTCCCAAACCAGTTAATGGTTTTTGGATCACTTCATAAACGACGTCATGTAAGTTAGCATTGAAAATACCAGTCATCACAGCATTGATTACTAAGAAAATAGTTAGTGTCACTACAGCAGGGATCAAAGCGGCAAATGATTTTGTTACTGCAGGCGGAACTCCATCAGGCATTTTGATCTGCCAGCCGCGTTTCGTGATTCTGCAGTAGATTTCTCCAGCCAAGAAAGCAGCGATCATTCCAATGAACATTCCTTTTGCGCCAAGACGATCAAGTGAAAGCACACCAGTCACATCTTCACCGCCAGCGGTTTTCATTGCAAAAGGCGTAAGAATCAAGAAGCTGGCAAAAGACACGGCACCACCGAAAATACCTTCAACGTCATAAGATTTTGATAAATAATAGCCGATACCAAAAGTAACAAAAACCGACATGATGCTCATTGTTGCATTTTGCCCATTACCGAATAAGTTCGATAAAGTTCCCTTTGTTGCGTCACTGAAAAAAGGCAAGTTATTGATAACGACAACGATCGAACCGAACATCGTTAAAGGGAAGGAAAGCATGAAAGCATCCCTCAGCACTGTAAGGTAACGATTTTGCCCTAATAAATTAGCTAAGGGCATGATTTTCTCAGAAAGCTTGTCCATAAAACCGTTCATTTTTATTCACCTCAAATTTATTTGCAATCGATTACATACAAAGTATAACGCCAAAAATTTTAAATGTCTAGTCATTTTCATAAAAAGTATTGATTTATTTTTTAGGGTTCGTTATGATTACGGTATCAAGAAAAAAGAGAGGAAGTAAAAAAATGAAAACCTACACATTCCCAGAAAATTTTTGGTGGGGTTCTGCTGCTAGCGGACCGCAAACAGAAGGAAGAGTAAGTGATGATGGTAAAGGAGAAAATATTTGGGATCATTGGTATGAATTAGAGCCTGAAAAATTCTTCGATCAAGTAGGACCTGAAAAAACTTCGCAAGTTTACACAAAATACAAAGAAGATGTTCAGTTAATGAAAGAAACTGGCCATAACACATTTCGTACATCTATCCAATGGAGTCGTTTGATTCCAGAAGGGACAGATGAAATCAATCAAAAAGCTGTTTCTTTTTATCGAGATTATTTTACTGAATTGCTGGATAATGGTATTGAACCTTTTGTGAACCTTTACCATTTCGATATGCCACTACCACTGCAAGAAAAAGGCGGGTGGTTATCAAGAGAAACGGTCGACGCTTATGTTTCTTATGCAGCAGCGTGCTTTGAACTGTTTGGAGATCTGGTCAAAAAATGGTTTACTCATAATGAACCAATCGTACCTGTAGAAGGAGGCTACTTGTATCAATTCCACTATCCAAATCATATCAATATGAAAGAAGCGGTCCAAGTAGGCTATCATGAGAATCTAGCAAGCGCAAAGGCAATCAAAGCCTACCATGAAGGCGGACATGATGGTGAGATCGGAATCATCTTGAATCTGACACCAAGCTATCCGAGAGATGAAACGAACCCAGAAGATGTAAAAGCGGCGAAGATCGCTGACGCATTCTTCAACCGATCATTCCTTGACCCTGCAGTGAAAGGAGAGTTTCCACAAGAGTTGATCGAAATTGTCAAAGAATTGGCTATAATGCCAGAGATCCATGAAGGAGACCTAGAACTCATCCGTGAAAACACGATTGACCTGCTAGGAATCAATTACTATCAGCCTCGTCGAATCAAAGCAAAAGAAACTCCAATCAATCACGAACATAGCCCCATGCCAGATGATTATTTTGATAATTACGACATGCCCAATAAAAAAATGAATCCATATCGTGGATGGGAAATTTACGAAAAAGGAATCTATGATATTTTAACGAATACAAGAGAAAACTATGGTAATATCAAATGCTATATTTCTGAAAATGGGATGGGGGTCGAAGGAGAAGAACGATTTGTTAACAGCGAAGGAACTATTGAAGATGATTACCGGATTGAGTTCGTTACGGATCATTTGAAATACGTCCATCAAGCAATCCAAGAAGGAACCAATTGTGTGGGTTACCACATGTGGACATGTATGGACAACTGGTCTTGGACAAATGCTTATAAGAATCGCTATGGCTTTATCGCTGTTGATTTGGCACAAGACGGTAAACGGACGATCAAAAAATCAGGTCGCTGGTTTAAAACGGTCTCTGAAAAAAACGGATTTGATGCCTGATATTTTTTGATAAAACGTTCACAAAATGTTTGTTCTAACACTGTAATCGTGCTACACTAACAGTGAAGGAGGCGTTTACAATGGTAGATACTTATCGTAATATTTTAGTAGCAATTGATGGTTCTGAAAAGGCAGAAAAAGCATTTCTTGAGGCAATCACGATTGCCAAACGAAATCAGGCAACGTTGCACATCCTGTATGTCAATGAAGTAACAGGAAATTACTTTGGTGATTTTGCATTTGTTACAACAAGCCTTCAGGAAGAATTGGATGAGGTTGCGGAAAACCAGATGAAAGAACATCGAAACTTGGCAATTGAAAAAGGCCTGACAGATATCGAGACATATGTTCTTTACGGTTATCCAAAGACACTGATTGCTAATTTCCATGAATCGAAAGAACCAATCGATCTGATTGTCATGGGGGCGACAGGTCTGAATGCGGTAGAACGTGCACTAGTAGGTTCCACTACTTCCTATGTAGTCAACCACGCATCATGTAACGTCATGGTTGTAAAATAAATAAATTAAGGAAACAGAAAGCAAAAAAGCATAACGCTTCTTTTGCTTTCTGTTCCTTTTATTTTTTTGTAAAAAATTACTTTACCTGATGAAGTAATCATGCTATTCTAATTACAACGACAGATGGAGTAATATGGAGGAATGAAAATGATTTCAAGTGATGGAATACGCGGATACAATGATGCGATTATTTTATCGATCCTTAACAAAAACGATTCTTATGGATATGAAATTTCTAAAACGATTCGTGAGAGGACAAATGATTCCTATGTGATCAAAGAGACAACACTTTACTCCGTTTTTGCCCGTTTAGAAAAGAATCAACTGATTGTTTCGTATCCTGGAGAAGTGACTCATGGAAAAAAGCGGACATATTATAAAATCACTGAAATAGGGCGTAATCTTTTAGAAGAAAAAAAGCAAGAGTGGCTGACGACGAAAGACGTAGTCGATCAATTTTTGGAGGGAAATTAAATGGATACAATCCGTAATTATTTAGACAGTCTTTTTATCGGAGTACCTCAAAGTACCGAGATAGATAAGCTGAAAACTGATTTGTTGGCAAATATGGAAGACCATTATCATGAATTGATGGGAGAAGGAAAAAATGAACAGGAGGCCATCGGTACAGTAATTTCGACATTTGGTTCAATCGATGAATTATTAGAAGAACTAGATGTCGAAAAAAAACATCAAGCTGACGAGACGGAAACAAACACAGCTTCTATTTATTTAAGCGAAGCAGAAAACTACTGGAAAGAATACAGAGCGGCAAGTCTCCAAGTGGCATCAGGTGTTCTATTCATTAGCTTATCTTTTGCAAGTTTTCTTTTCTTTTGTTCAGCAGGATATGTGTTCATGGGTATTTCTTGTCTGATTTTCGGTATAGCATTAGCTGTCGGTTTTTTTATTGCTTCTGGTATGAAAATCACACGTTTAAATCACTTTTTGCACCATCGGAAAATACCTGAAAAAGTATTAGCAGAAGCAAAAGAAAAAGAAGAAGAGTATCAGCGAAGTTTTGGCTTCTCACTGATTGCAGGAATCGGATTATGTATTTTTTCACTTTTCCCACTTTTGGCTTCTTTAATGTGGTATATGGATGGTAGTATCGGTGCCTCTATATTTTTTGTTACGGTAGGAACGGGAGTCTTCTTGATCATTTATGGCAGTCTGGTCCGTCATTCTTATCGTCAATTCACTCAAAATGCTTATTACTGGTGAATGTATTCAGATTTGTAAAAATATTCTATTTATCCGGCGTAGAAAAAAAGACGTGACACGCTTTTGTCACAGTCTTTTTTATATATAATAATTTAAAAATTCATCATCTAAATCCGTAGAATTTTCTAGATTGCTTACCCATGTAAAATCGTTATAGACAGATTTCAGTTGACTTCTGCGCCATTGTACAGGGATAAAAAGACGCATGCTATCTTCATTGAATCCGACTAATAATTTCTTTCCGTCAGTAATGATGGGACGTTGTAACAAAGTAAAATGCGAGACGATCAGATCGACAAGCTCTGAGGTCGTACATTGGTCGATTTGATCTTTCAAATTTTTATAATCAATCGAGCGTTTAGCTAATAGATCGTCAAATCCGTTTTCTGTTAATGACAATAAATAAAATATCTCTTTCCTTGTTAAAGGCTGTTTAGGTGTGAAAATTCGTTCTCTGTAAGGCATTTGATGGTCTTTCAGCCAGTTTGCCATCAGATGGTAACTATGTGTGCGAGAAGAATAGATCGTAAGCATAAAAAAACTCCTTAAATAGTCCATTAATTTGTTAGATCTGTTGAGATAAATAATAGGTAAGGAGCTGTGCATAAGCATTGATCAAAACAACCCAAACATCATTAGAAATAACTTTCTAAAGTCTTAAACTTGCGACGAGAAACAACTAGACTAATAGAAAAAATGTCTTAGCCATTTGGCTTCCTGTTTGTTTTTTTGCTTATGCTGCAGCTCCTCGGGAAAGGGTTCTAACAATTTGAAGAAGGTTGATGATTGATCTAGTTTAAATTGTGTGAAATTTGAAATCTGGTGTTTTTACTAGATGAATCACCTAACAACTATGATTATAACTTATAGAACTTCTGTTTTGTATTCGGTTTTGTTATAGTTGTTATAAAGTTTTATTTTATTACAGAACATTTTTAATTAATAAAGAACAGTTAGAAGTTAAAATTGCTGATTCACATAGAGTTTATGACTTCTTGGAAATTCTTTTTCAATCAGTTTTTTCATCTGTTTATGAAATTCTTTTTTTTCAGTAAACATAAAGGTTTGGGTATCGTAACCTTCTTCATGTAGGAAATAGATTATTCCTTTTTCTGTGTTTTGCGTATAAGCTTTTATACTCCTGTCTTTTTTGAAAGAACAGATCGTATAGCCATCTATTTGGTCTGGTAGTCGTTTGATTTTCTTCAAAATGACTTTTTTATCCTCAAGTTTCATTTTTTTCACCTGACTTTATTTTTTTCATATGGAAATCATAGCGCCTTTGGTTATATGAAAACAAGAAGGATACTGAAATATATATAAATCAAATAGTGGTTATTTATTATTAGAATAGCGAATACAAATAAACGACCACTATTTTCTGATTTATTGCAAATGTTTTTTCAAATAAATTTGATTACCAAGAAAAGGTAGTGGTATATTTACTGAGGGATACTTTGAAAAACATATGATAGAAACAGTAACAGCATTATGAAAAATCTTTTTATAAAAATGGAGGAATCGATTTGATGGAAGATCAGTATGTACAAGCAATGACGATCGCAGGATCAGATAGCGATGGAAGCGCAGGGATGCAAGCAGATATGCATACATTCTTTACAAGAAATGTTTACGGTGTTTCTGTCATGACCGCATGTGTTGCAGGTAATTCTTACGGAATCGGAGCAAGTGTGACATTGCCAACAGATTTTATCGACAAAGAATTTGAACTGATTGCGAAGGACTTTCAAATACGTGCAGCTAAAACAGGTATGCTAGCAGATTCAAAGTTGATTGAGACAGTTGTAAAAAATTACCAAAAATATGATTTTGGACCATTAGTCGTGGATCCCGTAATCGTAACGAAACATGGAAATCTTTTACTAGAAGAATCTGCTTTGCAAAGCTTGAAAGAAAAGCTTGTCCCTTTGGCCGAAGTACTGACACCTAATTTTTATGAAGCAGAAAAGCTGACTGGACGGACATTAGCAGCTGAAGAAGATTTTGTGCAAGCAGCAAAAGAACTGCAAGATATGGGTGCAAAAAACGTTATGATCAAAGGACATCATGCTAAAGATGCGCAGCAAGAAACAGTCAATGACTACGTATTGCTCGAATCAGGAAAATCATTTTGGTTAAATGCACCATTTTATCCTACCGACCGGATCAACGGAACTGGCGATTCGCTATCTGCATGTATTGCAGCTGAGTTAGCGAAAGGAAAAACAGTTGAACAAGCGATCCGATTGGCAAAAGACTATGTAAACCGTGCAATTCGTGAAGAAATAAATGTAGGGCACAAATATGGACCCATCAATCATTGGGCAGCTGGTGAATTAGAGTAAAAGAAAGAAGTTGTGAGATCAGCGTCCTGTTCTGAGTATTAGAGAAACAAACGGAAAAATAGTTCTCATGTTTTGCCGTTTGTTTCTCTAATACCGAAGGTCAGCTGATTGAACACCGTTTAGTGAAGAGGTTGTGAAAAAGTTGCCCTGCATCAAGTAATAAGAACAGCCAAGTAAAAACAGCTTCTCATGTTTGTTGAATATTGTGACTTGTGACCGAGGAGTTGGCAGGAGAACACCGTTTGTTCGGAAGAAGGGACTGTGACAAGATTTTTGTCACAGTCCCTTTAATCTTAGTATATTTTTCTCTACTTGAATAAAAAAATTATAGGATTGGAGAAAATAATCGAGAAATTTGTTGCTTGAATAATAGCCAGTTAGACATTTCTTTGACTGTTTCAGTTGTCATGGATGAACAATGTGTCTCATCTTCTTTGAACTGAGTAGCAAGTTCTTCTAAAAACTCAGGATCGTAAATGACAGCACTTGTTTCAAAATTCAATCGGTAGCTACGAATATCTTGATTTGCTGAACCTACCATGCAGATTTCATCATCCATTATCAATGTTTTTGCATGGAGGAAGCCGTTCTCATAGACAAGGATTTGTACATTTTCCTTGATCAGCTGCCGAGCATAATATTGTGTTGCTCGATAAATAAAAGGATGATCCGGTTTGTTGGGAATCATGATTTTCACATCTACACCAGAGGCAGTTGCGATTTTTAAAGCAGCAATGACACTTTCATCAGGAACAAGGTAAGGTGTCTGTATCCAAACACGTTTTTTAGCAGAAGTAATCAATTTGATAAATGAAAGCTTGATTTGTTCCCTTTCGTTATTCGGTCCGCTTGAAACAAGCTGGATGGATGTATCAGCAAGCTTAGATTCATCTCGATCTGCTTTTTTAAAGAAATAATTCAAATGATAGCCGACCTTTTTTTCTTCAGGTACCGAGACGTTCCAGTCTGTTAAGAAGCGAAGCTGGAGCAAAGAAGAAGCGGCACCGAAAATCCGTATATGCGTATCGCGCCAATAGCCGAATTTTTTTGTTGTATTTACATATTGATTGGCAATATTGAAACCACCGGTATAACTAATCTTTCCATCGATCACAACGATTTTTCGGTGATCATGGTAATTCAATCGGAAACGAAGTAATGCCTTTTGTGAGGTAACAAATGTATGGACATGTCCACCATTTTTGATTAGACGATTGAAATCTTTTGCTTTTGTGCCATGAGAGCCAAATGCATCATATAATATTCGAACTTCCACGCCTTCTGCGGCTTTTTCTTCTAAAACATGTAAGACTTGCTGGCCGATATTATCTGTCACAAATGCGTAATATTCGATATGGATCGAATGTTTGGCTTTTTTTAGATCTTGAAGCAGTGAATCCAATTTCTCTTGTCCGTCTGTGAGAAGAGTGACAGAATTCATTCTTGTCAGCGGCATACGATTTAATGAAGAGAAGAAGTCGACAAATTGCTGTTTGTCTTTATCGCCCATGTCAGGATCGTAATGTTCAATGGTATCTCCTCTAAAAGACTGAAAGTTTTCTAATTCTTTCAAGTCACTTTGTCGGAGATAGAATTTTTTCTTATCCGTTAATCCACGTCCGAAAAATAAATATAATACAAAACCCACCCCAGGAAGGGCAAACAATACTAAGAGCCATGCCCAAATGGCTGCTACATCTCGGGGTTTGATCAAAATAGCCACCAAAGCAATAAGTGCATTTAATAGATAAAGGGCGGTTATAATACTAGATACCACAAAAATGTTCCTCCTTACATACAATAACATTAGTATAGCATGATAGAAGAAAGAAGCCTACCAAGGTGAATATACTTTTCACTCCTTTCATGAAAATGTAGGTAAATCGGGCTAAAGTAGTTGCTTTTTGTAGGTTAATAAGGTAGGATATTAGTACAGTTGAATATCTCCTTAGGGGAGTAACCGGCAACGTTTGTTGCGATAATATCAACAGTAAGTTAACCAAATGGTTTTCTGGTATTGTATGAAATGGTGAGACCTAAGACAAATGCGTATTTGTCTTAGGTCTCTTTTTTTTCAGACAGGACTAGGGCCAAGATCAAAAAATGGGGGATGAAATTTGGAAAACAAGGAACAAGCACAACAAGCGGTCTATAAAGAAACGATCGACTCGTTGATGCAGCAAACGCAGAGCTCAACCGATGGATTGAGCACCACGCAAGCGAAGGAAAAATTAGAAAGAGATGGCTTGAACCAGCTAAAAGAAAAGCCGAAGAAGCCAACTTGGAAATTGTTCTTAGAAACTTTCAAAGATGCAATGGTTATCGTATTGCTGATTGTCGCACTGATTCAGATGGTCATGGGTGACTACATCGAATTCTTAGTTATTTTTGCAGTATTGATGTTGAATTCTATAATCAGTGTTGTCCAAACAAAAAAAGCAGAAGGTTCTTTAGAAGCGTTGAAAAACCTTTCAGCGCCCGATGCTCGAGTGATTCGTGATGGTAAGGAAAAAACGATTCCGGCAAACGAACTTGTGGTAGGAGATATCGTGTTGTTAGACGCAGGCGATTATGTACCTGCTGATGGACGTTTACTAGATGCGGGATCATTAAAAGTAGATGAAGGTATGCTGACAGGAGAGTCGACTTCTGCAGAAAAAGAAGTAACGGATATCACAAGTACGGTACCAATCGGAGATCGTACAAATATGGTATTCAGTGGAACGATCGTAACTTACGGACGCGGTAAATTCTTAGTGACTTCAACTGGGAATAATACGGAGATCGGACAAGTTGCTGGCCTTTTGGAATCAACAACTGAGCAAGTCACTCCGTTACAACGAGGTCTGGATAAATTCAGTAAAAAACTAAGTTTGGCTATTTTAGCATTGTCTTTATTGATTTTAGGTATCCAACTGTTTCGTATTTATCTTGGAGAAGGTACAGGAGATATGACTGCAGATATCGTCAGCGCAGTGATGTTTGCCGTAGCCGTAGCCGTAGCTGCTATTCCAGAAGCATTACAGTCTATCGTAACAATCGTGTTATCTTTGGGAACGAATAAAATGGCAAAACGTCATGCCATTATCCGAAAACTTCCAGCAGTTGAAACACTTGGTTCGACAAGTATCATCTGTACAGATAAGACTGGTACATTGACACAAAACAAAATGACAGTTGTTGACTACTTTTTAGGTAATGGCGATACTGGGGATTTCACAAATGACCCTTCAAAATGGACAGCTGACGAACGTCGCTTGATCGAAATCAGTGTTTTAGCGAATGATGCATCGATCAGTGAAGACGGTACTAAATTGGGCGACCCTACGGAAGTAGCGTTTATCGACTTTAGTGAAAAATTAAACCAGCCTTATCAGGAAATCCGAAACAACTACCCAAGACAAGCAGAACTTCCTTTTGACTCAGATCGAAAATTAATGTCTACTGGACACACAATTGATAACAAAAATTACTTGTTTGTTAAAGGCGGACCAGATATCGTCTTCCAACGCAGTAAAAAAGTATTGCTAAATGGTGAAGTCGTTCCGATGACGGATGAATTGATGAAAAAATTCCAAGAGCAAAATGAAGCTTTTTCAACACGCGCATTACGTGTACTAGCTTTTGCTTACCGTCCACTTGATAATTTTGATTTATCATTTGAAGATGAAGACGATTTGATCCTTGTTGGTTTGCTTGCTATGATCGATCCTCCACGTGCTGAAGTGACTCAGGCGGTAACAGAAGCAAGAAGTGCAGGAATCAAAACAATCATGATTACTGGTGACCACAAAACAACAGCTGTTGCTATCGCAAAACAAATCGGGATTTTTGAAGAAGGAAACCTGGCTTTGACCGGGACGGAACTAGATGAATTGACAGAAGATCAACTAAACGAAGTTTTAGAAAAAGTCACTGTTTATGCACGTGTTTCACCTGAGAATAAAATTCGTATCGTTCGTGCTTGGCAAAATAAAGGTCATATCTCAGCTATGACAGGTGATGGTGTAAATGACGCACCAGCATTGAAACAAGCAGACATCGGAATTGCTATGGGAACGGGTACAGATGTGGCAAAAGATGCAGCAGCGATGGTATTGACGGATGATAACTTTGCTTCTATTGTCAGCGCAGTAGAAGTAGGACGTAATGTGTTTGATAATATCAAGAAAGCTATTTCTTATCTATTTGCAGGAAATTTAGGTGCGATCATTGCGATCATCTTTGCCTTAGTTGCTGACTGGTCCAATCCATTTACAGCATTACAACTGTTGTTCATCAATTTAGTCAATGATTCACTGCCAGCAATTGCATTAGGTACAGAAAAAGCTGAACCTGCTACGATGAACCGCCCGCCAAGAGATCCAAATTCAGGAATCTTTACGGACAAAACATTGATTTCTGTAACGTATCGTGGTGTGCTGATTGGGATTGCTGTTATCTTTGCTCAATGGCTTGGCATGCAGCATTCACCTGAATTCGGTGTAGCCATGTCATTTTCAACATTGATTTGGTGTCGGACATTGCAAACATTCCCAGCACGTTCAAACACACAAACAGCTATCCAAGCAGGGTTCTTCTCTAACAGAAGTGTCTTACTAGCTGTAGTTGTATGTAGCGCGCTTTACTGCTTAACAATGATCCCAGGACTGAAAGAAGTCTTCTCTATCCCATCAGCATTTGGATTGACAGAAGTCTTTACATGTATGGGAATCGCACTTGTGACAATTGTTTTGATGGAAATCACTAAATTGATCATTGTACGAGTACAAGGAAATAAATAAAACGAATCAACGAGGTTGTGAGCCTGCCGTTTAATTCTGAGTCACAAGGTGCAATTTCAACAAACAGCTTCTCATGTTTGTTGAATATTGTGACTTGTGACCGAAGAGTTGGCAGGAGAACACCGTTTAAGGAAGAAGTTGTAAAATCAGCATTTTGAGCTAATACTGAGGGTCATCTGATTGGACACTGTTTATTCGGAAAGAGGGACTTTGACACGACTTTGGTCACAGTCCCTTTTTTTATTTATGATAGACGGAAAGCCAATCATTTTATTATTCATCAAAAGAGATAGAATAGATAAAAGAGGAGAATAATTTATTCCGAAAAGTGAAAACATATAACAAAAAATTAGAGGAAATCAAATGAATGAAAAAGAATGGGATGAATTTGCTGAAGAATATTATGAAATCCAGCAAGAATCGCAAGTAACTATTGCTGAAGATGTAAAAAATTATCTGAAAACGGAGAAAGTCCTGCCTGCTGAAACAGCAGCAGACGTTGCTGGAGGATCTGGCAGATTTCTTTCCTTAGCAAAAGAAATTAATCGCTATGATTTGATCGATTTTTCTTCAGGAATGCTAGAAAATGCAAAAAAAGAAGCAGAAAAAAATGAGTTGCCAAATGTTTCCTTTATCAAACAGTCGTTAGAAGAATTTATCCAATCAAATGAGACATATGAAATGGTTTTTACAGCAGCAAATCCAGCATTGGTACATCTTATTCAATTAGAAAAATTGATGAAAAAGTCAAGCAAATGGTGCGTGATAATCAGAGTAGTGGAATCAATCGATGATGTTTTTTATCCTATCGAAAAGCAACTAGGAATGATAGAAGAAGATCCTAATACATCGCCAGTTGTAATGGATCAATTTGAAACATACTTAATTGATGAAGGATTCAAAGTGAAGAAAAAAGATTTTACTTATTTTACACAGGAATCAATTACTGAAGAATTGATGAAGCTATACTATGACGCGTACGCAAAAGATCCTGTTGTGACTAGGTACATTCGCAAACTATTCAGTGAAAAACGAGAAATCCTTAGTACGACTAAGCTGACCTATAGACTGCTCCTTTGGTCCGCAGATAAAAAAAGAACCTTTCACGACTCGTGAAGGGTTCTTTTTATGATTTTATTATATTTTGTAGTAACGAATATCATTTTCGATCTTTGTAATCGAAAAAGGTACATCTGAAGTATATTCTGCACATTCTCCGTGTTCAGGAAGCGTCTCACTGAAAATCGTTTCATATTCGTCAACAGTGATCCGTGTTCGAGAATCTAGCATCTCTTGATGAGATTGTGCGAAGAGATATTCTTGATAGTTTTCTTCCAGATAACCTGTAAAAAATTCACTTACTGCACCAGAACCGTAGCTGAATAGACCGATGCGATCTCCTGGCTGTAGTGATTTCGAATTTTCCAGTAGAGAAGTTAGCCCCAGGTATAATGAACCAGTGTAAAGATTACCGATTCGTCGGCTGTAACGGATGCTTTCTTCATAGCGAGCCATAAGACGTTCCTGATTTTCTTCGTCTGTTTGGTCTAATACGCTTTGCAATGCCTTTTTTCCCATCTTAGTATACGGAATATGGAAAGCAATCGCCTGATAATCTTCGAGTCCTCGACCCGACAATTCTTTATGTCGATTCCAAACTTTTTGGAATGATTCGATATACGTAGAATTAGATAAAGGACCATCAACAACAGGAAATTCGCTATAATCTGGACGCCAGAAATCATAGATATCTTCTGTCAGAAATACGCTGTCGTCTTCAATCGATAAAATACGCGGGTTTTGAGTGATCATCATCGCAACAGCACCGACACCTTGCGTCACTTCACCACCGCTTGCCAAGCCGTAACGAGCAATATCACTTGCTATGACTAGTACTTTTCGTTCTGGATGATTTTTGACATATTCTTTCGCCATGTGCAAAGCTGCGGTGCCACCGTAGCAAGCCTCTTTTACTTCAAAAGAACGAGCAAAAGATTGGATTTTCAGTAAATGGTGGATAATTACCGCACTCGCTTTTGAATGATCAATCCCGGATTCTGTTCCGACGATGACCATGTCGATTAGCTCACGGTCTTTTTCTGTTACGATTTTGCTGGCAGCATTTGCTCCTAGTGTAATGATGTCTTCATTTGCACGATTGACTGCCATTTGGTCTTGACCAATCCCTATATGGTATTTTGCAGGATCATCCCCACGGCTTTCTGCCAACTCTGTCATATCTAAATATAAATTAGGAATAAAAAAGGAAAGACGATCAATCCCTATTTTCATTTCAACACCTCTTTACTTATGATAAAAAACTTACTTTACTAAGGTATCATAAAAAGATTAAAAGAAATATAAAAAAGAGAATATTTAAGGATTGTTAAAATTTAATCTTAGAAAAAAATAACTGGAACAAGAGCTATTTGTTTTTACAGCAAAGAATGGTATATTTTTGTAGGAGGTGGCTTACTTGAAAGAAGTCGTTATGATAGATGCTGCAAGAACGCCGATAGGAAAGTATCGCGGAAGTTTAAGTCCATTTACTGCAGTTGAATTAGGCACACTTGTGACTAAAGGATTATTAGATAAAACAAAACTGAAAAAAGATAAAATCGATCAAGTAATATTTGGAAATGTCCTGCAAGCTGGTAATGGTCAAAATGTTGCCAGACAGATTGCTTTGAACAGCGGTCTCCCTGTAGATGTCCCAGCAATGACGATCAATGAAGTTTGCGGATCTGGTATGAAAGCAGTGATCTTAGCACGCCAGCTGATCCAATTAGGTGAAGCAGAACTTGTGATAGCCGGCGGAACAGAGAGTATGTCTCAAGCACCTATGCTGAAACAGTATCAGTCAGAAACAAATGAATATGGTGAACCAATTTCCAGTATGGTCAACGACGGATTGACTGACGCATTTTCAAATGCACATATGGGATTAACCGCAGAGAAGGTTGCAACACAATTTTCTGTGAGCAGAGAAGAGCAGGATCGCTATGCCTTGTCGTCCCAGTTGAAAGCAGCACATGCTGTCGAAGCCGGTGTATTTTCTGAGGAAATCATCCCAGTCAAGATTTCTGATGAAGACGTGTTATCTGAGGATGAAGCAGTTCGTGGAAATAGTACATTGGAAAAACTGGGCACGTTACGTACAGTATTCTCAGAAGAAGGAACTGTAACAGCAGGAAATGCTTCCCCGTTGAATGACGGTGCCTCTGTGGTGATCCTTGCATCCAAAGAATACGCAGAAAATAATAATCTGCCTTATTTAGCAACCATCAAAGAAGTAGCGGAGGTCGGTATTGACCCAAGTATCATGGGAATCGCTCCAATCAAAGCCATTCAAAAATTGACAGATAGATCAGGAATGAATTTATCAACAATCGATCTTTTTGAGATCAATGAAGCATTTGCAGCTTCTTCTATCGTAGTTAGCCAAGAACTGCAGTTAGATGAAGAAAAGGTCAATATATATGGAGGAGCAATCGCATTAGGCCATCCAATTGGTGCAAGCGGTGCACGTATCTTGACTACATTAGCTTACGGATTGCTTCGTGAACAGAAGAGATACGGTATTGCTTCATTATGTATTGGTGGAGGTTTAGGCTTGGCAGTCTTGTTAGAAGCGAATATGGAGCAAACACATAAGGATGTGCAAAAAAAAAAGTTTTATCAGCTTACGCCATCTGAACGGCGCAGTCAATTAATAGAAAAAAATGTATTGACACAAGAAACTGCGTTGATTTTTCAGGAACAAACACTTTCTGAAGAGCTCTCCGATCACATGATCGAAAACCAAGTGAGTGAAGTGGAAATCCCAATGGGCATCGCGCAGAATTTTCAAATCAATGGCAAGAAAAAATGGATTCCGATGGCAACAGAGGAACCATCTGTCATTGCAGCTGCAAGTAATGGTGCAAAAATCTGTGGAAATATCTGCGCAGAAACACCTCAGCGGCTGATGCGAGGGCAAATCGTTCTATCAGGAAAATCGGAGTATCAAGCAGTGATCAATGCAGTTAATCATCGAAAAGAAGAGCTGATTCTTTGTGCAAATGAAAGTTATCCTTCAATCGTGAAACGCGGGGGCGGTGTTCAAGATATCTCTACTCGGGAATTCATGGGGAGTTTCCATGCATACTTATCTATTGATTTTTTAGTGGATGTAAAAGATGCAATGGGCGCTAACATGATCAACTCGATTCTTGAGAGTGTGGCAAACAAGTTACGGGAGTGGTTCCCTGAAGAAGAGATTCTATTCAGTATTTTAAGTAATTTTGCTACAGAATCATTGGCTTCTGCCTGTTGTGCAATCCCATTCGAACGCTTAGGGAGAAACAAAGAAATCGGTGAACAAATTGCCAAAAAAATCCAACAGGCAGGGGAATATGCGAAGCTTGACCCTTACCGTGCAGCAACGCACAACAAAGGGATCATGAATGGTATAGAAGCTGTAGTGGCAGCTACAGGAAATGATACACGTGCGGTTAGCGCTTCGATCCACGCCTACGCGGCAAGAAATGGATTATACCAAGGATTAACAGACTGGCAGATCAAAGGGGATAAACTAGTTGGAAAACTAACGGTGCCTTTGGCTGTTGCCACAGTAGGCGGAGCTTCCAATATCCTGCCAAAAGCAAAAGCATCTTTAGCTATGTTAGATATTGATTCAGCCAAGGAACTAGCACAAGTAATTGCTGCAGTAGGGTTAGCTCAAAACCTGGCTGCTTTGCGTGCATTAGTTACAGAAGGAATCCAAAAAGGCCACATGGGACTTCAAGCTCGTTCATTAGCGATCTCAATTGGGGCTATTGGTGAGGAAATCGAGCAAGTTGCGAAAAAATTACGTGAAGCAGAAAAGATGAACCAGCAGACAGCTATACAAATATTGGAAAAAATCCGGGAAAAATAAAAAAGCAATATCTTTAGAAGAATAAAGCAAGATTTACAGTTATTTTATTTACTGCAGATCTTGCTTTTTTCTCTATCAGAAAATATGTTTATTATTAGAATTTTTTATAGTTAAGGTTAGGCATCTTAAGAAATCAGGCAACTTCAAGATATCTTCAGGTAGAAGAGAAGTCGCCTAACATTGTAGGATCATAGGTGATTTGTTGGACAGGTCAAGCTGATATTTGAGCCTGATGTTAGAAGGAATTTCTTTTTACTTGCTGTAGAAATTATTATATGACTAAAAAGGCTGGGATTTTAAATCCCAGCCTTTTATGACAAATAGAATTTTTATCGATCAGTAATCGCTGTCGCTGCAAATTGTTCGATCAAAGGAATCAAAGTCAATTTGACTTTGTATTTCCGTTCGAGTGCTTTTTCGATAACGAACTCATTTTCAGTAGTCATAGAAATAGTTGCTAATTTACGAGGTTCATCAGCATTTTTTTCATTAATAACTACTTCATGTTCATTTTGTTCTGTGTAAAATTTAGGATACTCAGCAACGGCTTTTGAAAAATCAGCAAAACTTAAAGCGGCATTCGTATCAGTTGAGCGTGTATTTTCAGTTGTGTCCGCTTTTGGTTTTTCCGTTTTTTCTTCTGGCACACTGACTGTTTCTTCTGTAACTGGTGTCGCAACAGCTTGCGCAGTTGGTTCATCGTTTTTCAATCGTTGATCATTCCAGTAAGACACGATTTCAATAAGAAGATTGTCACGGAATCGTTCGAAAATCCCGTTTTCTCCTGAACGAATTCTCTTTAATACAGTATTGAAGTTGTCATCGATTGGCACGTTGATCCGTGTATCTTCATTTGTTTTCCCAGCTAATCCGATCGTTAAGATTTGACGGTTTTTGGGATCAAGCATGACTTGTAACGGCAAACCATAACGTCGCAAGCTCTCTTCTTCTAGAGAACGGAATAATTGTCCTCTTACACCATCCAATGAAGGACGGAATTGATTTAATAATTTTTGTTTCTGTTTTTTCTTCATATGTTCTCTCCTTCGCTCATACCCTTTCGATTATAAGAAAAAAACAGCCAAATGAAAAGGAGTAATGCAAAAAAACTTGCGTATACGCAAATTACAACAGAAAAATTTGCGTATTTTCCCGTTTTTTGAAAGAAAAATAAAAAATGGAACGGATTATGTATATATACATAATCCGTTCCATTCTTTCTATTTTTTCGGTATCAAGGCAAAAACAGGTAGTTCAGGTGAATAAATGACTTCATGTTCGTGCCAGGGTTTGACCATTAGCGAATGATCGAACCGTTTTTTCAGTTCTTCGATGATTTGATCATGTGTCCAGTTTCTTGCAGGAAAATGTTGGATTTTCTCTGCATCGATCAAAAAGACAAAATCGGAATGAAAAGTCTGGGTAACTTCTTCCGAGAGAGAATTCAAGCGTTCGATTGGATCCATAAAATCACCTTTCGACTTAAAATTGGGTAGTATCTGGGTCTTTTGCTTTGCCGACTACACCATCTAACTGATCGATTTGTTTCATTTCTTCTTCTGTTAATTCAAAATCAAATAATTCAGTATTTTCTTTGATTCTGCTTGGTGTCACTGACTTAGGAAGAGGAAGGAATTCGTGTTGCAGCGACCAACGCAAAGCAACTTGTGCAATCGTCTTGTCATGTGCTTCAGCGATTTGTTTCATTTCAGGCACATCGAAGATTTTACCAGTGCCTAATGGACTATATGCTTCGAGGATCATATCATGTTTTTTTGCATACTCAACTACAGTTGGCTGTAATTCGCCTGGTGCAAGGAAAACTTGATTGACCATCGGCATAATTTTTGCTGTTTTTGCTAGTGTATCTAGATGGTGGGGTAAGAAATTGCTCACACCGATTGCTTTGATTTTACCTGCTTCATACAGTTCTTCAAATGCTCGCCATGTATCTGCATTTGCTTGTTCCCAATTATCACGAAAAGCAACAGGGTTTGGCCAGTGGATCAAAAACAGATCTAAATAATCTGTTTGGAGCTTCTTCAATGATTCTTCAAAAGAAGACATCACAAGTTCATAGCTGTGGTTTGCATTCCATAATTTTGTTGTCAAGAATATCTCTTCTCTAGGAATTCCACTTTCCTTAATCGCTTGGCCGACACTTTCTTCATTCTTGTATCCTTGGGCAGTATCGATATGGCGATAACCTGCAGCCAGCGCTTCTTTAACAGAGGAAACAGCGACATCCCCATCAGGTGTTTGCCATGTGCCGAATCCTACTACCGGGATTTCGTAACCATTTGATAGACGATAAGTGCTTGTTAATGAATTCATACTTTCAGCTCCTTTTTTATTCGTTCAACTATAAGTGTAGCGCATTTTTCGAAAAAAAGAATCCATTTTGTTTCTACTCTTGAAATTTTTGTTTAAAAGAAAATGATTTTGATTCTGGTATTTTTGATTTTTTTTCCGTAAACTAAGACAGAAGGGAATGAGAAAATGGATATCTATTTAAAAAAAGCAATTCTGCATATTATTGACAGAGAAACTGGTTCTCCAGTCTTTTCACAAAAAGAGCTGGATCTGACAAAAGAATATATTCGTGATTTTCTTCAAAAGAAGATCCAAAAAATCTCTTCTGCTCAAACAAAAACTGGACAACTAGCAGAAGAAAGCATGATCGTTGAATCACTTAAAATCGCTCAAGAAAATTTTGTGGAAGCAAGTGAAGCAATCGTTCAGCGATGGTTCGATATCTACCAAGAAAGTGAAGAAGCACCTAGTGCAGATGTATTTGTTGTTTTGTATGAATTAGATACAGTGATGTACTTATCTTTATTGAAAGTCAATTATCGTGAGGCTTACACTCACTTTGTTGAAGCAGACGAAGCAGGGATCGACAACCGCTTGATTTTGAATCGAGCAATTCTCGGGGCGAAAACACAAAAAGCAGATGAAGCATTCGCTGTGAATTTGACTGATTGGACCTACGAATTAATTGAAAAAAAATATGAGTTTTCTGGCAAAAAAGAGCTTTATTTTTCTGGAAGAGTGATCGAAAGTGTTCCTGCACCTTCTTTAGAAGAAAATGTAAAAGTGATCCAAAAAGTAGCCAAGCATCTTGGAAAAAAATTTGAGACAGACGAATTTGATATCATGGCTGATTTGAAAGAAGCTGTCTATGATACGATAGAAGAAAAAGGTCGGTTGGATCATGAGATGATTGCGGAAAAAGTCTTCAAGGAAAACATCACGGCAAAAATGGCTTTTAAAGAGGAAGTACAAGAGCAAGGATTTGTCCCAGAAGCACCTCCTGTAAAAGAAGTACAAGAAATTTCTGAGAAAAAATTTGGAAAACAAAAATTCAAGCTATCAAACGGGATCGAACTGATCGTACCAGTAGATGTATATCGCAACCCAGATTTGATTGAATTTGTGAATAATCCGGATGGTACGATATCCGTGATGATCAAAAATGTGGATGAAGTATTGAATCGTTTATAAAAATGACTAGAACATTAGGTGTTCAAGTACCAGTGATCAGTTAAATGAATTGTGTCAAGAGAAGGATCGGAAAAGACGAATATAACAAAAAAAGAGCGTGAGACAAAAGTAAAGAACACTTTTGTCTCACGCTCTAAACACGTATAAACGGCGGAAGCAGAAGCAACTCCTTCTTATTTCTTGGAGTTAAACGCTTCTGTCCCAGCCTCTTTTTATCTAATAAAATTTTAAGACCATTTACTAATTATCGATTTTTTCTGCCGCATTTTTAGGCACTTCAGAAGCCTTTATTTCTTCCCAGCTTAATACACCTTTACGAGGATTGACTTTGAGTTTAAGATACGCATTCATCTTTAATGGATGTTCTCTTTCTTCGCGAAGCGTCACCTGTTTTTTTTCACCATCTTTATTATAAGCCGCTTGCTTGTAGGTATAAGTCGTGAATTTCTCTCCGTTATCTGCTTGGGTAGCTGACATTTCGCCATTCGTCGTGATTTTTGTATAATAAGCTTCGCCGCCGTAAAAATAATGATAAGCTGCAAAACTTCCGCCGAGAAATATGCCTAAAACGACAAGTACGCCAATTAATTTTTTCATGTACTTCACCTCTTTCCTTATTATTAACGAAATAGAAGATTTCGTCTATTGAAAGTTGTTGGCAACAGCTGAATTTTAAACTTTTCCTCATTTTGTTCTTATTGCTTCAAAAGAAAGTTAAGGACTATCTTGAAGTTTTTCTCAAAAAACACATTTTTTTATTTATAAAAGGTACTTTTTTCGCGTATAAGACAGACGAGTGCTCTTAGTTGACTTTGACCAATATTGACGTATAATAAGCTTAGTTCGAATCTTACAAAAAGTAAGTCGGACGTATTCTTTTTGATTTAGTCAAAAAAAGACTATAATAAAAAGGTGAGAGCTGAAATTTTTCAGTGATCTATATTATTTAGGAGGTTTGTAAATTATGGCAAAAGAACATTATGACAGAAGTAAACCACACGTTAACATTGGTACGATTGGACACGTTGACCATGGGAAAACTACTTTAACTGCTGCGATCACTACAGTATTAGGAAAAAAAGGCCTAGCAAATCCTCAAGACTATGCTAGTATTGATGCAGCTCCAGAAGAACGTGAACGTGGGATTACGATCAATACCGCACACGTAGAATATGAAACAGAAAAACGCCACTACGCGCATATTGATGCACCAGGACACGCGGACTATGTGAAAAACATGATTACAGGGGCAGCACAAATGGATGGTGCAATCTTAGTTGTTTCTGCAACTGACGGTCCGATGCCTCAAACACGTGAACACATTTTATTGTCACGCCAAGTTGGTGTAAAATACCTGATTGTTTTCTTGAACAAAGTTGATTTAGTCGATGATGAAGAATTGATCGATTTGGTAGAAATGGAAGTTCGCGAGTTATTGAGCGAATATGGTTTCCCAGGCGATGACACTCCTGTGATCAAAGGTTCCGCATTAAAAGCATTGCAAGGCGATCCAGATGCTGAAGCTGCTATTATGGAATTGATGGATACAGTAGATGAATATATCCCAACACCAGAACGTGATACAGATAAACCATTACTATTGCCAGTGGAAGACGTCTTCTCAATTACAGGTCGAGGAACTGTTGCCTCAGGTCGTATTGATCGTGGTGCTGTTCGTGTCGGTGATGAGGTAGAGATCGTAGGGATCAAACCTGAAACACAAAAAGCAGTTGTAACAGGTGTAGAAATGTTCCGTAAAACGTTAGATTACGGGGAAGCTGGGGATAACGTAGGCGTGTTGTTACGGGGGATCCAACGTGACGATATCGAACGTGGACAAGTGCTTGCTAAACCAGGTTCCATTACTCCACATACAAAATTCAAAGCAGAAGTGTACGTGTTGACAAAAGAAGAAGGTGGACGTCATACTCCATTCTTCAACAACTATCGTCCACAATTCTACTTCCGCACAACTGATGTTACAGGAACAATCACATTGCCAGAAGATACAGAAATGGTCATGCCTGGTGACAACGTGACGATTGATGTTGACTTGATCCATCCAATCGCTGTTGAAAACGGAACGACATTCTCAATTCGTGAAGGCGGACGGACAGTAGGTTCAGGTATCGTTACAGAGATCGAAGCATAAGAAACGCGACTCGAATATTTTGGTAATGAAAAATGTTTAAAATAAAAGAGCGGTCCAAACAGGATTTCTGTTTGGACCGCTCTTTGTTCTTCAATTGTATAAGAAGAGATTGTAGAAGCATGAACTTTCGTTTTACTTCAGTCTCTTTTATTCATCATGAGAGTGTTCATCTATCGGTATGCAGTTTTTAATACTTTCTTCGTATCCATTTTTTCAAACCACTTATTCTACCTTGTGTCTGCTCAACTGGCGCATTATCAATAATCAGCAAAGCAATCATAACATATGCAATCCAACTATCTCTAGAATATAGAGTATAACGTGAGACCCAGTTTGTAGCGTACTTGCTTTTATATTCTCTTAATCCATGGAAAGAATAAAAATGAGAACCAAACTCGTAAACCAAGTATGCAATCCTTTCCTGTAAAAAACTCTTTCTGGAAGTTCCGACATTTGAAAGAGGGGCCATCCCTAAATTGAACCATTGGATATGTTCTTCTTTCATATAGGCAAACAAATGCAAGAACAAGAAATCCATACTGCCAGAAGGTGCTTTTTTAGGATCATATCGCATCAGATCAATCGTTCCTACTTTATTGTTCGTGTAAGTAGGCATGATCGTTGCAAAAGCGACAATTTCTTCTTGGGTATTTTTGACAACTGCAATAGGCGCTCTTTGTAGATAATCTTCAGAGAAAAAGCCTAAAGAAAACCCTTTTTCCTTTCGTGAACCCAACCAATTATCAGAGATATTTTTGAAAGTACTCATTTGCTCAGTAGAAAATGGTGGTTGTAAGACATCAAATGTAAATCCTTCTCGTTCGATCCGATTCAAGACAGCACGAGTGCCCTTCATTTTTTTCCCTGAAGTTGTAAAACTATTCAGGTCTACATAAGCTTCTTCCCCCATCTTAATGAAATCGTAGCCGAATTCATGTAAAATCATAACAATCTCTTCGCTTGTTTCGTAGAAAACTGGTAAATAGCATAGTCGATCTGTTTCTTCGATAAAAGCTTCGATTGCTTCTGGAAAATCTTCTTTCTTACCAGAAGGATCACCCATTACAATACATTTATTATTGAAGCAAGCGAATTGGAGAAGAACAGTTGGTTCACCGTCTTTTTCATAGGCAAACATCCGCTTATCTTTTAAGAAGATCAATTGACTATCGGAGTTTCCTCCATAAGTTGTAAGGATCTTCAGGGCCTTTTCTTCATTAAAGGATTCGCCAATCTGTTTCTTTTCTCCTTGAAGGAAATGAACAAATAGAACGATCATGAAACTAACAGCGATGATGGCCAACAATCCCGAAAACCAAATCTTTTCAGAAGGAAATAAGAAAAAGGAAATAAAATGGTGACGCCGATGAGGGAAATCCGGCAGATTGTATACCCCAATAACGATGTAAAGCAAGGACAGTGCACCAATAATGATTCCATCGATCGTACGCCACTCCCATGAATAGATCAATTGTTCCCGAAATAATTCGTTTTTAGAAGCAAGAATGATCAGAAGCAGAATAGACAAGAAAACCACCGGTGTGAAACTAAAATCACTTAATAAAACATAAAGTAAAGCTAGAACAATCAAGAAGATTGTAGGCAAATATGCTCGTTTCACACGTGCTGCGATCCCTCTGCCCATAATGATTAAAAGAAATCCCAATAGTATACTAGGAAATTGGATAATAAAATGAAATTTCAATGGGTTCAAACTATGAAGCCAGCGAAACTCTGTAAAAGCTTGCGGGATAGTGGCAGAAAGTACTAGCATGATTCCAGAAAAGTATAATAAGACAACCACGATTTTATGCGCAATTTCTGTTGCTAATTGTTTAGGGATACCAGAATAACGCTGATCAAAAGTGGAACCGATATTTTTGAAGAAAAAGACGATTCCAATCAAAAACGGAATGATGTAGTAGAACAGGCGATAGAGCAAGATCCACACAACGACTATTTCTCTTGGCACACCAATAGCGGACAACCCGATAATCATCATTACATCGAAACTCCCAATTTCTCCTGGAATCATAGACACGATTCCTATCACTGAAGCAGCAATGAATAACGGAATTGTTTGCCACAGATCAATCCGGATTTCCATTAAATAACCAACAGAAAGGAAACTAAACAGGACACCGGTCCATTCCAACAATGAAACTAGCAATAGCTGTCCTTGAGTTTTAAGTGAGGTACCACCAAGGAATCCTTTCTTTTTGAAAGTAGTAAATAAAAAGACGACAGGAAAATATAGACCGCCGCCGATCAACCATATCCAATATTGCTTCAAAAAAGGAGCAACTGGCGTGAAGACTACAAGTAAAAAAGAAAGCAGACTGTAAATAGAAAGTCCAGCCATCAAAAACAAGAAAACTTTCGATAATGCTTGGATCACGTTTCTGCTCTCTTTCTTTTGTCCATATAGTTCAGAGCGAAGCCCCACACTAACAAACCCGCCGAAACCGGCAATATTGTTGATTGTATTGATCAGCCAGCTTGTCTCAAACAAGTAACGAGGATTCTGCTTTTGTTCAAGCATCCGATTCAAAATAATATCATAACCAATCATAGGTAACACAGAGACAAGACCAATCAACAGCATAAGTCCGCTTTTCCATACAGGTATAGTGGCAAACGTTTCTCCTAATTGCTGGATAGATAGAGTTTTACCGATGGACATCAATTCACCGACAATAATGACAATGACAGAAATCAAAAAGATTGTTTTGAACAGTCCTAGGTGGTTTTTCAGCCATTGTATGGTATTTTTTAACAAATAAATCACCTTCTATTCCTAATAGTTATGTTTCAGAAAGAAATTGAAGAACTTCTCGATTGAAGCGTTCAGGATCTTTTCTAGCTAATTCATGTCCTTGTTCTTTCACAAGCACAAAGGAAGCTTTTGGTATAGTTTTAGCTATATACAAAGAATGTTTTAGCTTGATTACATCTTTTTTTCCCACGATGATCAAAGTGGGGGAGTTGATTTTTTTTAAATCATTTTCTGTAAGCCCGATGTCATGCAGCAAAAGTTTGATAACTAAAAGATTTTTGCGAAGACTTGGGCGAAATAAAGAGAGTAACCATACCCATGCATAATGAATATTACTGATGACTCTGGCAGAAAAACGAACGCCTTTAACAAGCGTGTTTCCAGAATTTAAAATCAATCGATGAACTTTTTTAGGGAAGCTGCTGGCAAATACCAGTGCTAGATTTGCTCCATCACTAAATCCAAGAAAATCTGCCTGATCGATTTTTTCCAGCAACATGATCGTATTCAGATCCTCGGCCATTAACTGAAAATTCAACATAGATGCTTCGTTTGTCGAACGACCATGTCCTCGGCTATCTACTAGATACACGGTATAGTAGCGTTCGAGTACAGGGACCTGTTCTGAAAAAAAGCGGCCGCTGCCGTCATTGCCATGCAGTAAAAAGAGAGGGAAGCCTTGACCGCTCTTTTCATAGTAAATTTCGCTCCCATCTGGCATTTTTGCATATTTCTTTTCTTTTTTCACATAATCACCTACTGTGTAAAGTATAACGATTATATCAGTCATTGGGCAATTGTTTTTACTGAAAAACAACGATCATTTTCGTAAGATGACAAAAAATACAGGAAAATTCATTTTTTCTTAAGGCGTACACAGAAATCAAGGAAGAAATAGCCAAGAAGATAAAGAAATAGTAAGATAAAAAAAGATGTCAAAATAACTAGGTGATGAAATGAAGCGAAAACGATTATCTATTATCCGTATTCTTTTTTACATGATCATTCTGACGGTTATTGGTGCGGTGTTGTTTTTAGGAGGAAGAACTTATCGTTCGGTAAAACGAGTGGAAAGCTATCAAATAGAAATAACAACAGCTGCAAAAAATTATCATATGGAAAACTACGAGAATTTGATCAAGGCGATAATATTGACCGAATCAAAAGGAAAAGGGACAGATCTCATGCAGAGCTCGGAAAGTCTGCATGGAGAAGCTGAGATCATTGATAATCCAGCTGACAGTATTGATCAAGGTGTCAAATATTTGGCGGAAATGATAGTAGAAGCAAAGAAACAAGGATGCGATTTATGGACAGCTGTCCAAGCATATAATTTTGGGAAAGATTATATTGCCTATGTAAAAAATCATGGCGGAGAAAACACAGTAGAATTAGCAGAAGCGTATTCTAAAGATGTGCTGAGCCCACTTTTAGGAAATGAGGAAGGGAAACAATACCGATATTGGCGGATCCAGTCCTTGCTTTACAATGGCGGCTATCTCTATCATAATGGAGGTAACATGTTTTATCCTGATATTGTCAAAATGAATGAAAAAATAATAGAGACCTATGAAAAAGTCTTTAAGTAAAATAGCAGGAAATGTTCAATCATGAATAAAATTAGTTGAAAGAAGGAGTGCGCAAATAGTGGAAAAAAGGCAAAAAATGGAAAATCAAAAAGTGGGGTACACAACCAAAGACTGGATGTTACGGTTTGTGAAGGGAATGTTTATCGGTTCAGGATTTATCTTGCCAGGAGTCAGCGGTGGTGCATTAGCAGCTGTCTTTGGCATGTATGAGCGGCTGATTTCTTTTTTAGCCCACCTTACAAAAAATTTCAAAGAAAATGTTTTGTTTTTTCTGCCTGTTGGTCTAGGCGGAGTGACAGGCATCTTTCTACTTTCTTTTTTAGTCAGTTTTTTATTAGGTGCGTATGAAACAACGATATTATGGTTTTTTGTCGGATGTATCGCTGGAACTGTTCCTGCGTTATGGAAAGAAGCAGGAAAAAAAGGAAGAGATACTTCTGATGTGATCATCATGGTTGTTACTTTTGTTCTGGCTTATTTGTTTTTATTATACGGCGCTCAATTATTTGACGGGCAAGTCGATCAGAATTTTGGAACATGGCTGATTGCCGGCGGATTGATTGGTTTGGGTATGATCGTCCCAGGATTGAGCCCTTCTAATTTTTTGGTGTATATGGGATTGTATAAAGCGATGGCTGACGGATTTAAAGAAGTACGACTTGAAGTGATTGTGCCGATCGGAATTGGTGGGATTCTTTGTGTTCTTGGATTGTCAAAAATCATGGATTACATTTTCTCAAAGGCATATAGCAAGCTATTCCATTTCATTTTAGGTGTAGTTTTTGCTTCAACGATTATGATCATTCCTACCGATTACGCGGGATTGGGAGTTGCTGGGGTACTAGCTTGTCCTGTTCTTTTTATAGCCGGTACAGCACTAGGTTGGTGGATGAGCCGTTTGGAGGAACAATATAAGTAAAGATAGATTGATAATAAAAACAGCACACGGGTGATTCAAACAAAAAGGTTGGCATCTTTTTTGTAAAATCATTCGTGTGTTTTTCTATAAATTTTATAAAAACAAGTTGTTTTTAATCTTGGAACACGCTAGACTTAAACACGTGATTATTTTTGAAAGTTGGCGGAAAATGGAGAAAAAGAAAATGAATGGACTTACACAGCAAGAGGTAGTTCAGAAAATGGCTTCTGGCCAGCAAAATGACTACCAGGAAGATGCATCAAAAAGTACAAAACAAATATTCAGCGATAATATATTGACGTTATTCAATTTTCTGAACTTTGGTATTGGGATTTGTCTGTTATTTGTAGGTGCGTATTCCAACATGGCGTATTTAGCAATTATTGTCGTCAATATCGTTATTGGAATTTATCAAGAAATACATGCAAGAAATCTTGTACGGAAATTATCGATTGTTTCCCAATCAGAAGTACTAGTGATCCGGGACGGTAAAGAACAATCGATTTCTACTAAAGAGCTGGTATTAGGAGATTTGGTAAAAATCGGAGCAGGAGAACAGATACCAGCCGATTTACAGGTTATATCTGGACGGGCAGAAGCAAATGAAGCTCTTTTGACAGGCGAATCTGATTTGATTGTCAAAGAAACTGGAGCTGAATTGCTTTCTGGAAGCTTTTTGACAAGCGGTTCTGTCATGGCTGAAGTTATCCGAGTAGGTGCAGATAATTATGCTGTCCGCTTGACTAGCGAGGCAAAGACTCACAAAGCTATTCGTTCTGAACTTGTAGATTCGATTCGCAAAGTATCCAAATTCACTAGTTTCGTGATTATTCCTTTGGGGATCATACTATTTTTGGAAGCACTGTTCATCCGAGATGCTTCTATCAAAATTTCTGTTATTGCATCTGCAGCAGCTTTGTTAGGTATGCTTCCAAAGGGTTTGGTATTGCTAATAAGTATTGCATTAACGACAGGGGTAACCAAACTGGCAAAAAAACGAATCCTTGTTCAAGACATGTATTCAATTGAAACGCTGGCCCATGTCGATACATTATGCTTGGATAAAACAGGGACCATTACTGAAGGAAAAATGAGTATCCAGCGGGTAGAAGCACTACATCCGCTGTACGAGAAAGCCATCCCAGAAATTATGGGGACGTATCTGGCAGAAAGCAGTGATAACAACATCACTATGCGGGCTATGAGAGATTATTTTGAGCTTTCTAATCGGTATGATGTGACAAACAAAGTCGCATTTTCTTCTGATCGCAAATGGGGCGCGATGGAATTTCCAGAACTGGGAGTCGTGTACGTAGGAGCGCCTGAACGGTTGGTGGAAGAAGATCGGCTTCCGGACAGTCTAAAAACAGCCCAAGCGAATGGATATCGCGTACTTATGTTGGGGATCGCTCCAAATCAGCAATTGAACGAAGAAAAACCAGCATTTGTTGAGCCGGTTGCTCTGTTTGAAATCGATGATCCAATCCGAAAAAACGCTCAAGAAACACTAGCTTATCTTCATGAGGAAGGTGTGGATCTGAAAGTGATTTCTGGAGACAATCCTTTTACTGTCTCCAATATCGCTAGACGTGCAGGATTACCGAATTATGATGCGTATGTCGATCTTTCTCAAATTACTGAAGAAATGGAAGTGCGAGAAGCTGCTCATCGCTATACGGTTTTTGGACGAGTGAGTCCTCAGCAAAAGAAATTGCTGGTAAATGAATTGAAAGAAAGCGGCAGAACGGTTGCAATGACAGGCGACGGTGTGAATGATGTTTTGGCGTTAAGAGAAGCAGATTGCAGCATTGCTATGGCAGAAGGTGATGGAGCAACACGTCAGATTGCGAATCTGGTATTGTTGGACTCTGATTTTACTACATTGCCAGAAGTCCTGTTTGAAGGACGACGAGTGGTCAACAATGTGACGAAAGTCTCAGGCATCTTTTTTATCAAAACGATTTATTCATTTATTTTATCGATTATATGTGCCGTTACAGCAATTGGATTTCCGTTTATCCCTATCCAAATCACGCTGATTGATTTAGCGATTGAAGGGTATCCTTCCTTCTTTTTATCTTTTGAACAAGATAAAAGAAAAATCACTTACCGTTATTTGCCTACAGCACTTATTAATGCTTTACCAAATGCCTTGCTTGTAGTAGTGAATATCATTGCGGTGTATCTACTTGGAAAAACATTCGCATGGGGAAATGCTGAAACTACTACTTTGATGTATTACTTGCTGATTGGGATCAGTTGCATGGCAGTTGTAAAAGCTTGTTATCCCTTCAACCCATTGCGCATCTTCCTAGCAGTAACGACGATCGTAGGGATATATGTAGCTGCAATGCTGTTCCATGGAATTTTGGAAGTAAACTTAGGGTTGGGAGAGAGCGTAGGATACTTCTTTGTATTCATGCTCGTAAATATTGTTCTTCGAGTATTGTACTGGAAGGCTGATATTCAAAATCAGTTACTGAAAAGAGTAGCAAATTGATGCTTAATGAGATAGAAATGTGTTATACTTGAAAAAGCAATGAAATATGATACAATCAAACATGTATAATTGTGTCCTTTAAAATCGCACTGATTTCAGTTAGTGCGATTTTTTACCGGTTATTCTCCTGAAATATCTTCTGTTAAACCCAAAAGATATCAATAGAGCAGGGGGTGAAAAAATGGCTCAACGGATTCCTCAAGAGGTTATCGAAACAGTACGCAGTCAAACGAATATCGTTGAGGTGATTGGACAATATGTCCAGTTGAAAAAATCTGGTAAAAATTACTTGGGGCTGTGCCCTTTTCATGAAGAACGTACACCGTCTTTTTCTGTTGCAGAAGACAAGCAGATTTTTCATTGCTTTGGTTGTGGTAAGGGCGGAAACGTGTTTACTTTTCTTCAAGAACTAGAAGGTCTAAGTTTTCCAGAAGCAGTGGTAAAAGTGGCAGACTTCGAACAGATACCGTTAGAAGATCAATGGCGTCAGCGTACTATAGCTGTCCAAAATCCTGAATCTGCTACGGGGAAACTGATTGCTGCTCATGAAAAAGCAGCGGAAATCTATCATCACATGCTATTGCATACAAAAGCTGGACAGCCAGCTTTAGAATATTTGCAAAATCGTGGGTTGTCTTTAGAATTAATTGAAGAATTCAACATAGGTTTTGCACCTAATGAGCGTTCTTTTCTTCAGCAAGTATTCAAGAATGAATCAATTTCAAATGAATTGTTAGAACGCTCTGGATTGTTTGTCACGCATGATGATGGCCGTATGTCTGATCGTTTTTATCAAAGAGTGATGTTTCCACTTCGTAATTCTCAAGGCCAGACGATCGGTTTTTCAGGACGCTGGCTTGCACCTGAAAAAGGGCAGGAAAAAGATCAGCCCAAATACTTGAATAGTCCAGAAACAGAACTGTTCAATAAAAGACAAGTTTTATTTAATCTTGATAAAGCAAGAAGCGATATCCGGAAAAACGGAGAAATTTTGTTGTTCGAAGGGTTTATGGATGTGATTGCTGCATGGCAGGCTGGTATCAAAACTGGATTAGCTTCTATGGGGACAAGTCTAACAGCTCAACAGATCCAACAAATGGAAAAGCTGACGAAAGAATTGGTCTTTTGCTATGACGGAGACAACGCAGGTTTTGAAGCAACCAATCGAGGCATTGAATTGCTTCGGCAAAACAGTCGCTTAGCACTTTCTGTCGTAGTCGTTCCAGAAAAACTCGACCCGGATGAATATCTGCGTAAGTATGGAGAAGCATCTTTCCAAGAATTAGTGGCTCATGGGCGCGAAACAGTCTTTACTTTTAAATCACGTTATTTAAAACAAGGGAAAAATTTAGATAATGAAAAAGACAAGATCGAATACCTCGAAGAATTACTAGTTGAACTTAGTCGAGTTGTTTCACCAATCGAACAAGATATGTATCTATCTCAACTGTCAACAGAGTTTCAGATCGGCAGAGAGACGATACAAAAACAACTGCGCGATCTTCGAAGGACAAATCAGCAAAATCGTCAAGAACCTCAGGAAAGTCAACACACTCAGGTTACGAGACAAGAAACTGCACGAAAAAAGAGACCATTGACGCAAGTAGAAAAGGCAGAGCAGATTCTATTATATCGTGCATTTAAAGAAGTTTCTGTCCGTAATATTTTAAAAGAACGAGAATTTCAGTTTATTCATGATGCATATGCAGAAGTTTATTTTTTATTCGATGCATATGTCTCACAACATTATGAATTCAACCTTGCAGAGTTTTTAGACTTTTTGCAAGATGAAAATTTAAGGCGGTTGGTGGTGGAAATCGAATATTTACCGGTGGCAGAAGAAAGTTCGCCACGAGAAATCCAAGACTTGCTAGATGTGATCAGCAAATCTGGCTTAGCTGATGAAATAACATTAAAAAAACAAATGCAGCAAGAAGCCAGACGAACTGGAAACAAACAGCTTGAGCTTGAATTGACGATTGAAATCATCAATTTAACGAAACAGTTAAAACAAGCCAAATAGCTACTCAAGGGGGGCCTTCTTTTATGGCAAATGGAACAGATAAAAAAACGTATGAAGCAGCAGTAGCAGCTTTCATCAAAGAAAACAAACCCAAACGACAAGTTGTATATGATGATTTATCCAATCAGCTTGCTACACCATTCACTTTGAATGCAGATGAAATGGACAAATTGATCCAAAAGATTGAAGACGCAGGTATCAGTGTGGTGGATGAAAATGGTGATCCATCAATTCACAGCTTGAAGAGTGCTGAGAAAAAAGCTGAACAAGCAAAAACAGAAGATCTATCTGCGCCAACCGGTGTAAAAATCAATGACCCGGTTCGTATGTATCTGAAAGAAATTGGCCGTGTCTCCCTTTTAACTGCGGAAGAAGAAGTAGCGTTAGCATTGAAAATCGAAGAAGGCGACCAAGAAGCGAAACAGCGTCTGGCAGAAGCAAACCTTCGTTTAGTAGTAAGTATCGCTAAACGTTATGTAGGACGAGGTATGCAGTTCCTTGACTTGATCCAAGAAGGAAACATGGGACTGATGAAGGCAGTTGAAAAATTTGACTACCGCAAAGGATTTAAGTTTTCAACCTATGCTACATGGTGGATTCGTCAAGCCATCACTCGAGCAATCGCTGACCAAGCACGTACGATCCGTATTCCAGTTCATATGGTTGAAACAATTAATAAATTGATACGTATCCAACGTCAATTGCTGCAAGACCTTGGAAGAGAACCTACGCCAGAAGAAATCGGTGCGGAAATGGATCTTCCAACAGAAAAAGTCCGAGAAATCTTGAAAATCGCGCAAGAACCTGTTTCACTTGAAACGCCAATCGGTGAAGAAGATGACTCTCACTTAGGTGATTTCATAGAAGACCAGGAAGCAACAAGTCCAGCAGAACACGCAGCTTATGAGTTACTAAAAGAACAATTGGAAGATGTACTAGATACATTGACTGACCGGGAGGAAAATGTTCTTCGTTTACGTTTTGGTTTAGATGATGGCCGGACGAGAACATTGGAAGAAGTAGGGAAAGTATTTGGTGTTACTCGGGAACGTATTCGTCAGATCGAGGCTAAAGCATTAAGAAAATTGCGCCATCCTTCTCGTTCAAAACAATTAAAAGATTTCTTAGAATAAGCATGAACTATTGACCAGAAGAGAAATCAGTAAAACTGTTTGGTTTATTTTAAAAGAAAAAAAGCTTGAGACTACGCAGTCTCAAGCTTTTTTTTCTATAGGAAGGAAATTCATTCATTATTTTTAAGTAAATCCTAAAAATAAGCTATTGGCGTGACGTATAGAATATGATAGATTAAATGGTAGCGTAAACCTAGTAAAGGAGCCGATCGCTAAGTGATGAAAAAATGTCCAAATTGCGGATCGAAAAAAATGGAGCAGAATACTATCTGTCCAGACTGCGGTCATCAAATAACTGCAGAAGATCAGCAAATAAAAGAATCAATTGAAGAAACAAATACAGATGCAGCTATGCAGGATAAATCAACTGAAGATGCAGTCTTTCCTGATACAGAATTAAACGATCCAATCGAATGGTCGGAATTGAAAGATTTACCTCTAGAATCTGTAATGGAATTATTCGAAAAAGCAGAACCAGAAGACGAAGAACCACCTACTCACGATCAAGTAACTAATATAGAGAAAAATGAACAGAAGAAAGCAACTGTTCATGAGACTTCGGAAGAATCAGGAAAGAATCAAGAAGAAACGCTTGAATCAAAACAAAAAAGAAGAGTAGCTGAACTGAAAGAAATCGTCGATAATGAGGAAGAAAATTCGATACTATCCGCTTATATCAAAGCACATCGTGAAGATACAAAAGAAGAGCACGCGAAAGAGCTGCTCAAAATGATCAGTGAAAAAATTGCACAGGAAAACAAAGTAGAGCCAGAACATGAAGCTGAAAAAGACACTGAAAAAGACATTAGTGGAGTAAACGCTGCAGGTAAAGAATCATTAAAAACGAATGATCTAAAAACGGATATCCCGGAAAAAACTGAAACATTGTCTGAAAAACAATCAGAAGACGAGAAATCGAATGGGTTGCCGGAAGCAGATAAAAAAGAAATGCTCGAAAAAGCAGACAAGAAGGCAACAGAGTCGGATGGAATAAATAATGAAGCCGATGCTGAAACTCAATCTGCAAGTGAAGATAGCACTGCTCTTGAAGCTAAAATAGAAAAAGAAGAGAACCAGCCTGAGCTGATTGAAGCAGAAACAGAACCAATAACAATCGTGCCAAATACTGAAAAAACGCCTCAAGAATCAAACCCAGAAAAAAAAGATTTAGATAAGACACAAAAGAAAAAATCAAAAAAAGTGCCGTATCTCGCTTTAGCAGCAGTTCTTCTACTAGGTGGGGGAGGCTGGGCTTATTATGACCATCATCAAAAAGTAGAAGCCGAAGTAGCAGCAGAAGCAAAAAGACAGCAACAAATGGAAGAACTTCATGAGAAACTTGCTGCCTTTTATACAGATGATCACCATCAATTTATTCGTGCAGATATGATTCATCAAGATTTATCAAAACTAAAAAATGATTTATCCAGTCTTAAGAATGAAAAAGGATATTCAGAGTTAGAAACAACTTACCAAGATATCCAATCTAAGATCCGAGATATCCAAAAAGTGAATGAGTGGTTCATAGCACCTGCCATCGTCGATGATCATCTAGCAGATGACATCAAGTTGAAAGCAGATAAAGAGATCCAAGCAATCGAAACGGATAACACAGATTTTGGAAAATTGATTCAACAAGCACAAACAGAAGCTAAAAATCAATATGCTGAATTGCAAACAGCTAAAGAAAAAACAGCTATAGTCTTTAAAGACGGAAAAGTAGTGGATTCAGCAACACGCGACCAATACAAGACGGCAAAAGAAGCAGTAGAAAAAGTGAAAAATACAGATCTATCTGCTCAGTTGAATGAACAATTGAAACAAGTAGATAAGATGCTCACTGATAAAGAGAAAAAAGAAGAAGAGGAAAAGAAAAAAGCAGAAGAAGCGAAAAAAGCAGCTGAAGAACAAGCAAAACAAGCCGCTCAAGCAGCAGCTGCAGCTCAAGCCGCTCAACAAGCTGCGGTCGCACAAGCAGCACAGCAAGAAGCGGCATCCTCGACCCCTTCCTCTTCAAACTCAGCGAATCAGCCAATCAAATCTGCCAGAGCAAGTGATATTGCCGATGCATCTAATCCAGCATGGACGTGGGCACCAGGTGTCCAAAGCAAAGTGATTGCTACATGTATCCAACGTGGATATATCGTTGAAGGAGGATACAGATTAGAAAAAGCCAGAATCGAAAATGGGGAAGGCTATTACAATCTATATGCCACTTCAACAAAATCTGCATTGATGAAAGGCATTGGAGAAAGTGCTTTGCCATTTTACATCGTAACCATCAACTGTAAAACTGGATGGTTCGGAGGAAATGGGAGCAATTAATTTTAGGCAAATGAAAGAGGCTGTGAGCCTGCCGTTTAATTCTGAGTAACAAGGAACAATTTCAAAAAACAGCTTCTCATAGTTTATGACTGACTATTGTGAATTGTGAGTCAGAGTTGGCAAGAGAACACCGTTTAAGAAAGAGATTGTAAAATCAGCATTTTATTCTGAGTATTAGAGAAAAAAACAGGAAAATCAGCTTCTCATATTTTCCCGCTTTTTGATCTAGTACCGAAGACTAACTGATTGGATACCGCTTGCTCGAAAAAGGGGAATGTGACACAATTTTTGTCATACTCCCTTTTTCATTTCCCTTAAGCAAGGGTCAGCTATTCAATCAGAAAACATTATGTTATGATAGCAAAGAAATGTATTAAGAAAACCTTTCACTATAGAGGGAGAAAAAAATGAACGATTTATTAGCAACTATATTTACAGGTATTATTATTGATGAAAATGAAAAAAACTACTTTGTCCAAAAAAACGGACAAACCTTTGGCTTAAGCAAATCAGAAGGTGAACACAAAATCGGTGAAGCAGTTGAAGGATTCGGTTACCAAAATCAAAAACATGAAAATCGGATCACTACACAAATTCCTAAAAGCCGTATCGGTCATTACGCTTTTGGAATCGTTACTGCTACACGAAAAGATTTAGGTGCGTTTGTCGATATCGGTCTTCCAGATAAAGACTTTGTCGTATCTCTTGATGAATTGCCGACAATGACAGAGCTATGGCCTAAAAAAGGGGATCGCTTGATGATTTCCCTTAGAGTTGATGCAAAAGACCGTATTTGGGGCAGTTTAGCAGATGAAAAAATATTCAAATCTTTAAGCAAATATGGAACAGAAGAAATGAAAAACAAAGATGTGATAGGAACAGCATACCGCTTGAAATTAACAGGTACGTACGTTTTAACGGAAGATTTCTATCTTGGGTTTATCCATCCTTCTGAACGATATAATGAACCTCGTCTAGGCGAGCAGATAAAAGGTCGAGTGATTGGTGTCCGACCAGACGGTGTACTGAATCTTTCATTGAAGCCAAGAGCATATGAAGCTATATCAGATGATGCACAAATGATTTTAACCATTTTAGAACGTTCTGCAGATCAGCAAATCAACTTTACAGATAAATCGGATCCAGAAGAAATCATGAAAGCTTTTGGTATCAGCAAAGGAGCATTTAAGCGCGCATTAGGTAATCTTTTGAAACAAGGATTGATTACACAAGAAAACGGTGTGACAAAACTAGTCAAAAAATCTAATTGAGAATCCCTTGCATGTTTTTCTTAACTAGCTTATAATAATTTTAATTAACATAGTGTTATATCTTTTTTTATTTGTAATTATTATAAATTGTTGGGGTTGAGTAAATGGTCATGAATGCTATTTCGGCGATGAAAAAAACAAAACAGCAGCTACATGAAGCGGGGTTTAAGCTGACACCGCAAAGAGAAGCTACTCTGCTTGTGCTTTTGGAAAATGAGAAAGAGCATTTATCTGCAGAAGAAATCTTCTTTTTAGTGAAAAAAAAGAGTCCGGAAATTGGACTTGCTACTGTTTATCGAACCCTTGAAATCTTGACAGAATTGAAAATTGTCGATAAAGTAAGTTTTAATGATGGATTAGCCCGTTATGATTTGAGAAAAGAAGGCGCCAAACATTTCCATCATCATTTACTATGCTTGAACTGCGGCACGATCGAGGAAGTAGAAGAGGATCTTTTACTTGAAGTGGAGCAAGTAGTAGAAGAACGTTATCATTTTTTAGTAAAAGATCATCGGCTAACGTTCCATGGAATCTGTCAGGAATGCTATGAAAAAGAAAAAAGAAACCAGTCCGTCTGAGTGTCTAGACGGCTTTTTCTTTGCTCAGATTATGGAAAAAGACTATCAGAATGAAGCGGTATCTGATATGATAGAGAGGCATGAGGGGGATTATTATGAAAGAGCAAATCAACGATTATCTCCACTACTTGAATATTGAACGGGGATTGTCCGCCAATACACGACAAAGCTATGAACGTGATTTGGAACAGTACTTGCATTTTCTACAGGAGCAGAAAATTGCTTCATGGCAGGATGTCGATCGCTTTTTAGTCATCCGTTTTCTGGAGAAGTTGCATGAAGAAAAAAAAGCGACAGCAACTGTTACTCGGATGATCTCAAGTCTCAGAAGATTCCATCAGTTTTTACGGCAAGAGCGTATCACTGATCATGATCCGATGCAACATATCGATACGCCGAAGAAAGCACAGAAATTACCAAGTACATTGACTCTGACAGAAGTAGAAAAGCTGATTGAAGCACCTGATACGACAAAAACGTTAGGGATAAGAGATCGTGCAATCTTGGAAGTCATGTATGCTACAGGGATGCGCGTCAGTGAATTGATTGGATTGAAATTGGGAGATCTTCATCTTTCTCTTGGACTGGTACAGACAGTTGGAAAAGGAGATAAAGAGCGGATCATTCCTTTAGGTGATTATGCGATCCAATGGCTGGAACGCTACTTAGACGAAGCACGTCCATTACTTGTAAAGGACGCATCTGAAATGCATGTATTTGTCAATAATCATGGGAAAGGTCTTTCTCGGCAAGGAATCTGGAAAAATCTGAAGCAGCTAGTACGAGAGGCTGGGATTTACAAAGAAGTAACACCACATACGCTGCGGCATAGCTTTGCCACACATCTGCTAGAAAATGGAGCTGATTTGCGGACAGTACAGGAATTGTTAGGTCACGCGGATATCTCTACGACTCAGATTTATACACATATCACGAAGAAAAGAATGACGGATGTTTATAAGCAGCATTTTCCAAGGGCTTAGTCATAGGAAGGTGAGAAGATGTTAACACATTACCGGAAAGAAAACCGTAAAATTGCTATGGGACTATTGAGTTTCCATAAGAAACTGACAGGTAAAACTTCTTTGTTGAAGGAGATTGATACGTACGAATCTGAAGACGATTATGAACTTTTTTTCTTTACGCCAGAAGGTTCAACCAACATTCAAGGGATTATTGGTGTTTACTGGGCAACGAACGATCAGCTGATCATCCATGACATTTCTTTGAATCCGTCTTATCGCGGTGAGAATATGGGCTTTCAAATGTTAGATGAATTACAGGAAAAGTACCCGGATGTCTCCATCCGTGCAACTGAAATCACAGAGCCTTACATTGGAAAATGGCTAGCAAAGAAAAAGAAGAAAGAGTGAATGAGTTGACGGAGATCAATATTAAATTAGATGTATTCGAGGGTCCTCTCGATCTGCTGCTTCATCTGATTCAGCAAATGGAAATCGATATATATGATATACCGATCGCTACGATCACGGAGCAATATATGAATTATATCCATACAATGAAAACACTAGAGCTAGCTGTTGCAGGAGAATACTTAGTGATGGCTGCTACATTGATGGCAATCAAAAGCAAGACATTGCTTCCTGTCCAAGAATTCGTCACAGATGATGAAGAATTATGGGAAGAAGATCCTCGAGAAGAATTGGTCACTCAGCTTTTAGAATACCGTAAATATAAATATGCAGCTGAAAGACTGACAGAAAAAGCAGAGGAACGAAGTCTTTATTACACAAAAGAACCTATGAACATCGATGGGTTAGCGGATGCTGAAAAGCCGTTGAAGCGAGGACAAGTCAAAAAAATCGATTTGATCCGTGCCATGCAGAAAATCTTAGAACGTAAGAAATTTTCTCAAAAAGTGGAAAAAACGATCACGCCCGATGACACAACGATCGAAGAACGAATGGTATTTATCGAAGAGCGTATAAAAAGAAATGCGCATGGCTGTACTTTCGATTCTTTTTTTGAGTCACCTTCTAAAAGTGAAGTTGTCACTACTTTTATGGCTTTGCTAGAATTGATGAAAAAAGGGCAGATCATTGCGCAACAAAAAGAAAACTATGAATCAATTATGCTTTATCCAGCAGTAGGAGATACCGAACATGACGAAATTAAGTGAACTTGAAGCCCTTCTTTTTATTGTTGGCGAGGAAGGGATCAGTAATGAAGAATTAAGCGGACTGTTAAATCTCAGCGAAGCAGAAGTCACAAGTTTAGTGAAAGAATTAAAAGAATCTTACACTCAAAACTCGCACTCAGCTTTGCATATTTTTGAAACGGAAAGCCATTATGTATTAACGACTAAAAAAGAGCTGGCTCCCTTACTTAAGCGATATGCGCAAGGGACATCAAACACATTATCTCAAGCCGCTGTCGAAACCTTAGCAATCATCGCTTATAAACAGCCAATCACAAGAGCTGAAATCGAGCAGATTCGAGGAGTTCAGGTTTCAGGAGCGGTACAGCGTCTAGCTGCCCATAAACTGATTGAAGAAAAAGGTAGAGTAGAAGGGCCAGGTCGGCCGATATTATATGGAACAACTGGCTACTTCTTAGATTATTTTGGTTTGAAATCATTAGAAGAACTGCCTGATACACAAGAAATGGAAATTTCACTTGAAGAAGACGTGTCACCAGATCTATTCTTTGATGGAATGAATAAAGGAGAATAATTGTAATGGAAAGATTGCAGAAAGTAATTGCCCACGCTGGCATCACTTCTCGTCGAAAAGCAGAAGAATTCATCCTTGCAGGACGTGTAAAAGTAAACGGACAAGTTGTAAGGGAATTAGGGATAAAAGTTGGGAAACATGACACTGTGGAAGTGGATGAAGTCCCAATTTATCAAGAAGAATACGGTTATTATTTATTGTACAAACCTAAAGGAGTTATTTCTGCTGTTGCAGATGACAAAGGAAGAAAAGTTGTTACGGATCTTTTGCCGATGGTAAAAGAACGTATCTATCCTGTAGGTCGACTGGATTACGATACTTCGGGGATCTTGCTACTGACAAATGATGGAGATTTTGCTCAGCGCCTGACACATCCAAAACATGAAGTGGATAAAGTTTACGTTGCAAAGGTAAAAGGGATCGCTACAAAATCGATGCTTGCACCTTTGACAAAAGGAATAAAGATCGAAGGACGAAAAACATCTCCAGCTAAATTCCAAATTTTATCAGTGGATCCTAAGACAAACCACAGTATCGTGGAATTGACGATCCACGAAGGACGTAATCATCAAGTGAAAAATATGCTTCAAGCAGTTGGTCTTCCTGTGCAAAAACTAAAACGTGAAAAATACGGAGATCTGACTTTACAAGGCCTACGTCCTGGGGATTACCGTGAACTGAACAAAAAAGAAGTCAGCAGTTTGCTGAACCACTCAAAATGAACACTTACTTTTTATAAGTGTTAGATGTTGCGTTTTTTGAATAGATATGTATAATGAATATGTAAACAAAAATTATATAAGGTTCGTCTTCAGGGGCAGGGTGAAATTCCCGACCGGTGGTTATAGTCCACGACCTATTTTGCAAAAAATAGCTGAATCGGTGAAATTCCGATACCGACAGTATAGTCTGGATAAAGAAGATAGAGCTTATTTGACGACGCTTGATCAAATAACTCTAACTCTATTTTCCCTGGAAAATAGAGTTTTTTCATTTGGAGAGAAACGTCAAAAAGTTCGCTGAAGAGGAGTCCTAACAGGAGGATTTCAAATGAAGAACACCCGTGTACAGAAAATGGTTGCAGTAGCGATGTTTGCTGCGATCGCGTTAGTTTTACAGTATTTTGCTTTTCCGATCATGCCGGCTTTTAGTTTTTTGAAGATCGATTTTAGTGATATCCCGGTATTGATCAGCATGTTCTTATTCGGTCCAGCGGCCGGAGTTGCAACAGCGTTCTTGCGTTCAGTATTACATCTGCTGACTACAGGTTTTTCTCCGGATAATTTGGTAGGAGACACTGCTAGTTTCTTATCAACAACGATCTTTACATTCCCGATTTATTATTTCTTTAGTGTAAAGAAACAGCATAAAGGAAGAAACAAATTTTTAGGTGTCATTACAGGAACCATCGCTCTAACTATTTTTATGAGTATCGCAAATTATTTCGTTATTACGCCTCTTTACTTAATGTTTTTAGGACTGAACGCAACACAGATGCTAGGCATGTCTTTAGCAAACTATGTACTGATTGGGATCGTTCCTTTCAACTTGATCAAAGGATTCATCGTGAGCGCTGTCTTTTTAGTGCTGCATGCGCAACTTCTTCCATGGTTAAGTCGAAAACAACATCAGTTCGAACAACGTCATACAGCAGTCAAATAAATATCAAAAAGATCAAGAAATTTCTTGGTCTTTTTTTTTGGAAAAAAATACAAGACATGCAATAATGTAAACGTTTTATTTGTTTGTTTTGAGTATTTTTTTGATTTATGCATAAAAATCAATCAATTCTTTACAAATGTGAAATTCTTCTCCTTTTAAAAGACGAAAATGTTTGTTTATAAAAAAAAGGAAACGCTACAATGAAAAAGAAGAAAGCTTTAAAAACCTGAAAAAAGAGGAGGGAATAGGGAAAAACGAACTTTTTGAACAAAAGTTTTACAAAATGCGTGTTATTATTTTTGTTCTGATACTCTTTTTGATAAAATAACATTAGAGCCAAAATTGTTGTCTCTAACGGAAAAGAAAGGAAGAAGAAGATGGAACAAACAAAAAAGAAAAAATTTCAAATGCCTTCAGCGTATACGGTCTTATTTATTATTATTGCAGTAATCGCTGTACTTACTTGGTTTATACCAGCTGGGCACTATAGTGTAGACGATGCAGGCAACATCGTCGCTGGATCATATGAACGAGTACAACAAAATCCTCAAGGGCTGTGGGATATTTTCATGGCGCCAATCAATGGGATGTTAGGTGTACCAGCGGGGGAGCTAACTAAAGAAACACCTGCTGCAATCCCAATCTCTTTCTTCATTTTGGTTGTTGGTGGATTTTTAGGTATTATCAACAAAACAGGGGCACTAGATGCCGGGATTGCTTCAGTTGTGAAGAAATTCAAAGGAAAAGAAAAAATGCTTATTCCAGTATTGATGCTGTTATTTGCATTAGGCGGCTCTACTTACGGAATGGCAGAAGAAACGATTCCATTCTATGCTTTACTGATCCCAGTTATGATGGCTGTAGGCTTTGATACAGTAGTAGCAGTAGCAATCGTATTAGTAGGGTCTCAAGTAGGCTGTCTAGCTTCAACGGTAAATCCTTTTGCAACAGGCGTAGCTTCACAAGCTGTTGGGATTTCGATGGGTGAAGGTATTGGTCTTCGATTCTTGATGTTCGTTATTTTGTTAGCTATTTCTATTGTATATGTGTATCGTTATGCATCAAAGATCGAAAAAGATCCAACAAAATCATTAGTATACAACCAACGTAAAGAAGATATGAAGCATTTCGATATTGAAGCAATCGGTCGTCAAGAAGTAATCACGAAAAAACAAAAACATGTTAATGTATTGTTCTTTATTACTTTTGGTATCATGATCATCAGTTTGATTCCTTGGACAACCTTGAATGCGAATTTCACGATTTTTGAATCATTGACAAACTGGTTAACAAACCTTCCGGTACTAGGTACTGTTCTAGGTAAAAGCATGCTTCCATTAGGTGACTGGTACTTCCCAGAAATTACTATGTTATTCTTAGTAATGTCCATCGTAGTAGCAATCACTTATGGCATGAAAGAGTCTGAATTTGTCTCTGAATTTTTAGCTGGTGCTTCTGATTTGATCGGTGTAGCAATCGTAGTAGCTGTTGCTCGTGGTATCCAAGTGGTTATGAACAATGGATTAATCACAGACACCATCTTACATTGGGGCGAACAAGGATTAAGTTCATTATCTTCAAGTGTATTCATCATTATTACATTTATTTTCTATATCCCTATGTCATTCTTGATTCCTTCAACTTCCGGCTTAGCTGCTGCAACAATGGGAATCATGGGACCTATGGGTGAATTTGCCGGCGTCGGTAAGGATTTAGTAATCACTGCTTATCAATCTGCATCTGGTTTAGTAAACTTAATTACACCAACATCTGCTATCGTAATGGGTGCTGTAGCAATTGCTCGTTTCGATGTTTCAGTGTGGTGGAAATTTACCGGTAAATTAATTGCGATATTATTTGTAGCCATCTGTGTGATCCTAGGTGTAGCAGCAATGTTCTAAACCTAGACAAATACAGGTACAAGGTCTATCATAAGAATGAAGAAACCGATAAACGGCTATCGATAAGCACGTGGACAAGTCAATAGCTCCATTCAGTGAGTGTTTTTTCTTTCATCATTTGTTAAGAACATTCTGCTTGCTGATGGAGCAGGCTTAAAACGTCATTATTTGAGAAGAAGAGGTTGTGTCGGAGGAATTTGACATGACCCTTTTTAACATATTAGGAGGATAATATCATGAAAAAATTTGTGACAGAACAACATCATGAACAAGCATTAGAATCATTGAGCGAATTGATCCGAATTCCTTCCGTACTAGATGAAGCAGATTCAGGACAAGGACATCCCTTCGGTAAAAAAGTGATTGAAGCTTTGGATAAAGTATTGGAAATCAGTGAAAAGCTAGGATTTAGAACATTTAAAGATCCAGAAGGCTATTACGGTTATTCAGAGATTGGCTCTGGAGATGAATTATTCGGTATCTTGTGTCATATGGACGTTGTTCCAGCAGGGGACGAAAATAATTGGGAAACAAAACCATTCGATCCAACTATAAAAGACGGCTGGTTAGTTGGTCGCGGATCCCAAGATGACAAAGGTCCTTCTATTGCGGCAATGTATGCCGTCAAAGCTTTGATTGATGCTGGCGTGGAATTCAAGACACGTATTCGTTTTATCTTTGGTACAGATGAAGAAAATTTATGGCGTTGTTTAGAAAAATATAACGAAAAAGAAGAAGGAATTACGCAAGGATTTGCGCCAGATGCTGAATTTCCTTTAATTTATGCAGAAAAAGGCTTATTGCAAGCTTACTTGACAGGACCAGGAACGAACGAGTTTTCTGTAAAAGCTGGAGGAGCGTTGAATGTTGTTCCTGATGCAGCTCCTTACTCTGGAGAAAAGCTTTCTGAAGTAAAAGAAGCATTGAAAAAACACGAATTCGATTTCGAAGAACAAGGTGAAGGCATCGTCGTTCTTGGTAAAAGTATCCACGCGAAAGATGCAGCGCAAGGAGTGAATGCTATTTCTCGTCTGGCAATTGCTCTTTCAGAAGTATTCGATTTTGGCCCAATCAATTTCTTAGGAAAATTAGTTCAAGAAAATGCAACTGGTGAAGCTGTCGTGGGCAAAACAGAAGATGAACAATCCGGCGAGCTAACGATGAACTTTGCAAGTTTGGAAATCACACCAGAACAAACAAAAATCGGTGTAGATATGAGAATCCCTGTTACATTCAAGAAAGATGATTTAGTAGCTAAATTAACTAAAACAGCAGAAAAATATGGGTTGACTTATGAAGAATTTGACTTCCTTGATTCATTATACGTGCCACTAGACAGTGAGTTAGTGAAAAATCTATTGGGGACATATCGCGATATTACTGGAGACATGACTGAACCGTTTGTATCAGGCGGCGCTACTTTTGCTCGTACGATGAACCAGTGTGTGGCATTCGGTGCGATGTTCCCTGATACTCCTGACTTTATGCACCAGGCGAATGAACGATGGGAATTAAGTAGTATGTATAAAGCAATGGAAATTTATGCAGAAGCTGTGTATCGTTTATGTGCTAAATAAAAATAAACATACAAAAAGGGCGGATATTCAAATGGATATTCCGTCTTTTTTTATTTGATGCTGGAAAGTTTGCATTTCTCTCTTATTTTTTTTAAGGTATAATCATACTTGATTAAGAAAAAGGGGTCACTCGGATAGAAAAGGTGGGAGAAAGTGAAAATATTTAGACGAATACTAATTGGCTTAGTCATCATTTTAGGATTACTCGGTGGAGCCGGTTATTACTATATACAGCAAAATACGTACGAACCATCGTCAGAAGCGCAAGTGTTGGTAAAAGAAGGAAAAAACAAAGAAGATTACTTATTTTTTGAAGGAGAGAAAAAGAATCATGGAAAGTCTCCATTACTTATTTTTTATCCTGGTGCTCTCGTAGAGCCAGAAAGTTATAGTATTTGGGCGCAAGATTTAGCAAAAAACGGCTTTTCAGTCGCTATTGTCAAAATGCCACTTGATCTAGCAGTGATGGGCGGAAACAAAGCGGATAAGGTCAAAGAAGATTTTCCAAATTCCGATTATGTGATCGGTGGCCATTCATTAGGTGGCGTAATGGCAAGTCGTTATGTCAATAAGAATCATTCAGACAAACATTTAAAAGGGGTATTCTTCATGGCAAGTTATCCCGACAAAAAAGGAACATTGACAGAATCAGCTGTCCCTGTTTTATCGATCACGGCGACAAAAGATAAAGTATTGAATCAGGAAGCTTATCAAGAAGCTAAGCAGTATTTACCGGAAAGAACAGAGTATGTATCAATCAATGGCGGAAATCATGGAGGTTTTGGCAGCTATGGTGAGCAAAAAGGAGATGGAGAGGCAGAAATTTCTAACGCAGACCAGCAAACTGTGATCGTCAATACATTGGAAAACTGGCTGAAAAAGTTGAAATAATATAAATGGGTCCTATAGGGTCCGTGAAAAAACTAGTCAATTAACTATAGATAGCAAATGAATCTTTCAAAATAAGTCGGGATTTCACGGAACAAGAGAAACAGATCCCGGCTTATTTTCAAGTTTAGAGAACTTAGTGTACGTTTTTAAAGTTTCGTTTATATTTATATTTTATTTTCTAATAAAATCGCTCGAACTGGACATTTTTGATACGCTTTTTTTACATATGTTTCTTCTTCCGGCATCACGAACTGTTGATGAGCCTCTGGTTCTTGGGCAAATAAAACGATTCCTTCTTCATCATAATCGAAAATATCTGGCGCTTCGATTTGACAAAGACCGCATGCAATACAGCGTTCAGGTACAAGTTTACATAGTAGTGACATTTCTAACCATCCTAACTTAAGGAGAATAATATGATTGTTTTTATTTTATCGCTATTTTCATCAGGACACAAGCTGCGGATTAGTTCTCTTTACCAACTCCTTGTGGGAAAACGAACGACTTCAGTACTTATTTATGGATTTACCCACGAACTTTTGTTTATCCATAACAGTTTTCCAGAATTGAAGCAGGATAAGTTTTATCAAATTTTGCAAAAAATTGCGCAGCAAGGTTGGATCGAAATAAATGAAAATGAAGCAAAGCTAACGCCTGCAGGGGCTGATATGTTGTCCGAACATCAAATAGAACATACTGGTTTGCGTTTTGACCGCTATGGCAGAACAGGGGAAACTAGTTGGCGGCTCATTAAATTTGCTGTTCAAGTAATTTCTAATCTGGCAACGGGTATTCAAGACTATCTTCCAGCAGAGACAAGTCCTTTTTATACTTTCCAACTAAAAAAATGGCTTAGTGAAAGCCAATTGCCACGTGAAATTTTGATTGATACTGCGTATGAGAGTTTGGTGCAGCTGTTTTCGGAGATACCAGAAGAAGCAGCAGATTTTTTAGCTAACCAATTATCTGGAAATGAGCGAATAGGGCTGCTTCCTTATCAGCTGGCAAAAAACGATGATGAGTCAGCGGTTTATCTGCAACAAAGCAGATGTATCCACCTTTTGTTAGCACAAATCGAAAAACGGCCAGATTCGCTTTGGCACACTTTGATCGATTCATTATTACAGCAAAATTTCAATCAAAGCATGATGATCACCAAGCAGATGTTTATGAATGGTCAGACAATTGACCAGATCATGGCAATCCGTCATTTAAAAAGAGGAACAGTAACAGATCATCTTATTGAGTGGGCCTTGTTTTTTGATGATTTTCCATACGAGCGGATTCTCTCTGCAGAAACAATCGAACGTTTGGAACCAAATAAGGATTCCGTGCGAGAGTGGCGCTTTAGCGAATGGAATGTAGATGGACAATTAGATTATGGAGAATTTCGTTTGTATCAAATCTATCTATTGAGAAAGGAAGCGATACAGAATGTTAATAAATGAATTAAAAAAATATTTTGGATTTGATTCATTTCGTCCCGGCCAAGAAGAAATTATTCAGGCGTTGCTTGATGGAGAAGATACTCTCGCTATTTTGCCTACAGGAACGGGAAAAAGCCTTTGCTATCAATTGACGGGGTATTTAATGGAAGGTCTGGTCATCATCGTGTCACCGCTGCTTTCTCTAATGGAAGATCAAGTGACGCAATTACAAAAACGAGGGGAGAAACGAGTAACTGCTTTCAATAGTTTACTTTCGCAATCTGAAAGAAGATACGTCCTCCGTCATCTATCGCAATATAAATTTTTGTTTTTGAGTCCCGAAATGTTGACTAATCCTTCTCTTTTAGAGCATCTGAAAAAACAAAATATTGCGTTATATGTAGTAGATGAGGCTCATTGCGTGTCTCAATGGGGAGTTGATTTCCGTCCAGAATATCAACAGTTAGGAAAAATCCGAAAGCTTTTAGGAAACCCGGTCACACTGGCACTAACGGCGACAGCAACAGATTTAGTAGCAAGAGATATACGTCATGTACTATTTGATCGACCACCAAAAGAGATCAGACAATCAGTCAATCGGCAAAATATCTCGCTTTTTGTTCGGAAAACGCAGCAAAAAGAACAAGAACTTGAACACTTCATGGAAAGAGCACAAGGAGCGGCAATCATTTATTGTGCAACAAAAAAAGAAGTCGAACGATTGTATCATTTATTCAGGGAACGTTTTACAGTTGGATACTATCACGGCGGTCTTGATGCAGCTCAAAGAAGACAACTTCAACAGCAGTTTGTAAAAAATCAGCTGCAGTTTCTCATTGCTACGAATGCATTTGGTATGGGGATCGATAAATCTGATATCCGTTATGTGGTCCATTATGATTTGCCAGACAGTCTAGAAAACTATGTACAAGAAATCGGTCGTGCAGGCAGAGATCAGGAAGAAAGTGCAGCAATTCTTTTTTATCAAAGTGGGGATGAACGTATCCATTATTTCTTTAATCAACTTTCTAGAGAACAGCGACAAAGTTTTGAGCTTTATTTGGAATATGCCACAGAGCAAGCTCCCTTTGATGAGCTGCAAAAAAAATGGATGGAGCTGATCCAGCAGTCTGAAAAACCAGAAAATTGGGTGGAACGGCTCAAACGTCAGGAAAAAGAAAAAGAATTCCGCCTGCAGCAGATGCTTCGCTATATTAATGAAGAAAACTGCCGCAGAAAATTCATCTTAGCTTATTTTGGCGAAAAACTCTCCGAAAAGCCGCAGAATTGTTGTGATATTGATGGAGCAAAAGCAGAACTTCTGCCAAAGAGGAAGCTTTTTTCTAAGACTGAACAACTTCATTGGGAAACGATTTTACTAAATTTATTTAAAAAAAACATGGAACATTGATTTTTTAGGACAAGACACTTTTTCCTATGGTATAATACACACGATAGAGTTTAGGAGGTAAAACAGTGAGCAGAAAAGATAGACATCAATCTACAGAAAATAACGAAACACAAGAACCATGGGAACAACCAATCTACGATACAGATGATGAAGTTTCATCAAGAAGTTCTCAGAGACAACAAAAGAAAGGAAATACATTATTTCTTTCGCTATTTTTGATTTTACTGGTCTTATGTATCGCTATTCCAGCAGGTGCTTATTTCTGGATCAGAAATGGATCAAGCAACAATGCAACAGCAGCAACTTCTTCTGAAACTTCGACATCAGTAGTTGAAAGTTCTACAAGTACAACAAAAGAGGAGTCAACTGAGACTTCAACAGTAGAATCTAGTACAATCGCGGAAGAATCTACTGTGTCTCAAGATACAGGTGTAACGTCAGAAAGCAGTATTGCAGCAGAGACAACACCGACTTCCTCAAGTGAGGCAACTTATCAAGCAGGGGATTCAAGCAGCAATGCAGCAGAAACAACACCTTCTTCATCAGCTGCAGCCGGTTCAACAACGACTGTTCAAGCAGGCGAAGGTCCAAAACAAGTGGCTGAGCGTGCAGGGATCACCACTGATCAATTGTTTGAATTGAATGGCTTAGATCCAAACAACTTTATGCTTTACCCTGGTCAAGAATTAAGAATTAAATAATAATAGCCGCGCTTTGCGGCTTTTTTTTTGAGAAAAAGGAGTTATATCATGACACAAATCAGTATTGCAATCGACGGGCCTGCTTCATCTGGGAAAAGTACCGTTGCCAAGATATTAGCAAAAGAATTGAATTATATTTATACAGATACCGGTGCCATGTATCGCGCAGTAACTTATTTAGCTATTACGAACAATGTATCTTTTTCAGATGAAGAAGGGCTAGTTTCGCTGATCAAAAAGTATCCTATCTCTTTTTCGCAACAAGAAGATGGACAGCATGTATTCATAGCATCAAAAGATGTGACTTTAGAAATCCGTCAACCAGATGTCACAAAAGCTGTTTCTGAAGTCTCTGCACATGGAAAAGTCAGAGAAGAATTAGTTGCTATCCAACGAAAAATAGGGGAACGCGGTGGCGTTGTCATGGACGGAAGAGACATCGGGACAGCTGTATTACCGAATGCAGAAGTGAAAATCTTTTTAGTAGCAAGCGTAAGTGAGCGTGCAGAAAGACGTTTCAAAGAGAACCAAGAAAAAGGAATTCCGACTGATCTTGAAACACTGACGAAAGAGATACAGGAAAGAGACCATTATGATTCAACAAGGGACGTCTCTCCGCTGAAGCAAGCAGAGGATGCTGTTCGTATCGATACGACTGGCAAATCGATTCCAGAAGTCGTTGCAGCAATAAAAGCTGTTGTTTTGAAAAAAGGTTATCTTCTTTTTTAAATTAAGAAAAAAAATGAAAAACAATTGTTTTTTCAAGGAAAACGAACGAAATCGCTTTATTTTTTTTGAATAATCAATTAAACTAAAAACAGTACCGTACTTACGGCAGAATGTTGGTTAGGAGGACAAGTGTTATGACAGAATTTGATCAAAATCAAGAGAACAACCAGTCAATGGAAGACGCAATGAAAAGCGTACAAGAAGTAAAAGTTGGCGATGTTGTTAAGGGCGAAGTTTTAGTCATTGAAGACAAACAAGTGATTGTCGGAATCGAAGGGGCTGGAGTTGAAGGAGTCGTTCCGGCAAAAGAATTATCAACTTTGCCGGTAGAAGATATCAGCGAAGTAGTAAAAGTCGGTGATGTATTAGACTTAGTCGTTATCAGTACGATCGGCAAAGATAAAGAAAACGGCAGCTACCTACTTTCAAAACGCCGTTTAGATGCTAAAAAAGTTTGGGAAGATATCGAAAGAGATTTCCAAGAGGGCAAGGTGATCGAAGCACCTGTTACAAATGTTGTCAAAGGCGGTTTAGTCGTTGACGTCGGTGTACGTGGTTTTGTCCCTGCATCAATGGTGGAAGATCATTTTGTTGCAGACTTTTCAGACTATAAAGGCAAAACATTGAGCTTTAAAATCATCGAAATCGAACCATCAGAAAATCGTTTGATCTTATCGCATAAAGCGGTAGTGGAAAACGAAAGAGAAGAAAAGAAAAAAGAAATTCTTTCAACTATCCATGAGGGAGATGTTCTCAGTGGACGTGTTGCACGTCTTACTGATTTTGGCGCATTTGTCGACCTAGGCGGAATTGACGGTCTAGTCCATGTCTCAGAGATTTCACATAGTCATGTAGCAAAACCAAGTGATGTATTGGCTGTCAATGATGATGTAAATGTCAAAGTGTTGTCTATCAATCCTGAACAAGAACGTGTTTCCTTGTCAATCAAAGACACACAGCCTGGACCTTGGTCAGAAATCGATACAAAAGCTCCAGTTGGCACAGTATTAGACGGAACAGTTAAACGTTTGACAAGCTTCGGTGCCTTTGTTGAAGTGTTCCCTGGAGTAGAAGGGCTAGTCCATATTTCTCAAATTTCACATAAACATATTGCGACACCACATGAAGTGCTTCATGAAGGTGACGAAGTGAAAGTGAAAGTATTAGAGATCCATCCAGAAGAACATCGTATTGCATTGAGTATCAAAGCTTTAGAAGAAAAACCAGCTTCAGAAGAAGAACCAAAAAATGTTGAGTCTTATGAATTACCAGAAGAAAATACTGGATTTACTATGGGAGACATTTTAGGTGATGCGTTGAAAGAAGAAGTAGAAGAAAAAGCAACCGATGATTCTGAAAAATAATTGATTTTGTATCTGTGACTGAGATGAAAGCAGCTGCTTTTGTCTCAGTTTTTCTTTTGAAAAGCGATTAGTATTTCAATAAGGAATAAAAATACTTCGTTTAATTGACAATCTATGCTTGAAAGTTGGCAATGCATTCGTTAAACTAAGTGAGATTGGAAACTTGTGAGGAGGAAATAATATGGCAAATCCAACAATTGCAATCGTTGGCCGCCCGAACGTCGGTAAGTCTACGATTTTTAACCGCATCGCTGGTGAGCGTATCTCGATTGTCGAAGATACTCCTGGAGTAACTCGTGATCGTATTTATGCAAAAGGTGAATGGTTAGGTCGAGAATTCAGCGTGATCGACACAGGCGGAATTGATCTTGGCGATGAACCTTTTATGGATCAGATCAAGCATCAAGCAGAAATCGCGATTGAAGAAGCAGATGTAATCATTTGTGTAGTCAGCGGACGCGAAGGCGTGACAGACGCAGATGAGATGGTTGCGAAAATTTTATACAGAAGTAATAAACCAGTGATTTTAGCAGTCAATAAAGTAGATAATCCAGAAATGAGAAACGATATCTATGAATTTTATTCCTTAGGGCTAGGCGATCCTTATCCTGTTTCAGGAAGCCATGGACTAGGGATTGGTGATATTTTAGATGAAGCAGTGAAGTATTTCTCTGAAGAGACTGAAGAAGAGGACGACGACACGATTAAGTTTAGTTTGATTGGTCGCCCAAATGTTGGTAAATCCTCTTTGATCAATGCGATTTTAGGAGAAGAACGTGTAATTGTTTCGGATATTGAAGGAACGACCCGAGACGCAATCGACACCCACTTCGTTTCTGAAAGTGGTCAGAAATTCTTAATGATCGATACAGCTGGTATGCGTAAACGCGGAAAAGTATACGAAAATACTGAAAAATATAGCGTGATGCGTGCAATGCGTGCCATTGACCGTTCTGATATCGTTTTGATGGTACTGAATGCTGAAGAAGGGATTCGGGAACAAGACAAGCGAGTAGCGGGTTACGCCCATGAAGCTGGTCGTGGAATTATTATCGTCGTGAATAAATGGGATCTTGTAAAGAAAGAAACCAATACAATGCGTGATTTCGAACAAGAGATTCGTGATGAATTCCGGTATCTTGATTACGCTCCAATCGTTTTTGTTTCTGCAGTGACTAAACAACGGTTGGAACGTCTGCCTGAAATGATCGAACAAGTAAGTATGAACCAGAATCTTCGTATCTCTTCGGCTGTGTTGAATGATATCATTATGGATGCTGTAGCAATCAATCCAACACCAACAGATAAAGGAAAACGCCTGAAGATTTTTTATGCAACACAAGTCGCTGTCAAACCACCTACATTTGTCGTTTTTGTCAATGAAGAGGAATTGATGCATTTTTCTTATGAACGTTTCTTAGAAAATCAAATCAGAAAAGCATTTACTTTTGAAGGGACGTCCATCCGGATTATCCCTCGTAGAAGAAAATAGGCATTTTACCATATCGACGTTTTTTTTTCAAAAGAAAAAGACAGTTTTGTTTGTTACGTTTCTATGACTAAAAAAAGCATGTGAAAATTGGTAAAAACCTTGCTATTAAGCGGTTCATATGATATCGTGATAACAGAATATTGAAGTTAATCAATATTTCTTTTTAAACTTCTGGACCACTCAGAAAGTTTTAACTAAATGATATTTCTATCATATCTCTTGTGGAGGAGGTGAATCTATCCATGGCAAACAAAGCAGAATTAATCGAAAAAGTTGCTTCAGCTACTGATTTAACTAAAAAAGATGCAACTGCAGCAGTAGATGCTGTATTTTCAACTATTCAAGATGCTTTAGCTAACGGCGAAAAAGTTCAATTAATCGGTTTTGGTAACTTTGAAGTTCGCGAACGCGCAGCTCGCAAAGGTCGCAACCCACAAACTGGTGAAGAAATCGAAATTCCAGCTAGCAAAGTACCTGCATTCAAACCAGGTAAAGCATTAAAAGACGCTGTTAAATAAGACAGTTGAAAAAGCGCTTGTGGCTCTAGGGCTACAAGTGCTTTTCTTTTTATTTCCTAGCAGAAAAGGAATAAATAAGAGACAGAGATTTCGAATCCGTATGTCATACATAGAAAACACATGTATTTTATTTAATTTTTATTTATTTCCAAGTTATGAGGTGAGCTTTGCTCTTATCTTTTCTAGAATTTGCTTACTAATGGTAAAATAAAAATAAGAAGAGGAGGGATGCGTATGGAACTTGATTATCAAGTAGAAGATGCGTTGACGAAAGTGTTTTACGGAGAAACGCTAGTCAGCCAGCTAAGAGAACTTTCCATTGATCAGCCAATCTTATTTTTAACGAATCAGCGCTATTATGATTTGTTTGCAGATAAGATCAACCCGTTATTTGCAAATCAAGCAAACAATGACTGGTATATTTGTGCCAACACTCAATGCAATCATTTAACAGAATTAAAGAACCTGCTTGATTTCGTCAAACGCTATCCCGAAAATCAATCCATGTTTATCATCGGATTTGGAAATGAAGGGATCATGGATCTGGCAGGTTTTTTTCAAAAACATACAACCCTTGATTCATCACTATGGATGATCCCTGTATCGATCCGTTCTCTAAGCCGAGCATTAACACCGCAGCGGACGATTTTGCAGCTACCAAATCGTGTAGTGCTGCAAACCATCAATCTGCCAGAACGCATTGTTTATGATCAAACGATCAGCGAGCGGCAAGTGGACGGAAAGCAGATTGACTTTTTGACTTTTATCTGTTGCGGAATGATTTGTGATCATCGTTTTTTGCAAAATCTGTATAAAAACTATCCAAATAAAAAGCAATTAACGACTCGGCCGTTTGCCGGGATGATCGAAGAAATGATCTATTTTTATCAATTAGAGGCAGAAAACCTGTCAAATTATGGTAAACTGTTTGAACAAGCTTTTTATCTGACCGAAAATGGCCATCTACTTTCTGCTAGTATGAAAAAATTTTTAGGAATGATGTTTCATTTCGTGTGGAATCTCCAAGCATATCCTTTTGATTTCCAACTAAAAAACTTTTTTGTGTGGCTGGACTTGCTTGGCTATCCAATCCACTGGCTGGAACAGATTTCAAAGATGGAGTATTTGGAAAAAGTTCTTTTTTTGGCAGAAAAAAGCAAAAAAATACTTGTTTTAGAAAAAATAGGTATAATAGACGGATACCAACGTCCAAACGAAAAAGAATTATTGAGAACAATGACGGTATTTCAACAAATCGTCAGTGAGATAAGAGGGAATTGAAATGAATACAAATAGCGAAAAAATGTTGCAAGCTTTATCAGATGAAGACTTGTCACAAGCACAAATCTTTTTAGAAAAAGCATTAAAAGAAGACCCAGCAGATATATTAGCTGAACTAGGCGAAGAATTGCTGGCTATTGGCTTTTTGATCGAAGCAAAACAGATTTTTGAACAACTGATCAACCAATACCCAGAAAATGACGGACTGAACATCCCGTTAGCAGAAATTGCAATCGAAGATAATGAGATCGACTTAGCTTTTGAATACCTGGAAAAAGTGGATAAGCAAAGTGATTACTATCCGCAAAGCTTATTGGCGATAGCTGATTTGTACCAAGTTATCGGAATCCCTGAAGTGAGTGAAGCAAAATTGAAAGAAGCAGCTGGGTTGCTTCCTGATGAACCATTGATCCAGTTTGCGCTAGCTGAATTGTATTTTTCAGTTGATCGTTTCAAAGAGGCAGCAGTGGTTTATGAAACATTGTTGGCAAGCGGGATAAATGAAATTTCAGGAATCTCGATGCAGGAACGTTTAGGACAATCCTTAAGTATGCAAGGAGAATTCGAAGCAGCTATCGCACCTTTAGAAGAAGCACTGAAAGAAGAAAGGACAGATGATCGACTGTTCCAGCTAGCTTTTACGAATCTTCAATTGAAAGAAAATCAGCAGGCAATCAACTATCTGGAAGAACTTCGAGAAGTTAATCCGCATTATCAATCGTTATATCTATATCTAGGACAAGCTCTTCAAGAAGAAGAAATGATTGAAGAAGCACAAACAGTGTTAGAAGAAGGAATCAAAGAAAATCCTTACCAAGTCGAACTTTATCACCTGGCCTCGGAAAATGCTTTCCGTCTGCATGATAGACAGCGAGCAGAAGAACTTTTACTGAAAGCTTTAGAAGTAGGAGACAAACAAGATGAAACATTACTTACTTTAAGCAATCTTTACTTGGATGATGAAAGATATGAAGATGTGATACAAGTGATCAATCAGATGGAAGAAACTGCTAATCCTTATGCAGAATGGAACCTAGCCCATGCTTATAATGAATTAGAAGACTTTACCGTTGCAGCTGTACACTATGAACAGGCTTATCATGAACTATCACATGAACCAGATTTCTTGAAAGAGTATGCCTTTTTCTTAAGAGAAGAAGGGCAGCTGAAAAGAGCGCAAGAATTATTGACTTATTATTTAACACTTGAACCAGGAGATATGGAGGCACTGTCATTATTAGATGACCTAACAGAGAGGTGAGAAAAATGCTAATTGATGTACGGGAAAAGAAGAATTTTTTAACGTGGATGGTCAATCATGTATCTTTTAGCCGAAGAGAAGTTTTTTGGATCTTGAATTATCTTGCCAATCATGAAGCGATTTTAAGCAATGTCCACTTTGTTGAAGGGGCGAATTTTGCGGATCGAGGACTGCAGATCAGTGATCTATCTGTTGAAGGGGAACCCATGAAATTGTTTTTGCAGGGAAAAGAATTTACGGACACAGACCAGATTTTTCATGAAATCCGTTTGAATTGGAAAAAGCCTTTATATGTGGAATGTATATTCGAAAATGCTTGGCAGACAAGAGAATATCTATCTATCTTAGAAGACAATCCATTTTCTTCTTGGGATTCTTCAGTCAGTGAAGAAGATACTGAATTAATTGAACGATATTTTCAAGAAAAAGAAGAAGAGGCAAAACTAAAAATGCTTTATGCTCAAATCGATCAAGCACTAGAAGATGGAGATAGGGATGCTTTTTTGAAATTATCTGATGAAGTTAACCGAAAGATCCTTTTGCAGACACAAAAGAAAAGTAACCGGGTAAGTGAACATAAAAATTAGTTAAAAATAGTATAGTACTAAAAAAGACAAAGGTCAGCTGGATGTGGAATCTTTCCTCATAGCCTATCTTTGTCTTTTTTCTTATAGTTTTTTCAGTAATCTTGTCTGTGGCTTCAAATAAGTAAAGCCTTGCCCTTCCACTTCATGCACATTGATGATTGAAAGGAAAGCTTTTTCGTCAATCTCGTGGACGATCCTCTTAGCTTCAGTTAATTCACTAGAGCTAACGACCATATAGATGATTTTTTTTGAATTACCAGAGAATGCGCCTTCTCCAGAAAGAAAAGTCACACCTCTTTGCAGACCGGTCATCAGTAGTGGTGCAATCTCTTCGCTTTTGTTGGAGACGACAAGTAGACCTTTTGCAGAATATCCGCCATCTAAGATCGAATCAATCACACGACTGAAAACATACGAAACAATCAACGTATACATCATACGTTTCAAGTCGATATAGGTTAATGAAGCAAGTAAGACGATGATATCAAATGCCAATAGGGAACGCCCCATAGTGATGCCGTAATTTTGTTCTAAAATCCGAGCAATAATATCGCTGCCACCTGTTGTTCCACCCATGCGGTAGACGATCCCGCTTCCTACACCTGCAACTAAACCCGCAAGTAGAGAAACGATCAGTAGATCATGCTGTAAATTGATTTCTAGTGGAACCCTTTGCCAGATCCATAAAAAGAATGACAAAGAAAGTGTACCTAGAACTGTATAGGCCAAGGAACGTTTACCGAGGATCTTTCCTCCTAGTAAAATCAATGGGATGTTGATTAATAAAGTCGTATAAGCTGGATCAATTCCGAATAAAGCTCTTAAGATCAAGGTGATCCCTGAGACGCCCCCTTCTGCTAAATGATTAGCGATGTTCAAGTAAACAAGACCAAATGCATAAATACTTGTTCCTATAATGATAAAAAGAACTTCTTTTACTGTTTTTCGTTTGACCATATGAATTCCAGCTTTCAATTATGTATTTTCACAGAATTTCCATTTAGAAATTCCTTCCTAAATGTAGCATGGAAATTCGATTTTCTCAATTGCTCTTATCTAGGATTTGCGTTAAAGTTTTGGTAAGATAGTTTTGGAGGGAAAAAGATGGATAAAAAGCGTTCTTTATACAGTATGCAGCAGGAAGTGGATGAATATATCCAGCAATTCAAGGTGGGGTATTTCTCTCCATTAGCTCAGATGGCTCGATTAACTGAAGAAGTAGGTGAATTGGCAAGAGAAGTCAACCACACTTATGGAGAAAAAAGCAAAAAGGCTTCTGAACCAGTTAACTCGGTAGCAGAAGAACTTGGTGATGTTTTATTCGTTACGATGATCATGGCTAATTCATTGAATATCGACTTAACTGAAGTTTTTGAAAAAAACATGGAAAAATTCAATCAAAGAGACCATAATCGCTTTGAGCGTAAGGACGAGTAAGTCCTGGCCTTGAAGACTCTGAAACGGACTTGTCAAACAGTCACCATGCAACTGAGTCTTTATCTCAGTACAAGAAACACGCAGGAAAGGTTGGAAAAATGAAATTAAAACAATTACCTCTGGAATACCAAAAGGCAATTCCAGTTCTGAAAAAATTAGAGAATGCAGGATATGAAGCTTATTTTGTAGGTGGAAGTGTTCGTGATATCTTGCTGAACCAGCCAATCCATGATGTGGATATCGCAACAAGCGCATTTCCAGAAGAAATCAAACAGCTTTTTCCAAAAACGATAGATATTGGGATCGAACATGGAACTGTGTTGGTATTAGAAAATGATGAACAATATGAGATCACCACATTTCGGACGGAATCAACTTATCAGGACTACCGCAGACCAGATCATGTCGAATTCGTTCGTTCGTTGGCAGAAGATTTGAAAAGAAGAGATTTTACGATCAATGCGTTTGCTTTGAAAGAAGATGGAGAAATCATCGATTTGTTCGATGGTCTGCAAGATCTAGAAGAACAGATCTTGCGAGCTGTAGGCAATCCTCATGAGCGGTTCCATGAAGATGCCTTACGAATGATGCGCGGGTTGCGTTTTGTCAGTCAACTAGGGTTCAAATTAGAGGAAGAAACCTTCTACGCCATCAAAGAAAACCACGAGCTATTAGGTAAAATATCTGTAGAACGTATAAATGTGGAATTCATCAAGATGCTCTTGGGAAATGAACGGGCCGCGGGAATCCATGCATTTATTGAAACAGAGTGCTACATTTGCTGTCCCGGTTTGAAAGAAGAAGGCGAAGCACTTTTACGTTTTGCTGAATTACCATCCGTCCCATTGAAAGAAGAGAGCCAAGTATGGACATTATTGATCAGCCAACTGGGTCTAAAAGAAAATGAGATTCGTTCCTTTTTGAAATCGTGGAAGTGTTCTAACCAAATGATTAAAGACGTTCAAGCACTTGTCCAAGGACTACGACAACGAGAAACTGGAGCTTTGGAACCATTCGAATTGTACTTCTTAGGCAAAAAACATGCACTGCAAGTAGAAGAATTGATGATCTATTTTGACGAAACACCTCAGATGGATGCCGTAGGAGAATCCTATGATCGTTTACCTATCAAGTCATTAAGCGAATTAGCAGTAGATGGTAAAATCTTGCTAGAAGAAACTGGAAAAAAACCTGGTAAGTGGGTTAGTGAAGCTTTGCAATTAGCTGAAAAAGCCGTCGTAGAACAAAGAATAAAAAATGATAAAAAACAGGTTTTGGATTTTTTATCGAAAGAAAAATTGATTTAAAAAACACTAGACTGTATCTGCTCAGCTTTGTTGGCTACTTAAAGTGGGCAGATACGTCATTAGAAGAAAAAACATAAGATGTGACCACTTACATAAATTTGTGCTAAACTGAGGTAGTACAAGAATAAATTACATCATAAAGGAGTCTTTTTAATGAGTAAAGAAATGACAGCGCTAAAATTTTATTTTAGAAATGGAGAAACCTGGACGATCAACCGCCGTCATATCGGCGATCTTTGGATCAAACAAATCACAACAAGTTTTGGACGAATCAATGGCAGTGAATTTGTTGAAATCCATCCGTGTGCTGGATTTAAAATCGAAATCTTCCATGAAGGGGACGCAGTTGCGACACATGATATCAACCTAGGCGGACTGGAAATGGGCATGTTTAATCGCGCATTGAAATACGAAGATATCGAGCGAATGGAAATCCTTTACCGAAATGGCACACCTGATCTTGTGTACTTCCCATATCTAGATAAAGGAACAGAAGGATTAGACAATCAATATCAATCAACAAAAATCAGCGAAAAAACAGGTAACTTGTATATCGTGATCAATCCAGATCAACGTGTAGAAGATGTATACGGGGAATTTTTCGAATAAATCGATTTTTACGCAAAAATGAGGCTGTGAAAGAGATGTGTCTTATTACTACTGATAGGCTGTCTCTTCCACACCGTTTATTCAGAATAAGGGACTGTGACAAGATTTTTGTCGCAGCCCCATTTTTTTGTTGTGATAAAAGAACAAGAAAGGCAGGAATGGAAAAGTAAACATCCTTTTGTCAGAAACTTTTATCTTTCTTAAGTTTTACTTGATATCTGATACTATTTGGAATAGAATGAGGCGTTGAAAAATTTATGGAAATTTCTAACTAGCAATAAACGATGAAACAATGAAATATTTTTCATCCAAAAAGAACTTTGCTATAATGATGGAAGTTTGTGTATAGGAGATCTGGAAAATGAGAGAGAGTTTTGAACAACAAAAAAAACTGTTGCATGATCGCTATGGCGCCCTTTCGATGGATGACCGTCGTCAAATACTTTGTAAGTTGCGTAAAAGAAATATATTGATGTATCGTCAGTTGGAACGTCTGAAACATGATCTGCTTCGTTTGGAGTCAAAACGTGTACAGTGTGAATTAGAGGGTAACCAAACACAGGTTGAAGTAGTCGAAACCAAAATTTTAAAGAAAAAAGAACAATTTTTAAAAATGCTTACACAAAATAAAAAATAAAGGGGATGGACGATGGAATTTGCTGAGTTAGTTATTGTATTTGCAGTAACGATCACCTTATCGAACATAGCTAGCCGCATTTTGCCAATGATTCCAGCTCCACTGATCCAAATTTTCCTTGGAGTGGTATTAGGTCTGACAGAGTGGGGACAATCAATCGATTTTGAACCTGAATTGTTCTTAGTTATGATTATTGCACCATTGTTATTTAGAGAAGGAGAAAAAGCAGATATTTCTTCGATTCTCAAAAATTTCGGGACAATTTTGTTCTTGGCATTTGGAGGAGTCATTTTGACCCTTGTCGGGGTAGGTGCGACGTTATCATTCCTGTTGCCAAGTGTCCCACTTGCTGCCTGCTTTGCTTTTGGAGCAGCGTTAGGTCCGACAGATGCGGTAGCAGTCAGTTCTCTTTCTGGACGAGTGAATATCCCTAAAAAGGCGATGCATATTTTGGAAGGAGAAGGTCTTTTGAATGATGCATCTGGTGTTACTGCCTTCCAGTTTGCTCTTGGTGCGCTGATCACCGGATCTTTTTCAGCAGTAAACGCGGGGATGAGTCTAGTAGTTTCTAGTATTGGGGGAGCTTTGATCGGCTTTTTGCTTGTCTGGTTCAAACAAAAAATAATTCATTTGATCGAAAAAGCATCAGCACAAGATGTCACAGGGTATCTGCTGATCGAACTTTTGCTTCCTTTTCTAGCCTATGTATTGGCAGAGGCATTTGATGTATCTGGAATCATTGCTGCAGTGGCAGCAGGTATTCTCCAAGCTTCTGGTTTTAGGAAAATCTCTGTGTTTGATGCAGAATTGTCGAGCTTGTCCCACAGTACATGGACAACTATTGCTTTTACACTGAATGCATTAGTATTTATATTTTTAGGAATCGAATTGACGCAAGTGTTCTCGCCAGTATGGGGAGACGGTTTATATCCAAACGGTCTTTTATTAGCGATTATCGTATTAATCTCTGTCATGCTTTTTGTGATCAGATTCATTTCTATCAGTCTTTTTTATGTATTCAAAGATGGCAGTAAAAAGTTCAAAAAACAGTTGAACGAGATCTTGATCTTAACATTTGGCGGTGTAAAGGGAACAGTCAGTTTGGCTACGATTTTTATTTTGCCATTTTCAATCAATAATATGATGTTTTACCAGCGGTCTTTGCTTTTGTTTCTGACGGCGGGTGTCATCTTAGTGACTTTGGTCATAGGGATCATTGTCTTGCCTATGCTGACGGAAACAGAGGAAGCGAAAAGCACGGATTTGAATGCTTTGATGATTTTAGAAGAGGTCGTTGAAGTTTTGCGAAAAGAAATAAAGGAAATTGATCGTAATACAAAAGAATTTTTAGCCACTGAAGCAGTGATAGAAAATTATCAAGAACGGATACGTGATCTTTACTTGGAAGATTTAACCGATGATGAAAAGCAAGAAGTACAAGAAATACAAGCACTGATTTTGTCGATCGAACGGGATGGATTGGATGAAAGTTATCGTTCGGGCAAGCTTTCTTCTAATGGTTATCGTTTTTACTCCCGTTTTCTTTCTCGATTCGAACATTCTATCACAAGCCAGATTTTGTCTTTTATCGGCTTTTGGTTCATTGTTGTCCGTAGGTTAATGCGAATCGTTCTCCATCCGAAAATGTTTTGGCAAAGAAGATATGCTGATCGTCAGACATTTATTAGTGATGAAGATATCCAAGAAATCAGAGAGACATATCAAAAAAATACTCAGTTGATTATTGAAAGTTTAGATAACTTGACTGATATTTATGATGAAACGATGGTTCAATTTTTTATCCAGCAACGCAAACTTGAAGGAATAAAAATGAACTCGGGGAATTTGATTTCTTCGTGGATGATCCAGCAAGATAGTCTGTTTACGAAAAAAATGCTAAGAGGTTATTATCTTGAAAGAAAAATCATTGATGAATACGAAGTTGCTGAGAAAATCACGACGTTTTCTGCGAACAGCTATCGCAGGAATATCAATTTGTTAGAATCTTATACGATGAACAAACCATCTGATAACTTTTCTTTCCGATTTGCGTTTCGAGCAAAGTCAAAAAAACGAGTCCAATAAAATAAAAAGGTAAAAATTTTCAAGTTTTATAAAAAACAAAACATATCAGAACAGGATCGAATCGGTCCTGTTCTTTTTTTGAGAACACAAAAAGAACAAATACCAAAAAAATTTTTCTGAAGTTCACTATTTTTATGATACAATATCCAAGATAAGGAGGGAACATGTTGAAAGAATTAAAAGTAACTGACCTCAAAAAAACTTATGGTGAAAAAGATTTGTTTGACCAGATTTCTTTTTTGGTCCACGAAAAAGACCGTATCGGGTTGATTGGGACGAACGGGACGGGTAAAACAAGTCTCTTAAATATTATTGCCGGTATCGATAGCGGCGACGGTGATCGGCAAACAGTGTTTTATCCAACTGATTACCGTATTGGTTATCTTTCTCAAGCAGCTGAATTTTCCGATGAATTAACTGTTCTCCAAGCAGTCTTTCAAGGAAACAGCCCCTTGATCCAAACTGTTCGAGCATATGAGGAAGCATTGATCGAACTAGGGGAAAACGGAGAAGACCCTGATGTGCAAAAACGTTATGCTAAAGCAGAAGAACAAATGAATAAAGAAGATGCTTGGACTACAGATACCAACGCAAAGATTATTTTGCAAAAATTAGGAATCAGTGAATTAGATAAAAAAATCAGTACTTTATCAGGTGGTCAGAAAAAACGAGTTAGTCTGGCGCAAGTGTTGATTGATGAACCCGATTTACTATTACTAGACGAACCAACAAACCATTTAGATTATGAAGCGATCGAGTGGTTGGAAAACTATTTGAAACAATACCGTGGCGCACTATTGATGGTTACCCACGATCGTTATTTTCTAGATAGAGTAGCAAACCGAATCTTCGAACTTTCATTTGGAAAATTATACGAGTATAAAGGAAATTATGAAGCTTACGTCTTAGAAAAAGCAGAACGTGATCGTGTAGAAGTAGAACAAGAAGAAAAGCGCAAGCGGCTTTATAAACAAGAATTAGCTTGGATGAGGGCTGGCGTACAGGCACGTGGCACCAAGCAGCAAGCACGGATCAACCGTTTCGAAGATCTAAAGGAGAACTTGTACCAAGTAAACCAAGAAGATGATTTAGAGCTGAACCTAGCGACACAACGTTTAGGGAAAAAAGTACTGGAAATCAAAGATGGCAGTTACCGTATAAATGACCAAACACTGCTAGAACATTTAGATTTACTGATTCAATCTCGGGAAAGACTAGGTATTACTGGTAAAAATGGTGCGGGAAAATCGACATTGCTTAATATTCTAGCTGGCAGAATTCCCCTGGATAGCGGTACAATGTCTATCGGTGAAACGGTTCATCTTGCGTATTATACACAAGAAAATGAAGAAATGGCACCAGATAAACGGATGATTGCTTACTTACAAGAAGCTGCTGAAAAAGCAAAAACAGCAGATGGCAGTCAAATCGGAGTAGCAGAATTACTTGAACGATTTTTATTTCCAAGATTTATGCATGGGACACTGATAGGCAAACTTTCAGGCGGAGAAAAACGCCGGTTATTTTTGTTGAAACTGCTGATCCAGCAACCTAATGTTTTATTATTGGATGAACCGACCAATGATTTGGACATAGCAACATTGACGATTTTGGAAGATTATTTTAGAAGTTTTCCAGGTGCTGTGATCACTGTTTCCCATGACCGTTATTTCTTGGACAAGGTAGCAGATAAGTTATTAGTATTCCAAGGAAACGGAAAACAAGAACTTTATTACGGAAACATGTCCAGTTATTTACTGAAGCAAAAAGAGACCCAGCAGCCTGCTGAAAAAGCGAAACCAAAAATACAGAGCAAGGAACCTGCTGAAAAGAAGAAATTATCTTACATGGAACAAAAAGAATGGGAAACGATTGAAGATGAGATTGCAGAACTTGAAGAAAAAATCTCATTGCTCCAAGAAGAGATGAATCATCAAGGAGATAATTTCACTCGATTACAAGAATTGCAAAACGACGTATCTGAAACAGAAGCACAACTTGAAGAAAAAATGGCACGGTGGGAATACTTGAGTGAATGGGTAGAAGATTAGGAGGAAAAAGGATGGAACAAGCGTATCTTGACTTAGGAAGAAAATTGTTGGAAGAAGGGCATCGTAAAGAAGACAGAACAGGCACAGGCACATTAAGCTTATTCGGATACCAAATGCGGTTTGATCTGCAAAAAGGGTTTCCTTTGTTAACAACGAAACGAGTACCTTTTGGATTGATCAAAAGCGAATTGCTTTGGTTTTTAAAAGGAGATACGAATATCCGCTATCTATTACAAAATAAAAACCATATTTGGGATGAATGGGCATTTGAACGCTACATCAAAAGTCCAGACTATAATGGACCAGATATGACTGATTTTGGCCATAGATGTTTGACAGATCCTGAATTCAATGAAGAATATAAAAAGCAGAGCAAGCTTTTTTGCGAGAAGATCCTAACCGATGATTCCTTTGCTGAAACATACGGCGATCTTGGACACATCTACGGCTATCAATGGCGTCACTGGGAAACAAAAGACGGTGGCTTTATCGATCAAATCAAAGAAGTAATCGAAGCAATCAAAAAGACTCCTGATTCTAGAAGATTGATCGTTTCTGCATGGAATCCGGAAGATGTTCCTAGCATGGCTTTGCCTCCTTGTCATACGATGTTTCAATTTTATGTTCAAGAGGGACGGCTAAGCTGCCAATTGTATCAACGCAGTGGGGATGTGTTTCTAGGCGTTCCGTTCAACATTGCAAGTTATGCGTTGCTGACTCACCTAATTGCACATGAAACAGGTTTAGCGGTTGGCGAATTTGTTCACACATTAGGAGATGCTCATCTTTATATCAATCATATCGAACAAATGAAAGAACAATTGAGCCGAGAAATACGCGCATTTCCGACTTTAGTTTTGAATCAGGAAAAGCAGTCAGTATTTGATTTTGAGATGGAAGATATCCAATTAGAAGGATATGACCCACATCCGGCGATCAAAGCTCCTATCGCTGTTTAGAATCAGAAAGGATGAGAAAATGTTAGCTGCAATTTGGGCACAGGATGAAAACGGATTGATTGGAAAAAAAGACCGTCTTCCTTGGCGTTTGCCAAATGATCTGAAATTCTTCAAACAAATGACAGAAGCAAATACACTAGTGATGGGACGAAAAACATTCGAAGGGATGGGTAGCCGTCCGTTGCCGAATCGTCAGACGATTGTTTTGACGAGAGATTCTTCCTATAAAGCAGAAGGCGTGCATGTCATGCATAGTGTGGAAGACGTGCTTGCTCTGGAAAAAGAAACAGACGGTATCTTTTTCATCGCTGGAGGGTCAGCTGTTTATCAAGAATTTCTGCCATTTTGTACGATATTATACCGTACAGTCATCCATCATGTATTCGATGGAGATGCTTATTTTCCACCTGTTGACTGGTCTGATTGGTCACTGATCAATACTAGTCAAGGAGAAATGGATGAAAAAAATCGTTATCCGCATCAATTTGAAACGTATCAGCGTAATGAGAATCCTGTAAAAAGCGGGACAGGCGAATTGACGATATAAAAAAGCTATGGATAGACTAGCTGTTATTTAGAGCTGTCCCATCCATAGCTTTATTTTTTTTATTAAGTAAAGAATAAAACAGAGAAGTACATAAAACCTGCACCTAACATAACAAACAAATGCCAAACAACATGCATATAGCGGATAGAATTCAAGCTATAAAAGAATGCGCCTATCGTGTAAGAAAGCCCGCCTGCTACCATCAAAATAACACCAGTCATTCCAAGAGAGTGATAAAGAGGAACAGCAGCCACGACACAGAGCCACCCCATAAAAATATAGATGATCGTAGATACTTTTGATACTCTCTCCCGTTTATGCAACGTCAACGCTTTATATATAATGCCAAGAATCGCAAACAACCAGATTAATACAAATAAAGTCCAACCTAGCCATCCTCGGATACTCAGCAAACAAAAAGGAGTATAACTTCCTGCAATCAAAAGAAAAATCGAACTATGATCGAATACTTGGAACACCTTTTTTGCTTTTGTAAAAATCAATGAATGAAACAAAGTAGACGTTAAAAATAAAAGAATCATCATCGATCCATAGATAGCATAAGAGACAATATGGAGGGAGGAATGCAAGTGGGCACCTTTTACTAAAAGAACCACTAGTCCCGCGATACTCAATCCAGTCCCAATTCCATGGGTGACTGCATTAAACACTTCATTTAATATTTCATACGTTCGATTAAATTTCGTTTTTTCCATGAAAACGGCTCCTTTACTAGGTGTAATTAATGAAAAATCATTATTTGTCTGTTATACTAAAAATAGAAATTGTCTTACATGTAGTTTAACATGAATAAGGCATCTTGTTAAAGAAAGAGAGAGAGAAAATAATGACAAATGTAAAAATCGTAACAGATTCTTCATGTACGATGGAAAAAAATGTACGCGATGCTTTAGGCATTCGTGTCATGCCGCTATCCATCATGATCGACGGAACAGTATATCCCGATGATGACCAACTAGACGGCGAAAGATTTATGGAAATGATGGCGAAAGCAAAAAATCTGCCCAAAACAAGCCAACCACCAATTGGAGAATTCATCTCGATGTATGATGAGCTAGGAGAAGACGGCAGTGAAGTGATTTCGATCCATATGACAAAAGGCTTGAGTGGAACAGTAGAAGCAGCAAGACAAGCCAGTAATCTAACAAAAACGAAAGTAACGGTTATCGACAGTGATACCACTGACCAAGGATTATCTTTTCAGGTAATTCGAGCAGCTGAATTAGCAAAAGAAGGTAAAACAGTAGAGGAAATCCTTGAAGAAGTCAAAAAAGTACAAGACAATACAAAATTATACATCGGAATATCCACACTAGATAACTTGGTAAAAGGTGGAAGAATCAGCCGAACAACTGGTTTGCTGTCTAGTGTTTTGAACATACGCGTGGTGATGAATTTCGCCCATTCTGAATTAATCCCTGTAACTAAGGGGCGAGGAAAGAAAACGTTCGATAAATGGTTTAATAATTTGAAAAATGAACTGAAAGAATTGCCAAATGTGCGACAAATCGGTATTTCACATGCGGATGCAAAAGAATTGGCGCAAGAATTCAAAGAGGGTTTGCAAGAATTATTCCCGGACATGCATATCCCTGTACTGCATACGAATCCGGTTATCGCTACGCATACTGGTAAAGACGCGTTTGCAATCATGTATTATGTAGATTAGTCGAAAAGAGGATAAGCCCTCAGCCTGAAAGGCTTGCAGCTTATTCTCTTTTTCTTTATAAAATTAGGAAAATAATTGTTTTCTTTTTTCATAAAGACTACCTTTTTGATAAAATTTTTGATAACATTAGAACCAATCGAATACAAGAGGTGAAAAAATGAAATTAACGAAACGACATTTGATCCTCGTTTTGTTCCCATTATTAATTGCGATCATCATCTATGCAGGTTTAGCTGCTTCTATACCGAAAGCTGGCCCACTAATGAAACCAGTAACTACTGTGAGAGAAGATCCAAATAAAAAAGAAAAACTTCACTACATAGCTATCGGAGATTCGCTGACTGAAGGAGTAGGAGATCAAACCAAGCAAGGAGGATTCGTTCCCCTTGTCGCAAATGATCTAAAAGACCGTTATAATTTGACCGCGGTTGAAACAGAAAACTATGGTGTAAATGGTGAACGAAGTGACCAGATCTTAAAGCGAGTAAAAACAAAAGAAGAAATTCGAAACAATATCAAAACAGCTGATTTTATCACACTGACTGTTGGCGGTAATGATTTGATGAAAGTTATCCAAAATAATTTATTCGGGTTAACGGTCAATTCCTTTAAAAAGCCACTGAAAAACTATCAGGAAAATGTCACAGAACTATTGGAAGAATTTCGATCCCTCAATAAAACCGCACCTATTTACATTTTAGGCATCTACAATCCATTTTATTTGAACTTTCCTGAGATCACTGACATGCAGACAATTGTTAACAATTGGAACAAAGGAACAGAAACGGTGACAAAAAAAATGCCGAACTGCTACTTTATCCCAATCAATGATTTGCTTTATCAAGGATTGAATCAGGAAGTAGGTGTCACAGAAGAAGGAACAGATCAAACAACTAGCACGACAGAAAATCTAAATGGCATCAAAAATAATGTGCTCTATGAAGAAGATCATTTCCATCCAAATAATTTAGGTTATCAATTGATGGCAAATGCAGTGAGAGATCAGCTGATCGAGACACAAAACCAATGGCTAGAGAAGGAGGATGATCAATAAACATGAAAACAAGATCTGACGTATCTTCAAACAAAACAAAGAAAACAAATTACTGGAAATTCGCCTTCCTTATCCTTCTTGGGGTAGTACTTGGTTCGACCGTATTTTTAGGCAGCCGTATTTTTGCTAATCGGGAACCAGAACTCCCAGAAATACCAGCTCTTACGGAAAGACAAGGAGATCCTGTCTTAACGATCAATTCAAATAAAGAAAAAGTCAATCAAATCATCAGCTTTTTCCTTAGTGAGTATCAAAAAGATAGTGATATTGAATATAAATTTTATTTGGAAAATGAAGCACTACTCAATGGTACTTTCGAAGTACTAGGTTTTCCTATCGATTTCTATTTATATTTTGATCCGTATGTGATGGAAAACGGAAATGTCCAACTAAAAGCTAGAAGTCTTTCTATCGGAACATTGAGTTTGCCAATCAAAGATGTGATGAATATGATCAAGAGAAACTATAAATTACCAGATTGGATCGAAGTCAATACAGATGATCTGACTATCATGCTTAGGTTGGATCAATTCCGAATGCAAAACGGGATGTATATTAAAGCAGATAAAATCGACTTAGTAAATGATGACATTCGGTTTAGTCTATATTTGCCAAAAGATACCTCTGATGCTTCAAACAACTCAAATACCAACAAAACTAGCACCAGCAGTACTGAAAGCAAGACAAAAGAAAATAAAAAATCATCGGATGAGTAGTATTAGAGGGGGAATCATAATGGAACGAGCAATATTTGCAGGAGGCTGCTTCTGGTGTATGATCCAGCCTTTCGACACGCTTCCTGGTATCCATACAGTGATGTCAGGATATACTGGAGGGCATGTACCAGATCCGACTTATGAACAAGTAAAAAGCCAAACGACTGGACATACAGAAGCAGTGGAGATTATCTATGATCCAACATTGATTTCATATGAACAATTAGTAGAACTTTACTGGCAGCAAACTGATCCAACTGACGCTTTCGGACAATTCGAGGATCGCGGTGACAATTATCGCCCGGTGATCTTTTATTTGACAGAAGAACAGCGGATCATTGCTGAAAAAAGTAAGAAACAGTTAGCTGAAAGTGGACGTTTCGAACAGCCAATCGTTACAAAAATCGAACCAGCCCAACCATTTTATCTAGCAGAAGAAGACCATCAAGAGTATTATAAAAAGCATCCTGAAAATTTTAAAAGAAACCATGCACGCCGGGCTGCCTTTATCGAAGAAAATTGGAGGAACGAAGGGTGAATCGAAGCTTTTTTCATTATTTAATGACACTGCGAGGCGGTGGCACACATGATGCTTTATCTGTTTTCGCTACAGAAGCCGGTAAAGACATCCAATTTCCTAAGCACAGCTCTAGCTACGAAGAAATTTCTAATTATCTGGAACTGAATGTCGACTATTTGCCGTCCATGGATATCTTTGACGAAGCATGGGAAAAATATTTAGAAAATAATCATGACATATAAGAGATAGTTTTGTACTTTATGATCAAAAAAGTTTTTTGTCCAATAGCCTAATTGGGGAGCGTCAATAATTTTGTGTAAATAAATTGTCCTCCTGCAAAATAATTAGTTACTCAGTAAACATTGAAACTAATGTATCGGTTACCTGTTGAAAACCTTTATGGCTTCTGTTTAGAAATTTTTGATTGTATGTATCAAAAATGCTGACTAGAAAGCGTTCTAGTGATTCTTCATTTTGAAACTGCTCTTTTCTACGGCTGTATCTTTTAATTTGCTTATTGAAAGACTCGATTAGATTGGTTGAGTAAATGGTTCTACGAATGCTAGGTGGAAAATCATAAAAAGTTAATAAGTCTTGGTTTTCTATGAGTGACTGCGTCACTTTAGGATAGTTTTTCTTCCATTTCTCAATCATGCCGGATAAGAAGGTATTCGCTTCTTCTTTTGAGTTAGCTTGATAAACAGCCTTAAAGTCATCACAGATTTCTTTTCGGTCTTTGACACGTACTTTATGAGCGATATTACGAGATACATGGATACAACAATGCTGATATTTTGCTTTAGGATAAATTTGATGGATAGTATCTTTCATGCCTTTTAAGCCGTCCGTAATAAAAAGCAAGACTTCTTGAACTCCTCTGGAGTTAATATCCTGTAGCAGCTCATTCCAAACGTATGTTGATTCAGTTGGAGCAATCGCATAACTCAGTACTTCTTTAGTGCCGTCTTCTCGTATACCAATGGCAATATAAATCGCTTCTTTGGATACAGTTTGACGTTTTAGTGGAATGTAAGTAGCGTCCATAAAAATAGCGACATACTTATCATTTAAGGCTCTGGATTTAAAGGCATTTACTTCTTCAGTCAGAACTTTAGTCATGTTGGACATGGTTTGTGGAGTATAGTGATGACCGTACATTTTTTCGATCAAATCAGCAATTTCAGACATCGTAACACCTTTTTCGAATAAATGGATAATAGTGGTTTCCAATGTATCGTTTGTTCTTTTGTAGGCTGGTAAAGTTTGTTGTTTAAACTCACCATTACGATCTCTAGGTATTTCCAATGTTAATTCACCATATTCGGTTTTGATTGATCGAAAGTAAGAACCGTTTCTCGAATTACCTGAATTAAAACCAGTGCGATCATATTTTTCGTAATCTAAAAAAGCCGTTAATTCAGTCCGTAGGAGTGTGTTTATCGCTTTTTCTAAGTGCGAACGGAATAATTCATTTAAATCGCCTTTAGTGACTAGAGTTTGCACAATTTCTGTAGTAAAATCATTCATAGGGAAGTCCTCTTTTCTGTGAATTGGTTGTCGTTAACTTTATTCTACAGAAGGGACTTCCTTTTTTGTATGGATTTTTTCATTTACACAAAATATTTTATACTCTCCCTAATTGAAAGAATTATTTTTATTTCAGCTATCTAGTCGCATTTTTTTGATATTTTTCTTATAATAAAGAAAGAATGAAAAAACGAGGGATGGATTGATAGAGATTGACAAAAAAACAACGCTATATTAATCGCTTCTGGCTTGTATTCAAATACTTACTTGTTTCTGTATTCCTTGCGTTCATGTTGCGGGGATTTTTATTCATCCCGGTACCAGTGGAAGGCAATTCAATGGAAAACTTGTTGAAGCAAGGTGATATGGTTGTGATGGAAAAATTTTCGGAGATCAGACGATTTGATATTGTTGTTTTTCAATTAGCAGATGGCACGATTTATATCAAACGAGTAATCGGTCTTCCAGGAGAAAATGTCAGCTACCAAAATGATCAATTGAAGATCAATGGGAAAGTAGTTAAGGAACCTTATCTAACTAAAAACCTGAAATCAGATCATGCAAATGCATCCTATACGACGGACTTTACACTACAAGAGCTAACGGGACAATCCAAGCTTCCGGAAGATAATTATTTTGTACTTGGAGATAATCGAAGAGTTTCAAAAGATAGTCGTTCGTTTGGCACGATCAATAAAACTGATATTCTAGGTAAAGCAAGATTTGTCTATTATCCACTTGATGAAATAAAATGGATCCAGTGAGAAACAATAAAGCGTGCAGTCTGTTGAGACTGCACGCTTTATTGTTTAATCCAAAATCAGTTTACTACCTTAGTACGTAAAATCAAACAGCTCGTTTAAACACTTTTCTAGCCTCTAAAGTTTTGATAAATGAATAAACAACCATTATTTGAATAGGGATTTGGATCATATTCCTGATGACTCTACCTAGAAAAATCACTTTGAAATCTGCACCAAACAAAACAGACATCAGCCAAGAATTGATAAAAAGGCTGACTGGGATCATAATCAATAATTGGGCAGCGATGACGGAAGGCAGGTTTATCTTTTTATGATATAAAAATAAGCCATTAATAAATCCACCAAGGAAAGCCGTGATAAGAAAAGCAGCTTGAAACGTTCCTGAACCAAATATCGTGAAATTTAAAGTGTTCGACAACATTTCAAGCAAACCAGCCCAGATCGGTCCATATAGATAACCCATAAGCGCCATACTTAAAAATCCGAATGTGATTTGAAAATAAGCAGGACCAATCGCTATCTTGTATAAGATGACATCAAGGGCTAATAAAAGAGCAGAGGTCGACAACAATCTTGCATTCATTTCGGGCAATCTAAAAACGTCTTTTGCAATCAAAGTGTTCAAAATATTCTCTCCTTTGTCAGTTAATAATAAAAGGATACCATAAAATCACCAATGTGTCATGACACATTGGTGATTTACATACACTGGCATCTAACAATTAAAAAAAGGGTGAGAAGACTGCTTTTATAAACTGTAAAAAAGAGATTGTACGAATGAAAAAATAGAGGCGGAGAATACTTATCGTATCATCCGCCTTTGTTTTTTTGTTATAAAAAACGTCAGATTAGTTATCTGCTTACATCTTCATCCATACGGGTTCTAATGTATTTCCGTCTAGATCTTGGACTTCTAATGAAAACATTTCTTCTTCAGGCATTCCCATATCTACTTCGTGGAAAGTACCACCATTTTCTTTTGCAATTTGAGCAAATTTTTTTACTTCATCCGCGTTTTCAACACTAAACGAAATCAAAGCACCACTTGTTTTTTTATTATCAGCTATTTCTTTATCTTTTATAAATTTTTTATAAAAATCATGAGAGAGAAGCATTACCCAAAAAGTGTCATCCCATACCATTGAACCAGCTTCTTCAGTAGAAAATTCTTCATTTTTTTTTAAAACCCAGCTTTTCATAAAAAGCAACGGAACGATTGACATCAGCAACAGGAAAATTAACAAAAACCATACTATTCATTTGTTTCGTCTCCTTTCTGTTTTGTTCGTCTATCATCTCTTATTTAGGAAACGCTGTCAAAAATTTAGATTCATATATAGAAACCAAAATAAAAATTTACATCATCAAAAAAGTGAAGATGTGATAGAATGAGGACTGGTTCACTTTCACTTAACTAATAGATGGAATTTCTTTATAATAAAAAAGTGAATTTATATTGAAAAAGAAAAAAAACAAGTAAAGCCGGGGAATATTCCGGTATGAAAGGAATGGAGAGAACAATGACCATCCAATGGTTTCCGGGACATATGGCAAAAGCCCGACGAGAAGTTTCTGAAAAAATGAAATATGTGGACATCGTATTTGAATTGGTAGACGCACGATTACCTTTATCTTCTCGTAATCCAATGCTAGATCAGATCATTCAGCAAAAACCTCGCCTTGTTTTATTGAATAAAGCGGATCTGGCAGATCCACAACAGACAAAGCTGTGGCAAGAATATTTTCGTAAACAAGGCCATCTTGCATTAGCTATCACGGCACAAGAAAGTAAAGGAATTAAAGGTCTAGTACCTGCGGCTAAAGAAGCATTGAAAGAAAAACGGGCAAGAGATGCTGCTCGGGGGATCAAGCCTCGCGCTATTCGGGCAATGGTCTTAGGTATTCCAAATGTTGGGAAATCTACGTTGATGAATCGACTAGTAGGCAAGAAAATTGCACAGACAGGAAATAAGCCTGGCGTAACAAAAGGTCAGCAGTGGCTTCGTTTAGGTAATGAGTTGGAATTGTTAGACACACCAGGGATTTTATGGCCCAAATTTGAAGATGAAGAAATCGGCAAAAAACTAGCGCTGACAGGCGCGATCAAAGACCAGCTTGTCCATTTAGATGATTTAGCGATTTACGGATTAGACTTTTTTGCCCGATATTATTCAGGAAGAATCAGCGATCGTTATGGTTTATCAATCGAGCAAGAAGAAAAATTGGCACCGGAATTACTGATGGATATTACAGCAAAACGTGGGTATAAAGAAGACTATGATCGCGGCAGCGAATTAGTCGTGCATGATATTCGCCAAGGAAAACTTGGACGATACACACTGGATCGTTGCGAAGAAATGGAGCAAAAAAGTGATGACTGAATCCATCCAAAGTATCAAAGAACGATTGAAAAGCATACAGAGAATAGATGATCCTACACTAGAATCATTAAGAAATGATCCACGCAAAGGCGTGCAGCAAGCACTGGCTTCTTTTGAACGACGATTGAAAAAGGAAGCATTAATTAAGGAAAAATATGAAGAAATGTTTTGCTTTGAAAAGCAAGGGTACGCACAAGGTCACCAATGGATTGCCGGCATTGATGAAGTAGGAAGAGGACCATTAGCTGGACCTGTCGTGGCAGCTGCAGTTATCTTGCCGAAAAATGAGATCATATTAGGGCTGAATGACTCCAAACAATTATCAGAGAAAAAGCGAGAACTTCTTTATCAACAAGTTCAAGAAAAAGCCCTGGCAATCGGGATCGGGATCGTTGATCAGCAGACAATCGATGATGTGAATATTTATGAAGCAAGTAAATTAGCGATGATCCAAGCAGTAGAAAAATTGTCCATTGTACCAAGCTATTTGTTGATCGATGCGATGACCTTGGATTTGCCTATCCAGCAGGAAAAAATAATCAAAGGGGATGCACGATCTGTGTCGATTGCTGCTGCAAGTATCATTGCTAAAGTATATCGAGACCAATTGATGAAAGAATATGACGTGCTTTATCCTGGATATGGTTTCTCGCATAATGCAGGTTATGGAACAAAGGAACACTTAGAAGGACTTGAACGACAAGGAATTACGCCAATCCATCGTAAAAGTTTTGCACCTGTAAAAAAATATTTACAATAAAAAACAGCCGCTTTTACGTATCTTATTAGAAAGAGAGACGAAAGGCGGTTTTATGATGTATCAAATAGAAGAGAATTTATTGAAACTTGCTTATACAAAAGGAATCAGTAGTCAAGGAAAATGGGCACTTGCTAACTGGATGATGCAGTATCCTTATAAAGAAATCGGATTTGAAGACATCATTAAGATAGGTAAAATAACCACACATCGGGAGCTGTTTCGCAAAAGTTGGCAGGAAATTCACGCTAACTGGGGCAAAATCCAATCGAAACAGTCGTTTATTACTTGCTTTGATCCCCAATATCCCCCTCAGCTACTTCACTTGACCTATCCGCCAATTGTACTGTTTTATAATGGTGATCTATCTTTACTTTCTTGTAACATGTTAAGCGTTGTTGGTGGAAGACACGCTTCTGCTTTAGCCAAAAAAACAGTTTATTATTTACTAAAACCAGTGGTAGAAGCTGGATATGTGATCGTCAGTGGCTGCGCGAAAGGGATAGATACATACGGTCACCAAGCAGCAATCTCTCATGGTGGACGGACAATCGCAGTCATTGGAACAGGGATAGAGCAAGTCTATCCTGCTGAAAATCGTGACTTGCAAGAGGTGATTGCAAATGATCATCTTCTTTTGAGTGAATATCCTCCTCAATCCGGCCCGAAAAAGCATCGTTTTCCAATGAGAAATCGGATTATCGCAGCTTTGTCTAAAGGAACATGTGTCTTTGAAGCCAAGAAAAAAAGCGGCTCTCTGATAACAGCACAGCAAGCATTGGATCTTGGAAGAACAGTTTTTTCTGTTCCAGGAAATATTTTAACAGAACATTCTACCGGATGTCATCATTTGATCCAAGACGGTGCAGTTTGCACGGTTTCGGGTGAAGATATCTTGGCAGAATTTAAAGAATAACACCATACTTTTCATTTGCTTTTCTTGACAAACGTTTTCTGAATGGATATGATTAGCTACGATTTGTATGAATCCTCTTTTAATAGTAGGAACACGACAATGGAAAGGAGTCCATTCAGTAATGGCGTATAAATATTTAGTGATTGTAGAATCACCTGCAAAAGCCAAGACAATTGAGAAATATCTTGGACGAAACTATAAAGTAATGGCCAGTGTTGGCCATATAAGAGATTTACCGAAAAGTAAAATGGGTATCGATTTTGAAAACAATTATGAACCCCATTATATTTCTATACGCGGAAAGGGCGATGTCATCAAAAGCCTTAAAGCCGCAGCAAAAAAAGCTCAAAAAGTTTACTTGGCAAGTGACCCGGATAGAGAAGGAGAAGCGATTGCTTGGCATTTAGCGTACCTACTTGGGTTGGATCTGAAAGAAAAAAATCGGGTGGTCTTCAATGAAATCACAAAAGACGCAGTCAAAGCAGCTTTTAAGGAACCAAGAACGATCGATGTAGATTTAGTAGATGCACAGCAAGCTCGTCGTACCTTAGACAGAATCGTTGGTTATTCGATCAGTCCTATTCTCTGGCGTAAGGTCAAGAAAGGGTTAAGTGCAGGACGTGTCCAATCTGTCGCTTTAAAAATTATTATTGACCGTGAAAAAGAGATCCGAGAATTTGTTCCAGAAGAATATTGGAGCATCGACGGTAATTTTAAAAAAGCTCGCAAGAAATTCAAAGCAAATTTCTGGGGAATCGACGGTAAGAAAAAGAAATTACCAGATGCACAAAGTGTAAAAGAAGTCACTGCTAGAATTGATGGAACAGACTTCGAAGTTAAAAAAGTAGAAAAGAAAGAGCGCAAAAGAAACCCTGCGAATCCTTTCACTACAAGTAGCCTGCAACAAGAAGCTGCCCGTAAGTTAAACTTTCGAACAAGAAAAACCATGATGGTAGCACAGCAATTATATGAAGGAATCACTTTGGGTAAACAAGGAACAGTCGGCTTGATTACATACATGCGTACTGATTCTACCCGGATTGCCGATACAGCAAAAGCAGAGGCCGCAGCATTTATTGAAGATACGTATGGAAAAGAATTTTCTAGACATGATCACCGAAAGATCAAAAATGCTCAAGGCGCACAAGATGCCCATGAAGCTGTGCGTCCAACGAGTGTGCTTCGTACACCAGATGAACTCAAACAATATTTAGATAAAGATCAATTGAAACTTTATACATTGATCTGGTCACGTTTTGTGGCTAGTCAGATGACACCAGCTATTTTAGATACAATGAAAGTGACATTAGAACAAAATGGTGTCATCTTCATTGCGAACGGTTCAAAAATCAAATTCAAAGGATTCATGCAAGTGTATGTGGAAGGTAGAGATGACGGCAAAGAAGAGAAAGAAAATATTCTTCCAGAACTTGAAGAAGGCGATGTAGTCCAATCTGTTGATATTGAACCAAAACAACATTTTACTCAACCACCAGCACGTTTTAGTGAGGCTACGTTGATTCGTGCACTAGAAGAAAACGGGGTAGGGCGACCTTCCACTTATGCACCAACACTTGATACGATCCAAAGACGCTACTATGTAAAATTGACACAAAAAAGATTTGAGCCGACTGAACTAGGAGAAATTGTCAATTCATTAATCTGTGAATTCTTCCCTCAAATCGTCGATATCCATTTCACAGCAGAAATGGAAGGAGATTTGGATAAAATTGAAGAAGGCACGGAAGCGTGGGTCAAAGTGGTTGATCGTTTCTATAAACCGTTTGAAAAAGAACTGACGAATGCGGAAGAAAAAATCGAAAAAATTCAAATCAAAGATGAACCAGCAGGATTCGATTGTGATGTCTGTGGACATCCGATGGTGATAAAATTAGGGAAATATGGGAAGTTTTATGCTTGCAGTAATTTTCCTGATTGTCGGAATACGAAACCAATCGTAAAAGAAATCGGTGTGACTTGCCCAGTATGTCATGAAGGACAAGTCATTGAACGAAAATCTAAGAAAAACAGACTATTCTATGGTTGTTCCCGTTTCCCAGAATGTGAATTCACTTCTTGGGATAAACCAGTGGGCAGAAATTGTCCAAAATGTGACGGATATCTGGTCGAGAAGAAAGTCAAAGGCGGTAAACAAGTAGTCTGTGTAAATGGAGATTACGAAGAAGACATCCAAAAATAATAGAAAAGAGGTTCTTTCATTGAAAATGGTAAATGTTGTTGGAGCAGGGCTTGCCGGAAGTGAAGCTGCTTGGCAGATCGCACAAGCAGGAGTCCCTGTCCGTTTATATGAAATGCGTCCAGTCAAATCGACTGAGGCGCATCACACAAGTAATTTTGCTGAACTAGTATGTTCCAATTCATTAAGAGGAAACAGTTTGGCTAATGCAGTAGGGTTATTGAAAGAAGAAATGCGCCGATTGAATTCGGTAGTAATCACTTCGGCAGATGAAACAGCAGTGCCAGCTGGTGGTGCCTTAGCTGTTGACCGCGATTCTTTTTCTGAAACAATTACCCGAAAAGTCAAAGAGCATCCATTAGTAACAGTGATAAACGAAGAAATCACTGAAATACCGGAAGGAATCACCGTAGTAGCAACAGGACCTTTGACTTCTCATCCATTAGCAGAAAGCATCAAAGCATTCAATGGTTCAGATGGTTTTTATTTCTATGATGCAGCTGCACCAATCGTAGACAAAGCTACGATCGATATGGATAAAGTATATTTGAAGTCCCGCTATGACAAAGGAGAAGCAGCTTACTTGAACTGTCCGATGACAGAAGAGGAATTCAAAGCTTTCCATGAGGCACTAATCAATGCCGAAGTGGCAGAACTTAAATCTTTTGAGAAAGAAAAATATTTTGAAGGATGTATGCCAATTGAAGTAATGGCACAGCGAGGATTCAAAACGATGCTTTTCGGACCTATGAAACCAGTTGGATTGGAAGATCCTAAAACTGGCAAACGTCCTTATGCTGTTATCCAGCTGCGTCAAGACAATGCTGCAGCTTCTTTATACAACATCGTGGGCTTTCAGACTCACTTGAAATGGGGCGAGCAAAAACGTGTTTTCCGGATGATTCCTGGGTTGGAAAATGCTGAATTCGTTCGCTATGGTGTGATGCACCGAAACAGCTTTATGAATTCGCCAGAATTGCTGAAACCGACTTACCAATCAACGAAACGCGAAGATCTGTTCTTTGCAGGTCAGATGACTGGTGTAGAAGGCTATGTTGAAAGTGCAGCGAGCGGACTACTTGCTGGAATCAACGCCGCACGCTTAGCAAAAGAAATGGAACCAGTCGAGTTTCCACAAGAAACAGCTATTGGAAGTATGGCTTACTACATTACTCATGCGGAAGGAAAACATTTCCAACCGATGAATGCCAACTATGGTCTGTTTCCTGAACTGCCAGAGCGCATTCGAGACAAAAAAGCAAGATATGAAGCAATTGCACAACGAGCTTTAAAAGCTAATGAGGCAATAAAAACAGAATTAGAAAAAACTGCAGTCCCAAATGAGTAAGGAAACTCCATGAAGAGGGTGAGACGGATAGTCTCGCTCTTTTTCTTGCGTTTTTCTTAAGAATTTCTCAAACAAAATGTGAGGAATTGCGCCAATTGTGAACAAACTTAGAAATATTGGTTAAATTCTGACAATTTATTTGTCTTTTTATAAACGCTGTGCTAAATTATTCTCTGGGACAAAAGGAAGGTGAGAAAATGACAGAAGCCACGTGGGAACAAAAATTTTTGCGTTATTTGATTGTCGAAAGAGGATATTCAGAAAAAACGAAAGAAGCATATGAAGAAGACATTCTCCATTTCAAACATTTTTTGGAGGAATCTGGAGACGCTGATCTGCTGAAGGCGGAATATTTTACGGTTCGTGTCTATTTGAGTGCATTAGCTGATCATCGTCCTAGCTATAGCAGAAATTCTATCAGTCGCAAGATAGCCAGCCTACGTTCGTTTTATCAGTATCTTCTCAAAGAAGAAGTGATAAAAGAAAATCCATTTTCTTACGTTCATCTCAAAAAGAAAAATTTGAGACTGCCACGTTTTTTTTATGAAAATGAAATGCAAGCACTTTTTGACAGCGTAGCAGGAGATAGTCCTTTGGATTTGAGGAACCGCGCTTTACTGGAAGTCCTTTACGGGTCAGGCATCCGTTTAAGTGAGTGTAGCAGTTTGTCGGTATCAGACATTGATTTTGATTCAGAGGTCATGTTGATCCATGGTAAAGGGAACAAAGAGAGATATGCTCCTCTAGGTTCTTTTGCTCAAGATGCTCTGCAAGAATATTTCAGGGAAGGCCGCCAGGTATTGATGACAAAATATCACGAAGAGCATGATATCGTTTTTGTGAATCATCATGGAAAACCAATCACGCCTACTGGAATTGAATATGTCTTGAATCAAATGATCAAAAAAAGCAGTTTGGATAGTGATATCCATCCTCACATGCTGCGCCATACATTTGCTACTCATTTATTAAATAATGGGGCAGATTTGCGGACAGTCCAAGAATTGCTAGGACATGCCAATTTATCGACTACCCAGATCTATGCCCATGTAACAAAAGAAAGTTTACAAAAAAACTATCGTTCTTTCCATCCAAGAGCGTAAAAATAAGGAAAAGAACAAATTTAGGAGGAAACAAACATGGTCGAATCACCATTTCATTCAACCACTATCTGTGCCGTCGAAAAAGACGGGAAATTTGCTATGGCTGGAGATGGCCAAGTAACAATGGGTGAATCTGTTGTCATGAAAGGCACTGCAAAGAAAGTACGACGTATCTACAATGGAGAAGTTGTTGTAGGTTTCGCCGGAAGTGTTGCAGATGCGTTTACTTTAGAAGAAAAATTTGAAGGCAAACTAAACGAATATAACGGGAATCTACAACGCGCAGCTGTCGAATTAGCTCAAGAATGGCGGACACAGCAATCTATGCAAAAACTTGAAGCGATGCTGATCGTAATGAATGATAAAGAAATGCTTCTTGTTTCAGGTACAGGAGAAGTTATCACACCAGATGATGGTATCTTAGCTATCGGATCAGGAGGGAATTTTGCGTTGGCTGCAGCCCGAGCAATGAAAAACTATGCTCAAAACGACATGAGTGCGAAAGAAATTGCAGAAAATGCGTTAAATATTGCCGCAGATATCTGTATCTTTACTAATCATAATATTATCGTAGAAGAACTGTAAGAGGTGAGTAGATATGTATGAATTAAAACAAACACCAAGACAAATCGTAAGTGAATTAGATGAATATATCGTAGGACAGCACGCAGCAAAAAAATCTGTTGCCGTTGCTTTGCGTAACCGCTATCGCCGTTTGCAGTTAGATGAAAAAATGCAACAAGATATTACACCAAAAAATATGCTGATGATCGGACCTACAGGGGTCGGTAAAACAGAAATCGCACGACGTTTGGCAAAAATCGTCAATGCACCATTTGTCAAAGTCGAAGCAACAAAATTTACTGAAGTCGGTTATGTCGGAAGAGATGTAGAATCAATGGTTCGGGATTTAGTAGAAAATGCGATCCAAATCGTAGAAAAAGAGCAGTACAGCCGTGTATACACAAGTGCTAAAAAAAATGCAGAAAAACGTTTGGTAAAAATCTTGGTACCTGGTATCAAAAAAGAACAGAAACAATCCACTAATCAATTTGAACAAATGATGAATCTTTTTAATGCTAGTCAGCAAAATACCGCTGAACCGCAAGAAGAAGTGACAGAAGATATTCGAATCAATCGCCGTACAGTCTTGGAACAACTACAAAAGGGTTTACTGGATAGTCGTGAAGTAACCATTGAAGTTGAAGACCAAAAGAAACCTGCACCAATGATGAACAATGGATTGGAGCAAATGGGGATCGACCTAAATGAAACTCTAGGTGCTTTGACACCGAAGAAAAAAGTGGAACGGACGGTAACAGTCAAAGAAGCTTTAGAGTTATTGATCAAGGAAGAATCAGCAAAATTAGTCAAGGATGCTGATATCCATAGTGAGGCAATCAAATTAGCGGAAGAAAGTGGAATTATTTTTATCGATGAAATCGATAAGATCACTTCTAAATCACAGCAATCTGGAGAAGTATCCAGAGAAGGCGTCCAAAGAGACATATTGCCAATTGTCGAAGGTTCACAAGTAAACACAAAATACGGGATCATCCAAACAGATCACGTCCTATTCATTGCTTCAGGAGCTTTCCATTTGTCTAAACCAAGTGATCTAATTCCAGAACTTCAAGGACGCTTCCCGATACGGGTAGAATTAGATGATTTGACAGCTGAAGATTTTGTGAAGATTCTGACCGAACCAAATAATGCTTTAGTAAAACAATACGTCGCGTTGATCGGTACAGAAAATGTGTCAGTTACGTTTACAAAAGAAGCAATTGAACGGATCGCTCAAATCGCTTTCGATGTCAACCGTGACACAGATAATATCGGCGCACGCAGACTGCATACCATTTTGGAAAAACTACTAGAAGATCTATTATTTGAAGCACCAGATATGCAAATGGGAGAAATAACGATCACAGAAGCATATGTGGATGACAAACTTGGCTCAATTGCGGCAAATGAAGATTTAAGTCGCTATATTTTATAAAAAAAATCGGAGGACGACAATGACAGACTTGCTAACGAAAACCCGCAAGATAAACACACTTTTGCAGCAAAAGAATACTTTTGACATGCAAGCAGATTTGCCTTACGATAAAATGGCTGTCACACTAGGTGGTATTCTTGACAGCAACACCTATATCATAGGAAGTGACGGAGTATTACTAGGTTATAATGAACGTCACGATGTGAACAATGAACGAATCAAAACAATGTTTGTTGAGAAACAATTTCCTGAATCTTATACTGATACAGTGGCACAGTTGATGAAAACTGAAGCTAATATCCCAATTACTAGTGATATTACTGCATTTCCGGTAGAGTCAAGAGAGAAATATCCATTTGGTCTGACGACTGTCGTTCCGATCTTTGGAGCTGGCGAACGTTTGGGTACGATTATCTTATCTCGTATGGAACAATCGTTTGCAGATGACGATCTAGTCTTAGCAGAATATGGAGCTACGGTTGTCGGTATGCAGATCCTTTATCAGAAGTCTCGAAGCATCGAAGCAGATGTACGGAGTGCAACGGCTGTCCAAATGGCAATCAACACATTATCTTATAGCGAATTGAAGGCTGTACAAGCTATCTTTGAAGCATTGGATGGAGATGAAGGTCGTCTGACTGCTTCTAATATTGCCGATAGTATCGGCATCACTCGTTCTGTGATCGTCAATGCTTTACGAAAATTGGAATCAGCTGGAATCATTGAATCTCGTTCGTTAGGCATGAAGGGAACTTATTTAAAAGTATTGAATTCCCGTTTTAAAGACGAGTTAGCAAAACACAGTTATTAGAAGTAAGGGGACTGGGGCAGATAGAAATGTTTGTTCCAGCCTTCCCATTTTAAAAAGTAAGTCGAAGTTGGAGGAATGGCAATGACTGTTATTATTCAAAATGACCAGCTGATCGCCGAAATCGCTGAACACGGTGCGGAATTGATCAGTCTGAAATCAAAAGAACACGGTTTAGAGTATATCTGGCAAGGTGATCCAGCGTATTGGGGCAGACATGCACCGGTTTTATTCCCTTTTGTTGGACGTTTAAAAGATGATCAGTATGTTTATCAAGGGAAAACATATCAAATGGGGCAACACGGATTTGCTCGGGATATGGATTTTGAAGTCATTGAACATGGACAAGAAATGGCTAGTTTCATCTTAAGGAGTACGCCGGAGACATTAGAAAAGTATCCATTTGATTTTGAATTAGTGATCAGCTATGAATTAGGAGGAGACGGCATCACGGTTCATTATCAAGTGGCAAATACCGGTGAAAAAGAAATGTTCTTTTCTATCGGTGGACATCCTGCTTTCAATGTACCTCTTGAAGAAGGATTGTCATTTGAAGATTTCTATCTGGCATTTTCTCCATTGAAATCAAGATTACGCCTACCATTGAAAGGCCCATTCATCGATATGGATCAAAAGACGTTAGGTCAGACAAATACGAATCTGGCTTTGAATCGTGAACTTTTTGAGCAAGATGCCTTGGTTTTTGAAACAAGGGGTCTAAATGCGTACGCCATTCGAAGTGAAAAATCTTCCCATAGCGTAACTTTAAGCTATAAAGATATGCCTTATGTAGGGATCTGGTCTCCTTATCCAAAAGAAGCGCCTTTCGTTTGTATCGAACCGTGGTGCGGAATCGCTGACACGGTGAACAGTAGTGGAAACTTGATGGAAAAAGTAGGGATCAATCAACTAGGTGCCCATGAAATCTTCAAGACAAAATATTCCATCACAGTGAAGTAAGAGGTTGTGACCGAGAAGTTAGCAGGGAACACCGTTTACCAAGGTGTGTAAAAAAGCTATCCTGTAAGTAATAAGGGAGTGTGACATCGATTTGTCACACTCCCGTTTTATCTCTTTGGAATGAAAAAGTATCAGGATTTTTTCTTGCTGCTATTCAAACCAAACGGGATGCGACTTTCTGTATGGTTTCTGATACGCTTGATATTGTCTTTATGCCGATAAAAGATAAAGGAAGAAACTAAAAAGGCAATGATCGTCAGTAACCAATTGGGCTTAGCCAAAATCACAGGAGCTACATAAGGAAGGACGATCGTAGATAAAGTGATCAATACTGCACTGATCATACTGCTCAAACTCACCATACTTGTACAAAATAAACTAACGATAAAGATGATACAAGAATAAACAAAAAATACAGGATTAAATCCTAAAAGCATTCCTGCACTTGTCGCAACAGCTTTTCCTCCTTTGAACCCAGCAAAAATCGGAAATGTATGGCCAAGAATGGCGCATACCCCAAACCAAAGAGGGTTAATCCCAGAAAGGTGGAAGATCATCGGCAAACAAGTAGCCAATGTACCTTTTAAAATATCCATAAGCAGGACAACAATCCCGGCTGTTTTGCCTAATACACGAAATGTATTGGTCGTTCCAGTATTACCGCTCCCGTGTTGTCGGATATCTTTTTTGAAAAACAATTTGCCAATCCAGACACCGGAAGGAATAGAACCTAAAAGATATGCTAAAATAAGTAATAAGATCAATTTCATTTTTTACCCTCTTTCAAGTTGAAAACTATCCTTTATTTTAGCATGAATAGGTAACAGGAACAATTGAAAAAATGAAAGATACAAGTATAATAGATGGAATAAAAAGAAAAGCAAGGGGTGGCAGAAATGTCTGTAAAAAATCCAACACAAGAAACGATTTTCAACTATTTGGAAGAAGCAAAAAATATTGCCGTCGTAGGCTTGAGCAATAAACCAGAACGAACAAGTTACATGGTTGCACAGGTATTGCAAGACAATGGATATAAAATCATACCAGTAAATCCATTATTGGCTGGTGAAGAAATTCTAGGCGAGAAAGTCTATGCGAATTTGACAGAAATCGATGATCCAATCGATATCGTAGATGTATTTAGACGGAGTGAATTTTTACCTGAAGTAGCAGATGATTTTTTGAAAACTGATGCTAAAGTGTTCTGGGCACAATTAGGGATTGAAAACAAAGAAGCAGCTGAGATGCTAAGAAAAGCAGGACGTACAGATATCGTAATGGATCGTTGTATTAAGATTGAACTTGGTAAGTTGAAAGAAAACCAAAAATAAAAATGACCACAAAGAAGAGATGATCGATAGAGGGGAATGTCGAAAAAGCGGTTAGGAGATAATTAAAATTGATTTCTCGTCTACCCTCTTTTTTTTCACGACCTTTTCTAGTATGATAATCGTGGTGCGGTTTTGCCGCAAAGTATTATTGAAGGAGCGTTTGCCTTGGCAAAAAAAGTAAACAACGAATACAATGACTCGTCCATCCAAGTATTGGAAGGATTAGAGGCAGTTAGAAAAAGACCAGGGATGTACATTGGATCCACTGACAGCCGAGGCTTGCATCATTTAGTCTATGAAATCGTCGATAATGCAGTTGACGAAGCATTATCAGGTTATGGCAGTGAGATTGATGTGACCATCCATGAAGACAATAGTATAACTGTTGCAGATAGCGGACGTGGGATGCCTGTAGGAATGCATGCTTCCGGAATACCAACAGTTGAAGTGATTTTTACTGTGCTGCATGCTGGCGGAAAGTTTGGTCAAGGAGGGTACAAAACTTCTGGTGGACTGCACGGTGTAGGAGCCAGTGTGGTAAATGCCTTATCGAAATGGCTAACTGTAACGATCGTTAGAGATGGCGTAGAGTATCAGCAGAAATTTAAAAACGGCGGTAAACCTGACGGTACGTTGAAAAAGATAGGAAAAACAAAAAAAGCAAACGGGACGACTGTCCATTTTTTACCAGACGATACAATATTCAGTACAACGAAATTTTCATATGAAATTTTAGCCGAACGGTTAAGAGAATCTGCCTTTCTTCTAAAAGGCGTTAAAATCTCTCTTTCTGATCTTCGTGGAGAAGAACCAGTCAAGGAAATTTTTCATTACGAAGAAGGAATCAAAGAATTTGTTGATTATCTGAATGAAGAAAAAGATACATTGACACCAGTTGTTTATTTTTCAGGAGAAAAAGAAGGTATCGAAGTAGAGGTCGCTTATCAATACAATGACGGGTATTCAGAAAATGTCTTATCTTTTGTCAATAACGTTCGGACAAAAGATGGGGGAACCCATGAAGCTGGTATGAAAGCGGCGATGACGAAATCTTATAACGAATATGCGAGAAAAGTTGGTTTGCTGAAAGAACGGGACAAGAATCTGGAAGGTAGTGATTTCAGAGAAGGGTTAGCTGCTGTACTTTCTATCCGTGTACCTGAAAATCTTCTGCAATTTGAAGGGCAAACAAAAGAAAAACTTGGTACGCCAGTTGCTCGTACCGTAGTAGATAACGTCATCAGTGAACAAATGGGCTTTTATTTGCAGGAAAATAGCGAAATGAGCCAGATGTTGGTCCGTAAAGCAATCAAAGCCAGAGAAGCGAGAGAAGCAGCACGTAAAGCCAGAGAAGAAAGCCGAAATGGGAAGAAGCGTAAAAAAGGCGAATCTCTTCTTTCAGGAAAATTGACACCCGCACAATCCCGAAACCCTAAGAAAAATGAATTGTATTTAGTCGAAGGGGATTCTGCTGGCGGATCTGCTAAACAAGGAAGAGACAGAAAGTTCCAAGCAATTCTACCTTTACGAGGAAAAGTCATCAATACCGAAAAAGCTAAAATGCAAGATATCTTGAAAAATGAAGAAATCAATACGATGATCTATACGATTGGTGCAGGAGTCGGTCCTGAGTTTTCTATCGAAGACTGTAATTACGACAAAGTAATCATCATGACCGATGCGGATACAGACGGCGCCCATATTCAAGTATTACTGCTTACTTTCTTTTATCGTTATATGAAACCGCTGATTGAAGCTGGGAAAGTATATATCGCGTTACCGCCTTTATATAAAGTATCCAAAGGACAAGGAAAGAAGCAAGTCATTGAATATGCGTGGACAGATGACGAATTGGCAGCAATGATTAAAAAAGTCGGCAAAGGATATATGCTGCAGCGATATAAAGGACTTGGAGAGATGAATGCGGAACAATTGTGGGAAACAACGATGGATCCGACTTCCCGTACGTTGATCCGCGTCCGTATCGATGATGCTGCGCAAGCTGAACGTCGAGTAACCACACTGATGGGTGACAAAGTAGAACCTCGAAGAAAATGGATCGAAAATCACGTGCAATTTACGCTCGAAGAAGATGGCAGTATCTTAGATAAAAAAGAGGATACTGAAATCTCTCCTTCAGTTTCTAATGATTTATTAGATGAAGAACGAGCAGATAAAAATGAAAACAATCAGTTATTTGAAGTAGAATAGGAGGTCACCTGATGGAAAATCGACAAGAAGTACAAGAATTAACTTTAGAAGAAGTGATGGGTGACCGCTTCGGACGTTATTCCAAATATATTATCCAAGAACGTGCACTGCCTGATATCCGTGATGGATTGAAGCCAGTGCAACGCCGGATATTATTTGCCATGAACAAAGATGGCAATACGTATGACAAAGGATTCCGTAAATCAGCAAAATCTGTCGGAAATATCATGGGGAATTATCATCCTCATGGTGACAGCAGTATTTATGAAGCGATGGTCCGCATGAGCCAAGACTGGAAGTTGCGGGAAGTACTGATCGAAATGCACGGGAATAACGGGAGTATGGACGGTGATCCACCTGCTGCGATGCGTTATACTGAAGCCAGATTATCCAAGTTAAGTGGAGAGATGCTAGCAGATATCGAAAAAGAAACAGTCGATCTCGTGTGGAATTTTGATGATACAGAAAAAGAACCAACAGTCCTTCCAGCTCGATACCCAAACCTTCTCGTCAATGGATCGACAGGTATATCTGCTGGATATGCAACAGAAATCCCGACTCATAACTTAGCTGAAGTGATCGATGGCACAATCTATATGATCGATCATCCACAAGCGAGCCTTGAAAAATTGATGGAATATATTCCTGGACCTGACTTTCCAACAGGAGGGATCTTGCAAGGAAAAGATGAAATCAAAAAAGCTTATGAAACAGGGCGAGGAAAAGTTATTCTTCGTTCGAAAACAAAGATAGAGGCAATGAAGGGTAATAAACAGCAAATCGTGATCACAGAAATCCCATATGAAGTAAATAAAGCGACCTTGGTGAAAAAAATGGATGAGATCCGTTTGAATAAGAAAATCGATGGAATAGCTGAAGTACGAGATGAAAGTGATAGAACAGGTCTGCAAATTGTCGTCGAATTGAAAAAAGACGCCAATGCTCAAGGAATTTTGAATTATTTGTTCAAAAACACTGAGCTACAGATCAATTACAATTTCAATATGGTCGCTATCGACCATATGACTCCGCATCAAGTTGGACTGAAAGACATTTTAAGAAGTTATATCGAGCATCGAAAGCAAGTCATAACAAAACGTAGTCAATTCGATTTAGCCAAAGCTCAAAAAAGACAGCATATCGTAGAAGGATTGATGAAAGCTTTATCGATTCTGGATGAAGTAATCGCAACGATTCGTGAAAGTAAAGACAAAAAAGACGCCAAAAAGAATTTAGTCGACGTCTTTCAATTTACAGAAGAACAAGCAGAAGCAATTGTCACATTGCAATTATACCGTTTGACGAACACGGATATCACAGAGCTTCAAAAGGAATCCGAAAGCTTGATTGCGCAAATCACAGAGTTGAATAAAATCCTTTCAAATGACAAAGAGCTTTTCTCTGTTATGAAAAAAGAATTGCGAGAAGTGAAAAAAAATTATTCTTCCGCTCGTCTAACGACAATCGAAGACGAAATCGAAGAAATCAAAATTGATACGCAAGTCTTAGTGGCACAAGAAGACGTAATTGTCAGTGTGACGCGAGAAGGCTATGTGAAGCGAACAAGCCTTCGTTCTTATAGTGCTTCCAAACCAGAAGAAATCGGGATGCGAGAAGGCGACTACTTGCTATACTCAGGTGAATTGAGTACATTGGACCATGTTCTTCTGATCACAAATAAAGCAAATGTGATCTACCGCCCTGTCCATGAACTACCCGATTTGAAATGGAAAGATGCTGGTGAGCACATTTCTCAAACAATCTCCAATCTGTCTGTAGACGAATCGATTTTAGCTGTTTTCCCATATCAAAAAATTCAAGCAGAGAAAACATTTGTATTCATCAGCAAGAATGGATTGATCAAGCAAACACGAATGACAGAGTTCGAACCATGGCGCACCTATAAGAGCCGTCCGCTCAGCTGTATGAAGCTAAAGGCGGAAGAAGATGAACTGATTGCTGTGTATCTGAAAGAAGATCAGCCAGGCTTAGATGTTTTCTTAGTAACGCATCAAGGAATGGGTTTGCGCTATCCTTTAACAGATGTTCCCGTTGTTGGAGCAAAGGCAGCTGGAGTGAAGTCTATGAATTTGAAAGATGGAGATAGGATTATCAACGGGCTGCTTGTGTTAGCAGAAGGTGATACGCCGATCGTAATCGTTACTCAGCGAGGAGCTGTTAAACGCATGCTTGCTCAAGAAATCAGCCAAACTTCACGTGCGAAGCGGGGAGTGACGGTCATGCGTGAGCTGAAAAAAAATCCGCACCGTATTATCTATATGTCGGAAGGAAGATCAAAAGAAATAACCTTGATGAATCAAAAAGGGCAGCAGTTAACGATTGACCCAACTGATTTCCCTATAGGTGATCGAACATCGAATGGATCATTTGCGATGGATGAGAAAAAAGGTGGAGAAGTCATCGAAGTTATCGATGCTCCTGAGATTTTCATCGAGTCGTAACTGTTGTAGTATTTTAATGAAGAGACGCCATCTGTATTAATACAGATGGCTTCTCTTTTTCATTCATTTTTAATAAATCCTTATACGTTTGCAAAAAAAGATGAAAGTGTTCACAATGCTTAAATGTTGGTATGTCAACGTTGATTTAAATATATGTAAATAAAACATAAAAATTGTTAAATAAAAAACAAGAAAACCCTTGCAAAGATAGGGTGCTGTGTTATACTAATCACGTAAAAACTGTTACATAAAACAGAAATTTAGGAGGTCCATACAATGGAGCAATGGAATGGATTTAAAGGTACCAAATGGAAAGAAGGCGTAGACACTAGAGACTTTATTCAAAATAACTACACTGAATATCGCGGTGATGACAGCTTTTTGGAAGGCCCAACAGAAGCAACAGAAAAATTATGGGATGAATTGCAAAAGTTAAATGATATCCAATTCGAGCGTAACGGTGTCTATGATATGGACACAGAAATCGTATCAACTATTACTTCACACGATGCAGGCTATTTGGATAAAGATTTGGAAAAAATCGTCGGTCTACAGACAGACAAACCTTTGAAACAAGCATTCATGCCGTTCGGCGGAATCAATATGGCTAACAATGCGCTAAAAAGTAATGGCTATACACCAAACGATGAATTGACACATATTTTCACTGACTGGCGCAAAACACATAATCAAGGTGTATTTGACGCTTATACTGCTGAAATGCGTGCTGCTCGTAAAAACAAAATCATTACAGGGCTTCCAGACGCTTACGGTCGCGGACGTATAATCGGTGACTATCGTCGTGTGGCATTGTATGGAATCGACTATTTGATGGAACAAAAGAAAAAAGATCATGATATGACTGGTTATCATACAATGAGTGAAGAAGTGATTCGTTTACGTGAAGAAATCACTGAACAATATCGTGCATTAGCGCAAATGAAAGAAATGGCTGCGAAATATGGCTATGATATTTCTAAACCAGCTGCAAATGCAAAAGAAGCTGTCCAATGGCTATACTTCGGATATTTAGCAGCAATCAAATCACAAAATGGTGCTGCGATGTCAATCGGACGTATCTCAGCATTCCTTGATATCTATATCCAACGTGATTTGGATAATGGAGTAATCACAGAAAAAGAAGCACAAGAATTGATCGACCACTTAGTAATGAAATTACGTATGGTCAAATTCGCGCGTACACCTGAATATAACCAATTATTCTCAGGATTCCCTATCTGGGCTACTTTATCCATTGCAGGTATGGGATTAGATGGTCGTTCATTAGTTACAAAGAATGATTTCCGTCTGCTTCATACATTAACAAATATGGGACCTTCACCAGAACCAAACTTGACTGTTTTGTATTCTGAACACCTTCCAGAAGGATTCAGAACATATGCTAGCAGAATCGCTATCGAAAGTTCTTCGATTCAATTCGAAAATGATAATCAGCTTCGTGAACAATGGGGTTCTGATGATTGTGCGATTGCTTGCTGTGTATCAGGAACAGTTGTCGGAAAAGACATGCAATTCTTTGGTGCTCGTGCTAACTTGGCTAAAACACTATTATATGCCATCAATGGCGGAGTCGATGAAGTGACTGGCGCCCAAGTTGGACCAGAATATCGTCCAATCACATCAGAAATACTAGACTTTGAAGAAGTGAAACATAACTTCATGAATATGATGGATTGGTTAGCAGAACTATATGTCAATACGTTGAACATCATTCATTATATGCATGATAAATATTCTTATGAAGCAGCTCAGCTGGCTTTGATGGATTCTGACTTGCAACGCACATTTGCTACAGGTATTGCTGGGATTTCTCATGCGGCAGACAGCTTGTCAGCGATCAAATATGCAAAAGTAAAAGCAATCCGTAATGAAAAAGGAATAGCAGTTGATTTTGAAGTGGATGGCGACTTCCCTAAATACGGAAATGATGATGACCGTGCAGATGAATTAGTTTCATGGATCTTGGAATACTTCATGGGACAAATCAAACGTCATAAAACTTACCGCAACTCAAAACCAACAACTTCATTATTGACGATTACTTCAAATGTTGTTTACGGTAAAAATACAGGAAATACTCCTGATGGCCGTGAAGCTGGAAAACCACTTGCGCCAGGAGCAAATCCAAGTTACAATGCGGAACAAAGTGGGTTATTAGCTAGCCTGAACTCAACAGCTAAAATGAATTACGGCTGTGCATTGGATGGAATTTCAAATACCCAAACAATCAATCCTTCAGGTCTTGGAAAAGAACAAGATACAAGAATCGAAAACTTGCGTAATGTCTTAGATGGATACTTCTCAAAAGGAGCTTATCATTTGAATGTCAATGTATTCAGTAATGATTTATTGCGTGATGCAATGGAAAATCCAATGAAATATCCGAACTTGACGATCCGGGTATCTGGTTATGCAGTTAAATTCCGTGACTTGACAAGAGAACAACAATTAGATGTCTTGATGAGAACTTCACACGACAGAATGTAAAAAGTTCGTGAAAAAAGTTTTTCGACTTAGCGTCGAAAGGACGTTGAATAGCCATCGCATCAAAATCGAATAATCAGTATGCTTATTTGAAAGAAACGATTTACAGGGGCAGGACTTGTATGTTCCGTCCCTGTAAATTTTACACATAACGAAGCGGCAATTGCGAAAAATTTTGTTCAGAAAGCTTCGCTTCGACAGCTAACTTGTACTTAAAATGAAATCAAAGAAAAGATGTGAACTTAAATGGAAGAAAAAACAATCGGCTATGTTCATTCTATCGAAACTTTCGGTTCAGTAGACGGACCTGGACTGCGCTTTGTCGTGTTTATGCAAGGATGCCGCATGCGTTGCCAATTTTGTCACAATCCAGATACTTGGAATATTGGCGGAGGGAAAGAATACACAGCAGATGAACTTTTAGATAAAGCAGAACGCTTCAGACCTTACTGGGGAGATAAAGGTGGTATTACTGTTAGTGGTGGAGAACCTCTATTGCAGATCGATTTTTTGATCGAACTATTTAAAAAAGCAAAAGAGCGGAAGATGCATACTACATTGGATACATGCGGAAAACCTTTTACGTATGAAGAACCTTTCTTTTCACGTTTTCAAGAATTGATGAAGTATACAGATTTACTGTTATTTGACATCAAACACATCGATAATGAAGAGCATAAAAAACTAACGCATTGGGACAATGAAAATATTTTAGAAATGGCTCAATATTTGTCAAAAATCAACAAACCGGTTTGGATTCGCCATGTACTAGTTCCTGAGCGAAGTGATTATGATGAATATTTGATCCGACTAGACAACTTTATTCAAACCTTGTCAAATGTAGACAGAGTAGAGATTCTTCCTTATCATACGATGGGAAAATACAAGTGGGAAACACTTGGTTTGAAATATCCATTAGAAGGGATCGAACCACCTACAAAAGAACGTGTCGAAAATGCTAAACGATTGCTTCATACAGAAGAGTATACAAAATATTTAACGCGATAGGTCGCATCGGAAAGAAGATAAGTATTGCTTCTTTCCGTTTTTTTGCTATTATTAAATAGGAGAAATCACAAAGGAGCGAATGACATGTCAAAAATTTTAGTTTTTGGTCACCAAAATCCAGATACAGATGCAATCGGGGCAGCCATTGCGTTTTCACACTTGCAAAATGAATTAGGTAAAGAAACTGAAGCAGTTGCTCTAGGTACACCTAATGAAGAAACACAATACGCATTAGACCACTTTCAGCTATCTGCACCACGAGTAGTAGAGTCAGCTAAAGCAGAAAATGCAGATGTCATGCTTGTGGATCATAATGAATTCCAACAAAGTATTTCAGATATCAGCGAAGTAAATATTTTAGCTGTAGTAGACCACCATCGTATTGCAAACTTTGAAACAGCTAATCCATTGTACTATCGTGCAGAACCAGTTGGATGTACAAGTACGATTATTTTAAAACTATATAAAGAAAACCAAGTAACAATTCCTAAAGAAATCGCAGGAATCATGCTCTCAGCTATCATTTCAGATACATTGTTGTTCAAATCACCAACATGTACGCCTGAAGATGAAGCAGCTGCAAAAGAACTTGCAGCAATCGCTGAAGTCGATCTAAACACTTATGGACTTGAAATGTTGAAAGCAGGAACAAATCTAAGTGATAAATCAGCTGCGGTTCTTCTTGATTTGGATGCAAAAAGTTTCCCAATGGGCAGTTCCAACGTTCGTATCGCTCAAGTCAATACAGTGGACCTTAATGAAGTGATGGATCGACAAGCAGAGCTAGAAGCAGCAATGGAAGATGAAATGAAAGCAAATGGCTACGATCTGTTCGTATTAGTTGTCACAAACATCTTAGACAGTGATTCAGAATTACTTGTTGCTGGTAAAGGAAAAGAAAAAGTAGAAGAAGCTTTCCAAACAACTTTGACCAACAACCGTGCTTTGCTTAAAGGTGTCGTTTCACGTAAAAAACAAGTCGTACCTCAATTGACGGCTGTATTTAGCTAATCAAATGGTAGTATGAAGCATTCAAAATGAATGGATAAGCGATTGATATAAAAAGAAACATAGAACATACTAAAGGCCGAAGAAATGGAGGAGAATAACAGTCAATTATGACTCTTGTTCTTCCTCCTTTTTACGTAAAAGCCTTTTAAGTAAAATAAAACGGATAGAAAAGAGAACATATATGAACTATTATTATTCAAAAAATAAGGAAAACTTTTATCAAAAACTGACCGATGATCCGCTTTTTTCTTCATTGACCGATTATCTATATGAACATCGAGAACAAGAAACGATTCTAAGAGAATTGAAAAAAGAATTTTCGCAAAATAAATTTTCCCATTTTCTTGATCTATTGATCGATGCAGGATTAATCAAGAGGGAAGAACGAAGATATCATTTGAACTTTCCAATATTTGATCCTAAAGATTACTTGCAACAAGCCACTTCGGCTGCTGAAACCATAGCTGAACAATTGAAGAGACTCTCTGTTGATGAACAAAAATTAGCGATGGGAGAAGTTATTTGGGCGTATTGTTTCGAAGATGAACGGAAAGAAGCGTATTTTTATGGAGTAAGAAACAGCCGAGAGACAGAATTGTTGAGGACAACTGCAGGAAATGAGAAGTACCGTTTTATCACACTTTCCTCTATAGAACACTTCCCGCTTACTTTGGCTAATTACTTTTTTGTACAGAAGAATCAGCTTCCTGTAACGAAGGCATTCAAAGAATTAGCCGAACTTATTGGAGACGTAAATGAAGCGTACTTTTTTGATCAAATAGAAGTTATCGTTGACAGGATACGTAAGAATAAATATAAAAATCGCCGGCCTAGTATTTTCCATCAGTCTCTACTTGTGACGAATACTATAAAGGAAGAAGAATCATTCACATTAGAATTACCTATTGTCGAAAAAAACAATTTTGAGATTGAATTACCAACATTGGATCCTTCATTGACAATGGAGGAAACGGCCTTTCTTAAACGACAAATCTTTTCTGAGCTGAGCAAGAAATTTATACCGCATGCATTTTCTTATATCAAAGAATATAGAACAGTTTTAGTGAGTAAAACCTAAGAGAGCAGTAAGCAAAAATTATACTGACTCTTGCAGGAGGAGCCTTTCTCTTCCTTTATGGTTAAAAGAATTATTTGAGTATTTTGCCTATCTACCACCTATTGGATTCACTACATGGTCTGGAAACAAAGGAATGCAAAAAAATGGTGAGAAATGTGGAATGACAAAGGAAGTAGTGATAAGAAAAGTTAGATTTTTAAATAATCAATATTATGATTCAGTCAAGTATGGCATTTTATGGGAAGAACTAGCTGATTAGATTAGGAAGTCCATTTGATGATCCAGAATCACTAAGAAACGAATGGCGAGTCATTAATAATTTATCCAATCTTGGGTTATTCTTTTAGATTGAAGTGTTTAAAACTAAAAAAGCATTTATGAAGTCGTAATAGTCAGGCTTCAAAATGCTTTTTATTTTGTTTGTTTTTTCTTTGCCACATAAATACACCTAGACTGACGATGAAGAGCATATCCAACAGATTTCCTGCGACTTGGATCGTCGAAGGGTTGGTCAGTGGCATTAAAGCAAGGACAAAAAAGGAAAACAAGCTGTAAATAAAACAGGTGACAGGAACTAATCGAAAGAAGAGTGGACATTTCAATTGGCTAAAAATGAGCGAAAAAATAAAATAAGTAAAAATGGATAAAATCACGACTAAACCATTCATGATAAAGAAGAAAAGCGTATTGTGATTAAACGAATAAAAAAGAATTGCTAAAAAAGAAAACGTTTTAAATGCAATCAATACGCTTGAAGCTTCGTTTAACGTACCAGGATGTCGATGAAAAAAATAGGCACCGAAATAAACAGAAAACAGTAAGCCGCAAAGAGAAGACAAAATCAAAAAAAACGGATTTTCTTCGGCTTCTGTGATATCAGAATGATCCAAAAGCAACCAGCCTAATGCACTAGAAGGCGCATGTGAGGTCTTAAGGTATGAATAACATAGAAAAAATAAGATCGTCAAAGTTGCAAAAAAAGAGCCTAAATGTAAAAAATTAGTGGTTCTACGTTGAATTTCCATAATATCTCCAAATTAAATTGATAAGTATATAAAGTATAATAACAAATTGATGAGTATATGTCGATGTTTTTTAATCAAAATAATAAATAAAAACTGTCTAACATTTAAAATTTAATTTAGATATTAGACAGTTTTTAAGTTTGTGAGTTATTTTCCTTGTCGTTTTCTCACTTTTTTAGTCCAGAAACCACCTGAAATATATTTTGGCTCATAAGAAATGATAAAAGCACGCTCTTCGATTTCTTTGATCAGGCGATACAGTTCACGTTCGCTTTTTCTAGGAGAAAGTATTTCGAGAACTAGCCGCTCACCTTCCAGCCCCATTGCAGAAGTCTGTGTCACACCATAACCGTGTTCTCTCAGTATACCCGGCAAACTTTTATCTTCTGCGCTATTTGCTGGCAAAATCGTTGTGACCATGATGTATCCTAATGCCAATTTGTCTTCAATTAAAATTCCGACACTGATACCTACTGCGTAACCTAACGCATAGACAAATAAATTCAGTGGATTATCTAAACGATCTAAAACAAGGGATAAGCCGACGATATAAATCGTGATCTCGACCATACTGACAAGTGGAGCAATCAGTCGATAGCCTTTCATTGTCAACATGAAACGTAACGTGTTCAGAGTGATATAAGCAAAATTGATGAGGAAGATCATCCCCAACATTTTTGGATCAATCATTTGTAAAACTCCTTTCATTTATATAACAACAATATCAAAAAAAATCGTAAGTGAAGAAAAATTGAAACTTTATACATACAAAAAAATGATAAAATGATTATAATAGAATTATAAAGATAGGTTAGGTGATTAAAATGAAAACGGTCAATCGTGTGTTTTGTGCCAGCCACGTGCTAAGTCTCCTTCTCAGTATATACTTAGGTGTCTATTCGATTCAACAGCCAATTGAGGTAGAGAACATTGTTTTTCAGATGTCGCTGACAGATGGTTTAATTTTAAGCGTTTTTTTCTTTTTGATACTGTTTATTGGTAATATTTTCGGTAGCGTTGCCAGTTTTTTGAATTTTTCTATTTATCCACTCCTTTCGCTAGCATTAGGAGTGGTGGGACTTTGTTCTCTGTGCTTATTTCCCGAGCCATTCAGTCCTGCATTTATATTATTTGGTACACTGAACCTGTTCCAGACAACTGTTGGAGCATGGTTGCTATGGCGATCAGGAAATTTAATGAAAATAGGTGAGTAACAATTGAATCCAATTATATTGAAACGTTCTGTCCATCATATTCCAGTGTTAGAAGTTGTTCTGAAAGAATTAAGAGAGGAACGTATTCCCGTTGTCATCTATTATCACGGATGGCAGACAAGTAAGGAGTTAGTTTTGACGCAAGGAAGAAAAATTGCGCAGCAGGGCATTCGTGTGATCCTGCCAGATGCGATGAATCATGGGGAGCGCAAACAGCCGGTTTCTTCTATTCCATCCTATACATTTTGGGATAGTATCTACGGAAATCTGTTTGAATTTGACACACTTATCAAGCATTTAGAAAAAAGAGGTCTTCTACATGATCAGCTTGCAGTTGGCGGGGTTTCGATGGGTGGAATGACAACATGCGCCTTGTTGGCTAAACAACCTCATATAGTAGCGGGCGTGTGTTTGATGGGTTCCCCTGCACCTTTGGAATATGGAAAAGAAATCGTAAGGCGCGCATCGGAATATAATTATGTCGTACCAAAAGACTATTTTGATTTGATTTCATGGGTTAAGAGCTATGATTTGTCATTGCAGCCGGAAAAGTTAGCTGGACGTCCTCTGTTCTTTTGGCATGGACAAGCTGACGAAAAAATTCCTTATATACAAACGGAACGATTTGTAGAAAAAAATCGGCATAAGTCTTACGGAAAAGAAATTGTTTTTCGTTCCTCAAAAACACAGCGACATATGGTACAAATACCACTAATGGAAGAAGCTTCCACTTTTTTAGCAAAAAATTTGATAAAAAAGTATAAATAATTGAAACGGAAAATCACTCATGACGATAGAGGATTTTCCGTTTTTTATTTTGGGCTATAATAAACTCTGTTAGGAAAATTTGGTATAATTGATAGTAAGAATGACAACATGTTAGAAAGGAAGAGAGCATGCCCACTTTAGCAGATGTTGCAAAACGTGCCAATGTTTCAAAAATGACGGTCTCTCGAGTCATCAATCATCCGGAACAGGTGACTGACGAATTGAAAGAGTTAGTTTTCTCAGCAATGGCTGAACTGGATTACCGTCCAAATATTGCTGCAAAAGCACTTGTCACGAATCGGTCGCAGATCATCAAATTATTTATACTGGAAGAAATCGACACAACTGAGCCCTATTACATGAATTTACTGATGGGAATCGCTAAACGGATCGGTAAAGCGCATTATTCTCTCCAATTAGTTACAAATGATGCCTTCGACGTCGGTTCTTGTGATGGATACATCATCACAGGTGTCAGAAAAAAAGACTTCGATTGGATCGATCGTTTGGAAAAACCAGTTGTCTTGTTTGGGGAAAATTCTGAAGGATATGATTATGTAGACAGCGATAATGAATATGGTACAGCAAAAGCAACGCAATATGCCTTAGAAAGAGATTATCAAACGATTATTTATATCGGTATCGAAGTGGACGAGCCTTTTGAAATTTCAAGGGAAACTGGTTATTTATCTGTGATGAAGGAAGTTGATCTTCCTAGTAAAATCTTGCGGTTTCCAAATCATTCGACAGAAGTAGAAAGATATATGACAGAAAACTGGGCAGATTTTACAGATAAAACTTGTTTTGTATGTAGTTCAGATCGGCTAGCACTAGGAGCAGTAAGAGGGATTATAAATGCTGGAGGACACTTGCCCGAAGAATTTGGTGTGATTGGATTTGATGGGGTATTTTTAGACCAAATCAGTTCACCTAAATTGACAACGATCAAGCAAGATATTATACGTATGGGTGAAGTATGTGGAGAAATGTTGTTAAAAAAAATAGAAGAAAAAGGGGCGAGTCAAGGTTATCGTCGTTTTTTTCCTGAACTAGTTATCAGAGAGACAACGAATTAAGTCTTATTACTATATATATATTTATGAAATTCATCGCTATTTTCTTAAAATAATCAGCGCATTGCTACTGAAAACAATGAATCTGTGCTATTATTGAGAAAAGTTCCATTTTTGAGAAGGATGGTTTGAATGAAAGAAATCAGACGAAAACATTTCCGTTTTCCTGCGTACGATGATGAGTTAGGCGTAAAATTAACCAACGACAAGAAGCGAGTATTATTTGACGGACAAGAAGATCTTTTGACTGAACAGAATCAGTCCCCGTTTGAGCAGATGAAAGAATTTCATTTCACGAACACGAACACCGAGAAAATCCGTCGCAAGCGTCGTGCAACAAATGGATTGAAGTCAGCTCCGCGTAAGGAAAATTTGGAAAAGCATAAAGGAAAATTACCGGATTATACCGGCCATTACCAATCAGAAATCACATCGACAGGACGAAAAAAACTTTTTGGTGATTCCTCTCGTTCTGTCAGACAAAGTGAAACAAGGACAGAGTCCAAGCATACTACACGAAACGCATCTGTTGACACGAAGGTGCGGGAGCGTTCTTATTTTGTTCCTAAATATGTACCCGCATCGATTATCCCAGACCCTAGAGAAAGCAAAATTTCTGAGGATCATTTAATCGAATCGATGAAAAAAACGGATGACTCTTATCTGTTGTTCGATACTGAACCGACGCCGTATCAAGAAAAAAGAAATGGTGAGCCGTCTGTACGAACATTCAATCGAACAAAAATGTTAGAGGAAACAAAGCAGTCAGAAGAAAAAAAATCGAAAAAAAGCCATGGTATCTTAGAACGCTCATTACAAGGATTGATCGATGATCAAGGAAACTCTTTGGGAGAAAATAGCTATTTTAAATAAGTGATATACAAATTTATATTCGGCTACAGTTGGAAAGGAAACGCTGCGGCGTTTCCTTATTTTATACTCTATCCGAAAGTTTATATCGTATCCTCAGATTTTTTTGAGTTTAAGCGAATTTTTTCTCCCAATAAGTAAGAAAATAATGGCAAAATAAAAAAACAAACTATTTTCGCAGATCGTTTGCAAAAATAGTTTATTTTTATTTTTTTATAAAGAAGATTTTACTGAATAATATCATTTTAGTTTACATAATGATATTTCTGTAAATTAAATAAAGTAGTGAAAAATAAGAATCAGTGCTCTAACTGTTCAAGAGGGTCAAGTGGTTCAAATGTTTCTGTAGTCTGTTTTGCTTCCAATTGGGGCAAAACAGATCCAATTTCCAGATATTTCACTTTATTCAATGTATAAGATAGAATAGAACAGCTAAGTAATGTATACAGAAAATGTGTGAGATCCAAATAAAGCAAGGAGACAACTAAAATACCAAAAGTAATCAAGAAAAGACTTTTGCCAATCTTAATATGAAAATATTTTTCAATGGCTTGATAAATGATATCTGTTCCGCCTGTGCTTCCGCCGAATCGAAAGACGAGACCGCAACCAATGCCAGAAAGAATACCTGTCATCAAACTATTGATCAGTAGACTATCTACAGCAAAATGTATATGAAGGCTCTCCCATAAATGTAAAAAGAAAACTAGCGCAAATGTTCCGACGATCGTCCGGAGAAAAGCGTGTTTTCCAAAAAGAAACAATGAGATAAGCAATAAAGGTAAATTAAAAAGCAGTGAAGTGACAGAAGGAGCGAATCCAAAAAGATTATGCAAGAGCAAAGCAATACCAGTAACCCCACCATCTGCCAGCTTAGATGGAATATTGATTCCTGTCACAGCTAATCCGTAGATTCCTGCGCCTAAAATGATTCCGCACAATTCTGTAAATAAATTTAATTTTTTCATTTCTAGCCTCTTTTCTTTTGAAAATTTTCAGCAACTTCTTTATTATACTGACTTATACTCTTACTTCAAGAGGAAAATGAAAAAAAATTATTTTTGGCTGTTTCTTTTTATTTATCAAATAAGGAGTGGAAAAATGCGAGCAGCAGACTTATTGACAATTCTTACAAAATCACCCAAAAAAACAGAATATCAAGGAGTTTTTTTGGCTCAAGAACAAAAACTGGTGCCTGTGACAATGGTCCAGATAAATAAAGCAAATCAATTTATCTTTTTATTTGAACACGGCAAAGCACCACTTGCTATGAAAGACATCTTTCTTTTTTTGATGAAGAACCGTGAGAAAGCTGTTTATTATCAGTCAAAAGAAGAACTCATTCCGCTTTATGGAGTGAAAGAGATAGAAAATAAAGTGGTGATATAAGTAAAAATAAGAAAACAAGACGTTTATGATGTCAAAACAACCGTTTTTTACATTTTTGGCAAAAAAGTGTCATGATACAGTATAATATTCGTTGAACAGGCCAATAAAGGTGTTCTCCCCCACGAGATTTCTACTTTATTGGCTGTTTCTTTTTATTAAAATAAAAGTTGTGTGTGTAAAAAAGATATAGCTGATTCCAAGTGACAATTTCGTATAGATTTTTATGGTATTCGTAGTGAAAAAACGAGAACCAAAAAGTTGATCCGACTTTGTTGCTTGGATTCTTTTTTGTCCGCATATTTAGAGGTATTTTTTCCTTTTTTTGTTCGTGCTGTAAGGTTAAGGCAAGACAAGTTAGTTGGGAAAAAGGAAAGAAATGTTTATACTTAAAGAATAACAGAAAGGAAGGTCGCATGAATAATTTTATACAAACATTAAGTGAAAGAAAAGGCGAGTTGCTGGAAGCTGCATTTCAACATCTGTCCATTTCTCTCATTTCTTTGCTGATTGCAGCACTGATTGCTATTCCTTTAGCGATTTGGGCAGCCAATCATAAAAAAATGGCAGAAGTCTTATTACAGATCACGGGTGTGCTCCAAACGATTCCTTCACTTGCCTTATTAGGTTTACTTATCCCATTTGTAGGGATCGGAACTGTTCCAGCATTGATTGCACTTGTTATTTACGCTTTGCTTCCGATTTTCCAAAACACGTATATTGGTCTAGCTGAAATTGACCCGTCTATTGAAGAAGCAGCGGTAGCATTTGGTATGTCCAGAATGAGACGCTTGCTGAAAGTAGAGCTTCCAATCGCATTACCTGTCATTATCTCAGGTATCCGAACTGCCTTAGTTTTAATCATCGGTACGGCTACTTTGGCAGCATTGATCGGAGCAGGTGGATTAGGGACATTTATTTTGTTAGGTATTGACCGAAATACACCTGTTTTGACATTGATTGGTGCGATCAGTTCTGCCTTGCTTGCCATTATATTCAGCGGACTGATTCGCTGGTTGCAGCATAAGAAACCTCGATATTCCATCATTACTTTAGCAGCAGTGGTGTGTTTATTTGGTGGCGTTTCTTTATATCAGTCTGCCTTGTTTAAAAATGAAACCATCACGATTGCTGGAAAATTAGGAGCGGAACCTGAAATCCTGATCCAAATGTATAAAGAATTGATTGAAGACAACACAAAAACAGAAGTTGAATTAAAACCGAATTTTGGCAAGACGAGTTTTTTGTTCAATGCACTGGATCAAGGTCAAATCGATATCTATCCTGAGTTCACAGGTACTGTCCTAGAAAGCTTGGTGAAGGTACCTGAAGCAATGAAAAGTGCTGATTTGACAAAAGAAAAAACATATGACGAAGCAGAAGAATTATTGAATAAACAATTCGATATGACATTATTAAAACCAATGGCTTACCAAAATACGTATGCCTTGGCAGTCAAGAGATCTTTTGCGAACGAACATCAACTTAAAAAGATTTCCGATTTGGCAGCTATCTCTGATCAGATCAAAGCGGGATTCACACTGGAATTTATTGATCGTTCAGATGGATATAAAGGAATCCAAGAAGCATATGGCTTGAATTTTTCAAGTGTACAAAGCATGGAGCCAAGTTTGCGTTACCAAGCAATCAATAATGGAGATGTCAATATTGTGGATGCCTATTCCACAGATAGCCAGCTCAAGGAGTACGATCTAGTGACTCTAGAAGATGATCGAGGGTTATTCCCAGCTTATCAAGGCGCACCGTTGATGAAAAAAGATTTTGCTAAAGAACATCCTGAAATCGTTAAAGCACTGAATAAATTAAGCGGAAAAATAACAGAGGATCAAATGATTGATATGAATTACCAAGTCAATGTCGAAAAGAAAAAGCCGACAGAAGTAGCACGAATCTTCCTGAAAAATGAAGGATTAGTAAAGGAGGAAGATCAGTGACTAAATTAATCGAGTTCAAACATGTGCAAAAAAAGTATGATGGAAAGTATGTCATCGATGACCTAAATCTGGCAATCAAAAAAGGAGAAATCTTTGTTTTGGTTGGTCCTTCCGGTAGTGGAAAAACAACTACTTTGAAAATGATCAATGGATTATCTAAACCATCAGCAGGAGACATCTACTTCAAAGGAAAATCGTTAAATGAATATAATCTGCAGAAAATGCGGTGGAATATGGGATATGTGCTACAGCAAATCGCTTTGTTCCCGACCATGACAGTCAAGCAAAATATTGAAGTCATCCCTGAAATGTTAGGTTGGGAAAAGCAGAAAAGAGCAGACCGTGTAGATGAACTTCTTCAAAAAGTTGGCTTATCTCCTGATATTTATCGAGATCGTATGCCTAGAGAGTTGTCTGGAGGAGAACAGCAACGGATCGGGATCATCCGAGCTATTGCTGCAAGCCCAGATGTGATTTTGATGGACGAGCCATTTAGCGCATTAGATCCGATTTCAAGAAACTCATTACAAGAATTGGTTTTGTCCTTACACGAAGAATTGGGCACGACCATCGTTTTCGTTACGCACAATATGGAAGAAGCAATCAAGCTAGGTGATCGTATTGCATTTATGAAGGATGGAGAAATTATCCAATGTGACACACCAGAGCAGTTATTGATGAATCCTAAAAACGACTACGTTCGGCATTTCTTTGATGAACCGAAACAGACGAAAGAGTGGCGAGTAGAAGATTTAGTCGTCAATGGATATTTCTTAAATGAAATACCAGAAAATGCTCGTCAACAAGTTTGCTTTGATACGCCTATGAAAGAAGTATATTCGCTTCTTTCGGTGTATCCAAGCATTGTGATAGTAGAAAAGCAAAGAAGTATTGGGTCGCTGACAAGTAAAGAAATCTTTGCTTTTTTAAGTCGAGAGGAGGAAGGAAATGAAAACATATGATGCAATCGTCATCGGTTCAGGTGTGAGCGGCTTAAGTGCTGCTTATGGATTGAAAGAAGCAGGTAAAACAGTACTAGTGGTCGAAGAAGATCTATGGGGCGGGACTTGTCCTAACCGTGGATGTGATCCTAAAAAAGTCTTGTTAAGTGCAGTAGAGGCACGTAATCGGGTAAAACAATTGAGTGGAAAAGGTTTTAACGAGATCCCTACTGCCAACTGGGAAGAACTTCAAAAATTCAAACGAACATTTACGGATCCAGTCCCAGAAAGCCGAAAAAAACAATTAGCAGAAGCTGAAATCGATCATCTTTCAGGAACCGCTCGTTTTTTGGATGATTCATCTATTGAAGTCAACGAAGAAGTCTTCCATGCGGATTACTTTGTTTTGGCAACCGGGCAAAGACCTGCGATCTTACCAGTGGAGGGAAAGGAATACTTGAAAACTAGTGCAGACTTTTTATCATTGCCTGTACTGCCTAAAGAAATCATTTTTATCGGTGGTGGTTATATTGCTTTTGAGCTAGCTACGATTGCCAATGCTGCAGGGAGCAAAGTAACCATTGTCCATCATAATCAACGGCCATTAAAAGAATTTGAGGCGTCTTTGGTAGAGGAAGCCGTCCATCAAATGGAAGCATCTGGCATTCAGTTTGCTTTTGATGTTGAAACCCAAAAGATCATTTCAGAAGGTACTCGCTATCGTTTAGTCGGAAAAGAGACGGAATTAGTAGCAGATATGATTTTTTGTGCGACTGGGAGACAGCCGAATACAGAATCTTTAGCACTTGAACAAGCGAATGTCGTCTTTGATAAACACGGAATTGCAGTCAATGATTATCTGCAAACGAGCAATCCAAAAATTTTTGCGTGTGGAGATATTGTTTCAAGGAAAACCCCCAAATTGACACCAGTCGCCACTTTTGAAGGAAATTATGTAGCTAAGCGGATAACGGATGCAACAAGCGAACCTATCAAATATCCGATTATACCTACGATCGTCTACGCCAGTCCTAAACTTGCTGAAGTAGGAGTTACAAAAAGTCACGCCTCTTCGTCAGATCAAGTGGTAGAGATGGATCTTACCAGTTGGTTCACCTATCATCGTGTCAATGAACCAGTTGCTAAGGCTGAATTGACCTTTGACCAGCAAAATTATTTGATTGGTGCTGCAGTGATTAGCGAGCAAGCAGACGAATTGATCGATGATTTGACACTAGTCATCAATCAAAAATTGACTAAAAAAGAGTTGGATAGCTATATCATGGGTTATCCGACATTGGCAAGTGATCTCTCCTATTTATTGAAATAATCAGCATGATAACTAAAGCGCTTGTTGCTTTTTCCTTCTTGTGCTACACTTTAAAAAATGAATACCTGTTTCTGGGGATGTCGTAGACGACATGAGAGTAAGTTGTGAACTTAGACCCATTGAACCTGTCAGTTAATACTGGTGAAGGGAGAAACATAGCAGACGCTTGAAGCGGGTTACTATGTCGTGCCCATTTCAAGCGTTTTTTGTTATTCATATTAGAAGAAAGGAGGTAACAAAATGAAGAAAAATCTTTATCCAGCAGTCAGTATGGCATTCATTTTAATTATTTGGCAGATTGTTGTCATAGTTTGGAAAATACCTGCCTTTATTTTACCCGGACCTGCTGCTGTATTTTCTGCATTAGCGGCAGATGCACAAGTATTACTTTCCCATTCTGTCACGACATTAAATGAAGCAGTGCTTGGTTTGGTAATAGCTAGCGTTCTTTCTTTTATTACTGCCTTGGCAATGGATTATTGGAAGTTTTTAGAAATGTCTTTTTATCCGTTACTAGTGATTTCACAAATGTTGCCAATCATGGTGTTAGGGCCATTACTTACCCTATGGTTTGGTTTCGGTATGCTTCCAAAAGTGATCCTTGTTGTCTTGATAAGCTATTTTCCGATCGTAGTTTCTTTTTCGGATACATTGAGGAAAGTATCAAAAGAGCAAATCATCTTTTTGAAAACGATGGGGGCAGATACAGGGAAGATTTATCGAATATATAAAATACCAGCGGGTTTATCCGGCTTCTTTTCCGGTTTAAAAGTGGCTGCTACTTATTGTGTCAGCGGAGCAGTCGTTGGAGAATGGCTAAGCGCTCAAGCAGGCTTAGGGTATTACATGATACGCGTAAAAAACAGCTACCAGATCGATAAAGTTTTTGCTGCGATCATTTGTGTCATTCTATTGAGTTTATTGCTGAATGGCGCTTGTTCATTATTGAAAAAAGGGTATTATCGTATGCTTTATATTTTTTAAGAGAAGGGGATCAAATGAAAAAATTATGGCTTTTATTACCGCTACTGTTGCTTTTATCCGCTTGTGGCACTGCAAAAGAAACAAGTAGCAAACAAGAAACAAAGGATTTGAAAAAAGTGACACTTGTTTTGGATTATGTACCGAATACTAATCATACTGGCATCTACCTAGCAAAAGAAAAAGGCTATTATAAAGAGGCTGGTTTAAATGTCCAAATCATCGAACCAGGAGATAATTCGACAAGTATTGGTCTAGTAGGTGCGGACAAAGCACAATTTGGTGTAAGTTATCAAGAAGATGTCACTTATGCTCACGCAGATGGACAGAATATACCAGTCAAAGCAATTGCTACAGTGATCAAACATAATACTTCTGGATTCGCCACCCTATCAGACAGTAACATCCATTCACCAAAAGATTTTGAAGGAAAAACATATGCAGGTTGGCAAAGTCCAAGTGAAGAAGCTGTCTTAAAAGCTGTGATGGAAAAAGACGGCGGGGACTTTTCAAAACTGACAATGGTAGGAAGCAATGGAGAAGGGCCAGAAAGCTTAGGAAAATCCTCAGATATCCAATGGTACTTTGAAGGTTGGGATATGATCAAAGCAAAAGAAGCGGGTATTGAACTAAACTATATCCCATTGAAAGAATTAGATGAACGGTTAGATTACTATACTCCGGTAATTATTACGAATGATCAACTGATCAAAAGTGATCCAGAATTGGTACAGTCTTTTATGGATGCCACGAAAAAAGGCTATCAGGAAGCTATTAAGGATCCAAATGACAGTGCTAAACTGTTGCAAAAATATGCAAAAGAAAATGATCGGACGTTTTTAGAAGAATCACAAGCATTCTTGTCAAAAAATTATACGGATGATCCTGAGAATTGGGGATTGATGGAAGAAAAAGTTTGGCGCAATTATACAGCTTTTATGCAGGAAAACGGATTGATCAAGCAAGATGTACCTTCGCAAGAACTATTCACTAATCAGTTTATAAAATAGGAGTGATAGATATGTCAATCCAAATCAGCCACTTGAATGTAGTCATTGAAAACCTGAAAATATTAGAAGACATCCATTTCACTATCCCTAAAGATACCTTTACATCGATTGTCGCGCCAAGCGGAGCCGGTAAGTCAACATTGCTGAAAACTTTAACAGGAGTCCAGCCTATGACTTCTGGAACGATCAAAGTAGACGATCAAAAAGTAACTGGTCTCCATACAGCATTTAGTTATATGCCGCAAGAAGATATGTTACTTCCTTGGCTGAGCGTCTATCAAAACGTTACGTTATATCAAAAAATCAATCATCTAACAATCAATGAAGAACAAGTAAGGGATTATCTGGATATCTTTGGGTTAAACGGCTATGAACATTTTTTGCCGGAACAATTATCTGGCGGGATGAAGCAGCGAACGGCCTTGTTACGAACAATCATGAATCCTTCTTCTTACTTGCTTCTTGATGAACCATTTGGAGCGTTAGATGCTATGACCAGAGGGCAGATGCAAGACTGGATGTTGAAGCTGCCTAAAAAAGCAAAGCGGACTACTTTACTTGTGACGCATGATATCGAAGAAGCAATTTATTTATCAGACAGGATTCTTGTGCTTTCCGCCCGTCCGGCACATGTGATTGCTGAGATTCAAGTGCCTGAAAAACGACGGTCACGTGAATGGCTACTGCAGCAATCAGAGTTGAAGCAAACGATTTATCAGTTATTGGCAGGTGAATTAGATGTTAAGTGATGCTCATTGTCATTTAGATGGGAGTCAGAGTTTAGCACTCCTTCAGCAGGAACACACGATTTTGTCGATCATCAATTGTGATTCGCCAGAAGAATGGAAGGAAAACAGACAGCTTGCAGCAAGTAAGACTCAAGCCTTAAGTTACGGTATCCATCCTTGGAAAGCAGATAGCTATACGTTTGAACAAGTTGAGCCTTTTTTGAAAAAAGCAAGGATCATCGGTGAAATAGGGTTAGATAATATTTGGACGAATGTACCGATGACTACACAAAAAAAAGTATTTGAGCGACAGCTTGCTTTTGCAGCCATAAATGAGAAACCTGTTGTACTGCATACAAAAGGATGCGAAAAAGAGATCTTAAGCTATATCCAAGCTAACCCTAATCACTATTTGATTCATTGGTATTCTTCTTTGGACTATCAACAAGACTATATTGATTTAGGCTGTTATTTCAGCATTGGTCTTGATTTGAAAAAGAACCCAGCAGTCTGGCAACTAGCTAAAACAGTCCCAATCGACCACTTACTTATTGAAACGGATGGACTACATGCAGCAGAGTGGGCTTTAGGGGGGATTTTTTCAGAAAAAGATTATGTCTCACTGCTTGAAGAACAGTTAAAGACAATCGCTGAGATCAAAGAGCTATCAGTTGAAGAAGTTAAGAAAAATACTTATCAAAACTTGGAACGTTTCATTAGATTAGGTAAATAAAAAGGAGGTGTGACACTAGTTGTGTCACACCTCTTTTTGGCTTTCTTTGTATAAAAGTAAACCGTTCGATTAATAAATGAATCTTAGTACCAACCGTTTGCTTCCCAGAATGCTTTCGCCGCTTCCCAAGAACCATAACGTGAAGTAACATATTGTTCTGCTACTCTTTCTTGGTTTGCAGCAGAGTAGTCACCATTTAAGTAAGAAGAATCTAATTGGTAACGGCCGATGTAACGTCCGTTCGTTGCTGTGTAAGAACCGCTTGATTCTTTTTGTGCGATCCATTCTTTTGCAGAGCTTGTGCTTGCTGGAGTAGCAGCAGTTTCTGTTACAGCAGGAGCAGGTTGTGTTTCAGCAACAGGCGCTGCTTGTGTTTCCGTTTGAACCGTTTCTTGTACAACAGGTTGTTCAGCTTGGACTGGTGCTTCTTGAACGGCTGCTTGAGGTTCAGCAGCTGCTTGTGCAGAGCCTTCTGTTGGGATTGTTAATTGTTGTCCTGAGTAGATCAGGTTAATATCAGAAATTGAATTTGATTCTGCAATGGCATTGATCAAGGAGTTATCACCAACGTATTTTTGAGAAATCGTTGATAGAGTATCACCTGATTGAACGGTATAAGCTTCGTCCGCATGAGTAGTCGTTCCCATGAAGAATGCAGCGCCGGCAGCCAAAGTTGTTCCAAAAAGTAAAGTTTTAAGTGATGTCATGAAAAATCTCCTTTATTCGTTAAAAAGTTTTATTTGTTGTGTTCAACGAGGAATACTTTAACACGTGAAAATATTTCATAGGTAAAAGAAGCATGACAATTTATGACAAATCCACGTTTTTTGTAATAAATACAGTAATCTATGAAATGAAAAGGGTTACGTTTAATAAAACTTGCTTTTTTGTTTTTGTTCACCATAAATATTTATTTAAGAAAGTATTAACCTGCATTTTTCTCTATAAAAAAGATTTTTTAAATACGCCGTTTGTATAATTAAGCGAGACAAATAAAAAAGCCATTTATGTTACACTCAAATTGTAATACCCGCTAAAGCATACAAGGAGAGTGAACATAAATGACTTATACCCATCTTACACCAAACGAGCTTGTAATGATAGAAGCATATTTTCATCAAGAAACTCCGGTTGCTATCGTTGCGAAGCAGCTTAAACGTGGACGCCAAACAATTTACAATGTCTATAACTTTCTCAAATGTGGTGGAACAGCACTTGAATACTTTGAACAATACAAAGAAAATAAGCGACGTTGTGGGAGAACCGAAATCATTTTTCCTGCTGAGGAAAAAGAATACATTGAAAAAAGATCAACTGAAGGTTGGACCCCAGACGTCATTATTGGCCGTGCAGAGCGAACCTTCTCTTGTTCAGTAAGTACCCTCTATCGCCGGTTTAAGACGGGAGAATTCAATGTTTTACATTTACCGATGCAAGGAAAACGAAAACCAAATGGTTATAAGGAAAAACGTGGAAAACAGGCATTCAAAAGAAATATTTCTGAACGTAAAAAAGATTATGTCGTTTTCGAAGAAGAATTTGGACATTTAGAGGGTGATACGATTGACGGCATCCACCATAAAAGTGCCGTCATCACACTCGTTGAGCGACTTTCAAAAGCCATTATCGCCTTGAAACCAGAAGGCCGTAAGGCAGTTGATATTGAAAATTCGATTAATGAATGGCTTCAATCCGTACCCAAAAATCTTTTCAAATCAATTACCTTTGATTGTGGAAAAGAATTCTCTAATTGGAAAAGTATTAGTAATACGAATGATATTGATATTTATTTCGCAGACCCAGGAACGCCTTCCCAACGGGGATTAAATGAACATTCAAACGGACTCCTCCGAAAAGATGGACTACCAAAAGAAATGGAATTCAACCAAGTCAATCAAGGATTCATCTCATCCGTTGCGTCCAAAAGAAACCATATCCCTAGAAAATCACTAAATTACCAAACACCATTAGAAGTTTTTTTGAGTTACGTAAATGGAAAGTTTTGTCTCGCTTAATTTGACAAATAATAATAGATAAAAAAGGAGGATTAAATGAGTATTTGATAGTATTTATATTAAAATTACATATGTAATTTAAAAACGCTTGACATTGTGTTTGAGATCACTTACTTTTAGTATGTAAAAGTATTGGATTAAGGAGCTATGCAAATGAAAAAGAAATTTATTACTGGTGGGATTGTCGTTGCATTTCTATGTCTAATTGGCTACACAGGCACGCGGTACGCAAATGAAATTATTTTGTGGGGTGGAGAGACAGATATTGATACAATCAATGAGAATCTGACACAGCTTGATCATACATTGACAGATAAAGAGCAAGCGATTACAGATCTTACCGCTCGACTAGCACAAAAAGAACAGACATTGCAAGATTCAAAGGCAGATGTCCAAGAATACCAAACAAAAGTAAATGAATTAGAAAACCAAAAAAATCAATCGGCAGCAGAAAAACAAAACTTAGAAAGTCAATTAGTCAGCAAGGATGCACAACTACAAAGCAAACAAAATGAAATCAATGTCAAACTAGATGAGATCAACCAAAAAAATGATGAAATCAATCATCTGAATGCAGATTGGACAGCAAGACTACAAGAAGCACAAGCAAAACTTTCAGAATTACAAAATACTGTAAATGGTTTGAACCAACAAATCGCAACACTTACACAAGAAAAAACAAATGTAGAAACTCAGTTAACAGATACACAAAAGAAATTAGACGAAGCAACTGGTGAAAACTCAAGCTTGAAACAATATATTCAAAAGTTAGAAAAAGCAAAAGATGAAGTGGAAGATACAGCTGATAAATCTCAGCAAATTGTTGAAGAACATTTGCGTAAATAATCTTTCTTAACAAGTAAACCTAAATTAGTAAAGAAGCAACAGTAATCTATACTGCTGCCTCTTTTTTTTAGTACATGTCCTTCATCTTCGCAGGAAGTGCCAATATGATTTTAAGAAAGGTAATAGACAAAAAGTCAACAAGATAAAACAGAGTTTCTTCTTTACAAAGGGAATGTATGTTCGTATAATGGTATTGAGGTGAAGGTTATGGAGAAAAAATATGGAACAGTAGATAAGATCCGTACTTTGCAAGTCAGTGCCAGACCGTTGATCCGTTTCAGTTTAAATGGGGTCAATTGTTTGATTGCTTCCCATAGTTTGAACTTCCTAGCTGAAGTAGACGAAGGGATGAAGTTAGTCGTTACAGGTTATTATAATAATAGAAAGCAATTTGTTGTGAGATCCTATCATGTGTTAGGGAAACCCAAAATTGTGGTAGAATATGAGAAAAGTCTATACCCAAGAAAAAAGGTCCGACAAGATGAAAGAATAAACTAGAAAACAAGCGGCTGAGACAAAAATGTCCTAGCCGCTTGTTTTGGAAAGATGGATGCAGACGATGGGATTTGAACCCACACGAGCATACGCTCACAAGAACCTCAATCTATATACAACTACATGTATTTAAGTATTTGTGATGAATCACTAAACTTTACAAACTCATTTGAGGGATATTGCTTAAAGATTGAACAGATCAATTCGAAGCCCTATTAGTATTCGCTCAATGGGGGGGATCAGAGGCCATAAAAAGAGACTAGTCATTACTAGTCGCAGGTAGTGGAATTGTAGGATTTTAAACGTTCCTGGAGAGTACCGGTATGTAACTCGAAGAGGTGATTATCATAGTCGTAAAAGTAAATTGAAGAAGCCTCGCCTTTCACACGAGAACGTCCTGGTTCGACAGTTAAACCTAACATTTGGATTTTTGAGACAAACGAATCTATATCTTGTTCGTCAATTTTAAAAGCAATATGATTGTATGTCTTTGGCAGTTTATTCGACGAATTCTGCATTACTGCAATCCATAGGTCCTTAACTAAGAAAAATTTTTCTGGATATAATGAAAATTTTTTTTGTTGACTATCGTAGATTTCTTTTGCATCAAATAAGGTATTTAACAATTAAGTATTTAAAAGATAACTTTTAAGTTATCTTTAAGTAATGCTTAAAGCTATGTTATACTCTATTAGGAAATATAAGAAGGAGTATAAAAATGAACAAACATAATAGAAAAATAACGAATAACAAAGAACTGATCTTGTTACTAATAGGGATTTGGGGTATCTTTTTACTCTTTAATATGTATATGCCGACTATGAGAGCGGATGACGTAGTTTATGCAAGTAGATTAGATGAACTTGGCTATTTGGGTGCTTCGATAGAACATTATAAGACATGGAGTTCAAGAATTATTATAGAACTATTCTTAATGTTCTTTTCTAAACACTTTATGCTATGGAAATTATTAAATTCTACGATTATGTTAGGAATTGTAGTATTACTTTGCAAGTATGTTTTTGAGAAAATAAATGTTAAAAATTTATTATTGGTTTGCTCTATATACTGTTTAATACCATTGACAGTAATGGGGGAAACCGGTTGGAGAGCAACCACCTTGAACTATCAGTGGCCAGTAGCATTTAGTTTACTAACTTTTTATCCGTTTTTTCAACTCTTAAGAGGAGAAGAAATAAATAGAAAAATATATTGGGTAAGTATTCCTTTATTGATATTTTTAACTAATCAAGAACAAGTCAACGCCTGTTTTTTTGTTCTAACAAGTATAGTTAGTTTATATTTGATTGTCAATGGACGATATAATTATAAGTTATCAGTATTTTCAATAATAAGCTTAGCAGAATTAATTTTCTCTTTGACAACTCCAGGGAATGCATTACGTGCTGCACATGAAATTAATAAATGGTTTCCTGAATATAAAAATTTCAACTTTCTTAATAAGTTAGATTTAGGTATTTCATCATTTGGAAAGCCGTTTTTTTTAGACATGAATATCTTATTTTTATTGCTATTTTTCTTAATTTTCCTTCTAACATATAGGAAATGTCAAAACTATTATGTGCGTATATTGACTGCATTACCGTTTTTCTTAAACCTGATTATTTATTTTGGTAATACAATGGGTCAAAGCTTTACTTACGTCAATGGAAATAAAAGGGCAATGATTTGGAGTAGTAGTAACCTGAATAATCTCTTTACAGAGTTAGGAACGAAACTGTCACTTTTTTATCCAGGTACTTGGTTAGCTACTTTAATAGTCTTGGCATTATTACTATGTTTAATTGTTGGAATTTATTTAAGTTTTGACAATAAGAAAACTTCTATTTTTTTAGTTATTTTGATGATAATGGGATTTTGTTCAAGGTTAATTATGGGATTTTCTCCCACAGTATGGGCTTCAGGAATGCGGACGTACTATATACTTTATGTTGTTATCGCCATCTTAGTACTAATGGCAGTTAAAGAGCTAATGAAAAGCATGAGTGTACAAAAAAATGAATTTATGCAATTTGGATTAACCGTGCTTGGTATTTGTACCTTTATAATAACGGTGATAAACAGATAATATACAAAAAATCCCTCGCTCTAGTATTAGGTGAGGGATTTTACTCGTTTTTCGATTAATTGTTTTAACACTTGCAAGTTTCTACGAGTAGCTTGTTTCCGACCTTCATATACTCACCTCAGGCTGTTTACATGATTGTACGTTCTTTTTGTAAAGGATACAGTGATATGTATATAATGGCATAAAGAAACGTTCAAACAAAAAAACTCGTGAAGCAAAATTAACTTCACGAGTTGTAGTGCAGATGATGGGACTCGAACCCACACGAGCTAACGCTCACATGACCCTCAATCATGCTTGTCTGCCAATTCCAACACATCTGCGTAATAATAACACAATAATGATAGCGAGGTTTTACATAGTTGTCAAGCTCAAAAATGGGAGGACTTATTAAGATGGAGAAATATGACGGAGAATTTTCAGGACTGGGAATGATCTTAGGTGTATTGATTGGACTTGCATTCGGACGTTTTTTGCTTGGTTTTATGCTAGGAATCATTTGTGGAATTGCAATGGATTGGGCAGCGAATCTATGGAATGACTATCATGACAATTAAGTTCTTAACGCTTGTTTGTGTTTTTTTAATACTTACGTTTTTCCTAAATAAGTGGCAAAATTTTCTAGGATGGAGTATGATATTGAAATAGTAAATAACAAAAAATTTGGAAAGTTCTAACTTTTTGAAATGAGGGATTGGCTAAGTGATGAGAGAATTTGAAAAATCCAACAAATTAGAAGGTGTCAGTTACGATGTTCGCGGTCCCGTTCTAGAAGAAGCGGAGCGGATGCAAGAAGAGGGCATTAGTATTTTAAAATTGAACACGGGAAATCCCGCACCTTTTGGATTTGAAGCACCAAACGAAGTCATTCGTGATTTGATCATGAATGCCCGTGACTCAGAAGGCTACTCAGATTCCAAGGGGATCTTTTCTGCTAGAAAAGCAATTGAGCAATATTGCCAACTGAAACATTTTCCGAATGTGACGATCAATGATATCTACACCGGCAACGGAGTGAGCGAATTGATCACGATGTGTATGCAGGGGTTGCTGGACAATGGAGATGAAGTACTGGTTCCAATGCCGGACTATCCGTTGTGGACGGCTTCTATTGCATTAGCTGGAGGCACACCTGTTCATTATATTTGCGATGAAGAGGCAGAATGGTATCCTGATATTGATGATATCAAATCAAAAATAACGAGTCGGACAAAAGCTATTGTTATCATTAATCCTAATAATCCTACTGGGGCACTTTATCCAAAAGAATTATTAGAAGAAATCGTTGAAGTAGCTCGACAAAACAACCTGATTATTTATTCCGACGAAATCTATGATCGCTTAGTGATGGATGGTCTAGAACATATTCCGATTGCTACATTAGCGCCTGATTTGTTCGTTGTTACGCTGAATGGTCTATCCAAATCTCATCGTGTAGCAGGATTTCGAGTAGGCTGGATGGTCCTAAGTGGAGATAAGTCACACGTCAAAGGCTATATAGAAGGGCTGAATATGTTGTCCTCCATGCGTTTGTGTTCCAATGTATTGTCTCAGCAAATTATCCAAACCGCGCTAGGCGGTTATCAAAGTGTCGATGAGCTGCTCCTGCCAGGCGGAAGGATCTATGAACAAAGAGAATATATCTATAATGCAATCAATGATATTCCTGGTCTTTCAGCCGTAAAACCAAAAGCTGCTTTTTATATATTCCCAAAAATTGATACAAAGCGATTCAATATTTTGGATGATGAAAAATTCGTTTTGGACTTTTTACATGAACATCATATTCTACTTGTACATGGTGGTGGATTTAATTGGAACCAGCCAGATCATTTTCGAATCGTTTATCTTCCTAAAATGGATGATTTGAAACAAACAGCTAAGAAAATGAGAGAATTCCTAGCAACCTATCGCCAAAAATGATTTTAAAAACCAAATTTTTCAGTAGGAGGGCCACAGACAAACACACTGAGGCTCTCTTTCTAGTGGAGTTTTCTTAAATAACTAAAGTATATTATTTAGTTGCAAGTCTTTTCTTGAAGTTTGCGACTTCCTAAAGTAAAATACGAATAGAATGCGAATACGCATATTTTGGGGAGGATACTTATGGAAACGTTAATCGAGTCCTTTGGAACGATCATTAAAGAGATTCGAAAAGAACAAAAAATGACGCAAAAAATGCTTTCGCAAGATATTTGTTCACAAAGTGTATTAAGTCGGATCGAAAATAATGAGGAACTGCCGAATGTATTGGTGATGATGCAGATTTGTCAACGGCTAGGGGTAACGATTGATCATGTGATGAATCTCTCTCGAAAAACTACTCGGACAAACGATAAATTATTTGAACTGTTGGATAGTTGTTTCCAAAAACGTGATTACCGGAAGTTAGAACAAGTACTAAAATCTTCTGATATTTCTGAAAATCTGTATCAAGCAACTGACTTTCAACGCTATTATTATTATCTCGGTGTTTGCGAATTCACGTTGCGTCAAAATATCTCTCAGTCCCTTTATTATTTGAAAGAAGCATTGAGTTACTCTAGCCAAAAAGAAAGAATCCATGTTTCTGACACAGAAATACAACTGATTAGTTGTATCGGAAAAATATATGGTGTGGCAGGAAAAACGGCTGAAGCACGCTACTATTTGAGTCGAAGCATCCAACTGCTGCATCAATCAGCTGATGAACGATCAAAAAGTGAATTTTCGCAAATTTTTTATAATTATGGAAATTTCTTATTCCATCAAAATGAAATTGACGAAGCACTAGAGCAAGTGAACCAAGGAATCTATTGGGCTCAAGAGAAAAATAGTTACTATTATCTCAATGATTTATTTGTGCTTAAGAGCTTGATATACAAGCGTAAAGAAGAACCAGAAAGAGCAGCATTTTATGAAGGATTGGCACAAGCTGTGAAACAAATTTCAAAAAATCTATAAATGGTGTAGACCATTCTTGACTTCTTCTCTAAATAAGAGTACTTTAGAGGTAGAAAAACAAAGGGAGAGAATAGAATGAGAACTTTTATCTATGCTGACAAATTCTTTTTAGCGTCAGGTGTCAAACATGCAGGCTATCTTGAAATTACCGATGGACTTTTTGGTGAATACACGAAAGAACTACCTGAGGGAGAAGTCAACATTATTGACCAAAGTGGCAAATGGATTGCTCCTGGTTTGGTAGATACACATATTCACGGCTATATGAATCATGATGTAATGGACAACGATGCAGAAGGTATCAAAGTGATGTCTGAAGGTCTATTATCTTGTGGAGTGACTTCATTTTTACCAACAACATTGACGTCAAGCAAAGAACGTTTAAAAGATGTAGCTGAGACAATCGGCAAAATGTATCAGGAAGCACCAGGAGCTAAAATCAAAGGAATCTATTTTGAAGGTCCTTTCTTCACAGAAGAACACAAAGGGGCACAAAACCCAAGTTATTTCGGGGATCCTGATTTGGATACTTTCCATGAATGGCAAGAAGCTTCAGGCGGTTTGATCAAAAAGATTGCTTTAGCACCAGAACGTCAAGGTGTGGAAGAGTTTGTCAAACAAGTGACTGAAGAAGGAGTAGTTGTTTCTCTAGGACACAGTAATGCTACACTAGAAGAAGCGCAAAAAGCTGTTGAAGCAGGCGCAAGTGTATTTGTCCATGCTTTCAATGGTATGCGTGGATTGAATCATCGCGAACCAGGTATGGTGGGTGCGTTATTATCTTTAGAACATGTCTTTTCTGAATTGATTTGTGATGGCCATCATGTACATCCAAATGCTGCGGGAATCCTAATGGAAAAAGCAGGACATGATCATGTCGCATTAATTACAGACTGTATGATGGCCGGTGGGATGCCTGATGGAAATTACAATTTAGGCGAATTTCCAGTAGTAGTAAAAGAAGGAACAGCACGTCTAGAATCTGGCAACTTAGCTGGAAGTATCTTGAAATTGAAAGAAGCAATTAAAAATGTTGTAGACTGGGGATTAGCAACACCAGAACAAGCAGTCATGATGGCTAGTCTGATTCCAGCAATCAGCTGTAAAATCGATGATACATGTGGAAAAATCGCTCAAGGACGCGATGCAGACTTTATCGTATTGAACCCTGATATGACATTGGAAGCAACTTATCTAGATGGCGTGGAACGTTTCCACGCATAATATAATTTAAGTTAACCTTAAAACTAAACTTCTTAAGTTTGGTTTTAAGGTTTTTTTGTGTTCTAGTAAAAATCACTTTACATAAGTTTCAAAAGTTTCTTTAATTTCCTATTGTTCAATAAGTAACAATGTAAAGATAAAATTAAAAATGTTAATACGTATTAGCAAAATAAAAGCGTTTTTTTTATTGTGAATAAATGAACATAATTAGGAGGAGAAAGATGAACTTATTTGACATTTTTCGATCGACTTTGACAGATATGTCGATTGTCAGTGCAATCACTTCAACAGTTTTTATTATATTATTAGGGTTTGTTTGTAGAAAAAAGGGGATTTTTTCTGAATCTGTTGGAAAAATTCTATCGAAAGTCGTCTTAACAGTGGCTTTGCCAGCACTGGCATTTCGAGCTTTCATGCAAGATATCAATACAGAATTACTGATGCAAGGAATCAATGTCTTGATTTGGGGATTAGTTATTTATATTATTCTTATTCTAGTTTCAAAACCTTTTTTCTTAAGCTATAAAGGGGATAAGCAAACAACGTTGCGTGTCCTGACGATCTTTGGTTCTACGACCTTTTTCGGAACGCCTATCGTCAGTGCGATTTATGGTCCTGTCGGCGTGATGTATTCCTCAATTTTCAATATTGGCTACCGAATCTTTTTGTATTCTTATGGATACATAAAAATGAGTGGCTTGAAGATGGAAGCTAAAAATATCAAAGCGATGTTCGTCAATCCAATCATTATCGCTACTTTTGCCGGCCTTTTCATTTGGCTGTTCCAAGGGTATCTGCCACAAGTGTCAGTTACAGGTGCAGAAGGAGAGATAAGCCAAGTAGCGTTTTTGCGAATTGACCAGACTGCACCGTGGCTATTTCAGCCGATGGATTATTTAGCTGGTTTAAGTTCACCATTGGCGTGGCTAGCAATCGGCGCAACATTAGGTGAAGTAAGCTTCAAAAAAGCTGCATCTGAAAAAACTTCATGGTATTACAGTCTAGTCAAAGTGGTATTTGTACCTGCATTGAATATCGTGATTCTAGCAGTTTTGACGGCAACGAATATTCTACCAGTCAATTTTGAAGCACTGGCAACAATCGTTATCATGATGGCTACACCAGCTGCAACAGTGGCAGCAGCCTATGCTATCAGTTTTGATAGGGAGGCACTTTTAGCCTCCAATGCATCCTTACTGTCAACTATTTTTGCTGTGGTACTGACACCTGTATGGATCGTTGTATTACAAATGATTCATGGCATAGGTTTATTTTCATAAGAAATGGAGGAAGAAAGTATGAGAATCGCATGTTACGGTGTTCGTCCGAACGAGATAGATTTTTTTGAAAAATTGAATATTTACCATTATGATCTCAGTCTTTATGAAGAACTGTTGACACATGACAATATCGTGTCAGCAAAGGACCATGATGCTGTATTGTTGAGGGGAAATTGTATAGCAGATGAGACCAATCTTGCAAAAATGCAGGAATATGGGATTCGTTATGTTTTTACACGGACTGTGGGAGTCAATCATATCGATCTACAAGCGGCAGCTGATTTTGGTATGACAGTAGCCCGTGTACCATCGTATTCGCCAAATGCGATAGCAGAGTTATCTTTGACTTTTGCCATGATGCTTTTGAGAAATACTGCGTATACGACGATCCGAACATCTTTCAAAGATTTTCGAGTGGATGAGCAAATGTTTAGTCGTGAAATCAGAAATTGCACAGTAGGGATCATAGGAACAGGCAGGATAGGGTTGACGGAAGCTGTTTTGTTTAAGGGACTAGGAGCCAAAGTGATCGGCTACGATATTCATCAGACAGAAGCTGCTAAAAAAGTATTGACGTTCCACTCGCTTGAAGAGTTATTAGCCAAAAGCGATATTGTCAGTATTCATGTACCTCATATCCCAGGTGAAAACGATCAAATGATCAATGAAGGATTTTTAGCTCAAATGAAAAAAGGCAGCATCTTGATTAATACAGCCCGTGGAGAGCTTCAAGATAATGAAGCTATTTTAAGAGCTTTGAAAAGCAATCATTTAGCTGGTTTTGCAACCGATGTTTTTGCAAATGAAACAGAGGTTTTTTTCCGATCCTTCAAGCCATGGGAGACGATTCCAGACCCTGCTATCCAGCAATTAGTAGAAATGTACCCTAGAGTTCTTGTAACCCCGCATGTAGGTTCAAATACAGATGAGGCATTATCAAATATGATTTCGACAAGTTTCGAGAACTTTCGTGAAATAATAGAAACTGGAAAAACGAAAAATGAGGTATCTCTTCCTAAAGCCCGTCAATTAAGATAAGAAAACATGGATATTCGTCAATAAAATGTTTAAAAATAGTCCAAGTAAACAGTTGTTACTTCTGTATACTTGGACTATTTTGTATGGGATAATTCGATGACTCAACAGTAATCTGTGAGCTTTTTCCGTCCATTATTTGTCAATTCATAACAGGTTAGCGGCCGGCCGATTTCCAAATATTTGATTCTTTCGTTCAATATATCTTGTTCTACTAAAAAATTCAAATATTTCTTGACGGATATACGTGACAGTGAGCTTTTTTGAGCCAGTTCTTTTGTTGAAAAAATAGTATCTTCTTTTAGAATAAATGCACTTATTTTTTTTAAAGTCAGTTTTGACAGACCTTTAGGCAAATCGATGAATGATGGTATTTCGTGAATGGGAGTGGTGTGGTTGAATACTTGATCGATCAATTTCTGATCGGCTTTTTCAGTCGTTTGGATTGTCTGAGAGAAAGCAAGATACTTTTCGATCGCCAGCTGAAAACGTTGCAAAGTGAACGGTTTGATCAAATAATCTAAGGCACCGTAGCGGATCACATTCTTTATGGTTTCGATATCATCTGCAGCAGTGATCAAAATCACTGGGATATCATTTCCTTGCTGTCTAAGCCAAGATAAAAAATGGATACCACTTTCGCCAGGCATGTATACATCAAGCAGCAGCAGATCTGCGTTTTTTTGTCTGAAATATTTTTTTCCTTCTTCTACATTTCTGAAACTTTCGATTACGTTCATATTAGGGATGCTTTCCACAAAAGTACGATTCAATTCTGCAACCATTGGATCATCTTCGATTATCAGGACATTTGTCATCATTTTGATCTTCCTTTTTTGGTAATTCTAGATAGACGATTGTACCGCCATTTGTTTGTTTGGAAAATTCTAAAAATCCACCGTGGCGTTTGACGATTGAATGGATGAGATTCAACCCAAACCCACGATTGATTCCCTTCGTCGAAAAACCTAGCGTAAATATTTTTTCTGAGATTTCTTCTGATATCCCGACACCGTCATCGCAGACGGTCACGATGAATACTTCAGCTTCTGTGTCATAGTTTAAATGAATCCGGACCTGTCCGTTTCTTTCATGTTTTTGTAGCACGGCTTCTTTTGCATTATCAAGTAAGTTCCCTAACACTTGCAAAAGTGAATGGATGGAGTCATCCATCTCCATTTTAGGGATAAAAGAATCGCTTTCTAACAGCATTTCAACAGATTGTTCTTTGGCTTCGTTTATTTTGCCTAATAAAAAACCGGCAATTGCAGGTACTTTGATCAGACTTGAGACTTGGCCAATCTCTTTTTTATAATTTTGATTTAGCTGCTGGATAAAATGGGTGACTTCTTCATACTTCTTCAAATCAATCAAACCAGAAATGACATGAAGTTTATTCATGAATTCATGGGTTTGAGCTCTCATGGAGTTTATATATTGTTTCGTCCCCCCAAGCTCCTCCATTAATTTCATTACTTCTGATCGATTTCGTAAAGTTGCGACTGCTCCTAAAAACCGGTCATTGCTAAAAAGAGGTGTAACGCTAGAAATAGTTTCTATCCCATTTAAATACATGGATTGAGTGCGAACGGTCGTTTGATGCTCAATCGTCTCTTTAAACAAAACGTCATATAGATTATCACTGATTTTTTTTCCTACTTCGAAATCCAATAGCTGCTCTGTTTGGTAGAAAATGTTTTTTGCAGGTGTATTGATCAAGAGGATAGTTTTATCAGAAGAGATGGCTAAGATTCCTTCATCTACTTCATTTTCGATAATCGTTTTTTCACTTAACTGTTCTGCTATTTCTTGTGGTTCAAGTCCAAGCAGTACTTTTTTCATTTTTTGGGCAAGAAAAACGGCGCCTATGATGCCTACGCTAAGTCCGATAATCAATGAAAAAACAATCATTTTTTGTCCATCTTTGACTTGATTGTCAATCGTGTTGTTTGTTAAGCCAACACAAACTGCACCAATAATCTCTTGATCATAATAAATAGGGACGAAATAGCGGAAGCCGAACCCTAACATTCCTTCTTTTTCAGAGAAAAATTCTTGTCCTCCAATCACTTTTTTCACATCTTCATGACTTGAGAAAGGAAGACCGATGTAACTTGGGTCTGCGTGAGAATATCGAATGCCTTCAGGGTCCATGACAACGATAAAATCTAAATTCGATGCAATCATGATTTCATTTGTTATTCCTTGAATCGCATGTGTCGGGTCACCAGTCTGCAGCTTTTTTTGGATGAGTTTATCATTGGCAACGATTTTAGCAATGCTAGAGATTTTATCTGACACACTAGATCGGTTCATCGAAAGAATAAAATTCCTGATCAATATGGCAGAAACAATCAAAGAAACGAATGTGGAGAAACAAACGACAAGGATGATCGTGTTCTGGAGCTTTAATGGTTTTTTCTTAAAAAAAGGAAACATAGGCTACCTCGAAAGAATTTATTGTGAAAATTTTAACATGAAAACAAAAATTTAACAAATTGTCAACGATAAACACAACCTTCCTATAAAAAACACCACTGAGTCGGTAAAAGAAGCTATACAGAATTTTCAAACATTGGTATGATAGACGTAGAAATGGAAGGAGGCGTGTATATGATAGGGGGAATCGCACTTGAGACGATTTATTGGTATACATTGCTGATTTGTGCAGGATTGGCAGTCCTATTGATTATTTTTGGAGATGTATTCGATTTTGATGGCCCGCTTGATCCGATGCTTATTATCCCTTGGTTAACTTTCACAAGCTTATTTGGTTTTCTAGGTGAGCGTTTAACAGATCAATCATCTTTATTTTTATTTATTGCTAGTGGAGGCATATCGATAGTGTTGGTATTTTTGCTTAATTTCTATATATTGATGCCGATGAAACATGCCGAATCAACGATGTCGTCTTCTGAAAAAACTCTGGAAGGACAAGTAGCTGTTGTGATCACACCGATCCCTGTACGAGGTATGGGAGAAATTCAGTTGAAAAGTGTTACCGGTTCCATTAGTCGTCCAGCTTGTTTTTACAGCCCCCAAGAACAGACAGCTGAGCGGGGAACGAAAGTATTGATCATTGAGATCAAGGAAAGAATCTGTTATGTCATGCCTTATGAAAGCATGATAAAAGCTTAAAGGAGCGTGTGTTAAATGGAAATACCAGTTGTTTTTATCGCGATCGCAATTGCAGCTTTGATTTTACTGATGTTGCTGATCGTCTTTGTAGCGAAGTACCAGACAGCAAAACCGGATGAAGCGTTGATCATCAGTGGAAGTTATTTAGGAAGCAAAAATGTGCACATTGATGAAAGCAATAACAAAATCAAAATTGTGCGTGGAGGTGGCGCATTCGTCTTGCCGGTTTTTCAACGTTCGAATCGGATCAGTCTATTATCGAGTAAATTGGACGTCTCCACCCCTGAAGTGTATACGGAACAAGGCGTACCGGTGATGTGTGATGGTACTTCGATCATCAAAATTGGTTCATCTGTAGAAGAGATTGCTACAGCAGCAGAACAGTTTTTAGGCAAGACAAGAGAAGAACTGGAAAATGAAGCAAGAGAAGTATTAGAAGGACACTTGCGCTCGATTCTTGGTTCTATGACTGTAGAAGAAATCTATCAAAATCGCGATAAGTTCAGTCAAAGCGTACAAGAAGTCGCTTCTGTAGACCTTGCAAAAATGGGGTTGATCATCGTTTCTTTCACTATCAAAGAGGTCAGAGACAAAAACGGTTATCTTGACTCTTTAGGGAAACCAAGAATCGCCCAAGTCAAAAGAGATGCAGATATAGCAGAAGCGGAAGCTCTAAAAGAAACGCGTATCAAAAAAGCTCAAGCAGAAAAAGAATCACAAGCAGCTGAATTACAGCGACAAACAGAGATCGCAGAATCATTAAAAGAAAAAGAACTGAAATTAGCAACCTACAAACAAGAACAAGATGTTGCTAAAGCAAAAGCAGACCAAGCCTACAATTTAGAAAGTGCCCGAGCACAACAACAAGTAATCGAACAGGAAATGCAGATTAAAATCGTAGAACGTCAAAAACAAATCGAACTGGAAGAAAAAGAAATCACACGTCGTGAAAAGCAATATGATTCGGAAGTGAAGAAAAAAGCAGATGCCGATCGGTACGCTAAAGAACAAGAAGCACAAGCTCAAAAAGTCAAAGAAGTGACTGAAGCCGAAGCAGAACGATTCCGTGTGGAAGCACTGGCAGAAGCGGAAGCCAATAAGACACGTTTAGCTGGACAAGCAGAAGCCGAAGCAGCACTAGCAAAAGGAAAAGCCGAAGCCGAAGCAAAACAAAAGATCGCCAATGCCTTCAAGGAATATGGCGAAGCAGCTGTCTTGAGTATGGTTATCGATATGCTACCGCAATTGATGCGCGAAGCAGCACAGCCGCTAGGAAATATCGAAAAAATCTCTGTTGTCGATACAGGAAGCAGTTCAGGAGAAACCAGTGGAGCGAACCGAGTGACAAATTATGCCACAAATTTGCTTTCTTCTACTCAAGAAACACTAAAAGCGACAACAGGACTTGACTTGAAGGAAATCGTAGAGAATTTGTCGACACGTGGGACTACTAGCCAAGTAAATATGTATGAAGCGCCAAAAGAGGCAGAACAAAACTCGATGAATGAAGAATAAAGTAGTACACTTCACCGTTCAATCAAAAATGGAGGAAGACTTTTTAAAGTTCTTCTCTCCATTTTTTTATTTTATTGCAAAAGAAAATTAGTCCTCGCTATTTTTCTTTTGTTTTTGGATCTTAGCTTCTATCTCTTGTAAATTTGTTCTTAGCAATCGTTCTTTCTTTTGGAGTTCGACCAAATCTTCTGATAGTTCTTCCTTCTTTTCTGTTTCAGGAGGACGAAGAAAGAAATTGATACCGATTGCAATGAATGTCCCTATAAAAGTATCTAGTACACGTTGGATAGCATACAAAGCGGATTCGCCTTGAGGGATGCTCAACGCAATCAGCAACAACGTAGCGATTGCGGAAATGATACCGGAATTATTGTTAATACCATCTGACACGACGATCACAATAATAACTAGAATAGGAAGCAAGATCAATTCTACCAAAAAATCATTGTGAAAATAGCTTTTGACAAAAAAATAAATGATAGCTAATGTACCACCTAATGTATTGCCGATGATCCTAGACTTTCCAAAAGAAACGGTTGTAGTCAAGTCCTGACGCAAAGAAAAAACAGCAGATAATGCAGCAATCATCGGGATTCCTCGTTGAGTCAAATGAAAAAACAAGATACATAAAAAAACAGCTAAGGCACTTTTGATCGTACGCATACCTAGTCGAAAACGGCCAAATTGCATAGAGATTCTCCTTTTTGGTCTTTTTACTATCATACCTAAACTTTTGTCTGATAGCTAGTTTTTCATTATTCAAGTATAATTAAAATAAAAAAAGGGGGAAGTAAATGCGTATAGGAATGCGAACAGTCAAAACAGTGATCAGTGTCTTCTTTTCGATGGTCACAGCGGGTAGCTTATCGCTGTTGTATTGGCCAGCTGCAGGGATCATTGCATTATTAAGTGTAGGAAATACCAAGCGCTCTACATTGCGTACGGGCATGAATCGAATCGCAGCCTTTATATTAGCTACGGCAACAGCACTGTTCAGTTTTTTTGCTGTTGGGTATACTATTTTTGGCTTCAGTCTTTTTTTATTCCTGTTCATCCCGCTTGCCTCTCGCTTCAAATTAACCGAAGGGATCGTAGTAAATTCGGTTTTGGTCACTCATTATTTAGTGGAGGAAAACATGTCTTGGCAGCTGATCGGCAATGAAGCGGGATTAATGGCGATTGGATTAGTATTTGCTTTGCTTGCAAATGTTTACATGCCAGATCGTACGAAGCAGCTGAAGGAAAACCAAATACAGATCGAAAAAGAATTTCGAAATATTTTGAGACAAATGGCAGAATTTCTTTTATCAGAAAATAAAGAAGATGTGCAGATCAAATGCGAACATTTACTGACATTCATTCGCGAAAGCCAAGAAGATGCCAGAGAACATCAAGAAAACTACTGGCTCAGACAGCCGCTATACTACGAAACTTACTTCTCTATGAGAAGAGCACAGGCCAATGTGATTAAAGACATGCTGGAAAATCTAGAGAGAATCCAGCAACCAGCTTATTATGGAAAACATATCTATGGTTTATTGATTTATACTGCAGAAACATTTTCAGAGTCAAATGATGGCAGACAAATTTTAGCACGTATTGAAGAAGTTTATGTATTGTATCGGCAAATGCCTCTGCCGACTAGTCGCCCTGAATTCGAGGATCGAGCAGAATTGTTCCAGTTTTTGCAGTCTTTTAAAAGTTTTATTGAAATCAAGGCAGAATTCTCCCAACAAAAAATCCAAAAATAGAGGTTGTGAATTCAGCTAATATTCAGGTCAAAAAGCTGATTTCACAACCTCTTCTTTAAACGGTGTTCTCCTGCCAACTCCTCGGTCACAAGTTACAATATTCAACAAACATGAGAAGCTGTTTTTTGAAATTGCTCCTTGTGACTCGGAGCTGAACGGTAGGCTCACGACCTCTTCCTTAAACGGTGTTCTCCTGTCAACTCCTCGGTCACAAGTCACAATATTCAACAAACATGAGAAGCTGTTTTTTGAAATTGCTCCTTGTGACTCGGAGCTGAACGGCAGGCTCACAACCTCTTTCTTAAACGGTGTTCAAAAGCTTGCCTCTGCGGTAATAAGTCCAGCCAAACGAAAAATAGGAGGAGCTATTTTTCGTTTGGCTGTTCTTATTACTTGATGCAGAACAGCTTTTTCACAACCTTTTAAAATTACATATTTTTCCATAGAACTTGCATTTGATCCAAGATTTCGATGACATCTTTTGTCAAGAAGAGAGAGCGATTGGGCAAGTCACCTTCAATCATGTGTACCATATTCTTTATTTCGTAATTCATTGCTTCAGATGTATTCCCGCTTTCGATGAATTCCTTTGTACCATCTGTAAATAAGATCTCCGCACGATCAGCACGCGGGTAATCAGCAATCGTCACATAACCGTTCTCAAAGGCAACGATACCGACTTTTGGCATTTTTGCCTGAAAAGTCAAGCTGACAGCAGCAAGTTCATTTTCTTTGTTACGCAAGATAGTGACGGATTGTTCGTCCACGCCTGTTTCAAAAGGAACCATTGTAGAGGCAACTACTTCAGGTTGAGAGCTCAAAAAGAAACGAGCGAAAGATACAGCATACGTACCGATATCCAACAGAGCTCCTCCAGCTAATTCTGGATTGAAGAACCGGTTTTTAGGGTCTGGTTCTTTGTAACTGCCGAAAGGTGCTTGGATCATTTTTAAAGCCCCCAGTTTTCCTGTATCCATTATTGAGCGTAACTGCTGATAAAGTGGCATGTTGAAGATTGTCATCGCTTCTGCTAAGATCAAATTCTTTTCTTCTGCTAAGCGCATAGCGTCAGCCAGTTCTTTTTTATTCATCGTGATGGCTTTTTCACATAGAACGTGTTTGCCTGCTTTCAATGCTGCCAAGATATGGTCGATATGCTGTCTATTTGGTACAGCAATGTACACGATGTCGATTTCAGCATCGTCTAACATTTCTTGATAGCTTCCGTAAGCTTTTGGAATATTGTAACGGTGAGCGAAGTTTTCCGCTTTTTCTGAAGTTCTGGAAGCAACTGCTGTTAGTTCGCTCGTCTCTTGATTGAAGCTTTCGGCAAACTCATGTGCGATGGTACCAAGACCCACGATTCCCCATTGATATTTTTTCATCTGAAAACGCTCCTTCATAGTTGGATTGAGTTTCTTGTCTGTCTATTATTATAACAAAAATCACGAAGAATAAAGGGAAGAGGACTTGAAACATTAAAAAAAATGAAAGCAGCGATTTAAGAGGTGCTTTTTGATCAAAACTTAAGTAGAATAGTTAAAAGGAGGGGATAAACGTGCATCAAGTATATATTGATCTTATTATGAGTGTATTATTAGAACAGTTTGAAACTGAAAAAAATTTTTTAGATGAATACTTGCTGATCAGTCCAGAACAATGGCAAAAATGGAAAGATGGCGAGAAAAACCTGCCATCTGAAGCGATGCAGAAAGTAAAAAATCTTTTCACTGATTATGAATGGATGCTAACGCAAAAGATTTTGCGTCAAACGATTATTTTTCCCGAAAAACGAAACGTTGCCGTTGCAGAGTACAAGCAAATCAAAACACGCATCGCGCAAAAATGGCTTAGCAGCAAAGCAGCAAAAGTCGAGCTGATCCCTTTGAAAAATAATCAGCAGGCTGGTAGATACCTTGACTTGAAAGTAAGTATTCAATATGATGAATGGGGCTATGATGATATTTTGAATTTTCGTCTGCCAGCAGATGTTCAAAAACAGATCGAAGGAGAAAAAATCGAACTTCTCGATTGGGTGAATGAAAATCTGGAAGAAACTTACGTTCATGAGGCGAATGGGGAACGTGAAGAACAACGAAAGGATTTTTCAAGTGAATAAATTTTTAGGATTTGGAGCAGTTGTGATTATGATCGCAGCAATGGGCTATGTTATTTTTAGCGATGATGATTCGCATGTTCAAGCCGGCAATCAAGCAGTTGAACGAACAAGCACCAAAGCAACTGCTAGTAAAGAAAAGAACAGTCAAACAACCAGCAGCAAGGTAAAGGACAAAGAAACAAAAGATCGTACGTCCAAACAATTGCCAGATGTTAAAACAGACGATTGGAAGCTAGTTTTGGTTGGTCCAGATCACAAATTAGAAAAAGAAATCGATGAGTCTACTCAATTGGCATCATTAAGTAACGGATACTTGATCGACAAACGCATTGCTCCAGAATATGAAGCATTTGCTAAGGCTGCTGAAGCAGCTGGATTTCCATTAGTGATGGTCTCAGCTTACCGGTCTGTATCATCCCAACAACAAGTTTTCGAACAAAATGTCCAAGATGTGATGAGTCGTCAAGGTGTATCAGAAGAGGAGGCGACAAAGATTACTAAAGAAACGATTACGGAGCCAGGATACAGCGAACACCACACAGGTCTAGCAGTCGATGTCGTCGATCAAAACTGGTACAACAGTTATCCTTCTACTGTATTGGATGCAAGTTACGGAGATCAGCCTGGAGCTAAATGGATCGCAGATAATGCTGCGCAGTATGGATTTATCGTTCGTTATCCAAAAGGACACGAAGATATAACTAAGATCACATATGAACCTTGGCACTTACGTTATGTCGGTAAAGAAAATGCTGAGTATATCACCAAACACCAATTGACGCTAGAAGAATATCTGAATGAATTAAATGAAAAGTAGGAATTGATCATGGCGAAAAAAAAGTGGAAAAAGCAAAAGCGCAAGAATATCCGTTGGCCAGCAGTGATTGCCGGTGTAGCAGTGATACTCTTAGCCTTTGTTTTTTCCTTGAAGAATCTGTCTTCTCCTTTTACTGATAATCAGCAAGAAAATGAAGCGCAATCCCATCAGCAATTTATTGAACGGCTTGTTCCGCATGCCCAAGAACTACAAGATGGTTATGGAGTGCTTCCTAGTATCATTTTAGGACAAGCTATATTAGAATCAAATTGGGGAAAAAGTACCTTGGCTAGCAAATACAATAATCTTTTCGGGATCAAGGCTTATGGGGATCAGAAGAAAGTAAGCCTGGAAACAAAGGAATTTGTTAACGAAGAATGGATAACTATCCAAGGAGACTTCAAAGTGTATGATTCATGGGAACAGTCCATGGATGACCATACACAACTGTTCGTCCAAGGAGTAGATTGGAATCCTGCGCTGTATGAAAAAGTGATTACGGCCACCAACTATCAGGAAGCCGCACAAGCATTGCAAGATGCAGGTTATGCGACAGACCCCGGTTATGCGCAAAAAATCATCCAGGTCATCGAGACGTATCAATTGAATCAGTATGACCGGAGATAGCAAAGGAGAAGTGGCTGATGGCAGAACAATTTACGCCAGAAATCATGACGGAATTGAGAAAAGATATCGTAAGAGTACCGGAAATCATTTTAGAAGCAAGCGGGATCAAGATATTTGGAAAATTGATCCGTTCGATCATCTTTACTACGGATATTGCGATCATACGTAATACAAATGCGAATGCAGTAATTGCTGTGTATCCTTTTACACCTCATCCAGCGATTACTAAAAGCATTATTGAGGCAGCTGACATTCCAGTTTTCTCCGGTGTAGGTGGTGGTTTGACACAAGGTGCTCGTTCTTCCTACATGAGCATGTTCGCAGAAGCGCAAGGTTCGTTAGGGGTCGTTTTGAACGGTCCTACGCCTTTAGAGACAGTAAAAGAAGTTTGTCGAGTAGTTGATATTCCAGTTATCAGTACGGTAACGTCGAAATATACAGAAATAGATGAAAAGTTAGCAGCTGGTATTTCGATTATCAATATCAGTGCAGGTAAAGAAACTGCAGAAGCAGTACGCCATTTTCGTAAAAAATATCCTGAACTTCCTATCATTGCGACAGGTGGTCCAACGGAAGAAAGTATTGCTGAGACCATTCAAGCAGGAGCAAATGCCATCACATATACGCCACCAAGTAGCGGAGAACTTTTTAGTCGTAAAATGGAAAAATATCGGGAAACTGAGAAAAAGAATCATGAATAACAGGTGAGAATCAAAAGACGAGGAAGAGCAGATAGTGGCTCTTCCTCGTCTTTTGTACTCCAGTACTATTTGTTCAGAATTCAAAAAAAAGAGAAATTTTTTTGTTTTTTTATCTGTAATGTACATAAGAAGAGTTAAAACCTTTTGTTATTATTAGCATTCTAACAAAAAAATGTCTTGATTTATTGAAGCGCTTTCTATAGAATGAAAAACGAATAAAAACTAAAAAAAGGCACCCGACAATTTAGTAGCAGCTAAATTGTCGGGGCTTGAAAAGTCAGCGGGAACTGACCAATCAAGTTGCCATAGTCAATGCTTGTGCATCGACGTGTATATTGTACCTAATTTCATACAGAATTACTAGTTATTTTTCTGTTTTTTAGGGAAGAGCGTACACGAAGAAGCATGCTTATTTAGCTATGTCAAGGATATTGGACAGTTGTCTGATATCCTTTTTTCTTTGCGTAATTATCCTCCCATCATTGAAGCAAGAAGTGTTTTTAGCGATGAAAGAAGAATCAGCACTATCTAATTTTCCTTGAAAGTATTGAGTTGTTCATCCTAGGCAGAACGATAAGGCAAGTCTTGGTTTTTATTCCCCTTGAAAAAGATCGTTTAATAAATATGTTCTGTATAAAAATACAGTATATTGAAAAATAACAATGGAAGTAGAGGTGCAGAGAATGAAGAAAAGAATGAGAATCATCTTAGCTTTAAGTGTTATGTTATTCTTCTTGACGGCTTGTGGGCAAGAAGATGACAAAAAAATCACGCTGAACATGGCTTGGTGGGGTTCGCAAGTCCGACACGATGCAACAGTAAAAGTAATCGAGCTTTATGAAGAATAAAATCCCCATGTGACGATCGATTATGAATTTTATGATTATGAAGGATATTACACAAAATTAGGTACACTAGCAGCATCAGATGATATCTGGGACATTTTCCAACTGAACAATCAATTTCCTCAATACATCAATCAGATTGAACCATTAGATGAATATGTGGAGCAAGGGATAATTGATATTTCTAATGCAGATGAATCCTATTTAGCAACGACGACTTACGACGGGCAATTAGTTGGACTGTCTAACGGGGTGAATTCGTTTGCGATTGCTTACAATAAAAATATATTTGAACAATTAAATATCCCTGAACCAGCTTCAAATTGGACATGGGATGAATTTGAACAAATCAGCTATCAAATCACTGAAGAATTAGGAATCTATGCTATTTCAAGATTCGAAGATTTTATAGCTGGCTGTATTATTCAAATACCACAAGTTGAGAAAGGATTGAATTTTTATAATCGGGAAGATCTATCTAACAGCTTGGGATTTGAAAATCCAGACTATCTAACAGATTTTTTCCAGCTGCGTAAAAATCTGGTAGACAAAGGGGCCCATCCGGAACCAGGTGGTGGAGCTGCAAGTACGACGGATCTGTCTTTTCAGGCGGTTAGGGATAGAGAAGCTGCAATGGTGTTTCTATCAAGTAACCAGTTGACAGAAATATTGTCAGGAGCGCCTGAAGATATGGAGATTCAGTTGATTAATCCACCTCGTAGAAAAGCAGATGGAGAATCTGGTATCCCTTTACGTTCTTCGCAAATGCTGAGTATGGCAAAAAGCTCAGCCCATAAAGAAGAAGCTGCTAAGTTTATTGATTTCTTTCAAAACAGTGAAGAAGCCAATGAAATTTTAAAAGGAGAACGTGGTGTGCCAATCATGTCGAATATTCGAGAACAGCTCGCTCGTGCAGATGATGCAACTTTGCAAGCGACATTTGACTATTTAGAAATGATTTCCGATATGGACAACGGCGAAGTGAATGTCTTTGATAGTGCTTTGAATCCGGAAATTCAAGACCAATACAATCTTTTAGTTGAAAAAGTCATTTATGAAGAAGTAACAGCAGAAGAAGCAGCAGAGAGTCTTTATGAGTTTGCGTCAAACATTCTAGGATAGCAGCAGGAGGAAGGCATGAAAAAAGAAAAACTAAAACGGTTCTTGGATCAAGACAATGTGGTCGGTTACGTATTTGCTTCTCCATTCATCCTAGGATTTCTATTGATAACAGTGATACCGATGATCTTGTCACTTTATTATTCGTTCACCGATTATCGTTTGGGAAATCCAGTCTCATGGATCGGCTTGGATAATTATATAAAGATGCTGAGTGATGCCCGTTTTTTGAACTCCATCCGAGTCACTTTTCTCTATGTATTTGCATCTGTACCTGTGAAACTGATCTTTGGTCTATTGATTGCTTATCTTTTAACGAGGAATATCAAAGGAACGACTTTCTTTCGTTCTTTGTATTATGTGCCTAGTTTGATCGGTGGCAGTATTTCTATCGCTCTAGTTTGGCGGGAGTTGTTTTCTAAAAACGGGTTAGTGAATATTTTTCTGGAACGATTAGGCGCACCTGCGCTTTCCTGGTTTAGCGATCAAAAACTGGTCATGATCCCTCTTGTTTTGATGTCTGCTTGGCAATTCGGTTCGGCAATGATCATCTTTGCTGCAGGTATCAAAGAGATCCCAGGCTCGTATTATGAAGCGGCAGAGATCGATGGAGCGAACAAATGGCAGACGTTTTACAAGATTACGTTACCTCTTCTTTCGCCGATCATTTTGTATAACTTGGTTATGCAGACAATCGCGGCGTTTATGACTTTTACGCAGGCATTTATCATTACCCAAGGTGGTCCGAATGATGCCACGAACTTTTATGCTCTTTATGTGTATAACCAAGCTTTTTCTTTTAATTCTATGGGGTATGCTAGTGCTATTTCGTGGATCATGCTGTTGATTATGGGAGCTGTCACCTTTCTGATTTTCAAATCATCAAAAAAATGGGTCGTTGTGTGAATGAGAGGAGGAAGAAATGAATAATACAGTAACGAAATGGTTTCAATACGGTTTTATTTTGCTATTAGGTCTAGTCATGATTTATCCGGTCTTATGGATGATCGCAGGTTCTTTTAAAACGGATCAAGAGATTCTGAGTGGTTCGCTGAATTTGATTCCAGAGACTTTTCAATGGGAAAATTACGCAAAAGGATGGGCGGGGTTTGCTGGAATTTCATTTTTTACTTTCTTTAGGAATTCGTTTGTCATCTCTGCAGTTTCGACGATAGGGACAGTTCTGAGCTCGACTTGTATTGCTTACGCATTATCGAGAATCGATTTCAAAGGAAAAAGATTCTGGTTCGTCGTCATGTTAGTAACGATGATGATTCCTGCACAAGTGATTTTGATTCCGCAGTTTATTATTTACAATCGGCTGAATTTGGTTGGGACGTATGTGCCGCTGATTTTACCACATTTTTTTGGACAAGCATTTTTCATTTACCAGATCATGCAATTCATGGTCAGCATCCCCAAAGAGTTAGATGAATCAGCGATTATTGACGGATGCAGCAAGTATAGTGTCTTTACCAAAATTATTTTTCCTTTGCTGAAACCTTCGATCATCACGACGATCATCATCCAGTTTTATTGGAAATGGGACGACTTCATGGGACCATTGATTTATTTAAACAAGCCGAGATCTTACACGGTATCGATTGCCATCAAATTATTTGCAGACGCTGGATCTAGTACGACTTACGCGAGTATGTTTGCGATGTCTACGTTGTCGCTGCTACCGGTTTTTCTGATTTTCTTATTCTTCAATAAATATCTTGTCCAGGGGATCAGTACAAGCGGTCTGAAGGGCTGAATATGAAAAAGCCAATAGAAGAGATGTTTCTTTACAAGCTCAACTACTATTTCTGTCGGATTTTTTTAACCAGTCTTATCAGTAATGCTCTTTTCGCTTTAGTTCTAGGATGTTTGTTCACTTTAGGATTAGTGCTGTCTGCTCGTGTTGTCTATCTGATTTATTTTTTGATGATGTATCCTTCTTATTATCTATCTGTCCATTACTTGGCAGAAAAAAAGGTATGTTGGAGGAAAGAAAAAATCAAACGGTTGTGTTTCATCATTACGTTGTTTCAGCTGTTTGTCATTATTTTTGCAGTTGATTGGTATTTATTAGTGGGAAAGATTGGAGCTTGGTATCTGATTCCTTTTCTATTGTGTCTGTTGCTTTTTGTATCCCATAGTTTTTTTAGTACGCTAATTGATATCTGCAAAGAAGATAAAGCAGATAGTCTTGTTTATTTGATCAAAAGGAATATCTGGCTGTTGTCAAAAAACGTCAAAGGGTTTCTGTGGTATTTATGCCTTTTGTATGGACTGTTCTGGTGTATACAGCATGATTTTTTACTCACTGCATTACTGTATCCAGGGCTGCCGTTTGTCACAGTATTTTGCTTAAAAGAAAAGGAGAATGACTTTAAATGAAGAAAAAATATGTACAAGTCGGACTTGGTGGGAGAGCGCGTTTTTTTTATGAGGCAATTGCCTCTACGTATCATCAAACTTGTGAACTAGTCGGTTTTTGTGATGTATCTCAAACAAGGATGGATTATGCAAATCGGATACTTGTGAACAAGTATGGACAGAAAAAAGTAAAGACATGTATGCCATCACAATTTGAGCAACTACTGGATGACGTACGGCCGGCTGAAGTCATTATTACGTCAGTAGATCGAACGCATCATGATTATATCATTCGTGCAATGAAAAAAGGATATGATGTTATTTGCGAAAAACCTCTGACTATCGATGAGGAAAAAGCTCAAGAAATAATAACGGTCCAAAAACAGACGGGAAGAAGCCTGCGAGTCACTTTCAATTATCGTTATGCACCGTATCATACGAAGATAAAGGAACTGATAGAAAGTGATGTGATTGGTGATGTGTTTTCTATTCACTTCGAATGGCTGTTAAATACGCAACACGGGGCAGATTATTTCAGAAGATGGCATCGAAATAAGCACAATAGCGGCGGGCTTCTTGTTCATAAATCTACCCATCATTTTGATCTAGTGAATTTTTGGTTGAACAGCCGTCCCCAAAAGGTATTTGCATTCGGTGGATTAAACTTTTATGGGATGCATAATGCGGAGAAACGCGGAGTAGAAACATTTTACAGTCGATGCTATGGAAGCGAACTAGCTAAAGCTGATCCATTTGCTATAGACCTGTCAGCCAATGAGGAATTGCGAGAAATGTATTTAGAAGCAGAAAAAGACAGTGGATATATTCGTGACCGCAGTGTATTTTCCGATGATATCTCTATTGAAGATACACTAGGCGTAACGGTCAAATATGAAACTGGTGCGATTTTGACGTATTCGCTAAACGCGTATATGCCGTGGGAAGGATTCAATGTTTCTTTCAATGGCAGCAAAGGACGGATCGAAATGAAAGTGATCGAAAAGTCTTACATCAATGCAGGTGGAGATAAAAAGGATGAAGGAGCAGCCGTTCTTCAGTCCATCCATGTCTATCCGATGTTCGGTGAGCCATATGAGGTAATCGTCGAACAAGAAGCGGGCGGACATGGCGGAGGAGATCCGCGTTTATTAGATGATCTATTTGGTGAAGAAAAAGAAGAAGATCCGTGGAATCGGGCAGCAACTCACGTAGATGGTATTTTGTCGATTTTGACAGGAATCGCAGCAAATCATTCTATTGCTTCAGGAAAAGCAGTAGTGATTGACGAGCTTGTCAGCTTAAAAGAATAAGAATAGATTTACGGAAATTACTTCCCGTAGTTTATAAAATCTTGCCTTATTGCCGATAGGCTGTCTTTTGAACACTATTTATTCGGAAAAAGGGGCTATGACATGCTTTTTGTCATGCCTTCTTTTTATGTGGGCTGCTTTTTTAGATAGGAGAAAATAAAAATAACTATTTAAACCCGAACAAAAAGGAATAATGCATTAAAAATCATTAGATTTTACAAAAAAATAAGTAAACCACGTTGTCAGTTTCAGAAAGTAGTGTTAGACTGTTTTCAATATTTGAAACAACATTTTTTATTCAAATATGGCAAACTGCCTTCACGTGCAAAACAGTTGCAAGAAAATGAATTTACACTATTATTAGTTTTACATACCTACTTATATATCGTCATAATATGGATGACAGTTTCTAGCCAGTACCGTAAATGCTGGACTATAAGTAAAAGATTGGCTATTTCACCCTTCTTTTCTTATGATAAAGTGGAGGGTGTTTTTCTTTAACAGAAACATAGTAGGTTTTTGCACAAAAGCGGTTATTTCGGTATTAATAAATGATAAAGGAGCAAATAAAGTGAAAGAATTAGTTGAACGTATTCAAAAAGACGGACGTATATTAGGCGAGGGCGTATTAAAAGTCGACAGCTTCGTCACTCACCAAGTAGACCCTGTATTGATGGAACAAATGGGAAAACGGTTTGCAGAAGTATTTAAAGAACAAGGAATCACGAAAGTTGTGACCATTGAAGCTTCTGGGATCGCACCAGCTTTATTTGCTGCAAGAGAATTAGATGTTCCAATGATCTTCGCTAGAAAAGCAAAAAGTTTGACGATGGATGAAGAATTATTGACAGCTTCTGTTTATTCTTTTACGAAACAAGTGACAAGTACGATTTCTATTTCTCGTAAATTTTTATCTTCAGAAGACAAAGTATTGATTATCGACGATTTCTTGGCAAACGGACAAGCGGCAAAAGGATTGATCGAATTATGCCAGCAAGCTGGAGCGCAAGTAGAAGGAATCGGGATCGTCATCGAAAAGTCTTTCCAAGATGGACGTCAGTTACTTGAAGAAATGGGATTGAGAGTCGTTTCTCTTGCGCGTATTGCTTCCTTGACGAATGGACAAGTTGAGTTTCTTGAGGAGGACGCATAATCGTGGAAAAAGAAACACAAAATGGAAAAGCTGCGGTTTTAGGGCTGCAGCATCTGCTAGCGATGTATGCAGGAGCAGTAGCGGTGCCTCTTTTGATCGGTACAGGACTAGGCTTTAATCAAGAACAGATGACTTATTTGATTTCAATTGATATCTTTATGTGTGGATTAGCGACATTATTGCAATTGACAGTTAACCGATTTTTCGGAATTGGCTTGCCTGTCGTTTTAGGATGTGCGATCCAAGCAGTAGCTCCACTGATCTTGATCGGAACCAATGAAGGAGTAGGAGCTATCTACGGATCTATTATCGCTTCTGGGATCTTTGTTGTGTTAGTTTCTGGTGTCTTTTCTAAAATTAAAAAACTATTCCCTCCTATAGTAACAGGAACGGTTATCACCGTTATTGGTTTGACTTTGATTCCTGTAGCAATCGAGAAAATGGGTGGAGGTAATGCAACAGCAGCTGATTTTGGTGACAAAACAAATCTGCTACTTGCATTTGTGACGATTCTCCTAATTGTAGGCGTGCAAATGCTGGCAAAAGGGTTCATTCGTTCAATCGCGGTATTGATTGGTTTAGTCGGAGGAAGCATCTTAGCTGCTTTCATGGGAATGATTGATCTGAGCGCGATTGGAGATGCGCCGTTGTTCCATGTTCCACAACCCTTTTATTTTGGTAAACCAACTTTCGACGTATGGTCGATTTTACTAATGATCATCATTTCCATGGTCAGCATGGTAGAATCAACAGGTGTATATTTTGCACTTGGTGACATTACTGGGAAAAATGTTGGAGAAGAAGAATTGAAAAAGGGATATCGTGCAGAAGGACTTGCCGTTATCTTAGGCGGTATTTTCAATACATTCCCTTATACTGGCTTTTCTCAAAATGTCGGATTGGTTCAACTTTCGGGAATCAAAACAAGAAAACCCATCTATTTCTCTGCATTCTTCTTGATTGTTTTAGGATTATTCCCTAAAATCGGTGCGTTAGCACAAATCATCCCTGAGCCGGTACTTGGTGGAGGAATGTTAGTCATGTTCGGGATGGTGGCAGTCCAAGGAATCCGTATGCTGTTGGAAGTTGATTTCAGCAATGATAAAAATCTATTGATTGTTGCTGTTTCTGTTGGATTTGGGCTGGGTTTCAATGTTACGCCGACATTATTCAGTCAAATGCCGCAAACATTGCAAATGTTCACTGGAAATGGCATCGTAATGAGTAGCATTACGGCTATCATATTGAATTTGATCTTTAATGGATTGAAAAAAGATGAAGAAATATTGGAAGAAGCCTTCAAGAAGTAATAGAGCAAAAGAAAGGTTGTGAAATCAGCGTTTTGACCTGATTGTTAGAGAAACAAACGGAAAAATAGTTCCTCGTATTTTGCCGTTTGTTTGAGCTAATACCGAGGGTCAGCTGATTGAACACCGTTGAAGGAAGAGGTCGTGAGCCTGCCGTTCATCTCCGAGTCACAAGGAACAATTTCAAAAAAAAGCTTCTCATGTTTGTTGAATATTGTTCCTTGTGACCGAGGAGTTGGCAGGAGAACACCGTTTATCCATAAAAAGGAATGTGACCTAACTTTTGTCACATTCCTTTTTTTCATCTTTAATAAACACGAACAATAAAATGTTTTTCTTTGTTAACATTCGAAATTTCTTTGACATCAAAAAAAGTGATTGTTAAAATATGAATGTAGAAAAACTGGGAGGAAAAACAATGACAGCAAAAATCTCTGTGATTATGGGGAGTACTTCAGATTGGGAAACAATGAAAGAAGCATGTCAAATATTGGATGAATTCGGTGTGTCTTATGAAAAAAAGGTCGTTTCTGCTCATCGAACCCCAGATTTGATGTTTGAATATGCACAAAACGCTCGAAAAAAAGGAATCAAAATCATTATTGCAGGAGCAGGGGGAGCCGCGCATCTGCCGGGTATGGTCGCATCAAAAACAACTTTGCCGGTTATCGGTGTACCGGTCCAATCACGAACATTAAATGGTTTGGATTCGCTTCTTTCGATTGTCCAAATGCCTGGAGGAGTACCTGTAGCTACTACAGCAATCGGAAAAGCGGGAGCAATTAATGCTGGACTACTTGCGATACAGATGCTTTCCATGTATGATTTAGAATTGGAGGCTAAATTGGCTGAAAGACGTTCAATGTTGGCTAAAACTGTTATAGAAAGTAGTGATCAACTTGGTTAAACCTTTGTTGCCTGGTTCAACGATCGGGATCGTCGGTGGCGGTCAATTAGGTCGTATGATGGCGATTAGTGCAAAAGAAATGGGCTTTAAAGTAGGTGTGCTGGATCCTGTGAGCGATTGTCCAGCCGCACAAGTTGCAGATTGGCACATTGAAAGTGTCTATGATGACACCTTTGCGCTGAAAGAGCTTGCCAGAAGAACAGATGTCATTACCTATGAATTCGAAAATGTCAGTGTAGAGGCGTTAAATGCGATTTTACCCATGTCATTTATTCCTCAAGGGACAGACTTGCTTGCGATTACGCAAGACCGCCTGTTAGAAAAATCTTTTTTGGAAACGAACAACATCGTGATTGCTCCTTATGCAACGATCGTCAGTCCGACGGATATCCAAGATGCGATTGACGGGATCGGCTATCCTTGTGTTTTGAAAACCACTCGAGGCGGCTATGATGGCAAGGGGCAGTATGTTTTGAAAAGTCGGGCGGATCTAGCTCCTGCCATGGACCTTTTAAGAGAAGGAACCTGTGTTTTAGAAGCATGGATCCCGTTTGAAAAAGAGATTTCGATCATGGTGGCAGGAAATGGTCAAGGAGATTTCACGACTTTTCCGGTCGTGGAAAACATCCACCACAACAATATTCTTCATGAAACGATTGCTCCAGCCGCGATTGATCAGGATGTGATCGAGGAGGCTGAGCGTATTGCCCGTGTGATTGCAGAAGCAGTGAGCCTTTCAGGTGTTTTAGGGGTAGAAATGTTTTTAACAAAAACAGGCGGGCTATATGTGAATGAATTAGCTCCTCGTCCTCACAATTCTGGACATTATTCTATCGAAGCTTGTTCTATGAGTCAGTTCGATGCCCATATTCGAGGTATTTGCGGATGGCCATTAGGAGAAAAAGTGCGTCTGACAAGCAATGCAGTGATGGTCAATGTTTTGGGAGAACAACTGCTGGAAAGCTATCGCTTGATCGAGAATAAGCCAGACTGGCAATTTCATTTCTATGGAAAAAAACAAGCAAAAAAAGGTCGCAAGATGGGACATATCACTATCTTGACAGAAGATATCCAGCAAACGCTGGAAGAAATCAAACAAACGAATATTTGGGATTAGAGGAGAAAAAACATGTTAGAACGTTATACACGCCCTGAAATGGGGAATATCTGGACGGAAGAGAACAAATACCGTGCGTGGCTTGAAGTCGAGATTTTAGCAGATGAAGCTTGGGCAGAACTTGGTGAAATCCCGCAAGAAGATGTGAAAAAAATCCGTGAGCATGCATCATTTGATATCGATCGGATCTTGGAAATCGAAAAATCAACACGCCATGATGTTGTTGCTTTTACACGAGCAGTTTCTGAAACATTGGGAGAAGAAAGAAAATGGGTCCATTATGGTCTAACAAGTACGGATGTCGTAGATACTGCTTATGGCTATCTCATCAAGCAAGCAAATGATATTTTACGGGAAGACTTGAAACGTTTTACGGAAATCATTGGCGAAAAAGCAAAAGAACACAAATATACAGTGATGATGGGTCGGACACACGGTGTCCATGCTGAACCAACTACTTTTGGATTGAAACTTGCCACATGGTATTCAGAAATGAAACGGAACATCGAACGATTTGAACATGCGGCAAAAGGAGTAGAAGCAGGAAAAATCTCAGGAGCAGTGGGGACGTTCGCAAATATCCCGCCATTTATTGAAGAGTATGTATGTAAACAATTGGGGATCCGTCCACAAGAAATCTCTACTCAAGTTCTCCCTCGGGATCTACATGCTGAATATTTCTCAGCGATGTCGCTTATTGCTACAAGTATTGAACGTTTTGCAACAGAGATACGCGGATTGCAAAAATCCGAAACACGTGAAGTAGAAGAATTTTTTGCGAAAGGTCAAAAAGGTTCTTCTGCTATGCCGCACAAAAGGAATCCGATCGGTTCAGAAAATATGGCTGGTCTAGCCAGAGTGGTGCGCGGACACATGGTCACTGCCTATGAAAATGTCACATTATGGCATGAAAGAGATATTTCTCATTCTTCAGCAGAACGAATCATCTTGCCTGATACCACGATTTTATTGAATTACATGTTAAATCGTTTTGGCAATATCGTTAAAAATCTAACGGTCTTTCCTGAAAACATGAAGCGGAATATGTCTGCAACATTTGGCTTGATTTATAGCCAGCGCGTTATGCTGAAATTGATCGATAAGGGAATGACAAGAGAAGAAGCTTATGATCTTGTTCAGCCAAAAACTGCGTACGCTTGGGACAACCAAGTGCAGTTCCGCCCGCTGTTAGAAGAAGATCCAACCATCACATCGGTATTATCTAAAGAAGAAATAGACGATGCCTTTGATTATCATCATCATTTGAAAAACGTTGACGTGATATTCAAACGAGTAGGTTTGGAATAAAGAAGAGTGAGTTGCAAAATTCAATTAAAATAGAATAGCAAAAATAACCAAAAAAGAAGCAGATCCGTTAGCGGTTCTGCTTCTTTTAGTTTATTATGTTTTCTTATCAATGATAGGAACCTGACTTTAAAAGCGACATACTACTGCTTTATCGTACCTTTATCTATACAAAATGTAGGAGTCAAGCATAAATGGCGTGACTATTATAACTAAAATGCTCGTTATGGAGATGTTGCAGCAAGTTTTCGAGAAAAGCGTATTCCATCTCTTGTCCATTGAATAAGATCTGGATACGATAATGATTTTTGAAACGCTTCTGTTCATGAATCTGACTGATTGAAAGTTCGCCTTTGTGTTCTGTCTGATAAAGAAAAGTCCTTTTACGGCATTCAGCACAGCGCTTGGTTGCTCGGCGGATTTTTCGGAATGTATAAAAACTAGTATCTTTATTGCATAAATAAACGTCTTTGATCGACAGCAAATCATTATATAGACAGGAACGTTCTTCAGCTGTTAATTCTGATAAAAAAAGCTGACCTTGTTTTATTGCATCTTCCATCGGCAAGTGCCTCCTCGAACCCATTATCCAAATTTTTAGTTAATTCTAATATACCATCATTAAGTATAAATGTAAACGCTTGTTGATGGTGTAAGATTTTTGTTTCTGATAAAACACGAACATTAAAAGAATCTAATGCCTTAAATGTACATATTTTTGTTGATTTATAAAAAGATGATTGCTAAAATTTAAAGTGAAAACACGAACAAAAAACGATGTATTTGCTTTTAATGTAAATAAAAAGGAGAGACGTACATGGAGAAGAAAGAACTTTTGTATGAAGGAAAAGCCAAAAAAATATATCTTACTTCTGATGAGAACTTGATTTGGATAGAATATTTAGATCAAGCAACTGCGTTGAATGGAGCGAGGAAAGACCAGATAAGTGGAAAAGGAGAATTGAATAATCAAATCACAAGTGCAATTTTCCGTTATCTGACTCAAAGAGGAATAAAAAATCATTTTATTAAACAATTGTCTAAAACCGAACAATTAGCAAAAAAAGTACAAATTATCCCTCTGGAAGTGGTTATCCGAAATATTGCAGCAGGAAGTTTCTCAAAACGTCTAGGTGTTCCCGAAGGTAAAGAATTCATCAAACCAATCATTGAATTCTACTATAAGGATGACCAGTTGGATGATCCATTTATCAATGAAGAGCATATCTATTTCTTACAACTTGCAAAACCGGAAGAAATCAGTGAGCTGAAAGCCCAAGCGTTGGCTATTAATGAAATTTTGACCGAATTATTTGCTAAGGTCGGTTTGGTTTTAGTAGATTTCAAGCTAGAGTTTGGCCGGTCGAATGGACAAATTTTGCTTGCGGATGAAGTAACACCGGATACTTGCCGATTATGGGATGAACGTACGAATGAACATATGGACAAAGACGTTTACCGCAGAGATCTAGGTGATTTGATCCCAGTCTATCAAGAAGTATATAACCGTCTATCGGAACTAACTGAAGAAAAGGAGCGAGTTTGATGTATTTCGTAAAAGTATATGTAACCTATAAAGATTCAGTGTTAGATCCTCAAGGGGAGGCAGTAAAAAAAGCAGTCCATCGTATGGGATATGAAACAATCGAAGATATCCGTATAGGAAAATACTTTGAGATACAACTTGCTGATGCAGAAGAACCAATCGATACAGTGATTGAAACGATTTGTGACAAGCTGCTTGCAAATGTAAATATGGAAACATATCGATATGAAATCAAAAAAATGGAGGAAGTATAACATGAAATTTGCGGTCATCGTTTTTCCAGGTTCAAATTGTGACGCAGATATGTTATGGGCAGTTCGCGAGATCATGGGTGCTGATGCCGAATTCGTTCGGCATGATGAGTCCTCTTTAGAAGGATTTGATGGTGTTTTACTGCCAGGAGGATTCTCATATGGAGACTATTTAAGATGTGGTGCGATTGCCCGGTTTTCTACAATCATGGAAGAAGTGATTCGTTTTGCTGAAGAAGGGAAACCAGTATTCGGTACATGCAATGGATTCCAGATATTGACAGAAGCAGGACTTTTGCCAGGTGTACTGAGACGAAATGAGTCTTTGCATTTTATTTGCAAAACTGTACCATTGGAAGTCAACCCCAAGACGGCCTTTACTTCAGAGTATGAAGCCGACGAAATAATCTATCTTCCAGTTGCTCATGGGGAAGGAAATTATTTCTGTGACGAAGAAACACTTCAAGAACTAAAAAAAAATAATCAGATTGCCTTTACTTATAATGACAACATCAACGGCAGCGTGGAAAACATTGCAGGGATTACGAACAAAGCAGGGAATGTGTTAGGAATGATGCCTCATCCAGAACGTGCAGTAGAAGACTTGCTAGGATCAGAAGATGGGAAACGGTTCTTTGCTTCCATTTTAAAAAACTTCGGAAAGGTGACCGTATAGATGAAAACATTGAAAGAACCGACAGCTGAAGAGATCAAGAAAAAAAGAATCTATGCCGAATGGGGATTGACTGATGAAGAATATCGAATGATCGAAGAAGATATCTTAGGAAGAATGCCTAATTATACGGAAACTGGACTGTTCTCTGTTATGTGGAGCGAACATTGTTCCTATAAAAATTCTAAACCGGTTCTACGCAAATTTCCTACTAGTGGACCTCATGTGTTGCAAGGCCCTGGAGAAGGCGCAGGCATCGTCGACATCGGTGATGGACTAGCAGTTGTCTTCAAAGCAGAAAGTCACAATCATCCTTCAGCCGTGGAGCCTTATGAAGGAGCTGCGACAGGAGTTGGCGGAATCATCAGAGATATTTTCAGCATGGGGGCTCGTCCAATTGCGTTGCTAGATTCATTGAGGTTCGGCGAATTAGATAATCCAAGAACGAAATATTTACTAGAAGAAGTAGTTGCAGGTATCGGCGGATACGGCAATTGTATCGGCATACCGACTGTAGGCGGCGAAATTGCATTTGATCCTTGTTATGAAGGAAACCCATTAGTCAATGCAATGTGCGTAGGTTTGATTGAACACAAACATATCCAGAAAGGGCAAGCCGCTGGCGTCGGTAATTCGATCATGTATGTAGGTGCAAAAACAGGTCGCGACGGTATCCACGGAGCAACTTTTGCCTCAGAAGAATTTAATCAAGAAGAAGAACAGCAACGTTCTGCTGTACAAGTAGGCGATCCTTTTATGGAAAAGCTGCTGCTTGAAGCGTGTTTGGAATTAATCTTGCATCATTCGGATTCTCTAATAGGTATACAGGATATGGGAGCAGCAGGACTTGTTTCATCTAGTGCGGAAATGGCTTCAAAAGCTGGTTCAGGACTTATATTGACATTAGATGAAGTCCCACAAAGAGAAACTGGAATGACGCCTTATGAAATGATGCTATCGGAATCACAAGAACGGATGTTGATTTGTGTCAAATCAGGAGAGGAAGAAAAAATCCAAGAACTATTTCAGAAGTATGATCTAGATGCAGTCACTATCGGGAAAGTAACAGACGACGGGCAGTATCGGCTATATCATCAAGGAGAAGAAGTAGCAAATCTGCCAGTCGATGCATTAGCTGAAGATGCACCAGTTTATCATAAAGAAATGAAAGAACCAGCTCGAATCGTAGAATTTCAGCAGTTAGCTCCTTATCAGCCAGTTATCGAAGAACCTGGACAAGTATTGCTTGATCTGCTGCAGCAACCGACGATTGCTTCGAAACGTTCAATCTACGAAACTTATGATTCACAAGTACAAACAAATACAGTTGTCCGTCCAGGAAGCGATGCTGCTGTGATGAGGGTTAGAGGGACGAATAAAGCGTTAGCTATGACCACAGACTGCAACGCGCGCTATCTGTATTTGGATCCAAAAATCGGAGGACAAATAGCAGTGGCAGAAGCTGCTAGAAATATTATTGCTAGCGGTGGTAAGCCCTTGGCGATCACCGACTGCCTGAACTATGGTTCTCCTGATAAACCAGAAGTTTTTTGGGAATTATCGACTTCAGCTGACGGAATTGCTGCTGCGTGTGAAACGTTAGGAACTCCTGTTATTTCAGGAAATGTCTCTTTATATAATGAAACGGATGGTCAAGCAATCTATCCAACACCAATGATTGGTATGGTCGGATTGATTGAGGATCATAAACATATCACTACTCAGGAATTCAAAAAATCAGGGGATCTAATCTATATATTAGGTAAGACGTTTGCAGATTTTGATGGCAGTGAATTACAAAAGATGCAGCTTGGAAGAATCGAAGGTGTGATCCGAAACTTTGATCTATCCATTGAAAAGAGAAACCAAGAGTTAGTATTGACAGCCATCCAAAACGGATTGATTGAAAGTGCTCATGACTGTTCAGAAGGTGGCTTGGCAATTGCACTGGCAGAATCAGCTTTCAAACATCAGCTAGGGATATCTGTACAGTTTGAATTATCCTCTGCTCAATTATTTGCAGAAACTCAATCAAGATTTGTGTTGACAGTCGCACCGGAAAATAAGACACGATTCGAAGAAATGATGGGTGATTCTGCTATTTTAGCAGGAAAAGTGACGGAAGAAGCGATGATCGAAATTTCAGCAACTGACGGTCAGATCAAAATAGAAACTGCAATAGCAAGAAAGTGCTGGGAGGATGCAATCGTATGTCTTATGAAGTGAAGAGTTTAAATGAAGAATGCGGGATCTTCGGTGTTTGGGGTCATCCAGACGCCGCTAGTGTGGCATACTTCGGGCTCCATAGTCTTCAGCATCGAGGACAAGAAGGTGCGGGTATCGTGTCCAATGATCGAGGAAAGCTTAAGGGGCATCGAGATTTGGGCCTACTTTCTGAGGTATTCAAAGATCAAAGAAAATTGCAGCAGTTAACAGGAGAAGCTGCAATCGGACATGTACGTTATGCAACAGCAGGCAATGGAAGTGTGGACAATATTCAGCCTTTTCTATTCAAATTTCATGATCAGTCGATCGGCTTAGCGCATAATGGTAACTTGATCAATGCTCGTTCCCTTAGAAAAGAGTTAGAGGAAAATGGGGCGATCTTCCATTCTAACTCCGATACGGAGATATTGATGCATTTGATCCGACGAAGTGAAGAAACAGATTTTTTAAATAAATTAAAAAGTGCTTTGAATGAAGTCAAAGGTGGCTTTGCCTATTTATTAATGACAGAAACGGCAATGATTGCCGCTTTGGACCCAAATGGTTTTCGTCCATTAGCAATCGGACAAATGAAAAACGGAGCATACGTGATTGCCTCGGAAACTTGTGCATTAGAAGTTATCGGGGCACGTTTTATAAGAGATGTCCAGCCTGGAGAGATAGTGATTATCAATGACGAAGGAATCCAGATTGATTGCTTTACGAAGAATACGCAGCTTTCCATTTGTTCGATGGAATATATCTATTTTGCCAGACCAGATTCAAACATCGCAGGGATCAATGTGCATACTGCACGGAAAAATATGGGACGGAATTTAGCGAAAGAATCGCCAGTAAAAGCAGATATGGTCGTTGGCGTACCTAATTCTTCTTTGTCAGCCGCAAGCGGTTATGCGGAAGCTAGTGGAATTCCTTATGAAATCGGATTAGTAAAAAATCAATACATTGCCCGAACATTTATCCAGCCAACGCCTGAGCTAAGAGAGCAAGGTGTTCGAATGAAATTATCTGCTGTACGAGGAGTAGTGGAAGGTAAAAAGGTGATTATGGTCGATGATTCAATTGTTCGGGGTACGACAAGCAGACGGATCGTCCATCTTTTGAAAGAAGCAGGAGCAAAAGAAGTCCATGTGAGGATTGCTTCTCCTCCTTTGAAATATCCATGTTTTTACGGGATTGATATTCAAACGCGTAAAGAACTCATTGCGGCAAATCACACGATTGATGAAATCAAAGAATGTATCGGTGCAGATTCTTTAGGATTTTTAAGTGAAGAGGGTCTGATCGAATCGATTGGACTGAAAAAGGATGGCCCGTATTCAGGATTGTGTATGGCTTATTTCAACGGAGATTATCCAACGCCGTTATATGACTATGAAGAAAAGTATCAGGAATCGCTAAAAGAAAAAGTATCGTTCTTTTAAAAGCAGACCAAGAAGGGAGTATATGAATTCAATGGCAAATGCATACGCAAAAGCTGGCGTAGATGTCGAAGCTGGATATGAAGTAGTAGAACGGATCAAGAAGCATGTCAAAAAAACGGAACGTTTAGGTATGATGGGCGCTATAGGAGGATTCGGCGGTTGTTTTGATTTATCGGTCTTTCAATTAAAAGAGCCAGTCCTTGTCTCGGGGACCGATGGTGTGGGGACAAAATTAGCAGTGGCAATCGAAGCAGACAAACACGATACAATCGGGATCGACTGCGTAGCGATGTGTGTCAATGATATCTTAGCACAAGGCGCAGAGCCGTTATATTTCTTAGACTACTTAGCAACGGGGAAAAATGATCCGTTACGTTTGGAAAATGTAGTAAAAGGTGTAGCAGATGGATGTGTTCAAGGAAATATGGCGCTGATTGGCGGAGAAACAGCTGAAATGCCTGGTATGTACTCAGGTAATGATTATGATCTAGCCGGATTTGCTGTAGGGATAGCTGAAAAATCTCAATTATTGACAGGAGAAACGATCAACCCAGGAGATGTGTTGCTTGGAATAGCATCTAGCGGGATTCATTCAAATGGGTACTCTCTTGTTCGCAAAATTTTCTTTGAGCAGCAGCAGTTTTCTTTATCATCAAAACTGCCAGAATTGAAAAAAACACTTGGCGAAGAATTGCTTGAGCCAACGAAAATCTATGTTTCTTCCTTGCTTCCGCTGATCAAAGAAAAGAAAATAAAAGGAGCTGCACATATCACTGGTGGAGGGTTTGTAGAAAATATCCCGCGAATGTTACCAGAATCTATGGCTGCACAAATCAAACTTGGCTCATGGCCGATTCTTCCAATATTCGGCTGTTTACAAAAATATGGTGAAATTCCTGAGATGGAGATGTATGAAATCTTCAATATGGGCATCGGTATGGTCCTGGCAGTCGAAGAATCGAAAGTAAAAGAAATAGTACACGAAATTGAGCAAGCTGGCGAAAAAGTTTATGAAATCGGGAAAGTGATCGCCAAAGAAAAACATCGTGTGGTGTTTATAGGAGAAGAACGATGAGAATCGCTGTTTTTGCTTCTGGAAACGGAAGCAACTTTCAAGCGCTAGCCGATTATCTATCGAAAAAAGGATTGGAATCTTCGATTGACTGGTTGTTTTGTGATCAGCCTGAAGCATATGTTTTGAAACGTGCAACTGCGTTGAGTGTACCGGCAGATTGTTTTTCACCTAAAGAATTTGATTCAAAAAAAGAGTATGAAGAAGCAATTTTGCATAAATTGAAAGAAAAAAAGATCGATTTGATCGTATTAGCTGGATATATGCGAATCATTGGACCGGTATTGCTGAAAAATTATGATAAAAGAATCATCAATATCCATCCGTCTCTTTTACCTGCCTTCCCTGGTTTGCATGGCATACGTGATGCCTTTGAAGCTGGAGTAAAAGAAACGGGTGTCACAATTCATTATATCGACCAAGGTGTAGATACTGGACCAATCATCCGGCAGGAAAAAGTGAGAATTGAACAGGAGGACACGTTCGATTCTTTAGAAGAAAAAATCCATAGAGTAGAGCATCGAATCTATCCAGAAGTGATTAGTGAAATTATTGAAAATGGAGGCTATCTGAAATGACAAGAGCATTGATCAGTGTATCAGATAAAACTGGGATTGTAGCATTCGCCCAAGGTTTGATTGAACAAGGAGTAGAAATCATTTCAACAGGAGGAACAAAGCATGCGTTGGATAAAGCTGGGATCAAAACGCTTTCGATCGAAGAAGTGACAGGGTTTCCTGAAATGATGGATGGCCGTGTCAAAACACTTCATCCTAAAATCCATGGTGGTCTTTTAGGAAGACGCGATCTCCCTAGCCATATGGAGGCAATGGAAACGGAAAATATCCAACCAATCGACTTTGTTTGTGTCAATTTATATCCTTTCAAAGAAACGATTATGAAACCAGATGTCGAAATAGCAGAAGCTATTGAAAACATTGATATCGGTGGTCCTAGTATGCTCCGTAGTGCAGCAAAAAACCATGAATTTGTCACCTCTGTTGTTGATCCATCTGACTATGAAGAAGTACTTTCAGAATTACGTCAGTATGGGCATACTTCACTTTCTTTCAGACAAAAACTAGCGGCAAAAGTCTTTCGTCATACTGCGGCATATGATGCACTGATCGCTCAATACTTAACGGATTGGGTGGAAGAAAAAGAACCGGAAAAATTGACACTTACGTATGAACGAAAACAAACGCTTCGTTACGGTGAAAATAGCCATCAAGCCGCTGCCTTTTATCAGTCCGCTCTTCTGGAAAAATATTCGATCGCAGCAGCAAAACAACTCCATGGGAAAGAACTTTCTTATAATAATATCCGAGATGCAGATGCTGCGCTACGGATCATGAAGGAATATGACGAGCCAACGGTAGTCGCCTTGAAACACATGAATCCTTGTGGTATTGGGACAGCATCTACGATTTTAGAAGCGTGGGAAGCAGCGTATGAAGCAGATCCTGTTTCAATCTTTGGTGGGATCATCGTTTTGAATCGAGAAGTAGATCTGCCAACAGCAGAACAGATGCATAAGCTGTTTCTAGAAATCATCATTGCCCCTTCTTATACACAAGAAGCTTTGGAATTACTGCAAAAAAAGAAAAACATCCGATTACTGACAATAGACTTTGCGCAGGAAGAAAATCAAAATCGAGAAGAAACGGTCTCAGTCTTAGGTGGACTTCTTGTACAAGATCAAGATCTGGCAATAGAAAATGAAGAAGAGTGGAAAGTCGTGACAAAACGTAAGCCGACTCCAGCAGAAGCAAAAGCATTGGCGTTTGCTTGGAAAGCTGTCAAACATGTGAAATCTAATGCGATCGTACTGGCAAACGAACGTCAGACAGTAGGAATCGGAGCCGGGCAGATGAATCGAGTCGGTTCAGTAAAAATTGCGATTGAACAAGCGCAAGAGAAAATGGAAGGTGCAGTTTTAGCTAGCGATGCTTATTTTCCAATGGATGATTCGGTTGAATATGCAGCCAAACATGGTATAAAAGCAATCATTCAGCCAGGAGGAAGCATCAAAGACCAAGATTCTATTGATATGGCGAATAAATACGATCTAGCAATGGTCTTTACTGATGTTCGGCATTTTAGACATTAGAGAGGAGTCGGATAAATGAACGTTTTGGTAATCGGTGCAGGTGGTCGTGAACATGCAATAAGTAAAAAACTTTTAGCCAGTCCGAAGGTGGATACGGTGTATTGTGCGCCAGGAAATCCGGGGATGACAAAAGATGGTATCAATTGTGTCGCTATCAGTGAGCAAGATCATTCAGCGTTAATTCATTTTGTTAAGAAAAAGGCTATTGATTGGAGTATCGTTGGTCCTGAAGTTCCTTTGTTAAATGGGATCGTCGATGATTTTATGGCGGAAGGATTGAAAATCTTCGGTCCGACAAAAGCAGCAGCTCTGATCGAAGGTTCGAAAAGTTTTGCTAAACAATTAATGGATACTTATCAAATCCCGACAGCTAAATCCAGAAGTTTTGAATGTTACGATAAAGCAGCGGCGTATATCAAAGAAAACGGTGCGCCAATCGTAGTGAAAGCAGATGGCTTAGCAGCTGGAAAAGGTGTAGTCGTGGCTGCCACAGTGAAGGAAGCGCTGGATGCGGCAGAACAAATGTTGAACCAGCATCGATTTGGGGATAGCAGCAAAAAAATCGTCGTAGAAGAGTTTTTGGCAGGAGAAGAATTCTCCCTTTTGGCGTTTGTCCGTGATACCAAGGTGTATCCGATGGTCATTTCGCAAGATCATAAGCGGGCATTTGATAACGATAAAGGGCCAAATACAGGCGGAATGGGTGCTTATTCACCAGTACCGCAAATTTCAAAAAAGATGATTGAAAAAGCTGTGGAAGAAGTTTTAAAACCAGCGGCTTTGGGAATGAAAGAACTAGGACGCTCTTTCACGGGTGTTTTATATGCGGGTTTGATTGCTACGAAGGAAGGACCAAAAGTGATCGAATTCAATGCGCGTTTCGGTGATCCTGAAACGCAAGTCGTTCTTTCTCGGTTGAAGAGTGACTTTGCGCAAGTAATCGATGATTTATTAGAGAATCGTACAATAGAGTTAAAGTGGCAGCAAGAAGGATACAATGTAGGCGTTGTGGTTGCAGCTGCCGGTTACCCCGAAGAATATGAGACAGGAATGGTTCTACCAGATTTTCCGGAAGAAGAGCTTTCTGTTTACTATGCTGGAGTTTCCTCAAATAACGGCAAACTAGTTGGAGCAGGAGGACGTCTTTATTTAGTAGAAGCATACGGTGAGACGATCAAAGAAGCACAGAAAAAAATCTACACCGCGTTAATGGATAAAACGACAGATGGAACATTTTATCGTACAGATATTGGAGAAAAAGCTGCCAATAGCGAACTGATCGTGAAGTAAATCAGCTGCTTCCATTTATAAAAAATACAACAAACATAATCGGAAGCGCCGATTTTAGTGAATCCTTTTCATAAAGAGTGTGGTACACTTTTGTTGTGTATATAAATAAGGAGGAGTTCAGATGAAAAAAATTCAATTAGGTACTTCTGATCAGAAAGCAGCTGCAGTGATCTTAGGCTGTATGCGTATCAACAATGCGGAAGATCCAGTAAAAGTGATTGAGACAGCTTATGAAAACGGCATTGATTTTTTTGACCATGCAGATATTTATGGAAACGGTGAATGTGAAGAAATCTTTGCAGATGCTCTAGCAAAAACATCAATCAAACGAGAAGATCTTTTTATTCAAACAAAATGTGGAATCGTTCCAGGTGTGATGTTTGATTTTTCTAAAAAACATATCATTGAATCTGTAGAAAAAAGTTTGACCCGTCTGAAAATGGATTATGTGGATGCTTTACTTCTTCATCGTCCAGATACATTGGTAGAACCAGAGGAAGTAGCTGAAGCGTTTGATGAATTGGAACGGTCAGGAAAAGTTCGTTATTTTGGCGTCAGCAATCAAAAACCAATGCAAATCGAATTGCTGAAAAAATATGTTCGTCAACCATTAGTAGCTAATCAGCTGCAATTTGGCTTGAAACATACTGGAATGATCGATCAAGGGATTCATGTCAATATGACAGATGAAGCAAGTATCGATCATGACGGTAGTGTACTTGATTATTCCCGATTGCATGATATGACGATCCAAGCATGGTCACCATACCAGTATGGATTTTTTGAAGGTGTATTTATCGGGAACGAAAAATTCCCTGAATTAAACCAAACATTAGAAGAACTAGCAGCTAAATATCAAACGACACCAACTGGCTTGGCTTCTGCTTGGATTTTGCGCCATCCAGCCAATATGCAAGTGATCGCCGGTACGATGAACGTAGGGCGAATCAAGGAAATCGCTCAAGCTTCAGAAATTAATATGTCTCGGGAAGATTGGTACGAATTGTACCGTGCTGCTGGAAACATTTTACCTTAAAGATTGTCATAAGCAGGTCAAAAGGGCTATAAATTAAAAAGACAGAATAACTTGAAAGCTGTTTTCAGCTTCGAGATATTCTGTCTTTTTTAATTGCAAATGGAAAGAGTATCATTGTACGGATTTCGTTTATTGGTTATTTTTGTTTTTAAGGAAAAGTTGTGTCCGATATTCTTTTGGAGAAATCCCTTGTTTTTTCTTAAATAAATAACTGAAATAGTTAGGGTCATTATAACCAATTTCAAAAGCAATATCTGAGATACGATAGTCTGATTGCTGCAATAATTTTTTTGCTAATTCGATTCTTTGTTCTGTCAGATAATCGATGAATGTTTGGTTAAACGATTGAGAAAAAATCGTACTGAAATGAGAGGGACTTAATGCAACTTGTTGAGCGACCCAAGTCAAGGACATATCTGGATCGGTAAAATTTTCTTTGATAAAATCCAATGCATGGTTCAAAATTGGCTGATATTTGTTCCTTGAAGGCTGTGAGGGCAGAGCAGTTAAGAAAGAAATGAACATATAAACAGTCGAACGGTAAAGCGAATCTTCGGCGCTGATTGCTAAGCGTTGACTGGTGGATGTGCAATGAACCATTTCTTGCGGGATTTCCTTTTCTTTCAGGCAGACATGCTGGAGTAGCTTAGTCAAGACAAATAAACGATATAATCGTGTTCGAGTTGGTGTGCCTTGTGGTTTCGTCAAGTGTTCGATGTACTTGGATACTTCGTTTTTCGATAATGAAGACAAATCAAGTGAGAGATCAAAGTAAAAGACAGAATCAACTGGAAGTTTCGCTTCTTGAATCAAATCCTCATAGCTGATAATTTGTTCTTTAAGGGAACTGGCGGTTTCAAGTATCATCTGCGTGATCTCAAAAGATGCAGGTAATTCGCTGATTCTTTCTGCGACAGGACCAATGGCGACAGAAAAATTATTTTTTTGTCCCTTTTCTAATTCATGGACCAACGTTTGGGCTACCTGATAACTGGTCTCGATCACATTTTCTTCAAGAGAATCAACTATTAAAAATTTGATGAATCGAGAGGAAACAGCAGAGAAGATCACTTGTTGATTCTCCCTAAATAAAAACTTCAAATAATCACTGAGATGAGCGTAATCTTCAAAGTCTGTACTGACTTGGTTTGCTGCTAATAATATGGTCATTTTTTTCCCTGCTAAAGAGCGATTGAAAGATTCAGCAAGTTTCAATGTTTCACTGATCGTAAGTGAGCCTTTGAACAAACCGTTCAAGAAATGATTTTTTTTCAATTCGAAAACAAGATCAGAAGAAGTGAGCGTTTCTTTTTGCTGCAAATCTAAAGCAGTTACTGCTTTTTCTATTGCTTGTTTCAATTCGTTACTTTTAATCGGTTTAAGCAGATAATCATCTGCCTGTACCTGGATTGCTCCTTTCATATAATCGAAATCGTCGAATCCACTAATAAATATGAGACGAGTCCAAGGAAGTAGTTTCCTTGCTTCTTTTGAAAAAGTCAACCCGTCCATGAAAGGCATTTGGATATCAGTCAGAATGATGTCGGGCTGTAAGTCGATAATTGAAGACAGTGCCATCTCACCATCTCCAGCTTCGCCGACATAAGTGATTGGATAATAAGAACCAAGGACAGTTATTTGTTCCCGCAAGTTATTGCGAATGAGGTATTCGTCTTCGATGATAAAAACTTTATACATGTTTGTTTCCTCCAATTGTTTTGGGAGATAGAGGGATCATCAGTGTGACAGTTGTTCCTTCTCGGTATTTGCTGTCAATCGTGATAGGTTTTTGATCATTTCCGTAATAAAGAAGGAGACGCTTGTTTACGTTGTAAAGTCCGTAGCCGATACTGAAATCTGAATCAATACCTTTGGCTAACTCTTTACGTATTTCTGCCAGTTTTTCTGCAGGGATGCCAATCCCGTTGTCTGTGACTTTGAATTGGATCATCTCATCGATTTTGCATGCGGTAATACGAATAAATCCTTTGTGACGGACGTACTTCGTTCCATGGTATACAGCATTTTCAATCAATGGCTGCAAGATCATTTTTAAAATAGAAACAGGAAAAAGTGTTTCTGGTATATCGATCTTATAGTCAAGCATATGGCCGTATCTTATTTTTAAGATGACTAGATAATCATTGATATGGCTAATTTCTTTTTCAAGAGGAATCCAGTCTTGTCCTTTGCTTAAAGACGTACGAAAAAAGCCGGAAAGTGCATGGGTCATAGTCAGAGCTTCTTCAAAGCAGTCTTGTTCGATCAAAGAAATAATGGCATCCAAACTGTTATAAATAAAATGGGGAGTAATCTGAGCTTGCAATACACGAACTTCACTTTGTGCTAAATGGTATTGTTTCAAAGCGTTCTCCCGTAAAGACTGGTTTAGATCTTCCGCCATTTTATTCATGCTAGCGGTAAGTGTTTGTAATTCCAGTGTTTCCGGCAGGGTTAAACGAAAGCCAAGGTTCCCTGAAGAAAGTTGTTCTGACATCTCGATCAGCTGATTGATCGGTTCTTGGACCTTTCTCTCTAAAAAGCGACGATTCTTTTTCGCATAGAAAAAAATGGTACTAAGAACTCCAAGTTCCACTATTGTTAATAGAATGAGCGAGCGGACAAGTGTCGTATTTTTTTTGCTTGCTAAGTCGATCTCCACACGAACAAAATCTTGTAAGATATCTGACAGCAGTTGAGTGACAGAATCTACCTGATTGATGATCTCTTCATTGGTATCCATAAAATCTTTTGCCAAGATATTATTGATCAGCTCGTTTTGATAATCTTCCAGTGTATCGATCGTACGCAAAGACACATCTAACGTACTGATTTCTTTAAGCGTATTCGTATTACTTTTGATCTGTCGAATATCATTTCTAAGTTCTTCTAGGATATTTTCTTTTTTAAACTCATCCACGCTTACTTGGCCAGAAATCAGGTCCCACATACTTTCCAAAACTCTCTGGTCAACCTTTAAAGCAATTGCATCCGCTTTTTGAATATTTGCGATCGTCTGTTGATAAATCAAAAGCTGTTGCGAATATAACAGTATGCTCAGTAGCAAAGGGATAACAGCAAATAGAAGCATGGCTTTGTTTGCTTGGGCAAAAATCTGTTTTATGCTTAAACTTTTCGTCATGATACTTCTCCAGTCAATAATTTCTGGTTGGAATATTAGTCATATTCTGTTGGGAAAAGACAGTCTCGGAAATAAAAATATCTTTAGGTAATGTTTTTCCTGTTTGAAGATTTCCAAAATAACGAGTAACGGTATTGGCTACATACCAGCCGACATCAGGTTTACACTCGACTACGCAATTGACGATTCCTGACCGCAGCTTCTCGATCATATCTTCTTGTCCATCAATCGTTACAATAATCAAATCTTTTCCAGGTTTAACCGATGTTTCTTTTATCGCAGCTAAAGCACCGTGGGTCATTTCATCACTATGGCTGTATAATACATCGATTTCGGATAAATCATTTGTTTCTAAATATCGTTTCATCTGGTCTTTTCCTTTCATCCGAATAAAATCACCGACAATTCGGTGAACAATAGTCATTGGAGGTTTATGGTCGATGGTTCCATCTTTTTTTAGGGTTGGTTTACGATTGATTGATTCCAAAAATCCTTCGGGGCGTAGCTTGGTCGGTGTGGAGTTCTCTGAACCAGCAAGTTCTAGGATTCTGATTTCCTGTTTCTTTGAATTTGTGAAGTGATTGCTGACAAATAAACCCGCCCGATTTCCTTCTGCTTTGAAACTGGGGCCAATGTGGGTGACGAAAAGCTCGGGATCATTCGTTTGAATATGTCTGTCGACAAGTATGACAGGGATCCCTGCTCGCTTTGCTTCTTTTAATACAGAGTCCCACCCGGATTCTTGCAAAGGAGTAAAAATGATCATATCCACTTTATAGGCAATGAACGTCCGTATATCTTGGATTTGCCGTTCCTGATTCATGTAGCCATTTCGGTAGAGAACTTGGTAATCTTCTTTTTCAAGCGCAGTGATAATTGATTCAGTATGCTTTTTCCGCCAGCTACTCTCCGTTCCTGATTGCGAAAAACCAACGACTAGTGGGTCAGGTGCTTCCTTTGTATTAAGTGTACACCCCATCATTTGGTAAGCGATTACAACAAGGGCTAAAAAAAATAAAACACGTTTCACTTTAAATCACTCCATCTGGATTTGTTAGTACTATCTTATCAGATAAAAGGGAAAATCAAAGTCAAAAGGAATCAATCGAAAAAAATCCAAGAAACTTAAAAAAATCCAAGACAAAAAAAGTACACCTAAAAAATTTAAAGTAAATCCCATAAAAAAATCAATGTTAACGCTTTCTTTATTAGCTATACTCGGTGTATCAATTGAAATGGGGGATAAAAAATGAAAAACAAATTTAGAAAGATTGTTGGGAGTATCGCTATTTTGACCGCAAGCATTCTATTAAGTGCGTGTGGCAATTCAGGATCTGCAGATGATAGTACGGGGTATGTAGGAATCGCTATGCCGACCAAATCAGCAGAAAGATGGATCGCTGATGGGAACAACATGGTCTCGGAATTAGAAAAACTGGGTTATAAAACAGATCTTCAATATGGAGAAGATAAAGTAGAAAATCAAGTAGCACAAATCGAAAATATGATTACAAAAGGGGTAGATACACTTGTGATTGCTTCTATCGATGGTTCGGCTTTAACTGATGTGTTAGCTAAAGCAAAAGAAGCAGATATCAAGGTGATCGCCTATGATCGTTTACTGATGAATTCAGAAAATGTCGATTATTACGCGACTTTTGATAATTTTGGAGTAGGTGTATCGCAAGCAGCTTATATTGAAGAGCACTTAGGATTGAAAGAAGGAAAAGGACCATTCACGATTGAATTATTTGGTGGCTCGCCTGACGACAACAACGCACTAATCAATTACAACGGAGTGATGTCTGTTTTACAACCATATATGGACAACGGTCAGTTGGTCGTGCCATCTGGACAGACGAGTTTCAGTCAAATCGCTACGCTTCGCTGGGATGGTTCTACGGCGCAAGCAAGGATGGATAATCTGTTAAGCGCAAATTATACTGACCAAACATTGGATGCTGTTTTGTCGCCATATGATCCAATAAGTTTAGGGATCATTTCGTCATTAAAAGGCGTGGGGTATGGGAGTGAAAGTAAACATTTACCTGTGATTACTGGACAAGATGCGACAGTTGCTGGCGTTAAATCGATCATTGCCGGGGAACAAACACAAACGATCTTTAAAGACACACGTATCTTAGCAAAAAATACGATTGAAATGATCAAAGCAATCAGTGATGGAGAAGAGGTCCCGGTCAACGATACTGAAACTTATGATAATGGGGTGAAAACTGTCCCTACGTATTTAGCAAATACAGTATCTGTCGATAAAGATAATTATCAAGCAGAGCTGATCGACACCGATTATTATAAAGAATCCGATCTGAAAAATTAAGAGGAACCAAACAAGGAACTAAAGAGATCTAAGTCAGAGAGAGGATAAGAATTATGGCGGATTGTATTTTAAAAATGGCAGATATCACCAAAAAATTTTCTGGAGTCCGAGCGTTAGATTGCGTGAATCTGATGATTGAACGTGGGGAAATCCATGCATTGTGCGGAGAAAACGGAGCGGGAAAATCAACATTGATGAATGTCTTGAGCGGCTTGTATCCATATGGCTCCTATGACGGGGAAATCTTTTATGATGGAAAGCTGTGTCAATTTAAAGATTTGAAAGATAGTGAAGAAAAAGGCATCGTCATCATTCATCAAGAATTAGCACTAAGTCCTTATCTTTCAATAAAAGAGAATATTTTTCTCGGAAATGAACAAGCAGAAAGAGGCGTGATTGATTGGGAACTGACAGAAAAGAAAACGTATGAACTGCTGAATAAAGTCGGTTTGTCTATCGACCCGAATCTTCTAGTATCCCAGATTGGCGTAGGGCAACAGCAATTAGTTGAAATAGCTAAAGCATTATCAAAATCCGTCCGTCTGTTGATTTTGGATGAGCCTACCGCTGCATTGAATGAAGAAGAAAGCGCGAATTTGCTGAGATTGATCCGAGAGTTGAAAGAGCAAGGTGTAACCTCCATCATTATTTCACATAAGCTGAATGAAATCGTGGATATCGCAGATCGAATCACCATTTTACGGGATGGACAGACGATTGAGACACTAGAAAATGAAATGATCAGCGAAGAGCATATTATTCGCGGGATGGTGGGCAGAGATTTAGTTGATCGTTATCCTGAAAGAAAACCGGATATTGGAGAAGTTTATTTTAAAGTAGAAGACTGGACGGTCTATCACCCTCTTGATCATGAGCGAATCATAAATGACCACATCAACTTGCATTTGAAAAAAGGAGAGATTGTAGGAATAGCTGGACTGATGGGAGCGGGCAGAACTGAATTCGCTATGAGTCTATTTGGACATTCTTATGGAAGCAAGATATCCGGACGTATATTAAAAGAAGGGGCAGAGATATCAGTTAAGACCGTTCCTTCAGCCATTGCAAACGGACTCGCTTATGTCTCGGAGGACCGAAAATCTTTAGGACTGAATCTGCTGATGGATATTCGGGAAAACGTGACGCTGAGCAGTTTGGATAAAATAAGTCAAAAAGGAGTATTAGATAAAGAAAAAGAAGTAACTGAGGCAGAAAATTTCCGGAAAAAGATGCGTATAAAAACAAACTCCATCCATCAAATTGTCAGTAGTCTTAGTGGTGGGAATCAGCAAAAAGTCGTTTTATCCAAGTGGCTGATGACACAACCCGATATTCTTTTTTTGGATGAGCCAACCCGTGGGATAGATGTTGGGGCAAAATATGAGATCTACACGATTATCGAAGAAATGGCAGCAAATGGCAAAGCTGTCTGTCTTATCTCTTCTGAACTTCCTGAAATATTAGGGATGTGTGATCGAATCTATACGATGAACGAAGGACGTATTACAGGAGAAGTCTCGCGAGAAGATGCAGATCAGGAAGTCTTGATGAAATTAATGACGAAAGAAGAGGTGGGTTAAGTTGGAACAGGCAAAAAATCTTACGGATAAAAAAGAGAAAAAACTAAATTTGAAAAGTAGAGCAGCTGATCTTTTTGGTCGCTACAGCATGGTGATCATTTTAGCGGGACTACTTATTGCGTTTCAATTGATGACGGATGGTATTTTCTGGCGTCCATTGAATATAACTAACCTTGTTCTGCAAAATAGCCATATATTAGTACTAGCTGCAGGGATGTTATTAGTTGTGCTCTTAGGTCATGTGGATTTGTCGGTAGGGTCAGTGATGGCGTTTGTTGGTGCAATTGCGGGCATGATGATGGTCAATCGCCAAATGAACCCGTGGATGACAGTTATCGCATGTCTTGCAGTAGGCGGGCTGATCGGCGCATGGCAAGGTTTTTGGGTAGCTTATGCAGGGATACCGGCGTTTATCGTGACTTTAGCAGGATTGCTGATGTTTCGTGGACTGACACAAGTTGTTCTAGGAGGCCAATCTCTAGCACCTTTTCCAGCTGTTTTCCAAAAAATGTCTACGGGTTATTTACCAGACTTAAGCGAAGGAAGCAGCCTTCACTTCTTGACATTGATTTTAGGAATGATCATCACGATCGTGTTAGTTGTTGGTCAATGGCGAACAAGAAATCGTCGGAAAAATCATTTATTTGAAGTGGAATCTCCAGCAGCTTTCTTGGTAAAGGCGGTATTTACAGCAGTCGTTGTACTAGGAATAACTTATATCTTTGCCTCTTATCAAGGGTATCCGATTATTTTGATCATTCTTGGTTTGATCGTTGCAGCATATGGGTTTTTGACAAATAAAACAGTAGCAGGTCGACAGATTTATGCGACGGGCGGAAATCGAAAAGCGGCTGAACTATCAGGGATCAAAACAAAGCGAATCACGTTCTGGGTATTCGTCAACATGGGAGTCATGGCAGCTTTAGCTGGATTAGTTTTAGCTGCTCGATTGAATGCGGCAACACCTCAAGCAGGTACATCGATGGAACTGGATGCAATGGCGGCAGTATATTTTGGTGGTGCTTCGACTTCCGGCGGCATTGGAACAATCATGGGTGCGATTGTCGGTGGCTTGGTCATGGGTGTATTGAACAATGGCATGTCGATTTTAGGCGTCGGGGTAGACTGGCAGCAGGCAATCAAAGGATTGATTTTGCTTTTAGCCGTTGTGTTAGACTTGTATAATAAGAAAAAACGAACAACGTAGGAGAACGCCGGTTATTCAGAAAAAAGACTGTGACAAGACATTTGTCACAGTCTTTTTTTTGCTAAAAGCGAACATTCATTGTTTCGTTTGTATAGACTAAAAATAATATATGTTTTTTTACCATTCGTATAAATTCTCTTTTTGCTCTTGATTTTTTTGCTTAATTGAGTTAAATTACATAGGGCGCTAAAAAAAGCCTTGATTAAATTAATAATGTTCGTGTTTTGCTGGATGTGAACATCAGGAGGATAATGTAATGAAAGTATTTGATTACGAAGATATTCAATTAATTCCTAATAAATGTATCGTAAATAGCCGTTCTGAATGTGATACAACGGTCACATTAGGTAAACATACATTCAAAATGCCAGTAGTGCCTGCCAACATGCAGACGATTATTGATGAAACAATCGCAGAATTCTTAGCGGAAAATGGTTATTTCTATATCATGCATCGGTTTGATGAAGCAGCTCGAATTCCGTTTATCAAAAAAATGAAAAAGCGTGGATTGATTACCTCAATCAGTGTTGGCGTCAAGAAAGAGGAATATTCCTTTATAGAGAAGTTGGCAGAAGAATCGCTAAATCCTGATTATATCACTATCGACATCGCACATGGACATGCTAACTCAGTTATTGATATGATTCAGCATATTAAAAAATATTTGCCTGAAACTTTTGTGATTGCCGGTAATGTTGGTACACCGGAAGCCGTCCGTGAATTGGAAAATGCGGGCGCAGATGCAACAAAAGTAGGGATTGGTCCAGGAAAAGTATGTATTACAAAAATCAAGACAGGCTTTGGGACTGGAGGCTGGCAGCTGGCAGCTCTTAGATGGTGTGCGAAAGCAGCTCGCAAGCCGATCATCGCTGACGGTGGGATCAGAACACATGGCGATATTGCAAAATCTGTCCGTTTTGGTGCGACAATGGTCATGATTGGTTCATTGTTTGCCGGTCACGAGGAATCTCCTGGCGAAACAAAAGTCGAAAATGGAATCGTGTATAAAGAATACTTTGGTTCTGCTTCAGAATTCCAAAAAGGCGAAAAACGAAATGTTGAAGGAAAGAAAATCTGGATCCAGCATAAAGGATCTTTGAAAGATACACTAGTGGAAATGCAACAAGACCTTCAATCATCTATTTCTTATGCTGGAGGAAGAGATCTGGAAGCCATTCGAAAAGTTGACTATGTCATCGTGAAAAATTCGATTTTTAATGGAGACACAATCTAAAAAATAAATAAAATATTAGGATGTTGTGAAAAAGTTGTCCTGCATTAAGTAATAAGAACAGCCAAACAAAAATAGTTCTTTATATGTTTTGTTTGGCTGGAATTATTATCGCAGATACAAGCTTTTGAACATCATTATTCAGGATAAGGGACTGTGATAAGATTTTTGTCACAGTCCCTTATGTTTTGCAAAAAAAGTTTTTCTTTTTTCTCGTAAATTCGGTAAAATCAAAAGAAAAAATAGACAATAGAAAAGAGAAGCTTATGTGGGAAAAAGTAGAGAAAAAACAAGGACCGATTTATCGTCAAATCATGGAACAGATTATGAGAGAAATCGAAAACGGAAGGATCAATCCTGGAAGTCAACTTGAATCAGAACGAAAACTAGGGCAACTTTTTGGTGTGAATCGTTCCACCGTTGTCCATGCATTGGAAGAGCTTAGGGAGCTTGGGGTACTAACGAGCAAACGTGGCAGCGGATGGTTTGTTAATCAGACTGAATGGGGGAAATTCGCTGTTCCAAGAATCGATTGGCGGCAAATGATCTCTCCTCGTTATGAGCAGACGGACTGGTATGAACAAAAAATAAGAGAAGCAAAGCAGATCCAAAAAACATCGTTTCTTGATTTATACGCTAGCGAGATGCCAGATGAGCTTTTGCCGAATTTTGAGTTTCCTTCTTATTCTCTTGAAGAAATCTTAGCGGAAGAAAAAGAAATGGATCTTTTAGGCTATACTCCGTTACGTAACAAAATCAAACGGTATTTGGAAAGTAAATTTGAATTGGCATTTTCCCCCAACCAGCTTCTTGTGACTGGTGGCGGTCAGCAAGCAATCTTTTTGATTTTACAAACGATTCTTTCAGCTGGAGAGGGGATAGCTGTAGAGTCACCTTCTTTTTTTTACCGATTACCTCTTTTCAAAGCTTCAGGAACGCGTTTATTTGGGATACCGATGGATGAAGAAGGGATCGACTTAGAAAAACTGAAAGAATCGATCCATAAAAATAAATTGAAAGCAGTGCTTATCAACCCGAATTTTCAAAACCCTACAGGAAAAGTGATGAGTCAAAAACGACGAGAAAAGCTAGTAGAATTGTGTCGACAGTATCGGCTTCCAATTATTGAAGACGATGTATTTACGGATCTTTCATTTCTAAACCAAGAAGAAGTCCTTCCTATACGAACGATTGATCCGGATAATGTGTTATACGTCGGTTCGTTATCTAGGGTTTTAGGAAAAACAACGAAAATCGGTTGGGTGATAGGACCTGAGACTTTTATCTCGCAACTAGCTCAAGCGCAAGAAATGATGGAGTTTTCGATGAATATCCTTACACAAATCACAGTGGCTAATGTATTTAATGAAGCAATTGATTTGAAAATGCAAGATGTAAGAAAAAAGTTGAAAGAAAAAAGCCGACTGATAAGCGCTTGGGGAGATTCACAATCGTTTTTCAAGCTTCATTCAATTTTAGGTGGTTACTATGCCTGGATTACTTGGGATGGGAAAAAACTAGACCCCGAACTAGCAGAAAAAGTAGTAGATATGGGTCTTGGAATTGCACCAAGTCTACTTTTTGGGCAAGATATAAATGGAATCAGAATCAATTACAGTAGGCTGGATGAAAACCAAATACCGTTGTTTTATTCAAAGATGAAAATTCTAGAAAAGTGGTTAACAGAATAATTTCACAAAGTAAATAGATTAAAGAATATAACAGCTTGGATTTAAATTTCAAGCTGTTTCTTTTTTTTCGGAAAAAGAATACGATATAAAGAAACTAAGAAAAAACCATTATTTGTACGTCCGTTCACGATGTGTAAATAAAATAAATATTTGCAACAAAACTGTATAACACCAACGTTTCTAAATAGAAACAGATGGTTGTAAGTTTGATTAGAAAATAGAAAAAATGCAGATGAAATATAAAGCGCTTTCCTTATTGTGATTTTATTCACTAACGCTGTTAATATGCGGATTGGCATAATTTCCTTTCATCGTGAAAATTTGTGCTTTTAGCTTGTATTTCTCATAAATCCATGATAATTTATTAATGAAGACGGTTAAATAGTGATACAGTTTTATTCACTGTTTCAATCGCAGAATGAAGAGATTTTCTTATAGATGAGAGAGGAATGTGTGACAAATGGCAAACAAAAAAGCACCGATCGACTTCCAAGCACTGCTAGATGAAGTCAATGCAGATTTCCCAGTATATCAAGCACTTGATCAAGATGGAAACGTAGTTAACAAAGATTTAGTACCTGATTTATCCGATGATGAACTCGTTGAATTAATGACTCATATGGTATGGTCTCGTGTATTAGACCAACGTTCAACAGCGCTGAACCGCCAAGGACGCCTAGGCTTTTTTGCACCAACTGCTGGACAAGAGGCGAGTCAGCTGGCTAGTGCTTACGCATTTGATAAAGAAGATGTTCTTCTTCCAGGTTATCGGGATGTACCTCAACTAGTAAAACATGGTTTACCTTTATCTCAAGCTTTTTTATGGTCTAGAGGACATGCTGCAGGTAATTCTTATCCGGAAGAATTGAAAGCTCTACCACCACAAATCATCATCGGTGCACAATATGTACAAGCAGCCGGTGTTGCATTAGGTTTGAAGAAACGAAACAAGAAAAATGTCGTCTTCACTTATACTGGTGATGGCGGTTCATCACAAGGTGATTTTTACGAAGCAATCAATTTCGCTGGCGCTTACCATGCAAATGCCGTATTTTATATCCAAAACAACGGGTATGCGATCTCTACACCTCGTGAAAAACAAACTGCAGCAAAAACACTTGCACAAAAAGCTGTCGCAGCTGGGATTCCTGGTATTCAAGTCGATGGAATGGATCCGCTTGCAGTATATACTGTATCTAAAATGGCACGGGAATGGGCGATCAGTGGAAATGGACCAGTCCTAATCGAAACACTGACTTATCGTTATGGACCACATACACTATCTGGTGACGATCCAACCCGCTACCGTACAAAAGACACAGATGACGATTGGCAGAAAAAAGATCCATTGATCCGCTTCCGTAAATATTTGACGGAAAAAGGACTTTGGTCTGAAGAAAAAGAAGAACAAGTCATCGAAGCAACTAAAGAAGAAATCAAAGCAGCTATTGCTGAAGCCGACAAAGTACCAAAACAAAAGGTTTCAGATTTCTTGAAAAACATGTTCGAAGTATCTCCACAATCAATCAAAGAACAAATTGCAATTTATGAAGCGAAGGAGTCGAAATAATCATGGCACAAAAAACAATGATCCAAGCAATCACAGATGCCTTAGCACTTGAACTAGAAAATGACGAGAATGTCGTTGTTTTTGGTGAAGATGTTGGGAAAAACGGAGGAGTTTTCCGGGCAACTGAAGGATTGCAGGAAAAGTTCGGAGAAGACCGAGTATTCGATACTCCTTTAGCTGAATCTGGAATCGCAGGATTGAGTTTCGGTCTTGCGTTAGAAGGATTTCGTCCAGTTCCTGAAATCCAATTCTTTGGTTTTATTTTCGAAGCAATGGACGAAGTAGTAGCTCAAATGGCTCGTACAAGATATCGAATGAGCGGCACTAGAAATCTACCCATCACAATTCGTTCGCCATTTGGTGGCGGTGTTCATACACCAGAATTGCATTCGGATAATTTAGAAGGTTTGATCGCTCAGTCTCCTGGTATTCGAGTAGTGATTCCTTCCAACCCTTATGATGCAAAAGGACTATTGATTTCTTCTATTAGAAGTAACGATCCGGTTGTTTTCCTAGAACACATGAAACTATATCGCTCATTCCGAGAAGAAGTGCCGGATGAAGCTTACGAAGTTCCTTTGGATAAAGCAGCAGTTACTCGTGAGGGAACAGATGTATCTATTATCACATACGGAGCAATGGTGCGTGAAGCAATCAAAGCAGCAGACAATCTTGCAAAAGAAAATATATCTGTTGAAATCATTGATCTTCGTACAGTTGCGCCATTAGATGTAGAAACGATCATTCAATCCGTGGAAAAAACTGGTCGCGTAGTTGTTGTCCAAGAAGCACAACGACAAGCGGGCGTTGCCGCGCAAGTAGTTTCTGAGATCTCAGAACGCGCTATCCTTTCATTAGAAGCCCCAATCGGACGAGTTTCTGCACCTGATACAGTCTTCCCATTTGGACAAGCAGAAAATGTCTGGTTGCCAAATGCAAAAGATATCGAAGACAAAGTAAAAGAAATCGCGGAATTTTAAGAAAAGAAGGGACGAAACAAAGTCATGGCTTATCAATTTAAATTGCCGGATATCGGTGAAGGAATCGCAGAAGGTGAAATCGTCAAATGGTTCGTCAAACCAGGAGATACGATCAATGAAGATGATACATTACTAGAAGTTCAAAATGACAAATCAGTAGAAGAAATCCCGTCACCTGTTACAGGAACGGTTAAAAATGTGATTGTTCCAGAAGGTACCGTAGCAAATGTTGGGGATGTATTAGTAGAAATCGATGCACCAGGACACGAAGACAATGAAGGGGACAGTGGTGTAGCCGCAGAATCCCAAACTCCAGCTAAACCGGCTGCTGAACCCACTGTTGATACAGAATCAGCTGGATCGTCAAGCGAAGGAGTCTTCCAATTTAAGTTACCGGATATCGGTGAAGGAATCGCAGAAGGTGAAATCGTCAAATGGTTCGTCAAACCAGGAGATACGATCAATGAAGATGATACATTACTAGAAGTTCAAAATGACAAATCAGTAGAAGAAATTCCGTCACCTGTCACAGGGACAGTTAAAAACGTGATTGTTCCAGAAGGCACTGTAGCAAATGTTGGGGATGTATTAGTAGAAATCGATGCTCCTGGACACAATAGTGCACCGTCAACTAGTGCGCCATCAGCTGAAGCACCAAAAGAAAAAGTGGAAACATCAGGTTCAGCAAGTGTCGTTGAAGCTGCCGATCCAAATAAACGTGTATTGGCTATGCCATCTGTTCGTCAATTTGCCCGCGAAAAAGATGTAGATATCTCACAAGTAACTGCAACTGGAAAGGGTGGCAGAGTAACAAAAGAGGACATCGAAAACTTCTTGGCAGGAGCTCCAAGCAGCGCACCAGCGAAATCAGAAGCGCCAGAAGCGGCAACTCCGAAAGAAGCAGCTCCTGCAGCAGAAAGCAAACCCGCTGAACCAGCAAAACCATTCAAGTCCAACTTAGGAGATTTGGAAGAGCGTGTAGCAATGACACCAACACGTAAAGCTATTGCTAAAGCAATGGTCAATAGTAAGCATACAGCTCCACACGTGACATTGCATGATGAAGTAGAAGTGTCTAAACTATGGGATAATCGGAAACGATTCAAAGAAGTAGCTGCTGCAAATGGTACGAAACTTACTTTCTTGCCATATGTCGTGAAAGCTTTAACAGCGACTGTTAAGAAATACCCAGTATTAAATGCATCTATTGACGATGCAAACCAAGAAATCGTTTATAAACATTACTACAATATCGGTATTGCAACAGATACGGATCACGGATTATATGTACCAAATGTAAAAGATGCAGACCGCAAAGGAATGTTTGCTATTGCAGATGAAATCAATGAGAAAGCAAAATTAGCTCATGACGGCAAACTATCTGCAGAAGATATGCGCAATGGAACAATTACGATCAGCAATATCGGATCTGTAGGTGGCGGTTGGTTTACACCAGTCATCAACTATCCAGAAGTAGCTATTTTAGGTGTAGGAACGATTGCGCAACAACCAATCGTAAACGCTGAAGGCGAAATCGTTGTCGGTCGTGTGATGAAACTATCACTAAGTTTTGATCACCGTATCGTAGATGGAGCAACTGCGCAACAAGCAATGAACAATATCAAACGTCTTTTAGCTGATCCAGAGCTATTAATGATGGAAGGATGATAAACAAATGGTAGTTGGAGATTTTGCTGTAGAATTAGATACAGTTGTAATCGGTGCGGGACCTGGCGGCTATGTAGCTGCCATCCGTGCTGCTGAAATGGGACAAAAAGTAGCAATCATTGAAAGAGAATATATTGGCGGTGTTTGTTTGAACGTCGGCTGTATTCCTTCAAAAGCATTGATAGCTGCGGGACACCATTATCAAGAGTCACTAGATTCCGAAATGTTTGGGGTAACTAGCGAAAATGTCAAACTAGATTTTGCGAAAACACAAGAATGGAAAGAAAACAAAGTTGTCCATACGTTGACTTCTGGTGTTGGTTTTCTATTAAAAAAACATAAGGTTGAAACAATCGAAGGCGAAGCGTTCTTCGTAGATGATCACACACTACGCGTCATTCATCCAGATTCAGCTCAAACTTATTCGTTCAATAACGCAATCATCGCAACAGGCTCCCGTCCAATCGAGATTCCAGGATTTAAATTCGGCGGACGTGTGTTAGATTCTACTGGCGGATTAGCATTGAAAGAAGTACCTAAGAAATTTGTGATCATCGGTGGCGGTGTGATTGGTGCCGAATTGGGCGGAGCGTACGCAAACTTAGGAGCAGAAGTAACGATTCTTGAAGGCTCACCACAAATTTTACCAACTTACGAAAAAGATCTCGTAAAATTAGTAGAAGATGATTTCAAGAAAAAAGGTGTAACAGTCGTAACGAATGCGATGGCAAAAGAAGCAGTCGATAACGGTGACAGTGTGACAGTGAAATATGCAGTGGACGGGAAAGAAGAATCTGTTACTGCTGACTATGTGATGGTCACTGTAGGACGTCGTCCAAATACGGATGATATGGGCTTAGAACAAGCGGGTGTCGAAGTAGGAGAACGTGGATTGATCACAGTAGATAAACAAGGACGTACGAACGTACCTAATATCTATGCCATCGGTGATATCGTTCCAGGGGCGGCATTAGCGCATAAAGCTAGTTACGAAGCAAAAATCGCTGCTGAAGCAATCTCTGGCAAAAAAGTAGCTGTAGATTATAAAGCAATGCCAGCAGTTGCCTTTACTGATCCGGAATTGGCTTCTGTAGGTATGACAATCAAAGAAGCAAAAGACGCAGGTATCGAAGCGAAAGCATATAAATTTCCATTCTCAGGGAACGGTCGAGCATTATCGCTAGGTAAAACGGAAGGATTCATCCGTTTAGTCACGACGATCGAAGATAACGTGCTTATTGGCGCGCAAATCGGTGGAGTCGGCGCAAGTGATATGGTCTCTGAATTAGCTTTAGCAATCGAATCAGGAATGAATGCTGAAGATATCGCCTTGACGATTCATCCTCATCCATCTCTTGGCGAAATCGTCATGGATGCTTCGGAATTAGCATTAGGTTTACCAATCCATATTTGATTTGAATAATACAGGCGAAACGCAACTGAAAAATCAGTTGCGTTTTATTTTTTAGAATTATCAATAATATTATTATGTAAACTTAAAAATATGACAACTTCTTGGTTTATTACCACTTCCTATGCTACACTGAAGAGGAATATGAAATAGGAGAGTTGAAGATGCAAGAATATCAGTATCCACTTGATTTAGATTGGACAACAGACGAAATGGTCATTGTAATGAAGATGTGGGAAGATCTGGAACGTGCGAATGAAAAAGGGATAAACAATGAAGCTTTTTTGAAGACTTATCAGCAGTTTAAAACTGTTGTCAAATCCATTGGTGAGGAAAAACGATTGGGACGGGAATTTGAAAAAGCTTCCGGTTATTCTTTATATCGTACAGTGCAGCAAGCAAAAAAAAATCCAAACAAAACTTTGAGAATGAACGGGTGAGATAAATGGAACAGATGATTGATCATATCAAGTCCTGGCTTGAAGAAGCTGGTGAGAAAATCAAATCTTCTCAACAAACATTAACAATCTCGCAAAAATCAAATCGAACGGATCTAGTAACAAATGTCGATCGAAACATCCAGAATTTTCTAATCGAAAAAATCCATTCCTTTGATCCAGAGGCGAAAATATTGGCAGAAGAAGAAGGGTGTAATCAATTATCGGATCTCGATGGAAGAGTCTTTATCATCGATCCTATTGATGGCACCTTGAATTTTGTGATTGAAGGGGAAAATTTTTGTATTATGCTCGCTGTTTATGAATCCGGCGTTGGAAAGCTTGGTTTCATTTATGACGTGATGAGAAATGAACTTTTTTGGGGTGGAAAAGGAATAGGCGTGTATAAAAATGATGAGCCATTGCCTAGACCAGCAAATAAATCCTTATCGGAAGGCTTACTTGGTGTGAATAGTTATCTTTTCGGTCATAATAAATATGGAATCCGAGAAATTGCGGAAAGCAGCATGGGGACACGTATGTACGGATGCGCTGGTCTTGAACTAGTGGCAATCTTGAAAGGAAACCACATTGCTTATATTTCAAACCTTAGCCCTTGGGATTATGCAGCGGGAAATGTCTTATTGGAAGAGTTTGGTATGGTAACAAGCGGTCTTTTTGGTACTCCTTTGACATTTGAAAAAAGGGAATACTATTTAGCAGGGACTTCTTGTGCATATGCAGAAATCGCAGACCTTTTGAAAAAAGAAGGCTGAAAAAAAGGTAGAAATCATTCACAAAAATGATAAAAACGGGCAAAAGATTAATTTTCTCGAAAAAATGAAAACATTTTACTATATTTCATGAAAAAAGTCTGCTATAATTAGCAGTCGAGTAAAATTTGCCCTGCCATAAAGAACCAATAAAAAAGGAGTTAGTTACATTGAATTATAGAAACGATATCCGTAACGTCGCAATTATTGCCCACGTTGACCACGGAAAAACAACATTAGTTGATGAACTATTAAAACAATCAGATACATTAGACGCACATACGCAATTGCAAGAACGTGCGATGGACTCAAATGCGCTAGAAAAAGAACGTGGTATCACGATTTTAGCCAAAAACACAGCTGTAGACTATAAAGGAATTCGCGTAAACATCATGGATACTCCAGGACACGCGGACTTCGGTGGCGAAGTAGAACGGATCATGAAAATGGTTGACGGCGTTGTGTTGGTCGTAGATGCGTATGAAGGAACAATGCCTCAAACACGTTTTGTATTGAAAAAAGCACTGGAACAACATATCACACCAATCGTTGTCGTAAACAAGATTGACAAACCTTCTGCTCGTCCTGAGCATGTCGTAGATGAAGTTCTTGAACTATTCATCGAATTAGGAGCAGATGATGATCAGTTAGACTTTCCTGTGATTTATGCATCTGCACTAAATGGTACGTCAAGCTTGTCAGATGATCCAGCAGATCAAGAACCAACCATGGCACCTATTTTTGATACAATTATTGAAAAAATCCCTGCTCCTGTCGATAACAGCGACGAACCATTACAATTCCAAGTTTCATTACTTGACTACAACGATTATGTAGGTCGTATCGGAATCGGACGTGTATTTAGAGGAACAATCAAAGTAGGAGACCAAGTAGCATTAATTAAATTAGACGGAACAGTTAAGAAATTCCGTGTAACGAAATTATTTGGTTTCTTTGGACTAAAACGTCTAGAGATTCAAGAAGCAAAAGCTGGAGACTTGATTGCTGTCTCAGGTATGGAAGATATCTTTGTCGGTGAAACAGTTACTCCTGTGGATCATCAAGATGCGTTACCTATCCTTCACATTGACGAACCAACATTGCAAATGACTTTCTTAGTTAATAATTCACCATTTGCCGGTCGAGAAGGTAAATTCGTAACCGCTCGTAAGATTGAAGAACGTTTGATGGCAGAACTTCAAACAGATGTATCCTTGCGAGTTGAACCAACAAACTCTCCAGATGCATGGACAGTTTCTGGTCGTGGAGAATTGCATTTGTCTATCTTGATTGAAAACATGCGCCGTGAGGGATACGAATTGCAAGTATCTCGTCCAGAAGTTATTGAAAAAGAAATCGACGGTGTAAAATGCGAACCGTTTGAACGCGTGCAAATCGATACACCAGAAGAATATATGGGTAGTGTTATCGAGTCCTTGAGCTTACGTAAAGGTGAAATGCAAGATATGGTCCATACAGGAAACGGACAAATCCGTTTGACATTCTTAACACCTGCCCGCGGTTTGATTGGTTATTCAACTGAATTCCTTTCAATGACACGTGGTTACGGAATCATGAACCATACTTTTGACCAATATCTGCCAATGCTTCCTGGTCAAATTGGCGGACGTCACCAAGGGGCGCTTGTTTCGATCGATACAGGAAAAGCAACGACTTATTCTATCATGAGTATCGAAGAACGCGGTACAGTCTTCGTAGAACCAGGTACAGAAGTATATGAAGGAATGATTATCGGGGAAAACAGCCGTGATAATGATTTGACTGTCAACATCACGAAAGCAAAACAAATGACAAACGTACGGTCTGCTACTAAAGACCAAACATCTGTCATCAAAAAACCAAAACAATTGACGTTGGAAGAATCTTTGGAATTCTTGAATGATGATGAATATTGCGAAGTAACACCAGAAAGCATTCGCTTGAGAAAACAAATTTTAGAGAAAAATGCTCGTGAAAAAGCATCTAAAAAGAAAAAATAATCTGTAAAAGGATGAAGAGAGAAACCAGCTTGTTATAAAAAATAGCTGGTTTCTTTTTTTGTCCAACTCTTTTCTGTGGAGAAGTCATCTTTGTCAATGGACATAAATTCAGAAAATACGCCAAAAGAGGTTTAAAAGACTTTTAAAAAACTTATTTCTAGAGAGTTTTTGTTTCATAATAAGATAATGTTTCACGAAAGGAGATCAACTTGTCCTTCGAAGAAAATCGAAGTAAAATGGCAAGAGAAAGGAGCGGGAAGATGAACGACTTATTAAAACAATACTTTGGCTATGATGAGTTTAGACCTGGTCAAAAAGAAATTATCCAGAAAGTCATTGATCAGGAAAATGTATTAGGAATCATGCCTACCGGAAGTGGGAAATCAATCTGTTACCAGCTTCCAGCTTTACTGTTAGATGGGCTTACTGTGGTTGTGTCCCCTTTAATCTCTTTGATGAAGGATCAGGTGGACGCGGCGAATCAATTAGGTATACCCGCCACTTTTATCAATAGCTCGTTAGATGGTTACGAAACAGCTAGACGCTTCCAAGAAATCGATAGACAGCAGTACCGTTTACTTTATATCGCTCCTGAACGTTTTATCATGCCAGATTTTATCCAAGCAATGAAGCGATGGAACGTCCGTATGATCGCTATTGACGAGGCACATTGTATCTCTCAGTGGGGGCATGATTTCCGCCCAAGTTATTTACAGATGGCGAACCAGCTAGATCAACTGCCAAATCGTCCTGTAATTGTTGCTTTGACAGCTACAGCGACTGTGCAAGTAGCTGCTGACATAAAAAGACTTTTAAAAATTCCAGAAAACAACCATATTCAGACTGGTTTTGAACGAGAAAATCTACGATTTCAAGTAATTAAAGATCAAAAAAAAGAACAATATCTAATCGAATATTTAAAGATCAACAAAAATCAATCTGGTATCATTTATGCAGCAACGAGAAAAGAAGTAGACCGTCTCTATCATTTGCTTAAAAAATTTGATTTTTCCGTGGGTAGATATCATGGTGGTCTAAATGAGAATGAGCGAACAGAAATGCAAGAAGCCTTTTTATACGATCGCTTGCAGCTGATTGTAGCGACAAATGCATTTGGTATGGGTATAAATAAAAGCAATGTCCGTTTTGTTATCCATTATCAAATTCCTGGCTCTCTAGAAGCATACTATCAGGAAGCTGGTCGGGCGGGAAGAGATGGTCTTTCCAGTGAAGCCATCCTGCTTTTCTCTCCTCAAGATATCCAAGTCCAAAAGTTTTTTATCCAGCAGTCCCAAAGAGAAGAAGGGCAAAAGCAAAAAGAATATGAAAAATTAAAAGCGATGACAGAATACGTGTATATTGAGTCCTGTCTTCAGCAATACATCCTAAACTATTTTGGCGAGACAAGCAGTCCGTGCAACCGTTGTGGTAACTGTTTAGATGACAGAGAAATAGTAGAAGTAACGACAGAAGCACAGATGGTTCTTTCTTGCTTAAAACGTATGGGTGAGAACTATGGTAAACAAATGCTGATGAAAGTCTTAGCAGGATCGAAAGAACAAAAGTTGCAAGCTTTAGGTTTTGGACATTTATCTACCTATGGACTGATGAAAAACCAATCGCAAAAAGAAACGATGCAGTTAATTGAATATTTGATATCGAATGGCTATCTTCTGACCATCAATGGTGAGTATCCTGTTTTGAAAGTAACAGAAAGAGGGATACAAGTATTGAAAGGACAAGAATCTGTTTATCGAAAGGAACCCAAGAAAGTCCAGCAGCTATCGGATGAAGAAACCGATACACTATTTGAAATGCTGCGGGAACTGCGAACGGATCTAGCATCAGAAGCAGGCGTTCCCCCGTATGTCGTATTTTCAGATTCCACATTGAAAGAAATGAGCCGAATACGTCCATCAAGCAGATTGGAGATGCTTCAGATAAAAGGAGTTGGCCAAAGCAAGCTTGATAAATATGGCGAAGCCTTTTTATCTCGGATAAAAAATGCGGACTCTAACGTTCTGGATAAGTAGAAAGAACGAATACGTAAAAATGAATAAAAACAACTGGTTAAATCTGTTTTTTTTGCTCCTTATGAAAATCAAATATGTTATAATTAAGGAATTAGAATGGGAGGTAAGCACAGATGGATTCTTTGTCGAAAAAACTTGCGATCCAAGTATTAAATGATGAAGCAGAACGGATCAAACGATTAATCCGAAATCAAAACAACAGTCTCTGTATCTCACAATGCAAAGCCTTCGAAGAAGTGGTAGATACACAGATGTACGGCTTTTCCCGGCAAGTCGGTTTTGCTGTCCGTATAGGAGTAATCGGAAAGAACGAGGGCCAGCTGATGTTAAGTGAGCTAGAACGAGAATTGAATCAGTTATATAGTGAGGTTTACCAAGAAAATTATGATAAAAAAGAAGTTGGCAAGGAGGAATAGACTTGCCTAAGAAAGTGAAAAAAAGGCATCTATTAGACTATAGCATCTTGATTCCCTATTTAATTTTATGTGTATTGGGATTGATCATGGTATATAGTTCTACGTCGTATCTATTATTAGAAAACGGACAAAATCCGTCCGCATCAGTCATTAACCAGAGTATTTTTTGGGTGCTTAGCTTGATTGCTATCGCACTACTTTATAAAATGAAAACAGATGTTTTGAAAAACCAGCGTTTGATCATGGCAGCCATCGCAGTTTTGACGATTTTGCTGCTGATTGTTGTGTTTTTTGGTAAGGAGATCAATGGGGCGAAAGGTTGGCTGCAAATTGCAGGATTCTCGATCCAACCTGCCGAATACCTAAAAATCATTTCTATCTGGTACCTGTCTCTGACTTTATCTAAAAGACAAAACAGTGTACAAAAAGATTTTCTTGGGACTGTGAAACGTCCACTTGCAATGGTTATCGGACTTACTGCATTAGTCGCTATTCTTCCCGATTTTGGTAATGCGGCAGTTATCTTTTTGATTATTTTGGTTCTGCTTTTAGCCAGCGGAGTCAATTATGTGTATACTTTGATTGTAGGAGTAGGAGGCTTTTGTCTAAGTACTTTTACGATCTGGCTGATCAATATCACAAACGGAAAGATCTTACCTGGACGTTTACAGTATATCTATAATCGATTTGCTATTTACCAAAATCCTTTCTCAGACGAATTAAATAAAGGGCATCAACTAGTCAACGGCTACTATGCCATGTTCAACGGAGGACTATTTGGCAGGGGATTAGGTAACAGTATCCAGAAAAAAGGATTTTTACAAGAAGCACAAACCGATTTTATTTATGCAATCGTAGTGGAAGAACTGGGAGTGATTATGGGGATTTTGATATTAGCGTTGCTATTCTTTATGATTGTGCGCATTGTCCTTGTAGGTATCCGTTCAAAAGATCCGTTCAATTCGCTTTTGTGCATTGGGATCGGCGCAATGTTTTTGATCCAAGTATTTGTCAATCTTGGAGGAATTACTGGTGTTATTCCTTTGACAGGGATCACGTTCCCATTTTTAAGTCAAGGAGGCTCCAGTTTGCTGATGCTTTCGATTTGTGTCGGCTTTGTCCTCAACATCAGTGCGGATGAAAAACGCAAGAGCTTAGGTTTATAATAAAAAAAGATGTAGGAGTGGTTCGATGAAAAAAGTTTTAGTTGCTAACAGGGGTGAAATCGCTGTACGTGTATTTCGTGCTTGTACAGAATTAGGAATTAAAACTGTTGGAATCTATGCAGAAGAAGATGAATATTCCGTACACCGTTTCAAAGCGGATGAAGCATATTTAGTAGGACAAGGAAAAAAACCGATTGATGCGTATCTAGATATTGAAGGGATCATTTCTATCGCGAAAGAATGCGGAGCTGACGCTATTCATCCGGGTTACGGTCTTTTGTCGGAAAACTTGAATTTTGCGCAACGGTGCGAAGAAGAAGGCATCATTTTTGTTGGACCCAAACTGCATCATTTAGATATTTTTGGAGATAAAATCAAAGCAAAAGCTGCAGCTATCGAAGCGGGGATTGCTTCGATTCCAGGCACAGATGGACCAATCGCTTCTATAGACGATGCCTTGGAGTTTGCGAAACAATACGGTTATCCGATTATGATCAAGGCAGCTCTAGGTGGCGGCGGACGCGGCATGCGTGTAGCTCACGATGAAAAGAGTGCAAGAGAGGGCTACGAACGTGCGAAAAGCGAAGCAAAAGCAGCCTTTGGTAGTGATGAAGTGTATGTTGAAAAATACATCGCTAATCCTAAACATATCGAAGTACAGATTCTCGGGGATACGCATGGAAACGTCATCCATCTTTTTGAAAGAGATTGTTCTGTTCAGCGCCGTCACCAAAAAGTAGTAGAAGTAGCGCCTTGTGTCTCTATGAATGAACAGCAACGTCAAAAAATCTGCCAGGCAGCTGTCCAATTGATGAAATATGTCGGGTATGTCAACGCAGGTACAGTAGAATTTCTTGTTGAAGGAGATGATTTTTACTTTATCGAAGTCAACCCTCGCGTCCAAGTGGAACATACGATCACAGAAATGATTACAGATATTGATATCGTAACAACGCAACTGTTGATTGCTCAAGGTTTGGATCTGCATAAAGAAATCGGATTGCCTCAGCAAGAAGGAATTAAATTAAATGGTTCAGCCATTCAATGCCGAATCACTACAGAAGACCCGTTGAATAACTTTTTACCAGACACAGGGAAAATCGATACGTATCGTTCACCTGGTGGTTTTGGCGTACGTCTGGATGTCGGAAATGCTTACGCGGGCTATGTAGTGACACCGTATTTTGATTCATTGCTAGTAAAAGTATGTACGCATGGTGCTACTTTTGAAACAGCCATTCAGAAAATGGAACGTTGCTTGAAAGAATTTAGAATCCGTGGAGTGAAAACAAACATTCCATTTATGCTCAATGTCATCACACATCCTGAATTCCAATCAGGAAATGCAAAAACAACCTTCATTGATAGTACAGCAACATTATTTGAATTTCCTCGACTACGAGACCGCGGAAACAAAACGATGAAATATATCGGTGAAATTACTGTGAATGGTTTTCCAGGTATCGAAAGTGGCGAAAAACCATTTTATGAAGAACCACGTATGCCTAAAGATCTAATCACAAGAACTGATTACGTAACGGCTAAGAATGTATTAGATGCGAAGGGTGCCGATGCTTTGGTCGAATGGATCAAAGGACAGGAAAATTTGTTGTTGACGGATACGACATTTAGAGACGCCCATCAAAGTCTGCTAGCAACTCGTGTTCGGACAAAGGATTTCAAGCAGATTGCACGTTTGACTGGAGAAGGTCTTCCTGAACTCTTTTCAAGTGAGATGTGGGGGGGAGCAACATTTGATGTGGCTTACCGCTTTTTGAATGAAGATCCTTGGCAACGGTTGAGAAAAATTCGTTCTTTAATGCCTAATACGTTGCTGCAAATGCTTTTCAGAGGTTCAAATGCCGTTGGGTATTCTAATTATCCTGACAATGTATTGGTGGAATTTGTCAAAGAAGCAGCAGCGCAAGGAATCGATGTATTTCGAATCTTTGATAGTTTGAACTGGACTCCACAAATGGAAAAAAGTATCCAAGCTGTACGGGATACTGGTAAAATCGCAGAGGCAGCTATTTGCTATACTGGCGATATCAACGATCCAAGTCGGGCAAAATACAATGTTCAGTATTATAAAGACATGGCAAAGGAACTAGAACAACTGGGTGCGCATATCATTGCAATCAAAGATATGGCTGGGCTGCTTAAACCGCAGGCAGCTTATCGTTTGATTAGTGAATTGAAAGAAACGACAGATCTGCCAATCCATCTGCATACTCATGACACCAGCGGGAATGGAATCATCACTTATTCTGCTGCTTCAAAAGCAGGAGTAGACATCGTTGACGTGGCAATGAGTGCAATGAGTGGGAATACTAGTCAGCCTAGCATGAGCAGCTTGTATTATGCACTGGTCAATGGTCCACGGCTGCCAGAAATCACGATTGAAAATGCACAGAAATTAAACCATTATTGGGAAGATGTGCGCATGTATTACAAACCGTTTGAAAACGGCTTGAATGCTCCTGAAACAGAAGTATATATGCATGAAATGCCAGGAGGACAGTATTCGAATCTACAGCAACAGGCAAAAGCTGTCGGATTAGGTCATCGCTGGGATGAAATCAAACAAATGTATCATACTGTCAACTTGATGTTTGGCGATATCGTTAAAGTAACTCCATCATCTAAAGTAGTTGGAGATATGGCACTATTTATGGTCCAAAATGATCTTACAGAAGAAGATATTTATGAAAAAGGCGAAACACTAAGTTTCCCTGAATCTGTTGTGACTTTCTTCCAAGGAGAACTAGGGCAACCCGTTGGCGGATTTCCTAAAAAATTGCAAAAGATTATTCTTAAAGGCAGACCTGCATTGAATGAACGTCCAGGTCTTTTGGCTGAATCAGTCGACTTCAACGAAGTAAAAAAAGAATTGGCAGAAAAAATTGGCTATGAACCAAAACAAGACGAAGTATTAAGCTATTTGATGTATCCGCAAGTCTTTTTGGACTATCAAAAAGCATATAATCAATTTGGCGATGTTACATTACTGGACACACCAACATTTTTCCAAGGTATACGTTTGGGTGAAACAATCAATGTACAAATCGAACGCGGAAAAACGCTTATCATTCGTTTAGATGAAATCGGAGAACCCGATATCGAAGGGAATCGCGTACTGTTCTTCAATTTGAATGGACAAAGACGTGAAATCACTATCAAAGATAATTCGATCATCAGTACGGTCCAAACCCGATTGAAAGCTGAACCGACAAACCGAGAACAAATTGGAGCAACGATGTCTGGTTCTGTTTTGGATGTATTAGTGAAAAAAGGCGATAACGTTAAAAAAGGTGATACGTTGATGATTACTGAAGCGATGAAAATGGAAACGGCCATCGAAGCACGTTTTGACGGAGAAGTCGCACATGTATATGTGTCTTCAGGAGACACTATTTCGTCTGGTGACCTTTTGATTGAAGTGACTGAGAAATAATAAGCGAAAGGTGGGGAAACATGAAAAGACTGGGTTTGTTTTGGCTGATTCTGCTATTAGTTATTGTGGCATTCTACATGGAACCAGTCTTGTTTCCGCCAAAACTTGAAGTGAAGGAAAACTCTGATCAACAAATATCAAACCAAATGACAACGTGGAAATACCAGGAGCTTAAAGCAACTGGTTTTTCTACTTATATCGGAAAACCGATCGATCAGCTGGAAAAGGATTTTGGCCAAGCCTATGATCGATTAACTAGCGGATTTGGTTTTGAAACAAGATATTATGAAAATAAAGCTAGTCATCTCACATTTGAAGCGAACATCCAAGACAGCAGAGTCACAACTGTTAAAGTACTGCAAACAGGGCCTGCTGATATCGCGCCGTTTTATTTAGGGATGACGATGCAAGATCTTACGAAAATTACTACTATCTATACTAATTTCACTTTTGAGTACCATGATACAGAAGTTGGAATCGAACTAATGGAAGAGGATATGAATTACCGTCCGCTAATTGCTTTTGATAACGACACTTTTGCTATTTTATTTTTTGATCAAACAACAAACGGCCTATTTTCAGTTGTGTATTTAGATAAAGATAGTCTTTTGAAACTATTGCCATATCAAGTGTTTGGTGAAGGCCTTCCACATTATCAAGCAGATAAATCGGCTGATTGGGAATCAATCAATCGCGTTAAAGAACGAAAAAGTACGACTTTATTAAATATGCTTAGAAGAGAAGACGAACTTCCCATATACAATCAAACACTTGCCTTTCAAAACCACAGTCAGCTGCTACTACATGATTTTTTGACAAGGCCTGAGGAAATATTGTCAGAGGAACGTATGGCTGATTGGCAAAAATCGCTAGGCAGTGCTCAAACGACAGTGAAATTCTCACTGACGAATGATGAATTGGAAAAGTTAATCAGTAAACAAAAATTAGAAAATACTAGTGGGCTATTTATTCATCCGGCGATCGACGCTACTTTTTCGTTTTTATATTGGTACAGCGATCCTTACAACCATGACCGTTTCATGGACCCGGGAACGGATTCTGTAGGCATTGCTTTTTCTAAAGAAAATATGTTAGTCTTATTGCAAGAAGAAAACGGAGAAAGTAGTGATAGCAGTGATCGTTAACGAAGAGCTGTTTCAACTGGAGGATCAATGCCTCCAAGTCGCTGAAATGATAAAAAAGAGTAAAACGATGGCTTCTTATCTCGAACATAAACAGTCAATGGAAGAATCTGCAAAAGTTTGCCAGTTGAAAGAAGCGTTCTTGTCTAAGAAAGAAGCATTTGAAAATGTAGCGGCATATGGTGAGTATGCACCTGATTATCGTGAAAAAAAACGAGCTGTTCGAAAAGCAAAAAGACAGCTTGATATGGATGAGCATGTTGCAGCTTTCCGATATAGTGAAACACAGCTGCAAAGTCTGTTGGATCAAATTGTCCAAGTACTTGCCGAAGAAGTTTCTAATGAAATCAAAGTAGATGCAGGTAGCCCGTTTTTTGAAACGAAAAAACACTTTGGATGCGGAGGTAATTGTCATGCAATTAGACAATAGTGAATTTGAAATAACAAAACGACGCGGGCTGATCGTATGGGTCTACAGCTTAAAACAATTAAAGAATCTGAAAAAGTTCGGCTTGTTGCATTATGTCTCAAGAAGAATGAAATATGTCGTGCTTTACTTAAATGAAGAGACATTTGAAGAAACAGAAGAACGAATCCGTAAATTACATTTTGTTCGAAACGTAGAACGTTCTTACCGACCGGATATCGAAATGAATTTTGCCGAAAAAATAGGAAACAAAACAGTATTAAAAGACGAAGGTTTCGAAATCGAAGAGCTAAATACAGAAATCCGATTAGCTGAACATCTTTAAAAATCTCTTATGAGCAGTTTTTAAATAAAAAATAACTTGGATAACGATCGATTTTTGATCATTGTCCAAGTATTTTTTTGTCTTTTTTTTGGTATACTAGTACCAGTACCATTTCTAAGGAGTGAGTAGATGCGGATAATATCAGGAAATTATGGCGGGCGCCGTTTAAAAAGTTTAGCAGGGGCGAACACCAGACCAACTACAGATAAAGTAAAAGAATCCATATTCAATATGATTGGACCATATTTTGATGGAGAGACAGTATTGGATCTGTTTGCAGGAAGCGGTGGTTTAGCTATCGAAGCAGTATCTAGAGGCTGCAGTCATGCGGTATGCGTAGACAAAAATTACCAAGCGCTAAAAATCATCAAAGTAAACATCGAAATTACGAAAGAACCAGAGAAATTTACCACAATAAAACTTGATGCGGACAAAGCAATCGAACGGCTAGCAGCGGAGAAACAACAATTCGACTACTTGTTTCTTGATCCGCCATATGCAAAACAAAAAATAATCGATCAAATCCATAAAATGGAAGAACTGGGACTTTTTTCTAAAACCGCAGTTATCGTATGCGAAACGGATAAAACAGTCGAATTGCCAGAAACTGTGGCTGGATTCCATCAAATAAGAAAACAGATTTATGGCATAACGGCCGTAACTATCTATAGAAAAGAGGGAAATCAATGAAACGTGCATTATTCCCAGGAAGTTTTGATCCTTTTACAAAAGGTCACTTAGATACGGTGGAACGTGCGGCTAAATTATTCGATGAGGTAGTAATTGGTGTTTTTATCAATACTTCAAAGAAAAGTTTGTTTCCCCCAGAAGAAAGAATGACATTGATCACAAAAGCTGTTTCTCATCTTCCTAATGTAAAAGTCATGCATCAAGAAAATCAATTGACGGTAGAAACAGCAAAAGAGATTGGTGCAGATGCGTTGATCAGAGGCATACGAAGTATCAAAGACTTTGAATATGAACGAGAGATTGCTCAGATGAATCATCATCTATATGATGAATTGGAAACTGTCTTCTTATTAGCAAAACCAGAATATAGTCACGTGAGTTCCAGTATTTTAAAAGAAGTACTGCACTTTGGCGGAGATGTGAGCAGCTACTTACCGCCAGTGATCAACGAAGCTTTAGCTGGAAAGCGTGAATCAAATGAAAGCTAAACAATGGTTGAAAACAGTACTAATTATCATATTTGGAATGTTGATCATTGGATTTGTAGTAGTTCCCTTGCCGTATTATGTAGAATCACCGGGAGCCACGATCGATCTGAAAGAACTAATTACGGTCAATGATAAGGAAGATAAAGGTTCTGGGTCTTTCTCTCTTACCTCTGTTGGTATCAGGCAAGCTACAGGTTTCTTAGCTTTAAAAGCTAAAATGACCCCTTTTGAAGAATTGATCAGTGAAGAAGAATTGACTGGTGGGGCGACAAATGAAGAATATAATCAAATGCAGCAGTATTATATGGATTCTTCCCAAAATGCAGCAATCGAACAAGCGTTAAAACTTGCAGACAAGCCTTATAAAATGGAATTCAAAGGCGTATATGTCATGAGTGTAGAGAAAACATCGAATTTCTTTGGCAAGCTTTCAGTTGGAGATACAGTAACAAAAGTAGACGGGAAAAGCTTTCAAAGTACAGAAGCATTTATGGATTATGTAAAAAGCCAAAAAGTTGGACAAACAATCGAAATCAGTTATTTGCATAATGGTGAAGAAAAAACAGCTTCTGGTGATCTGATCGAGTTACCAACAGATAAAAAGGCAGGAATAGGTATCACGCTTACTGACCATACCGAGATCGAATCAGATACAGATGTTCGTATTAATTCTGGCTCTATCGGTGGGCCATCAGCGGGATTGATGTTCACTTTAGAAATCTATGAACAAGTCACTGGTAAAAACTTGCGACATGGTAAGCAAATTGCAGGAACTGGAACGATCAACAGTGAAGGAGAAGTTGGCCGAATCGGAGGAATCGATAAAAAAGTGGCAAGTGCGGATAAAGCTGGCGTAGAGATTTTCTTTGCACCAGATGATACGATTTCAGACGATGTTAAGAAAGAATATCCTGAAATAAAAACCAACTACGAAGAAGCAAAAGCTGCCGCTAAAAAATTGAATTCCTCAATGAAAATCGTACCAGTAAAAACAGTACAAGAAGCGCTTGACTATCTAGAGAAAATGAAATGAAACTAAATAATTAAAGAGGGGTTGTGACACGAGTTCTGTCACACCCCCTCTTTTTCGTCAAAAATCTTCACGATAAAAATAAAAACAAAAGAAAAAATTGACGTAATTAGATGTTGAAGGGACGATTTTGCCAGAGCTCACTGTTTCTTCAATTTCAAATGAAAGGAGTAATGAATGATTTTTACTGGTCATTCTCTGAAAAAAGAACAATGATAGAAAAAATCAGCAAGAAAATACTAGCTTCACCCAAATTGATCATTTGGATGTCTATGATAGTTCTTATCTTTTGTATCGCAAGTGGTTTTTTATTGTCAAATCTGCTATTTTATAGAGAACCAGAAGAGACTGCTGCAAAAGAAATACTTTCTCCGTTTAGTTCCAGTGGAGAAGATCCATCAGCTGAAGGAAACGATGTAGAAGAGGATGCTCGTCCAAAGGTCATGTACACCGATATCAAAGGAAGTGTGAAGGAGCCTGGTATCTATTCATTTTCTTCAGAAGAACGGGTCTATGATGTACTAAAGCGTGCAGGTGGATTATTAGAAGAAGCGGATAGCGATCGAATCAACTTTTCTGCAAAGATAGAAGATCAGCAAGTCCTATATATCCCTGCTGTAGGTGAAGAGCTGCCAGAACATCTTGATCAGTTGGCATCCCCGGAAGGAAAACAGCCTACAGCAGATTCCGAGCCTCCCAAAATAAATATCAATACAGCCACTCCATCAGAACTTCAGCAGATTCCTGGGATCGGATCAGTCAAAGCGCAAGAAATCATTCGATTTAGAGAAGAAAACGGATCCTTCCAGAAAGTGGAAGACCTGCAGGAGATTTCTGGTATCGGTGAAAAGACAGTTGAAAAACTAAAAAACTTCGTTACAATTAAATAGAATGATTCAAAATCGACTGGCACGAGCAATAAATGGACGCTAATGGATACTAAGAATAATCCAATTCTAAGAGCTTGGCAGGACGAGGAGGTAGTATTTTTGGATAGGAAATAGCTTGATTGTTAGCAAAGAAACATTAAAAAACCAATGCTGAATGTCTACCTCCAAAATAAAATATCTGGGATTCATATTATGAATACGGCTGTCAGCGGCAATAACAGTCAAGCTCTACGAGAACGCTTTGCCAAAGATGTACTTAGCTATACAGCAGATAAAGTATTTATTCTCATTGGGACGAATGATCTAGCAGAGCATAAACAACTTTCTAAAGAAACGTACCAAAAAATCTGCAGTGGATGATAGTTCAGCTGAAAAAAGACTATAGTTCTGATCATGCTTTCTTTATCACGCCACCAGCAGTCGATGAGACAAAACAAAAATATCGGAATAACAAGTTGATCAAAAAATATATCTCTGTTCTCACAGAAGTACCAAAACGCCATGATTGTGAAGTATCGATTTTTATACGGAATTTCTTGAACAAATGGATTCGAAGAATTTTTATAATGGGCTAATGGATGACGGACTTCATTTCGGCAGTGAAGGGTAGGATCTTTTGTCAGACAGGATGATTCGTTATATTTAAAGAATATTTTGTTTAAGCAATGAGTACTTTTTAATCAACTTGAAAAAACGGAGGAATATAAAACATGTTAGAAAAATCTTCAAAAGCATGCGATACGAATAAAGAAAAAGTTACTGATAAGTCACATAATGAACGCATTCCTTGGGACCAGTACTTTATGGCTCAGGCAGTACTGTTATCTTTACGTAGTACGTGTACACGTTTAGAAGTAGGAGCGACACTCGTTCGAGAAAAAAGGATCATTGCTGGCGGCTATAATGGAGCAGTCAGTGGAGATGTCCACTGCATAGATGAAGGGTGTTACGTCGTGGATGGACACTGCTTGCGAACGATCCATGCAGAGATGAATGCACTCCTACAGTGTGCAAAACTTGGTATCCCGACGGAAGGTTCAGAAATCTATGTCACACATTTTCCATGTTTGGCCTGTACAAAGGCTTTGTTGCAAGCTGGTGTGAAAGGGATCAATTATCTCCATGACTATCGAAATGATCCTTATGCCCAAGCGTTGATCGAACAATTAGGTGTATCTGTACACCAAGTTGCTTTAGACTCACAGCATTTTTCAAAACTTCAAAATGAATTAACAGGAAAACATGTCTAGCGTTTTAGAAAGGCATGTTCGAAATCGGTTGATTTTTCCGGCAATTACGTCGATGATTATCTGTTTGTTGTATTACACTGACAATTGGGGTTATCGTTTGCTTCTTGCCGGAATTTTTTTATGGTTTTCGCTAAAAGAAGGACGTTTTATCGCGTACTTGTGTATTTTGTGTAGCATAACGGTATCCATTTCTTATAGGCTACAAGAGTATTCATTTTTAGAGGAAAAAACAACATCTGCGCAAATTACTGTATTTACAGATACGATTCGTGCAAATGGTAATTTTTTGACAATGGAAGGAAGGTTATCAGAGAATAAACAAAAGCTCCAGCTTTCTTATCAAGTAAACACAGAAGCAGAATTGAAAACATGGCTTAACTTCCGAGGAAAGGGAATAGAATTGACTGCTGAAGGCGAGTTCATTTCTCCAGCAAAAAAGCGGAATCTTTATAATTTTGACCAAGAAGCTTACTTCAGGAACCATAGAATCTCTGGACGGTTCCAAATTCAAAAGATTGAACAGATCACCATGCAAAATCACTGGCGAAACTGGCTTCAGAGAAAAAGAGGATCTTTTATCTCCTTTGTCCAATCTGAATTTCCGCAAAAAACAAGTGTATATATTAATTCTTTATTATGGGGCTATAAAGATGCAGGATTCAGAGAATCAGAAGAAATTTTTAGGGAGAGTGGTTTGCTGCATCTGTTCAGTCTATCGGGTCTACACATCCAATTTTATTTAGGGTGGCTGTATTATTTATTTCGACGTATCGGATGGCCACTACACGTCAGTATTATTCCGTTGAGTCTACTAACTATCTGTTATGTTTCTATTGCAGGAAGTTCTATTTCTGTTTTGCGTGCTAGTTTGCTGTTTTTATTGCGATTGCTAGTCAAATTGCTGAATAAGCATTATTCCACCATGGACTTATTTGCAGTTGTCTTTTGGCTTCTTTTACTATTTGATCCTCGATTTCTTTTTCATGCGGGTGGTCAGCTTAGTTTTTTCATGAGTTTTTTGTTTATCCTGATTTCTTTTGATGGAGATTGGTTGAAAAAAACGGCCTCTCACGTCCTGTTTACTATGATCACGATGCCGTTGATTGTATGGCATTTTTATGAGTGGCCTATTTTAGGTAGTCTTTTTACATTACTGATTGCACCGGTATTCAAGTTTCTTTTTCTTCCTGGTGTGTTATTTCTCACACTCTTCAATCGCTGGCTGCCGGAAACTTTACTTTTGCTGATAGAAGAGGGATTAATCTTATTTGAGCGAATAATCGATTTTTCTTCAGGGTCGTCTCTCATTATAGGACGTTTGCCCCTTGTGCTATCTGGGATGTATATTTTCGGATTACTGATTTGTACGGATAGGTTGAAAGAACAACCTGTGAAACACTTGTTTTATGTTGGTCTTTTTTCTTTTATTTTTTTGACTTTGCCATTTTTACGCTTTTCTTCAACGATCGCTTTTATCGATGTCGGTCAAGGAGACAGTATCTTTTTGCAAAGTCCTTTTCGAAAAGAAACGATTTTGATCGATACTGGAGGTCAGTTACACTTTGAAAGAGAAAAGTGGGCGCAAGGTATGATACGTCCTCCTGCTGAAAGAAATATCGTTCCATATCTAAAAGGTCAGGGGATAAGTATAATCGATAAACTCATCTTGACACATGACGATACGGATCATGTGGGAGAATTACCCACGTTATCTCAGCATTTTACTATCAAAAAAATTTATATCGGTTGGGGCGCTGGACGAAATGAGCCATTACAAAGGCATTTATCTGAAGCTCAAAAAAATGGTACTGAGATCATTGAAATCAAACATGGGGACAGGATCAGCGGTTATTATGATCTTTATGTATTGACTCCTTTTGAAAAGGGAGAGGGAAGAAATGAAGATTCGATTGGTCTATGGATGGAATATAACAATAGGCGCTTTTTATTTTTAGGAGATTTGAATCAAGAAATGGAAAAACAATTGCTTTTGATTTATCCTAATCTGAAAGCCGATGTAGTCAAATTAGGTCATCACGGTAGCCGTACGTCAAGTAACACAGATTTTCTTTCCCATATTGAAGCAAAACATGGGATTATATCCTGCGGCGTAAATAATCGTTATGGTCACCCGCACAGCGAAGTATTGGAGACACTAGAAGAAAATCAGATAAAAACATGGCGAACGGATCAACAAGGAATGATCACCTATCGCTGGCATCCAGTTTTTCATCCTCATGGGCTAGTGGAAACAATGATAGACTAGTAATTCTCATCTGCTCATGGTAGGATAATTTTTGAAAGTGGTGAGTAATTTGAGTATACAAGCAGAGTTACAAAAAATACGTAAAGAAAAACTTGCATCTTGTTACTTGATTTTAGGAACAGAAAAGTTTCTCCAAGATCAAGTTCGGACAGAAATTGTCAAAAAAATCCAATTAGAGGGCGAAGATGACTTAAATTTTTTAAGTTTTGACATGGAAAATGCAAGTTTAGATGAGGTAGTAGCTGAAGCAGAGACGTTGCCGTTTTTCGGAGATCAACGGTTAGTATTCGTAGAGAATCCTTATTTTTTAACAGGTGAAAAAGTAAACAATGGAATCGAACAAAATACTGATTTATTGACGGCTTATTTGAAAGAACCATTAGAATCGACTGTATTAGTATTCTTTGCGCCATATGAAAAGTTGGATGAACGGAAAAAAGTAACGAAACAATTGAAAAAAACAGCAATCATCATCAATGTCCAACAGTTGAATGAAAAAGAAGTACGTCAATATCTGATGAATACCTTAGAGAATTCCTCAATCAAAATGGAACGAAGTGCAATTGATTTATTCTTGAGGTTGACCGACTTAGATTTATCCAAAATGATGAGAGAGTTACAGAAATTGGTCCTTTATGGACAAAATCAACAGCAAATCACGGTAAGAGAAGTAGAAGAATTAGTTCCTAAAACGTTAGAACATAATATTTTTGACATGACCCAATATATTTTAAAAGGGAAGACGGAACAAGCTTTGCGTTTATACGAAGATTTAGTTATGCAAGGGGAAGAAACAATCAAAATTAATGCGATTTTGCTTTCTCAATTACGTTTATTTTTACAGACAAAATTTCTTGTAAAGATTGGTTATCAGCAGGCAAATATTGCTGAAACATTGAAAATCCATCCATATCGTGTAAAACTTGCCATGCAGGAAGTAAAAAAATTCGATGAACATTTGCTGGTACAGTTGTTTGATCAATTAGTTGAGATGGATTATCAAATCAAAACGGGACAAATCGAAAAAGAATTAAATTTTCAACTATTCGTTTTGCGCACAGGGCAGTTGTTAAGAAATCGATAAGAAGAAAGACGAGGGCAAAGCATGCGGGAAGGTCGTTTGTTTTTGTCCTTTTTTTGACAAATAAAAAAATCGGCCGAAGCCGATTCTTTTATTTAGCGATTTTTTTGCTTAAACGAGATTTGTCGCGGTTAGCTTTGTTTTTGTGGATTAGACCTTTTGATTCAGCCATATCAATAGCTTTAACAGCTTCTTTATATAACGCATCTACGTTGTCAGCACCTGAAGCTACAGCATCTTCAAATTTTTTGATTGCAGTACGCATAGCGCTTGTTTGAGATGAATTTTTCACATTAGCGTTTTCGCTTGTACGAACACGTTTGATTGCAGATTCAATGTTTGGCATTAGTTTCACCTCCGATAACTTAAGTTCTTACGCGTGTTACCGCATAATTCAACATTCATTATTATACCTAAAGGCAGCGTGCTTTGCAATATGAACATGACAAGTTTTTTTCCTTAACAGTCTTTTATTAGGATTTTTTTTCAGTAAAAACGGATAGTACAAGCTGAAAAAATCAAAAAGACGCTATTGTGGGAGGCAATAGCGTCAAACCAAACTAGATTTTTATTTATCTATTTAAACAAAGTTTGAATGGGAATGTTTGGTACTAAGTTATTATATAACAAAGAGAACCGTTTGCAAAGTTTTTTTTGAAAAGGGATACGATTCCCTGTTGTTCTTTGTTTTTCTATTAAGAAACTGCAGTTATTTTATAACCAGCATCCTTTGATCAGTAAAGGCTATTCTGGTGTACCGATTATTTTAATGTATTCATCGATATTTTTTATCAACATTTTTTTTATGACCAACTGGTTCCGACGGTTCCATTTGCCACTTACTTCCAGCACATATTTATTTAGGGGCAAACGTAAGATATATTTTGCCAAATAGCGATCTTTAAGCAGGCCATTGATCACACGGTCCTCAAGCTGCAAGTTGATCCCAGTCAGCATCATTGGCTGTTCTTGTAAAACGTACGTATCAATTAAAAGACCTTCAAAAGTTTCCACAAGCGTCTTCCTTTCTTTTCAAAGTAACCTGAAAACAGGCACTAATTCTTCCATTTTGATATTCGTTGAAGTGGATGCGATCATTCTTTCTTTTGTCCACTGTAATCTAGTATAACAAAAAAGAGCAGAAGAGCCAAAAAGAAAAAAGAGCATCGAATTCTATAGGAAGTCTCATTGGCACGGCCTAAATTATTACAAAATATTGATTAAAAAAAGCCCCTGCATCGCAGGAGCATCCCCTATATCGTTTTAATAGGTCAATCAAAAAGCAGTATCAAACACATTTTGTATCAAATCAGGAAATAATAGATAAGCTAAGCCCAGAATCAAAAGTACCGCTAGAAGAAACCAGCCGATTGTTCCTATGAAATACTTTAATTTTTCGAACATTGTATCACCTCGTTGTCAGTATATCACGGATCAGTAAATTGGGGGTGTTAAGAATCTCCTAAAATAGACAAAATTTGTTCTATTTTCCTAAAGCAAATACTTGTAAGATACAGTAAGTGATACCAGAAGCAATGACCGGTCCGGCGGCGATTCCTCTTAAGAAGACAACACCTAAAATCGTGCCGAAAACAAGTGCAACAGTGATTTGTGGATCAGAAGCAATCAATCCTACACCCTTGGAAGATAAGACAGCCACTAGCCCACCGCAAAAAACAGCTACCCAGCCAATAGGGGATTTAAAGGCTTCTAATAGATCACGTAGACCGATTTCTCCTGTTGCGATAGGGATTAGAATAGCCGCTGTGATGATCGTCACCCCAATATTGATTCCTTTGCCTTGCAGCCAAGGGAAAAAGGAACGGGAGGCTGGTATGAGCTTCATAATCAAAACAAAAGCTGCTGCTATCATCAGACTTTGATTCTTAGCTAAAATTGCTACAAGTAAAATAATTCCTAAAAAAAGCCAACTTTCCATGAAATATATTCCTCACTTTCTTCGAAACAATCATAACATGTTTTTAGAAAGTTGCAAAAGTAGGATTTCATCCTTCAAGACCTATTCATAAGCTGTTTTTTTCATAAAATAAACAAAATCATAAAAAAACACTTTGCTTATTTGACAGAAGACAGCCGCGCTTTGTATAGTGGACAAGACTTACATTTTTTTGAAGAATCAGAAAGATCAGGTAAAGGTCTTAGTAAACGCAAGCCATTCAGAATAACCAATATTGTGCTTCCTTCGTGTCCTACAACTCCAAGAGGTAGATTTAAAAATTGCAGGAAGTTAGAAGCAATCAACAAGAGAATAACAAGAATCGAAAAAATAATATTTTGTTTGATGATCCGCCGCATTTTTAAAGATAGCCGATGACTGTAGACAAATTTATTTAAGTCGCTTTTCATTAAGACGATGTCTGCGATATCCATAGCGGCATCTGTCCCTTGCCCCATAGCGACACCTAAAGAAGCGGCTGCTAAAGCAGGCGCATCATTGACTCCATCACCAACCATCGCATTTACTTGGTAAAGTTCATTCTCTTTTTTGACTAGTTGTGTTTTTTCTTCCGGAGTACAGCTTGCATAGTAATGTTCAATCCCTACTTGTTCAGCAATGGCCTTTGCTGTGCCAGAATGGTCGCCGGTTATCATACTTGTATGGATGTTTTGGGATTTAAAGTAGGAAATTACTTGTTGGGTATTTGCTTTTGGAATATCTAGCAGACCTAAAACAGCAATTAACTGCTGATCTTTAGAAAGATAAATCACGGTTTTGCCTTGATTTTCCAAACGTTCGATCATTTCCGCAATCTCTTTGCTGATTATCATCGTCTCAGGATCATATGCGTGCTTGCCAACTTTCCATTGCGCACCTAAATAGGTAGTTTGTAATCCAAAACCAGTAATTTCTTCTATTGGTAAGTATTGGATTTCTTCAGGTATTGTGCAATCGAAATATTGCAAAATCGCATGAGCAAGTGGATGCGTCGTTTTTTGTTCCATAGCAACAAGAAGTTGTTGTGCCAAATCCTTTTCATCAAAGAAAAAGCTGTCAGTTACAACTGGTTTTCCTTTAGTGAGCGTTCCTGTTTTATCAAAGGCAATCGCTTTTAATTCAGAAAGCTTTTCTAAATGGATACCGCCTTTGATTAAAATCCCATTTTTTGCAGAATTTGAAAGAGCAGCTAGAGATGCTGGTGTAGCAGATGCGACAAGCGCACAAGGAGAAGCCACAACTAATAATACCATTCCTCGATAAAAGCTTTCATCCCAACTCCAACCTAGGAAAAAGTGGGGGAGAAGGATCATTAGAGGAACAGCAAGCAAAATCAATTTTACATAATTATTTTCGATTCGTTCGATAAATGAAGCTGTTTGAGTTGGCGTATTCTGCGCTTCTTCTACTAATTGGATAATCTTAGCAAAGACAGTTTCGGAACTCGTTTTTGTTACTCGAATCGTGATGGGATTTCCTTGATTCAGCGTTCCTGCATACATCTCATCGCCTAAATATTTTTCTACAGGCACAGATTCACCGCTTAATGCAGACTCATCGATCGTTGCCTGTGTGCTTTCTAAAAAGCCATCTATCGGAACAGCTGCTCCTTTAGCGACAAATACCAAGTTATCCACCTTTAGTTGAGAAACATCTACTTCTTGCATTTGTCCATTTTCTTTTAATAATTGGGCTTTTTGTGGTTGAAGATTCATCAAAGCAGTAATTTCTTTTTGACTTTTATTAGTTGTGTATTCCTCTAATGCACCGCTTAAACAAAAGATGAATGTCAACATTGCTCCTTCAAAGTAATTACCGATCAAACAGGCACCAATAGCAGCTAAAGCCATCAATAAATCCACATTCAGTGTCCGATCATTCCACAATTCTTTCAAGCCTTCCGATGTTTGTTTGTATCCACCGATGATAATGGCACTGATATAAAAAAGTGGGGTGATGGTAAGAGAGAATCGGTCGAAGATAAAACCGAAGATCATAAATAAAAGGCAGCCGATTGTTGCTGCAAAAGCTTTTTTCTGATTAGTCATCGTTATTAGACCTCCTTGTCAAAACAAGGATAGCATAATAAAAATGTAATTGATAATAATAACAGCTAAATGAGAACGATAATGGTTATCATTTGGTGATTAAGCTTGATGTTGTTTTTATTATTTATAATGATTATTATTAAAGAAAATAAAAAACCAGAACATTTCTCAAATAAGAGAAGTGCTCTGGTTTTTTCTACATTGCAATAAACCAATAACCAATCAAAATGATACCAAGGATAATACGATACCAGCCAAAAGCGGTAAAGTCGTTTTTCTTCAAATAGCTTAGTAAGAATTTGATAGCTAAGACGGAAACCACAAAAGATACGAATGTTCCTACAAGAAGAACAACAGTTTCTTCCATTTTGAATGAATTCCCTTCAGCTAAATATTTGACGATCTTCAAGCCGCTTGCGCCAAACATGACAGGAATCCCTAAGAAAAATGAAAACTCTGTAGCGACAAAACGCGAAGCACCAATCAAGATAGCTCCTAGGATCGTTGCGCCAGAACGGGATGTTCCGGGAACAAGTGCCAAGACTTGGAATAACCCAACAAGAAGAGCTGCTTGGTACGTAAAGTCATTCAGAGAAGTCCAACGAGGTGTTTTGTTTTTGTTGCGTTTTTCGACAATAATAAAGGCAATACCGTAAACGATCAAAACAATGGCAACTGGTAAGAACTTGTGGAAATTTGCTTCTAACCAATCATCCAAAGGCAAACCAATGATGATGGCTGGTATGCAAGCAACGATCACTTTAAACCAAAGTGTCCACGTATCTTTTTTTTCTACCGTTGATTTACTTGGAGAAAATGGGTTTAACTTGTGAAAATAAAGAACGACGACAGCCAAGATCGCCCCTAATTGGATAACGACATTGAACATCGACATAAATTGTGAACTGGCATCCAGTTTGATGAATTCATCTGCTAGGATCAAATGACCAGTACTACTGATGGGCAGCCATTCCGTTATTCCTTCAATAATACCGAGAATCACTGCTTTGATAATATTTGCAAAAAACATAAATTCCTTCCTTCCCAATTAAGATACATCTTATAGTATACCGTTATTTTTTGAGAAACCCAATCTGTTTTTTAATATTAAGAAAAACTTGAGAAATAAAGCAGATAAGTACACGAAGAGAAAAAAGAAGACAAAGCCCTCGTTCAGATTTTGCCTTTTATGATTCTCTGGTAAAAATTAAAATATCCCCATTATAGAAACGAGTCGCGACTATGTGTTTTCCCGTTATCGATATAAGACGTATCATTGATGCCGTGGATAGAAAATCGACCGTTTGCATAAGTGACCTTTGTTACGCTGCCATTTAAAAGCCCAGCACGAACAGGCTGTTTAGGATCGATCAGATTAAGCAAAAAGGCGATCGTCAAACCATGAGATACGACTAAAACATTTCCACCACCATTTTTTTCGCAGTGATGGGCGATATCTTCAAATCCTGTCCATACACGGTCTCGCAATGTTTCATAAGTTTCCGCCCACCCAGCGGTATCTAAGTTGTATACAGCATTAGCAATTTGTTCAAAAGAAACTTCTGTGGTAAACATTTCATCATATGTTTTAAAATTCAATACACGAGGGATCACACCCCACATTTCCATGTCATATCCACCTTCAAGAGACCCGAAACACCATTCTCTAATCCTTTTTTCAATAAAATAAGGAATTTCTTTTCCTTTAGAATGTTCTCCTAGAATAATACGGGCAGTTTCGATCGCACGACCACTGTCACTAGAATAAGCAAATGAAAAGTCGACATTTTTTAACCCGCGACCTAAATAATGAATGCCTTCTTGTCCTTGCTTTGTGAGGGGTGTATCACACCAGCCTTGTACTCGTTCAATTGTATTGAACATCGTTTTTCCGTGTCGTACGATATAAAGTGTAGTTTCTGTCATTTTATTCTCCTCCTAAGTCGTTTTAACGATTGAAAAAAGGATTTGTCCTTTTTTCCTGTTCAATCGTCGTTGCATCGCCATGTCCTGGATAGACTGCAAATTCATCAGGTAAAACAAACAGCTGGGTCCGAATACTATGAAGTAATTGTTCTAAATTCCCTGTATACAGATCGGTTCTACCGATACTTCCTCTAAACAGGGCGTCGCCAGAAACGACAAAATCATCAAAAATAAAGCTGACGCTTCCTATAGAGTGCCCTGGGGTAGGGACGACGCGAAAAGACATGTTTCCTAAAGTATAAGTTTTCATTTCAAATTCATATTCTGCAGGCGAGACAATAACATCAGCAATATCATCATGTCTACCGAGTCCAGAAAGATTCAAAATCGGATCACCTAGCCATTTTTGCTCTAGTGGGCTGACATAAACTGGGATTTGATAATACGCACGTAAAGGTTCCACTGCACCAATATGATCGTAGTGGGTATGGGTAAGCAAAATCGCTACCGGCTGTTGGTTTGTTTTTTTGATTTCTTGTTTGATTCGTTCCGCATCTTCTCCAGGGTCAATGATCAAAAGTGCTTCTTCGTTGTAGACCAAATAACAGTTTTCTTCAATCATTCCTGTTTTTAATCTTTCGATATGCATGTGCATTCCTCCTTGATAGCCAAAACTTCTTTCATCCATTAGTATAACGCATTCATTGCTAGGAAACAAAAACAGGTACTTATTTCTCTTTACTTATCTGAATTATCAGACTATATGAAAAGTATTTGGATATTCTAAAGAGAAGGAAAGTAAGTTTTCATAGCATTTTAATATGTCCTTGTTACATTAGATTCATCCAAAAATCCAAATTCTATATCCTATATCCCTGCCTAATCAGCAGGGTGTTTTTTTATGTTTGGAAAGAGAGCTCTTTTTGCTAAACTAGGTTTTTTCAGGTAATCTTAGAGAGAAAGAGGTGGTGGAAATGATCAAACAGTCAAAAATATCTGTGCGGCACTTAGTAGAATTTATTTTGCGACGTGGAAGTATCGACAATCGTAAAAAAAGTAACCATACTGCATTAGAAGGAGCGAGAATCCACCGCAAGCTCCAAAAAGATGCGGGAGAAAACTATGAAAAAGAAGTCTTTTTAAAAACAACAGTTCAATTAGATGAATATCACCTGATCGTTGAAGGCCGTGCAGACGGTATTTTCAAAAGAGACGGTATTTATTATATAGATGAAATCAAAACCTCCGAACCACGATTTGAAGATTTAGAACCAGAACAAGTGGAACTTTTCTTTCATCAAGCAAGGGTGTATGCCTATATCTATAGTCAAGAACATGATTTACAAGAAATAAATCTGCAATTGACTTACTTCCAGACGGCAGAAGAAGTGATCACGAGAAAGGTTGAACATCAGACAAGAGAGCAGTTAGAAACTTTTTTTAAAAAGCTGACTGAAGATTATAAAGAATGGCTTGTTTTTCAAGAAAACTGGCGCACTGTACGCAATGCCTCTTTGATGGCTTTGAAATTCCCCCATGATGAGTATAGGAAAGGTCAGCGTGAACTAGCGGTAGCTGCTTATAAAACGATCCGTACGAAACAGAAATTGTTTGTAGAAGCACCGACCGGAACAGGAAAAACAATCTCTACGTTATTCCCCGCTTTGAAAGCTGTAGGGGAAAAAGAGGGAGAAAAGATCTTTTATCTAACGGCTAAAACAATAACTAGACAAGTAGCTGAAGATGCTATGACAGCATTAAAAGATACAGGAGCTGAAGTAAAAAGTGTCACTTTGACGGCGAAAGACAAGATCTGCTTTTTAGATGAGACGACCTGTAATCCAGATCAGTGCCCATATGCCAATGGTTATTACAATCGGATTAATGAAGGTTTATGGGATCTTTTGAATCATGAGAATCAGATCACTCGAGAAGTCATCGAAACTTATGCAAGAAAGCATACACTTTGTCCTTTCGAACTATCATTAGATGTCAGTATCTGGTGTGACGTAATCATTGGGGATTACAATTATTTATTTGATCCAACTGTTTATTTAAGACGTTTTTTTGAAGATGAAAAAAACGAGGACTATCTGTTTTTGATTGACGAAGCACATAATTTGGTGAATCGTTCCCGAGAGATGTATTCGGCAGAACTATCTTATGAAAAAACGAAACGAAGTAAGGAAGCTATACCAAAGGAATTCAAAAAACTTCGTCGCCGTTTCAACAAACTATTAAAAGAATTTGATTCGATCCGAGAAATAGCAAAAGAAGATCATTGGGATTATCATCATCAAAAAGCACCGGCTGAATCTTTAGTAAAGGCAGGTTATCAATTAAGCGAAAAAATTAAAGAATGGCTGGCAGAATTTCCTGAGCACCCATCACAAGAACAATTGCTTCCTTATTATTTTGATTTGCTTCATTTTTTGAAGGTCAGTGAATTTTATGATGATCACTACGAAACAACAGTCGAAAAAACGTATCGCGATCTGATAGTAAAAGAGTTTTGTATTGATCCAAGCTTGTTTCTTGAGCAGTCGTTGGATAAAGGAAAAAGCAGTATTCTTTTTTCTGCTAGTTTTTCACCACTCTCTTATTATCAGGAAACACTGGGGGGACAAAAAAGTCTGGCTTACAAACTGCCGAGTCCTTTCCCAGAAGGAAACCAGCAAGTTTTCATCGCAAATTACCTAGAGACGACTTATCGAAAAAGGGAACACAGTCTGGCAAAATTAGTAGAGACGATTCATGCTTTTGCTGATGGAAAGGTCGGGAATTATTTCGTTTTCTTTCCTTCTTATCAATATTTAGATCTTGCGGCGGAAGCATTCAGACAGCAATATCCCGACAGCAATGTGCTAATCCAAGAAACGGACATGAATGAGGAAGAACGCGAACGATTTTTAGAAAAATTTCAAACAAATCCCGCTGAAACATTGATTGGATTTTGCGTACTTGGCGGGATTTTTTCAGAAGGAATCGATTTGAGAGGGGACCGATTGATCGGCAGTATGATCGTAGGTGTAGGTTTGCCGCAGATGAATCATGAGCAGGAACTGATCAAATCATATTATGATGAGAAGGAACACCTTGGATTTGCTTACGCTTATCAGCTTCCTGGAATGAACAAAGTCTTGCAAGCTGGTGGTCGAGTGATTCGTGGCATGGCGGATCAAGGAATCGTTGTATTGGCAGATCAACGATTTTCTAGTTTTTCTTATCGACGTTTATTCCCACAACATTGGCAAACAGCAAGAGAAGTACGAAGTGTTGGGGAATTGGAAGAAGGAATACAGCGTTTTTGGTTATCAAAAGAAGCAGTAAATCAAAAAAACGAGGAATGACAGACGTCAGCCTCGTTTTTTGATTAACGATAGTTAGTGAATTGCAACTCGATTGGTAAGTCAAGTTTACGTAATAAAGCAATCACAGCTTGTAGATCATCACGGTTCTTACCTGTCACTCTAATCTGATCTTCTTGGATTTGTGCTTTTACTTTCAGTTTTTCATTTTTGATAGCTGTAGTGATTTTCTTCGCGTTTTCACGATCGATTCCGTTGACCAAATCGGCAGTTTGTCGAGCTTTGCCACCTAGAGCGTGTTCTGATTCGGAAAAATGGATATTTTTGATTGGCACATTTCTTTTGATCAGCTTACCAAATAATACATCTTTGATCTGTTCGATTTTGAAATCATCATCGCTCAATACAACTAGATTGCTGTTCTCTAATTTGATTTCTACTGTAGAATCCTTGAAGTCAAAGCGATTGGACAATTCTTTTGTTGTTTGCTGAATCGCATTTTTTACTTCTTCTGTATTGACTTCTGATACAATGTCGAAGCTAGCATCTTTTGCCATAGGAACCCTCCTGATATACATATAAATATTTACCATACATTTATCTTATCATAGGATTAGGGCAGATTCTTACCTGTTTGCTAAAATTCTTCTCATTTGAGTTCGAAGTATTTTATTTTAATAGATAAACTGTTATTCTTACATTTGGAATACCAAAGTAGGGGAGAGGTGCTTGTGAGTAAAATTATGACTGCGTATCATAAAAATGAAAGATTAAAGAAAATAGTGGTTATTTTGATAACCGGATTGACCGCTGCGGTCGCTTTAAATTATTTTTTGATTCCAGCCAATGTCTTTTCTGCAGGGATGAATGGGATCGCTCAAATCATTTCCTCGCTTTTATATGAATGGTTTCATATCAAGATAGACACAGGAACATTTATTTTTCTTTTGAATATCCCTGTGTTTGTATTAGGGTTTCTCAAAGTAGGAAAACGAGCAACGATCCTTAGTTTTGTGAATGTTGTATGTGTATCGGTGATGACGATGCTGCTTCCAGTCGGACAGATCACTGATAATATTTTGATGAATGCCCTAGTAGGCGGTGTTTTATTAGGTCTTGGCGTAGGATTATCTTTAAAAATGGGCTTTACAACTGGTGGGATGGATATCATCTCTCTTGTACTTTCACAAACAACTGGAAAAACAGTCGGAAACTACATGCTGATTCTAAATGGTATCATTGTAGTCATCGCAGGCTTCTTCTTTAACTGGGAAAGTGCCTTGTATACGATTATTTCCATTTATGCAATGACTCAAGTAATTGATGCCATCCACACGAGTCATCAAAAAGTAACAGCAATGATCGTTACCGTCAAGCCAGAAGAGGTAACAGAAGAACTAGCAAAACGGATGGTACGTGGAATGACATTACTGCCGTCTGTCGGTGGCTATTCAAAAAAACAAGGGAACATGATCATGATGGTCATCACCCGCTACGAAATGTATGATCTTGATCAGATCGTTCATGAAATCGACGACGATGCATTTATCAATATTTTACCAACTCATTCAGTATTTGGCCGGTTTGCAAATGAAAACGAACAAAAAATGTATCGAACAACTGGCGTATTGCCAGAAATAAAAAATCGTTCACAAAAAAAATGAGGAATCAGGTTTATTTTAGAATAAATTTAATCTATTACATCTAATAAGAACATTTTTATAAATTTAAACGAGAATCTTACTTCTAAATTCTCATTTACAAGCAGCTAAAAAAAGAGTATGATAAATAAAAATCGTGTTAAGGAGTGTCGTACGATGAGCGAAGCAAACCAAGAACGGTCTGGACAAGAAATAGAACTAATCAAAGAACGTATTCTTGCTGCCTTGGAAATGGTGATTGATCCTGAATTAGGAATCGACATCGTCAATTTAGGCTTGATTTATGATATAGAATTCAATCCTGAAAATGGAGAAACAGTCATTAAGATGACTCTAACAACTATGGGCTGTCCATTAGCAGATATTTTAACAGAATCTATCCATGACGCATTAAAAGAAGTGCCAGAAGTAACGAAAGCAGAAGTCAAACTAGTCTGGTATCCAGCATGGACGACAGATAAGATGAGCCGTTATGCACGGATTGCGTTGGGGATACGATAGAAATCTTGGCTGACTAGCTATGAGAAGCAAATAGGAAAAACAAAAAAGCCTTTTATCCTTTCTAGAAGAAAAGAGATAAAAGGTTTCTTTGTTTATAAAATTTTGTCTGCTATATTATAAGTTAATTAAATAAATGTGTTCTATTGATAAAGGACATTCAAATCCCTTTCCTTTTGGAATCCTTCTTTTTTACATCAGTTTGATTTTCGTATAGTATTCTTTCTCATCTTCGCGATAAATCGCAGCCCCATTTTTTTGTTGTGCTTTAAGACTGCCAAGATTTTTTTTATTTACAGACAAAAGTGCCTCATCAATGCCGATTTTTTTTGCCTCTTGTAGTACTAATGCTAATCCTTGTGTGGCATATCCTTTTTTACGATAATTAGGGGAGATGCCGTAACCAATATGGCCAGCGCCGTTTCTTAATGTTTCGTTCAGTTTATGGCGCAAATTAAAAATTCCTACATACTCATGTTCATCACTTTCTAAAATAAAGACGGTTGCGGGAACGTAACTCTCAGGAAGATCGATTCCTAAAGACGTTTTTTCGCATTTTTTTACATAATCTAAAAATTCAGCAAATGTATAGCCATAAGCATTGTTGATAAATCCACTCTCATTTGGTCCAAAGCTAGTTTGTAGCTGATAAGCTTTCTTTAAATCTGCTTCCCATAGTTTGATCAGTTTCATCGTATTCACCTCTTTAAGTAACCTTATTCATTTGTTTTCTACTATAGCACTATTGTTGTAAATAGCCATGCCTATTTTTATTTATTGTGTCATATCGTATTAAGAATCATCGAACAATACAAATATGAATTACAATAAAAAAATTATTTGAAGTTCGTTCATTCGTTACTTATGATCTCTAGAAGAAAGAAAACGTGAATTACTTCAGCGTCTAGAATTCCAAAAGGATAGTAATCAACAGAAGAAATAATCAATATCCAAATGAAAGAAGATAGCTGAATCGAGAAAAAGAGGAAAAAAGAAATGAAGAAAAAAATAAAATAGTTACTAATCCCAGAGTCGTTCGTTTAACATTGAAATCGATCATATGGATAAAACAGATTTTTTCACCAACCCTCAATAGATGATGGAGTTGCTCGGATGAATTATTTGTGTAGATGGCATAAGGGAGGGCGTACAGAAATGAAAAAGAACAAAAATATGTTCTTGACAAAAAACACATGTAATCCTAAACTAAAAGATGTGATGCGGCTATGGCGGAATTGGCAGACGCGCTAGCTTCAGGCGCTAGTGAGGGTGACCTCGTGGAAGTTCGAGTCTTCTTAGCCGCATAATTTGTTTTTTTGAGAAGGAAAAAAGATATCGACGGAGTTTCTCTGTTGATATCTTTTTTTATAAAGAGAAGGTACACCTGGAGCGATGAGAAAGAAAATAACATATTATCTAAAAGAATATAGGAAAAATTTTAAACAACGGAACCAGATTCAAATAAATCAAAAAAAATTTGTGTGAAGGTGGGACAGTTTAAAACCTAATAGATTGATTCAAATAGTAGATTTATAGATTCTGATACAAGAAATACTGGCAAACGATAGTTAAGGAATAAAGACTAAACTTAAACTCAAAAAGAGGTCATGCGAAAGAATAAATCGCATGACCTCTTACTATATTTTGAATGTGTTTAAACGTTCAAATAATGAATCTTAGTACCAACCGTTTGCTTCCCAGAATGCTTTCGCCGCTTCCCAAGAACCATAACGTGAAGTAACATATTGTTCTGCTACTCTTTCTTGGTTTGCAGCAGAGTAGTCACCATTTAAGTAAGAAGAATCTAATTGGTAACGGCCGATGTAACGTCCGTTCGTTGCTGTGTAAGAACCGCTTGATTCTTTTTGTGCGATCCATTCTTTTGCAGAGCTTGTGCTTGCTGGAGTAGCAGCAGTTTCTGTTACAGCAGGAGCAGGTTGTGTTTCAGCAACAGGCGCTGCTTGTGTTTCCGTTTGAACCGTTTCTTGTACAACAGGTTGTTCAGCTTGGACTGGTGCTTCTTGAACGGCTGCTTGAGGTTCAGCAGCTGCTTGTGCAGAGCCTTCTGTTGGGATTGTTAATTGTTGTCCTGAGTAGATCAGGTTAATATCAGAAATTGAATTTGATTCTGCAATGGCATTGATCAAGGAGTTATCACCAACGTATTTTTGAGAAATCGTTGATAGAGTATCACCTGATTGAACGGTATAAGCTTCGTCCGCATGAGTAGTCGTTCCCATGAAGAATGCAGCGCCGGCAGCCAAAGTTGTTCCAAAAAGTAAAGTTTTAAGTGATGTCATGAAAAATCTCCTTTATTCGTTAAAAAGTTTTATTTGTTGTGTTCAACGAGGAATACTTTAACACGTGAAAATATTTCATAGGTAAAAGAAGCATGACAATTTATGACAAATCCACGTTTTTTGTAACAGAATGATGTTCGCTCGATGTGAAAAATGATGAGGAATTTCACATAATGCAGAAATAATGGGATTAGAACAGGTGTTCTGATGAGAAAAGAAATGTATAAATAACTTGAAAGAAATTGCTTTTGTTCATCATTTTATTTACATATTGCGTATATTTTTTGTATTTTTGCTTGAGATGTTACAATAAAAGAAAAAGGAGGCGGTTCCAATGAGTAAAAGATACCAGAACATCATGGTAGCAGTTGACGGATCAAGACAATCGATCAAAGCGTTCGCTGAAGCCCTTGACTTAGCAAAGGACAATGAAGCCCACTTATTTATCGTGTCAATCATCAACAAAGTTGAGCTGACCCATAGTGCCTATGCCTTTTCAAAAATCTATGCAGATGAAAAACAAAGAACAGAAGTAGCCATGCTGAAAAAAATCAATGATGCCAAAGAGTTCGGCATTGCTGAGATCCACGCAATAGTTGAAACTGGAGATCCAAGAAATTTGATTGCCAATGTCATCCCTGGACAAGAAAATATTGATTTGATCGTTATGGGAGCGACAGGAAAAGGTGCTATACAACAAGCATTAGTTGGATCGACCGCTTCTTATGTCGTATCACATGCCCCTTGCAGTGTGTTGGTCGTGAAGTAATGAGATAAGGGAGGAATAGAAAATGGTTCGTCCTCAAGAAGTCCGTGCGCCAAAAGAAAAAATAGAAATTTTAGCAATTATTGAAGACGGCACACAAACAAAGAAGGGATACTCGATCGCTTTAGTAAAGTGGAAAGGAAAAAAAGGTGTTGCTCTGAGATGGGATGGAGATAACCAACAAGATAAAGGATTCCCTGTCACAGCTAACGGTTATCATCCAGCGTGGTTTGTTCTGCCTGATAAATTTATGGAATTATACAGCTATGATTATGCAAGAGCCGCAGCATCAATCAAAGCATTAGATAAATTAACAGAAGAGCAGAATGAAATGGAGGAAAAATAAAAAAGACGAACCAATCAGCCTTTAGAAAACTGATTAGTTCGAGGAGTAAAAATGAAAAAAGGTTATTTGGGATGAAACTAGAATAATGCGTATAACTTAAATAAAACTTAAAGCAATAAAATGGCAAGAGGGTGAGGCAAATGGAAGCAGGAAAAGTATTACAGGAAGTAAAAGCACTATGTGCAGATAAAAAATATGAAGAAGCGAAAAGCCTGATCGAAAAGAACAAAGAAAATTTGGAAGAAAAGTACCCGATCGCACAAGAATTTATAGAATTAAAACAAGGAACGATCCTTCACCGATTCAAACATTTTTTTGGTATAACAGAATAGAAAAAACGATTAAAGATCGGCAGAAATTTGCTGCATCTTTAATCGTTTTCTTTTTAAACATGCGAGGGATTCAATTCTGATTCTTATATAAAAAATAGATCCAAATAATAAGAAAAATTACTGAAAGCGTCAATTCGATGATGTGTGTTATTAATACAGACGTTGTTTCCCAATGCCTAAAAGAAAAAATTTGATAAGTAAAATATACAGCAGGTAAAGAGGCCAGTAAAACTGAAAACTTCTTTTTTGTCCATTTTATGTAATAGAAAAGAATGCTTATCATAATAAAAAAAGGAATATAAAAAACAAATTGACCGATCGCGATCATACTATTGCCTCCAATAAATAAAGTCCATGATACAAAATAACACTTTGTGCGAAATGGCGCAAGCAGTTTTGTGGATTTATCCGGTAAAATCTGTATCGATTTTGAAATTAGAGGAGAAACTTGCTATAATCAAAGTGAAAGAAGGAGTGGGATTTTCATGGATCATGTAGTGTTAGAAATCGATTTGCATTTAATCAATAATATTCGGGTGATTTACTATGTTGTAAGTAACAGTGTCGAACAACGTGTACTGACGAATAAAATAAATGGTATTTTAGCAAAGAAAGACGTTCACCGATTCAATAATGGTGAAGGAAGTTATTATAGTATCCCAGTAGAAAAAATTATTTATACGACAGTCAAAGTCAGAGAAGATCTAGATACCAAAAAAGCATATGAACCTATTTTTACAACTTATTGATTGACAGCAGATGGAGGAAAAAAATGAATCCATATGAACAACTTATTCAAGATTTGATCGATGGAAAAATCGAAAAGATTGATGTAAAAAGAGAAGAATTAATGGCTTTTCGAGAAGCGTGGCTGAAGTTGGAGAATCGTAAATATGTGGTGGGAAAAGCCTCACTGAACGGCAATGTGACTTATCATTACGATCCGACACGTTTATTTTAGTATGAAGTATTCAGAAAAGAACCAAAGGAGGACGATGCAGCAGCATTGTCCTCCTTTGATTTTACAAAAGTGAAAGTTTTACTTATTTGAATAGATTTTTAAATTTGTTTTTGACACTGTCGATATTTACATCTTTTAAAAGATTTTGGGCTTTCTCTTTATAAGGTCCTAATTGTTCTTTATGTTCTTCGATAAATCGTTTTGCGCCATCGAAATTGCCGTTCTTAATCATTTCCTTGACTTTTTGAAATAATTCTTCTTGATTCATTTTGAACACATCCTTTGCTATCAACATGATTTTTTACATGGACAAAACGAGAAAAACTGATTTATCCACACGTCAATAATATCAAATAACGATCATTTTTACTAAAAAAACACTCGATTCTCGCTTCTAAAGTAGGAGAAAAATCTCCAACTTGGGACGGATGGAATTTCTTTAACTGACCCATATACTGAATATATAACAAGGAGGTAGAAAGATGAAAGTGATTAAATATTTGATTGGACTGGCGGCGATTAGTGGTATTTTGTTATTTGGACTGAAATATTATACTGAAGGAAGTTATGGAGAAATCCCTGGTATACTTGATCAGCTAAATCCATTAGTTGAAAAAGGAGAGGTCTATGTAAAGACACAAAAACCAGAGGAAGTAAATGAATATGGTACAGCAAGGTATGTGCAGAAAGCTGCTGATGCCAATGGGAAAGAACGAACGGTTGAATTTAATGGTCTTTCTGTGTTAAAAGAAAATCATTATTTGAAAATTAGCAATAAAGGAGCACACATAGAAACGTATGAGGAAGTTCCTAGAGAAAAAGTTCCGGAGAAAGCATTAGCAATTATTGGGTAAATCAGTTTTTGTATTAAGAATACGCCCGATTTTATTATTCATAATTGAATTATGTAAACTAAATACAAGTAGTAAAAATAATACAATAATCCCCCTGCAAAAAGATTGTTCTTTTACAGGGGGTTCATTTTTTCAGCAAGCACATCAAATTGGGATGGCAGGGTTCGAACCTACAATTGCTTGATTCAGAGTCAAGTGCCTTACCAGTTTGGCTACATCCCATTTATTCAACAAAATAATCATAGCACTTTCCTAAAAAAACGCAAGTTATTTTTCTTGATCGGATAGTTGTTGCTTTACTCGTAAAAGGCGACGTACTAGTTTCTTTTCTAATCCAGCAGGAAGGGCAATCAGTTCTGCTACTGACAAGACGGTGTCCAATAACTGATATTCTTTGACAGGTTCATTCATAATATGATAAATGTTTGCTAAACGTTCAATATATTCAAAGCGAGTATACTCTGTTCGAGCAATCAGAAATTTCAATAAATCGGTGGCTTTCTCGTACTCTTGATCTGCGTAATAAACAAGAGATTGACGATACAATTTGATTTCCAGTTCATTGAGGGTAGCAGGTCTGCGACGCTCGTTCCACTCATTAATAGAGACTTTACCTTGAACATTTCCCTTGCAGTCACGGACAAAAATAATCGGAATTTCATTTGGATCCATTTTTTTATGTGTGAATTTTTCCATTATCTACGCTCCCTTCAAAGGTTTGGTATCTTGAGTATAAGGGATTTTTGTTTGAATTACTAGCTTTTCTCCAAAGTTAGCATCTGTCCACCCATTGCAGTGAAAATCGCCGAAAAATCGTTGATCGGTACTGCTCGATTTTTTACACCATAGGGATCGTTGACATAAATATTTTCTTTGTCATATCCAGTGACTACACAAGCATGAACAAGAGGAGTGACTCTTACTTCTCCATTATTTGTGGTCCAAGTCATAAAATCAGTTTCATCTGGGACTTCAAAATTGATAGTCACAGAAGTCCAGACAGGATTTCCTTTAGATAGTGCTTTTTTGATATCATCGAGTTGAGCATCGGTTTTTGGAAAAGTGTGATAATCCGTTTGGACGATTTGCTGAGCAAGGGAGGCAACTGGGGGAACATAGACGCCCATAGCCCAGTCTCCGCCACTGATATCACCAACAAATCCTTCATTAGGATCGCCATGAGTCCCATCTGCATTGAAAACAGGGACGTAATCCAATTGCTCAGCTAACTGGTTTTTAGTTGTTTCATAACCATAAAAAGATAAAAGCATAGAAAGCGAAGTGACTTCACAGCCATTTTCTAAAGAAGGAGAATCAAACTGGCTCTCTAATGGAACATCTAGTAAAACTTCTGCTTTCTCTTTTGTCTTTTTCGTTTTTTGTGTTGAACTTTTTTGTGCAGTGTTCATTGTATGTTCTGGAGAATGGATATGTAGGTAATAACTTGTACCGCTTAATAAAAGAGCAGCTGTGCCCCCTAGAAACAATAGTTTTTTGAACGTTTTTTTCTTCATTTGAAATCTCCCTTTTCAGCTGTTTATCTTTCCTATTATAAATGTATTTTTATTGGAAATGGAAGTATTATATTTTAATATGTAGGAAATAATTAGTTTTTAAGGAATATGTTTTAATTTTTTGAAAAAATTCTTCTAAATACAACAGCTGTTTTAATTGTGAAAACGAAAACAGTACGCTATAATGCCTGTAAGGTTGATTTTTAACTGTAAATAAAAATCAATGAGTTAAATCTCCAAAGAAATAGCAGTGGTAATGTGGAGAAAAGTTCCAGCAGTTTAGGAGGATTTTGATGACGGAAGAAATGATTAATTTAGGAGAACAATATGCATGCAAACCAATTGGTTTTACAAAAACGGTCATTGGTGAAGTTGTATCAAAAATGACAAACTGCGCCGTGGTCAAAGTTGCCCAATGTGCTGCAGAGGACCAAGAATTATTAGATGAAAAAGCAAGCATGGTTGTTGCAAAATATGATACATTTGAATAAAGAAAACAATTGGACGTGCGGCGTGCTGCAAGTCCAATTTCTTTGAGAAGGTAAATCAGTATTCTTTTCCTATTTTCTGGAGAAGAAAAAGCGAGGCGAGTTGTCATGGTAACATTCTTTACGGTTCTATTGTTTTTATTCGTTGTTGTGATGTTTTTATTTCTTTGGCTGGTTCGAAAAGAAATTATTTATCGGACTGTGCGAAATCGATGGGTCTACTTGGTGATACCCTTCTTAGTGTCACTAGTCATTTGGTATACACTCATCAGTCATCCTACAGCAGATGAATTGGCAAAAGGGATCTTGTCAGCAATGATTTTTATTAGTTTTTTGTTGGACAGTAGAGGAATCACAGAAGAAGGACTTGTTTTGAATAGCTTTGACAAAAAAGGTGTTCCTTTTTCTGAGATCAATAAAATTGTATTATATCAGCCAAAAGGTTCTAAAATCGTAAAAATGAATTTTTTCCGAAACGGATGGCGAGGACCGATGCTGAAATTTTCTGCATCATTAGAAGAATTAGTTCCATTTTTGTCCCAACGCTTAAACGATGAAGCAGAGATTGATATTATGATTGATCCAGAATAAAAACAGAGGTTGCGACAAGATGTTTGTCACAACCTCTGTTTTTTATTTTAAATAAGATTATCCAAATACGCGGAAGCGATCGGCATCGTTCATGTATTCTTTTTCCCCAGCCGGTGTTTCTGGTGAACCGAATACTAATTGCGAACGTAGTTTCCAGTTTGAAGGGATATTCCATTCTTTTGCAACTGCTTCGTCAATAACTGGATTGTAATGTTGCAAGTTTGCGCCCAATCCTTTATCAACTGATGCTACCCAAGTATTAGCTGTTGCGATTCCGTTTGATTGTTCTGACCAATCTGGGAAGTTGTCTGCATATAATTCAAATTGTTCTTGTAGACCTTTTACCACGTCAGTATCTTTGAAGAATAATACTGTACCATAACCATTTTTGAAACCAGCTAATTTGTTTTGTGTATTTGGGAAAGCTTCTGCTGGAGTCAATGGGCGAAGTGCTTCTTCAGTGATTTCCCAAAGTTTTTCATGTGCATCTCCGAAAAGGATAACTGCGCGTGTTGATTGAGCATTGAAAGCAGTTGGGCTTTCTTTAATTGCTTCTTTGATCAAAGTTGTTAATTCTTCATTAGAAAGTGAAACATTACGTCCTAGATGATAGATTGAACGGCGGTTTTTCAAAGTGTCAGTAAAAGTTGTCATAATAAAATTTCTCCTTTGATTTGCGTTTTGCATTTTTTTAATTGATTACGAAATGAAGTATAGCACCTTACAAAAAGTAAGTAAACAGATATGCTCACAAAAAATAAGCGAAGTTCAAAAAACAATTTTAATAAGAAAAATCGTTATGTAAGGATTTTCTTGGTTATCGCTTTCATTGTTGTGTTTTAGGAATTTTTGCTTATTTGAAAAAAACAGCTGATATATAATTATTAAATCTCTATCTTCTTTTTTTTATGATATTGCCATTAAAAATTACTTGTTTTTATAGAAAATTAGTTTATATTTCTTAAATAAGTTTTTTAGTTAAATTTTTCGGTAAAGATGTATAATATTTTCTGAAAATTTAAAGAATTGGGGTATAGATTATGGAAAAACAGCAAGACAAGGGCTTCTTCGGGCAGCCGAAGGGATTGTCAACTTTGTTCTTCACTGAGATGTGGGAACGATTTAGTTATTACGGTATGCGTGCATTACTTATCTATTATATGTACGATACAGTTGCCAACGGGGGACTTGGATTACCACGAGCAACAGCATTAGCTATCATGTCGATCTACGGATCTTTGATCTACATGTCTAGTATCGTCGGCGGATGGGTATCTGACCGAGTGTTAGGAGCAAAACGCACTGTATTCTTCGGTGGAGTTTTCATTATGCTTGGCCACATCGTCTTGGCTTTACCATTTGGTGTAAGTACATTGTTTGTTTCGATGGCATTGATTATTATCGGAACCGCCTTTTTGAAACCAAATGTTTCTGGCATGGTCGGACATCTTTATTCAAAGACTGACTTGCGAAGAGATGCAGGATTTTCGATTTTTTACATGGGTGTCAACTTAGGGGCATTATTAGCACCACTAATCGTTGGTACAATCGGTCAAGAATATAACTATCATTTAGGGTTCTCTTTAGCTGCTATTGGGATGTTCTTTGGATTATTACAATACATCATCCAAGGACGCAAGACATTAGACGGAGTGGGTACAACACCGCCGAATCCTTTGACAACTGAAGAACGTAAAGGATTCATCCGTAACTTGATCATCGCACTTGTTGTTATCGCTGCAGTATTCGGCGGGGCACAACTAACTGGTCATCTGACAATTGACTTTTTTGTCAATACAATCAGTGTATTGGGGATTATCTTACCGTTGTATTACTTTATCAAAATGCTGACTTCAAAAGATGTAACTGCTGAAGAAAAACCAAGAGTATGGGCTTATATCCCATTATTCCTTGCAGCAATCATTTTCTGGTCATTACAAGAACAAGGTTCATCTATCTTAGCTTTATTTGCTAGTGAACGTACACAATCTACGCTATTTGGTGTAACGATCCAAGCAAGCTGGTATCAATCATTGAATCCAATTTTCATCTTTATTTTGACACCAGTATTCGTAACGATGTGGACGAAACTTGGTGAACGTCAACCATCTACAGTAGTGAAATTCTCTCTTGGACTTTTATTTGCAGGATTATCGTACTTGCTATTGATGTTGCCGGGTATGCTTTATGGTACAAGTGGAAAAGTAAGTCCATTGTGGTTGTTGGGAAGTTTCTTCATCGTGGTTATTGCTGAATTGTGTCTTTCACCAGTTGGTTTGTCTGTGACAACAAAATTAGCACCACGAGCATTTGAATCACAAACAATCGCTATTTGGTTCTTAGCTGATGCTTCTTCACAAGCAATCAATGCACAAATTGCACGCTTCTACACACCGGGAACAGAATCTGCCTACTTCGGTATTATCGGTGCAGTAGCAATCGTCGGTGGTATCTTGCTATTTACTGTGAAAGAACCAATCAAAAAACTAATGGGCTCTATTCATTAATCAATGAACATAAAGACAGGAATTGCTTATTTGCAGCAGTTCCTGTTTTTTGCGTATACTTAAAAAAGTAGAAATATCAGAACCTTAAAAGAATATAATTTGAAGAATATAGAACAAATGTTCAGTATTTTTTGATATAATAAAGGAGCACCGTATCATGTGTTGAAGGAGGAAAAGCATGTCTTTACAATTTATTCTTGGAAACGGGAAAAAAGATCACCGTCAAGTCTTGATCGACGAAGCATCCGCTTGGCTCGACCAGGATGCAAGTAACCAAGTATTTTTCCTTGTTCCCAACTATAGCAAATTCGAACAGGAACAAGAAATTTTAGCGGAGATGCGAAGAAGAAGCGGAAAAAAAGCTTTCAGCACAACAAACGTTCAAGTATTTAGTTTTTATCGTCTGGCTTGGTATTTGCTGCAACAGACAACTCTTCTTACAGGAAATGAATTATCAGAATCAGGATCTGCAATGATCTTGCGACAGATTTTAGAAAAAAATGAGGAAGAATTAACAATCTTTCGCGGAGAAATCAATAAAAGAGGGTTTATTCGTCAATTACAAGAACTCTACAGTGAATTGCGTACAGGAAATATTCAACCAGAAGACCTGATGCTTTTATTTGGTGATTCACCTAATGCAGAAGACCAGCAACTTAAAATGAAAGACTTGAAGCTGATTTTTTCAGCTTATGACAGCGAATTGACTCAACGTGCACTAACAAATGAAGATGCACTATCTATACTAGCAAATTATATGCAGACACAAGATTTCAACAACGTCAAATTTATTGTCAGTGGTTTTTCTCGAATCAATGGTCAAGAGTATCAATTACTGCAGTCAATGATGGAAAAGGGGCAATTGGTTGTCGATTTATTGCTGGATCGTCCTTATACAGCGGATCTTCCAGAAGTACTTACGCTCTTTCATGAGACTGGAAAGCTTTATTTCCGTCTTTTTCAAAGTGCAAGAGAACGGAAAGTCCCTATATTAGTGGACCGATTTGCACCAGAGCAGACTCGTCCGACAGAGCTTCAACTGCTGCAAACAATGTGGGAAGAGACATCTAGCCAAAAGAAAGCGGCAGTACACAAATTAGGGGGACAAGAGCATCTCCATTTGTGGGAAGCTGAAAATCCAACTGAAGAAGTCCGACAATTAGCTGTTGAAATCAGACGACTAGTCAGTGAAGAAAACTACCGTTATCGTGATATCCAAGTGCTGACAAAAAATATGTCTTTATATGGAAATATCCTTCGGCCGATCTTTCAAGAAATGGCAATTCCTTTTTATATCGATGAAGAACAAATGATGGAAAATCATCCGCTGATCGAATGGATCAACAGTCTGTTCGCTCTTGACCGCTATTCTTATCGGCTAAGTGATATTATGCGTTTTTTCAAAACTGAATTATTTCTGTCGACGGAAGCAGAAACCGAACTTGATGAATGGAAACAAGAGCGAGATGAATTCAGGAAAAAACTGGACATCACTGAAAATGTAGCACTTGCTTACAATTATCAAGGAACTTATTGGACTCGTGAAAAAGACTGGCAGTTTGTGGCGTATGATTTTGAAGCAGAACAGATTGAAGACGTACAGTATTTGGAAGAACAGTCAAATACGATTAGACGATTATTTCAGAAAGCTGTACCAGTATTTTTGAAAAAAATAAAGAAAAGCAAAACAGGACAAGAGGCCGCAAATGTTTTTTATCAATTTTTGATCCAAAGTGGCGTACAGCAACAATTATTGTTTTGGCGTAATCAGGAAGTAGACAGAGGAAACTTAGAAGCGGCAAGAAACCATGAGCAGACATGGGGAGCGCTGATTGATCTGTTGGATGAATATGTAGTAATTTATGGTGAATCGGCTTTTGACTGGTCACTGTTCCAAGAAATCATTACGAGTGGTCTAGAAAATCTAAGTTATGGTAAAATCCCTACCGCAATCGACCAAGTGCGAATCAATCGTTTGGAATTAGTTCGACCAAATCAAGCTGCCGTCACTTTTGCATTAGGGTTGAATGATCAAGTGTTTCCAGACCGCAAAGAGACAAAAGGATTGTTGTCCAGTGAAGAACGAGAAGTATTAAATCAGGCCTTGCCAGATGGACAGTTTTTATTCGACCCATCAAAGGAAAGTATCTCTTTTGAGCCTTTCCAAGCCTATCTTGTTTTTCTTTCCGGAACAGATCGATTATATCTTAGTTATGCACAAAGCTATGACACAGATGGTTCGCTGAAGATGTCTCCTTATTTGCGTAGAATCACAGAATATTTATCTGTTCCCGTCGAGAGAAAAGAGCATTTGACGATCGAAAGCGACCCTAATTGTTATGTAGGGACTTACAGAAGCGGAATCAATACAGTCAATAGGATTTATCGATTAGCTTTAGATGAAAAAAAACCTGTACCAAAGCACTGGCAAAAGCTCAAAGAATTAGTACTGAATTCGTCATGGCGAAATTTTGCTTTACAGATTTTTGAAAGTCAGGAACATTTAAATGTTCCTGTTTCGATGCCAGAAAAAATGGCGGAAGAGCTTTATGGAAAAGAAATTTATACTTCAATTTCACGTATGGAGAATTTTTATAATTGTGAATACAAATACTTCATGCAATTTGGTTTGAAATTGAAAGAACGAACTGTTTATGGTCTAACTCCAGCAGCAACTGGTGATTTTTATCATGAATCATTGGATCGTTTCTTCAAGCTACTGTTTTCAAACCAATTATCCTTAGTGAATATGTCCGATACGCAGCGTAGAGACTTTACTGAAAAAGTGCTGCAGGAAGTATTCGGAGAACTTCGGTTTGAGATATTGGATAGTTCTGCAAGAATGAACTATATCCGCTACCAGTTAGGACAGACGATTCAAAAAGTGGCATGGGCTTTGCAAAAACAGAGCAAAAATACAGGCATGCATCCTCTTCAGACAGAGATTCTATTTGGTCAGATTGCTGGAGCAAAAGGTATCACAGGTCTGGAATTACCGTTGAGTAATGGTGGAAAACTCCATGTTCGAGGGAAAATCGATCGAATCGATGTAGCTTCTGAACAAGAAGATACTTGGCTAAGCGTCGTTGATTACAAATCTAGCGGACGTTCATTCGATGTCACAGAAGCTTATTATGGCATGGCTATGCAATTATTGACGTATCTGGACGTAGCATTGATGGATGCGGTACGTTTGACTGGAAAGGCGGCTGTTAAACCAGCAGGATCATATTATTTACATGTTCATAATCCTGTATTGACGGAGACAGATGATGTAGAGAAGAATACATTGAAAAAATTTAGTTATGATGGCGTTTTTGTCGATGATCCCGCTCTTTTAGAAGTACTAGATCATTCACTGGAAGCAAAAGAACAATCACTGATCTATCCAGTGAAAAAAAATGCGAAAGATGAATACCAAAAAGGTAGTTTCAGTAAAGACAAATTTTTCACGGAAGAAGAACTGCAACTATTCATGGCGCATAATCGGGAAAATATGCGGTTAGCTGGAGATGCGATTACTTCCGGAGAAATCAAACTAAATCCAGCTTATAAAGATAAACAGCGGATTGCCTGCGAATTTTGTCCATTCAGAAGCATCTGTACGTTTGATGTGATGCTGAAAGAAAATAATTACCACCGTCTGGAGAAAATAGATAAGGAAGAAGCACTGCGTAGAATATTGAAAAGGAGTGAAGAAGAGTGAATCAAATTCCTTTAAAACCGCAAAATGAACGATTCACAGATGATCAGTGGCAAGCGATTTTTGATCAAGGAGATAATCTATTAGTCTCTGCGTCTGCCGGATCAGGTAAAACTACAGTGCTTGTTCGAAGAGTGATTGAAAAACTAAAAATGGGTTTTGATATCGATGAATTATTGATTGTGACATTTACTGAAGCTGCCGCAAGAGAAATGAAAGAAAGAATTCAAGAGGCATTACAAGAATCCGTCAATAGCGAAAGTGACCCTGTACGTAGACAGCATTTTACTAAGCAGTTAGTTTTATTGCCCACAGCGAATATCTCAACCTTACATGCTTTTTGCCTGACAGTTATTCGACGTTATTATTACTTAATTGATATTGATCCAGTCTTTCGCATGTTAACAGATGAAACAGAAACGATCTTGATGAAGGAGGATGTGTGGGACGAGCTGAGAGAAGCACTTTATGCAGAAAATGATGAACGATTTTTCCAATTAACAATGAATTTTTCTAATGATCGTTCAGATGACGGCTTGACGAATCTGGTGTTTTCTCTTTATGAGTTTGCCCGTGCCAACCCTGACCCCCAAAAATGGCTAGAACAGTTAAGCGATAATTATCGTTTGCCTGAGGGGCTAGCGAAATCTCGATTATATCAAGAACAAATCCGTCCTTTAGTTTTGGCAGATATATACCAATGTGTACAATTATATGAACAGATGACTCAGTTAGCACAAGGTGAAGGATTAGAAAAAATGCATGAGCAAGTAGCTGGAGAACAACAGCAGATCAAGAATATCTATGAAGCGTTCTCGCAAGATCGGTTAGAAGAAGCTTATGCTGGTTTGGAACAACTAACTTTTTCAACTTTTAAGAGCAGCCGGAAAGCAGAATTGAAAGAAATTTCCAATGAAGTCAAGGGCATGAGGGATAAAGCAAAAAAACTGATTCAGCAGATAAGTAAAAGTTATTTTCCTGTTTCCCCAAGCCAAATGGAAGAATTAACGGACAAAGCACTACCGTTAGTCGAAGAAATGACAAAAGTCACGCAAAGCTTCATGGACGGTTTCAGTATGCGTAAACGGGAAAAAGGTGTGCTGGATTTCAATGATCTGGAACATTTAGCGTTGCAGATTCTCACAGAAAAAACGAAAGATGCATGGCTGCCAAGTGAAGCTTCAAAACATTATCGAAAAAAATTCAAAGAAGTAATGGTAGATGAATATCAAGACGTGAACCAATTACAAGAAGCCATTTTATACTGGCTAAGAGAACCTGATGATACAAAAGGAAATATGTTCATGGTTGGGGATGTCAAACAATCCATCTATTCTTTCCGTTTAGCAGATCCTAGTTTATTTATCGGGAAATACGAGAATTTCTCAAAGAAAGAAGGCGGACGTCGAATCGTTTTGGCTGAGAACTTCCGCTCTAGAAAAGAAGTCCTTTCTTTTACGAATCTTATTTTTGAACAACTAATGGATCCAGCAGTGGGTCAAATCAATTATGACGAAGCAGCCAAACTGATCCAAGGATTTTCAGACTTTCCAGAGAATGAACAGTTTGAGCCGGAAATCATGATCTATGAAAAAGAACAGGAAGAATCAGAGATTGAGATTCCGACGGATGATATACTGGAAGACAAAACAGAAGGCGAACTTTTTATGACAGGACTAAAAATTCGTCAATTAATTGATTCCTCCTTTATGATTTATGATAAAAAATCAAAAAAAAGTCGTCCGATAGAGTACAAAGACATTGTTCTCTTGACACCTACAAAGAAGAACAACTTAACGATTTTAGAGATTTTCAAAACATTGGATATTCCATTAGAGATGAATGATGCTCAAAACTATTTTCAAGCGACAGAAATTCGCACGATGATCTCGCTGCTACAATTAATCGATAATCCCTATCAAGATATTCCGCTTGCGGCTGTATTGCGCTCACCGATCGTGGGTCTGATTGAACCAGAATTAGCCAGCATTCGATTAGCTGACCGTGCACATACTTACTATGATGCTGTGCTTGCTTATCAAGCATCAAACGAAGATGAATTAGCAGCTAAGCTGGAACATTTTGGCAAGCAACTAGAGCATTGGCGAGAACTTGCTCGCCGTTCTTCGATCACTGACTTGTTATGGGATATCTATTATGAGACGGGATATCTAGAGTATGTGGTGGGTCTGCCAGCAGGGGCACAGAGACAAGCCAATCTTTATGCATTGGTTGATCGTGCCAAAGCTTACGAGCAAAGTTCTTTCAGAGGATTATACCAGTTTGTGCGTTTCATTGAAAAAATGCAAGAAAAAGATAAAGACTTAGCAGAACCAGTCATTTCAATAGAAGATAATGCTGTTCGCGTTATGACGATCCATGCAAGTAAAGGCTTGGAATTCCCAGTTGTATTTTTGTTAGATATGACAAAGGAGTTCAACTTACAAGACTTGCGCAATCGGTATGCTTTTGAAGAAAAACTTGGAGCAGGAATTCGCTATATGGATCCTGAAACACGAGTGTTATATGATACGTTACCGTTTCAAGCCATCAAATTGGCAAAGCAAAACAAATTGTTGTCGGAAGAAATGCGTAAATTGTATGTAGGATTGACTCGGGCAGAACAAAAGCTTTTCATTGTCGGTTCCTATAAAAATAAAGAGCAAATGATCCAAACGTGGTCTGAAGCAGCTGATCATGAGGAGTTGGTTTTTGATCCTGCGCTACGTTTGAAGGGCAGAAGCAGCTTGATGAATTGGATTGGTTACGGATTGATCCGTCATCCTGAAATGCAGAAATACTTAGAGGAAGAAATTTCGACTTCTCTTCTTCAACATTCAAATGCACAGTTTTCTATTTCATGGATGAATCAGCAATCGATCATTGAACAAAGACAGTTGCTTGCTGAAAAAGAACTGGTTAACTTAGATCAGCAGATGAAAGAAGATGAAACTTTATTAGCAGATTCGTTACAAAAACGTCTGGCATATGAATATCCTTATCAAGCTTCTTCACAAACCACAAGTTATCAATCTGTATCTGAAATCAAACGATTATTCGAAGATCCAGATGATACACAAGAATCACGTTTGACTCTGGAAAGCAGTCAGAACAAAGCAGCATCCCGTCAATTTCGTTATACGCAAGAACAACTAGCAGAACCAAAATTTTTGCAAAAAGATCGGCAAGTGTCAGCAGCTGCTGTTGGAACTGCTACGCATGCTTTGTTACAATTACTGCCATTAGAGATGCCAACTACAGAGAGTATCCATCAAAAATTACAGGAATTGGTAAGGAAACGGTTAGTAGACGAAAAAGTCGCGAAAAAAGTAGATGTTTCTTCTATTATATGGTTCTTTCAAACAGAACTTGGTCAACAGCTGATTGCCAACAAAGAAAACGTAAAACGAGAACAACCTTTTTCCATGCTGCTTCCTGCTGACGAAGTATTTCAAGACTATCCAAATCAAGAAGATGAACTATTAATCCACGGAATCGTCGATGGATACCTAGAAGAAAAAGATCATCTCAATATCTATGATTTTAAAACAGATTTTATTTTACATCCGGATGATCCAGCAGAAATAGATGCAATCGTCCAAAAATATCAAGGACAGCTAAGACTTTACCAACAAGCAATGTCAGAAGCTTTGAATAAGCCAGTAGAAAATGTTTTCCTAATTTTGCTTCGAGTGAAACAAATTATAAACATTAACAAATAATTATAATTGAGCAAACTTGACTTATGTTTTGTAAGGATTATGCTATACTCTGGGAAGAGGTGAGTATGATGGAGCTAACACAGACAGAATTCGTTTTATGCCCTAAATTTGAAAAAACATTCTCTATTTTAGGAAAAAAATGGAACGGATTGATTATCGATGTACTACTCGAAAACGGTCCGCAACGCTTTGTTGAGCTTGCGGCAAAAATCCCGATGGTCAGTGATCGAGTATTAGTCGAACGCTTGAAGGAATTAGAAAAAGAAGGAATAGTCACTCGAAACTTTGCCTGTAGCGAAAAGAGCCGTTCAGAATATCTCTTGACTGAAAAAGGAGCAGACTTGCAAAAAGCGATGCGTCAAATACAAGTTTGGAGCGAAAAATGGGTCACAGAGGAAGAATGCGGTTGATTTTGTAAAAAAAATCTTGTAAACTATAGTCCATACGAATAAGTAAAGAACGATGACGAAAAAGAGTAGTTTGGCTAAACCAGTTCAGGGAGATCTGTCGCAGACTGAAAGCAGATCCTGTGTTTGAAAAATGAAGTTCACTTTCCGAGTTCGTCTGATAAAATCAGACCGGCAATTGTCGTTAACGAAGTAAGAGTGCGGTGTAAGTCATTTATCCGCAAATTAGGATGGTAACGCGAAGACCTCGTTCCTTAACAGGAATGAGGTCTTTTTGTTTTGTATTTGGAATTTAAAGGAGGAACAAGCACATGTCTCTACAAGCACAATTAGAGAGCTTGAAAGAAGCAACGCTCGTCAAAATCACAGCGGCACAAGATTTAAATGAATTAAATCAAATACGTGTTGAAACGTTAGGAAAAAAAGGACCGATCACAGAAGTATTACGTGGGATGAAAGATCTAAGTCCAGAAGAGCGACCAAAAGTCGGAAGTTTCGCAAATGAGATCCGAGATTTTTTGACAGAAGAGATCGAGCGAAAAAAACAAGTATTAGAAGAAGAAGCGTTAAATGCAGCTTTGGCAAAAGAAACAATAGACGTGACACTACCTGGTAGAAAAGTAAAACATGGTACACGTCATATCGTGACACAAATCATGGAAGAAATTGAAGATATTTTTGTGGGTATGGGGTATCAGATCGTAGAAGGATATGAAGTAGAATCTGATCATTACAATTTTGAACGGATGAATCTGCCAAAAGATCATCCAGCAAGGGACATGCAAGATACTTTCTATATTTCAGACGAGATATTGATTCGGACACATACTTCACCAGTCCAAGCACGGACAATGGAAAAACATGATTTCTCTAAGGGTGCTCTACGAATGATCTCGCCAGGGAAAGTCTTCCGCAGAGATACAGATGATGCGACCCACAGTCATCAGTTCCATCAAATTGAAGGGCTAGTTGTTGATAAAAACATCACAATGGGCGACCTTAAAGGAACATTAGAAGTCGTAATGAAAAAAATGTTTGGGGAAGATCGTGAAATTCGTTTGCGTCCAAGTTATTTCCCATTTACGGAACCATCAGTAGAAGTAGATGTCAGCTGTTTCAAATGTGGTGGTGCCGGCTGTAACGTATGTAAATACACTGGATGGATCGAAATTTTAGGAGCTGGCATGGTACACCCGAATGTGTTGAAGATGTCAGGAATCGATCCAGAAGAATATTCAGGCTTTGCTTTCGGCCTTGGACCAGACCGCGTAGCTATGTTGCGGTATGGAGTGAATGATATCCGTAATTTCTATCAAAATGACTTACGTTTCTTAAGTCAGTTCAAGGGGGAGTAAGAAAATGTTAGTTTCATATAAATGGCTCAATCGTTATGTAGATTTATCGAATGTAACACCAAAAGAATTAGCGGATAAGATGTCTGTGACAGGAATCGAAGTAGAGGGAATCGCGGTTCCAGAAGAAGGCTTGAAAAAAATCGTTGTCGGTGAAGTCAAGGAATGCGTACCACATCCAGATTCTGATCACCTTTCTATTTGTCAAGTCGATATTGGCGAAGACGAACTGTCTCAAATCGTTTGTGGAGCGCCTAATGTGAAGGTTGGAATCAAAGTGATTGTTGCACTTCCTAACTCACGTATCGCTGGTAATGTAAAAATCAAAAAAGGAAAAATGCGTGGCCAAGTATCAAATGGCATGATTTGCTCATTACAAGAAATTGGCTATTCAGATAGTGTTATACCGAAAGAATACGCTGAAGGTATCTATTATATGCCACAAGAAGCTGTAAATGGCGATCCAGTTTTTCCTTATTTGGATATGGATGATTCGATTATTGAATTGTCTATCACACCGAATCGTGCGGATGCATTGTCAATGCGTGGCGTAGCTTATGAAGTTGGGGCAATTTATCGTCAGACTCCTACATTCGATGACGAAAAGCTGGTAGAATCCTCACGTCCTGCTAGCGATAAAATTCAAGTGGAAGTTGAAGATAAAGAAGCAGTTCCTGCTTATCAAATCAGAATCATTGAAGGGGTAAGAATCCAGCCAAGTCCTCAATGGCTGCAAAATCTTTTGATGAACGAAGGCATTCGTCCAATCAACAATGTAGTAGATGTGACGAACTATATTTTGCTTTTATTCGGACAACCACTACATGCATTTGACTACGACAAATTGAAATCAAAAGAGATCTTTGTCCGCCGTGCAAAAGAAAATGAAACATTAGTAACACTAGATGGAGAATCTCGGGAATTGACAACTGACAATCTCGTCATTACTAACGGCAAAGAACCAGTTGCTTTAGCTGGTGTCATGGGAGGGTTAGACTCAGAGATCACGAATGAAACAACAACAGTTGCACTAGAATCTGCTTTATTTGATCCAATTTCGATTCGTCGTACAGCAAAACAATTTAATTTGCGTAGTGAATCCTCTGCACGTTTTGAAAAAGGAATCAACCATGCGACTGTTGGAGAAGCCAGTGAGGTTGCTGCAGCAATGATCGTTTCTCTTGCGGGTGGGGAAGTTCTACAAGGCGCGGTCAAAGGTTCAGAGATCAAAGCAGAAGACGTATCAGTGAAGATTTCACTTGAACGCATCAATCAATATTTAGGAACATCTCTTGTCGTTAAAGAAGTAAATGAGATTTTTGAAGCACTTGGATTTAGCTATGAAGAAAAGGATCATGTTTATTCCGTAGTAGTACCACCAAGACGCTGGGATATCCAAATCGAAGCAGATATTATCGAAGAAGTTGCTCGTATTTATGGATACGACCAGTTGCCATCTACACTTCCAAGTGGAGAAACGGTTGCTGGAAGCTTGTCAAAAGAACAAGAAACTACTCGTAAAATTCGTACGATCTTTGAAGGAAGCGGATTGAGCGAAGCAATCAGTTATGCATTGACAACAGAAGAAAAATCAAGACAGTTTGTTATAAAAGAAAGCAATATTACACGTTTGGACTGGCCAATGAGCGAAGAACGTTCTGTATTACGAATGAATTTGATCAGCGGACTATTAGATGATATCAGTTATAACACTGCTCGAAAAAATACAGAGATTGCTTTATATGAAATTGGGCGGGTATTCTTCCAAGAAAATGATCCGTGCACACATCTGCCGCAAGAAGTAAAACATGCAGCAATCGCTATTTCTGGTATTTGGGAAGAAAAAGATTGGCAGACGAAAGCTCAAAATGTAGACTTTTTCACCATCAAGGGTCTTTTAGAAAACTTATTTGAACAACTAGGCATCACTGAAGATGTCCATTATCAAACAGTGACAGAAATGAAGGAAATGCATCCTGGAAGAACTGCTGCGATTTACCTTGGCGAAAAATTTATTGGTTTTGTCGGTCAAGTGCATCCAACGATTGCAAAAAGTTATGATATTCCAGAAACATATGTTGCTGAGTTTGATTTATCTGCTGTAGTGGAAGCTGCTCAAAAAGGGATCGTTTTCGAAGCAGTGACAAAATTCCCAGCAGTCAGCCGGGACATCGCTTTGCTTGTAAAAGAAACTGTGACAAATCAGGAATTAACAGAAGTTATCCGTTCTGCTGCCGGAAGATTTTTAATAGATATCCAATTATTTGATGTCTATCAAGGAGAAAACATTGAAAAAGGACATAAATCCATGGCGTATAGCCTGACATTCGTCAACCCAGAAGCAACATTGACAGATGAAGAAATCAATAAAGGAATGGAAAAAGTCGAAAAAGCGTTGGTAGAAAACCTAGAGGCAAGTATTCGCTAAGAGGGAAAATATAGTAAGTAACAATCAAGTAGCTTTTGAAGACCATACATTTGAAAAAGAGATGTGACGAAGTTGTGTCACATCTCTTTTTTTGATTTTAAAAAAGGAATAGCACAGAGACGAGATAAAAAAACAGGCCTTTACAGTCTGTTTTTTTAGAGTAAATGAATTAATGGAAGTAATTGATTCCCATTGCTGATTTTACTTCAGAAAGTGTTTGTGCAGCTACTTTAGCAGCTTCTTCACTACCTTTACGTAAGATTTCCATAACAGCTGAAGGATCTTTTTCCAATTCTTCTCGGCGCGCACGGATCGGTGCAAATTCAGCTTCCAATACATCAATGAGGTATCGTTTGATCTTTACATCACCAAGTCCGCCGCGGCGGTAATGAGCTTTCATTTCTTCAATTGCTTCTTTATCTGTTCCGAATACATCCAAGTAGGTGAAGACCATATTCCCTTCTACTTGTCCAGGATCTTGTACATGAATGTGGTTTGGATCAGTATACATACTCATGACTTTTTTCTGTAAGACATCGGCAGGATCGGAGATATAAATACCGTTTCCTAACGATTTACTCATTTTGCCATTTCCATCGATTCCAGGTAATCTACCCATTCCTTTTGGTGGGAATACGCCTTTTGGTTCCACCAAGACTTCACCATATGTATGATTGAAGCTTTGTACGATTTCCTGTGTCTGCTCTAGCATTGGTTTTTGATCCTCACCAACAGGTACAAGATTCGCTTTGAATGCAGTGATATCTGCTGCTTGAGAAACAGGATAGATAAAGAATCCTGTAGGCACGCTTTCACCGAATTTTTTTTGTTCGATTTCTGTTTTGACAGTCGGATTGCGCCGAACGCGTCCTACGCTGACTAAGTTCAAATAATACATGGTTAATTCAGCTAATTCCGGAATTTGTGATTGGATAAATAAAGTAGATTTTGCAGGATCTAATCCCACGGCTAAATAGTCTAAAGCAACTTGCAAGACATTTGATGAAACCTTCTCAGGATTTTTAGCATTATCTGTCAGTGCTTGCATGTCAGCAATCATGACAAACAGTTGGTTGTCTTCATCTGCTTGCATAGCCACTCGGGTTTTTAGAGAACCGACGTAATGCCCTAAATGCAGCTTCCCAGTTGGTCGATCTCCCGTTAAAATAATATTTTTCAAAAAAGACACCTCTTTACGATTTGTAAGTCTGAGCACTTAATATCTTACCGTTTTTCCTGAAAAGAAACAACAGTTCCTAAGGAAAAAACAAGGAAAGAGGATAAAATAACTAATAGATTAGAAATGGAAGAAATATTTATGGGAGAATAAACGTTCTAAGAAACTTTACAAATTACTAAACTATCAGATATAATGTATTTTATTATACATCTTTAAAAGAAATCTTACTAAATAATAATGGGAGTGTAATTCTATGGCAATGATTAAATTTGATCACGTGGATAAATATTATGGCAAGTTCCACGCATTAAAAAATATCAATCTCGAATTCGAGAAAGGAGAAGTTGTCGTTGTCATTGGTCCTTCTGGTTCAGGAAAGAGCACGATGCTTCGCTGTATCAATGGATTAGAGACGATTTCTTCAGGCAAGCTACTAATTAATGATACTGACTTGCATGATAAAAAGACAAAGTTGACAGAAGTCCGAAAGAATATCGGCATGGTTTTCCAGCATTTCAATTTGTATCCTAATAAAACCGTTCTGGAAAATATTACATTAGCACCAATCAAAGTGTTAAAGCAAGACCAGGCAACTGCAGTCAAAAACGCTGAGAAATTTCTGAAAACTGTCAATATGTTAGATAAGAAAGATTCTTATCCTTCCATGTTATCCGGGGGACAACAGCAACGGGTGGCAATCGCCAGAGGTTTAGCGATGAATCCTGAGATGCTGCTGTTTGATGAACCTACTTCTGCTTTGGATCCGGAAATGATTGGTGATGTATTAGACGTTATGAAAAAATTGGCTCATGACGGTATGTCAATGATTGTCGTGACACATGAAATGGGCTTTGCCAAAGAAGTGGCGGATCGTGTTATCTTCATGGCTGATGGAGAAGTATTGGAAGACAGCAGAAATGTGAGAGACTTTTTCGAAAATCCAAATGAAGTCCGAGCACAGCAATTTATCAGTAAAGTTATCAATCATTGATAGGAGGAAAAAGATGCGCAGGTTAAAAAAAATACGCCTGATTTTCCTTTTAGGCATTGCTTTTCTTGCACTAGCCGGATGTAAAGGAAATGGGTTGGCAAATGAAGATATTTTAGAGCGAAGCAAATCTACCAATGAAATCATCTGGGGTGTCAAGTATGATACTCGATTATTTGGAATGATGGATATTGAGAGCAGAACTGTACAAGGATTTGATATAGATATTGCAAAAGCAATCACTAAAAAGATCCTTGGTGACAATGGAAAAACAGAATTTGTTGAAGTCACTTCTAAAACTCGGATTCCATTATTGAAAAACGGAAATATCGATGCAATTATTGCAACGATGACGATCACAGATGAACGAAAAAAACAGGTTGACTTTTCAGATGTCTATTTCGATGCTGGCCAAGCTTTGTTGGTAAAGAAAGGAAGCCAAATCAAAAGTGTAGATGATTTGAATGCTTCTACAACGGTTCTAGCAGTCAAAGGTTCTACATCGGCTGCGAATATCCGACAGCATGCACCAGATGCAAAAATTTTAGAATTAGAAAACTATGCAGAAGCATTCACTGCTTTACAATCTGGTCAGGGAGACGCGATGACTACGGATAATGCGATTTTGTTAGGGATTGCAGATGAAAATCCAGAGTATGAGTTAGTTGGTGGAACGTTTACTAATGAGCCTTACGGGATTGCGATCAACAAAGGGCAAGAAAACTTCTTGAAAGCTGTTAACCAAGCGCTAGAGGAAATGCATGCAGATGGCACATACGATAAAATCTATCAAAAATGGTTTCCAAATGAAACTGAAGGAAAAGTAGAGTAAGGGGGAGAGGCAATGAGCGAATTGATACAGACTTATGGACCAATCTTTGTCGACGGGTTCAAGATCACATTGTTTTCGAGTGTCTTAGCACTTGTGTTTAGTTTGATTATCGGAACGTTAATGGCAATCTTCCAATTATCAAAGAATAAAGTAGTGAGCGCCTTAGCAAAGGCATATGTAGAATTTTTTAGAAACATTCCATTATTAATCATCGTGATGTTTTTTTATGTTGTCGTACCGATTTATTGGTTTAATCTAGATGGATTCCAAGCAGGTACGATTGGATTAACGATCTATACATCTGCTTTTATTGCTGAAACAGTACGTTCAGGGATTCAAACCGTACCAAAAGGTCAAACAGAAGCAGGACTATCTTCTGGTTTTACCTATTCAGAAATCATGCGTTATATTGTTTTACCGCAAGCATTCAAAATCGTTATCCCGCCATTAGGCAACCAATTTATCAACCTCGTAAAAAACTCATCTATTTTAGCAATCGTAGCTGGTTTAGATTTGATGTATCAAGGAGACTTGATCGCCAGTGAAACATTCAATACCTTCGATACGTATATCATCGTTGGGTTATTTTACTTAGTTATCACGCTACCGTTATCTTACTTAATGGTTTATCTTGAGAAAAAATGGGCGGTTCGTTCATAGAAGGAGGGGAAATACATGGATTTTAGTGGCGCTTTTTCATGGATGAATATCCGTTTTTTATTGGAAGGATTAAAGGTTACTGTTGAAGTTTCATTGTTTTCGATCATTTTTAGTTTCTTGATCGGTGGTCTGACAGGTGTGATTCGTTTTGCGAATATCCCTTTCTTTTCCAAAATCCTTGGTGTAGTGATTGATATTATACGGAATCTTCCATTATTATTGATCATTTTCTTCACTTACTTTGCCTTACCTCAAATCGGCATTCAGATGAACATCTTCTGGTCCGCTGTTGCAGCATTAACGATTTTTGAGTCAGCTATGTTGTCGGAAATTTTCCGAGCTGGACTCAATGCTGTTCCAAAAGGACAGATGGAAGCAGGATTATCAACGGGACTGACTTATGTAGAAACGATGCGAACGATCGTGTTACCGCAAGCATTTAAATCAATGATCCCGGCAATTGTGAGCCAATTGATTTCACTGATCAAAGATACTTCATTAGCAGTAATCATTTCTTTACCTGAACTTTCTCATCAGGCACGTATTATTTATGGACAGAACACCAATTATGTGCTTCCGATGTTCATCATCATGACACTTATGTACTTCGTGGTATGTTACGCGCTTTCTCTGCTTTCCGGTTACTTGGAAAAGAGACGGTACAGTTATTAATAGATGATTCTTTTAGCGGTTGTGGCAAACTAAAGTCACAACCGCTTTTCCTCTTTCCATTCGAAAAAAGAGATTTCGATTGTTTTAAGCAAGTAAGAGCACTTGAAAATTCACGCTAAAAAGTACACAATAGGGAGGATAGAATTTATTGAAAAAAAGGATGATACGATTGACAGATAATCGCCCTATCGGATTTATTGATTCAGGTGTCGGCGGCTTGACTGTAGTAAAAGAAGCCCTGAAACAATTACCGAATGAAAATATTTTATTTGTAGGAGACACAGCACGCTGCCCATATGGCCCTAGACCCGCGGAACAGGTAATCCAGTATACTTGGGAAATGACGGATTATCTGGTGGAGCAAGGAATCAAGATGCTGGTGATCGCCTGCAATACCGCAACTGCGGTGGCTTTAGAAGAAATCAAAGCTGCTCTTTCTATTCCAGTCATCGGTGTGATCCTTCCCGGTACTAGAGCGGCAGTAAAAAAAACACAAAATAAACAAGTTGGCATTATCGGTACGATTGGTACGGTAAAAAGTCAAGCTTATGAAAAAGCACTGAAAGAGAAAGTACCAGAATTGACTGTGACAAGTCTTGCTTGTCCAAAATTTGTTTCAGTTGTCGAAAGTAATGAATACCATTCATCGGTGGCGAAAAAAATTGTGGCAGAAACATTAGCTCCTTTAACCACTAAAAAAATCGATACATTGATTTTGGGATGCACCCATTATCCATTATTACGCCCCATCATTCAAAATGTAGTGGGAGAAAATGTTCAACTGATCGATTCTGGAGCAGAAACAGTAGGTGAAGTATCTATGCTGTTAGATTATTTCAATTTGAGCAATTCACCGCAAAATGGTCGGACATTATGTCAGTTTTATACAACTGGCTCTGCCAAACTTTTCGAGGAAATAGCTGAAGACTGGCTTGGAATCGGACACTTAAATGTAGAACATATCGAATTGGGAGGAAAATAAGGATGCGTCATGACGGGAGAAAAGCCCAAGAGCTTCGCAAACTGGAGCTTCAAACAAATGTTTTCAAATATCCAGAAGGATCGGTAGTGATCCGTTTTGGTGATACAACAGTTATTTGTTCTGCAACAATAGAAGATTCTGTACCTCCCTTTTTGAGAGAAACAGGAACAGGGTGGGTGACAGCAGAATATAGTATGCTGCCTCGAGCAACGAGTACGAGAAATCGTAGAGAAAGCAGCAAAGGAAAACTTTCTGGTAGAACAATGGAAATCCAGCGTCTTATTGGTCGTTCCTTGCGTGCAGTAGTAGACTTGGAAAAATTAGGAGAACGTAGTATCATCGTAGACTGCGATGTGATCCAAGCGGATGGCGGTACTAGAACAGCAAGTATCACTGGGGCATTCGTGGCATTGAAATTAGCCATTGAAAAACTTTTAAGAGAAAAAGAATTGTCAGAAGATCCAATCAAAGAACATCTTGCTGCAGTTAGCGTAGGAATCTTACCAGATGGGACTTGCGTCACAGATTTGGATTACCAAGAAGATTCCGCAGCACTTGTAGACATGAACCTTGTAATGACAGAATCTGGAAAATTCGTGGAGATTCAAGGAACTGGAGAAGAAGCAACGTTTGATGGTGAACAGTTGAATGAAATGCTCTTTTTTGGAAAAAACGCGATTGAAGATTTGATCAAAGAGCAAAAACATGCTTTGCTAACAGAGTTTGCTCAAAATGATGAGCGGATAGAAGAAACAAAAACAATCATCATTGCGACAAGAAATCCAGGAAAAGCAGAAGAGTTTCGAAATATGTTCAAAGAAGCGGGATATCATGTAAAAACATTACTTGACTATCCTGAATTGCCAGATGTGGAAGAAACTGGCAGCACATTTGAAGAAAATGCCCGATTAAAAGCAGAAACGATTGCACAATTGCTTGATCAGCCAGTCTTAGCAGATGATTCAGGTTTGAAAGTCGATGCTTTAGGCGGTATGCCAGGAATCTATTCTGCACGTTTTGCAGGGGAACAAAAAAGTGATGCGGGGAATAACGCCAAATTATTATATGAATTGACAGATGTGCCGGATGAAAAAAGAACAGCACAATTCCATTGTACATTAGTATTTGCGGCACCCAAAAAAGACAGCCTTGTAGTAGAAGCGGAATGGCCCGGTCGAGTAGCCCGTATACCATCTGGCGAAAATGGCTTTGGGTATGATCCTTTATTTATCCCAGAAGGTAAGAAACAAACAGCAGCAGAATTATCGAGCGAAGAAAAAAACAAGATCAGTCATCGGGCTCAAGCAATGAAAAAATTGAGTGCCGAGTGGAAACAATGGCTGGAAGGAGAGAGATAGATGCGGTATTTAGTAGTAAGTGATAATCATGGAGACAGAGATATCCTCGTTGACTTAGTAGATCGTTATCGTTCTGAAGTGGATATCTTTTTCCATTGTGGTGATTCGGAATTAGAAGCTTCTGACCCATTATGGGATACATTCCAAGTGGTTCAAGGTAATTGTGATTATGGACCAGGATTCGAACAGAAAAAAGTGATCCAAACTGGTCAGGATACAGTATTCATGACTCACGGTCATTTATCGAATGTCCGATTTGGTTTGACACAGTTAGCAATCGAAGCTCGAGCTGCAACTGCCGATATGGTGTTTTTTGGTCATACCCATCAAATAGGCTGTGAGATGGATCAGAAAATCCTGTTTTTGAATCCTGGTAGCATTTCTCAGCCTAGAGGCCCGATCCAAATCCCATCATATGCTCTTATCGAAAGTTTAGATGACCAAATTTCTGTTCAATACTATAACCGTGCCCATCAGGCAGTTGAAGAGTTGGCCTTTTCTTTTTCGAGAGAGCGCTGAATAAAAAAACTCTAATTTTTAATAAAAATAAGCTTTATTTTATGAATTTTGCATCCGGTTTCGGTAAAATAGTAGTGTTGAATGAAATAGAAATGGAGGCCATCAGATGATTGGACCTATAGTAAGAGAAATGCTGCTGGAAAATCAGGAAACGTTTTTGATTCCTGCAGAAAATGTGGCAAATGTTATGTATCATCATCCATTATCCCATGGTTTACTTGTGTTATCGAAGGTCGGTTATTCCAAAATTCCTGTATTAGGAAAAGATGATCACTTTGTAGGACTAGTAAGTTTATCAGATGTGGTCAATAAAATGATTGACTTGCAAACAATCAGCATGGACCCGTTAGAAGGACTAACGGTTGCTGATGTGACAGAAACAGATGTTCCGACAATTGATGAAAATTGGGAACTAGAAGAAGTACTCCATTTGTTAGTCGATTCGCCTTTTTTACCGGTTGTCACAGAAGATCGGATTTTCAAAGGAATCATTACAAGAAAAGAGCTGCTTAAAGCCGTAAACTTCATGGTGCATGAATTAGAACGTCGTAATATATTGTCTCCGAAAATCGAAGAATTAAAAGAACAAATCGATATCGTGAGCTAAAGAACGAGAAACTAAAAGATAATCAAAAAATAAGTAGAAAAAACAGCGTACCAGTTTTGACTTTATCTTGAAAAAGAGGCTGGGACAAAAGCGTTTAACTCCAAGAAATAAGAAGGAATTCACGAAAATTGCTTTTCAAATTTTTGTGAATTTCAGCTTATTTCCGAAGGAGTTGCTTCTGCTTCCGCCGTTTATACGTGTTTAGAGCGTGGGACAAAAGTGTTCTTTACTTTTGTCCCACGCTCTTTTTAGTGAGATTCGTTGCATCGTTTGTCCAAATTATTTTCCGACAGCAATTGGACTGTTCGGAATCGTGAAACCAGAAGCTGTCAATTCTTTGACATAGGAGCTCAAGAACTCTTCTTTTAAGGCATATTGTTTTCCGTTCAATGCGTAGCAGACCGTACGAATCGCAAAATTGCTGTTTCCAAGATCCACTAATCCAAAGATAGAAGGTTCAGTTTGGAGCTCTTCTTGGTATTTTTCAGCTAATGTACGATTTACTCGATCAATGATCTCATAGATTTTGTCATATCCTTCTTCAGGAACAATCCGAATATCTAAAAGTACTTGCATATTTGCACGAGAGAGATTGCTGATCGTGGTGATGTTTCGATTCGGGATGAAATGGACAGTACCATCCGTTGCTTTCAGCTGAAGGGTACGGATACCAACAGATACGACGGTTCCTTCAATCGTTAAGTTTGCTAGCTTGATGTAGTCCCCAACATCCATCTGTTGTTCCATGATAATAAAAAATCCGGTAATAACATCACTCATGAATCCTTGGGCACCAAGACCGATTGCCACACCTGCAATTCCGGCACCAGCCAAAAGTGATCCGATCGGCACACCGATAGCAGATAAAATTGCATAGATAAAAAAGAAACCAAGGGTATAATGAAAAATAGTATTTAAAAGACTATGTAAAGTCTTTAAGCGGCTCTCGTTTAGAATGGCTTTTTTAGAATACTGATTAAAAGACTTATCAATCAGATATTTTCCCACACGGTGAAGAATCCAAAAAAGGACGATCAAAAAAATCAGATATAAACTTTTTTGGATAAAGGCAGCCAAAATGGCGTCCCAATCAATCCCGTCCCAAAACCGCTGAAACGCATTTACTTTGCTGACAGCTTGATCTGTCAATGTCTCGCCAGAAGAGTCTGTCGTACCGGCAGTTGCTAATAATGAAAACATAAAATCCTCTTTTCTAAAATTTGATTCTTTCTGTATTGTACCAAGAAGTTTTCAAAAAAGGAAATAGCAAAAATAACTATAATGAAGGAAAAAAGCTGAAAATAAAATGACAAATAATATGGATAATGATAAAATGTGGAGAAAATAACGAAGGTGGTAAGTATATGCAAATCGATTGGAACAATCTAGGTTTTTCTTATATCAAAACTCCTTGGCGTTTTATTGCCAAATGGAAAGACGGACAATGGGAAGAAGGAGAATTGACAGAAGATAATTACCTGACGATTCATGAAGGCTCTCCAGCGCTTCATTATGGTCAGCAATGTTTTGAAGGTCTAAAAGCTTATCGTCGAAAAGACGGCAAGGTCAATCTCTTTCGACCTGAACAAAATAGTCGACGGATGAATCAAAGTGCTAGACGATTGCTGATGCCAATGGTCCCTGAAAAGATGTTCGTTGATGCTGTCAAGCAAGTGGTAAAAGCAAATGAAGATTTTGTGCCGCCCTATGGAACAGGCGCTACATTATACTTGCGCCCTTTACTGATTGGGGTCGGTGAAAACATTGGTGTCCATCCAGCTCCAGAATATTTATTTGTCGTCTTCTGTACGCCAGTAGGAGCGTATTTCAAAGGTGGACTAAAACCAACGAATTTTATTGTATCTGATTACGATCGTGCTGCTCCTAAGGGGACTGGTGCAGCAAAAGTCGGCGGAAATTACGCAGCGAGTTTACTTCCAGGAACAGAAGCAAAAGAACTGGATTACTCAGATTGTGTTTATCTTGATCCAGCCACACATACGAAAATCGAAGAAGTAGGTGCAGCAAATTTCTTTGGAATTACAAAAGACGGAAAATTCATCACTCCGCAATCGCCCTCTATCTTACCAAGTATCACGAAATATTCCTTGTTGCAGTTAGCTGAAGAACGACTAGGACTGCAAGCAATTGAAGGAGATATTTTCATTGATGATCTAGATCAATTTGCAGAAGCTGGTGCATGTGGTACAGCGGCTGTTATTTCTCCAATCGGTGGGATTTATCACAATAACAATCTTCATGTATTTTATAGTGAAACGGAAGTAGGACCAGTAACAAAACGGTTGTATGATGAATTGACAGGTATTCAATTTGGAGACATAGAAGCACCAGAAGGCTGGATTGAAGTCGTGGAATAATTTCAAAGTAATGAGTTGAAAAAAACGTAAAAAGAAAAAATCAGGAAGAGACTTTAAAAAGTTTTTTCCTGATTTTTACATGTTTTACTTTAAAGAATGCAACAAAAGTTTATGAAAGATGGACACCTTTGTCAACGTAGATAATATCACCGATGATTCCGCTGGAAAGTGGGCTGATTAAGAAAGCACAAGCATTACCGACTTCTTCGATCGTCACACCTTGCTGATCAGGCGTACGAGATTCAGATAACTGGATCAGTTTTTGATAGTCTTTAACACCTGTGACAGCTAATGTTTTGATTGCCCCAGCTGAGATTCCATTGACCCGAATTCCTTTAGGAGAGAATTCAGCTGCCAAATAACGGATAGCAGCTTCAAGAGAAGCTTTCGCAATACCCATCATGTTATAATTCGGGATTGCGCGTTCTGAACCTAGATAAGTCATGCTAACGATCCCGCTGTTTGGTGCAAGAAACGGTTGTGCGTATTTTGATACAGCAATTAAAGAGTAGCTGCTGATATCTTGAGCTAATTGATAGCCGTCTCTGGAAATATCAGACACATTTCCGGACAATTCTTCTTTGTTGGCGTAAGCAACTGCATGGACAAGGCCGTGGATCTCCCCAGCATATTCACCGATGGCATTCATTGCTTTTTCGATGCTTTCGTCGCTAGAAACATCACATTCTACAGTGAATGCTTCTTCGCCGACCAATTTGACTAATGATTTTTTCATTCGTTCATTTTGGTAAGTATAGATAATTTCTGCCCCTTGTTTCAACATTGCTTCAGCACAACCCCACGCAATGCTTTTTTTGTTAGCGACGCCCATAATGACGATTTTTTTTCCTTCTAGAAATGACATAATGACTCTCCTTTGTTTCTGATAAAAATTTGATAGTCGTAAAAAAATAGAGAATAATAGCTAAAATAACTTCTTGATTTCTTAATTATTAGTCAAAATGTTTTGATTGTCAAACTATTTTTTCTTAAATTAAAAAAAGATTGCTAAATATTTAGGAATATGATACTTTGATAGTCAAAGTAATGAAAATGGCAATTGCCTGAAAGAAGGAGTTTAATTATGTCTTACGTATTATCTGCTACTGAAGTAATGGAATTGATTCCTAATCGTTATCCTATTTGTTATATTGATTATGTAGATACTTTAGAACCAGGAAAAAAGATCGTTGCGACAAAAAATGTAACAATCAATGAAGATTTTTTCCAAGGTCACTTTCCTGACAATCCAGTGATGCCGGGTGCGTTGATTCTAGAAACACTGGCACAAGCAGGTTCGATACTTATCCTAAAATCAGAAGAGTTTCTAGGAAAAAGAGCTTATATCGGTGGGATCAATAAGGCCAAATTCCGTCAAAAAGTTGTTCCAGGAGATGTGCTGAAATGTCATTTTGAAATCACCAAAATGAAGGGATCAGTCGGTACAGCGTTATCTGCAGCATATGTAGATGATAAAAAAGTCTGTGAGTGCGAGTTCACGTTCATCGTCAACCAAAATGCTTGACTATAAAACCTGATATAGCAAAACAGAAGGAAGCTTACTTGCTTTTTATGTAAAAAGAAGACGCCTGAATCCTAGCATACGTTGTCATCTATGCGGGATTCAGACGTTATTTTTCTATTTTTGTTTTGCTTCTTGCAGTATATTGATTTTATCGATTTTTACTTCTTCTTTTGGTTTGTCTGAACTATCTGTTTCGATATTTGCAATAGCATCCACGACATCCATTCCTTCAATCACTTGGCCGAAGACAGTATAATGGCCATCTAGTGAAGGATAACCGCCGTTTTTATAAGCGTCGATGATTGCTTGAGGATAGTCGTCTTTTAAAAGACCATCATGCATATCATCTGTATTTTGAACGATAAAGAACTGGCTGCCGTTACTGTTAGGATCTTGTGAGCGAGCCATAGATAACGCACCTCTTATATTATAAAGGTGGTTGTTGATCTCTGTTTCAAATCCTTCTCCCCAAATGCTTTCCCCTCCAGTGCCATCGCCTTTAGGATCGCCACCTTGGATCATGAAATCTTTGATGACGCGATGGAAAGTCAGTCCGTTGTAGTAACCGTCTTTTGCATGTGTCATAAAGTTTTCAACCGCTTTTGGTGCGTATTCGGGAAATAATTTGATTTTGATTGTGCCTTTATTCGTCACCATTTCGACCAGATCTTCATTTTCGGCGACATCTTTCGTCAATTGTGGTAATTCCAATGCGTTCAAATCGACGCTACTGGCAGTCGTGCTTTCCGCAGTAGATGTACTTTTTGAACTTTCTGTAGACGAACTAGAAGAAGTCGTGTTGTTTGCAGAACAACCAGCAGCAAACAGCAATGCTGCTGCTAAACTAATACTTAAAATAACTTTATTTTTCTTCATAACTGTTCCTTTCCAATTTACTATTTTGTTATCTTTAATGATAACAAAATAGAGGGAAAATACCTACTTAAATTATTGGAATTTATCATTTATTTTAAAAGAAAAAGAAAAGGTGTAGACCATTTACTTTGTGTTTGCTATAATGTAAGTGGATACAAAAACGAAAAGATGCAGGAGGAAATGGTAATATGGGAAAATTAGGAATCTCGATTTATCCAGAACGGTCAACATTTGAAAAGGACAAAGCGTACTTGGATTTAGCTCATAAGTATGGGTATAAACGGGTTTTTACCAGTTTGCTGCAGATCAATGATGATAAAGAAAAAGTTCTTTCAGAATTTAAAGAAGTAGTTGATTACGCGAATAGCCTAGGCATGGAAGTAATGGTTGATATCAATCCAGCGTTATTTGAACAGTTGGAGATTTCTTACGATGACTTATCTTTTTTCCATAAGATGGGTGCCTACGGGGTCCGCTTAGATATCGGATTCACAGGAGCAGAAGAAGCAAAAATGACGCGCAATCCTTTTGGTATCAAAATCGAGATCAATATGAGTTCGGGCACGAATTACGTTGACAACATCATGAGTTATTCGCCAAACACGGATAATTTATTAGGTTCTCATAATTTTTATCCTCATCGATACTCTGGTTTAGGATACGAACACTTTGTTTTTTGTTCAGAAAAATTCAGAAAATATAATTTGAATACGATGGCATTCGTCAATTCGCAATCTGCTGAGTTTGGCCCTTGGCCTACGCAAGATGGCTTGTGCACGCTGGAAGACCACCGAGATCTTGAAATTGCGACACAAGTGAAGCATTTAATCCTTACAGGATTGATTGATGATATTTCTATTGGAAATGCGTACGCAAGTGAAGAAGAATTGAAAGAAATGGCAGAAGCATTTAACGCGGATTATCCAACATTGAAAGTAGATACGGAAGAAGGTATTACAGAAAACGAACGAATCTGCTTGTTTGATAACCTTCATAGTTATCGAGGGGATCGCTCAGAATATATCCTTCGTTCAACGATGACTCGTGTATACTACAAAGATAAAGATTTCCCGCCTCATAATACGCGAGATATGCATCATGGGGATGTACTGATTGACAATGAGGGGTACGGTCAATACAAAGGAGAAACACAAATCGCCTTGAAGGATATGAAAAACGACGGACGTGTCAATGTTGTAGGAAGAATCTCCGATGACGAATTATTCCTCCTTGACTTTTTGAAACCATGGTCAAGCTTTAAATTAATTGAAAATAAAAAATAGATAATTAGTTATTGCAGAAATAATCCGCTAGAAATAGCCAGTTATTTCTGCTTTTTTATTTTGTTTTTTTATAGGTTATAAAAATGAACATTGCATAGTAGAGATTCTTTGATTATACTAATTCAAGGTTATATGAAAAAAGAGAAATGAGATGGATGATTTATGAAACTTTGGATGAAAATCCTTTTAGGCGTCGCTTTAGCTCTGATTGTTGCGTTAGTGTTTGCAGGGAATTATTTTTATAATTATGCTGTTGTGCCTTCTGAGAAAGACTTTTTAGACGAAGATACACCTGGTACAACACAGACATCCAAAGAAACGGATGCACATAAATGGTTTAGTTCAAAAGAAAACCGAAGCGATTGGACCATCACTTCAAAAGACGGTCTGAAATTATCAGCGATTTATCTTCCTGCTGAAACGAAAAGTGAAAAAACAGCTCTTGTGGCTCATGGCTATATGGGAAACGCTGAAACGATGACCAATTACGCAAAGATGTTTCATGATATGGGTTACAATGTCCTTGTTCCTGATGCAAGAGGACATGGAAAAAGCGAAGGGGATTACATTGGATTTGGATGGCCAGAGCGTAAAGACTATGTACAGTGGATAAACAAAGTGCTAGAAAACAATGGAAAATCGCAAGAAATCGTTCTATACGGTGTCAGCATGGGAGCAGCAACAGTTATGATGACTAGCGGAGAAAAACTACCAGATAATGTGAAAGCAATCATTGAAGATTGCGGTTATTCTTCCGTCCATGATGAGCTTGCTTATCAGCTAGACGATATGTTTAGTCTTCCAGCATTTCCGCTTATGCAAGTAACAAGTCTAGTGACAAAAGTCCGTGCTGGCTACTTTTTCGGTGAAGCAAATGCAGTGGAACAATTGAAGAAAAACCAGCGCCCAATGCTCTTTATACATGGAGATGAAGATACATTTGTACCATTTGAAATGTTAGATAAGGTCTATCGTGCAACGAAGGGACCAAAAGAAAAGTATGTTGTAAAAGGAGCCGAGCATGCGGAAGCATACAAGACAGATCCTGAAAAATATCAGCAAGTAGTCCAACAATTTTTAAGCCAATATGTTCATTGAACGAGTTTAAAAGTAGGGGATGAAAAGAAAGAAGCCTTTGACTGGATCCAGTCAAAGGCTTCTTTTATCGATTGATCTATCAAATTACAAATTAGCGAATTTTTCTAGTAAGCGAATCATTTGGCAAGTAAATCCATACTCATTGTCATACCATGCAACAGTTTTAACAAGTTGGAAATCACCAGCAGTTGTTACTTCTGTTTGCGTTGGGTCAAAGATCGAACCTTGAGTTGTTCCAATGACATCGCTAGAAACGATTTGACGGTCATCATACCCGAATGAAGGATTGTCAACTGTGTGTTTTTTGATTGCTTCGTTTACTTGATCAGCAGTTACTTTTGTTTTCAATACTGAAACCAATTCAGTTAATGAACCATCAACGACTGGAACACGTTGTGCGTGTCCTTGTAATTTTCCTTGTAGCTCAGGGATAACTAAGCCGATTGCTTTCGCAGCACCAGTAGAATGTGGGATAGTATTGTCAGCAGCTGAACGAGCAGCACGTAAATTACCGCCTTTTACAGGTCCATCTAAGAGCATTTGTGTGGAAGTGTAGGCATGAACTGTTGTCATTGTACCAACTTCGATCCCAAATTCATTATTTAAGAAATAAGCCATAGGTGCTAAACAGTTTGTTGTACATGAACCTGCTGAGATGATTTTGTCGTTTTCATCTAATGTATCATCATTGACGTTATAGACGATGGTTTTCATAGCACCAGCTGGGGCAGAAATAACTACTCGTTTGACACCAGCATCTAAATGCGCTTTTGCTTTTTCTTCAGATGTATAAAAACCAGTACATTCTAGTACGATATCTACACCGTTTTCTTTTGCCCAAGGGATTTTGCTTGCGTCGGGTTCTGCATAAACACGAGTTGCTTCGCCATCCACTACGATTGAGTCTTCTGTTGCAGTAACTGTGCCAGGATAAGTACCATGAGTAGAGTCAAATTGCAATAATTGTGCTAACATAGTTGGACTTGTTAAGTCGTTGATTGCTACTACTTCAATATCATCTGAGACTTCTTTGATGCGGCGGAAAGCCAGACGGCCAATACGCCCAAATCCGTTAATACCTACTTTTACTGTCATATCAAAAGTTCCTCCTTTATTAGGGGTGATGTGAAACGGCATCCTCAATTAATACAATTAATACACTGTTATTCTGCTACGCAAAGAATATTTTGTCAAAAAATTATACTTGGTAGCAGAAAAAAGGTTGGAAACCTTACCAAATGATAAAAAAAGAAGAAGGTAACAATCTTTTTGCTGAAATGATAGACAAAATCAGATTTCACCGATAAAATAAGTAAGACTTTTGTTTATTGTGGAAATTCAGGCAGTCAAATAAATAAATGAATAATAGGAGGACTTAATTATGTCCATGTTTTTAGATCAAGTAACGATCGATGTGAAAGCTGGCAAGGGCGGAGACGGAATGGTTGCATTTCGTCGCGAAAAATACGTTCCTGACGGCGGACCGGCTGGCGGAGACGGTGGTCGTGGCGGCGATGTCATCTTGATCGTCGATGAAGGGTTACGTACATTGATGGATTTTCGGTTCAATCGCCATTTCAAAGCGCAGCCAGGTGAAAATGGGATGAGTAAAGGGATGCACGGTCGTGGTTCAGAAGATACCTATGTTAAAGTACCACAAGGAACCACTGTCCGAGATGCGGAGACTGGTGCTCTTTTAGGAGATTTAATTGAAAATGGTCAAACACTAGTTGTGGCAAAAGGTGGACGCGGTGGACGAGGGAATATCCGTTTTGCCTCTCCTCGGAATCCTGCACCGGAAATTGCTGAAAACGGTGAACCAGGACAAGAGCGAAAAATCGAACTAGAATTGAAAGTATTGGCAGACGTTGGACTTGTAGGTTTTCCATCTGTCGGGAAATCGACTTTACTATCCGTTATTTCATCTGCTCGTCCAAAAATCGGCGCTTATCATTTCACGACGCTCGTCCCTAATCTAGGAATGGTTACTACAAGTGATGGCAGAAGTTTTGCCGCAGCAGACTTGCCAGGCTTGATTGAAGGAGCTTCGCAAGGTGTTGGGCTGGGTACACAATTCCTTCGTCATATCGAAAGAACACGAGTAATTTTACATGTGATCGATATGAGTGGGATGGAAGGACGAGATCCTTATGAAGACTATCTTGCCATCAACAAAGAATTATCTACTTATAACTTACGCTTGCTAGAGCGTCCGCAAATCATCGTGGCAAACAAAATGGATATGCCGGATGCACAGGAAAATCTAGTGAAATTCAAAGAACAGCTGAACAAGGAAAAAGAAGATGAATTTGCTGATGACATCCCAGTATTTCCAATTTCTGGAGTGACTCGACAAGGATTGGACGCGTTATTGAATGCTACAGCAGATTTGTTAGAAGTAACGCCAGAATTCCCATTGTACGAAGAAGAACTGGAAGAAGAAACTGTACACTATGGATTCAATCCAGAAGGTCCTGAGTTCCAAATCGATCGTGATTCAGATGCAACGTGGATCTTATCTGGTGAGAAGATCGAAAAATTATTCCAAATGACGAATTTCGATCATGATGAAACAGTGATGCGTTTTGCTCGTCAATTACGTGGTATGGGTGTGGATGAAGCTCTTCGGGCACGCGGTGCGAAAGATGGCGACCTTGTACGTATCGGTGAGTTTGAATTTGAATTTGTCGAATAGGCAAGCAAATAAAAACAAATACCAAAAAATATAGATTCAGATTTAAGGGAGGTTGTGACAGAAGTGGTCAGCTTCAAGAACGCCGTTTATTCGGAAAAAGGAGCTGTGATACGACTTTTGTCACAGCCCTATTTTATTGGAAAAAAAGAGTGCTTTTCTTTTCTTATTTTACAATTAAAGGTAAAATAAATAACAAGAAGGTATGAAAGGGGCGTTTTTAATGAGCAAACGAGTAATCATTTTAAATTTTCAAGTAGAAAGCCAGGCATATCAGGCATTTTCAGAAATCAAAAAGTTACATGCTGTTCGTTCGATTAAAGGAGAACAGATGGCAGTTGTCAGCCATGATCCTAATGGGACACATCAATTCAAAATAGAAGATTTTATCGACTTTACCGGTAATAACAAATCTTCTACGGGTGGATTAATCGGAATGTTGGTTGGTGTATTAGGTGGTCCGCTAGGGATTTTATTAGGATGGTTTGCCGGAGGAATGATCGGTGCGACACAAGATGCCAAAGAAATAAAAGATGCCCAGACCGTGTTCGACTTTGTAGGAAATAAAATCGGTGAAGGAGCTACAGGACTGATCTTGATTGCTGATGAAGAGGACAATCGCCCACTGAATCAATTGGTAATGATGGAATTAGGCGGAGAAATTACCCGCTTGGATTATGAAGATGTCGAAAAAGATGTGCATGATGCGAAAGAAGCTGAAAATCATGCGAAAGAAGCTGCACAAAAGACTTGGAAGGACAAACATCCGCAAACTTCTAACGACAATGAAAGTTCTGGATCTTCAAATTAATAAAAAACAGCAGAGGATCTCAAACGGGTTCGCTGCTGTTTTTATAGTAATTTTCAAAGAAAACGCTATCGCTTTAGAACGTTATTTTTAATTTGAACCCATTCTCGACTTACGGTTGATTATCCCTTCTTTTTACCCTAAAATTAAAGAGGAACTTAAAGAAAGTCAGGTAGATTATGGAATTACAATTTTTAGGAACAGGTGCAGGTGTTCCTGCAAAACATAGAAATGTGACAAGTATAGCATTGAAACTTTTAGACGAGCGCAATGAAGTTTGGTTGTTCGACTGTGGCGAAGGCACGCAAATGCAGATTTTGCGAACGACTATTCGTCCGAGAAAAATCGGTAAAATTTTCATTACACATTTACACGGCGATCATATTTTTGGACTTCCCGGGCTCATCAGCAGCCGGTCATTTCAAGGTGGGGATACGCCATTAGAGATTTACGGGCCAAAAGGGATAGAGGAATACATAAAAGTCTCTTTAGGTATTTCGCAAACGCGTTTAAGTTATCCGCTGAAATTCATTGAGCTAAATGAAACAGCCCCGATTTTTACTGATCAGCAATTTTCTGTTTATACAAAAAAACTAAATCATGGGATCGACAGTTTTGGCTATCGTGTGGTTGAACATGATCATAAAGGAGAATTGCAGGTGGATCGTCTAAAAGAATTAGGTATTCCAGCTGGACCACTGTACGGCAAACTGAAGCAAGGTGAAACGATCCAACTAGAAGATGGGCGGACGATCAATGGAAAAGATTTCGTAGGTCCAGATAAAAAAGGACGAATCGTGACTATTTTAGGCGATACGAGAAAAACACATAATTCCGTTGTGCTTGCGGAAAATAGCGATATTCTGGTACATGAAAGCACATTTAATAAAGATGAAGCAAGAATGGCGCACAACTATTTCCATTCCACGACTCATCAAGCTGCTGAAGTTGCAAAAGAAGCGCAGGCAAAACGGCTGCTACTTACTCATATCAGTGCGAGATATTTAGGAAAAGCAGCTTTAGAGCTTGAAAAAGAAGCACAAGAAGTGTTTGAAAACACGACGATTATGAAAGATTTTGATAGCATTGAGATTCCATTTCGCGAGGAGGAAGAGGCATGAATTTAGAAGATAAAGTTGTTTTAGTAACAGGTAGTTCAGGCGGTCTGGGCGCACAAATCTGTTATGAAGCAGCAAAGCAAGGAGCAATCGTTATAAGTTGCGCACGAAGAATGGCATTTGTAGAAGGTGTCAGAGACGAGTGCAGACGCTTGAGCGGCAAAGAGGCTTATGCTTTCAAGGTAGACGTCAGCAATCCTGAAAGCGTGGACGAATTATATGAAAAGGTGATGGAAGAAGTCGGGCGCGTCGATATTCTGGTAAACAATGCGGGTTTTGGGATTTTCGAAGACTTCCTTACATTCGACCTTGGAAAAGCATACGATATGTTTGAAGTCAACATCTTAGGAATGATGGTTTTGACACAAAAATTTGCGATCGATATGGCAGAAAGAAGACAAGGTCATATCATTAATATCGCCTCTATGGCTGGAAAAATGGCAACTGCAAAATCAACGGTTTATTCTGCCACGAAATTTGCAGTCCTTGGCTTCTCCAATGCTTTGCGATTAGAATTGAAACCACTTGGCGTAGCTGTTACGACAGTGAATCCAGGTCCAATCGAGACAGATTTCTTCGATAAGGCTGATCCAAGCGGAAGCTATTTGGAAAAAGTCGGACAAATCGTTTTAGAACCTGCCAAGTTGGCAAAAATGATCGTCCGCAATATGAGACATCCAAAACGGGAAATCAATCAACCGTTTATTTTAGAAGTTGCATCAAAATTTTATACGCTGTTTCCAACGATTGGTGATTATTTAGCCAGCGGAATTTTTAACAAAAAGTAGGTGAAGGAATTGAAAAAGCAAAGCAATGTGATTCTTGGATTTGTTTTAGTTTTGATTATTGTTCTTTTTGCTGTATTGAACAATAAAAATGTTCCTGTAAGTTTTGGCTTCACTTCCTTTTCTGCGCCATTGATCTTAGTGATCATCGGTTCTGCGCTGATTGGTGCACTGATTGTATTTTTGACTGCTTCGGCAACACTATGGCAGCAAAAAAAGCAAATCAAACAGCTGACTCAGGAAATGTCAGAATATCAAACAGAACTTCAAAAGAAAATTGAAGAAGCAAAAGAAGAACAGCAACGCGAGTTTAGAAACGAACGTGCGGAGTTGGAAGCTGCTTATCAGGCGGAGTTACAAGCGAAAACCGCACAAATCAGTCAATTGAAAGCGCCGGAAGAACAAAAAACTCAATCGCCCAAACAAAGCTTCAATTATTTTGACTAATAGGGATATTTCATAAATGGTCGTACAAAAGATCAGGTCCTGCTGAACATCTGTCTAGCGGATCTGATCTGTTTTTATTCTTTCTTTCTGCTTTTTTTTGCTGATTTCCTTTGCTATAATAACTAAGTTAGGAGTGAGAAAGTGAGACAAGCAAATTTTGATTGGAAGTTAAGCGAGACAGAGCCTTCTGAATCCTTTCTCCAAATGATCCGTGAACTGAAATTATCTCCATTTGTCGGTAAGTTACTGTGGCAAAGAGGTTACCATGAGGAAAAGGATATCAACCGATTTTTACATCCAAAGGAACAAGAATTACATGATCCGTATCTGATGCACGATATGGATAAAGCAATCAGCCGAATCCAAGAAGCTGTAATCAGTGGAGAAAAAATCCTCGTTTACGGTGATTATGACGCAGATGGGATCACCAGTGCAACGGTAATGAAAGAAACACTGGAATTACTTGGTGCAGAAGTAGAAGTATTCCTGCCAAATCGATTTGAGCATGGGTATGGACCAAACCAATCGGTATACCAAGAAAAGATCGAAGAAGGAATCCAGTTGATCATCACTGTTGATAACGGGGTAGCAGGAAATGATGCGGTAGCATACGCTCAGCAAGCTGGTGTAGACGTGATCATTACAGATCATCACGAACTACCTGAGAATTTACCAGACGCTTATGCGATTGTTCACCCTCGTCATCCAGCGGGGCACTATCCATTTCCAGATTTGGCAGGAGTCGGAGTAGCATTCAAAGTAGCTTCTGCATTATTGGAAGAACCGCCTGTAGAATTTTTGGATTTAGTAGCGATAGGAACGATCGCCGATTTAGTTTCATTGACTGATGAGAATCGAATCCTTGTTTCATTAGGAATCGATGCCATTCATCATTCAGAACGGATAGGACTTCAGGCGCTATTTGAAGAAAGCGGCGTAAAAATGAGGGACGCAGACGAAACAACGATCGGTTTTTCGATTGCTCCCAGACTAAATGCAATCGGTCGGATGGGCGATCCACGTCCTGCCGTCTCGTTACTTGCGACGTTTGATGAAGAGGAAGCATCCGTTCAAGCAAAAAAATTGAATGAGATCAATGAAGAAAGAAAAGCAATCGTAGAGCAGATAACACAAGAAGCATTAGCGATGGTCAATAAGGAGAATCATATCCATCTATTGGTAAACCGAGGATGGCATGAAGGCGTTTTGGGCATTGTTGCTGGGAAAATAATGAATGAAACGGGTAAACCAACGCTTGTCCTTACTTTAAAAGAAGATGGATCAGCTAAAGGATCTGGACGTAGTATTGAAGCCTTGAATCTTTTTGAAATGCTTGACCAGATGCGAGATTTATTTACTTACTTCGGAGGACATCATGCAGCAGTCGGTTTAACGATGCCAAGTGAAAATGTCACTATACTACAGGAGAAGATGAACCAATATATAGTCGATCATCAAATTGACTTGATGAGAGGGCCTGAGTTGAGAATTGATGAAGTATTGCTGCCAAATGAAGTAACAGTAGAGCGAATTGATGAGCTGAAACTATTGGCGCCATTTGGTACGGATAATCCTTTGCCTCAGTTTTTATTTCGACAAGTCCAAGCAGAAAATATCAAAAGAATCGGAGCAAACCAACAGCATCTGAAATTTGTCCTTTCCGATGCATCGAGTCAGCTTGATGCGGTCGCTTTTGGTTTTGGTACTCAAGAAGAAGAACTGCTGAATAATCAGGTAGATGTGGTAGGAAAGCTTTCGATCAATGAATGGAACGGGCGTAAGAAACCGCAGCTGATGGTATCTGATTTTTCTGTGGGTGGTCTGCAAGTATTTGATTGGCGGGCAAAACGTTTCCGTGAACAGAGCCGAACGTCGGAAGGTAGCCTTTATTTAGCATTTGATTCTTCGACGTTGAAATTCGTGCCTGAGATTATCCAGGAAGCTGCGATTGTTTTCGAAGGACTAGATTCTGTAAAGGCAATAATTGAAAAAAGAAAACCGAACTCTCTAGTTATTATGGATTGTCCAGATGATTTAGCGGATCTGAAAGAAGTTTTTCGGTCTTATTCATTCAATCGTGTTTATCTGATGGGGATTTCGCCTGATGAGGCCTATTTGAATGGGGTAGGCACAAGAGAACAGTACGCAAAATTGTTTAAACTGATCCATTCTCAAGAACGAATTGATATACGTCATAAAATAAAAGCAATAGCTCAATATTTGCGTATCCCTGAAAAATTATTAATTTTTATGATACAGGTGTTTTTTGAATTGAAATTTGTTACAATAGAGAACGGTGTTTTACAAAAAGTCGCTAGCCCAGAAAGTCATCCTTTGACTGAGAGCAGATTATACCAGCGGCGGCTCAATAAAATCAAAGTTGAGGAATTTTTGCTTTTGAGCGATATTCCTACCATAAAGAAATGGTTAACAACCTAGGAGGAAACAAAGAGTGGATTTAAAAGATTATATTGCCAGTATTCCCGACTATCCGTCAAAAGGAATTGTGTTTCGAGATATTTCCCCACTGATGGCAGATGGTGACGCTTATCGGGAAGCTACTAAACAAATCGTAAATTATGCAAAAGAAAAACGAATTGATATGGTAGTTGGGCCAGAAGCCCGTGGATTCATCGTAGGATGTCCTGTTGCTTATGAGTTAGGAGTCGGTTTTGCCCCAGTCCGCAAAAAAGGGAAGTTACCTCGAGAAACCATCGAAGTGACTTATGGATTAGAATATGGAACAGATACATTGACATTGCATAAGGATGCCATTAAACCAGGTCAACGTGTGCTGATTTGTGACGATTTGCTAGCTACTGGAGGAACAATCAAAGCGACGATCGAACTGATCGAACAATTAGGCGGTGTAGTCGTAGGCTGCGCATTTTTGATCGAATTGATGGATCTCCATGGACGCGACAAAATCAAAGGATATGACATCATTACATTAATGGAATATTAAGCAGAAAAAAGAAGCTATTCTTGATGTTATTCTTAAAGAAGCGATTTTAAAGCGACCCTCAAAAGTCAGATTCTCTATCTGACTTTTGAGGGTCGCTATTTTTTTATAAATGGAAACAAGCAAAGACCAGTAGAAGTTTAAAAAATCACTTTTTCCGCAATTTGACTTAATACCGAAAAAATGGCTTTAGAACACCGTTTATTCGAAAAAAGGATGTGACCGATTTTTTGTCACACCCCCGTAAAAGTTTAACTTCTTGTCTTTTGAATAATTAGCAGTCAATCCTTATTATGATTGCCTGGATCTGTAGTAGGGCTCATGATAGAAATGATCTTCATGAATTCTGCGCCGCTCAGATTGACGGTACTTCTTTTCATCCCACAACATGAACCACAAAGTAAATAACGGAACAAACACAAGTAAAGCTGGACGTATGCCGAAATTACCAATAATAATACCTAAAAACAAAACAGTTAATACTAAGCCAAGACGTCTCATTGATTTCATGAATTCTCACCTCGTTAATTTATGCGAACAATTGTTCGTATATTTAGTATACGAATATTTGTTTGGTTTGTAAAGAGGGAAGTGATAAAAATTTGAAAGAAGAAGAACCCGGGCGAAAAAAGAGTTTGAGACCATCGTCTCAAACTCTTTTTAAAAAGTTTTCTTTTATTAGTAGCAATTAATAGATATGACTACGATAAAGTCCTACTACTCGTCCTAATATAGATACTTGATCTAAGATGATTGGTTCGAGCAAGTCGTTTTCAGGCTGCAGACGGAAAAAGTTTTTTTCTTTATAGAATCGTTTGCAAGTCGCTTCGTCCTCGGCAGTCATTGCAATGACAATATCGCCATTTTGAGCAGTTTCTTGCTTCCGAACGATCACGTTGTCACCATCCAAGATCCCAGCATTGATCATACTATCTCCACGAATTGTCAGCATAAAGAGACTGCCTTCTTCGGAAGAAAGATTAGGAGGGATTGGAAAGAAGTCTGAAGCATCCTCTACTGCTAAAATGGGTTCTCCAGCTGTTACGACGCCAAGTACTGGAATAGTTGTTGGACGAATCCCAATCTTTTCTAAACCTTGTTTTGTCAACTCGATTGCACGAGGTTTCGTCGGATCTCTTTGGATAAACCCTTTTTTTTCAAGCCGTGCAAGATGACCGTGAACAGTAGAAGTAGAAGAAAGCTGAACAGCTTCCCCGATTTCACGGACAGTCGGCGGGTATCCTTTTTGGGTTACTTGTTCATGGATATATCGTAAGACTTCGATTTGTCTTGATTCAGTTTGTCGGGCCACAAGGTACACCTTCTTTCACTTGATAAATAAATAGTACCATATAAAAAGCGCTAAATCAAACGAATGTTCGTATTTTATTTAGTTTATCTAGTTGTTTTTTTTTCAGTTTTTATATAATATGAAGGAGAGTAAAAGGAGGGCTGAGCATGCTGTCACCTGAAAAAATAGAGCGGATCAATGAACTTGCACGTAAAAAGAAGGAAAATGGTCTCTCAAAAGCCGAAGAACAAGAACAAATCAACTTACGCAAAGAGTATTTGGAAGCTTTTCGTTCCGGTATGCGTCATCATATCGAAGGAATGAAAGTCGTCGATCCTGAGGGCAATGACGTGACCCCGGAAAAATTAAAAGAAATCCAAAAGAAAAAAGGCTTACACAACCGAAATGACAACTTTTAGTAAAAAATACTGAAAAAGATTGCTTTTTCGTGTGACATCTTATAGAATGAAAGTGTAAGAAATAAAGGTAAAAAAAACCTAAATTAATAGGAGGGGTTATTTTGTTTGACAAAATTGACCAACTTGGCGTTAACACAATTCGTACATTAAGTATTGAAGCAGTCCAAAAAGCAAACTCAGGACATCCTGGATTGCCGATGGGCGCAGCACCTATGGCATATGCGTTATGGACAAAACACCTGAAAGTAAATCCAACGACATCAAAAAACTGGGCTGACCGCGACCGTTTCGTTCTTTCGGCAGGACATGGGTCAGCAATGTTGTATAGCTTGCTTCATTTAGCTGGCTATCAAGTGACAATCGATGATTTGAAACAATTCCGTCAATGGGATTCTAAAACACCAGGACATCCTGAAGTACATCATACAGATGGTGTAGAAGCCACTACAGGGCCATTAGGACAAGGGATTGCAATGGCTGTCGGTATGGCAATGGCAGAAGCGCACCTTGCAGCAACGTATAACAAAGAAAACTTTAATGTGATGGATCACTATACGTATGCAATATGCGGTGACGGAGACTTGATGGAAGGGGTATCTCAAGAAGCAAGTTCGATGGCAGGTCATATGAAACTAGGGAAATTGATCGTTTTATACGATTCAAACGATATTTCACTAGACGGTCCAACTTCAAAAGCTTTCACAGAAAACGTTGGTGCTCGCTATGAAGCATATGGCTGGCAACATATCTTAGTGAAAGACGGAAATGACCTAGAAGCAATCTCTAAAGCGATTGAAGAAGCAAAAGCTGAAACAGACAAACCAACATTGATCGAAGTAAAAACAGTCATCGGCTATGGTGCTCCTAAAGAAGGAACATCTGCTGTCCATGGTGCTCCTATTGGTGAAGATGGCATCAAGATGGCTAAAGAAGTTTATGGTTGGGAGTATCCAGATTTCACTGTTCCAGAAGAAGTAGCTGCCCGCTTCCATCAAACGATGATAGAAGAAGGACAAAAAGCTGAAGATGCATGGAATGAAATGTTTGCCAATTATAAAAAAGCTTATCCTGAATTAGCACAACAATTTGAAGATGCTTTTGATGGCAAACTACCAGAAAACTGGGATGCAGAATTGCCAACTTATGAAGTTGGAAGCAGTCAAGCAAGCCGTGTTTCAAGTAAAGAAGTCATCCAAGAATTATCGAAAGCTATACCAAGCTTCTGGGGTGGTTCAGCGGACTTGTCAGGTTCCAATAATACAATGGTGGCTGCAGATAAAGATTTCACTCCTGAACATTATGAAGGACGCAACATCTGGTTCGGTGTCCGCGAATTTGCAATGGCTTCGGCTATGAATGGTATCCAACTTCATGGCGGAACTCGTATCTACGGTGGAACATTCTTTGTCTTTGTCGATTATCTAAGACCAGCAGTTCGTTTAGCAGCAATCCAACATACTCCTGTTGTTTACGTCTTAACACATGACTCGGTTGCTGTCGGAGAAGACGGACCAACGCACGAACCGATTGAACAACTAGCATCTGTTCGCTGCATGCCTGGTGTTCAAGTGATTCGTCCGGCAGACGGAAATGAAACACGTGCTGCTTGGAAAGTAGCGATGGAGACAACAGATGCGCCTACTATCCTTGTATTGAGTCGTCAAAACCTTCCAGTATTGCCTTCTACAAAAGAAGTAGCAGATGAAATGGTGAAAAAAGGCGCGTATGTTCTTTCTCCATCACAAGGAGAAACACCAGAAGGTATTTTGATTGCAACAGGTTCTGAAGTTGATTTGGCTGTGAAAGCTCAAAAAGAATTGGCTGAAAAAGGCAAAGATGTTTCTGTTGTTTCTATGCCAAGCTTTGACCTCTTTGAAAAACAATCTTCTGAATATAAAGAAAGTGTACTTCCTAAATCAGTGAAGAAACGTGTGGCTATCGAAGCTGCTGCATCATTTGGATGGGAACGCTACGTAGGAACAGAGGGCGCAACGATTACAATCGATCATTTCGGTGCATCTGCCCCTGGCACTAAAATTTTAGAAGAATTTGGATTTACAGTAGAAAATGTCGTGAATACGTACAATCAACTATCATAGATCCAAGCAATTGTTTGACTGATAAGAACAGCTGTCTGCAAGTTGGAGACAGCTGTTCTTTATGTGTTAGAAGAATAAATCAATATTACTTTTCGTTTTCGGCTATGTTACATTTAAATGACAAAACAAAGAATTCTTCGGATTAGTTTGTGTTTCTTGAGAATTAAAAGTATAATTTAATTAATTAAGTTTGTTTTAAGAAGAGAACTTTTTATTAAGTTTTTTTATTTTGAGGAGGAATTTGAATGCAAGAGCTGAAGACCCGCAGTGCCCGACACCATAGACCTAAAAGAAAAATGGTGATCAATAAAAAAGCGATTGCTCCTTTAATTGGAACGAGTCTTTTAGTTGGGCCGATGATGGTTACAGCGGTACCGCAACATGTTCATGCAGATGAACAAGGATCTCAAACAGTCGCTGATCCTCAAGCGTTTATCGATCAAATCGGCTGGTCTGCGTCAGAAGTTGCTGCAAGTAATGACTTGTATGCTTCAGTCATGATCGCTCAAGCGTTGTTGGAAAGTGCATATGGCACTTCCGGATTAGCTAGTGCGCCAAATTATAATCTATTCGGTGTGAAAGGAAGCTATAACGGACAGGTCGTTTATATGGCAACCAAAGAATATGTAAACGGACAATGGGTAACGATGAATGAACCATTCCGAAAATATTCTTCTTATTGGGAATCCTTCCAAGACCATGCGAATGTTCTTCGTTCAACCAGTTTTTCCACGGGCGATTATCATTATGCTGGCGTGTGGAAAAGCAATACAACAAGTTTTTATGATGCAACAGCGTACTTGACAGGTCGTTATGCTACCGATCCAAATTATGGGGCCAAATTGAACTCATTGATTAATACTTATAATTTAACCCGTTTTGATACGCCATCAACAGGTTCGGCTACAACAACCACAAGTACAACAACAACGACTACTACGACGACTTCAACGTCATCATCTTCAACAACAGATGTAAATACAAATAATGGTCAGACATATACAGTCGTGTCAGGTGATACGCTATGGGATATTGCACAAAAATTTGGCATGTCTGTTGATGATCTAATGGCGAAAAATGGCATGTCTATGTCCAGTTATTCTTTATTAGTTGGTCAAGAACTAAACGTTTGATTTAGATAAAAAGGCAAAGAAACTACCATATATGGTATATCTTTGTCTTTTTTTTGCTAGTCAAAGACGAATCACTCGCCATAAATGAACAGATTGTATTATGATAAGTAAGAAGAGCAAAGACAAGGAGGAATTGAAGATGACAGCTATCTATAACTCAGTCACCGAATTGATTGGCAAAACGCCAATCGTCAAATTAAATAAAATCGTACCAGAAGATTCAGCAGATGTTTTTGTAAAGCTTGAGTTTTTTAATCCAGGAGGAAGTGTAAAAGATCGTATTGCTTTAAGTATGATAGAAAAAGCAGAACACGATGGTCTACTGAAACCAGGTGATACTATCATTGAACCTACTTCTGGAAATACAGGAATCGGATTGTCGATGGTAGGAGTTGCAAAAGGATATAAAGTAATCATCGTGATGCCTGAGACGATGAGTATCGAAAGACGTTTATTGATGAAAGGGTACGGCGCAGAGTTGATTTTGACTCCTGGTGCGGATGGTATTTCTGGATCAATCAGAGAAGCAGAACGTTTGGCAAAAGAAAACGGCTACTTTTTACCATTACAATTTGAAAATGAAGCAAATCCTCTTGTGCATGAGAAGACGACTGGTCCTGAGATACATCAAGCATTTGGAGTAAATGGCTTGGACGCGTTTGTTGCAGGTATCGGTACAGGAGGAACGATCACTGGCGCTGGCCGAGAATTAAAACGTGTGTATCCGAAAATCGAATTAATCGGGGTAGAACCAGCAGAATCTGCTATTTTAGAAGGGAAAGAAGCGGGACCTCACAAAATCCAAGGAATCGGTACAGGTTTTGTTCCTAAAACACTGGATACTTCTGTGTATGATAAAGTCCTTTCTATTAGTGGAGACGAAGCGATGGAAACAGCTAGAGAAGTTGGGCGAAAAGAAGGGATTTTAGTAGGCATCTCATCTGGCGCTGCAATTGCTGCCGCGCTAAAAGTCGCAAAAGAATTAGGAAAAGGCAAGAAGGTATTAGCTGTGGTTCCCGACAATGGTGAACGTTATTTATCTACAGCCCTTTACCAAGAGATATAAGGCACTTGGTTTTTCTCCAGATAGGTTTATGTAAAAAACTTTTAAAGATGAAAAGAACACACAAAAATTTATGATGAGAAAAATTATTTGAATAGAGACGTAGAATAGTGAACGCGACTGTTTTACGTCTTTTTTCATTAAAATACAATAAAATTGAATTTTCTTTTCATGTTAAGTGGATTTTAAAATGTAAAAATAGTATGATAAGACGAGAATAACAACGTGGGGTGTTTACATGGAAAATAAGTTAGTCGAAGAGGTTATCGAAAAGTTAAAAAAAGAGAACATTCGAATCACACCTCAACGGTACGCGGTTTTAGAATATTTGATTGAACATCATTCCCATCCAACGGCTGATGAGATTTATAAAGCACTTGAACATCGGTTTCCAAATATGAGTGTTGCGACTGTTTACAATAACCTTCGCTTATTTACTTCGATTGGATTTGTTCAAGAAATGAAGTACGGCGATGCTTCTAGCCGATTTGATTTCAGTTCAAAGCGTCATTATCATGTAATTTGTGAAAACTGCGGTAAGATTGTTGATTTTCATTACCCAGGGCTTGAAGATATAGAAATGGCTGCGAGCAGACTGACTGATTTTGAGATTAATGAACATCGGTTGGAATTGTATGGACTCTGTCCGGATTGTAAAGAGTCAGCAAAAAAGGCGCAAATGTAAAAACAGTTTCTACAAGTGTTATACCTAAAAAAAGCTAGCTGTGTAAAAAAAACGCTAGCTTTTTTATTTTTTTGTCTTTTATTCACAATCTTAGATATCAAAGTGAATGTTATCACAATAAGAATCTTGTAGATATTGGGTTCTTATGCTTGAAAAGGAATGAAACTACAAACAAACCTTTGTGAATTCACAAGCATTAAACTGTTGTATCCGTTTTATTTCTGTTATAGTAGTTTTGTCGAAGGACAAAATGTTAATCGGAGGGACCATAAATGAAAGTAGTAGTAATTGGCTGTACACATGCAGGTACTGCAGCTGTAAAAAGTATTTTAAAAAATCACCCAGAAGCAGAAGTGACAGTATATGAAAGAAATGACAATATTTCTTTCTTATCTTGCGGTATCGCACTTTATGTCGGCGGAGTAGTAAAGGACCCAGCAGGCTTGTTCTACTCAAATCCTGAAGAATTATCTTCATTAGGAGCAACAGTTAAAATGGAACACGATGTAACAGACGTTGATACAGAAAATAAAACAGTAACGGCAAAAGATCTGAAAACAGGAGAAACAGAAACGGTTTCTTATGATAAATTAGTGATGACAACTGGTTCATGGCCTATTATCCCACCGATTAGTGGAATCGATGCGAAAAATGTACTCCTATGCAAAAACTACAATCAAGCAAATGAAATTATTGCACAAGCGAAAGAAGCAAAACGTGTAGTAATTGTTGGTGGTGGATATATCGGTATTGAATTAGTAGAAGCTTTTGTCGAATCTGGAAAACAAGTGACATTGATTGATGGATTAGATCGCATCTTGAATAAATATCTAGATAAACCATTCACAGATATCTTAGAAAAAGAATTGACAGACCGCGGTGTTACTCTTGCGCTAGGCGAAAATGTTACTGAATTTATCACAGATGAAGAAGGAAAAGTGAAACAAGTAGCTACACCAACAGATACATTTGATACAGATATGGTCATTTTATGTGTGGGCTTCCGTCCAAATACAAAACTGATCGAAGGAAAAGTAGATACACTGCCAAACGGGGCAATCAAAGTGAATGAATACATGCAGACAAGTGATCCAGACATTTTTGCAGCTGGAGACTCTGCAGTAGTCAACTACAATCCAAGTGGCACGCAAAACTATATTCCTTTGGCAACAAATGCCGTTCGTCAAGGTTTGCTTGTGGGAAATAACTTGACAGATCATAAAATGGCGTATCGTGGTACTCAAGGAACTTCAGGACTTTACCTATTTGGCTGGACGATCGGTTCGACAGGTGTGACCAAAGAAAGCGCAACTTTGAACGATCTAGAAGTCCAAGCGACTGTATTTGAAGATAATTATCGTCCAGAGTTCATGCCAACTACTGAAAAAGTAATGATGGAGCTAGTCTATGAAAAAGGAACGAATCGTATCGTAGGTGCTCAGTTCATGTCCAAATACGACATTACACAATCAGCAAATACCATGTCTTTAGCTGTTCAAAATAAAATGACTGTAGAAGATCTCGCACTTTCAGATTTCTTCTTCCAACCACATTTTGACCGCCCATGGAATTACTTGAACCTACTTGCACAAGCAGCGCTAGGCGAAATCGAAACTGCACAATAAAGAAAAAGGGTTGTGACACAATTTTGTCACGACCCTCTGTCTTTTTTTGTGAAAAGTACAATTAGTTGTCTTTCTTCGAATTTTTTGTCACAATAAGCAGCAAAGATAAAGCTGTTACATAAAAGAACAAGCAGCTTTATTTGATTTTGAAAAGAAAGGTGAGAAAGAAGATGAATAAAGAATATTTTGTCCAACAAGATGCATTTTTAGAAGATTATAAAAGTGCTTCGAAGAAACCAACGATCAATATTGATGAGTTGGCAGATCAAGTACTCTCTCAGTTGAATGAAACGCAAGAGGAATATTACACGATGCCAGCAAAAGACGCCAAAGATAATGTTTCTCATCGTTTTCCTTTCAGTAGACGCATCTACTCAGATGAAAACGACGGCACATTGAATACAGAGTACACATATGAAGGTCAGCCGTATGTGCTAGAAACTGATGATGATCTTTAAAGACAGTTTTTGAAAAGGCCGCTCATCCTTAAGTGATGACAAAAAATCATCACAATTACCGATGACTGTCTCTTTACTATCTTTTAATCAGAAAAAGGGGTTATGACAAGCTTTGTCAACCCCTTTTTTTCTTGGTTTCAGATTGGGTTTTCCTGCAAAATATTTTTATCTTTGTTGAATAGGAAACAAAAAAACAATATAATGAAAGAAAAAGAAGGTGTAGAAATGGATAAAAGACAACTGCTAATAGAAGAATATCTGGATTTAGCTAATGAGATTATTCATCGTAATAAACCAGAAATGGAAAAAGAATTTGCAGGATTTACTCTAAATGAACTAGAAGTGATTGAACATATCGGGAAAATCCCTGATCCTAACGTGACAAAATTAGCGAATGCTAGTTATATGACTAGAGGAGCCATCAGTAAGCTAACAAAAAAACTGATAGCTAAAGGGATCATAAACACTTATCAAAGCGAAGAGAATAAAAAAGAAATCTATTTTCAATTGACGCCAATCGGACAAAAAATAAGGAATAGACACGAGCAACTCCATCAAAAATGGGTACAGCGAGATGCTACTGTATTTGAAAATATGTCAAAAGAAGAATTTGACACAGTATTTCGTTTTATCGGTCGATACAGAGAATTTATACGAAGTAGCAAATGAAGCTACTATTTTTTATTGTAGTGATAATAGGCAAAAATCATAAGCAAAAATCCGAATACCGTTGGAAGAAATGGTGCTGCAGCATAAAGCTGTCCTGCGATTAGCGGGCCGATGACGCGCGATAGAGATTGTATACTTTGGGTACCGCCCATTACAAGACCTTGCTGGTTATCTGAGACAGAATTGGATAGTTGGCCATTGAATACAGGAGTAAAAATAGAATCACCGAAACCATAACAGATAATCCCAAATAAAAACAAAATCGGCAGTAGAAGAATTCCAGATAATGTGATGAATAGATAGGCGAGGATTTCACTGAACATCCCTATTCTTGTGATCTGCTGTTCTGAAAATTTTTTGAGCAATCGAGGCATAATGAACAATTGCGAGACAGTATCCAAGATTCCAATCAAAGAGAAGCTTAAACCAACCAACCCAGCCTTCCACTGAAAGGCGTCAATCGAAAATTGAGAAAAGATAGATTGAAGAGAGCCAGCTGCCAACCAAACAGCAAAACCTGCTGTCAATAAAGGAATAACGGATGAAATCTTGAATAATTGTTGTAATTGGTGAAAAGGTCTTACATGGGAGAAACTTAAATCTACTGAACGTTTTTTTATTGGAAGGCTTTCTTGCAAAAATGTGTAGCCATAAACGGCATTTAAGAAAGTAAAGAGTGCTCCAATAAATATAGGAACAGAATTCCCCAACTCAGCTAATAGACCCCCTATAATAGGACCCAGCGTTGTTCCTATACCGACTAAAGCACCCATCCATCCAAAAACTTTGGTTCTTTCATTAGGTTCCGTGATGTCGGCAAAGTAAGCATATAAGGTGGAGATTTCTCCTGCCGTCAATCCTTCAATGATACGACCAAGGAACAACATCCATATCGAATTTCCTAAACCAAAAAGCAAATATCCGATACTTGATCCTAATAAACTGATAATAAGGATCGGACGACGCCCAAAATGATCACTTAAGCTACCGAGAATGGGGGCAGATAAGAAGGCAGCTAGAGCATAAACAGACATGAGCAAAGTGATATAGAAAGCTTGCTGATGTATGGAGTGAGAATAAGGCAGCGTTAAAAACGGAAGTACAGGACTGACGATAGTAAATCCTAATCCAGTGAATAAGACAGAGACGTATCCAAAAACTTTAGAATATTTATTTGTGAAACTGTACATGTAAAAACTCCTTTATGCAATAATGTTAACTTGGAAACAAAAATAGTGTATAGTAATTTTGTTTCCTTGTCAACATTCTAAGGAACAGCGAAATCTACTTGATTTATTTATTCCGAAAAGTGAAGATGCGCATCAAAAACATGAACAAACAAAAATCAAGTAGACGACATTGTAAATCTGACCGATCAGTGAAGTAAATAGAAAAGAAACCTGTTCTTGCTTCCCATGTTTTTTTTACGTATACTGTGATTGAGCGGAGGAGAAATCATGTTGAATTTAGAAAATTACTTAAGCGCTGGACAAACAGTTATATCTAATCTTTTACTTAAAAATTACCATAGGATCGGTCTACAATCTGAAGAATTTTTATTTGTTCTACAGTTGCATATGGCACAGCTTGAAGGAGATACTTTCCCTGATTTGCAGATGATTGCTATGGATATGGGAATCAAGCAAGATCAGATTTTTCAAATACTGGATCGTCTCGTAACAAATGGGTTTATCAAGATAGAAACGACGATTGTCAACGGTAAAAAAGCAGATCGATATAATCTTTACCCCATCTATGATCTATTAGGTGAGTATTTAAAAACACAAGAAAAAAAATACGAAGAAAAAACACAAGAAAAAGAAATCCAGTCAGTGTATCAATTATTTGAACAAGAATTTGGACGCCCGCTTTCTTCGATCGAGTTCCAGCGAATCGGTCAATGGCTAGAAGAAGATCATTATCAGCCGGAAATTTTGAAACTAGCACTGCGGGAAGCCGTATTAAATCAGGCTTATAGTTTTAATTACGTTGACCGCATTTTGCTATCGTGGGAAAGAAAAAATCTACGTACAAAACAACAAGTGGAAGAAGACCAAAAACGAAGAAAACAGCAGCTTCTTCAAAGAGAAGTAGAACAGTCAGCTCAACAAGAAGAATTGCCGAAAGTCTCACTGAAAAATTGGTTGGAGGAATAGCGGAATATGTTAAGCAAACAAAAAACAATGGAAGCTCTAGAAACGATGTATGGAATGTTTCCCGAAGCACATGGAGAACTCAAGCACAATAATCCATTTGAGTTATTGATTGCAGTGATCTTAAGTGCTCAGGCGACAGATGTATCAGTGAATAAAGCAACGCCAGATTTGTTTGCCTCTTTTCCGACACCCGATGCGTTAGCAGAAGCTTCAATCGATGAAATCATTCTTAAAATAAAAACGATTGGTTTGTATCGAAATAAAGCAAAAAACATCAAAGCGTGTGCACAGCAGCTGATTGAACGTTTCGATGGGCAAGTGCCAACGTCAAGAGAAGAATTGATGTCTCTTCCTGGTGTAGGCAGAAAGACAGCAAATGTCGTATTGGGGGATGCATTCGGGATACCAGCAATCGCAGTAGATACCCACGTGGAACGTGTCTCAAAACGCCTGAGGATCTGCAAACTAGATGCTACGGTCATGGAAGTAGAAGAAACACTGATGCGGAAAGTACCACAAGAATTATGGGTAAAGACACATCATACACTGATTTTTTTCGGTAGATATCATTGCACGGCAAGAAATCCCAAGTGCGAGGTATGTCCTTTGCTATCAATATGTCAAGATGGGAAAAATCGGATGCGTCTAAAAGAAAAGACGCTAAAAAAGAAACCACGCCTGTAGACGTGGTTTCTTTAATTGCAAATAAATGTATGAATTATCTTGTTATCATGGAGAAAAGCTGTTTCGTTTATCTTTTTTGCATGAAAAAGTAAATGTACATACTCAGTAGCTAGGATGGTAACTTATTACAATTTATTGCGATAAAAATAAATGCTGTTATTTTTCTTGGGAAAATACCCGATGTAGAAAATAATGCCTTCCAATATACCTATAAAATAAGTCCAGTATTCCAAAGGATTATATAAATAAGTGACGTATCTATCTAAAGGTGTAATAAAAATGATAAGTGATAATAAAAAAATACCATTTATAACTAAACATAAACTAATGGATTTGGGCGGTTTCAGGCTCATCAGAAAAATATAGATTCTGGTGAACAACAACCATAAAAAAGTGAGAATCATTGCATGAGAGCTTCTTTCCATAAATTTTCCTTTAAGGGTAGTGCTTAAAAGTACAGAAAAAATAATAAATGCAAGGATAGGAGCAACTAAAGTAAATTTATTTAATAATAAACTAAATTTTTCAGCTTTTTTATTCTTGGAATAACGAGGTATTGTTTTCGATAAAAAAAGATGGTGCAGACAAATTATGATAATTAAGCATACTATCAGATAACTCAAAATGAAGCCTTCTTTCAAAAAATTATTCAAAACCATATATTGTGTTTTTTATTTGATAATAACAATGGGATTATTAAGAAGTGGCACTAAATAAAAGACTAGTGTGTATTTAGCCGATTTAATTATAAACAAGTAAATGGATAAAGTATATGTAATGATAAAAGAAAAATGGATTTTCTAATTTTTAAGCTAAATGTTAGATCACACATGTATATGCTGGATAGTCTTATAAAAAATCATGTAAAACAGCTTGGTACATGATTTTTATTTGTAGCTATTTTTTACATAGACACAAAAAAGAAACCACGCTTGTAGACGTGGTTTCTTTTTTACTATCTGTTTCCAGAAGCTGAGGTGCTACTGGATGGTGTATGGTCATTTGCAGCATCCGCTCCGCTAGTTGCTGGATCACTGGAAGAAGCAGGAGGAGCAGATGAAGACGGTGTCGAGCTTTCTTCGGATGAAGAAGAAGGAACCGTTGTTGAAGACGCTGGCTCGCTTGTTTCTGCTGTCGTGCTTTCTTTTGAGGACTCAGCAGTTGATTCGCTTTGACTAGTAGAGCTAGAGCTTTGAGTCGTTGTCTCTGTTGTTGAGCTTCCAGGAGTCTGGACATAGCTGGAAGATGGAATAGTTATTGATGGTGTAATTGCATTCGATCTAGCTGTATATTGATCTTTGTAGTACAGTTCACCGCCCACACGAATTAATCCGCTTGGCATCTCCCAGTCTGTATTTGTCACGTTAGCTGAAACATACTGCATAAGCTCGCGATAAACATCAGAGGCTACGTGTGACGATTCTGAAGTGACAGGTGTCATTTTTTTATTGTAACCTGTCCACACGGAAATCGAATAATTTGGCGTATAGCCCGCAAATAGGATATCTGGATACACCCCAGAAGAAATACCAAGTTTTGCATACTCGTCATCTGTGTAATTGGATGTTCCGGTCTTACCGGCTTGATATAACCCAGCGATTTGCGCATTCGTACCAGTACCTTCAGTGATCGTATCTTTTAAAATGTCTGTGATCATATAAGCTGTTTCTGGAGACATGGCTGTTTTTCCATCTGGCTCATAAGTTTCTTCTGTTCCGTCTTGGAAGACGATTTTATTAACATATTGAGGTTTGTAATAAGTCCCTCCATTGGCGAAAGCCGCATAGGCTGCTGCCATTTTTAAGGAAGAAGCTCCGTATTTTGTCCCATCTTGTTCTTCCGTATTACTAGAGATCGCATTCGATTGATGGATCGTACTGTATTCGATCCCAAGATTTTTTAAGAAAGATGCCACTTTATCTGAACCGACTTCATTGAATAATTTGACTGCTGGAACATTACGGGATAAGTAAAGTGCTTGGCGTAAAGTAATGGTGCCCATATATTGATTATCCCAGTTTCCTACAGGAGTCGAAGTCCCTTCATAATTATACGGTGCGTCAGTAATAGTTTTTCCAGTAGAATATTTCAAATATTCAAAAGCTGGTCCGTAATCTGTGACAGGTTTCATCGTAGAACCAAAATCACGGGAAGTATTCACTGCTAAGTTGTTTCCTAAAGTTACGTCTTCTGCGATGTGACGTCCGCCAATCTGGGCTTTTACTTTCCCGGTATTGGTGTCGATAAGGGTGGAGGCAACTTGCATCTCGTCGTCTGGGTAAGAGACATACTGATCCGTGTTGACGATATCATATAGTTTCTTTTGGGCGTCCAGATCCAAATTCGTATAAATCTCTAAACCGTCTGTGTAGACATTCTTATCTGTTTTTTCTTGTACTTCATTGATGACTTCTTTGACGTAATTATCGACGATCTTAGTATTGTCATCGGATTGAGTTAGTTCTTGCAGACCATCCGTTACCGGTACATTGACAGCTTGATCATACTCTGTTTGAGAGATTTTTTCGTTTTGAAGCATCGTATACAAAACAGTATCTCGTCTTTTCTTCGCCTGATCTGGATAAACATAAGGATCATAGGCGGAAGGGGCTTGAGGCATCCCAGCAAGCAATGCTGTTTGCGGTAAAGAAAGTTCTGATAATTTCTTACCAAAGTACATCTCAGAAGCTGTCTCCATCCCGTACAAGCCGTTTGACATATACACTTTATTTACGTAGTAGGTCAAGATCTCTTGTTTCGATTTTTTTTGTTCCAATCTTACAGCCATCCACGCTTCTTGGGCCTTGCGTTTCAGGGTCTGATCCTCTGCACTAGTGGAGAAGAAGGAAAGTTTGATCAATTGCTGTGTCAAAGTACTTCCGCCTTGCAGTCCGCCAGAGGTAAAGTTAGAGAGGGCAGAACCGATGATCCGAATAGGGTCAACCCCGATGTGTTTATAAAAACGGCGATCTTCTACCGACACGATCGCATCTTCTAATGTTTTCGGTAATTCATTCGCAGAAATTTTTTCACGCTTTTCTGCGCCTAAATCTTCGAATAGTTCGCCATCTTGTGTATATAGTTTGGAAGATACGGTAGCGTCTAATTTTTTATCCGTCAATTCGGGCGCATCTTTTGCGTAATACCAGAAAAGTCCTACACCTGCTAAAAAGAGGATACAGAAAAATGAGAGTATTCCTAAAAGGATCTTGATAAATAATCCTTTTTTATGTGTTCCAGAGGACTTTCCAGAACCTTTGCCAGAATTCTTCTTCACACTCTTTTTAGGAGTAGGCTGTTTCTGTCGTCTAGAGCTTCTAGTTTGTTCATTTGCCATTCTTGCTTTCTCCTTCAATAGATAATGTTGATAAATAGAAGTCAACCGCGTCCAAATAAGGAATCCGCGGAGAAATACCAGTTTTGATCTCTATTCCTAGTTCTTCGATCAAAGATAAAGGTAGTGATTTGCGTCCTTTTTCCTTTTGGGCGTCCCAGTAAGCAATCAAATGAACACTATTCAAATAAAAACAGCGCTTCAAAGACGAAAACCATAACAAGACAAAGCAGACCCCATTTTGTTCGAGGCATGCTTTCATATGTTCGATTTGATGGGCATGGAAGTTTTTAAAGGGAAAAGATGTTTTGTTCTTGGTTTCTTTTGCTTCAAAGTCCAAGTAAAAGCCTCGATAGACGCCATTATAGTCTGTAGTTGAGGCTTGGGTAAAGTAGGCTTCCTTGATCACAGCAGCACTTCTCTTAGGATAGTCTACTTTCACGATTTGGATAGGGGTAGGCTTTTTATGGATAACCGCCAACCCGCGGGAAAGATAATATTTATTACTTTCATTGATTGCTTCTTCAAAGTGCATCCCCCGATTGCCGAATTCAGTGATCTGATTTCTTTTTTCTTGAATTTTTTCGACGGGAGAGGCATTCTTATAATAAGGTTGGCCATTTGGATAGCGCAATACCATCTTTAATCACACTCCTAGGCCACATTATAGCAAAAAAGCGGATAGAAAGAAAAGGAATCTGAGATGGATAAGTCAAAAGTAATCTATGTGTCTGGGTATCGAAGTTTCGAACTCGGTGTTTTTAAAGAAAATGATCCTAAAATCCAAGTTGTTAAAAATGTTTTAAAAAAAGAACTCCGTCAGTTAGCAGAAGAAGGGCTGGAATGGGTACTCGTTAGTGGAAATCTAGGCGTCGAACTATGGGCTGTGCAAATAGTAGCGGAATTGAAAGAAGAATATCCGGAACTATCTCTTGGTATTTTGTATCCTTTTTCTGATTTTGGTAATAACTGGAATGAAGGGAACCAAGAAAAAAAACAATTAGCAGAACAATTAGCAGATTATGTCGAAGCTGTTAGCCATCAACCCTACCAATCACCTAGTCAGCTAAAGAATCACACTCGTTTTATACTTGAACATACAGTGGGCTGTCTGCTGATCTATGATGAAGAATTCCCTGGAAAAACGAAGTATTTTTTTGAAGATGCACAGAATTACCAAGCAGATCATCCCTACGAAATTCGGCTGATCAGTATGGACGATCTTCAAAATTTTAGTGAATAATCGATATTGTGTTTGATTTATCAACTTTTTTCCTATACAATGAAAAAGGTAGAAATGTTATTACGTAAATGAAAACTAGAGGTGTAAATATGGCGAATTTGGTTTATAGTCCTAAAGACATTTTACAACAAGAATTCAAAACAAAAATGCGCGGCTATGATCCCGTTGAAGTTGATGAATTCTTAGACAATATCATCAAAGATTATGAAACTTACAGCAAAGAACTCCTTGCTTTACAAGAAGAAAACGATCGATTGAGTGCAAAAGTAGCTCAATTATCTAAAACTCAAGGAGCAGCTCAAACACGCGTGCAACAAACAGAGGCACCAAAGAGCGCAGCAGTGACCAATTTTGATATCTTAAAACGCTTGTCAAATCTTGAACGTGAAGTATTTGGTAAAAAGCTTGATCAACAAGCAAGTGCAGTCAAACCAGCACAACCTAATCCAAATAACTACACAAATGCAGACACAAGCTTAGATGATAATGAAAAAACACGTCAATTTTAATTTTTGATTAATGAATTTGCGGTTTTCGGGTAATCGCGGTCTGACTTGATCAGGCTGAGGAAAGTCCATGCTCGCACAGGCTGTGATGCCTGTAGTGTTCGTGCTTAGCGAAACCATAAGCTAAGGTACTCTTTGGAGTAACGGCAGGAAAACAAGCTAAGGCTTCGGCTATGCTTAAGTATCCTTGAAAGTGCCACAGTGACGAAGCGGCTGGGGAAACCCATCCGGTGGAACGCGGTAAACCCCTCGAGCGAGCAACCCAAACAATGGTAGGGGCGCTTTTTGTCTGGAAGAAGAACAGGACAAAAAGGCAGTATAACTGCAGATAGATGGTTACCGCTTTGTTTTTTCTCCCTGGAAAAGCAAAGTACAGAACATGGCTTATAGAAAACCGCAAACATCAGGGAATTAGGTCGTGACAAAAGTAATGCGTTATAAGAAACAAGAAAAACATTTGAAAGCTATTTTTCAATACTTCAGATGAGTCGTTCTTATTACAAAACAAACTTTTGTATCACCGGTTATTCGGAATTTGAGTAAAAGTGTGGGGTAGGACTGATGTCCCACCTCCTTTTTTTATAAATAAGGAGATTGTGTATGGAAAAAAACAGGAAGTTCAACCTCGTCGCAACTGCGGCAAGCGGGCTAGAAGCACTGGTTGGTAAAGAATTAAGAGATCTTGGAATCGAATGCCAAGTTGAGAACGGACGTGCACGTTTTGAAGGAACAATGGAAACGATCGCTACAGCTAATTTATGGTTACGTACAGCAGATCGAGTAAAAATCGTGGTTGGGGAATTCGATGCGTATACGTTTGATGAATTGTTTGAAAACGTAAAAGCATTGCCTTGGGAAGATTTTCTTCCACTAGATGCAGCTTTTCCTGTAGCTGGAAAATCGATCAAGTCGAAACTATATAGCACACCTGATTGCCAAGCGATCACAAAAAAAGCAATCGTTGAACGTCTCCGTACCTATTATCACCGTCCAGCTTCTGTACCACTGACGGAAACTGGCGCACATTTTCAGTTGGAAGTAGCTTTGCTGAAAGACCATGTGATGGTAACTCTGGATACGACAGGACCAAGTTTATTCAAACGTGGTTATCGCTTAGAAAAAGGTGGAGCACCATTGAAAGAAAACATGGCAGCAGCACTTGTTATGTTGACAAATTGGCGAAAAGACCGTCCATTTTATGATCCTGTATGTGGTTCAGGTACGCTTTGTATTGAAGCAGCCTTAATAGGCCATAATATCGCACCAGGATTCAATCGTGAGTTTGCTTGCGAATCTTGGGATTGGTTCAGTCAAGAAATCATGGAAAATATTCGATCAGCAGCCGAAGAAAAAGCAGATTATGATATTGAATTAGATATTACTGGTTCAGATATCAATGGACGGATGATTGAAATTGCCAAAGCCAATGCAGAAGAAATCGGATTAGGCTCTTCGATTACCTTTAAGCAACAAGCAGTCAAAGACTTCAAAACGGATAAAGAATACGGGGTCATCGTGGCTAATCCGCCTTACGGAGAACGTCTAGGAGAAGAAGAAACTGTTCGGAAATTATATAAAGAAATGGGCGATGTATTCCGTCCATTAAAAACATGGAGTAAATATATCTTGACTAGCGACTTAGCGTTTGAGGAATTTTACGGACAAAAAGCAACCAAAAAAAGAAAATTGTACAATGGTGCATTGCGTACGGATCTATTCCAGTATTGGGGAACTCGTCCGCCTAGAAAAAAAGAGAAAGACGAATAATCTTACTAATTGATTCATTCAATTGGATGTTTGGAGGAATAGGGAATGAAAGAAAAAGAGTTTTTACAAGAAGTAAAAGAAATCAATCTTCTACAACAAGCTTTAGGAATCCTCGATTGGGATACACAAACAGGTATGCCTGAAAAAGCTAGTGCATACCGAAGTGAAGTAGACAGCTATCTTTACAGCATTTATTTTTCAAAAAAAATCGGTCCAAAAATCAAAGAAGCCATTCGCTATTTTTCTGAACATCCGGAAGAATTGTCGGAAGTTGGAACTGCCGTTTTTGCCAAAGTAAAAGAAGAGTATGATTTGGAACATCGCGTACCGGAAGATCTTATGAGAAAATATACAGCTGCCGTTTCTTCAGCACACGGACAATGGCAAAAAGCTAGAGAAACACAACAATTTTCTGATTTTCAACACGCATTGAATCAAAATATTGAATTAACAAAACAGTTGATACCTTACTGGAGAAAAGATGAAAAGACGAATTATGATGTTTTGCTGAATCAATACGAACCCGGGATGACTGTCGAAATCCTTGATAAGGTATTTGATCAGCTTAAAGAAGGAATTCTTTCGATCCGCCGTACGCTCCAAGAAAAAGGGACTGAACCTGAAACAGACTTTTTAAATCGGAGAATGACGAAAAAACAACAGAAGAGATTTGTAGTGAAAGTAATCGAACAACTTGGTTATGATTTTAGTCGTGGTCGTTTAGATGACACTGTCCACCCATTTATGACTGGAATTAATCCGAATGATGCACGAATCACGACACGATGGAACGAAACAGATTTCAAAATGGCTGTTTTTGGAGTGATCCACGAGGCTGGTCATGGTATGTATGAACAAGACATCGATGATAAATATGCGTATACACCGGTTTATGAAGGTACATCAATGGGTATCCATGAATCACAATCGTTGTTTAACGAGATCATTATTGGAAGTAGTCGCAGCTTCTGGAAAAAGCAATATCCTTTCTTTCAAGAATGTGCAGAAGGAACATTCGATGATATTCCTTTTGACAAATTTTATCGTTCATTGAACCATACAAAATCAAGTTTGGTTCGTATCGAGGCAGACAGTTTGACTTACCCTCTCCATATCATCATTCGTTATGAAATCGAAAAAATGATTTTCAATGAAGGGGTAGATGTTGCTGAACTACCTGAAATATGGAATCAAAAAGATGAAGAGTATCTGGGAATACGACCAACAAATGATGTGGAAGGCATCCTACAAGACGTTCATTGGTCAGGTGCAAGCTTTGGTTATTTTCCCTCTTATGCATTAGGGTACATGTATGCGGCACAATTACTTCATTCTTTGCAGCAAGAAATAGATGTGGAAAATGTTCTAGCGTCAGACGATTATTCTCCAATCAAAAACTGGATGTCAGAGCATATCCATCAATATGGTGCATCTAGAAAACCAAATCAATTAATCATGGATGCAACACATGAACCGCTTAATCCGCAATACCTGATCGACTATATGAAAGATCTGTATTTTAATGTATATCAGGTAAAATAAAATACAATTTACAAAGATAGCTGAAATTCATCTAATCTATAGATGTTTTCAGCTATTTACTTAAGAAAGAAGTGGAACGAATGGATAAATTACAAGTGATCGCTGATTATAGTATGGACCAATTAGCGCATGATCAAACAGGACATGGGAGCGATCATACCAAAAGAGTTGTCAAGTTAGCTGAAAAAATTTTGGAGACGGAACCGCAGGCAGACCGCTTTGTGACGCTTGCAGCAGCTTACCTACATGATACGATTGATGATAAAGTCGTTAAAAATGAGAACGAGGCAAAGCAACAGCTTCGTGTATTCCTTCGCTCTTTGCCAATAGTAGAGGAACAGATCTCGATGATTTTTTCCATTATCGAAAATATGTCCTTTTCTAAAAATCTCTCTGAAGCGGCCGAACTATCTCTGGAAGGTAAGATCGTTCAAGACGCTGATCGTATCGAAGCATTAGGAGCAATCGGCATTTTGCGTACTGCTTATTTCGGCGGTGGACATGGGCACCCGATTTTTGATCCTGAACTGTATCCGCAAACATTCAAGGACAAAGAAAATTACCGAAAAGGCACGACAGTGATCAATCATTTTTATGAAAAACTGTTCTTGCTGTCTGATAAAATGAATACTGATTACGGATATGAAGAAGCCAAACGAAGAGAAACCTTCATGCGTGAATTCTTAGAAGAATTTTTTCTGGAATGGTCTATTGACGATGAAAATTTTACTCCAGACAATTGGATCAAAAATAACAAAAAATGATGGAGGTTGTGACAGAAGTGGTCAGCTCCAAGATATTTCGGATCATTTTCCGTAAAAGTTACTTCTGGAACACTGTTTACCAAGAGGTCGTGAGCCTGCCGTTCAGCTCCGAGTCACAAGGAACAATTTCAAAAAATAGCTTCTCATGTTTGATGAATATTGTAACTTGTGATTCGGAATTGGCAGGAGAACACCGTTTATTCGGAAGAATAGGACTGTGACAAGACTTTTGTCACAGTCCTTTTTTCGAATTCAACAAGTAAAACTTTTAAGAAATATTCAGAGAGTAAAATTAAAAATTGCTGATAAATGAAGATGGAAGTTTTATGTATTTTTATTGGTCTATGCAATAAATAAATTAAATATTCAGAATACAATTGATTTTAACGAAAGGGCTTCTATCAATGGTTGTGTTGTATTTATCTGCCCAGGTAGAGTAAAATAGATCATTATCTAAAAGGTAATTGTTCATACTATATAAGTCATTTGAAAGTAAAAAGATACTGTAAATAAAAAATGTGGTTAAATAATTCTCATAATCAGTGTAAGCGTTATCAAAAATATGGCATACTTGCTTTGTAGATGAATGACACGATATATGTTTGGTATGTTCTGCAAGACAGATGAATATGGAGGTGGAGACAATGTCTTCCAAAGAACTAACAATGTATTTAGAGAAAGAATTGGATCAACTGAAAGAAAAGGGGTTATACAATACGATCGACATACTAGAAAGTGAAAATGGTGCTTGTATCATCGTAGACGGAAAAAAGATGATCAATCTAGCATCCAACAATTATCTTGGATTTGCCAATCGCGAAGAATTGAAAAAAGCATGTATTGAAGCAACCGAAACTTATGGTGTAGGAGCAGGAGCAGTCCGAACGATCAATGGTTCGCTGAAAATCCATCAGCAATTAGAAGAAAAAATCGCAGAATTCAAAGGGACAGAAGCAGCAATCGCCTTTCAATCTGGATTCAACTGCAATATGGGCGCTATCTCTGCAGTAATGACAAAAGAAGATGCTATCTTATCGGATGAATTAAACCATGCATCTATTATTGACGGTTGCCGCTTATCCGGAGCAAAAATCATCCGAATTAAACATCAAGATATGAAAGACCTTGAGAAAAAAGCAAAGGAAGCGATAGAAAGTAAGAAATATAAAAAAATCATGTATATCACAGATGGTGTTTTCTCCATGGATGGAGACATTGCACGATTGCCGGAAATTATTCCGATTGTTGAAAAATATGGACTGATCACCTACGTTGATGATGCGCACGGCTCAGGCGTAACTGGAAAAGGTGCAGGAACCGTCAAGCATTTTGGATTAAGCGACAAAATCGATATGCAAATGGGCACGTTATCGAAAGCTATAGGTGTTGTTGGGGGTTATGTAGCTGGATCGAAAACACTAATCGACTGGTTGAAAGCTAGAAGTCGGCCATTCCTATTTTCTACCTCGCTAACTCCAGGTGCAGCTGCAGCTGCATTGGCTTCGATTACTTTGATGCAAGAACATCCGGAACTTGTCGAAAAAGTTTGGGAAAATGCTAATTATTTTAAAGAAGAATTGAAAAAAGTAGGCTATAACATCGGTATGTCTGAAACACCTATTACTCCAGTCATTTTGGGAGACGAAAAAGTGACTCAGACTTTCTCTAAGAAGCTGATCGAACATGGGATTTATGCTAAACCAATCGTTTATCCAACTGTGCCTCTTGGGACAGGCAGGATCAGAAATATGCCGACTGCGGAACATACGAGGGAAATGCTTGATGAAGCAGTAGCAGTTTATCAAAAAATAGGAAAAGAAATGGAAATTATTTAACTAAATTTAGTTTTTTCGTCTATTTAAAATTAGAGAACATGTTCACGCATATATTGTTAATCATCTGAAGATAGTAGTAAAAAAGATCAGGGAGGATCATCATGAAAAAAGTATTGGTGACAGGATGTTTAGGACAAATTGGTTCAGAGTTGATCACACGGCTACGTCAAGAACTAGGCAGTGAAAATGTCATTGCGACAGATATACGCATGCCTGAAGTCATTGAGAAAAACGATAACTTTGAGATCCTAGATGTAATGGATTACGAAAAAATGCGCAGCATAGCAGAACAATATCAAGTGGACACATTGATTCATTTGGCTGCTCTTTTGTCAGCTGTTGCAGAAGCAAAACCACAATTAGCCTGGGATTTGAACGTGACTGGGCTGGTCAATGCATTGGAAGTCGCTAGAGAATTCCAGCTGAAATTTTTTACGCCAAGTTCAATCGGCGCGTTTGGTCCAAATACTCCAAAAGATCATACCCCACAAGATACTCTTCAGCGTCCTACAACCATGTATGGGGTAACGAAGGTAGCTGGAGAACTACTATGTGATTATTATTATGTGAAATATGGCGTAGATACTCGTGGTGTCCGTTTCCCTGGATTGATTTCTTATGCAACCTTGCCAGGAGGCGGTACGACAGACTACGCAGTCGATATTTATTATTCAGCAATCAAAGAAGGAAAGTACACTAGTTTCATTGATCAAGGTACATCAATGGATATGATGTATATGCCAGATGCGATCGATGCCATTATAAAACTCATGAATGCAGATCCTGATCGATTGGTTCATCGAAATGCCTTCAATATATCGGCGATGTCTTTTGACCCGGAAGAGATCAAAGCATCTATTCAAAAAATCATACCAGATTTTGAAATGGATTATGATGTGGATCCTGTACGTCAGTCAATAGCAGAATCTTGGCCAAATTCACTAGATGTTTCTTGTGCGCAAGAGGAATGGGGCTTTTCGCCGAAATACGACTTAGATGCGATGACAAAGGATATGTTGGAAAAACTGAAAGAAAAATTGGTAGAGACGGTATAAAACAAGAACCACATCCAAAAAGTTTTTTATACTTTTGGGATTGGCTATGGTATGAAAGGGGACAAGGGATGGAAGAATATCAAGCCACGCCAGTAAAAGAAGTAAAAATAGAAAATGAATTAAAACGTACGATGGGATTTTTTACTGCTTTATCGACTGTTATGGGCACAGTGATCGGTGCAGGGGTATTTTTTAAAGCCGCAAGCGTAGCAGAAGTTACAGGATCCGCCAGTTTGCATATGTTTTCTTGGTTTCTCGGTGGTATGATTTCTGTCTGTGCAGGACTAACAGGAGCTGAACTGGCAGCTGCTATTCCAGAAACAGGAGGGATGATTAAATATATCGAACGGATTTACGGAAATACAGCAGCTTTTTTATTGGGCTGGGCGCAAGTCGTGATTTATTTTCCAGCAAATGTAGCAGCCTTGTCGATCATTTTCGGTACACAGTTCGTCAATCTATTTGGTCTTTCCCAGTCAATGATTGTTCCCGTAGCTGTTACAGCTGCTGTATCGATCCTGCTGATCAATTTTTTAGGTTCTAAAGCTGGAGGGGCTTTTCAGTCGATTACGCTTGTCTGCAAGCTTATCCCTTTGTTTGTGATCGTCATTTTCGGTTTGTTCCGACAAGAAGGAGTAGACTTCCAACTGTTTCCGATCCAAGCAGGAGAAAATCTTTCATTTTTCTCAGCCTTGGGAGTGGGCTTGCTAGCAACGATGTTCGCATACGACGGTTGGATACACGTAGGAAATATTTCGGGAGAATTGAAAAAGCCGGCGAAAGATTTGCCAAAAGCAACTTCTTTAGGAATCATCGGAATCATGATCGTTTATTTATTAGTAAATGCGGTGTTCTTAAGAACCGCATCTATCGACGGAGTCGCAGGAAACAGCAATGCGGCAAGTGACGTTGCAAAAATGATTTTTGGCGGCTTCGGTGGAAGACTGGTCACAGTTGGTATCTTGATTTCTGTTTATGGAACCATCAATGGCTATACCCTTACTGGAATGCGTCTCCCTTATGTTATGGCAAAAGAAAACAACCTGCCTTTTAGCAAGCTCTTTGCTAAACTTCATGATAAAACTAAAGTTCCTGTAGCCGCAGGTATCTTAGAGCTAGTCATCGCTATTGGCATGATGATGATCGGTGGTTTTGATACACTAACGGATATGCTGATCTTTGTCATTTGGATTTTTTATACGATGGTCTTTGTTGGTGTCATTCTTCTTCGTAAAAAAGAACCTGATTTGTTTCGACCATACAAAGTTCCAATGTATCCGTTTATTCCACTAGTAGCAATCATTGGAGGGACTTTTATCGTATCAAGCACGCTTATCACTCAGACCTTTTTAGCTTCGATGGGGATAGTATTGACACTTGCTGGTATCCCGATTTATCTCTATTTAAAACGTAGATAGCTAAAACATTCGAATTTTATTAGAACTGCACTTCTCTGCCAAACAAAATATTTTATTTAAATGAGGAGTACGTGGAAGAAATGTCAAAAGTACTCGTTAATTTTGATCACGTAAATGTCGTTTTGTCTACGATGAAATAGCAAAGTAAAAGACAGAAATCGGGCTCAACCGATTTCTGCCTTTTACTTTGATTTGCGTAACTGAACTATTCGGCGTACGCCGCGATAAATATTTAATAAAACCAAGCAACCAGAAATGAAAATGGGAAGCCAAATCAGATAGACAGGGTAGCCAAGCACTTTAGACAAAGCATGTGGAGTCATTTTATCCATTTCAAGAAGTGCTTGCTGCCAAGTCTGAAGATTGAAGACTAGCATGAAACCCGAAATAATCAGGAGAATAAATCCTAAATAATGAATTGTAGTTCTTTTTCTTACATAAGCGATCGTAGCATAAAGGAACAGTAAAAAAATAGGTACGCCAAAAACAAAGTACATATTCAGCATCTCGACACCCCCTTTGTGTTTATCTTACTTTACTTTGAAAGAAATGAGAAATAATAGCCTCGTTACTTGCTTGAAACAGCAAAGGACTGCTAAGATAAGAGAGATACAAAGAATCAAGGAGGAGTCATATGGCAAGTTATATCGAACCGATTCGTTTTGCGCTGATTGTTTTTCCATTTTTAGCCTTAGCGATCTCATCTGTTTTTTTTATTTATGAATATCGAAAGTATGGAACATTTCTAGTAACAAGGGCAGTTATTTTGTATTCTTTCGTTTTTTATTTATTGTGTGCGTATTTTTTGGTGATCTTACCACTTCCGGCAAAGGAGACGGTTGCCCAAATGACAGGGCCAAAGATGGAGCTGCATTTATTTGCTTCATGGCAACATTTCAGAGACAACACGGTATTGGTCTTGTCTGAACCTAGTACCTACCTGCCGGCAATGAAGCAGAGTGTATTTTTGGAACCAGCTTTTAATGTTTTATTACTCATACCATTTGGCATTTATTTAAGATATTATTTCCGGCTTTCTTTTATGAAAACGATGATTGCTAGTTTCTGCCTTTCTCTATTTTTTGAATTGACGCAGCTAAGTGGACTTTATTTTATCTACCCAAGACCATACCGCTTATTTGATGTGAATGATTTAGTGACAAATACATTGGGTGGAATCATTGGTTTTGTCGTTACGCCGTTATTTACATTTATGCTTCCTACAAGAAGACGAATGGATGAACTTTCTTATGAAAAAGGAAAGACTGTCTCATTGACTCGACGCTTGGTCGCTTATTTGATCGACTGGACATTTTTATCTCTTATTAATTTGGTAGCGGCGATTTTCTTTAAACTTGCGTTCGATTCAGGGGCAGTTACTTCTCATATCTGGTGGCTTTTATTAGAAGTAGGGGTATACTTTATGATTGTACCGTTTATAACCAATGGATGGACACTTGGCAAAAAAATTGTGCGTATCCGTTTGGTGGAAGAAGACCGCGAACGAATTTCTTTAAAAGCATTGATGATCCGCTACGGGTATCTGTACTTTCTTTTTTATGGTTTAAGCTGGTTGGGGCAGTTGCTTCAGCAAATCATGAATTCGACAACGAATACGGTGTTGCAGATGAGTGCAGTATTCATTTCTCTCGGTGTCTTGTTACTACAAGGTATTTTTATTTTAAATATCTTGCTATCATTTTTGAGAAAAAAACGGATTCTGTTTTATGAAAAAGCTAGTCACACATATACTGTTAGCACGATTGGCCAAACAAAGGATGATGATTCTCGAAATTAGCTGAGCAAAAACGCTTTGTCTGTGTTATAATGCCAAAGTCGTGATAATTTAAAGAGAAGAGGTGCACGAATGAATAATTTTGATATATTCCGCTTCAAACCGTTTATCAATGAAGCGTTAACCGCAAAGGGCTTCAAACAGCCCACAGAGGTCCAGGAACGTTTGATTCCTTTAATTGCAAAAGGAAAAAATATCATTGGGCAATCTCAAACTGGTACAGGAAAAACACATACGTTTTTGTTGCCTTTGTTTGAAAAAATCAATGCAGAAAAAGAGGAAGTACAAGTTGTTATTACAGCTCCAAGTAGGGAACTAGCTGCACAGATCTATGAAGCAGCTACACAAATCGCTAAATTTTCTACACCGGAGATCCGTGTCTCGAATTTTGTCGGCGGTACAGACAAACAGCGTCAATTAAATCGTCTGCATCACCAACAGCCACAGGTTGTAGTAGGCACGCCTGGTAGAATATTAGACATGATGAATGAACAAGCGCTGAAGATTCACACCGCATTTGCATTTGTTGTCGATGAAGCGGATATGACATTGGATATGGGTTTTTTAAATGAAGTAGACCAAATTGCAAGTCGATTACCAGAAAAGCTGCAGTTTTTAGTTTTTTCTGCCACTATTCCAGAAAAACTTCGTCCATTCTTACGAAAATACATGGAAAATCCAATCATTGAAGAAATCAAACCAAAAGCAGTTATTTCTGAAGACATTGAAAATTGGCTGATTTCAACAAAAGGTAAAGATGAGAATCAAATGATTTATCAACTGCTGACAATTGGTCATCCTTATTTAGCAATCGTATTTGCCAATACAAAACAGCATGTGGATGAAATTGCCGATTACTTGAAAAACCAAGGCTTGAAAGTAGCAAAGATTCATGGAGACATCACCCCAAGAGAGAGAAAACGAGTGATGCGACAAGTACAGAATCTGGAGTATCAATATGTTGTAGCGACTGATTTAGCTGCTAGAGGGATCGATATCGAAGGTGTCTCTCATGTTATCAATGCAGAAATTCCAGAAGATCTAGACTTCTTTATCCATCGTGTCGGACGTACTGGACGTAATGGCTTAAAAGGAACGGCCATTACGTTATATTCGCCAAATGATGAGCAAGCCATTGATGCGATAGAAAAATTGGGCGTCTCATTTGAACCAAAAGAAATCAAAAACGGGGAAATCGTCAAAACATACGATCGTAATAGACGTGCCAAACGAGAAAAATCAAAAGATGTATTAGATCCCACGCTGATTGGTCTTGTGAAGAAGAAAAAGAAAAAGATCAAGCCTGGTTATAAGAAAAAAATCGATTGGGCAATTGCAGAAAAAAATAAAAAAGAACGCAAAATCGAACGCAGACAGCAAAGCCGTACTGCTCGTAAAAATAAGAAAAATTCACATAAATAAAAAACAAGAGGTTGTGACAAAAGGCGTGTCACAATCTCTTGTTTTTAAGCTAGACTTTTTTCCATTCCGATACAAAGTACTTCATCTTCAATAAAAGGTTCTGTGCAAGTATGATACCCTTGTTTTTCATAAAAATCTACAGCCGTCATTTCAGCTACTACATAACTAGTCTGACAACCTTCTGAAACCGCCCGTTTTTCAGCAGCTTCAAGCAACTGACCGCCTAACCCTTTTCCTCGGTATTCTTTTGCTACGCAAAATCGTTCCGGCTTGAAGCAAGTAGGTGTTTTCTTTTCATAACGCAAAGTAGCTACTGGTCTTTTTTGATCAAGAAATAGATAATAGGTTTGTTGCGGGATATCTTTTCCGTCGAATTCTAGTTCTGCAGGAATCCCTTGTTCTAATACAAAAACTTGATATCTCAAAAAGCAGCTAGCTGCGCGTATCCATTCATCCGCTCCAACTATTTTTTTCATCATATTCCTCCTTGTCATGAATAGCAGAGATGTATTGATTCCTTTATTCTTATCGTACCAAAAATCGTGGAGTATGACCAAAAGGAAATGAAAATAAAAATTGAGATATTGACAGTGATCAATAGAATGCGTATACTAATTAAGTACGAAAAGGATATGATTTGTTTTTTAAGACTCACAGAAAATTCTTTCTTGGCTGAAAAAAGAATAGTCACTAATCAAATTGCTCCCTTTTTCTATTTTGGTAGAAATACCGACGCAGCTCAGCGTTATCGGGTTTAAGAGGTAATGATTACACATCATTGCAATCAAGGTGGTACCGCGAGTTTTCGTCCTTGGCTGTGATGGTGTTTTTTTGTATTTAATTTATAGAAAGCAGGTAATGACATGAAACAATTAAGTAGTGCACAAGTTCGACAAATGTTTCTTGATTTCTTCCAATCTAAAGGACATACGATTGAACCTAGTGCGTCTTTGATCCCCGTGAACGATCCAACCTTATTGTGGATCAACTCTGGTGTTGCAACATTGAAAAAATATTTTGATGGTTCAGTTGTGCCAGAAAATCCAAGAATCACAAATGCCCAAAAATCTATTCGAACAAATGATATCGAAAATGTCGGTAAAACAGCACGTCACCATACGATGTTTGAGATGCTGGGTAATTTTTCGATTGGTGACTATTTCAAAAATGAAGCCATCCACTGGGCATGGGAATTTTTGACTGATCCAAAATGGATGGCATTCGATCCAGAAAAACTTTATGTAACAGTTTATCCAAAAGATACAGAAGCAAAACGCATCTGGCATGAAGAAGTTGGCCTGCCGTTAGATCACATTATTGATGTAGAAGACAACTTCTGGGATATCGGTGCAGGCCCATGTGGTCCGGATACGGAAATTTTCTATGACCGTGGAGAAGCTTATAACGATTTAGCAGAAGATGATCCTGAAAACTATCCAGGAGGAGAAAATGAACGTTATTTAGAAATCTGGAACTTAGTATTTTCAGAATTCAACCATAAGCCTGATAACACATTTGAACCACTTCCTCATAAAAACATTGATACGGGGATGGGATTGGAACGCATGGTCTCAATCGTTCAAGATGCGCCAACGAACTTTGAGACAGACTTGTTTATGCCTATTATCCACGCCGTAGAAAAGCTAAGCAAACAAGTAAAATATGGTGAAAACCCAGTAACAGATATTTCTTACAAAGTAATCGCAGATCATATTCGCGCCCTTTCATTTGCTATTGGCGACGGTGCATTGCCATCGAATGAAGGGAGAGGGTATGTCTTACGCCGTTTGCTTCGTCGTGCTGTCATGCATGGGAAAAAATTAGGTATTGAACAAGCATTCTTATATCGTTTAGTCCCTGTTGTTGGGGAAATCATGGTAAGTTATTATCCTGAAGTACTTCAACAAAAAGAATTTATTGAAAAAGTTATCCGTACAGAAGAAGAACGTTTCAATGAAACAATCAATGAAGGTTTGGAAATCTTAAATCAAGTGATCCAAGAAGTAAAAAACGAAAACGGGACGACTCTAGCAGGAAAAGACATCTTCAAACTATACGACACATATGGCTTCCCAGTAGAATTAACGGAAGAGGTGGCAGAAGATGAAGGACTGAAAGTTGATCATGCTGGTTTTGAAAAAGAAATGGATGCACAACGCGAACGTGCTCGCTCTGCCCGCAGTACTGAAAAATCAATGGGGGTACAATCTGCTTTATTGACAGATATCAAAGTAGAAAGTAAATTCATTGGATACACAGAACAAGAATCAGATAGTCAATTATTGGTCATCGTTAAAGGTGAGTCTCTTTTGAATGAAGTCGCAGAAGGTGAAGCTCAAATGATCTTTGATCAAACACCTTTCTATGCAGAAATGGGTGGGCAAGTAGCGGATCAAGGATGGATCATGAATGAAGTAGGCGAAATCGTAGCAGTTGTTACAGATGTTCAAAAAGCGCCTAATGGTCAATTTATGCACACCGTAGAAGTAAAAGCACCAATGAGTGAAGGACAAACCTATCATCTATTGATTGATCAATCGATGCGCAATCGGATCATCAAAAACCATACAGCAACCCATCTACTGCACAAGGCATTGAAAGAAGTACTTGGCGAGCATGCAAATCAAGCTGGTTCTTTAGTCGCTCCTGGACATTTACGATTCGACTTTACCCACTTTGGTCAAATCACTTCAGATGAATTAGCTGAAATGGAAAGAATCGTCAACGAAAAAATCTGGGAAGCTATCCCAGTTGAAACAATTGAAACAGATATCGATACAGCCAAAAACATGGGTGCAATGGCTTTGTTTGGTGAAAAATACGGACATGACGTTCGAGTAGTAAATATTGGCGGCTGGTCAATCGAACTGTGCGGAGGCACACATGTAGCAAATACAGAAAACATCGGAATCTTCAAAATCGTTTCTGAATCAGGAATTGGTGCAGGCGTGCGACGAATCGAGGCTGTAACAAGTAAAGAAGCGTACGAACTACTTGAAGAAGAAGAAAAACAACTAAAACAAGTAGCAACAATTGTTAAATCACCTCAATTGAAGGAAGTTGTTTCAAAAGCGGAACAATTGCAACAGCAAGTAAGAGAGCTACAAAAGGAAAATGAACAATTAGCTAGCAAGTTAGCGAATCAACAAGCTGGTGATGTATTCAAAGATCCAGAAACGATCAATGGAAAAACAATCATTGCAGCACAAGTAAAAGTGAAAGATATGAATCAGCTGCGTCAATTAGCTGACCAATGGAAACAAAAAAATATTTCAGATATTCTTGTTTTAGCAAACGAACAAGAAGGAAAAGTCAGTCTGCTAGCGGCAATGACGAAAGAATCAAATGAAGCTGGACTAAAAGCTGGCGACTTGATTAAAGCAATCGCACCGAAAGTAGGCGGTGGCGGTGGTGGACGTCCAGACATGGCACAAGCTGGCGGGAAAGATCCTGCTGGTATTCCAGATGCACTTAAAGCTGCGAAAGAATGGGTTGCGCAACAATAGGGAGTTTACGTTTGACAGAAAAACAAAAGTTCAAACATTGAACGAAACATGATTATGGGGGCGAAGACAAACAAGTCTTGCCCTCATACTTTTTTCAATTGGCTGGCGCATCTAATCAAATGGTCGGATTCGGATGGTCTTTAGTTGACGAAAGTGACAGAAATTTTTACGATTAGTATAAATAAAAAGGGGTGAAAAAATGAATAGTAGAAATAAGACCTTTCGACTAGTCTTACGTGCGATCTTGTTAGCAATCATCATCGTACAAGCGATGGTTCCTTGGCTGGGGTTTATTCCATTAGGATTCATTAGTTTAACAATTATCCATATCACAGTAATTATTGCTGCAGTAGTATTAGGCCCAAAAGATGGCATGGTGATTGGCTTGTTTTGGGGAATCGCTACAATTGTTCGTGCCTATGCCATGCCAACAACGCCATTTGATACATTAGTGTTCACGAATCCGATTATCTCGGTAGTTCCCAGAGTACTTGTTGGCTTAGTAGCAGGCTTGGTTTTCCACTGGATTTATCAAAAAAATAAATCAATAACGATCAGCTCAGCCTTTGCAGGGGTACTGGGTTCATTGGTCAATACAGTCTTAGTGTTAGGATTCATGGGATTATTTTATACAGGTGCAACGGCAGATGCCTATGGTGTAGATTCTGCTCTTTTATTTAAAACCTTAGCAGGGGTTGCAGCAATCAATGGGATACCAGAAGCAATAGGTGCGGGAATCATAACACCATTACTAGCAAAAGCGTTATTTGCAGCAACACCGTTGAAACCAGAATAATGACCATCTTTTAATAGTAATAGGACGCACGATAGATAGAAAAAGGAAGAGAGGAGAGGAAAACAATCGTCCTCTCCATCTTTTTACCTGAGCAACAAGCAAACTAGAAGGGGTAAAAAACTTGGCTAAGAAACAAGAAGAAAAAAAGAAACAAATACCGCAACAGCGGACAAAAAAAGGAGTACTAGCGGGTATCTTAGGATTGGTTACGAATCTGATCTTGTTTGTCTCTAAGCTAATGATCGGGCTTTTTTCAGGAAGTGTCTCCATTATGGCTGATGCAGTGAACAGTCTATCAGATACTGCTTCATCCATATTGACTTTGATCGGATTTAAAATTGCTGCAAAGCCAGCAGATCAGGAACATCCTTATGGACACGAACGCTTCGAATATATCAGTGGGTTATTTGTTTCGATCATCATTACTTATGTAGGATTTCAATTTTTAGAGTCTTCTGCTGAAAAAATCATCCATCCAGAAAATGTCTCTTTAACACCCATCGTCTTTTTTGTCCTAATCATTTCCATCTTTTTGAAATTTGCACAAGGCAAAATGTATCAGGTTATTGCGCAATCCATTGATTCTGAAACATTGAGAGCTACAGCAACAGATAGTTATAATGATGTCTTTACTACACTGGCTGTATTGCTTTCAGCAGCAATCGAATGGGCAACTGGATGGCGTATCGATGGATATATAGGTTTTGCTTTAGCATTATATATCCTTTATAGTGGATTGACGATGCTTCGAAATTTTGTATACGAACTATTAGGAAGTCGCCCAACGCCAGCAGAGATTGAAGAAATGGAAGAGCATTTAAATGCTTGCGATGATATACTTGGCTATCATGATTTATTGGTGCATAACTATGGACCCAATAAACGCTTTGCATCAGTCCACATCGAAGTAGATGAATCAATGAATTTGAATGTGGCTCATAAGATTATTGATCTGATAGAAAAAGACTTTAAAAAGTCTTTGGATGTGGAACTTGTCTGTCACTTGGATCCAATGCCTGTTGATAACGAAAAATACTATAATATCTTGCGGCAGTTAAAGCAAATTCTTCTTGAAACAGGTACAGGGCTTAATATTCATGATTTTAGAGTAATTCATCAAGGAAAAACGCTGCAATTTGATGTAGTGGTCCCTGAGAAATTCCAGTTTGATGATACAGAACTAGAAAGAATCTTACGTAGTCAAATAGAAGAAAAAATCGGAGATTACCAATTGGAAATTACGTTTGATCACAATTATCTTTTATATTAAATGAGAAATTATAAAAAGACTCCTTAAAGTTTTTAATTTAAAGAGTCTTTTTTTCTTTTAATTGTTTATGGAGAGCCTGACGTGCAAGATTATCTGCTCCTTTATTTTTGTTTTCGGGCAACCATTGCAGGATTAATAAAGAAAATTCGGATAGAAGTTCTTGGATTCTTTGAAGGTAGGGAAGGAAGAGCTCGTTCTTCGTTGCGTTTTTGTCGACCGTAGAAACTAGTGTTTTGCTGTCTGAAAAACAGAAAATCGTTTCATTCTGTAAGTCGTTTTTCTTTAGAAATTCTAAAGTTTTTAAAAAGACTTCGAACTCTGCTTGATGGTTTGTCCCTATAGAAAGCGGGATAGATAGCTGTTCTTGTTTACCTTGATAGACAATCAAGATTCCGCCTCCACTAGGACCAGGGTTGCCTTTTGTAGAGGCATCAATGTATACTTTTAACATAAAAAGAGATTCTCCTTTTTGTTCAAACTAATGTTATGGTAAGATTATATCATTACTGAATCGGTGAGAGGTTAGAGAATGAAAAAAAATATTCGATGGCAGCCTGAACTGGCACATACGATCATCTATTGGTCATTGACCTTGATCATTCTGTTTTTTAGTCTGATTCTTTCTTTAGAAAACACAGGTCCTTATTGGAAAAGCAATTTTGTTTTAGGTATTTTTCTTGTTTTTCTATTTCTAGGTTTGCGGCGTTCTTTTATTTTAAAATCAAACTCTGTGATTATACGTTATGCTGCTTTTTGGAAAGACCGAGAAATATCTGTCGGACAGATTCGATCTTTGACGCCAACTAATACTGGGGTGCAAATGATGTTGCAAGATGAGAAAGCCCCATCTGTTTTCATGATGCGAAAAAAAGATCAAGTAGTCCTTTTTGATCATTTTGAAAAAAACGGACCCAAATCAGAATCAATTCCTTATCCTTATACGAAAAAAAGAAAAAGCTAATTTTAAAAATCAGAACCTAAAAAAACGAATTTTTACAGGAAAAGAAAAGAGTGAGACGTACGGTTCATCCCGTTTAGCGTCTCACTCTATTTGTTTATCTATTCATGCATACTAGTATCGGTAGTCTGAACGTTGCCTTTCTTGACATGGGCAGCTTGTGTTCCTCGATTCCCTTCGATGATCTCAAATTCGACCACTTGATTTTCTTCCAAAGTTTTGAATCCCTCTTCTTCAATCGCAGTAAAATGTACAAAAATTTCTTCTGTGTCATCATAACTGATAAAGCCGTATCCTTTTTTGTTGTCAAACCATTTTACAATTCCTGTGGTCAAAGCACTCACGACCTTTCTAAAGTCTGATCATAGCCTTCATTATAAAGAGTATTTATAAGTACGTCAAATAAATTAAAAACCTGTAATTTTATGTTTTTTTTCTGAATAAAAAAAGGTATAATTGGCATATCTTAACAAAGAAGATATTTTGTTGAATAAAGTTCGTGAAAAGGGGTAATCAAATGAAGAATGATCTGCAAATTTCACAAGAAACAGAGCTAGAACCGATTGTTGAAGTGGCTAGTAAATTAGATCTTAAGGAAGACGATTTGGAACTGTATGGGAAATATAAGGCGAAAATCAATTTTTCTGGAATCAATCGATCAAAGGATAACGCTGAGGGGCATTTGATCTTAGTTACTTCCATCAATCCAACACCAGCTGGCGAAGGAAAGTCAACGATCACTGTAGGGTTAGGAGACGCGCTCAATAAAATCAATAAAAAATCTGTTATTGCATTGCGAGAACCCTCACTTGGTCCTGTGATGGGAATCAAAGGCGGTGCTGCAGGCGGAGGATATGCACAGGTATTGCCTATGGAAGATATCAACTTGCATTTTACTGGTGACATGCATGCTATCACAACAGCTAATAATGCATTATCTGCTCTTTTAGATAATCATATTCATCAAGGAAATGAATTGAACATCGATGCCCGCCGAGTGATTTGGAAACGGGTAGTCGATCTCAATGATCGTGAACTGCGTAAAGTAATTGTTGGCTTGGGTGGGCCAATCCAAGGTGTCCCAAGAGAAGATGGATTTGATATCACAGTTGCCAGCGAAATCATGGCTATCTTGTGTCTTGCGGCAGACCTTGAAGATTTAAAGGCTCGTCTTGCAAGGATCGTTGTCGGCTATACATTTGACCGTCAGCCTGTGACTGCTGGAGACTTGAAAGCAGAAGGCGCTCTGGCATTACTGCTGAAAGATGCAATCAAGCCGAATCTTGTACAAACAATTTACGGAACACCAGCTTTTGTCCACGGGGGACCGTTTGCCAATATCGCTCATGGCTGCAATAGTATTTTAGCTACCAAGACAGCATTGAGATTAGCAGATTACGTTGTCACAGAGGCAGGATTTGGTGCAGATCTTGGCGGAGAGAAATTTTTAGATATCAAAGTACCTAACTTGAAAAAAGCGCCGGATGCTGTGGTGATTGTCGCCACTGTCCGTGCATTGAAAATGCATGGCGGAATGAAAAAAGATGAACTTAAAAATGAGAATCTTGATGCTTTGAAAGTAGGTTTTGCAAATTTAAAGCGCCATATACGTAATATGGAACAATATCAGCTACCTGTGATCGTCGCAATCAATGAATTCGTAACAGATACAGACAATGAACTCACACTGTTGGAGCACTTGTGTGAAAATCTGGGGATTCTTGCCAAGAGAGCGAGTGTATGGGCAGATGGAGCAGAAGGCGGCGTTGATTTAGCAAAAGCTGTAGTACGATTGATTGATAGAAAAGAAGCTAATTACAAGCCATTATACCGCCTAGAAGAAACGATACAAGAAAAGACAGAAACAATCGTCAAGAAAATTTACGGAGGAAATGGTGTTGTCTTCAGCAAAAAAGCGCAAAAACAAATAGAAGAGTTTACGAAGAATGGATGGGACAAACTGCCGATTTGTATGGCGAAAACACAATATTCATTCTCTGATGATCCTTCATTGCTAGGCGCACCGGAAGATTTCACCATCATGATCCGCGAAATCATCCCAAAATTAGGGGCAGGATTTTTAGTAGCCTTAACTGGGGATGTTATGACGATGCCTGGTTTGCCTAAAAAACCTGCTGCATTGAATATGGACGTGACAAACGACGGAGAAGTGTTGGGATTGTTTTAAGCTTGATTATAATCTACCGTATACTAAATAACTTTCATTAAACATAAGAGGAGCTGTATTTTGACTACAGCTTCTTTTTTTAGACGATAGGGAATTAATTTTGTTTACACTAGGATCATTCTTTTTCTTTATTGTATTTTGAGCTATACTAAAGCATAATAGGAGGGTATGATGAAAACGACATTTATAAGAAAAACCGGTTTTTACGGTATGGATAGCTCGATTCAGCTAAGAATCAACAATGAAAAACGCAGTGTTCTCAGTCATGAACAAAAGATAACGCTTGATCTGGAAGTGCCCTTTACGATGCAGGTCACCTTTTATTGGCTAAAAAGCCCCGTTTATACAGTGAAAGAAGCAAAGCCTGCTTATGTGATCACAATGAATTACTTGATTCTTCAAATCTATCCGTTTTTATTTCTAGCAACTGGGTTGGGAGCCGTTTTCCTACAAAATTTATTTTTCAGTTTTTTTGCAGTTATTGTGTTGATTGCGTTCTTTTTCTATATAAAAAACCGGGCATATTTGATCAAGGAGGAAAATTATGGCAAACTCTGATCTTTTTTTAATCAGTTTCAATCGAATCGAAAAATGGATGAGAGACGAGATGGGAAATGCACGAAATATGGGATTTACCGAACTTGTCAGACGCCTAGCTCAAAGAAAACAATTAATGATCAGAAAATACGAAGATGATCTTTTACAGCTTGCTCAGTTAAGGAATGCGATCGTCCATGATCGGATCGCAGTCGATTTTGTCATTGCAGAGCCAAATGATTGGACAGTCAAGCGAATCCAGCTGATCGAACAAGAACTGATTCAGCCTGAAACCGTGCTGCCTCGATTTGCAAAACGTGTAACAGGTTTTGAACAAGATCTTCCGTTACTTGAACTGTTAAAGATAGTAGCAGAAAAAAGGTATTCACAATTTCCGTTATACAATAAAGGAAAATTTGTAGCATTGATTACTTTACGTAATATCGGGTTTTGGCTAGCAAAAGAAAGCCAAAAAGGTCCGGTTGATTTAACAAATAAACGAGCGTTGGATTTGATTATCCAAAACGGAAAGTACACAAATTATCATTTTGTTCCAGCTAAAACACATATTTACGAGGTTGAAGCGATGTTTCGTGAGCAAGGGACTTTGGAAGCCGTACTTATCACTAAAGATGGGAATCCCGATGGTAATCTGCTCGGGATCGTACGACCTCGTGATATTTATAAACAAATAGAAAAGGATTGATTTTTTGTTAATTATTTATTGGATATTCAGCGCTTTGCTAGTAGGAGTGGATCAGTTGGTCAAATGGTGGATCACTGATAATCTAGCGCTTGGAGAGACGAAAAATCTTATACCAGGTATTTTGTCACTGAATCATATTCGAAACACTGGAGCCGCATGGAGTATGCTAGAAGGGAAGATGTGGTTCTTTACTATAGTGACACTCATTGCAGTCGTTGTGATTCTCACATTGATGATTAAAAATCGTGAAAAAGGTAATCGCTGGTTCATGATTGGATTGAGTTTGATTCTAGCTGGTGCGATTGGCAATTTTATCGACCGTATTCGTCTTGGCTATGTAGTAGATATGTTCCAGACAGATTTTATGAGCTTTCCGATTTTTAACGTAGCAGATGTGACACTTGTATGTGGAGTGATTTGTATATTAATTTATATTATTTTAGATGAAAAGGATCAAAGAAAAAAATGACAGAACTTAAAACGACGATTCACCATGAATCTGGTAGGATCGATAAAGTATTGACTAATTTATTCACCGATTACAGTCGTTCGCAAATTCAGCTGTGGCTGAAAAATGGAGCGGTTTCTGTCAATGGACAGCCAGTCAAAGCAAATTACAAAGTAAAACAAGGAGACGAGATTACTGTCTTGATCCCCGAACCAGAAACATTAGATGTGGTCCCAGAAAATATCCCGTTGACGATCGTTTACGAAGATGAAGATGTAGCGGTGATAAACAAACCTCAAGGAATGGTCGTTCATCCTTCAGCAGGTCATACGCATGGCACAATGGTCAATGCGCTGATGTACCATATCAAGGATCTTTCTACGATCAACGGCGTTATTCGTCCAGGTATTGTTCACCGAATCGACAAAGATACTTCCGGACTGCTAATGGTTGCCAAAAATGACCAGGCACACGAATCATTAGCTCAGCAATTAAAAGATAAGACCTCTTTGCGCAAATATGTTGCTTTAGTCCATGGAGAGATTCCTCACGAAAAAGGAACCATCAATGCGCCAATCGGCCGTTCGAAGGAAAACCGGAAAATGCAGGCGATAAGAGAAGATGGGAAGCCGGCTGTCACACATTTTACTGTATTGGAACGTTTCGAAGGATTTACTCTGGTTGAATTAAAACTAGAAACCGGAAGAACACACCAGATCCGTGTGCATATGAAGTATATCGGTTATCCGTTAGCTGGAGATCCAGTATACGGACCGAAGAAAACTTTGAAAGGCAATGGTCAGTTTCTCCATGCGCAAATGTTAGGTTTTACGCACCCGACTACAAACGAAAAGATGATCTTTGAAGCACCTCTTCCAGAAGTTTTTGAAAAAACTTTAGAAAAATTAAGAAAAAACATTGCATTTTAATTTAGATAACGGTATAGTAATTAACAACGAAAGCATAAAACTTAATAGAATTCCTTTAAGTTTAGTCCCGTGAGGCTAAGAAGGGTGGGAGCAAGGATACGTATGGTGCGCCATAAGTAGATTGCTCATTGACATAGTATAGCTATCAGTGTATCAGTATACGCTCAGTCTAAACATTCCTCCTGTCCTCTTAGGGCAGGAGTTTTTTTATGCAAAAAAGTAGGGGGAATGAAAATGCAAGCAAAAGAAGTAGTAGATCAGGTAACCATGAAGCGAGCATTGACTCGAATTACTTATGAGATTATCGAGAGAAACCATAGTATCCAAGATATCGTATTGGTAGGTATCAAAACACGAGGAATCTACATTGCATCAAGAATTGCCGAACGCCTGAAGCAGCTAGAAGATATCGATATTCCTGTAGGAGAACTGGATATCACTTTATACCGAGATGACAAAAAAGAAAATCCAGAAGAACCGGAACTTCATTCTTCTGACATCCCAGTTTCCTTAGAAGGAAAAGAAGTTATTTTGATTGATGATGTTTTGTATACAGGACGAACGATTCGAGCAGCAATGGACGCAGTAATGGATTTTGGTAGACCAAGAAAAATTTCATTAGCAGTCCTGGTCGATCGTGGGCATCGAGAATTGCCAATCCGTGCAGATTATGTTGGGAAGAACATTCCAACATCTCGGGCGGAAGAGATTTTAGTAGAGATGCAAGAGCTTGATGGACAAGATCGCATCATGATTTTGAAAGAGGAAGATTAGAGGAGAGAGAAACATGTCGGAGAAAAAAGGATTTCATAATGATGACGTGGTGTTAGATATCCACGATCGCCCAACCCCAGGACATTGGGTAGGATTAAGTTTACAACACTTGTTCACGATGTTCGGAGCAACCGTGTTAGTCCCCATCTTAGTAGGTATCGATCCAGGTATCGCGCTAGTCAGTTCAGGACTAGGTACATTGGTGTACTTATTTACTACTAAAGGAAAGATACCTGCGTACTTAGGAAGCAGCTTCGCTTTCATTGCAGCGATGCTGCTTTTGATGAAAACAGATGGTTATCCAGCGATTGCACAAGGAGCAGTCACAACTGGATTAGTCTACTTGATTGTTGCGCTGATCATCAAAAAGATCGGTTCAGCATGGCTGGATAAAATCTTGCCTCCAATCGTCGTCGGTCCAGTCATCATGGTTATCGGGTTGGGACTTGCGGCAAATGCAGCAACAAATGCTATGTATAATCAGGGCACGTATGATTTCAAGTATATTGCTGTAGCACTGATCACATTAGGATTGACCATTTTCTTCAACATGTGGCTAAGAGGTTTTCTCGGATTGATTCCGATTTTACTAGGTATCATTAGCGGATACATCGTAGCCTTGCTGTTTGGAATCGTGGATACTAAGCCAATCGTAGACGCTGCCTGGTTTGCTGTTCCTAACTTTGAGATTCCCTTTGTACAATATGAACCAAAGCTATATCTTGGAGCAATCACAACAATGGCACCCATCGCTTTTGTGACGATGACAGAGCATATCGGCCATCTTATGGTATTGAATAAACTAACTAAACGTAATTTCTTTGAAGAACCGGGTCTTCATAAGACGTTGACAGGTGATGGGTTAGCACAAATCGTGGCAGCCTTTGTCGGAGGTCCTCCTGTAACAAGTTACGGTGAAAACATTGGTGTTCTGGCTATCACACGTGTCCATAGCGTGTTTGTGATCGGTGGAGCTGCAGTATTTGCAGTCATTTTAGGATTCGTAGGAAAATTAAGCGCTTTGATTTTAAGTATCCCTGGACCAGTCATCTCAGGAATCAGTTTTATCTTATTTGGAGTAATTGCGGCAAGTGGAATGAAGATTTTAATCGAGAACAAAATCGATTTTGATAAAAAGAAAAATCTGTTGATTGCTTCAGTTATCTTAGTAGTAGGAATTGGCGGACTCGTCTTTGAAGTAGGCACATTTACATTGTCGGCAATGGCATTAGCAACTGTACTTGGCATCATTTTAAATCTTATCTTACCAGAAACTTCACGAAGCGAAGAAAACTAAGGAGGAAACATTATGATCATCAAATCAGAACGTATCAGCTTAAAGCATTTATTGACCGTTGAGGCACTTACTGATCAAGAAGTTATGGGCTTGATCCGCAGAGGGCAGGAATTCAAGCAAGGTGCTAATTGGACTCCGCAAAAGCGCCAGTACTTTGCTACAAACCTCTTTTTCGAAAATAGTACTCGCACACATAAAAGCTTCGATGTAGCGGAGAAAAAACTAGGGCTAGAAGTGATTGAATTTGAAGCAAGCACAAGCTCTGTCCAAAAAGGGGAAACACTATACGATACAGTACTGACGATGTCAGCATTAGGCGTAGACGTAGCGGTTATCCGTCATGGTGATGAGAACTATTATGACGAACTGATACAAAGTAAAACAATCCAGTGTTCGATTATCAATGGAGGAGACGGAAGCGGACAGCATCCAACCCAATGCTTGCTTGATTTGATGACCATTTACGAAGAATTTGGTCATTTTGAAGGTCTGAAAGTTGCCATCGTAGGTGATATCACTCACTCTCGCGTAGCTAAATCCAATATGCAGATGTTAAAACGTCTAGGCGCACAAGTATTCTTCTCAGGTCCTAGAGAATGGTACGACGATGAATTCGAAGTGTACGGACATTATATGCCATTGGATGAACTACTAGATCAAGTTGATGTCATGATGATGCTTCGGGTGCAACACGAACGCCATGATGGAAAAGAAAGTTTCTCAAAAGAAGGCTACCATCAGGAACATGGGTTAACAGTTGAGCGTGCGAAGAAGTTGCAAAAACATGCAATCATTATGCACCCAGCACCAGTTAACCGCGATGTAGAATTAGCTGATTCATTAGTGGAAGGATTACAGTCGCGGATCGTTCAGCAAATGAGCAATGGAGTATTCGTCAGAATGGCAATCTTAGAAGCAGTGCTAAATGGAAAAGCGTAATTATAGGAGGATGAAAAAATGAAAACACTCATTAAAAACGGTCAGATCAATACACGAAAAAATATGACGACACCAGCAGAAATTTGGATAGAAGATGGGCGAATCAAAGCAATCGGTACAGGATTCTCAGAAGCCGAATTTGATGAAGTGTTTGATGCAAAGGGACAATTGATCACACCTGGTTTAGTGGACGTCCATGTTCATTTGAGAGAGCCAGGATTTACATACAAGGAGACGATCGAAGCTGGGACTCGCTCAGCTGCTCGTGGTGGTTTCACTACTGTATGCGCGATGCCAAATTTAAATCCTGTACCTGATACGGCAGAAAAGCTGAGACAAGTATATGACATCATTAGAAAAGATGCAGTTGTGAAGGTATTGCAGTATGCGCCAATCACAGAAAATCTGCGAAGTGAGAAATTAGTTGATCAAGAAGCACTGATTGAAGAAGGTGCTTTTGCTTTCACAAATGACGGTGTAGGTGTCCAAACAGCTGGGACGATGTATCTGGCTATGAAAGAAGCTGCAAAAAACAATAAAGCCCTAGTAGCCCATACAGAAGATGAATCTTTATTATTTGGCGGCGTTATGCACGCTGGCAAGAAGGCAGAAGAACTTGGTCTTCCCGGGATCTTAAGCGTAACCGAGTCTTCTCAAATTGCTAGAGATCTGTTGCTAGCTGAAGCAACTGGTGTTCATTACCATGTTTGCCATGTTTCTACTAAAGAAAGTGTCCGTGTAATCAGAGACGCAAAAAAAGCAGGAATCCACGTAACAGCAGAAGTTTCACCCCATCATCTTATTTTGATCGACGAAGATATTCTCGAAGATTTCGGCTTTTGGAAAATGAACCCGCCACTAAGAGGACGGGAGGACAGAGAAGCTTTGATCGAAGGCTTGCTTGACGGTACGATCGATTGCATCGCTACAGATCATGCCCCCCATGGATTAGAAGAAAAAAGCCAAAGTTTCATGAAATCACCATTTGGTATCGTAGGAAGCGAAACAGCGTTTCAACTGATCTATACTCATTTTGTAGAAACTGGTCGATTCACGTTGGAACAAGTGATCAATTGGTTGGCAGTTAAACCGGCTGAGATTTTTGGTTTGAATGCAGGAACGCTAACGGTTGGTGCCCCCGCTGATGTAGCAGTTTTTGATATTACACAAACTTGCACGATCGATAAAGCAGACTTTTTATCAAAAGGGGAGAATACACCTTTTATCGGCTGGAAAGTAAAAGGCGAAACACAAATGACTTTTGTCAACGGAAAACTTGTGTGGCAGAAGGGAGAATAAAAGTATGGAACGTTTGCTTATATTAGAAGATGGAACAGTTTTCGAAGGAAAGGCTTTTGGTGCAGATGCTAGTGTCTTCGGAGAAATCGTTTTTACAACAAGTATGACTGGTTATCAAGAAACTATCACTGATCAAAGTTTTAACGGTCAAATCATTACATTTACCTATCCTATGGTGGGTAATTATGGGGTAAATAGAGATGATTATGAATCGATTTCTCCAACATGCAAAGGAGTAGTAGTAAAAGAACATGCACGTGTAGCTTCAAACTGGCGAAACCAAATGACGCTAGATTCATTTTTGAAACAAAAAGGAATTCCTGGAATATCAGGTATCGATACGCGCGCCCTTACTCGCAAAATCCGTGAAGTCGGAACGATGAAAGCTAGTATCGTTGATGCTGGAGATTCCTTCGAACATGTATTTGATCAGCTGAAAGCAACCGTTCTAGCAACCAATCAAGTGCAGCAAGTCTCAACTAACAAACCTTATCCAAGTCCAGGAACAGGTCGGAAAGTCATTGTCATTGACTTCGGCTTGAAACATAGTATTTTACGAGAATTGAGTAAAAGAAACTGTAACCTCACAGTACTTCCCTATAACACAGATGCCGAGACGATTTTAGCGCTATCACCAGACGGAGTCATGCTGACGAATGGACCTGGTGATCCAAAAGATGTGCCAGAAGCAATCGAAATGATCAAAAAAATCCAAGGAAAAGTACCGATTTTTGGTATTTGTCTCGGTCACCAGTTATTTGCTTTAGCCAACGGTGCAGATACCTATAAAATGAAATTCGGACATCGAGGATTAAATCACCCGGTACGAGAAGTAGCGACCGGAAGAATTGATTTTACTTCTCAAAATCATGGCTATGCAGTCGATGAAGCCACGATTGATCCAGAAAAACTCATCGTAACTCATGTAGAAGTAAATGACGGAACAGTAGAAGGAGTCAAACACAGAGATTATCCCGCTTTCAGTGTGCAGTTTCATCCAGATGCTGCCCCTGGTCCGCATGATGCACTACATTTATTTGATGAATTTATGGAAATGATGGACGCAGGAAAGGAGCAGTAAACAGATGCCGAAACGTACAGATATCAAGAAAATTATGGTGATTGGATCTGGTCCGATCATCATTGGTCAAGCCGCAGAATTTGACTACGCAGGAACACAAGCCTGCCTTGCCTTAAAAGAAGAAGGATATGAAGTGGTTTTAGTAAATTCTAATCCTGCGACGATCATGACGGATAAAGAAGTGGCAGATCAAGTATATATCGAACCGATCACACTTGAATTTGTATCAAGGATTCTTCGAAAAGAGCGTCCAGATGCTCTCCTTCCAACTTTAGGCGGACAGACAGGCCTCAATATGGCAATGGAGCTGGCAGCATCAGGTATTTTAGAAGAATTGAACATAGAACTTCTAGGAACAAAGCTTTCTGCGATCGATCAAGCAGAAGATCGTGATCTATTCAAACAGTTGATGAAAGAATTGAATCAGCCAATCCCCGAGTCTGAAATCGTCAATACAGTAGAAGAAGCTGTAGATTTTGCAAATAAAATCGGCTATCCTGTCATCGTTCGTCCAGCCTTTACTTTAGGCGGAACTGGTGGAGGTATGTGTGAAAATGAAGAAGAATTACGTATCGTATCAGAAAATGGATTAAGTCTTTCCCCCGCTACCCAATGTTTGATTGAACGAAGTATTGCAGGTTTTAAAGAAATTGAATATGAAGTGATGAGAGATTCGGCTGATAATGCAATCGTTGTCTGCAATATGGAAAATTTTGACCCAGTGGGTATCCATACAGGTGATTCTATCGTATTTGCCCCTAGTCAAACATTGTCTGACCATGAATATCAAATGCTTCGTGATGCTTCTCTTTCGATTATTCGAGCACTTAAGATCGAGGGAGGCTGTAACGTCCAACTCGCTCTTGATCCACATAGTTTTAATTATTATGTGATTGAAGTCAATCCGCGTGTTTCTCGTTCATCTGCGTTAGCAAGTAAGGCGACTGGCTATCCGATCGCTAAGCTAGCTGCTAAAATAGCGCTTGGATTAACATTAGACGAAATGAAAAATCCTGTTACAGGAACGACTTTTGCAGAATTTGAACCTGCATTAGATTATGTTGTAGCTAAAATTCCTCGCTGGCCGTTTGATAAGTTTGAAAACGGAGAACGGCTTTTAGGCACGCAGATGAAAGCAACTGGTGAAGTGATGGCTATCGGTCGGAATATCGAAGAGTCTTTATTGAAAGCTGTGCGTTCTTTAGAAATCGGTACACACCATATCGAACTTCCTGAGTTGGCAGACATCACGGACGATGACCTAATCCAAAAAGTGGTTCGAGCACAAGATGATCGCCTGTTTTATGTAGCTGAAGCTATTAGAAGAGGGTACACCATAGAAGAATTAGCGGATTTGACAAAAATCGATTTATTCTTTTTAGATAAACTGTTGCATATCGTAGAAATCGAACAGCAGTTGAAACAGCAGCCGTTGGATGACAAGATATTGAAAACAGCGAAACAAAACGGTTTTACAGACAAAAAAGTGGCGGAGCTGTGGGAAATAAACGAAGAAGCCGTTCGCCAGATGAGAAAAGAAAATGATTTGATTCCTGTATATAAGATGGTTGACACTTGTGCAGCGGAATTCGAATCAAAAACACCTTATTTTTATAGTTCCTATGAATATGAAAATGAAAGTTCACGATCAGAAAAGCCCTCAGTTCTAGTACTGGGATCTGGTCCTATCCGTATCGGACAAGGGGTTGAATTTGACTATGCGACTGTGCATTCTGTCAGGGCAATCCAGCAGGCAGGATACGAAGCAATCATCATGAACAGCAATCCTGAAACAGTTTCGACTGACTTTTCTATTTCGGATAAATTATATTTTGAGCCATTGACCTTCGAAGATGTGATGAATGTGATCGAGCTAGAACAGCCGATAGGAGTAATCGTTCAATTTGGTGGTCAGACAGCAATCAACTTAGCCGAACCTTTGACTGCTGCTGGTGTAAAAATCTTAGGGACAACGATCGAAGACTTGGATCGTGCGGAAAATCGTGATTTATTCGAGCAAGCGCTGAAAGAGTTGGATATTCCTCAACCTTTAGGGGATACTGCTACAAGTAAAGAAGAAGCCGTGGTTATCGCTTCGAGAATTGGTTATCCAGTTCTTGTTCGTCCAAGCTATGTATTAGGCGGACGTGCGATGGAAATCGTTGAAAACCAGCGAGATTTAGAAGATTACATGGAACATGCCGTGAAAGCATCTCCAGAACATCCAGTACTAGTGGACCGTTACTTGCTTGGCGGTGAATGCGAAGTGGATGCGATTTGTGACGGTGAAACAGTACTCATCCCAGGGATCATGGAGCATATTGAGCGTGCTGGTGTCCATTCAGGGGATTCAATGGCTGTGTATCCACCTCAAACATTATCTGAATCGATCAAGAAAACGATCGAAGATTACACGATCCGCTTAGCATTAGGTTTGAATTGTGTCGGGATGATGAATATCCAGTTTGTCATCCATGAAAATGAGGTTTATGTGATCGAAGTCAATCCTCGAGCAAGTCGGACTGTTCCATTCTTAAGTAAGGTGACAGGAATTCCAATGGCACAAATTGCGACGAAAGCTATTTTGGGAGAGAAACTAAAGACACTTGGTTATGAAAACGGACTTTATCCAGAAACAAAAGAAGTTCATGTTAAAGCACCTGTCTTTTCTTTTACGAAATTGCAGAAAGTTGATACTTACTTAGGGCCTGAAATGAAATCGACTGGAGAAGTAATGGGATCTGACAGACAATTAGACAAAGCTTTGTACAAGGCATTCGAAGCTTCTGGATTACACTTGCCTGAATATGGAGCCGTATTATTTACGATTGCGGACGAAACAAAAGAAGAAGCACTAGAATTAGCTAAACGTTTTACAGAAATTGGCTATAGTCTGATAGGAACGAAACATACAGCTGCTTATTTCGAAAAAAATGGTCTGGTCGTTGAAACAGTAGCGAAAATTTCTGAGGAAGCAGCAGAAAAAAATGTAGTCGACTTAATAAGAGATGGTAAAACACAAGTGGTTGTCAATACGATTGATAAAGATCGGGGAAATGCTTCTAAAGACGGTTTCATCATCCGAAGAGAAGCAGTTGAACATGGTATTCCATTGTTTACTTCTTTAGACACAGCAGATGCGATCGTTCGAGTGATGGAATCCCGTGCTTTTTCAACTAACCCTATTTAACGGCGAGCACATGTTAAGACAAAAAGACGAAAAACCGTTGCAGGAGGGGACAGATGAAACAAGAAATGATGGAAATCGTTCAGCAAAAACAGCTGGCACCAAAGATTTTTGAAATGACATTGAAAGGTGATCTAGTAAAAGAAATGCAGCAACCAGGACAGTTCTTGCATATCCTCGTGCCGCGTGCAGACTTGCTATTACGCCGACCGATTAGCTTGAATCATATCGACCACGAAACAAATACTTGCCGTATCATTTATCGGGTGGAAGGTGAGGGGACTAGAGTCTTCTCTACTCTTTCTGCCGGAGACCATTTAGATGTCATGGGTCCTTTAGGCAATGGTTTTGATTTGTCCAATCTTCATACAGGAGACGAAGTATTTATAATCGGTGGAGGAATCGGTGTCCCTCCTCTATATGAGTTATCAAAACAGTTAGTCGAAAAAGGAATTAAGCCAACGCATTTTTTAGGTTTTGCCACACATGAAGTCGTTTATTATGAAAAAGAATTTAATCGTCTAGGAGAAACAAGAATCGCTACTGACGATGGAACATACGGTATGCACGGAAATGTCGGTAATTTATTGTTAGGAACGAAGACGGAACCTACAGCTGTTTTTGCATGTGGTTCAAACGGGTTATTGAAGACAGTGGAACAGCTGTTTTCTTCGCATCAAAATGTCCAGTTATCATTAGAATCCCGCATGGCATGTGGGATAGGGGCTTGCTATGCTTGCGTTTGTCATACGCCGGAAGATGAAACAGGAACAAAAAGTGTGAAAGTTTGTGACGAAGGACCGATTTTTAAAATAGGAGAGGTAATTATATGAATGAGAATCCTTTAGCAGTCAAGCTCCCCGGTCTAGAATTAAAAAATCCTATCATGCCGGCAAGCGGCTGTTTCGGTTTTGGCAAAGAATACGGAAAATACTATGATTTGAATCAGCTTGGATCGATCATGGTCAAGGCAACGACTCCAAATGCCCGCTTTGGCAATCCCACACCAAGAGTGGCGGAAACACCATCTGGCATGTTGAATGCAATTGGTTTGCAAAATCCTGGTCTAGACGTTGTTATGCATAAACTTCTTCCAGAATTAGAGGAGTACAATGAGTTACCCATCATCGCAAATGTTGCTGGTGCTTGTGAAGAAGACTATGTAGAAGTTTGTAGCAAAATTGGCGAAGCGCCAAATGTGAAAGCAATCGAGCTGAATATTTCTTGCCCAAATGTCAAACATGGCGGAATTGCTTTTGGAACAGATCCTGATGTTGCTTTTCAATTAACACAAGCAGTAAAGAAAGTTTCTTCTGTTCCTGTCTATGTCAAATTGTCCCCAAATGTAACAGACATCGTTCCAATCGCTCAGGCAATCGAAGCTGGAGGGGCAGATGGGTTTACGATGATCAATACTCTTCTTGGTATGCGGATTAACCTTAAGACAAGAAAACCGATTTTAGCCAATCAAACAGGTGGACTCTCCGGACCAGCAATCAAGCCTGTCGCTATTCGTTTGATTCACCAAGTAGCAAGTATATCCAGCCTTCCAATCATTGGGATGGGCGGCGTGCAGACAGTGGATGATGTTCTTGAGATGTTTATGGCTGGAGCAAGTGCTGTAGCTATAGGGACCGCGAATTTCACCGATCCGTATATCTGTCCTAAACTAATTAAAGAGCTCCCTGTGCGAATGAGCGAACTAGGCATCGAATCGCTGGAAAAATTAATCAAAGAAGTGAGAGAGGAACGTGAACGATGAATCAACTAGACCAACGACCAATTATTGCATTAGATTTTTCAACTAGGCAAGAGGTAGAAGACTTTCTTCGATTTTTCCCGAAAGAAGAAAAATTGTTTGTGAAAATCGGAATGGAATTGTTCTACCAAGAAGGACCTGAAATCGTACGTTATCTAAAAGAGGCTGGTCATAATGTATTTTTAGATCTGAAACTTCACGATATTCCGAATACGGTCGAAAAAGCAATGCGGGGATTGGCAAAGCTTGGTGTTGATCTCACCTGTGTTCATGCCGCTGGCGGTATTCGTATGATGGAGGCGGCAATGCGAGGATTAGAAGAGGGGACTCCAGAAGGTGGAAAACGTCCGCTACTTCTAGCTATCACTCAGCTTACTTCTACAAGTGAAGAAGAAATGCATGCCGATCAACTAATCGAAGTTTCTTTAGAAAAAAGTGTGATCCATTATGCTAGCTGTGCCAAAAAAGCAGGATTAGATGGTGTGGTTTCTTCTGCTTGGGAAGTAGAAGCGATCAAAGAAATGGCAGGAGACGAATTTGTTTGCTTAACTCCGGGTATAAGACCAGAAGGAACAGTCGCAGGAGATCAGACAAGAGTAGTCACACCTTCTCAGGCAAAAGAGATCGGCTCAACTTTTATCGTTATAGGTCGACCAATCACTCAGTCAACTAATCCTTATAAAGCATATCAAACGATTCAAACAGAATGGAGCTAACCTAAAATGAATGTTGAACAAAGTATCGCAAAAGACTTATTAGAAATTGAAGCAGTATTTTTAAATCCAAGTAATCCTTTTACATGGGCAAGTGGAATCAAAAGCCCAATTTACTGTGATAACCGAATCACGATGAGCTATCCAAAAGTCCGAAAAGAGATCGCAAAAGGATTAGCAAGCAAAATCAAAGAAGCTTACCCTGAAGTACAAGTGATTGCTGGAACTGCAACAGCAGGAATCCCTCATGCCGCATGGGTAGCGGAAATACTGGATTTGCCAATGGTCTATATTCGAAGTAAGGCGAAAGATCATGGGAAAGGTAACCAAATCGAAGGACGTATATTTGAAGGTCAGAAGATGGTTGTGATCGAGGATTTGATTTCTACAGGCGGAAGTGTCTTGGAAGCAGCTGAAGCAGCAAAAAGAGAAGGTGCGGATATCCTTGGTGTTGCGGCTATCTTTACGTATGAGTTGCCAAAAGGAAAAGCAAATTTCGAAAAAGCCGAAATCCCTCTTATGACGTTGACCAATTATTCTGTATTGATTGAAGCAGCTTTAGAAGATCGTTATATCGATGAGCAAGAATTAACTCTGCTAAAAGAATGGAAAAAAGATCCTGAAAATTGGCAGATTTAAGCGCGCTTGATGAAGATAGAGAAATCCGATTTGTGTCTCCAGAATCATCAATTGGAATAGCAAAAATCCAAAAACTGATTGCGAGAAGCATCTTTTCATCAGGTATGAAAAGAAACTTCTATCGTGATCAGTTTTTGATTTTTTTAAAATTCATTTTTCTAAGACTGGTTAGCAGAAAGAAGAGAATAATCTCTTCTCTTTTTTCTATTATATATAGATTTTCTCTATTTTTTGGTAAGGGAGCTGTTTCAAAAATGGTAAAGAGCGGAAATGTTGCGAATATCAGTTATTTAATGATATGATATTCGGAAAAAGAAATCTCAAAGGGAGGTAACTTTTATGGGATTGAATGAATTTATTTTAGGATTGAACAATTTAGAGACGATCACAAGGGCACCTGGATTTTTTAAATATACAGAGCATACAGTAGCAGCACATTCGTATCGTGTAGCATCTATTGCGCAAGTTCTAGGAGACATTGAAGAAGCGAATGGACAACCGATCGATTGGAAACTGCTCTATGAAAAATCATTGAATCATGACTACACAGAGCGTTTTATTGGTGATATCAAAACGCCGGTGAAATACGCAAGCAAAGAGTTAAGAGGGATGCTGCAAACAGTTGAAGAAAAGATGACGGACGAATTCATCAACCAAGAGATTCCAGCTGAGTTCCAAGAAGTTTATCGCCGTCGGTTGTTCGAAGGAAAAGATGAAACCGTAGAAGGAGAACTATTAGCCATTTCAGATAAGGTTGACCTTCTTTATGAATCTTTTGATGAAATCATCAAAAATAACCCGGAAAAAGTTTATAAGGAGATGTTCATTGAGGCAGTGACTACGATTAAAAGCTTTGAACATCGGCCTTCTGTTCAGTATTTCTTTAAAGAGATATTTCCGGAACTATTGAACCAGGAATTTTATGGAAAAGAGGCGTTTTTAGAAACCGTCTCAACGATTGTAAAGAAAGAAGAAAAATAAAAATGATATGAGATGCAGGGGGAAGTATAGTTGAAAAAGAATATGGATGTCGAATGGGGCTATTCTGGAGACAAAGGTCCGGAAAATTGGGCGAGTTTATGTGATTGGTTTGCGAGAGGTGCGGAATTTCCATTGCAGTCGCCTATTCATTTGACCAAGGGGGAAGAAACCAAAATAGAAGGAGACACGCTTTCCTTTCATTATCAAAAGCAACGGTTTACTGACAAGGAATTCAAAAACACGATTCATTTAGTACCTTTTGACCAACTCAGTTATGTAGAGTTCAAGAAAGAACGCTATTATTTGACAGATATTCATTTCCACTTGCCTTCTGAACATATCATCAACGGAAAACAGGAAGATATTGAATTTCATTTTGTTCATATGAACAGCAAAAAAGAGAATCTAGTTGTGGGTGTCATGTACCAGCTAATGGTACAGGAAGGTTGGCTGTATAATCAAGAAAATGGGGAAAGTTGGAACTTAGAAAAACATGAGCATTGGATAAATCCGGATGTGTTCTTTCCGGAGCAAAAAAGCCATTTCCATTATATTGGCTCATTGACAACTCCGCCTACCAGCGGGCCAATCCAATGGTTTGTAATGGATCATGTAGGAAAACTGAACCAAGAGTTTCTTCTCCCCTTCGATGGTCAGTATGCTCGACCGAACAACCGACCAATCCAGCCCTTGAATGGAAGAGAAATTTATTATTTCGAGGAGTTTGAGCAATGAATATTCAGCAGATGAAATACGTGGTCGCTGTAGCAAACAATGGTAGTTTCAGAGAAGCGGCAAAGAAAATGTTTGTCTCCCAGCCAAGTCTTTCAGCTGGTATCAAAGAATTAGAAACCGAGTTAGGGATCACGCTGTTTACTCGAACGAATCGAGGGGCATATTTAACAGAAGAAGGGCAAGACTTCTTAAATCGTGCCGAGAAAATATTGGTCCAGCTTGATACATTAGAAACTCACTATCTAACGAGTGAAAAGAGAGACAATTTTTCGATTGCTGCCCAGCATTATGATTTCTTAGGTCCTTTGACCGCACAGCTACTCGAGGAATTCAAAGACGAGATCAAACAATTCCGGATCATGGAGACGACAACGGCGAGAGTGATCGAAGAAGTCAAAGAGCAGCACAGTGAGATCGGTATTATTTATATGAATGAGCATAATCAAGCTGGTATCAGAAGATATTTACAACAAGGAGAGCTAAGTGGCCGAAGCATTGGAAAATTCAAAACGCATATTTTTTTAAGGCAAGGACATCCATTAGCTGAACACGCAGAGATCACCAAAGAAGAATTGTTATCTTATCCTCAAGTTCGTTTTACACAGGATGGAAATAATTTCCCGTATTTTTATGAAGACCTTATCGAGATCCCTGATCAAGAAACAGTGATTTATACGAGTGATCGAGGTACTTTGATGAATATCGTTCTTGAAACTGATGCTTACGCTTCAGGATCTGGTATTGTGATTGGAGGGATTCGCGAGCATTTGCGGTTAATCCCTTTGGCAGAAGGCGAACTAAATGAATTTTATATCATTTATTCGGCGAAACGTCCGCTCAGTGAAATCGCTCAAAGATTTATCAAAGAGCTTACTCGGTTACTGGACCAGCAGAGCTAAGAAAAGCAGATGAGAACGCTGTTTATTGAACACCGTTGATCAAAAAAGAGGGGTTGTGACAGAATTTTGTCACAACTCCTCTTTTTGTAGCAAACAATTTATAACTAATTGCTGTTGTGGGAAAGTACGCAAATATGATTCTAGAAACACTCATTGATTACCTGTTTTGTTTCATAGCTGTAATTTTTTCTTCTTCTGGTGTCACGATAATCGTCTTTTGGTTTTCATAAATAACATAACCAGGCTTAGCGCCATTTGGTTTTCGGATATGCTTTACCTGTACAAGATCAACCGACACTTGGGCAGAGTATCGGTATTTTGAAAAATAGGCAGCTAACTCGGCAGCTTCTGTAATTGTTTCATCTGAGGGCTTGTCACTTTTAATGATGACGTGCGAACCGGGTATATTTTTTGCATGAAGCCAATAGTCGGTTTTTTTAGCTGTCTTCATTGTCAGCTGGTCATTTTGAAGATTGTTTTTACCAACAAGAATGAGCGTTCCGTCAGAAGAAAAGTATTGATCAGGCTGAGATGGTTTCTTACGTTTTTGTTTTTTTAAGTTCTTCTTTTTCAGGTATCCTTCTGAAGTCAATTCTTCTTTGATTGCTTCGATATCCATTGGACCGGCAATTTCCAGTTGAGATAAGACAGATTCAAGATATCGAATTTCATCTTTGGCTTCTTGGATTTGTTCGCCAATCAGCTTAACAGCGTTCTTCAGCTTTTGGTATCGATGGAAATATTTCTGTGCATTTTGATTTGGCGTCAGCGCCGGATCTAATGCTATTTTGATTGGCCTATCTTCTTCATAATAATTAGGTAAAACAACTTCTTTTGCGCCGCGTGGTACTTGTGTCAGAAAAGTAGTAAGTAGTTCGCCATCTCTACGGTAATTCTCAGCGTTTTCGGATTCTTTGAGTGTTTGTTCACGTTTTTTCAATTTATTTTTATTTCGTTTTAGTTCATTTTCGATTTTTCGAATCAGTTCTCCGCCTTGTTGTTTTGCCCGATCTTTCTCTGCTTTTTCGTGATAATAGCTATCTAATAATTGACTGAGTGTTGGATAAGTTGTCACAGCAGATGCTTGTTCGGAAAATACTTGGTAAACAATTGGCGTAAAGAAATCTTTATTTGTCGTTTCGTAAAAAGTAGGAACTGGGTGATTGATGATTGATGAGAAAAATTCGTCCCAAACAACCATTTTTTCATTAGGACGTTCCAGTAATCTTTTGGTCAGCTCTTGAGCGGTATCGAAACCGATTCCCTGAAACTGACGTTGGATTGCTTTTGGCTCTAGTTCAGTTTGGGAAAGCCGCTGAAAGATTTTTTCTTTCTCGGAGCTAAATGGGTTCAAGACCTCTTGTTTTGGCGGAGCAACATATTCTACACCAGGAAGCAAAGAACGATAAGTGTTTTGAGAGCTTCCAATGTGTTTGATCGCATCCAGTATTTTTCCAGTTTCTCGATTAACTAAGACGATCGTACTATGACGTCCCATTAATTCAACGATCAATATGATATTTTGTAGATCACCCAACTCGTTTCGTTTAGCAAAGTGGAAATGGATCACTCGATCATTTTCGATTTGTTCGATGTCTTCTAAAATAGCGCCATCCAAATATTTTCGAAGCATCATCACGAAGTTAGGCGGATTATCAGGATTCTGATAATCGATTTGGGTAATCTGTACACGAGCATAACTTGGGTGCGCAGATAATAATAATCGATGGTTTTTGCCGCGTGAACGAATCACCAGCACAATTTCATTTTCATAAGGCTGATGGATTTTCGAGATCCGGCCAGATAGTAACGTTTCACGCAATTCGTTGACCATCGCGTGGGTAAATACACCATCAAAGGACATGGTTCATTCCTCATTTCTTTTCATAAGTATATTCATTATAACGAAAAAAAGAAGAAAAACCAATTTGGCCGAATAGTAAAGCAAAAGTCTAGAAAAATCTTGGACTAATTACATAAAAAACAGTGTTTCTATCGTTGAAATCCAAATTTTTAGGTATAATAAAAAATAGGAGAAAAAGTAGAAAAGAAGGTGTTTGTTATTTGGGAAGTAGTTAAATCGAGAGTACAAGAAATGAATGAACATTTCTCAGTGTCATTCGCAGAAAATCCAAGTAAGTATTTTCGACGTCTTGTGTCTCTGCTCATCTTATCATTGCTGTTAACAGTTGCAATGTTTTTATTGCCGGAAAAAATCCGAGAAGAGCAAGTAAATAGTCTCGTTTATTCGTCTATACCAACCAGCAAATTGAAACCTTTTGATTACAGCAAAGCTGATCAGAAAATCAGGCAAAGCCGGGCGATATCGGTGATGTTCAGCAAACCGAACGGGAAAACCTATCAGGACATGCTTGATGTTTTTAATGATCCTGAGCTTATGGAAGAATTGAATCGACCGATCTTTTATTATCCAATCGTTTATGATGTACATGAACTGGAACAAAAATATAACATACGAACGGATGAAGTGACATTTATTTTCTTTGATGGAGGAAAAGAAGCAAATCGGATAACTGCGGGTAAGGGAGGAATAACTGATTTTGATAAGGAGTTGATCCCTGAACTGAATCGACTTCCGTTAGCCAATATCAAACAATTAGAAGAAGAATTGGATAGAACGGGAGTAACTTCCCAAAATTCCGAGATTGCTAATTGAGACATTGGCGCGATGAAACGGTGGGTCTATATAGCGCTATTTTTAATTATCAGAACAAGTGATGTTTGATCTTCAAAATAACAAATAAAAAATTAAAAAATATAGTTGACGAAATTCAAAAATTCGATTAGACTTAAATCAATTCTTAAGGAAAGGGTGACCTGTAATGAACTTATCAAAACGTATTTCAGCAGAAAACAAAAAAAATTGGCGCAGCTGGCGTAGATAAGTTGTATTAATGGTGAGACTTTCCCATAGATACAACTTTTTAGAGTGCATTTCTAAAGCTTGTATCTATGCTAGACATGAACATTGACTGCCGCATAGATTAGAATCTATGCGGTTTTTTGTGTAAAGACAATGACCGCTTTGGCCATTGTCTTTTTTTGTAGACTGGATACTTGCCTGATTATAATAAATAAAAAGATTGACTTTGCAGGAGGAAAAAAATGAAAAACAAACGATTAATAACAGTTGTAGTAATTATTTTAGTTTATTTAGCAGGTGCATTTATTTATGGAAAAGCCTCAGGCGAAAAAGAAAGTACTTCGACGAACCAGACAAAAAAAACAACAGTTGTTGGGGTATTGCAATACGTGAGCCATCCGGCATTAGATGAGATTTATCGAGGAATCAAAGATGGTCTGAAAGAAGAAGGATTAAAAGAAGGAGAAAATCTTGAGATCAAATTTCAAAATGGACAAGCCGATCAGAGCAAGCTAGCCACAATGAGTCAACAGCTAGTACAATCTGATCCAGATGTCTTGATTGGAATCGCAACACCTGCCGCTCAATCATTAGCAAACACGACTTCATCGATCCCAGTTGTGTTAGGTGCTGTAACGGATCCTGTGGGGGCTGGATTAGTCGCTTCTTTAGAGAAACCTGGTGGTAATGTAACAGGTGTTTCTGATCAGCCGCCTGTTGCTTCACAAATCAAGCTTGCTTCTGATTTGTTGCCAAATGCAAAAAAAGTCGGAATCTTGTATGCTTCTTCAGAGGATAATTCAAAATACCAAGTAGCACAAGCAGAAGAAGCTGCAAAAAAAGAAGGGTTAGAATCAGTAAAATATGCGGTGCCTTCCACTAATGAGATTGCACAAACGGTTCAAGTGATGAGCCGACAAGTCGATTTTATCTATGTTCCATTAGATAATACCATTGCCAATGCGATGCAAACAGTGGTAAAAGAAGCAAACAAAGCAAATATCCCCGTCATTCCATCTGTGGATACAATGGTGGAACAAGGTGGACTAGCAACAATCGGGATCAATCAATATCAATTAGGGCTTCAAAGCGGTAAGATGGCAGCAGAACTTGCGAGTGGAAAAGAAAAACCGGAAACGACGCCTGTTTATACATTTGATCAAGGGGATACAGTGATCAATCAATCTCAAGCTGATCGCTTAGGAATCATTGTTCCCCAATCGATGAAGGAAAAAGCCAAAATCATTACAGATGACTCGCAGCAAGAAACATCTAAGGAGGATGACAAATGATCGTATCAGCTATTTCACAAGGCATGCTTTGGGCAATATTAGGATTAGGGATTTTCATGACTTATCGGATCTTAGACTTTCCTGATATGACGACAGAAGGGTCCTTCCCATTAGGTGCTGCTGTCTGTGTGACAGCTATTACTCATGGGGTAGCGCCGATTGTAGCTACATTATTAGGCGTAGGTGCTGGCATGATAGCAGGACTCGTTACGGGGTTACTTTATACAAAAGGAAAGATACCGGTTATTTTAGCAGGGATTTTAGTGATGTCAGGATTGAACTCAGTTATTTTGTTTGTGATGCGAACACCAAATCTTTCTTTATTGAATCATCCGATTCTACAAGACAGCTTCCATCGCTTTGGGTTACCTGATTACTTTGACACAGTCCTTCTTGGCTTCATCTCTTTGGGCATCTTGATTGCTGTACTGCTATTCTTCTTCAATACAGATTTGGGTCAAGGCTATATTGCGACAGGAGACAACGAAACGATGGCTCGGTCGTTAGGGATAAAAACCGATCGTATGAAAATTTTAGGTTTAACTTTGTCGAACGGTGTCATTGCATTATCCGGTGCGCTGATTGCCCAGAACGACGGATATGCAGATGTAAATAAAGGGATTGGCGTAATCGTCATCGGTCTTGCTTCCATCATCATCGGTGAAGTGATCTTCCAAGAATTGACGCTAGCAGAAAGATTGATTGCTATTGTTGTCGGCAGTATCATTTATCAGCTATTGATTTTAGTAGTAATCAAACTAGGGTTTGACACAACTTATCTGAAGTTGTTCTCCGCTATCATCTTAGCTATTTGTCTGATGATCCCGCAATTGAAGAAAGCACTGAACTTAAAAACGGGTTTTGAGAAGGAGGCATAGTAATGACAGATATATTGACAATCAAAAATGGCAGAAAAGTCGTAAACAATGGAATGAATGAAGAGAAAGTACTATTGGATGAAATTAACCTTACAATCAGAGAAGGGGACTTCATCACTGTCCTTGGCGGGAATGGTGCTGGAAAAAGCACACTGTTCAATACGATCGCTGGTACGCTTCAACTCAGTCAAGGATCGATCTCTTTTAAAGATCAGCTGATCACAAAAGATTCAGAAGAAAAAAGAGCACGATTCCTTTCTCGAGTTTTCCAAGACCCCAAGATGGGAACGGCTCCTCGGATGACAGTAGCAGAAAATTTGCTACTTGCACAAAAAAGAGGTCAAAAACGGAAATTCCGTTTACGTAACTTGAAAAATCAAAAAGAAGATTTTTTTAGACTATGTCAAGAAGTCGGTAATGGCCTAGAGCAACACTTAGATACTCCAGCGGGTGAATTATCTGGTGGTCAACGCCAAGCATTAAGCTTGCTGATGGCGACGATCACAGCTCCTGAGTTACTATTATTAGATGAACATACTGCAGCTTTAGATCCTAAAACAGCTAAAGCATTAATGCGATTAACAAATCAGCGGATCAATGAACAAAAATTGACTTGTCTCATGATCACGCATCGAATGGAAGACGCCTTGAAATACGGAAATCGTCTGATCGTACTCCAAAAAGGGAAAATCGTTCAAGATATTTCTGAAAAAGAAAAGCAACATTTGACAATGGGCGACCTTTTGCAGTTCTTTGAAGAAGTAGTGGATTGATTTCGACAGAAAAATTCCTTTCAGTAGAAGGACTTGAAAACTCATTGACATCTTCCTTTGATTCATCCTATACTTAAAACAATAAACAATTAAACATATTTGGGTGTTTTGTAGGATCACGTAGTCAATGATTTTAACAATTAAATAGAATATTCTTTGCTCTGACAAGTAAACGATGAGAAAAGAATTTGCTACTTTGCCACCTAGACGTTTCGTACTTTTTCGTATCAAACGCTAAGTGGCTTTTTTTATTGAAGTAAGAACAAAGGAGGAATAAGATGATTTCTGGACAAACCAAATTAGCTGGGCTCTTTGCTGATCCGGCTTCTCACAGTTTATCCCCATTGATGCACAATACTGCTTTTGAAGCAAACAACATCGATGCGGTGTATTTAGCTTTCCAAGTAAATCCAATGAATTTGAAGCAAGCAGTCGAAAGTATTCGAACTTTTGATATGTTAGGTGTAAATCTTTCGATGCCGAATAAAACAGCGGTTATTCCTTATCTGGATGAGGTAAGCCAGGAAGCGCAATTGATCGGAGCAGTGAATACGATCGTGCACGAAAAGGGTCGTTTGATTGGCTATAATACCGATGGTGCGGGCTTCATGCAATCCGTGCAAGAAGCTGGGATTTCGATCAAAAAGAAAAAAATGACTCTACTGGGAGCTGGAGGTGCAGCAAAGGCAGTCACTGTTCAAGCAGCGTTAGACGGCGCTGAGGAAATCGTAGTTTATAAACGAAACAACCAAACATTCGCTCAAGTAAAAGAAACATTCGAACAACTCAGCTATCGAACTTCTTGTAAGATAAAAGTTCGTGACTTTGCCGATACGCATCAATTAAGAAAAGACTTGAAAGAAAGCTGTCTTCTAGTCAATGCAACAGATATCGGGATGGGAAAGAAAATCAATCAGTCACCGCTCTTAGATATAAGCATGATGCATGAGAATCTAGCGGTTTTTGATTTGATTTATGCACCTAGAGAAACACGTTTATTAAAAGAAGCAAAAAAAGTAGGAGCAAAAGGATACAATGGACTTGGCATGTTGATCTACCAAGGAGCAATCGCGTTTGAATTATGGACAAAGGAAAAGATGCCGATCCATGTGATTGAAAAGCTGTTTGATTAAAGAAGGATAATAGATAAAGATTTTTTATTCTCGCATAAACGGTCTCAAGAAAAGTAATCCTTTATGTATCGAAACAATTATTTCGTTATTTTTTATTAAATTATCAAAAAATGATAGGCTTTTGTCGATTGGTTATCGTATCCTTTATTTATCAGTAAGAAACGAGGAGGAACCACAATGAGTCGGATGGATCGCTATAAGGACATCCATAAGAAGGCGAAACCTCTGAAGCGGGATACGGGGAGTATTTTTGCTAGAAGAGAACGAAAACGAACGCGTATGGAAAATGAGGAAGATGCTACCCGTATTTATGAAAGAGAGCAGCATTCATTTGAACATTTGAACCAACACGAACAACAGATATACAGAGATGCACCAAGAGCAGAAGAACAACAAAAAAATAAAAAATTTTTCAATCGGCAAAAGAAGAACAAACCGTTAAAACCTCGAAGAAAGCGATCGTGGAAAAAAATCATTCTATCGATTTTGCTTGTTTTGATCCTTTATTCAGGTATCTCATTTTTTATTGGTAAATATGTAGCTGAACATGACACAAGCTTAGAGGCAGCGACTTCAGAAACCTTTCATGGGCAAAAAGCGACGAATGGTGCGCATAATATTTTGATCCTTGGAAGTGATACACGCGGAGAAGATGCCGGGCGAGCCGATACGATCATGGTCTTACAGTTGGATGGTCCTTCCCATAAGCCGAAACTGATTTCTTTTATGCGTGACAGCTTCGTTACGATCCCAGGGGTAGGACAAAATAAGATCAATTCAGCTTATGCATACGGAGGAGCCGATCTAGTGCGTCAAACTTTAGTAGAAAATTTTGGAATCGATTGTCAATACTATGCGAAAGTCGATTTCAAATCGTTTGAAAAAGTGATCGATGCCTTATTCATGAACGGAGTGAAGATCGATGCAGAAAAAGATCTAAATCTGGATGGTGTAGATATTAAAAAAGGGGTCCAGAAGATGGATGGACATGTTCTTTTGCAGTACGCACGTTTCCGAATGGATGAACAAGGAGACTTTGGCCGTGTCAGACGCCAACAGCAAGTAATGAACGCTATTTTCAGCCAATTGAAGAATCCATTGAATCTGATCCGTGCACCTTATGCAGCTGGTAAAGCTTTAGGATATACATCCACAGATGTCACTGCTTGGTTCTTGACGAAAAACCTCTTTTCGATTGCACGAGGAGCTGGTGGCATTGATCGAATAAGTGTGCCAGTAGACGGTTCGTGGAATTATGGGCAAAGTGATTATGCTGGCAGTATTCTTGAAATTGATAATCAAATGAATCAATCTGCTATTACAGATTTTTTGAATAAATGATCATAAAAAAGATCAAGAAGAAGCTACGGCAAGGCTTTTGTCATGAATCAATCAAACGATTCACTCGTAAAAAACGCTTTCTTATGGTAGATTTAACCAAGAGAGGAGCTGTTTTCATTGGATATCTATCTGAACTTCAAAAATGAGTCGCGTGAAGCCATCGCTTTTTATGAAAAAGTTTTTGAGACTGAAGCATCAGGTATCACCACATACGGTGAAATGCCTGGAATAGAACAAATGAACTTGCCAGAAGAAGCAAAAAATCTAATCACGAATGCACGGCTGAACATTTATGATACATTAGTTATGTTTGCAGATACGCCAGAAGGAATTGGTCCTGAATTAGTTGTGGGAAATAATGTTTCTTTAGTCATCCAGACAAGAAATGAAGAAGAAACGAAGTGTCTATTTGAAAGCTTAGCTGAGGGTGGTAAGATTGAGATGCCGCTGGATGCTGTTCCGTGGGCTCAATTGTATGGGATGGTAACTGATCGATTTGGCATCAACTGGCAGATCAACCAAGAGTGACAGCTAAAGATGAATATTTTTTGGAAACATCATGCAGCAAACGGAACATCGTTTGTTTGCTTGATGTTTTTTGTGCCTATTTCGACTATACGGTATCTTTTTTTTATTGCCAGATGCGAAAATATGTTCCATAATAGAGAAGTCCGCAAAAATCAAGTAACGGAGGTCAGAAGATGAAGACGGTGATACTAGCTGAAAAACCTTCACAAGCAAAAGCCTATGCCGAAACCTTCCAACAGCGAAAGCGATATGAAGGGTATTATGAAATCAGCGATCCATTGTTTGCTGGTGAAGTAACCATCACTTATGGTTTTGGACATTTGGTAGATATGGTTGCTCCAGGAGCTTATGAAGAGCGTTGGGCAAAATGGTCGTTAGAAAATTTGCCTATTTTCCCAGAAACCTTCCGTTACGAAGTTCCAAGGGACAAACGTACACAATTTTCGATCGTAAAACGAGAGTTACAGTCAGCTGATACCATCATTATTGCAACAGATGGTGATCGAGAAGGTGAAGCCATCGCGTGGTCGATTATTCGACAAGCAAACGCATTTTCTAAGGAAAAGAACTATTTACGTTTGTGGATCAATTCTCTTGAAAAAGAAGCAATCTATGATGGTTTTAAGAATCTTCAACCTGGGAAGAACTATTTTCCAAAATATAAAGAAGCGCAAGCAAGGCAGAACGCTGATTGGCTGATTGGAATGAATGGAAGTCCATTATATAGCTTGCTACTTCAACGAAAAGGGATTGATGGCAGTTTTTCTCTTGGTCGTGTACAAACACCGACACTCTATATGATTTATCAGCTGCAAGAAGAAATCAAACACTTCAAAAAAGAAACGTACTTTGAAGGAGAAGGTTTAATTACGACAAACAAAGGGCAGTTTTCTGGAAAAATCGTACCAAAAAAAGCATTTAAAACCCAAGAAGAGTTAACGAAGGAAATAGAAAAACTTGGAGCGCATTTAGGTAAGCAAAACGGACGGATTCTTGAAGTTACGAAAAAGGAAAAGAGGTTGCATAGTCCACGTTTATTTTCGCTATCTAGTTTGCAGACAAAGATGAATCAGCTAATGAAAGCAAGTGCCAAAGCTACACTTGATGCTGCTCAAGGATTGTACGAAAGCAAGTTTCTAAGCTATCCAAGAACGGATTCCTTTTACATTACAGAAAATGAGCATCAGTATCTGGTTAAACATCTGCAAAATTATAAAAAATTTTTAGGAATAGAAGAAGTACAGACAACTGAGATCAAAGCAAAGAAACGATATGTCGATGCGAAAAAAGTTCAAGAACATCATGCAATTATTCCGACAAAGACGATTCCGACTTCTGCACGCTTTGCGAAGCTTTCCAAATTACAGCAAGCAATCTATTTGCAAGTTTTGCGCACTACTGTGGCTATGTTTGCTGCAGATTATATCTACGAAGAGACGACCGTAATGACGGGCGTACAGCAATTAAAGCTAAAAAGCATCGGAAAGATCCCATTACAGCAAGGTTGGCAGGAAATCTTACGCATCAAGTCAAAAAAGAAAGAAGCTCAGACTCTTCCTCCTATCGTAGAAAATGAAGAAGCAGAAGTAGAACTGAAAAGTATGGAGAAAGAAACACAACCTCCAAAACCTTATACCGAAGGAACGTTGATCACAGCAATGAAAACTGCGGGAAAAACGCTGGATAATGATGAAGTGCAAGAAATTCTCAAAGAAGTAGAAGGAATAGGGACAGAAGCTACACGAGCCAATATCATTGAAAATCTTAAGCAGAAGCATTACATCGAAGTCAATAAAAACGAAATAACTGTTACGCCAAAAGGAATCACTCTTTGTAAGGCAGTAGCCAATGAACCATTACTGACGAGCGCAGAAATGACTGCGCGCTGGGAAGGGTACTTGAGAAAAATTGGTAAACAAGAGGGGACACCATCTGTTTTTTTAGAGAATATCAAAAAATTCATCCTACATTTATTGGCAGAAGTTCCTAATCAAATCGACAAGGTAGACTTTTCAGATGAGATTAGCGGGACACGTCAGATAAAAGCGATGGAGAAGAAAAACGATCAATTAGGAAGATGTCCAAAATGTAAAAAGGGAATAGTCATGCTTTATCCTAAAATCGCTACATGCTTGAATCCGGAATGCGACTTCAAATTGTGGCCAACAGTAGCTAAAAAGAAGCTGACTAAAACGAATCTCAGAGATTTGCTTTCAAAAGGAAAGACAAGTAAAGTTGTCAAAGGTTTTACTGGTAAAAAAGGGAAATTCGATGCAGTTTTAGTATTAAAAGAAGATATGACAATCGGTTTTTCTTTTCCATGGATCGAAAACAGTGGAACAAAAGCAGTTGATGGAAACAAAGAAACATCAAGAAAAAATAATGAAAACGAAGTAGAGTAAATGAAAACAATGAAATAGCGGAATATTTATTCCGAAAAGTGAGAATATAAATACCAATAAAACTAAAAAATATCAGTAAATCAAGCAAAAACGTTGGGGTAGGCTGATTTTATATAGATAGCAAGGAGTTTTTTTATTTGAAAAAAGTGCATTCATTTTTAAATTATCTTATGGGAGCAATTACGATTGTGGCTGTGTACCAAGCATTTCTAAAGTATCCTGATTACGGGACGAAGTTGTTGTCATTGACGCACAATCAAACAGCATATTCACCAACGTTGATTTTATCGACTTTGACTGCAGGAGCTAAAAGCGCTACTTATTTTTTTCATAAAACGACAAGTATGCTAAAGCGAAAGAAACAGCGAAAACAATTGTTGATGGTGGTAGCGGCTATGATCATTATTTATTTTCTACCAGTTATTACACAAGTATTTCATCAATATTTTGGTTAAGAATACGAGAGTTTGTGACAAAAGTCATGTCACAAACTTTTTTCTTTGTCATTTTTCCGTAAGAAAAAGCAAAATAAAAGTATATACATTGATTAAAAGTATATACTTGGATATAATGTACTTACTATAGAATGAGAATGGTATAGAGGGTGGCGAAATATGAAAAAAATGAAAAAGTATAAAATTAGAAAATCTGGCAATAGCGATGTAACAACTATCCCACCAGAAGTAAAAGAATTCATGGGTGTGCAGACAGGTGACGCAATCAGTTATGTTTTTCAATCTGATGGTTCTGTACGAATGATCAAAGCACAAGAAGAACCTGATATTGATTCATTAGTTGATTCGATCATGAATCAATATGAAGACGCGTTAAAAGATTTGGTTGATTTATGAGGTATCTTTCGACTAAAGAAATTATCAAAATCAACGCGAAAGTTATTTTACGTCACTCGCCAGGCGAAATGATCGGTGTAAAAGATGCAAATGCATTAGATATGGCCGTTAAACAGCCTTCACAAGCAGTATTTAATCAAGAACTCTATCCCGAAGTCTATGAAAAAGCGGCGATTTTAGCAATTAATTTAGCTAAAAAACATCCTTTTCATAATGGCAATAAACGAACTGCTCTTGTTGCCATGTTGTTGTTTCTTCAATTGAATAATTGTCCAGTTGCTTTTTCTCGTCAAGAAGCTGTTGATTTTATCATAATGATTACCACTAGTTCATTGGATTTCGATTCACTAAAGTCCAAGATAACCAATTATTTACGACAAACCGCAATAAAATGAACGAATTAAAAACTTTATTTCTCAATTAGATCAGCATGTCATTAAGGAATATGCTGATTTTTTTTTGTATGGTTAATCATACAAAATAGTTTTTTCATAAAAATATGGAAAATATGGATTAATTTTGAAATAATTGATTTAAAAGGAATACAAAAGAGTGAATAGTAGGAAATAGTGGTTTAGAACTAGTGGGCTGATTTTTTATATATTTTAGTTTACATAATATATATTATACAAAGTAGATTCAAAAAATGATAAACCTCTCTCGAACGGTTTTTTATCAAAAATCGTCATTTTTCCATCAAAATCTGCTTATGCAAAATTATAAAAAAATTTTGCAGTTTTTCTTACTTTTTTTGTCGTTTAATTGAATGATAAAAAGCAGTTTCTTTATTCAGTTAATCAAATATGAACGAATTAGATATGAATCATTGTATTTGCCGTTGCGGAAGGATTTTTTAATTAACCACAGATAAACATTGATAACGATTCGCTTATTGTAATCAACAGATTAAATTTCATATGTTCATATGTACGGATACATTTTTGGACCGATTAATTTTAACCATTCTGTTTATTTGCTTACCTATTAGATATCAATAAAAAACTGCTTAACAGCTATTTCAGCTGTTAAGCAGTTTTAGGATTTTTAGTTCATATTCATTGTTTCTTATAATACAGTGTTCAATACTTCTCTTAAAGCACTTGTTGATTTGCTGAACATTGCTTTTTCTTCTTCGTTGATTGATAATTCAACAACTTCACGAACACCATTTTCGTCAACGATTGATGGCACACCTGTAAAGATATCTTTTTCGTCGTATTCACCAGTTAAATAAGCAGATACAGGCAATACAGCTTGTTCGTTATTCAAGATAGCTTTTACGATACGTGCAGTACTCATACCAATACCATAGTAAGTTGCTTTTTTACGATCAATGATCTCATAAGCAGCATTACGGACTTTATCAGCAATCACATCTAATTCATCTTGGGCAATACGATGGTCTTTTTCTACAATTTCAAACACTGGTTTACCACCGACAGTTGTATGTGACCATGCAGCAACTTCTGAATCACCATGTTCACCTAAGATATAGCCGTGGACGCTGCGTGGGTCAACTTTTAATTTCAATGCGATTTCTTTACGGAAACGAGTTGTATCCAATGTTGTTCCAGTACCGATAACACGTGATGTTGGCAGACCAGATTCGTTCCAAGCGATATATGTCAAAATATCTACTGGGTTTGAAGCAACAACGATAATACCGTCGAATCCTGATCCCATGATTTCTTTTACGATTTGGCGCATGATTGACGCATTTGTTTTAACTAAATCTAAACGAGATTGACCAGGTTTTTGGTTGATACCAGCTGTGATAACAACGATATCAGCATCTTTACATTCTTCATAGCCACCTGACCATACAGCCACATTTTCATCGCCCCAAGCCATACCATCTAAAAGGTCCAATGCTTCCCCTTCTGCTTTTTCTTGATTCACATCGATCAATACTAATTCATTAGAGATTCCTTGGTTGATCATTGCATAAGCGATACTTGTTCCAACAAAACCTGTACCGACGATTACTACTTTACGACTTGTTTTTTTCATGAATAAACAGCTCCTTTTCATAACTATTTGTTACTTTCATGAAAAGTATAGTCTTGTTTATTCATTTTATCAACATGTTAATTATAATAGTTGTTATTATAATTTTTAATGGAAACGAATTCCTGAATACGCATAACAGATAAATGACAAATGTTTACACCTATATCCCCTGATAATACAACTAAAAGTTTAGAACTGAAAATAAATCCAAAAAAAATTCGCTGCAACGATATAATAAGACAGCAACCGCACCTAAAACAATTTTCCTTCATATGCTTTAGTGAAAGATTTTCTTCTTAATGTTTGTTTCTCCATTCATTGGGAGTACATGTTGAATACTTTTTGAATAATTTGAATAAAGAAGTCGTTTGTTTATATCCGATACGATTAGCGATTTCTTCCAACGAAAAACTCGTTTCTTGAATCAATTCCAACGCAAAGTCGAATTTTTTCTTTAGAACCAGTTCTTGAAAGGAAGCATCAAAATACATTTTCAATTTATTACTAAGATAGACCGGATTGTAGCCAAAATGAGCTGCTGTTTCTTTTAACGTACAAGAAGTAAAATGCTTATCGATATAATCTAATACTCTAAGCATCTCATTTTCTGCGCATCCATCTGCTGATGAAAAGCTTTGTTGTTCTAATAAATGAGTCAATTCGATCAGTAATAGTGATGTATAGAGATTTAACGATCGGATCTTATGACTGTATGTATCAAAATAAATCAACAGCATATTTTCAATCAAATGCGTCAAACGACTTGTTTTTCCGCCGCGAAAATGAATGAATTGTGTATGTTCCCCTTTTTCTTTTGATGCATTGATCAAAAAAGAAGAAAGTAGATTATTTGTGCTTGCCAAATGATTCAATATCTCTGTAGATAAGGTTTCTTCTTTTAATAAGATGTTGATTAAAATATCCTCTTGCCCTGTGTATTCGATTCTTTGAGTAGCTTCTTTATCAATGATCACCACGTCACTTTCTTCCATCTCTATCCTTTCTCCATTGATAATTTGTAAACATGTACCGCTATACATATAATTGATTTCAACAAAATCATGTGTATGCTCGGGAACTTCCGCATATCGACGGTGTTTACTGATATGAATATTTCCCTGTTGAAATAGATCTCCTCGGTGGATTTTTGGCGGTGTCTGAAGATGGTAAGCTAAGTTTAAATCATTGATATTCATTCCTTGTTCACGCTGCAGAGTTTCGATTGATTCTTCGTTACGCAAAAAAGTGTCTAATTCAGCTAGTTCCAATTGACTCCCTCCTTTTTGTAAGTGGTTTCTTTCGCTTATTAGTTTACGCTGTACTGCTATTATATGCAAAGCCATTTTTGGTTTCATAAAGACTTTCTATGGTTGGGACATGAACTTCCTGTGATTCCGCTATTGAGAGAATAACCACTTCATACTATATTTTTGATAAGCGCTTACAAAAATGAAAGGAACATGCTTATGAATAAAAAGATGATGAAATTTTCTCTGCTGTCAGTATCTCTTATTCTGACTTCTGCTGGTGCAGTCACGTCTGCAATTCCCAGTATGTCAGCTACTTATGCCACGCGTTCTTTATCTGCTGTTGAATTATTAACGACTGCTCCCTCCTTTATGGTCACTATTTTTGTTTTGATTAGTAGTTTTATTGCTAGGAAAATCGGACAAAAACAAACTGTGATCATCGGATTAGTGATTGCATCGATTTGTGGTATCCTCCCCCTCTTCTCACAAAGTTACAGTATTGTCTTAGCTTCAAGAGCTGGACTAGGTATTGGCTTTGGATTGATCAATTCTTTGGCAGTCAGCATGATTGCTGCCTTTTATCACGGAGATGAACGAGCCTCTATGATTGGTTTTCAAAGTGCATTTCAAGGATTTGGTGCAGCTTTAATGACATTTGTTGCAGGACAGCTAGTACAGTTCGGTTGGCAATATACCTTTTTAGTCTACGCCATCAGCTTACCTATTCTTGTCTTGTTTGTTTTGTTTGTTCCTACACCTGAAACAACTGAACTTCAATCACATGGCACAGCCCCAACAAGACAAGTAATCAAAACGAATCCTAAAATGATTAGTTATGGTATTTTTCTCTTGCTGGTCATCGTGGTATATAATGCTGTATCGATTAAATTAGCCACAGTCCTGACGACTTATTCTCTAGGAAACGAAACTAATGCAGCGAATATCTTAACAATCATGCAATTGGCAAGTATGGCTGCCGGAGTTTGTTTTGGCTGGCTTCAGACAAAAGCACATCGCTATATGCTTACACTTTCTTTACTACTGATGGGAATCGGCTTTGTATTGATTGCCACTGTGATAAACCTGTATGTGATTGGGTTTGGTGCGATCCTAACAGGAATTTCTTTTTCGTTATTCATTCCTTACTTATTCAACCAAGTAAGTATCCAAGCGCCCAAGCACGCGGAGAGTTTCAATACTTCAATCTTATTGGTTGGCGCTAATTTAGGTACTTTCATTGCACCATATGGTTTGCTCTTTCTCTCTTTTGCTTCTCTTGGGAGTAAAACACTTGCTGTTTTCGTCAATGGCAGTATCTTGCTGTTGATTAGCGCGCTTATTAGCCTTCTAGTAGTACACAGGACGAATAGAAAGACAGTGATAAGAGTAGATGAAGAAATAAAAGAACAATTGACAACAAAATAAATTTGATGGAGGTCGTGTAAAATGACAAATGAAAAACATAAAGATAGATGGCTTTGGTATCCTGGAGACTTTGAGATCCGCCATGGACTGCTACAAAATTTCCAACGGGAAGAACGAGGTTTTGACTGGCCAGCGTACTGGTACATGGATGATTGCCATCGGAACGTCAAGTTTAAGAGATATTACTTTCTTGATCAACCTTCCATGTTTAAAGTGACGATCCAAGGAGTTGGGTATGTAGAAATTAATGGACAAAAACATCCATGTGGAAAATGGCTGACTTGTCCAGCTGGTAAAGCAAAAATTCGTATCTTTGTAGGACATACATCAGGGCTACCAGCGATGTTTATCGAGGGAGACGAAGTAAAATCAGATATTGGCTGGACAGCAAGTAATTTTATTGAAGAATATCCAGCTGGCTGGAGTCCGCTTTATGTCGATATCGCAAAAGACCCAAATCAAATCTATTATCAAAAAGAATGCGTCCATCCAGTCACTGAAACGGAGATTGGCGGAGGAATCTTATTCGATTTTGGGCGAGCAGTGAATGGCTGTGTAGAACTAATATCTCTGGATGACCACATCGAATCTATCACTCTATGTTATGGAGAGTCCGATGTAGAAGCTATGGATATCGATTATTGCTACTATAAGCAAATAGGAATGACAAGAAAAATGAAAGCTCGTAAACGCGCTTTTCGTTATTTGTTTATACCAGAGGTTTCTACTGGAATGGTTCAACTTCAAGTTTTTCATGAATTTTTATCTCTTTCGAAACAAGCTGCTTTTTCAAGCGATTCTTCTTTACTGAATCAGATCTGGTCAGTATCAGAAGAAACCTTCAAGTTATGTAGTGATTTGTTTTTTATCGACGGTATCAAACGAGATCGCTGGATTTGGTCTGGAGATGCGTATCAATCATTCATGATCAATCAATATCTTTTTTTTGACGAGGAAATCAATAAACGAACGATATTAGCATTAAGAGGACAAAATGAAATCAAGCAGCATATGAATACTATCGTTGACTATTCGATCTTGTGGTTGATTGGTATCGAAAACCACTATATGATGACGAAAGACTATGAATTTTTACGCATCGTCTACCCTAAGATGCAATCATTAATGAGATACTTGATGGAGCAAACGAATGAATTAGGGTTTATTTATGGGAGAGCAAAAGATTGGATATTTATTGATTGGTCTGAAATGGATAAAGAAGGAACGCTTGCTGCAGAACAAGTCTTATTACTGAAAGCCTATCATTCCATGATCACTTGCGGAGATATCTTAGCTGAAACATATGGAGAGAACGAAAATTATCATACTCATCTCTATCAAGAAAAATATCAACTATTGAAACAAAACCTATTTGACTACTTTTGGGATGAAGAACTTGGCGCTTTTATCGATTGCTATGAATCTGGGAGAAGAAATGTGACGCGTCATGCGAATATTTTCGCTGTTTTATTCGATTTTGCTAACAAAGACCAACAGCAATCGATCTTAAAGAATGTCTTATTGAATGACACTATCACACAGATTACTACTCCATATTTCAAATTCTATGAACAAGATGCTTTATGCAAACTCGGACAGACGAATATCGTCTACCAAACGATTCTTGATTATTGGGGAGGGATGTTATCTCATGATGCGGTAACTTTCTGGGAAGAATACGACCCTACTCAAACAGGAAATGAAAAGTACAGTATGTATGGAGATCCTTATGGAAAAAGCTTATGCCATGCATGGGGAGCAAGCCCAATCTATCTTTTAGGACGCTATTTTATCGGTTTGTATCCAACAAAGCCAGGTTATGAAGAATTTATGATACAACCTAATCTAGATTCATTTGAAACACTGAATTGTACGCTACCTATCAAAGATGGAAAGATTTCGCTTGAAAAAACAAAAGATAAGATCGTGATTACTTCTGATAGAACAGGCGGAACAGTGAAAATGAATGGTAAAAGTTATCCTCTTCTAGCAAAACAGCCACTTGTCTTAACAAGCTATTCAAAAATAAATGCATAAAACAAAAAACTGCTTGCGACATATCAGAAGACTTTAAATCTTCTTCTGATATTGTCCAAGCAATTTTTATTTTGAAGTTTGCTTAATTCTGTTCTTTAGAAACAATGTTTGTTCTTTTTCCGGCAAAAAGAAAGCTAGATAATACGACAAGTAAAAAGAAAGCGATGATTCCAACTGTCAAGGCCATTTGACCGTATTCTCCTAGTTTCCCAAGTACAAGTCCTGGTACTAGATAATCAGTATCGGCAAATGTAGAAGAAGCGATTTTAAGATCTCCTAATACTGGAAGGATAAATAATGGCAGCCAACTAATCAATAAGCTATTGAAAGCAGAACCTAATACCGCCCCTCTTCTACCGCCAGTCGAGTTGCCGAAGACACCAGAAGCAGCTCCGCAGAAGAAATGTCCTACTACCCCAGGAATGATAACTGTAGTTTGCAAGCCTATCATAGCAAACATGGATAGTGTTCCTACAAAGAAGCTAACAAAAAAGCCAATTAATACAGCATTAGGTGCATATGGAAAAACGATAGGAACATCTAATGCTGGTTTAGAATCGGGTACGAGTTTTTTAGCAATCCCTTGGAATGCTGGAACGATTTCTGCCAACACCATTCGAACCCCTTGAAGGACGATAACAAACCCAGCTGTGAATGTTCCAGCTTGGATCAGTGCAAAGATTACAGCGTTGTCTCCATTGCTTAGTTCTCTTTCAACAAATCCAGGACCAGCTAACAAAGCAAGTGCGACATATACGATCGACATCAAGAGCATGATCGATACAGTAGAATCTCGCAAAAAGCTGAAACTTTTAGGAATCTTTATGTCCTCTGTAGAACGGTCTTTGTTTCCAAAAAACTTTCCGATCCATCCACTAGAAGCATAACCGATATTTCCGGTATGCCCTAACGCAACTTGATTGTTTCCAGTGATGTTCTTCATAAACGGTTGACAAAGAGCAGGCGTAATAGTTAATAGTGTTCCTTCGAAGACCCCGCCTAATAAGATCATCCACAAATTTGCAGTAAACCCCGCGCTCACTAAAATGACTGCTGTTAGACAAGAAACATAAAGCATTGCTTGACCTGTAAGAAAAATGAATTTATATCTTGTGAACCGAGCAAGTAAAATATTCACGATCATCCCTACTAGCATGATCAAAGCAGTAGGTGTACCGTATTGTTGCAAAGCAATCGCCACTACTGCTTCATTGCTAGGAACTACTCCTTGAGTATGCAGAGCTGTTTGGAACATCGAAGCAAAAGGGGTTAGTGAATTACTGATTAAACCAGCACCGCCGATCAGTACTAGGAATCCGACAAATGTTTTGATAGTTCCTTGGATCACTTCTGAAAATTTCTTCTTCTGAAGAACGAGACCAAGCAGTGCAATCAAAGAAACGAGGATGGAGGGCTGACTGACGATTGACACAAACAAATTCAACAATTTATCCATTGATAGTTCCTCCCTTGAATCATTTTTATTCTTTTGACAAGATCTTCGTTACTTTTTCTTTTACTTCTTCGCTGTCAATGATCGATTGCAAAGGTACGAGCTTTTCATCAGGTATAGAAGTTAGCGTATCTTTCAAAGAATGCTCAATGAAGAAATAATCAGCCATATCGCTAGATACACTTCCAACATCCGTATGACTTACTTCAAACTCGTCCACATCTGCTCCAAGATCTGCAAGTGCTTGTTTGATGTTCATCTCTACCATAAAACTTGTTCCTAAACCACTTTGACATACTGCAAAAATTTTCATATCATTCGTCTCCTTTTCTTATGATCGCTAATATTTCTTCTTTTGTTGATGCGTGTAATAAATCTTGAAGATTTTGTTTATTAGAAAGTAGCTTTGTTAAATTAGCCAACGCCCGAAGATGCGCCTCATTATCGATAGCAGCTAAACAGATAAACAAACTAATGGGATGGGCAGGATCATCAAGCAGATCCACAGGTTGTTGAAGTTTCAGCAAAGACATCCCTACTTCATTTACGCCATCTTCTGGACGAGCATGAGGTAATGCGATGTGGTCGCCAATATGGATAAACGCACCATACTGCTCCACGCGCTCGATCATAGCTTTGATATAACTTTCTTCTATTTTATTTTCTGATAATAGCGGCTGTGCGGCAAATGTGATTGCTTCTTGCCAGTTTTTTGGTTGATCCGATAATTGGATCATTTCTTCTGTTAATAATTCAGATAGCATAGGACGTTGATCCTCCTTCTTTTCTAAAAGTTTGTTCATTTTACGATTTAATACTTGATAGAGCTTTTCTTCGTCTACGCCTTCTTTTAATTCGATATAAGGCAGTAGCGCCGACAACAATTCTTGGGCAGAAGGCATTGAAAATCCTGGTATCAGCCAATCTCTTTGTACTTGATTGATCAGCTGATTTTTTTCCAAGTCAGTCATGATTGGATGCAGAACATAGAGAGACTTTTTCTTATCAGTAAGTGTGAGAGGTACAGTAGAAAAAATAATATCGTAAGAAGTTTCGTCAACCTCGTGTAAGCGGTCAGCTGAATTAGTCTCTGTAAAAAAGATCATCGGGAATAATTGCTGAAGTTCACTTTTTAAGATCAATGAAGAGCTAATGCCACTTGGACAGACGATCACGGCTCTTATTTTTCTATTTCTTTCTTCTGCGTCCGCTTTTCTGATCTCTCCGCCAAATAGTATAGTGAAAAAACCAATCTCTTCTTCAGGGATGCTCTTCCCTATTCGTCTTTCTAACGGAAGTAATGCTTTTCTTGTCATTTCGTAGATGGAAGCATATTGATGCTTAATTTGATCGATCATCACATTAGGTAAATAAAAAGAATAGGAAATACGAAAATAGGCAGGGACCAAGTGATAAAAGACATTCATCAATAATTCACGAAACGAAGCAAATTCTACGGCCATCAGGAATTCCATGCGATGGATGACTTCTGAAGAACATTCCAGCAAAAAATCAAGTGCAGGCTCCTGGACATCTCCTTCAACGATCGATGCTAAGCAAAGAGAGAAAAATATAATCTCCGAATTTTGATGTTCGGAATAGCCAAGGCCAGTCAATACTTGTCGACTAATGTCAGTGACTGCAAGAGAAGCCAACAGTTCAGCATCTTTTACCAGTTCCATGGATGTTTTTCCAATTCGAATGGTTGTCAAACTCAAATAATAAGCTAATTCATCCATTCGATTTGGTGCGAATCGAAGATCTGATAGTGAAATCGTTTTATCTAGCAAATCTCTAACTTTGGCGTAATAATCAATGGAAAGGGTTGCGGTTAAATACGTGAGCCCAAATCTTCCAGCAAGTGACTGCATCAAACGAGCAGTGCGATTTTTTGCTTCTCTTCTTAATATTGCTTCTGACCCTAGCAGCCTAAAACCAGTTTTCCTAGTATACGACAGCTGACAATCTTCCACTTCTAATTCATTTCTTATCTTTTTGATATCTGACAGGACTGTCCCTTTAGAAACCTGAAGAAAATCTTGAAAATGAAAAACAGAAACAGACGTTGCAGTCGAATAAACCATCAAATAAAGAAGATCTCTTCGCTCTTGTTCGGTATACACAGCTTCAAATCGAGTAATATCCAAAAATTTTTCTGCCCAGTCGATTGCTCGGAATTTCTTTATACGGATATGGGTATCATCCACATATTCGGCAAAAGGAGTTAATTGTTTGATCGCCTCGCTTGTATTTACTTCGATGATCTCTGCTGCTTTTTCTAGACTGATTTCTCTTGGTGTTTTCAGGAGATAACTAATTTTGTAGTTCACAGCGCTGTTCACCTCCTACTTATATTCTAGTATGGTAGCGCTTTTAAATCGAGGGGTGTTTGGTACAACTTACAGTTGGATTTTTTTTACGACTGTACCGAACGATTTCTATCGAATGGATACAGAAAAAAAGCAGGTGACCAAATGTCTCCTGCTTTTATGAATTGATTTCGTCCGATCAATGATGATCATGTTTATTTTTTGAGGTCAGTTCTTCAAATTTTTCTTTGACATCTTCAACCGCTTTTTCGATATCTTTTTCAAAGTGATTGGGCTCATTAGGCTTTGTTTCCTCTTCTACAGAATTTGAACCAGATAAAGCTGTTTCTTTATTTTCTGTTTCACCAGAGTTTGTGCCAGCTAATGATTCTTCTTTGTCTTCTGTTTCACCAGAATTAGTTCCTGCTAAAGCCACTTCTTCTTCTGTTTTAGGGGCCATTGAACCTCTTAATCGTTTGTGTTTTTCACCGTCATAATTTGTCATGTTGGTTCCTCCTAGTAATTCTATACTTTTTCATCGTACAATAAGACAGTTTATGCGTCAAAAAACAAACCCGATTCTTACAAATATGTCATATTTTTCCTTCTGATTCTTGAATGCTTTTGATTCCTTCTTCCAAAATTTTCATTTGTAAGATTGTTTCTTCATCTTTGATGACTTTTTCTGCGCCATTAACTAATGTCTCGTAAATCCATTCGTAGACACGGCTGTAATCACCAACCTCGGAAATTACTTTTTCTTCATGATAACTCCCTTGTTCATCTATATAGGTCAATACACCATAATGTTCGGGCAAATCGATACCAAAGTCTTCATGATCAGGCATGTAAAACATTTTCAGATGTTCTTCTTGTCGATCTTTTGTTTGTTTCACGAACATCCCTTTTTTTCCGTAAACGACGAAACTTGGACGTTCTTTGATGCGGAAATAACTGGATTTTATCGAAATTTTCATATTTCCATAGAAAAAATCCAGATCGAAGTAATCATTCATTCGTCCTTTCCCTAAAAGTTGACGTACATCATAGCTGATATCATCTGGTTCGCCGAAATAAGAAAGAACTTGATCTACTGTATGACAAGCATGTCCATATAAATAGCTGTTCGCAGTAGAAAATTCATGCGTATTTTCTGGTACTTCCGGTCTGAAATAATCATAATGCATTTCTACTTCTAAAATATCCCCTAATTTTCCGCTTTCGATTACTTTTTGGACTGTCAAGAAATCAGAATCGAACCGTCTGTTTTGGTAACATTGGATAAATAGCCCTTTTTCTTTTGCTAATGCAAATAACTCTTCTGCTTCCTTTGACGTTTCTGCAAAAGGTTTCTCTACTAGTACATTCTTACCATGTTCGAGTGCCATTTTTCCATATTCATAATGAAATTGACTAGGTGTAGTGATGACAACTAATTGGATCTCAGGATCATCCCAAAGATCAGACAGCTGATCAGTATATTCGATGTCTTCGAATGTTTTCCACACTGGTTCAGATGGGGAAAAAATTTTTTTGATATTGATTTTGTTCGTAAGTTTTCTTGAAAAAGGCAAATGATAGCGATTTGTACTCTTTCCATTGCCAAGATAAGCGATTGTAAGCATGAGTGGTGCCTCCTTTTATTGATGTTTTCAGTATATCCTAGAAAAGCGCAGAAAGTATTTATAATAGCTATTCTGGTAAAAAAGTTCAGAAAAACACTTGTTATTATTCGGTTTGATGAAATTAATGTTCAAAGTAAGGATAAAAATCAAAAAGATAGTAGCGGAACCAAGTGTTTATCAGTAAGATAGAATTTGGAGGTCAGATCATGCTTATTGAAGAAAAACTAACAAAACAAGAGTTGTTTACCACGACAGAGAAACGGATTGCCGATTACATCCGTAGGAATATCGAAACTGCAGTCTACATGACGATTGAAGAATTAGCAAAAGCTACGTATACTTCCCATTCAGCTATCATTCGTTTATGCAAAAAAATGGGATTCAGCGGATTTAAAGAATTCCGTTTCGAGCTGGGGCGGGAAGTTCATCAATTGATTGCTCAGTTCAATCAAACGATTGATCCTAATTTTCCTTTTTCAAGTGAAGATAGCACTCAGCAAATTGCAAAGAAAATGGCGGATTTATCGATCCAGTCAATAAAAAAAGCACAATTGCAGATTGAACATGAAGATTTAGATCAAATCGGTAAAGTATTGAACAAGGCACAGCGAATCTTTCTTTTTGCAAAAGGTGATTCTCAAATCACGGCAAGGAAATTCCAGAATAAAATGGTCAAGTTGAATAAGTTTTTGATCATGGCTGAAGAATACAGTGATTCTTCTTGGAATGCAGCCAATTTGACTAGCGAGGATTGCGCCATTTTTATTAGCTACAGCGGTCGCATCCATCATTATGAACGAATAATGACCTATTTGAAGCATGTAGAGGCCCCTACCTTGCTGATTACCGGAAATCAGCATTCAGAAATGGCTAAACAGGCTGATATGTGTCTTGTTATATCGCAGGAGGAATATGATTTTGCTAAAGTAGCGACTTTCTCCTCTCAAATTGCCTTCGATTACGTATTAAATACGTTATTCTCAGTGATATATTCTCAAAATTTTGAAGAGAATATCCGCAACTTGAAAAACAAACAAGAATTGATGCAAAAAGGCCTTCTTAAAGAATATCGGAAAACTTAAGAAAAGATCCTCATTTAGTAATAAGAAAGATAGTGTTTGATAGGCTCTCTTTGATATCATCATAAAAACAGGCTGAAGTTTTCTTTTTCAAACTTCAGCCTGTTTGTTTACGGAACGATTCGAATAGATATATTATAGAAATGAGGAATAGCTAACTTCTGTTTCTTATTTTGAACGATTGACGAAAAAGATATATAAGAAGGAGGAAAATCAGTATACATGCAGCTAACAATCCATACAGGAAAAATCGTTTGTTCTCGGATACTTTCTGTACTTCTTTTTGAACTTCTTTTGCATGATAAGGAACCCGGTGCCCTCTGACAAGTAAGCGATGACTGTTGACCATATAAGGTGTACAAGTTAGGAGTGTCACGAAATCCTGCCCTTTTTCGATTCTCAGATCTTTTGTATCAGTCGGTTCTACCGTCTTGATCTGATCGACTTGATAAGCGAGTGTCCGTCCATTGATTTCGATATAGAAAGAATCACTTAAAGTCAGTTTCGGTAAGTCTGTGAACAACTTTGCTTGAGGCAGTCCTCGATGGCTGGAAATAACGGCATGTGTATTTTCTCCCCCCGTAGGATAAGACGTTCCTTCCAATAATGAGGCACCTTTTTCTAGCAGCACAGTATTCGTTTCATCAAAAATTGGCAAATGGACATTGATCTCAGGGATCGTCAAAATACCGATCGTATGTTTCTCAAAATAGGTTCTATCCTTTTTCGCAGGTTCTTTTTTCTTAGTAAAGGGATCTGCACCTGGATTTCCACCTTCTTTTGCTAATTGCTGGTTTTTCTTTGTCATGTTTTCTTGGATTTTAGCCATGACTTCTTCATTTTCTTTGACCGCTTGTTGCTGATAATGAGAGATGATCTGCTGATCCAGATAATTATTCAGCGCGTCGCTAACAAATGGATAAGCTAGTATCCCTATTCCTGAGAGAAGCAAGAAAAGCATCAGCAGATCTAGAAGTTTCCTTTTCTTTGGTTTCATTTGTGTTCTCCTTGTGATGACTGTTTGATAATAAAAGAAAAAGGAGCATTTGCGTAATCCGCTGCTCCTTTTTCCAATTCTTGCAAAAAATCAGTGACTTAAGTCTTCGACATAGTCAATATATTGAAGAATATATCAGTGATATTCTTGCTGTGCATAAAATTCACTCTGAGACAACTGCTATTACTGAAGATCAGCTGTCGAAATACAATCTTCTCGAGTATGATCTGATCGTTACGAATCAACCCATTTTGAATGCCCATGTTCCTCATATATTGATTGATGATAGTGTGTCATTCGCAAATGAAGAAGAACTCATCCGCTTATTCGAGTTATGAATAATCAAAAAACAGCTATGTATAAACCACCCTGATAAAAATTTCAGGACAAATTCACATAGCTGTTTCTTTTTATTGTATTCCTTCAGCAATCCAACGAGATTTATAGCGAAAGTCTTTTAACAACTCTTCTTTTGTCCAATTATTTGCAATGAGATCCGTCAATGTGTTCATTACGAGGGTCATGGAAAAGTATAGGAAACTAACTGCTTCTTCCGACGATTGAATGGAGAAATGATTGATTCTTAATAATTCCAGCCATTTTTCGTTCATTGGAGAATCAGCCGATAGTTCTCTACGTTTGGTTGTCTGCTGATCATTTCGCTGTGTTAACAAGTATAACCTTTGCCAATAGATACTTTCGTGATCTAAGTCGCAGCACCACTCTAAATATTTTTCGATCCCCAAAAAGAAATGTTGTTTGTTTTCGCTAATGAATTTTAAGATATCTTGATGGACTATGTGAGAACTGCTTTTGATCGTATACAAATAAGCATCTTCCAAATCTTGAAAATATTTATAAAAAGCACCGCGCGACATCCCCATCTTGTCAACGATCTCTGAGACTTTGACTTGGCTGATGTGCTGTGAGCAAAATATCTCCAGTAATAGGTCATCGATTCTCTGTTTCTTTGCGTTCGATAAATTGAAAAAAGTTTCTTTTGGCATCCACATCTCTCCTTTATCTCTGATTATACGTGGATAGCCCTTCATTGTCATGAAGGATTCATTCCTTCTTTTTCTCTTCTTCTGTCAAGTACCCATCTTCCATTCGATAAACGCGATCACTCCATTGAATCATACGGACATCATGAGTAACCATAATAGTCGCTTTTTGTTTCTCATGAGCTTCTTTAACTAGTAATTTGACGACTTCATATGCATGATCGGTATCCAAACTAGCTGTTGGTTCGTCTGCTAAGATCAAGCTTGGCTCATTATATAAAGCGCGAGCAATTGCCACTCTCTGTCTTTCTCCACCAGAAAGGTCTTTAGGATAACTATTTTTAAGTGACTGGATATCTAAAGATTGCAGCAAGGAATCGATTTTTGTTGAATCTTCTTTTTTTGAAGTAACTTGGTCAACTAGTTCAAATTGTTCCTTTACCGTTAAAAAAGGAATCAAATTAGAGCTTTGGAGAATAAATCCAATTTCTTTAAAGCGTAAATCTGCTCGTTTTTTTTCTGGAAGCTCAGTTAGTGAGTGACCGTTGATCACTATTTCTCCGGAAGTCGGTGTTTGCAATCCTCCTGAAATGGTAAGGAAAGTACTTTTACCTGAACCAGAAGGACCAATGATGCTGACGAATTCTCCTTCCTTTACATAAAAATCAATTGCTTTCAAAGCTGAGACCTTTGTATGACCAGAACCAAATGTTTTGGTAACTTTTTTCATCGTTAATATTTTTTTCATTTTTATTAACCTCCTATTGCTGTAATTGGGTCTACTTTGGTTATCGTACGTATCGAAAACAATCCGCCTAGCATTGCGACAATGATCAAAATCCCACTATATAGCAACCATTGTGACCAAAAAACAGCAAAAGGCATCGCGCTTGGTAAAATCAGACTAGTCAAATAAGCAAACAAAAGAGCAAGCAGAACGCCTACCACCCCAACAATAAAGGACTGTGCTACTAAAGATTTAGCGATGAAGAAATTTTTGATCCCTTGTGCTTTCATTACTCCAAAAATAGCAGTCTTCTGAAGTGTCATCACGTACATGAAAATACCGACCACGGCAGCAACCACTAAGAACAAAAAGTATATCATCGCATTTAAGGTCATATTTTGGGCAGAATAGCCAGGAATACTTTCAATGAATGTCCCAATAGTTAATAACTGTAGACCCTTCGATGCTTTTTCTTTCGAAATTTTAGCTGAATCCTTTATTACGATCCCATTGATCGGCTGTTCTTCTTCAGAAGCAAACGGCTGTTGTCCATACTTCAAAGCAGTCCACGTATCTAGGGACGCATAGATGACGGGAGAAACTGTGTAATAAGTTTCAGGAAAGATACCGACAATCGTCAAAGGATCGTCGTAACTGCCAATTTTGATCGTATCTCCAATTTTATAGCCTGAATCAGCCAGATTTTGAGAGATGATGATTTCATTCTTTGTTTTAAATTCATGCCCTTTCGTGAGTTTTGGTAATAAAAATGCTTCTTTCGTTGTGCCGAAAACTGTAACATTTTCTTTGTTTTTTCCTTTGATTGCTCCGCTGTACAATCCGATTGGTGCTTTCTCTCCTCCTTCAATGTATTTCAGATCTCCTCTTGTTAATTGTGAAGCTGCAAATACTTGATTTGCATCCTCCGACAAAACAATCTCTTGTGCGTCCCAATCATCGATTGCTTTTTTAAACTCTTCTGAAAGTCCATTCGCTAGTCCTGACAACATGAATACGACATACGCAATCAAGAACATAATACCGACGATCAAGCCATATCGTAATTTAGAATAGCGAATTTCTTTGATAGCTAGAAACATTTGTTTTTCCTCCCTATGATAGATTGATAGTGACAAAATGTCACTCGTTGAATAGTGTAACTCCAAAGTGACATTTTGTCACTTATGTTGTTTTTTTCTTATCAATAAATTGTCTAAGACATCTTTCGATAAAACCTTAACATGAGTCATAAAAAATTTATTTAAGTCTTATTTATGCTTTCCATGATAAACTAAAGTGACCAAATCAATGAGGTGGGAAAATGATTAAACTATTAGTAGTAGAAGACGATAAAGTATTATCCAATAATATAAAAGAAATACTCGCTGCAATCGGCGAGATAACACAAGTTTATGATGGTAGTGAAGGACTGTTCGAGTTGGAAAGTGGAGTTTATGATCTTGCAATCTTGGATTTGATGATGCCGGAAATGAATGGATATGAAGTGTTAGCAAAAATACGGAAAGAAAAAATACAGACTCCAGTATTGATTTTGACTGCAAAAGATAGTTTGGAAGATAAGATTGAAGGATTTGAACGAGGTGCAGATGATTATCTAACAAAACCTTTCTATCGAGAAGAACTGATCATGCGCGTGAAAGCATTATTGAAACGCTCGCTAGGTCTCTTTGATGAAAATGTTCTGAAGTATAAGGATATCAGTTGTGATTTAAAAAGCAATGAAGTCTTGTATAAAGAACAAGTTTTGCCCATACAAGGAAAAGAGTTTGAATTGCTCGTTTATTTTTTACAAAATAAGGGAATCATTTTGACAAAAGAGCAGATATTTGACCGGATCTGGGGATTTGATTCTGATACGACGATTACAGTTATTGAAGTTTATATGAGCAACTTACGAAAACATCTGCGAAGTACTGGATTGGATAAAGAAATCAAAACCTTACGTAATGTCGGTTATATACTGCAAAGAGTGTGATGCAATGAATGGAGATATTACACGAAAGCAACGTAGTCGCTTTTTTGCGACAAATGTAGCAGCATTTGCTTTTATCTTTTTTCTTTTGGGATTCATTACTTTACAGATATTAAACCAATCTGCATACAGAGAAACAGATCTGTCATTAGAGAAAATAAATTTTGATTCTCGAACAGTACAATTAGAGATACAAAGATATCAGCAAGGCGATCCCTTTTTAAACCCGACTCAAACGGAACAAAACAGAACAAACATGGAACAGCCATTAATGGAACCATCAAATGACCGTTTTAACACTCAAGTGATCTTGTGGTCTAAAAATGGTGAGATATTGAATAAAGCAGCTATTGGTGGGCGTTTCAACCAAATCAAAGAATTAAAAATGGATACGAAAAATCTGAATACCATCCAAAATATTGAATTAAATGAAGACAGTGGCTCATCTGCCCTCTCTTTCCGTTCGATTACGAAAAAAGCGGAGACGAATCAAGATGGCGTTGCCTACATCCAAATTTTAGAAAATACAAATCAAATCAAGAATTCATTAGCGACTTTTCGCACGATTATGATTTTGTGTATGATTGTTTTTTGGATTCTCTCTATTGGTATCAGTTATTACTTGTCTAGTCTAAGCATGCGCCCTATTATTCTTTCTTGGAGAAGACAAAAAGAATTTGTTGAGAATGCTTCTCATGAATTGCGCACACCGTTAACGATTATTCAAAATAGTTTGGAACATCTTTTTACCAAGCCTAATCATACTATTATTGAAGAATCCGAAAGCATCGCTCAAGCATTGTCAGAGACGAGGCGCCTCACTGGATTGACTTCGGATTTGCTGACAATCGCTCGGAATGATTCTGATCAGCAGCTGCTTTCAAAGCAAATGATCAATACACAAGAATATATCGAACAACTTGTTAAACCATTTCAAGAGATGGCCACCATAGATGGAAAAGAGTTTATTCTCCATAACGATGCAACATTAGAAGTACCAATTGACGAAAAAAAAATCCATCAAGTTTTGGTTATTTTGCTGGATAATGCATTAAAATATACGAATCCAGAAGATAAGATCATTTTGGACTCATCTGTTAACCATAAAGAATGGCTGATTCACGTAAAGAATACTGGCCCTTCTATCAGTGAAGAAGATCAAGCAAGGATTTTTGATCGATTTTATCGGGAAGATCAATCTCGGGCGAAAGAGACTGGCGGATACGGGCTTGGCTTGGCAATTGCAAAACAGGTAATCGAACAGCATCATGGACAAATTTCTGTATCCAATTATCTTCCACAAGGAGTCGATTTTAAAGTCCAATTGCCGTTGAAGCCTAAAAAATAATGCTTATCCCTAAAAAAGGGCTGTGACAAAAATCTTGTCACAGCCCTTTTTTGTTGCGAATAAACGGTGTTCCAGAAGTAGCTTCTTCGGAAATAAGCCGAAATTTCTTTAAGCTGACCACTTCTGTCACAACCTCTTTAGCTTACGCTTACGATTTTTTATTGCGGTCTTCAATGTGTACATCACCGCTTGTGTCAATATCCAATTCTTCTCGGCTAACATCTTCTGTCACTTTTTCAACATCTTCATGTTCTTCTTTATGAATCCCAACTTCTTCACGAATAACTGTATGTTTGCTTACATCTACTTGCTCTTCTTTGATTGGGATAGTAATCGTGTCATCTTCCAAGTTTTCGTCTGTTCCCTGTGAAGATTGATCTGTTACTGGTTTGCGTTCGATGACGATTTCTTCACGTTTGACCGGTACTTCTACCGTTTCAGTATCGTTGACCACATGTTTGTGGATGTCCACTTCTCCAGTTGTCACATCATGTGTATTTACATCTAATTTTTCTTCTTTTAGTTGAATTGTATCATCATCTAGATTTGGTTTGCAATCGATGTCTTCAGTCTTGCTTGTACCCATTGTATCAGTCTCGCCAGGTACGTCCATCGGATCAGTTCCTGGTGTCATATTCAATGGATCCGTTGTATTTTGAAAGCCTGTCGTGCCACCTACGTCCATTGGATCTGTTCCAGTGCCAGTTTCTAATCCAGTCCCCATTGTGCTTGCTGGGCTAACAGTATCTTGTGTATCCATTGTATCTTCTGTTGTTTCTGGCTGACGATAGCCTTTTACTGTGATGACAAATTTTCCATCAGAAATATCTCCTCTATATTGATATAAAGGATCATTTTCTGGTGTAGCCGTCTCAGAATCATAGGTATCAAAAGAAAAAGTATCTTTTATTTTTTCCCATAAAGAACGGTCTTCTTCACCATCCATCCGATTTTCATCTGTTTCAACATCTATACCAGACAATCCGTCAAATCCTAGTCTAGATGCTGCTTCATCAGTAGTATAAATAACGATATCATCTCGTTCATACCCTTCGTTACGCAACCGTTCAATTACTGATAATGCTTCTTCCCTCGTAATATAGCTTCCGATGACCGTTAAATTTTTCTCTTCCATGTAAATTCCTCCTAGCAAATAGATTTATGATTGGTATATTGTTACTTATAAATTTATTCTATAGGAGACGATTGTTTTCTACAAATATTTAGATTGGAATTTGATTAAAACAATTTAATTGAAATTTGAAAATATTTATGTTAATGAAAGTCATATTCTAATAAAATGTCATTTGTTTCTATATGAATTTTTATGAAAAATTTCATATAATTTCCACTCGTTGTGATGGTTTAATTTATCCAATCCATCAATAAGCAAACAACTTATATAAAAAAGGATTAATTCTCAATATAATTGCTCCTACCATAGAATAAATCTTTATGTAAAGTAATGAAGTACCAACTATTTCTAATACTTCTTTAAGAATTATCCCGACAATATCGTTAGACAAACCATTATTGAATAAATGGAGAGCCAATCGATTCTGAAAAAATGTTTTCTAATTTTTCGGAAATAAAAGAAAGAGCCTCCTGCCATTAGAACGAACCAAATCCATTTCATTGCTCATGAAGTAACCACATAGCTAAAAAGAGGATAAATCAATTAAAAGATCAAAAGAATGACTGCACTAATAAAATAACTAAAAATGTATCTTCTTACTTCATATCTTTTAGCTAGTACTTTTAAAAGACAGTTAAAAATTTGCTTCCTAAGATCAAGACAAACTGTCTATCTTCATTTAATGAAATGCGGTAAAATATAGAAAATGAACACTATTGGAGGGAATTTGTAATGGACAGCAAAACTAGAAAACAACTGCAAGAAAAGTTAAAGCAACGTACACACTTGCTCCCTTCCGTCTTTCAACAGTTTTTAGAAGAAAATCGTTCTTCCCTTTCATTAGGCAGTCGCTATGAATACGCAAAAGATTTTCATCTGTTTACTGATTATTTGAGAAAAGTATTTTCTGAAGAAGTGGATGATCAGCTGATTATCCATTTAGAAAAACAAGATTATCAGAATTTCTTAGCTAAAATCTATCGACATACTCGTTCGTTCCAAACTACAGCGAACCAAGAAACGGAGCAATTGTTTGAAAATAGCTATTACGGGATTTCAAGGAAGCAATATTCATTAAATCATTTTTTACGATTTTTGTATCAAAAAGGACTGATTGAAGAAGAGATTTCTCTTTTGGGTACAAGTTTACCGGAAACAACCAAAGCAGCTCCGCGATATATCGATGCAGAACTTTTCAAAGATTTTGAGCATTTGTTTATCCCGATTGAAGGCTTTCGAACAAGCAGAGAAGCTAGCTTTGAAGAAAAGAATCGACCGAGGAACCTTGCAATTACTGCCATTCTTCTGTATTGCGGATTAAAGATCCATGAAGTAGTAGAACTTAAACGTAAAGATGTATCTTTGACCAAGCAGATTCTTAATCTGAATAGAAAAGAAAACAGACTGAATAAAGTACCAATACCAAAAGAAGCGATGCCGTTTCTGGAGAACTATTTTGAGTTAACAGCACAAAATACGGACGAAAATTCTTTTGTTTTTCGTTCCTCACATGATCAGCAAATTTCTCCTCGGACTATTCGCCAAATTTTGAGCAAAATTACAGTATATAAAAACGTATCGCCAGAACTATGCAGAAAAACATATCGTTATTATGCAGAACTATATTTAGATGATGCTGACGCGGTAAATTATTTATGTGGTAATCGATACCTCTCATCCCATTCTTTTCAAGATATCTGGGAAAAGATGGTTGATTTTTCTTATCACGAATTAGCGGCATTCGTTCAGGTTTCTTCCATATAAAACAAATGTATGATCTTTTTTTCACAATAAACTATGTTATTATATAAAGGATTATGTTACGATTATCTTGAATTTGTATATTACTTAACAAAAGATAATGGAGTGTGAATGATGGAGACCATAATGTATTCCCCTTTGAACTTATTTACGAATTTTCAAGAAGCTGCAGCTAACTTTTCCGAGACCCCGATTATCTTTGATGAGCCACTTTCAGCTTTCCCAGAATTAGGACTTGAAACAACTTACAAAAAATGCTGCGAAAGTGTGTTGAAACGGGCTTATCAATTGGCTCATCTTGGAGTGAAATCCGGAGACAAAGTTATTATTTATAAGAGTTCCGCTTTTGACACATACCTTCTAGCTGTTTCTGTGTCTTACCTTGGTGCAGTGCCTGTCATGACTTCTTATCATCTACCAACAACAACAATGGAAGTATTTATCGATCGTTTAGAAGACCCTTTCATTTTATTTGATGATGAGACAAAAAAGCGAGTGAGAGAAATTTCAAATGGAACAAAATCAAAACAGATTCCTATTCTTTATTTAATGGAACAACCTGCTTTGTCTGTTTCTCAATCATTTTTAGACAAAAATGAAATTTCTTATATGACTCATACTTCTGGTACAACTGGTATCCCTAAACTTATTTGTCATTCTGCTCATTCTATGGGATGGCGGACGAAATGGCAAAAAACAGTTTTCACAAAAATTTCGGAAAAGAAATTAATCGCTTTTCACATCTCTCCAGTGCATTCCAGATTCAATATTGGTATCTCTTCTTTGATGTCCATGGGATTTCCTATGATGCCTTTAGCAAACGCACAAAGTTCAAAAGTTGTTCATATGTTGGAAGCTCACCGGCCAATTGCACTAGAGACCCATCCGAATAACTTTGTTCAGTGGCGTTTTACTGCTAAGGAGCATCCAGAAGCTTTTTCGGGTATCCGATACTATCACTCCACTTTTGATGCTATAAATAACCAGACAATGAAGACATTTTTGCGAACGTCGATGGCACAGGATGCGGTATTTCTTCAAGTATATGGCCAAAGTGAATGCGGACCAATGATTCTTAAGGCTCATACACTAGAGAGTTTGAAAACAAGTGATGCAAGAGATATGGGCGTTGGACTGGAAGACATGACAAGCGCTCGGATTACAGATTCAGTTGGGAATGTCCTACCTGAAAACACAGATGGTCATATACAATTACTGTCTAAAGGACGGGCTTTGACTTATTACAAGGAAGATGCACGGTTCCAGGAAAATGTTTATGGCGATTGGTGGGATAGCGGAGATTACGGTTTTATGGATAAGCATGGCCACCTATTTTTGAAAGATCGGCAAGTGGATTTGATCGAAACGATCAATAGTACATTAGCTATTGAAGACTTTTTATTAGATTCGTTAGATTTTTTGGCAGAAGTAGTGATTGTAAGGGATAAAAATCATTCTCCACAACCGATTATTGCTTTAGCTCCTGATAAAGAAATGGATTGGAATCGATGGTGGGAGCAAGTCCATGAACTTCCTCGCTTGAACGTCCCTATCATCCGTGATTTTGATGCAATCCCGCGAACAGCTACAATGAAAGTGCAACGGCTTCAAATCGAGAAAGAATTAAAATCACAAAAGTCCTAACTATTTAAGGAAAGAAAGATCCATTTTGGTCTTTCTTTTCTTTTTGTTTTTTTAAATTGGATGAGATAAAAATATGCCAATTGGCTGTTTTTCTTTTTTGAAAATTTCGTTATACTCTTATTCATGGAGGAAAATGTTATGAAAAGAATCTTGACAATTGGCGGTTCTGATCCATTTGCTGGTGGAGGAATCCAAACAGATTTAAAAACTTTTGAGAATTTTGGTCTATTCGGACTAAGCGCCTTGACTTCTATAGGGGCACTAGATATTAATGAGCGATTTATGCTGGAATCTATATCTTTGGAATTGCTTAAACGACAGTTAGTTTCGATTGATAAAATGACTTCATTAGATGGTATCAAAATTGGGTTATTGAATTCAAGTGAAGCAATCATGGTTGTTCGAGACTTCATAAAAACAAAACAAAATATCCCAATCATTTTAGACCCTGTTTTGGCATTCAAAGAAACTGAAGCTGTGATCAATCAATTGTATATTTCGCAGCTCATCGAAGAACTTTTTCCACTTGTTACGATGATTACGCCTAATTTGGCAGAAGCTGCTTTACTTTCTGGTCAAGCTCTTCCCTCTTCGTTAACAGAAATGATCCATCTCGCTAAAGAACTCACTGCTTCAGGAACAAAAAACATTGTGATCAAAGGCGGCACAAGGATGGCTGGAGATGAAGCTGTGGATCTTCTCTATTCAATTGATCATTATGAGGTATTTTCTCATAAAAAAATCGACACTACAACAGTAAACGGGGCCGGTTGTGCCTTTTCTTCTGCAATAACAGCGAATCTTGTGTTAGGGGCAGATTTTACCAAAGCAGTAGCAGAAAGTAAAAAATTTGTTGCCCATTGTATTTCTAATGGCGTGCTGATGAACGATCATACCGGAAGCGTCTGGTCTGGCGGTATTCAAAAAGGAGGAATGAGAAATGAAAACTAAGCAATTAACGATCTATGCTATGCTGATTGCGTTGACAGTTGCCCTTTCATTAACAATTTTGATCCCTGTACCGGCTACGAATGGATTTGTGACATTATGCGAGGCCGGGATCTATACCGCTGCTTTTCTTTATGGTCCAACGGGTGGATTAGTTGTTGGTGCTTCCAGTGGTCTATTGATCGATTTGATTTCAGGATATCCGCAGTGGGCAGTTTTTTCATTAGTGATCCACGGGTTACAAGGATATGTTGCTGGTTCTTTCAGCAAATCTTCTACTCGTATGTGGGGATTAGGGATTTTATTAGGAAGCTTAGTTATGATCATCGGCTATGGTATCGCCGGTTGGATTTTATATGATTGGCCGGCTGGAGTGGCTTCTATACCAGGAAACATCTTCCAAAATCTGATTGGAATGGGACTTGCCTTTCCTATAACTGCAAGTCTTCAACGTATTCAAGCACGGAAGCAATATTAATTGAAAAAGAAGGTTTTAGAAAATGAAGTTGTCAGAAAAAGAATTAAAAGACCAATTGACTGAAATAGTTAATGACATATTGGCTGAGGCACACTTGAAAAAAGGTGATCTTTTTGTTTTAGGATGCAGCACAAGCGAAGTCGTTGGAGGACATATTGGAAAAAATTCCAGTGCGGAAGTTGGTCAATGGATCATCCGTACGTTAAAAGAGTTGTTGGATCCTAAAGAAATTGCGCTAGCTGTCCAAGGTTGTGAACATTTGAACCGAGCATTAGTAGTAGAACGAACAGTGGCAGAAGCAAAAAATTTCGAAATTGTCTCTGTTGTTCCTGCACTACATGCTGGAGGTGCTTGTTCTGTTGCTGCTTTTGACCAGTTCAATGATCCTGTCGAAGTGGAACACGTAGTTGGACAAGCCGGTATCGATATCGGTGACACATCAATCGGTATGCATATCAAACATGTCCAAGTACCAGTCAGACCTCGTTTGAAAACCCTTGGACAAGCTCACGTGACAGCCCTTCGCTCTCGTCCTAAATATATCGGTGGTCCTAGAGCGAATTATTGAAATGAGTAATTGACAGAGCAATCTGAAAAACTTCCTCGCAAAGTCCAACTAATGAACTTTAACGAGGAAGTTTTACTTGTTTGTTTTATATAACCGAGCTTCATAAGGTGCTAGTATGCCTTTAGCTTCAAATTCTCCGCTAGAGGAATTTGACAAGAGTAATGTCCAGGACTGATCTGCTTCTTTTGGAAGTTCATAGTCAGCAAGTGATTCTGTTAAGTTTACCATAATAAGATATTGTTCATCTTCTAAATATCTTTCATAGACATAAAGTTGTGGATGTTCATGAAGATATTCTTTATAAGAACCGTATATCAGACCTTTATTGGTTTGTCTAATGCGGATCATGTTCTTATAGAATTGCAGGACCGACTCTGGTTCATATTCTTGTTGTTCTACATTGATCGTTTTGGTATTTGGATTAGTGATCAGCCAAGGTTCATGTGTAGAAAAACCAGCATATTGTTCCGAAGTCCATTGCATGGGTGTCCTGCTGTTGTCTCTCGTTGTTTCACGAATGATATCCAATGCTTCTTCTCTTGTCTTACCTTCCGCAAGCAGCCTTTTATAAAGTCTTTTCGAATCTACTGCATCAACTTGATCGATCGATTCAAAGGGCATATTCGTCATTCCGATTTCCTGTCCTTGATAAATAAATGGCGTACCTTGCAAAAAGAAATACATCATAGCGATTGCTTTTGCAGACATAGCCCAAAACTCGGGACGAGTATCTCCAAACACTGAAACGGCACGAGGAACATCATGGTTTTCCATATATAAAGCGTTCCATCCGATACCATCCAATGAAGTTTGCCAAGCGCTTAATGCATGTTTCAATTTAAGGACATCTAATTGCCCTTCTTTTTCTTGCTGCCAGATATGGATATGATCAAATTCGAATATCATATCGAAATAACCGTCTTTCCCTACCCATTGTGGTCCTTCTTCTGCAGTGACACCACTTGCTTCTCCGACAGTCATGATATCGTACTCTTCAAAAACATGTTTCAAATCGGTCAAATGTTCTTCGATTCCTGAGACATTTTGAAAGGGTGAGAAAGGGTTCTCTGTGGCTTTTACTGAATATTCATCTTTTTTTACATGAGAAATCGCATCTAAACGAAATCCATCTATCCCTTTATCCAACCACCATCGGATCATATTGAATAGTTCTTCTTTCAATTTCTCGCTTTCCCAATTTAAGTCTGGTTGTTCTTTTGCAAAAACATGCAGATAATACTGTCCAGTTTCATGAGAATACTCCCAAGCAGAACCGCCGAAAATCGATGTCCAATTATTCGGTTCTTTGCCATCTACCCCGTCGACCCAAATGTAATAATCGCGATACGGGCTTTCTTTAGATTTTTTCGATTCTTCAAACCATTGATGCTGATCCGAACTATGGTTGATGACAAGATCCATAATCACTTTGATCCCTAATTCATGTGCTTCTTTTAGCAATAAATCAAAATCTTCCATCGTTCCGAATCTCTCTTCTATATCTTGATAGTCACTTACGTCATAACCATTATCGACAAATGGAGATTGATAGATCGGATTGATCCAGATAAAGCCGATACCAAGATCTTTCAAATAATTAAGTTTTTCACGGATCCCATTGATGTCTCCTTGACCATCGCCGTTGCTATCTTTGAAACTAGCAGGATAGATTTGATAGCCTACTGCTTCTTTCCACCATTTTTGTTCTTGTATCATATCGTTTCACTCCTTTAACGGTCCCTCTTGATTATAACCGATTCTATTTTAGAAGTATCCTTGTTACCGGTAACTAGAAACGAAAAGCTCAACGAATCTGCTAAGTGCGTTCGTTGAGCTTTATTTTATCATAGATAGCGGGCAATCAGTTGAATCATTTGCTTGGGAAATTCATTCAAGTCAGTAATATCTACAAAACGACTTTCACCGTAGATTGACTTGATTTCTTCTTTGTCTTGGCCAATAGCTGCGGAGACAAATAAGATTCCTTGACGCTCATATTCTTTCAAAACAGACTGGATATCTTCTTTTGCTTTTTTGCCTGTATAATCCGGCAACGCTTTTGGCTGACCGTCACTAATATTAAGCAACAGTTTGGTTGTTGCGGATTGTCTGTTTAATTTTTCTGCTGCTAAACGAAGTGCCGCACCATCACGATTGTTTTGCCTTGGTTTCATAGTGACTAATTTTTCATTTAACCATTGAAATCCGTCTTCAAATTCTTTATAAGAAAACAAAGAAGTCTTTTCTCTTGACGAACGGTCTGCTGTATCTCCGTAAATCAACAATGGGATATCGACTTTCTTAGAAAATTCGGCAATGGCAATCGCTGCTTTTTTTGCCGCTTCGATCCGATCATCCCGTATCATTGACCCAGATTCATCGATCCGTACAGCTACCGCTAAAGAAGGTTGCTCATGTGGCGGGTTCTTTTTGTCAAAATTTCTCAAATCACCATATGCTACTTTGCTTGCATTGAACCGCTGACCTTCGTATTTTCCTTTTTGGTACGTCTCTGTTTGTTCATTATCCAGTAACTCTAAAATTTGCCGGCTAAGTGATTCTACTATTGGCATTACTTGCATGTGTAGCTCACGTGCTTCCGGCGTTTTTCCTTGGAAAGCTGGTCGGTGAACGATGAGACCTTCTTTTTCATGAATCGTTTCCTTCATGATTTGTCGCGCTTCTTTATTCAGTTGCTTCTTGATTTCCTTATCATGTGCTTCCATGTCAGAAGCAGACATTTCTTGAGAATCATCTCCTGTTTGTTGTTCTTTTTGATTTTTTCCTTCGATATCGCTACTGCGTTCTTTTTGCATTTGAGGAGGAATCTCGTTTTTTTCTATTGTTTCTTCTTGTTTCTCTTCTCCCTCATTTGGTTCTTCAGCAGACAACGATTTCTTTTCATCTAAGCGCAGAATTTCTTCAGCATTTTCAGTGATGTTTCGTTCATTTGCTTCTTCGGCGCTAATGGTTCTTCCTTTTGTATGCTCAGATTGAGGATGACCCCATTTTTCTTTTCTCAATATGTCCTGAAGTTCCAGTAGCAATCCACTGTCAGACAAAGCTTGTTCAAGAATTGCCAATTCATCTGAATCAGTGGATAATTTATACAAAACTTTTGGATAAATCGACTGGAGTAAATCTTGTCCTTGCTTATAGGTATTTGCCCAATAAAAATAAGAACGCATTCCTGCTACACCTTTGATGGCGTTAGCTTTTGCAGTTTCATCCAACAAACGGATAATCTCTGCCATCTTTAAGAGAAGTTCTTGTTTTTGGATCATAGTTTTCGCCATCGCACGTTCTGCCATGACTTCTAAGGCAGGAAGATCCATTTTTTCCGCATGTTGCATCCGATCTCTTAAAGATTCATTTAATGGGCGATTTCCTTGGTAATTTCGATTTGTAGTGATCACAATGACGCAATCTGGATGGCGACGAATGATTCCTGTCGGTAAATTCAACATCCCATTTGGTTCGAGCGCTGAGTTAAGTGCCACAAGAACAGAGGCATCTCGGATGACAGTCGGCTCTTGAATCTCTAATAAATATCCTTTTTCAATCGCTCGAACGATTTCAGAAGGGTAATAGCTGTAATGGATTGCATCTGGATAATCAGCTTCGATCCTTTGAACTAGCTCTGCTAATTTTTCTTTAGCAGAAAAAGGATCAATGCCGTAATGGTTCTGGATCAGTGTCAGTACAGCTTCAAGTGTATCTGTTTGGTAAATAGCTTCTAGTAATTCTTGGTCTTGTTCCTTATTAGAATCTACTACAGGTAATAAGGCTCCGAAAACATCTGATTTGTCCATATCTGCAAAACAGGTCACTTTTGTATAGGGAAGTTGCAGATCAGCAGATAGTGCTTTGGCTAATTGTGTCTTCCCCGACCCGGCATCTCCTTCCAAAAGTACGTTACTGATTTTCATTTCAGGATCTTGCCAATTCCCTTTGATTTCGGAGGCGATCCGCCATTCTTCTGCACTTGTCCGATGGCTTTTCGGTTTCTTCCAGATCATTTGCTTTTCTAGCCGTGAAAAGGTTCGGTTTTCTGTTAGTGAGAAATTCTCCATGCTTCTCTTCCCCTTTTGATCATCTCTGTCTATTAATATCCTAGCTCATCTAAAAGACGTTTTAAAATACGGAATCGTTCCCCAATCAGTTCTCCGTCTTTTTGTAGTGTATCGTAATACAAAATGATGTCTTCATCGATCTTTGGATTTTTGGTATCTACTTCTACCGTCATTCGGTTCCCTTGTAATCCAATGATGTCTACGACTGGATTTTCTGGATCATAAAATTTTTCATAACGATAAGCATCTTGGAAGTATAAACTTCCTTGCGCAGCTAAGATCGCTAAATCTAAAATACGTGTGATTGGTAATTCTTCCGACTGTCGTGACCATTTTTCTCCAGTATGTCGCCATACCTTGCCTGAGATATCGACTTTTCCACGATCATTCCACTGAGCAAGGCCCAGTGAAAGCCCTTTTGCATCCGTATTTAATGCATTTCTTCCATCAACTTTATCATAGTCTTCTACAACGATTACTGGTTTATGTTTTAAATTTGTTGGTATTTCCATTATTTTAACTCCTCATCCTTTTATTTTTAGTAAATAAGTAAATTAGTAGTTTACTCATTTACTAAACTATATGCGACATTATAGAGGATTGAAGTGAGGATTGCAAAGAAAAAGAGCTTCATTGATAGAAATAAAAACACCATCTCGTTCTTTTACACGCTCATTAGTAACATGTAGAAAGTCCAAGATGATGTTGGAATATTTTTGGTATGTTTTTTGAATAAAAGGAATTATTGCGCTGAAATGGCAATGCCGATGGCTTTTTCACCTAAATGTGTACCAATGACTGGTCCGAAATGACCAATTTCGATTTCTGCATTTGGATATTTTTTCTGCAATTTCTCTTTCTCCGCAATCGCTACTTCTAAATTATTTGCATGTATCACGTAAAGTTTGACTGGCGGTTGTATTTCGTTATTTCTTCTACCAATAATTTCTTCAGCTCGAGCAAATGCTTTTTTACTTGAACGGATTTTTTCGAATAAAACAATTTTCCCTTCAGAAAATGTCAGGATCGGTTTGATTTTTAATAAGCTGCCAATCAGCGCTGCACCATTTGTCAAACGTCCTCCTCGTACTAAATTGTTCAAATCATCTACAATCAGATAAGCGTAGGTATTATCTCGGATTCGATCGATATGTGCAAGTATTTCATCAAGGGACTGACCTTCATCATTTAAGTCTAAGGCAGCTTCTACCATGTGTCCCATCGGCATACTAGTGATCTTAGAGTCATAAGGAATGACCGTTACTCCGCTGATGTCATCTTTCATCGCAAATAATGTGTTGACAAAGCCAGAAATCCCTGAAGAAAGATGGATACTTAAAATCGTGTCATACCCTTTCTCTTTCAATTCCTCATATAAACCCAAAACTTCCCCTACGACAGGTTGTGAAGTAGTAGGAAAATCTTTACTGTTTTTTAAAAGTCCATAATATTCATCCGCTTCGATATCGATTCCTTCGTTATAAATTTTCCCATCCATAATCAAAGGGATTGGAATAACGAATAAGTCGGGATGGTTCTTGATACGTTCCGGCAGATATGCCGAACTATCTGTAACTACTGCAAGTTTCATGTGTTTAATTTCCTCGTTTCAAAGAATTTTTCCAGACCTTATAACTATATCATAAGTAAGATTAGATATGAAACTAAAATTGGAAAATAGAAAAACGACAAGCGTAATCATACGAGTTGCCGTTTTTCAAGTGACAGCAAAAAACGATTAGTTAACCTATTCTTTGCTTCTGCTATGATGTTTAACATTTTTCAACATTCGAAACCCATTTTTTCCGAATTGAGAAAATAAAAATACTAAGCCGCCAATACTTCCTACAGCCACACAATAAATCATTGCATAGCTTTTTGATTCCATTGACAATCGCTGATTCAGCAAAAAGAAAACGGCAAAACATACTGCAAGCATAATCAGGGTGGAGCGGAAAGTTTTTAAGAAAAAATTGCTGATCTTTGCTAAAGGTGCTATTCGGTATTCTTTGCACATAAAGTGATAGCCGCGAACAAAGACAATACCGAATGCTAAGCCATTTGATAAGCTCATCCCGTATCCGCCAACTAATCCTAATCCGATTACTTGGAAGATGACTTTCAGGATAATTGCTTCTACAGTTAATCGGATCGCAAAACGATGGTGATTCAAAGATTGAAGCATCGTAGATAGGATCGTGAATAAAGAGAAAAACAAAGAAGCTAGCAAAGCCATTTGGAAATATCCGACACTTTCAGGATCATAGCCAAAAAACAATGTGTATAGTGGTCCAGCTAATAAAGACATTCCAGTCAATGAAGGAAGAAGAATCAATAACGCAATCGAAAAACTATCTCCTACTGTTTTTTCGATTTGTATCCGATCTTTTTTCTTCATCGTGCTTAATATTGGCAAGCTGCTTATAGCTACTGTTCCTACCATGGAGATCAGGATCAATGTCAATTTATTTGGATTGACAGAAGCACGGCTGAATAAGAATTCCAGTTGCTGATCTGCGATCTCTGGACGGAAAAAGTGAAGCAGTGGTTTCATCGTTACTTGGTCGATCATTTGAACGATAGTAATGACTGAGCCGACAAAAATAAACGGTAGTGTTTCCCGAATGATAGAGACAGAGGCAGATCGGTTTTCTCTTTCGAAATAACGGCTGGAAATCAAAAAATCTTTAAGTTCGAAGAAGTCTTTTCTGCGTCCGACGATATACATATGGATAATCGCAGCTAACCCACCGAAGAAAGAAGCGACTGTACTGATCAATACAGCTTCTAATATGGTTCCGTCAGTCAATACGCGCAAGTAATAAGTACCAGCCAAGATAACGATCACTCGCACAGCCTGTTCGATAATCAAAGAAGTTCCATAAGGGCGCAGATCATTTTTTCCTTGGAAATATCCTCTCATTGCACTAAGAATTGGGATAGCAATCAAAGATGGGCATAAACTTCGGATAGCTAGTATCCCATTATTAACGTTAGCAATCGGACTGATTCCGGCTAGTAAAGGAGCAAATAAATACATCAGTGCAGCAGAGGCGATACCGATGACAAACATGATATTGATCGTACTTCTAAAAATCAGCCGACAAGCAGCGTTATCTCCTTCTTTTGTGGCTACAGCTACTTTTTTTGCAATCGCATTTGGAAATCCGACTGTACCAAGCATCAGGAACAATCCATAAGGAAGATAGCCAACATTATACAATGTCGTAGCAAGCATACCATCTTGATTGTTCCCCATCATACTTAGCCAGGGAATCAAATAGACTACCCCTAAAACTTTACATAGAAGATTAGCAAAGGTTAGCCAAAATGTTCCTTGCATCAATTTTTTATTCATTTAAATTCCCTCAACTATTCTTTCATAAAATAAACATCTTCCCTATTATAGCAAAAAATCATAGAAGGACAAATCCCTCTCTAATTCCTAAAATAAAAAAGAGCTTGCATCATAAGCCAACACTAATCTTTTTTATCCCTACGAATAAACTTGCATCCAGAATTGACTGTTGCAAATGCAGTTCGGATAGATCAGTTTGAACAACTTATGTCGCAATCTCTGTTTTTAATAAAATAAAACAGTTTAAAGCATAGACAGCAAAAAGACAGACGCAAGTCCTGTCAAAACTGACAACGCCATCGAACGTGTTTTGTAAGCCACGCCTGCTACTAGAATCATTGCAGCTATTTTGATATTCCAAGCAATATCCAGATGTTCGTGAGTAATGAAAACATCTTTAAAAGCTAACGCCGCAAATAATGCCACCGGTACATATTTCATCCAGTCACTGAACCAGGATGGCACTTTTCGATGAGTAAAATAAAGCATCGGGAACAAGCGCGGGATATATGCCACGATGAACAGACAAGCAACTAAAAGTAGCAAATATAGTTTAGTCATGGTGATTGGCCTCCTGTTCCGGGAAGTTGAAGAGCGGCTCATTGACATCTTTACCGCGGTCTCTTAGTTTCTTAGCTTTTTCTTTTTTGAATGCCTTCTCCAGCATAAATCCGGCAAATGAAGCAATGACTGTTGCTGCAATCAATCCGAAAGTATTTTGGAATAATACCATGAATACGACCCCTAATACGCCTGAGAATAAACCTGTAAAGATCAGTAGTGCGCTTTTCATCTGCATGATAAACATGAAAATGAACATGGCCGTCAAAGCAAAATGGACAAGGTCAGCATCTACTCGAATCACCGAGCCGAAAAAATTACCGATCATATTGCTACCGGCCCATGCAGTCATTGAGAACCAATTGACATATAAAGCCTTTCTTTTATTCCAGGAAGGGTCAGTTGAAAACTTTAAGTAGTTCACCGCATAGTTTTCATCATTCAGTGATTGAGAAAAGACAGCCAAAAACGTCCGCTTTTCTTTTTTCATAAAACCGGCAAGACTTGCTCCTAATAATGTATAGCGTAATTCTAAAAAGAAAACCATCAATAATGTCGTTGCAAATGATGCTTGCGTCGTAAGCATAGATGCAACTAAAAACTGCGCGCCACCGGAAAAGACCAGAATCGATAACAGTCCTGATAAGAGAGGATCAAATCCAACTTTTTGCAACAATACTCCGCAAGCTAATCCTACTGGTATATAGCTTATACAAAGTGGCATCACTGCATGCAAAGCTTGAAGCCATGGCGCACTTTTCTTTTTGTTCATTAAAATATCTCCTTTAATTACAACAAATAAACAGCGGACTCATTGTAACATAAATTCGCTAAATTGTAGCCGTTTTATTTAAAAACAAGATTATATTTTTCTCATTTTTGCTTCAATTCATGAATAAACGTTTTATTTACGAGAATAATTTGGGTCATATTTATCTGTTTCAATGTATATATACATCTTCTTGTCAGGAAGAGACTGACGCATATTTTTTTCAATATCGTTGATGACCGAGTAAGCTTCATTCTCTTTGTTACCAACGATATCTGCTTTTGCTGCAACTAAAATCTCCGTTGGACTTAAATGAACTGTTTTGATATCAATTAGCCGACTGATTTCAGGTCGTTCAAAGGCTAACTTGATTTTTGACAAATCGCTTGCTGTCACGCTTTCACCGATGATCAGACTATAAAATTCTTTTGCTAGGAAAATGGCGGCTCCCATCAGCAAGAAACCGATCAGCAATCCGCTGATCGCATCAAATGCAGCAATCCCGGTTGCATAAGTCAATATTGTTCCTGCTAAAGCCAAGACCAAACCGATTACAGCACACAAGTCTTCCGTAAAAATAATCAGTATTTCACTGTGTCGACTTTCGCGCAAAAAGCGCATCGTGGAAAGTTTTTCAGTATTCAATTCTTTGATTTCTTTCATTGCCACGCGTAACGAACTTCCTTCGATTACCAAACCAAATAACAGTATTGCTATAACAATGATCGGATTACCCACTTCATGGGATGGATGCGTCAACTTTTCAAAAGCTTCCATCACCCCAAGTGCCCCACCGCCGAAGAAAAGCATCATTGCGACGATTGTACTGAAAAAGTATTTTGCTCGTCCTTCACCAAATTGATGCAACTCGCTCTGTCCTTTATTGGCTTGTTTATCACCGAATAACAGCAAAATCTGATTGCTGCAATCAACGATACTGTGGATGCTTTCGTTTAGCATGGCGGCACTGCCACTGATTGCATAGCCGACAAATTTGCTGATAGCCACTAGAATATTAGCCCCTAGAGCAGCAATTACGGAAAACATTCCGCTTTTTTTAAAATTTTCCATGTTATTTTCCTTCTTTCATCAACTGAACTCACTGAATTATGGCAATATTCGCCCTTTAACAGTTTTTTATGAAACTTATAGTTTAGACAAATTGAAAATGACCGATTGTCCATCATTCAATTTGATCTCTTTGGCACCAGTAGTAGCACTTTTCCCGTCCACAGTAAACATCCAATAGAGTTGATTTTTCTCATCCTGTGAGTGCCCTTCAAGCGAAGTGATGAAGCCGTTATCTTCTTCGACTTCAAAATTTCGTTTCAAAATACTCAGTAAATCATCGCCTTTTTTGAAGACCACTTCTTTTTCCGAAAAGTTTTGACCATTTTCTTGTAACGTGATTGTTGCTTTTTGCGATGTTTTTACTTCCTCCTTTTGGTTGGAAGCCAATTGTGTATAGGTTGTACTGCAACTTGTCAAAATGAGTATACTGACACTCATTGCAAGCAAACTATAAATTATTTTTTTCATTTTTTCCTCCTGAATGATTGTAAAAACGTTTGACGACTGGCAGAAAAACAAGAAAGAACACAACATTGCCTATACTGTGCATCAAATCAAACGACACCCCTTGAAGGTAATAGATCCAAGGTTGAGGCAAACGATATAACAGCGTATCAAAAACGGTCATACCTATTCCGTAAACCATGCCCGCCAGAAAAAAACAGACTCCCTTTAACCATAGATTCCTTTGCACTGTTTTTCTCAAGCAGACGATTGAAAACAAACTCAGAACAACAGTATAGCTGATCCATTGGCCGATGACCCATGGTCCAACACCAAAATAAAAACTGCTGATTGCAATAGAAAGACTCATGACAATTAACGCATCTTTTAAGCTTAAGTAAAGTACTATAAATAAAAAAATAGCAGTCATTGGCTGGAAATTCGGAATAAATTGAAAAGCGATCCTACCTGCTACACAAGCAGCAGACAATAAGCTAAGCTGTGCTATTTTATTTGTGGACATTCCTAATGAAATCCCTCCTTCATCAGCAAGTTATTCACGTCCATTTAGTACATACAGAAAAGACTTGTGACAATTATTCTGGATAACTGCCGCAAGTCCTTTGGAACAGAATTATCTGAATGACATCTGGTAATCCAACTTATCCAATCAGGACTTTCTCACCATTAACGGGACCAAGAATTCGTAATTGATAAAGAAATCAATGACAGATCGTGGGTAGTCTCCAGATGAGATCGACAAGACTGTTTGATCTTTTTCGTTTGTTGTTATCGTTAAAGACTGTCCTTTATCTAATCGTACTTGATAAGTAGTTTCGTTGATCTTTTCCATATCGTAGGATGGATTTTTCATTGCCACGATAAAAATATCATCCAATACTTCATTCGTCAATTCAAATTCGCTCTGAAGATTCAAACGAAGTGGCTTCGTATTGTCTAGTAATGTCTGATTAACGGTAAAACCAAGTGTTCTTGCATGGGCTAATAATTGATTCAATTTGTGATTGAATATCGTGATCTGCCCTGCAGAGAATACTCGATCCACTGACCAGTGTCGGATCAAAGAAAGCACCCGGTCATCTTGGACATTGATTTCCATTGTCTCTGGTGATACGTTTAGGAGACTCATCGATTCCACTTGGTATCGTTGATCGATGGTCGGTAATACAAAGGAAAAGACTAATTCGTTTTGTCCATTCAACGTATAATTGATCGAAAAATGTCTTGTTTTCCATGTGTCATAAGCTGAATTTGACCGTTCCAGACCAATATCATTCAACGGTTTCAGTAATTCATACGTGAAGTATTCGATCAGGCTTGTCTTTCCGATCGTGGAGATTGGTTCTTCATTCAATATAAAACGATCATATGATTCTAATAATTGTGGAAAATCTGATTCGATCAAATCTTTTCTCATACGTAAATCCGCTAATTCTGCTTCCGCTGTTTCAATCAAACTGACGATATCTTGATGATCTTGCTCTTTTCCTTCTAAATACCCGGGATTTTCAGTTATTTCGTAAGCATGGGTGTTTTCTGCAGTATTCGTATTCGTCGGAGTTACTTTTTCTTTTTCGTGTATTTTTGTTTCCTCTAGCATAGGGATTTCTTCTGTGTCATCCAGAGGATTACTTGTTTGTTCTTCCAATGAAGTGTTCGTTTCTTCATGATCTTCTGTTTGTTCTTCATTTTTTGTCCATTCTGCTTTATCGTGTTCATTCATACTCGGAACCTCCTTCATTAGATTGATTATTAGGATTCTCATTGCCAAGATAATTCATCAAGAATTCATGGATTGCTTGACCGAATCCCTCTTTGCTACCGAAATAGCGTCTGATTTGCCTTTGTTCTTTTTCTACGATGGCTGCACGAAGCTGGTCCGCTCTTGCTTCTTGCTTCAATGCTTCTTTTTGCTGCTGGATTGTTTCAGGCGTCTCAATATAAGGAAGCCAGCCTAATTTTTCATTAGATAGTACTTGCTTCTTCTTCTCTAATTCTTGAATTTCTTCCTCGATTTTTTTACGATTCAAGAATCCTTTATTGTCGTTCAAATCAGTCATTTGTCGATTGATTTCTTTTATTTGTTCATCTAAACGTTCAATTTCTGTCTGAGCAGTGATCACCTTTGCGTCTAGCTCATTGATTTTTTTGTCATAGTCCGTTGACTCCGGTTGGGAATATTTCTCCCACTCTTCATCGATCTTAGGCAAAACAAAAATTTCTGGCAGACTTGCATCAATACCGACCGTGGGCCGATCATGGTAATAAGTGCCGATTTTGTAATAGCTCATCGTTGGCGAGATGCTTTCTACTTGTTCCATAAAAGGAAATTCCTGTAAAAAACGATCATGGATCTTACGCATCAGCAATTGATCGATCTCGTGATTTTCATTTGAGCTTCTTTTTAATTCTTCATTCAATCGGCCATTGTATAAACGGTAGATCTCAGGGATATCTTCTTCGCGGACAGCTTTTTCAAAAGCCTGTAAGTCTTCTAATAATTGGGAAAGATTCATGCTTGCTTTTTCTTTGATATCGTAAAAAGAAGACGATTCTTGTCCTGTATCCTGATCCGCGTTCGTCTCCTCTAGTTCGTCTGGCTCATAATTTGCATTTGTATCTGGCTCTTTCATACTACTTGCCTCCTCTTACTCATCTGTTTTTCACTTATTAATACTTCAATAGTACCATTTTCTGTAAAAAATTGTTATAAAAAAGAGCGGGCAATGCTCCATAAAACAGGCTGCACCAAAATTTGGTACAGCCTTTTTTTCGATCAACTAGTCTTTCCATCTGATAGGACAGAATCGAATCCAATGACCTTTATCTTATTTTTTATTTACTAGGCAGATCTCTTGTTGTGAAATGAATGCGCTGATGCTCATCACGAGTTAGCTGCGTTTCTTCGTTTAGATAAGTAAACGTCAATTGTTCCAATTCGGGATCTTCAAGCATTCTTTCATAACCGGTAAAAATCGAACGGATATAGTGTTTATATGCGTTTTTCTTTTTCTGTCTTTTTTTCATGTAGCACCTTCCTTATCAAAAACTATCATACCAATGAATAACTATCTAGACAAGTTGGTTTAAACCATTTTCTTTGTTTTTTTGAGGAATTTCGCTCTTCCAGTTGACGAATCCTCAAAAAAATGAAAAAATGCTTTAGTACTTAAGGAGGGAACCTAGTGAAAAAAATTGGTTTTGATTCAGAAAAATATATTGAAGAGCAGTCAGCGTATATTTTGGAACGAGTGAACCACTATGACAAATTATATTTAGAATTTGGTGGGAAGCTAGTTGACGACAAGCATGCGAAACGTGTACTTCCAGGATTTGAAGAAGATGCGAAAATCAAATTGCTGCAAAAATTGAAAGATCAAGCTGAAATACTGATTTGCGTCTATGCTGGAGATATTGAACGTAATAAGATCCGTGGTGATTATGGGATTACTTATGATATGGATATCTTGCGGTTAATCGATGAATTACGTGGTTATGGCTTATTAATCAACAGTGTTGTTATCACTCGCTACAGTGGACAGCCTGCCACGAAAGTCTTTATCAATAAACTAGAAAGACGAAACATCAAGGTCTATAAACACTCAGAAATCGAAGACTATCCAGTCAACGTAGAAAAAATCGTCTCAGAAGATGGTTTTGGAAAAAATGAGTATATTGAAACAACTAAACCAATCGTTGTAGTGACAGCTCCTGGCCCAGGAAGTGGAAAGCTCGCTACTTGCTTGAACCAACTGTATCATGAAAGCCAAAAAGGACATGCAGCTGGTTACTCCAAGTTCGAAACTTTCCCAGTATGGAATGTTCCGTTGAAACATCCGCTGAACATTGCTTATGAAGCAGCCACAGTCGATCTAAAAGATGTCAATATGATCGATTCCTTCCACTTTGATGCCTACAATAAAGTAGCTGTGAACTATAATCGGGATGTTGAGACATTTCCTGTAATCAAACGTATTATTGAAAAAATTACTGGTAAAGAATCTGTTTATCAATCTCCTACTGACATGGGTGTGAATCGTGTAGGATTTGGGATCGTGGATGATACCGTTGTCCAAGAAGCCTCTAAACAAGAAATCATCCGTCGTTATTTCCAAACAGAATGCGACTTCAAAAAAGGATTGATCGATGAAGAAGCAGTTAATCGAATCAAATTGATTATGGAAGAAGTCGGTTTACGTCCTGAAGACCGAAACGTGGTAGTCCCTGCCCATGACTATGCAGATAAGATTCAAGCGCAAAGTCCTACAAAAGATCCTTCTGCTGTGATTGCAATCGAATTACCAGATGAAGTCATCATTACCGGGCGTACAAGTTCATTGATGGATGCGTCAGCGGCAGTTATCTTAAATGCAGTAAAACATTTAGCCCATATCGCAGATGACATTCCTTTATTGTCACCATTAGTTCTTGAAACAATACAAGGATTGAAATCAAAGACACTTCATTCCTCTTTGGATGCACTAAGCATCAATGAAGTCTTGATCGCTTTATCAATCAGTGCAGTAACGAATCCAATCGCTCAAGTTGCTTATGATAAACTAGCTGAACTTGAGGGAGCCCAAGCCCACTCTACTGTGATGGTCAATAAAAATGATGAACAAACATTGAAAAAACTAGGAATCGATATTACCTGCGCACCTGTCTACCCTTCCGAAAATCTATATTACCAATAGAAAAAGTTTACTTATAAATGTTGAAAACGAAACTATTAGCTTAATCAATAGTTTCGTTTTTTATAGACTTTACTAAGACGTTACACTTTTTGAACCTTTTATTTTGTTCGCTTTATTTTCTAATGGAAAATGAATGCGTTTCACTCTAAAAAAGTAATGAAAATTTCACTAAAGATTAGTATTTTATTTGCAAAACAGGTAAAATAAAACGGAATTTGGAATAGGAGTGATTATTTGAGTTATTTATTAGGTATTATTGGTTTATTTGTCACATTAGGGCTTGCTTTTTTGATCAGCAGTAATAAAAAAGCAATCAAATTGAAACCACTAATTGTGATGTTCGTTTTACAGCTTGTTCTTGGTTTCGTATTATTACGTACAACTTTTGGTACAGCGGTTGTTTCTGTATTGGCAAAAATGTTTGATCACCTTCTTGCTTTTGCTGGGCAAGGTGTTGACTTTGTTTTTGCCGGTGTAGCAAATAAAGGAAGTGCACCTTTCTTTCTTTCCGTATTGATGCCAATCGTATTTATTTCTGCTATTATCGGTATTCTACGCTATATCAAGATTCTTCCATTATTTATGAAAGCTGTTGGTCTAGGATTAAGTAAAATCAACGGGATGGGCAAATTGGAATCTTATAATGGAGTAGCTTCTGCTATTTTAGGACAATCGGAAGTTTTTATTTCCATAAAAAAGGAATTACCCTTCCTATCTGAGAAACGTTTGTTCACCATGAGTGTATCGGCTATGTCTACAGTTTCTATGTCGATCGTCGGATCTTATATGGCACTGATCGATTCTAAATATGTGATCACTGCCCTTGTTTTGAACTTATTTGGCGGTTATATTCTGGCTTCAATTGTAAATCCCTATGTATTAGAAGAAAAAGAAGATGAGCTGATCATTGAAGAAAACAAAGAACAGACATTTTTCCAAATGTTGGGAGAATACATTCTTGATGGTTTCCATGTGGCGATCACGGTTGCTGCTATGCTTATCGGTTTTGTTGCTTTGATTGCCATGATCAATGCTATCTTTCACGGGATATTCGGCATCACTTTCCAAGAGATCCTAGGTTACATCTTTGCCCCTCTTGCCTTCATCAGCGGAATCCCATGGAAAGAATCAGTGGATGCCGGTAGTATCATGGCGACTAAACTGGTTACAAATGAATTTGTTGCTATGACAGAATTAGCAAATGGTAATTTCCATTTTACTGAGCGTACAACAGCAATTATATCTGTCTTCCTCGTTTCATTTGCCAACTTCTCTTCTATCGGGATCATTTCTGGTGCGATGAAGGGATTAAATGAAGAAAAAGGAAATCTTGTCGCAAAACACGGATTGAAAATTTTGCTAACAGCGACTTTAGTCAGCTTTTTAAGTGCTATTGTGACCGGCTTGCTGGTATAATATACAAAAAAGCAAAGTTGCTTTTAAAAGCTTTGGAAATATTTTCCAAAGCTTTTTCACTTGTTCAATCATCAAAGGAGAAATGACAATGAATTATTGCTATGTATTTATCGGTCCTTCTGGTTCTGGAAAAACTTCACTCGCAGAAGCTATTTTTCAGCCGGAACAAAAGATCATTACTTACACGAATCGATCACCAAGACCTGGGGAAAAAGATCAAGAGGATTATTATTTTGTTTCTGACAATACATTCAATCAGATGATCAAGGGAAATGAATTTGCAGAGTGGGACCAATATGCTCAACATAAATATGGTTCCAGTAAAGCAGAAATTAAAAAGAAACTGACAGTAGGAAATTGTTACGCCGTTTTGACAGCAAATGGTTTTTGGCATTTATATGAGTATTTCGGGACGGTAGTCCGTCCTATCTTTATTACGATCTCTAAAGAAACATTGCAATCGCGCCTGAAAAAACGTGGAGATTCATCTGAACAGATTTCAGCCAGACTGGCGGTTTATGTAGAAGATTTAGCACAGTTGAAACGTTTGAAAGCTATCCCCTCACTTTTAGTCGTGTCAAACGATGGAGCGTTCCAAGAAGCTGCAGATAAAATAAAAAAAGGATTATTGATATAAATGTATCGAATAATACTCGTAGGATAAGCCGAGAGGTCGTGACAAAAGCTATGTCACGACCTCTCGATGAAGGGAGTTTCAGAAAGCAGCTTTTTCGTAAAATACGCTAAAATTCCACAAAAATTTGAGAAGCATTTTCGGAAATTCTTTCTTGTTTTTTGAAGCTGGCCACTTCTGTTACAACCTCTTGGCTATCATATGATTGTTTTTTTCAGTAGTGTTAATGTCTTTATCTTTGCTCAGATGATTTTATAGTCAATTGATGATTATTTGATATGCTTTTCTTTCGCCGTGTTCAAAAGGAAATTCAATCATCCCTTGATAAGTGAATCCAGCAGAATAGATGGTCTTTTCCATCGGTTCATTAGCTGGATAAGTATCGATACGGATATCTTGGATATTTTTGCTGGCTGCAATCGTCAACAAATGTTCTAAGAACGGTTTTGCTAGTTTTTTTCCTCGAGTACTTTCTGCTAAAGCGACACGATGAATCGATAAATAAGGACCAGTTGATTCTTTCCAACTACCATCTATTTTTGTGTAAACGGGATCCACGCCTGAGACTAATGCAGCTGTTCCAGCAATTTGATCTTCCACTATTAATACATAGCTTTCTTTTCTTTCAATATCGTTCAAAATCGTTTCTTTTGTTGGTTTCTGCCCGTTTTGCCATTGAGGAGAGCCTTGCGAAGCAATGAAATCCGCTGCGGCATTAATGATTTCTACCACTTCTTCTACTTCTTCTTTCCTTGTTTGCCGAATATACATCCAGTTTCCTCTTTTCTATTCCTTTTTCATTTACATTATCTAATCATTGGATCACTTCATATAGTTCCTGAACTTTTGAATAATATTTAAGCCAATCTTTTGGATGATCTAGCAGGTGACTAATAAGTTCCAAATGATGCATAAGTGACCACTTTTTCAACACTCCCAGTCCAGGGAATTTTTGTTGCTGGTAAAGAGCCAATAATTCAATCATTCCTGAAGTAATCAAGAGTTGATGATGGTGACGCATGATCCATTTTTTCATTTTATCTCCTGCTTCAAGAAACTTCAATGCTTGGTCTTTAGCAGAGTCGTTACTGTCAGAGACAAAATGTTTCACGCGTATATTGCCGTAAGCATCAATATACGTTAGATGGATAGCAAGCGCTCGGCTAGGGAACCCTTTATCGAAATAACGGCTACCTTCGATCGTGAAATCAGAAAATCCAATATATCCGTCTGCGTGGAAAAAAAGATAGTCATCACTAAAAAAGTCATCTGTTTTATCTGCATAACTTTCAACATGCTTTCTCGTTTGAAAAGAGTCACGGATCACAATTTTGTTTTCGGGCAGCCAGATGCGAAAGCGACTAGTATCTGGTATCAAAAATTTCGAATCAACTCCTGCCAGCTGTTTCCACACCTCTGTATCTTTTGGGTAGTGCTGTCCATCGAAAACAAGAAACGCTGGAGGTGAATCCAGTACTTCACTGAGATTTTCTGGCGTTAAGATCTGTGCAGGGACGACAGAGCTATTTTCTTTGACTGTCCAACTGTGCACATGCTGATCGAATAATTTGAATTGTCCTACTTGGGGATTTTGGATCACAGCGATTGGATGGTGCTTTTTTTGAAATAATTCGATCACATTTTTAAGCGTAGCGGAATCACGTACTGGTTCGATCACTGGTTGGATTTTATTGGAGAGCAATCCTCGCGACAGTGCTTCTTTTAATGCTAATAGATCAAATTGTTTTCCTCTTAAATAAGGATAGTACATATTTTTCACTCCAATGGCTCTGTAGGCAACCGACGGATCTGCTGTTGTTGCCTCAAATATTCATAATCATGCTGAAGCGCGATAACTTCTTCTTGCAACTCATTGATTGCCTGACTAGCTATTTCCTCTAAAAACCGTTCATAATATCGTTCGTTAGAAAATGGATCTTGATTTTCTGAACGTCTTTTCAATTCTTTGTACAATTGATCTGTTGGAAAATATTTTACGCCTCGCTCCATTTGCTTTGCTTTTCTTACTTCCCTGAATAAAGAAGCCATGAAGCGGTTTGTCAAAGCTTCTTCCGGTACAGCAAGCTCTTTCTTTGCTGCTTTTTTCGCAATCAGAAATGTACCAGAGGCAGGCATCTCCTCTTCAACCGTGTACGGACGATACACTAAAACACCTATTCCTGTAGGGATTTCAGTTTTTACTTCTTCATATAGTTTACTTGGTAAAACAAAATAATTATAATGTCCAACAAATGACAGTTTGGCTGTAGAGCGAAAATCTGCTTTTGTCACTTTCAGCTCATAGCATCGCCATTCTCGGCTTCCATCAAATTTTGTCAAGCAGCTAAGCGTATCTACAATTCCTTGGTCATCAGGCATCGTGACTTCTTCTACAACCAAGCCGCCTTGCTCGATGCAATATTGGTATAACGAGGATTCTATTTCGATGGTTAGCGGGGTCTTCATGTTTTCTACCTCCGAACATATTTTCGATTTACATTTTACATGAAATGGTTTTAAAATACTAGGCAGAATATACAAGAAACAAAAAATAGAAATGGTGCCAGCCACGCTAGCACCATTTCTATTTTTCAGATTGACTGATGGATAGAACGTTTTTCTAAATACTGTTGCACTTTTTCGATCCCGATACAAATGACCCAATAAATCAGTGCAACTAAAATATAGAGAGAAAAATAATCGAATGTCCGACCGCCTATGATCTTTGCTTTTTGAAATATTTCTGGCACTGTGATTGTTGCTGCTAACGAAGTACCTTTCACTAGATCCATAGCTACGTTACTGAGTGCCGGTACCGAGATTCGAAAAGCTTGCGGCAAAACGATATATTTCAATACCCCAAAGAAAGAAAAACCAGAAGCTAAACCAGCGTCCCACTGACCTGAAGAAACGCCTGCTAGTGATCCTCGATAGATTTCACCAATAAATGCACTGCTGGTAATCGTAAAGCAGATGACTGAAGCCGTTAAGGCACTTAATTGATAAGGTAACCCGAAATATAACAGAAACAGCAGGACTAGTGCGGGAATGCCTCTAAAGAACGATAAATAAAAACGAATAAATACATTCAGAGGCAGCCAATCCAAAAGACCTAAAACTGTCAAAAGCAACCCTACCAAATTTCCTAAAAGAAACGACACGAAGCCAATCCCTAATGTGTATACCAAGCCTTGCAGTACGAAAGGAAGCGAAGTCCACATGAGGGAAAAATCAATTAGAGGAAAGTACATCACTCACTCACCGACTCAGCCATCGTTTCTTTCGGTTTGACTGAAACATCAGTTTGAAAATATTTTTCAGATATTTTCTTTGTCGTCCCATCTTCTTTCATCTCTTTTAATACGCCATCGATTTTCTTTTTCAGAGCATCATTTCCTTCTTTCAATAAAAAACCACTTTCGTTTTCATTGAAATAAACGTTCTCCAGTATTTTTACAGGGATATCTGGTAAAGCAGATACAGCCATTTTCTGCAGATAATAATCATTTAGAATAACATCTGTTCGACCATTTGCTACATCGCTTAAATACTGATCATTCGTGGCATTGTCATATGTGACTAATTTAGCTCCGTGTTTTTCCGCTAAACGCATATAGCTAGTATTGGGTTCGCCAGCTGCTTTTTTCCCTTTAAGATCTTCAAGTGAGTGGATTCCTGAATCATCTTTTTTTCGTACGATCATACTGTCAAATGAATATTTGAAAGGCTCTGAAAGGGAGAATTTTTTTTCTCTTTCTTTTGTGATACCAAAATCGTTCGCAGCAAAATCTGATTCTCCTTTTGAAACAGAAGTGATTTGTCCATCCACGTTGTATTCTTTAAAGGAGATTTTGACATTTAACCGTTTAGCCACCTCTTTTGCCAAATCTACGTCATAACCAACTAATTCATTTTGATCATTATAATAAGATGCGGGAAACAGTGTGCCAGAAGTCGCTACTACTAATTCTTTCTTTTTTTCTACATTACTCCAGCTGTTATCTTCCTGATTAGCGGCAGCTGTACCGCAAGCGCTTAAAATAAAAAAGGCACTAGTTATTAGAGCAAACAATCTTTTTTTCTTCATTCTTCTTCTCCTTGTTTCTGCTATTTCCATGGATTTGGTAAATGGAACTGATGATTTGCTTCAAATAGATAGCCGATTTGAAATAGCAAATCTTCTCTTCCTCTGGCAGCCATAAATTGGATTCCTAGAGGCATGTTTTCTTTTGTCAAATGAGTAGGCAAGCTGATTGCTGGTTGTCCAGTCAGATTAGCCAACTGTGTATAAGGTGTGATCTTCAAGCTCTCCTCAAACATGGAAGAAACAACGTCTAAAGCTTCTACTTCAGAACAATCACTGATGTGTTCCATCTGTGCTCTTATCGCATCACTTTGCAAATCTTCGCTGATTTTAGGGGCGGTAAATGCAGTCGTTGGTGAAAGGAATAGATCGTATTCTTGATGTAGGTTTTCCATGACAATTGCTGCTTCATCCCATACATGCAGAGAATCGATGTAAGTAGCGGCAGAGAGCTTCTGACCATATTGGAACAAAGTCCAAGAAATGGGTTCAAGTTCTTCTTTTCTGACAGCTCGCTGGATGCCTGTTTCAATCGAGCGGATCATTGCTGCTGTTTCTGCGCCATTCATCTGATAATAAGACGTGATCAGTTTACGACCATCTAGTGGGTAAGGAATCTCTGTCAAATCATGCCCTTCTTTTTCAAGGAAATCTACAGCTTTTTTTACAGCAAGTACTGCCTCTTCACTAATCTGTGAATGGATCGGTGAATCAACACAAAAAGCTATCTTCAACCGTTTTTTTCTTGGATGTGTTTGCCACTCAACTGGTGATACTTGATATGGCGCACCGGAATGGATACTTCTCATCCCATAAAATAAAGCCTCCGTGTCTCTCATAGAAACTGTCAAGCCGAAATCAATAGCAGCTCCTTGCCATCCTCTCCAAGCATATGGACCAACTGGCATCGTCCCTCGTGAAGGTTTCAGCCCAATCAATCCGCAAAACGAAGCGGGTATTCTAATAGAACCACCGCCATCACTAGCACCAGCTAAAGGAACGATTCCTGATGAAACTGCAGCAGCAGCTCCTCCACTTGATCCGCCCGGTGTACATTCAAGGTTCCAAGGGTTTCTTGCTGGGCCATAGATGACTGGGTCTGTAATATTTTTGAAACCAAACTCTGGCGCATTGGTTTGTCCAAAAGGAACTAGACCTATCGCTTCTGCTTGCCGCACATAATTAGATGTATGAGAAGCTCGGTGTGTTTCAAATAAACGAGATCCTGAAGTAGCTAGCCATCCCTTTTTTTCTTGACCGAGCATTTTTAAAGGAAATGGGATACCAGCCAATGGCCCTTTTTCTGACTGGGGAATCAATAGCTCGTGGGAATTACTCTCGAATGGTTCAAGCGCGACAAACGCATTCAATTCATGATTTTGCTTCTTTATTTTTTTCTGTATATCCGTAACTAGTTCTTGAAAACTAAATTCTTTTTCTTTAAGCTCTTTTGCTAATTCTGTTGCATCATTCATATTATCCTCCTTTTTGCCTCTGTTATTTTCCCACAAGTTCGTCTAACATACAATGAGTACGCTTGCACAGGAATGAACAGACGAGTGTTTTTTATAAAAAAAGACGAAGATCAATCATGACCTTCGTCTCTTTGCTATGAAATGGTGCGTAATTTGCCTTTAAATTCGTCAATTGACGTATATCCTTTTTCTGACATAATCTGCGTTAATTCTTTTATGATTCTAGAAAAAATTTCCGGCCCTTCTTTATGAAGCTCGGTACCAATCTGTAACATGCTTGCGCCACATAGCAGATGTTCAAATGCATCTTGTCCTGTCCGAATCCCACCTGTACCAATGATTTGGATTTCTGGTTTCAAACGTGTATAAAAAGCGCGAACATTTGCCAAAGCAGTCGGCTTGATATACTCTCCGCCAATGCCGCCGAACCCTTCTTTTGGTTTGATGACTACTGCTTCTTGTTCTGTATCGATATACAAACCATTGCCCACACTGTTGATAGCATTGACATAGGTCAATGGAAACTGATTCAAGATATCAGCCATCTGATCAAAATGAGCAAAATCAAAATAAGGAGGCAATTTGATTCCTAGCGGCTTAGAAAAGATACTGAATACTTCTTTCAGTGTTTCATAAGTGGCCTCAAAATCGTAAGCTAGTTGTGGTTTTCCAGGCACATTGGGACAAGATAAATTTAATTCAGTGATCCCATTATACCCACTTTTTTCTATTTTCTCAAGCATTTCCAAGTTTTCCTGGACACTCATCCCGGCAATGGAAAAAAATAACGGTTGATTTTGGTTTTCCTGCACTTTTTCATACGCAAGAGCATACTCTAGATAATAAGAAAAACCTAGGTTTGGAAGTCCCATAGAATTGATACTCCCTAAAGGAACATCAAAATAGCGTGGTTCGGGATTTCCTTTTCGTTCATTGATCGTACAGCTCTTAGTGATAAATGCTCCTGCTTCTGAATGAGCCAGTTCATCTAATTCCTGGGTAGTCATGCAGTGGACACCAGATGCATTCATCAAAGGATTGGCAAAGATATGATTGGCAAAGGTCGTTTCTAAACTCAAGTAAATCGCTCCTTCAAACAAGTTATTTTATCTAGTGTATCATGACTAAAAGAAAAATCAACTCTTGTTTTCCGAAGAAATTCTTAATCATCTTGTTCAGTTGACAGTACTTCGCCTGTTTGGCTATTGATCTTGACTGATGTACTTTGATTGCCGTCTTTTACTTTGACTTCCCAATAAGTAGTACCTAAATCTTTATCCAAATCCCAATCTGTTGCCGTACCGCTTCCTACTTTGTCGATGGCGATTTTTGCTGCTTCCTCAATCGTGATCAATTTATCAACATCCAGACCATCTTCTTTTTTCTTTTGACCATTTTGTTCATCTCGATCTAGAGTTTCTGGATTCTCTGTCTCCATTTTTTCATTTTGAGCATCAATTCTTGCTTCGTATTCTTTTTGATCATCGACACCTTCTATCTTGTAGAAGTAAGATCCCCAATCACTATCTAATTCCAAACTAGTAATTGCAGTATCTGGGTATTTATCTTGGAACAATTCGATCGCACGAGCTGCAGACACTTTGATATCTGACTGAGTACTTGCTTCACTAGAACTTTTTGTCTGGCTAGACGAAGATGTGCTTGCTTTTGTTGAGGAGTCCGATACCTGTGAAGAGCGCTGTTCGCTACTGGAAGACGTATTCCCAGATGTGCCTTGATTGGTATTTGATTGACAAGCAGCTAAAAACAAAGCTGCAAATAAACTAGTATAAATAACAGTTTTTTTCATTGATTCGATCCCCTTTGTTATAAAATAGTATTCTATTACAAGTATAACGAAGAAAAAATTTTCTGTCATGTTTAAAAATTAAAGAACCAAATTTTTATTATGAAAATATAAAGAAAAAGAAACTAAGCTTTAGAGACAATCCTAGAAGTTAGACAAAAAAGTTCACTTCTGGAGCATCATAAAACTTAGCTTCTTTTTAAATAGTCTTTAAACAGTACTTTTGCCTCAATTATGCACGATGCATTGGGATGTCATTGTTTCCAGGTTGAACAAGCAAATATTGAATCACATCGATATTACTTGATTCAAATGAAGCTGCACAAGCTTGTAAATATAGATCCCACATTCGATAGAAGGAATCACCCATTTCTTTCGTGACTTGATCTTGGACTTGATGAAAATTCTTTGTCCAATGTTCTAATGTCAATTGGTAGTCACGACGTAAGCTTTCCAAATCAATCAGTTGCAAATCGTTTTTTGTAATATTATCAACTAATTCAGTAACACCAGGGACATAACCGCCAGGGAAAATATATTTATTGATCCAAGCATTTGTCGCACCGCCTTGTTGTCGGCTGATTCCATGGATCAAAGCTGTTCCTTTTGGTTTCAATAAATCTTTTACCACTTTGAAATAACCTTCAAGATTTTCAGAACCTACATGTTCGAACATACCTACACTTGTGATATGATCAAACGTTTCGCCTTTTAGTTCGCGGTAATCCATTAATAATACACGGCATTTATCTTCTAAATGTTCTTCTTTTATTCTTTTGGTAATCAAATCGTATTGTTCTTCACTTAGTGTGATCCCAGTTGCCTTGACATTATACTCTTTGGCAGCAGTGAACATCAATGTTCCCCAGCCACAACCGATATCAAGCAACGTTTCGCCTTCTTTGATAAAGAGTTTGTCTAAGATATGATGGACTTTATTGATTTGTGCTTGTTCCAACGTATCTTCAGGTGTGTTGAAATAAGCACAAGAATAAGTCAAAGTTGGATCTAGCCAAAGTTTATAAAAGTCGTTACCTAAGTCATAATGCGCATGGATATCTTCTTTGTTTTTTTGTTTCGTATGTTTTTCTTTCTTTGGCAGCCATTTTAGATAATCTTTTCCTCGTAAAAAGCTGTTTGCTTGCTGATAAGCATCGTTGATTAATGCTTGGATACTTCCCTCGATCTCGATTCGATGATCCATATAGGCTTCTCCTAGTGCCAAAGAAGCGTTACTTGTAATCTCTTTCATTGGGATTTCTTCATGGATATTGATTTTGATTTGGGGAGGAGTGTCCGTATCTCCGTATTGTTTCGTTGTACCGTCCCAATAATTTACTTCGACAGGGAGCGAGAAAGAACGTGAAAATAATTGATTGTATAAAGTTTTCTCTAACATGATTTTCCTCCTTAAAAAAACTACCCTATTACGTTAATACTAAAAAAGAAAAGAATCAACTAAGAAGTTTAATTTTTTCAGAAATTTTTCAAAAACTACTTTATTTTTCATTTTTTTCACATTCATTGTCGCATAAATCGTTTAAACTTGTCATTCGACACGCTTATCTTTGAATCTTGTTTTGACAAAAACCCATAAAAGCAGCAAGACAGTTATCGTTGTTTGGACACTTAGCATCAAGATAAAGTCAAAGTGGATAAACCCTACAACTGCTGCTGCCATGGAACCTATTCCCATAACATTCAGCATCAAATTTGCACTCTCTTTGAATGTATGAATGGATGAAAGTTGGCTTTTTCTTGTCATCCACAAGAAAAAGGAAGCCCCGAATAAAATGAGACTCGTCATGACAAGTAGGACAAGACCAAGACTTAAACTATAAGATAAAATGATTGTTGGACGATTACTGGCATAAAATTCTCTTTCTAAAAATCGTTGGAAATCTTCGGGCGTACGTACAGAATCTGGTTGGAAAGATGGGCTATAATTCATCGTATAGCGGCGTATACCAGATTTATCCTTTTGTTGGATCACCCATTGTTCCTTCTCAAAATCAATAAAAGTTCCATGATCGGATTGTTGTTTCTCAGATAAAGACACACCTACCAAAATTTCAGGGGTCACAGCTATCGTTTGTTGCGATGATTGTAACCCAGTTTCAGATAATTCAAGTTCAGAAAATTTTTTGGTTCCTTGTTCATCGATCAGCGAATGAACGGATAGAAATTGTTCTAATGGAATCGCTTGGATCTGATTGGCATAAAAAAGAGTCACAGGCATAACCATCAAGGAAACTAAAAATACAAATATCAAGAAAAATTTAGGCCATGATAATAGTTTGCGTCCCGCAAACACTTGAGTTGGCGTACGTAATGCGGAAAAATAGTTTAACGGAAATGTTTGCATGATACTCTGCTCCTATCCTTTTGTTCCGCCAGATGTCAGGCCGGTAACAAAGTTCTTTTGTAAAAAGAAGAATAATAGACAAATCGGTAGTGCAATCAAAATTGCCCCAGCAGCAAAAAGAGAGACTCTTTGGTTTGTCACATCAGAAATAAATGTTTGTAAGCCGACAGCAACAGTCTGATTTTCAGGTGTACGAAGCAGGAACTTAGCTAACATGAAATCCCCAAAAGGTCCCATAAAAGCCCATAATGCTTGAACGGCGAGCATCGGTTTGACAAGCGGTAATACAATCTGGAAAAAAATCCTGAAATGCCCTGCCCCATCAAGTTTAGCAGATTCATCTAAATCTATTGGTACTGTGTCAAAGTATCCTTTCATCAGCCAAGTATTCATTGGAATCCCACCGCCTATATAGATCATCGTCAAGAACCAGTACTTATCTAGCGCCTCTAATAGGAAAGCCATGACATAAAAGGCAGTCAATGCTGCCATAGTCGGTACCATCTGAATCACTAAAAAGAACATCAAACTTGATTTGCGGCCGATAAAACGATAACGGCTATACGTATAGCCAGCTAAAGTTACTACAGTTACTTGTACGATCATCGTTAGGACAGAGATGATTAACGTATTTTTATACCAAGTCCCGTAAAGTGTTTCACTGAATAGCCGAGTAAAGTTTCCTAAAGTCCAGTCACTTGAAAGATCTAAACTAAAAGCTGCAATATTTCCTGACTTGAAGGCAGTACTTGCTGTGATCAAAAGCGGATAGATGATAATGACTGACAGTATTAAAAGAAAAAAGTAAGTAAAAAAGTGAGAAAGTCGTTTTTGGAATCGAGCACTCGAATGAAATTTTTTCATTGTTAATCCCCCATATTGAACGCATTTGTCTTTTTAAATACCAGCAATGACACACAGATAACGATGATGGAGATAATCAACGTGATTGCTGAAGCCATAGAATATTGCGGAGAAGTTCCAGTCGTAAGTTTATAGATCCAGGAAATAAGAATATCAGTAGAACCAGCTCCTCCGCCTACGCTTCCGGGACCACCATTGTTAAACAGATAGATCATGGAGAAATTATTGAAATTCCCCGTATACTGTGTAATAAATGTTGGCGCTGCCACTAGGAAGACAGCAGGAAGCGTGATGTTTGAAAAGCGCTGCCATGCATTTGCTCCGTCGATTTTTGCTGCTTCATATAAGTCTTCTGAAATCGATTGTAAGATTCCTGTAACCATCACATAGATATAGGGAAATCCTAACCAGCCCTGCACTAAGATAATTGCTACTTTCGTCCAGTTGGGATCTGTTTTCCAAGAGATTGCACTGATATCTACAAAAGGAAGCTGGTTTAGGAAAGGAATCACTTGAGTATTGATGGCTCCTACGCTGTCGTTGAATATATTCGAAAAACTCATGATAGTAATAAAAGCTGGGACCGCCCATGGTAATAAGAAAATGATACCGAAAATACGTTTGAATTTAATAAATTTCTGGTGAGCAACAACCGCTGTGAGAATACCAAGGGTGATTTGCAAAGTTGTTGCACATAAAGTCCAAATCACGGTCCACGAAAAGACTGCAAAAAAAGTATTACGATATGAGCTTAAAAAGAAGATACTAAAAAAGTTTTTAGCCCCTACCCAATCAATCAAACTGGCTGGTGGAATATGATTGAAGTCATAATTAGTAAATGCAGTGAACAATGTAACTAGGACTGGGAAAATGATCGTAAAAATCATGAGAAGATAAGCGGGAAGTGTCAATAGATAAGGAAAACCTTCATCACCTATATTATGTATGACTTCCTTCATCGTCCGATTGATTTTTTTGCCCTCTTGACGCATCTTCGCTACTCGATAAGCGTCTAAAAGATTCAAACCGTAAAAAATCAAGAAAATGATTGTAATGATGAATTGCAAAGTGCCTTCAATCAAAATAAATAATGAATGATCTTCCATTGGTATACTTCCCAAAGTAACCAATCCTACCAATGCATGAAATCCGCCCAGAAGCATCTGACCAATGAATAGGACGAATATGGCGAAAAAAACGATACCTTTAAAAGCTTGGCCATTTACAAACTGCCCCATCCCTGGAATAAGTGAACAAAGCGTGATTTTTTTTTCGTTGATATTGCTTGTTTTATCTTGCTGCATCTGAATGCCCCCTCTAAACTTGCTAAACCGCAAACTGCTTTTAAGATAATGGCAACAAGAGCAAGATAATTTTCCATCTCGCTCTTGCCACTTTTATCTGAAGCACCTGTTCCATTTTTTATAAAAATGGACGGTTATCATTTTAATCAGTATTTTTGTTCTATGGCTTCACTGATTGTTTTTACTGCTTCATCTGCGGATTCTTTTGGTGTTTTTGAACCTGATGCTGCATCGAACATCAAGTTTTCTGCACCTGTCCAAACTTCGCCCATTTCTGGGATGTTTGGCATCGCTTGAGCTGTTTCATATTGTTCAATCACAGCTGTTGTTAATTCATCGTTTTTAGCCTTTGCTGTTTCCCTAGCTTGTTGGTTTGCAGGGATTTCATTTACCATTTCAAAGAATTTTTCTTGATTTTCCTGATTCGTTACATAATCAAGCCATTTTTGAGAGAGGTCTTTGTTTTTAGCATAATTGCTGACTACCCATCCTTTTCCTCCGCCAAACGGTTGATAAGGCTGTCCATTATTTAGAGTAGGAATTTTGGCTACACCATAATTGATATTGTTTTCTTTGTATGTTTGCGCTTGCCATGGACCGTCAATGATTGCTGCAGTTTTATTGGACATGAATTGCTGGCTGGCGAAGTCTCCTGCACTTTTTATGTCTTGCATTCCCTTTGGCCAAACATTTTTGAACCAATCTGTTGCATAAGAGATTCCTTCTACAGCACCTGCATTATTCAAACCGATATCTGAAGGATTTGTACCATCATCACCAAATACATAGCCACCGTAACCTGCAATTAAACCATAGGAATAATAAAAGTCAGTCCATTTAGCTAAAAATCCTGTATTTTTTCCTGCTTCTGACTCAAAAGCAAAACGACTGTCTTTGGATAGATTCTCCAAATCTTTAAACGTTGATGGTGCTGTATCGACTAAATCTTTGTTATAGTACAAAACAAGGGTCTCGATTACTGCAGGTTCTCCGTAGATTTTTCCATCATAAGTCACTTGGGCTTTGTCTGTTTCATCGTAAGCTGCTTCATTTCCCAGTTTTACTTCCGCCAGATGTCCTTGCTGTCCTAACGCACCGATCCGGTCATATGCTGCCATCATAACGTCAGGTCCCTTTCCAGCAGGCCCATCTAACGCTAATGATTCCAACTGATCGAACATGTCCTTTTCTACTAGCTTGATTTTCACATCGTTTTCTTTTTCGAAAGTGTTTTTTATTTCGTTTATATAATCTTTATATCCAGAATCAACGGAAACTGTTAACGTTTTTCCTTCATCGGCTTCCCCTTCTGCTGAAGAGTTACCATTGCCACAAGCCGCTAATCCGCCTAAGATTCCTAAAGAGATTAACCCTAAACCCAACTGTTTCACACTTCTTTTTTTCATCTTCATTTCCTCCTGTGTATTCAACGTGCTGTTACACCCTTATTATAATGGGCACAAATCTTCATTTGCAAACGCTTTCTTGTTGTTACCGGTAACAGTTTTCAACACATGATCAAAAATCCGTATTGTCGTATCTCTGCTTTCCCGTCTTCTAACAACTGACAATTTTGACTAAGAATCACCTCATTTTCCTGTTCTACTACCCAAGGTTCTTTTGACTGATTAAAGTAAACATAGATGATCTGTCCCTCTAGTTCCCGTGTGAAATAGAGCTTATCTTCACGATCATTTACTATTAGCCACTGAGTAGAACCTTCAGAAATAATCTTAGACAACTGTTTCCTTAGAGAAACAAGTTCTTTTATAAAACCGAATAGCTCTAGATCTTGTTCCTCCTTCTCCCATATCATACATTTGCGGCAATCCGGGTCATCTTCACCAGTCATCCCTATTTCTGTCCCGTAATAGATACAAGGAGACCCTTTTTGAAGAAACATAAAGGCCATCACAGACTTCATCAATTCTTTGTTACCTTGGCAAAGGGTCAAGATCCTGGCAGTATCATGAGAATCTAATAAGTTGAATGTTCCTTCGTTCACCTGATCTCTGTAAAGCATTTGCTGATGATTCATTCCACTGACCATTTGTGAAGCTGTGATTTTCTTTTTTGCAAAATAATCTTTAATCGAATCTGTAAATGCATAATTCATCACTGCATGGAATTCATCCCCTTGCAGCCAAGCTTGAGAGGAATGCCAAATCTCTCCAAGGATATAGATGTCTGGTTTGATTTCTGTAACTGCTTCTCTGAATTTTTTCCAAAAATGATGATCGACTTCATTAGCAACATCAAGACGCCATCCATCAATATCGAATTCTTTTATCCAATAAGTTGCGATATCCAGCAAATATTTTTGCACTTCTGGATTTGCTGTATTTAGTTTCGGCATGAATGGAGTAAAAGCAAAAGTATCATATGGGATATTTTCAGCAGTTTCTGGTAAGTCAGTCATCTGATAAGAATCTACTGGGAAAAAACGGATGTGGAACCAGTCTTTATAGATCGATTTTTCTCCGTTTTTGAGAACGTCTTGCCACTGTGGTGAATGGACACCCATATGATTGAATACAGCATCGAACATGATACGTATCCCTCTTTTATGTGCTTCATCAATCAAGTTTTTTAAAAGTTTTTTATCGCCAAAAGCGGGATCCACCTCATAATAATCAATCGTATCGTATTTATGATTGGATGTGGCTTTAAATATGGGACAAAAATAGATGCCATTGACGCCAAGGTCCGTCAAGTAATCCAAATGATCCCTCACACCTTGCAAATCTCCCCCGAAGAAGTCTTCTCGGTCTGGATCTTTACTTCCCCAAGGTAAAGTGTGTTCGGGGTCATTTGCTTTGTCCCCGTTTGCAAATCTTTCGGGAAAAATTTGATACCATACTGTTTCTTTTACCCATTCTGGAATAGTGAATCGATCGATTTGATGAAAATAAGGTATTCGAAAATAAAAATTTGGTTCAGTAATCACATTTTCTCGATAAGGAAAAATTCCTTGATCACCGTAAAAACAGTCCGTGTTATCTTCCCCAACAACATGGAACGCATACTGTAAGCGCCTTGTTTCGCTCGTCACTTCAATTTCCCAATAATCATGAACATTGGTACTTAGACATTTTTTCATTGGTCGTTGTTTTTGATACCATTTTTCAGTTGTTATGGTATATGGATCTCCACAAAGCACATATACTTTTTTGATATCATTTTTCCTAGTACGAAGCCGAATACGAAATCTTGTATTCGTATATAGAAATGCATATTCACTTTCCGGTCGATGATAAATTGCAGCTGTATCCATTGATTTCCTCCTTGTGTTTTAATATGACGTCATCACTATAAGTGATAGAGAAACAAAAGACAACGCTTTCAAAAATGTTATCGGTAACAGTTTTTTGATACCGAATTTTTATTTTTTAAACTTGCCAAATAGATAGACTTAAAACTTTTAAAAGTTTTAATCTACTTCCTGTACTATTTAGTGTCCTGAATTTATCTTAAGCGATCAATTTCTCCAATTTTCTAAAGTAAAAGTTTTTTAACAGTTTTTAACGTAGAAGTATATTCTAGAAGAATGAAACATAATAATTTAGACTAGCCTAATTTTTTTATTAATTAAAGTTAACTTAAGGTGAAAAGTAAGTTATAATAAGATAAGAGTATTATTAATGAATTAAGGAAGTGGATAAATGAAAGAAACGAGACAATTTATATGGACATACATTAAAATTATTTTTGCCCTCTTCATATTAGGAGTCGCTATCAATATGTTTTTAGGGCCTCATCATATTGCTGCTGGAGGTGTCAGCGGTCTAGGAATATTACTGGAAGCTGCTTTAGGATTTGACCGAGCTATAGTTATTTTAGTGTTGAATATCGTTATGTTGGTACTAGCTCTTCTATTTTTAGGTAAAAAACCCTTTTTTAAAGTACTTTTCGGAAGCTTGGTTTTTCCTTTAATCATTGCAATAGTTCCAGAAACAATGATTACTTCAGATCGGTTGTTGTCTGTCATTTTTGGAAGTGCGATTTTTGCTTTAGGAGTTGCGATTTTATATAAAAACAACTCTTCTAGCGGCGGTACGACGATCCCTCCCCTCATTTTTAAAAAATATTTCCACTTGAATACTTCGATTGGCTTATTTTTTACAGACGCATTCGTTGTTTCTCTTAATCTGTTTGTTTTTGGAATAGAAGAGTTTCTTTATGCTATTTTATCTATTGCAATCACTTCAATTGTCATGACTTATATCGAAACAGGTATCAATCGAAAGAAATCTGTTATGGTCATGAGTGAACATTATTTGGAAGACATCCGCCTTCGCTTAAGTGCTGAGATTGGACGTGGCCTTACCCTGCTAGAGGCAAAAGGCGGGTATAATCGAAAGTCAAAAGAGGTTTTATTGATCGTTGTGACTGATCATGAATTTTCCCGAATGAAACCATTGATAGAAGAAATCGATCCAAGTGCCTTTGTCATTGTCAGCAGCGTAGCAGAAGTAATGGGACGCGGATTTACTTATCATCCAATCGAATGAGTTGGTAAGTAAATCCGCTATTTTTTTGAATGCGTTTTCTTTAACTGGTATAATAAAAGAATCTAGTAACTGTTCGACTGAAAAGGAGAGGAGATCTTTATGCATAAAGGAACGGAAATCGATTTTGTATTAAATGATAGTTTGAAAGCACTAGAACTGTATCAAACAATCTTTGATGAAATACAACTGATTGAGGCAACAGATTACCCTAGAGGCAATAATGAAGTCATTTTTACCTTGTATGGCACGAGATTCCATATGCTGGATGAAAACACGTCTCTTGGTTTGACTGCTCCTACTGCTGAACATCCAAATACGATCTGGTTCAATATCATCGTCTCTGATATCGAGGACACACATAATAAAGCATTACGAAATGGCTGTGTAGAGATTCAAGAAATGACAGAAATGATGGACTTTGGTGTGACTAACTCAATGTTCAGAGATCCTTTTGGTTATTTATGGATGCTTCATCAGGTCCATCGTGAAGTAAGTTTTGAAGAAAGAAAACAACTTTTTGAGAAATATATGTAATGTTTATGATGAGATTAGTTTTTGTCTCTGATATTTTTTGTATATGTTTGCTATTCGAGAAAGCGCGTCTGTTTCATGTGCTTTCTCTTATTTATCTTATGCCAATCCATTTCTTTGCTTTTCACAATTATATTGTGTAAAATTCAATTGTATAAAATATAATTAAAGGTGGTAATTTTATGAAAAAAATGTATTCTACGAAAATGATCAACACAGGCGGACGCTCTGGAGAAGTTCATAATCCCGATCGTACATTCGAATTGAATATTGCAGCTCCTGGTAAACGCGTCGAAAATGCAACCAACCCTGAACAATTGTTTGCAGCTGGTTTCAGTGCATGTTTTAACAGTGCATTAGAATTGATCAAACAGCAAAAAAATATCTCTGGGGCTTCTACTGTCAGTGCACAAGTTTCCCTTTATTCAGAAAGTGAAACGAGCTTTGTCTTAGGTGTAGAGATTGAAGGATCTATCGAAGGTCTTTCTCTGGAAGAAACGCAAGAATTATTAGAGGCAGCGCATAAAGTGTGTCCGTATTCAAAAGCTACAGCTGGAAATATAGAAGTTACTCTGAAAGCAGTTAGTGAATAGACTTTTTTGTGTAAATCCGCTATGATACACTATAGTAAAACAGCGGAGGTGGAAAAATGGAAGATCTATATTTAGTTAATCAAGTATGTTTTCCTTTATATGCCGCCTCTAAGGAAATCATTAGACACTACACTCCCCTCCTCAAGCCGCTGAATCTTACCTATACCCAGTATCTTGTGATGTTAGTTTTATGGGAAAAGAAAAAGACTTCAGTGAAAGAGCTAGGAAATGATTTGTGTCTGGATTCTGGTACGCTGACTCCCTTACTAAAAAAGTTAGCAGAAAAAAATTATATTAATCGTCAGCGTGAAACGGGTGATGAAAGAATCGTAAATGTTACGCTGACTCCTCAAGGTGCTGCGTTGCAAAAACAAGCAGAAGGTATTCCACAAAAGATCAAGTCTTATCTTCCACTTGAACAGGAAGAATTGGATACACTGCAACATCTGACCCGAAAAATGCTAGATAATTTTCATCAAGACCAGAAAAAGGGCTGAAACTGCTAGATGAACGATTTTATGAGGAAAACCAACTCATAAGATAACGTCATTTAGCGGTTTTTCTTTTTGCTCTTTCTCTTTCTTATTTTCATATTCCATCATATAATGAATAACGTGTTTATTTTTTGTTATTTGGAGGTTGTCGATTTGACCGTTTATCAGCGTTTTTTGGCGAATGAAAAAATACGCCGTCTCACTGTTTTATTATTTGTCGTTTTTGTTCTTTTCTTAGTTAGAAGTATGATTACAACCATTTTGCTCACATTTATCTTTACTTATTTGATGATTCATCTTGTTCAAATCATTCAGCGATTTGTCCGAATCCCTACAGGTGTTTTAGCTATCATGATTTATACACTGATCGTTTACCTTATCTATCTGGCATTCACAAAGTATATCCCGATGCTTATTCATCAAACATTTGATATGATCCAGTCCGTTATTGATTTTTACGAGCATCAGCCAAAAGATGCAGATCCTGTTTTACAATATATCCATACTTATATTGAGCGAAACGATTTTTTTGAACAGCTTCAAAATGGCGCTTCGATTGCGCTTGGCTATTTACAGGATATAGGAAAAATGGCAGTGGCGTTTGCTATGTCATTCATCTTAAGTTTCTTTTTTATGATTGAAAAGAAAAAAACAATTGTATTCTCAAGATTGTTTTTAAAAAGTGAATTTTCTTGGTTCTTTCAAGATATTTACTATTTTGCCGATAAGTTTGTCAATACATTTGGTTTGGTATTAGAAGCTCAATTTGTTATTGCTCTTTTAAACACGTTGCTCACTACAATCGCCTTGGCTGTATTTGGCTTTCATCAGCTGCTGAGTTTAGCGATCATGATTTTCATTTTAAGTCTGATCCCAGTAGCAGGTGTTATCATTTCTTGTATTCCTCTATCTTTCATAGCTTATTCCCAAGGAGGCATCCGAGATGTTGTTTATATCCTGATTACGATTTTGATTGTCCATCTAATTGAGTCTTATGTGCTGAATCCGAAGTTGATGTCCAGCAAAACAGAACTGCCGATTTTTTATACATTTGTGGTCTTACTTGTTAGCGAACGGTTCTTTGGCGTTTGGGGCTTGATTGTCGGCATTCCGATCTTTACCTTCTTTTTAGATGTATTGAAAGTGAAAAAGATCCCGAACCATCTTCCAAAAGAAACAGATATCCCTTAAAATAAATATGAAGAAAGATAAAGTATGAACGACCCCAAATATCAGATTTCAATCTGGTATTTTGGGGTCGTTTTCTGGATATTTCTTTTTATTTGAAAAATGCGTTCAAAGACATTATTCAAATGTTAGAGAGATCTGTTTTGTTTAAATCTTTTTGCAGAAAGCATTGTTGCTATACTTAATAGAATGATTCCGCTCCACAGTATAACTTTATTTTGTGACTCTCCGGATTTTGGTAGCTGTTTATTTTTCGTTTCAGGACTAGCAAAGGTTGTATCCTTGCTACTTTTTAAGGTTTCAGCTGATTGGGCGCTATCAAATATTCGTGATTTTTTATTCAGCTGCTCTTCATTTATTTTTAGAATTGCTAGATTTGATTTTTTACTCTCTTTTTTTCCATCCTCTTGAATTGTTTTTTTGTTTATTTTTTCTGGTATTCCTTGGTCTCTTGCGTCCGTATCTGGTTCTGGAGTCACATCTGGTTTTTCTTCTGGATCTACCTCTGGTTTTTCTGGATTTTCAGTTTCATTATCTGTGTCTGGATTTGTTTCCGATACTGTTTGGTTTCCAGAATCCGTATCTGGTTCTGGAGTCACATCTGGTTTTTCTTCTGGATCTACCTCTGGTTTTTCTGGATTTTCAGTTTCATTATCTGTGTCTGGATTTGTTTCCGGTACTGTTTGGTTTCCAGAATCCGTATCTGGTTCTGGAGTTACATCTGGTTTTTCTTCTGGGGCTACCTCTGGTTTTTCTCCAGGGGTTATTTCAGGTTTTGATTCATTGTCTGGCTCTGGTTGAGTTTCTGTATCGGGTTCTTCTCCAGGTTCTATTTCCGGTTTCTGTTCTCCGTCTGGATTTTCTGTAGGCGGTACTTCTGGCTTATTTTCATTTTCTGGTTTATCTGTTGGTTCTTCAACAAGATCTCCTCCTGAGTCGATAGCTGAATCTTGCTCAATTGTCTGCCGCTGACTATACGGCGTTAAATGATGATGATCGTTCGGTAGTCCATCTGATACCTTGACAGTAAAAAGCGCTGGTTTTAACAAGTCCTGATTTAATGTAACGGTGAAGGTAAATATCGCTTGCTTGTGTTGGATAGTCAAAGTGTTCTCGTCATAGCCAATCGACAAAGCGGGATCAACATTCTCAAATGTAACAGCTGATTGTAGTATAGGTGCTAAGTCTCCCGAATAGTCAATTTTTGCTTTGATGGTCGCTGTTTGTCCTTTTCTTAATTTTGCGACTCCTGAATTGAAGGATGAAAATTCATCCTGAAAGGTAATTCGATTGACGTTGGCCCACTTGGTTTCTGTCCATTTGGCTGTTTCTATCTCCTCTGTGTGGACTGTCTGATTTATAGTAAGCGATAAGCTTAAGGCTGCAAATGTTGATATTAAGATGGTTGAATATCTCATAACTCTCTCACTCCTTGATTTTTTTGTATGCAAGAAATAAGATAGTAGAGATTCTACCTATATGTTTACTGTTTTTTTGTCTAAATTTATGAAAAAAACAGTAATATTTTCAAGTTTTAACAATTTAAGTAAAAAGGAGCCTCTTTCATGCAAACTCAAGAAGCGATTAAAACGTTTCTCTTGAAGAAAAAAAGCAATACAAAATTAGATATTTTTCTTTTCCTATCTGAACATCGTTTCTTTATTACTACACAATATTTAGCAGATCATTTCCATATGTCTGAATCAAATTTTTTACTATACATCAAAGAATTAGAACAAGACTTTGAGCGTCTCAATCTAACAGAACTGCATATTGATAAGCAAAAACCTTTTTTAAAGTTGAATTTTGAAGGAATTGATCCGGCTTACTGCTATTATCGTCTATTTGGAAGATACTGCAACGAATCAGTCAGTTATCAGATCTTGACTTCTTTGTTCAGCTGTCAGACAAATTCGATTATCAGTTTAAGTCAGCAAACAAACTATAGTGCCTCTTATTTGTATACGAAAATGAAAAAGATTAATGCATTTTTAGCATTGTACGGTTTGTCTATCTCCTTTTCTAATAACGGCAGAAAGTCTTTTTCTGGAAAAGAGGTACAAATTCAATATGCAGCATTAGATATTTATTGGAACATCTTTTCAAGTACTGCTACAGAATTTTATGATGAAGATCCGCAAGTAGTGGCTTTTATGATGAATACTTTTTTTAAAAAAGAAGTACTTGACCGACTAAATAGCGGTATGATAGATAAATTATATTTTCTATTAAAAATATGTAAAGAGAATTTTCCTGCAACTTCTGTGAAAGACGTACAAAAAGAATTCACAGAGTATGAATATATTGACTTTTTTATTGATCCCTCTGTAGATATTTTGCGACCTAATCTGCCAATTTGTCGCGAACAACGCATCTTAGTGAATATTTTAGCTCGACTTTCTATCACGAAAATCGAATCGGAAGAAACAAGCTTGGAGCAATACAAACTTTTAAAAAAAGCAAACGTTCCTCATGTTCTTTATTCAAGAGAAATGGTGGAGTCCTTTTGTACTGTATTTGATTTGTTTATACCTGAAAAAGAAAAGATTCTTTACTCATTGGCATTCGCACGAAATAAACTTTATAATGGATTTCTTAACTTCAATCAACCAAATACGCCCCTTCCTACTTTCATGCTTTATCAAGAACATAGCGTATTGAAAGAAGTCCAAACCGCCATTGAACAATTTTATATGGATTTCAGAGAACAAAATCAACACTTGTTACCAGTTATTTTAGAAAAGGAAAATGTGCAATGGATGGTTGAAGACCTAGTACATTTGTATGATCGCTACAAAAAACAGCCGCGAATTGTGATTGGTGTGAACTATACGCGTGATTTCTATATCAGTAAAGATCTGATCGTTAAGATAGAACAAATTTTTTCAAATGAATCGATCAAAATACAAAATGATTTTATGGAGAACTGCAACATCGTTATCAGCGACTGCCCTTTGAAACAATTGCCTTCTCATATCAAAAAAATCTATATTTTAAAAGGAATCATCACACCAGAAGACTGGAAAAAAGTGATTATGAGGATCTCAGAATATATCTTTGAATTAAAAGAAGAAGCACTCATGGATCAATCGAAAAAAGAAAATCAAGTTACTTCCTAGACCAAATAAGATACATAAATCCGAATGCTTATTAACAACCTCCGGATTTATGTATCAAGAATTTGAACATCCTTCTTGTTTACATAATAAAATTACAGTTTTTTTCACTAATTATCTTTACTTTTGTTTCCTTTTTCGATTGCTTCCCATAATCCATTTAGATAAACAGCACCTAATGCTCGATCATATAAGCCGTATCCTGGTCTTCCTGTCTCATTCCAGATCATTCTTCCATGGTCAGGACGGATGTATCCGTTAAATCCGTTGTCATACATTGTTTTTAGTATGCGGTACATGTCTAATGAACCGTATTCGGATTTATGCGGTGCCTCATAGAAATCTCGATTAGCTAAAAATTTAATATTTCGAACATGTGCAAATGGGATTCGATCTCTTTGGCAAAATTCTGCTAAAATCCCATATACATCATTTTCTGGATCTTCTGCAATACTCCCTGTACAAAGAGTGATTCCGTTATAAGGGCTGTCTACTATGCGGCACAACCAATCTAAATCTTCTCGATTCTTTACGATTCGAGGTAATCCAAAAATCGAGTATGGCGGATCATCTGGATGTACAGCCATTTTGACCCCTACCTCTTCACATGTTGGGATGATTGATTGGAGAAAATAGGCAAAATTTTCTCGAAGTTTTTCTTCGTCTACTGATGCATAAGCTTCAAGCAAGGATTTGATATGAGCTAAGCGCTCAGGTTCCCATCCCGGCAATTCAAATTCATTGCTGGAATGTTCGATGCGCGCGACGATTTCTCTTGGATCATCTGGAATATCATCAGATATAAAAGCTAACGTGGATGAGCCGTCTTCTAAGCGGTAGTCAAGGTCAGATTTCACCCAGTCAAATACAGGCATAAAATTATAGCAGATGACTTCTATTCCATATTCTGCCAAGTTTCGGATTGTCTGCTTATAGTTTTCGATATACTGCTCACGGGAAGGTAATCCAATTTTAATGGCATCATGCACATTGACGCTTTCAATTACTTTTAGTTTTAACCCACGAGACTCAATTTCTTCTTTTAGTTCTTTGATCCTCTCCCTAGGCCATACCTCTCCTACTGGTATATCCATCAATGTGCCTACAATCCCTTTGACCGCAGGAATCTGTCTGATTTCATCTAAGGTAATCTTTTCTTCTTGTGATCCGTACCATCTAAAAGTCATTTCCATGATAAATTTCCTCCATGTTCTTGTAAGTAATCCTGTAATGTTTTTCGTACGGCATTTGGTCCTGCTACCATCTTGATGAACATTTCTTCTATTTTTCTGCCAAGCTCTGCTTGGTAAAGATCTACACCAAAAATTTCTTTATTTGACAAAATAGGAGCCATTTTCTCATGAATATGTGATGTATCTTGCGTACCCAGTTGAATATCGGAAAGCTTATGCTGAAGGTCTGTCAATAGTGGGTCTGCACTCGGGATGAATGGTTTTCCTTGATCATCAATGCCAATAAGGTATCGAAGCCAAGCAGCGAGAGTCAATGGTATGAATACAAGTGTCTGCGGGTCTTTAACTTCTATTTCCATATATTTTTTAATCGTCTCACCATAACGAATCGCCACCTTTTGAGAGGTATCCGTGGCGATTCGCTGAGGCATATCAGGAATATTTGGATTAGAAAAGCGCACAGTAATTACTTCTTCCAGAAAGATCTTTGGATCAATGATACCTGGAGACTCCACAACTGGGAGGCCTTCATTGTACCCGATTTCAGAAACTAGCAGCGATAAATCTGGATCTTTCATCTCCTCAGCTATGCTCCTATACCCCAGTAAACAACCCATAATAGCTAAAGACGTATGCAAAGGATTAAGGCAAGTCGTCACCTTTATCGTATCTGCTTTATCTACCGTTGCACGATCAGTCAAGAATACCCCAGCTTTTTCGAATTTCGGACGTCCATTGGGAAAATGATCTTCCATGATTAAATAATGGATGTCCTCTGTATTGACAAATGGAGCAATATTATTTCCTTTTGCGGTTTGGAAAATCGACATATTTGAAAAGCCCTCTTTTGCCAACATTTTGCTAACTGACAAGGAAGGATTCGGGGTGATACGATCAATCATCGTCCATGGAAACGCAACAATTTCTTCATTCGATAAGTATTGGATAAATGTATTTTGTACATAACCTTCCTTTTGCCATTCTTTTGCGATCGTTAGCAAAGAAGTACGTAATTGACTACCGTTTTGTGAAAAATTATCTGTAGAGACAAGTGCAATCGGCCAAGCTCCAGATAAAAAACGTTTATAAAGTAGCGCAGCAAGAATACTCATTGTATGTGATGGCTTCTTTGGACCATTTTTTATATCGACTGCAATCGGTCCTATATATTTATTATTTGTATCTTTCAATCGATAACCTTTTTCAGTAATAGCAAAAGTAACTAATTGTAAACTAGGATTTTCAAAGTGTCGAATCATCTTATCAAAGTGTTCAGAACAATCTGGATGACAATACAGACTGTCAGCTGTCGCAGCTAATATACGTTTGACGAACTCTCCACTGCTTGGCATGACCACTTCAAGAATCAAATCATCAAAATTTTGGTAAGCCCTTTCAATTATTTCTTCATCGAATGTTTCACAAACAATGACACCAGTGGACAATTCGCCTAGATCCGCTAAACGTTGAGCGATTTCTGCATGAAATCCTCGATAAAGATTTCCGCCACCGAAATGGATCCAGACAGGATTTTTTTGTCCATTTTCTCTTAATGATGCACGGTCAAAATGAGGTATTTCTACTTCTTTTTGAGATAATTCAGGAATAAAGTTCCTCCAGTTGTTTAAAGCAATCATTTTTCCCCTCCTAAACTAACATATTAGTTTTTTTGTATTCAAGTGAATTTTATGCAATAAAAATCGCTATGTCAACCAAAATTTTACTATTTATACAAATTTCCTAGTTAATGTGACATATCAGATTATTTTTCAGACCTCTTCTGTTATACTACGTTCATAGAACTGATTTTGGAGGTATAAAAATGAAAAGCAGCTTGCAATCTCAAGCTTATCAAGCGATTCGTAAACAAATTATCTATGCTGACTTAGAACCTGGAAGGAAAATATCTGAAAAGGCACTGGAGGAACATCTTGCTATCGGCCGGACTCCCATTCGCGAAGCATTGATTCAACTACGTCAGCAAGAACTCGTGTATACGATACCTCAAAGTGGTACGTATGTTTCAAAAATTAATCTTGTTTCTGCAGAAAATGCTCGCTTTGTCCGAGAACAGTTGGAAGAGCAAATCATGATTGAATGTTGTTCCAAATTGGACACACAAACACGAATAGTGCTAGAAACGATTTTAGAAGAACAAGAAAAAGCAGTCAAAATAAATGACGAACGCGCTTTTTTCCGTGCAGATAATTTATTTCATGAAGCTTGTTTCGAAATTGCAGGAAGAAAAGAAGTTTGGAACTGGTTAGATGACCATAATACCCATTTAGAACGTTTCCGCTGGTTACGAGTGACCATTCAGGGGCTTCCATGGGAAACGATCATGGAACAACATTATGATTTACTCAAGGCTTTAGTTGATAAAAAACCAGAAGAAGCTCGATTTCAAACGGGATTGCACTTACACATGATGCTGAAAGAACAGAAAACTGTTACTCAACGTTATCCCGAGTATTTCCAGCAGTAGCATTTTCTTGCGACCTCTTCTATTTTTATAATTAACCTTCGTTTTTGAGTAATCTTTATTAAATAACAAAATATCCATTGACTTTGCAACTCCAACTAAATTACAATAATTATAAATAAATAATTATTATTGGAGGTTTTACTATGTCATTGATTGGGAAAAAAATCGAAGAATTTAATGCACATGCTTATCATCAAGGAGAATTTTTAGAAGTTAGTGAAAAAGATCTTATGGGGAACTGGAGTATTCTTTGCTTCTATCCAGCTGATTTTACTTTTGTTTGTCCTACTGAATTAGAAGACTTACAAGAACAATACAGTACATTGAAATCTTTAGGTGTTGAAGTCTTTTCTTGCTCTACCGATACCCACTTTACTCACAAAGCATGGCATGATACATCAGATGCTATCGGTAAAATCGAATACGTGATGATCGGTGATCCGTCTCATCAGATTTCTCGTATTTTTGATGTTTTGGATGAAGAGCAAGGATTAGCTCAGCGAGGAACATTTATTATTGATCCAGACGGAATCGTTCAAGCTATGGAAATCAATGCAGATGGAATCGGTCGTGACGCTAGTGCACTGATTGATAAGATTCGCGCTGCTCAATATGTACGTACCCACCCAGGTGAAGTTTGTCCGGCAAAATGGAAAGAAAGTGGCGAAACATTGAAACCAAGTTTTGATCTTGTTGGAAAGATTTAGGTGGTGGATATGTTAGACAAAGAAACTAAACAAAATCTCGAACAATATTTAGCACTGATTGAATCTCCTATTGTTTTTTCTGTTAGTTTGGATACTAGTGAAAATAGTCAAAAACTAGCTGAATTTACGAAGGAAATAGCAGAAATGTCTCCTAAAATCTCTTGGGAAAAAAGAGATTCGATGCGAACACCTAGTTTTTCTATCAATCCAGTTGGCAAAGAAAGTGGAATCGTTTTTGCTGGTATCCCCCTCGGTCATGAATTTTCCTCTTTTTTACTGGCTATGTTACAAATTAGTGGACGGGCACCGAAAATCAGTGAATCTTTGAGTCTTAAAATCAAAAAAATAACACAAACATTGCATTTTGACAGTTATGTTAGCTTGACTTGTCATAATTGCCCCGACGTTGTACAGGCATTGAATATATTAGCTGTATTAAATCCAAATATTACTCATACGATGATTGAAGGTGGGATGTTCCAAAAAGAAATCGATGATAAAAAAATCATGGCAGTGCCAACTGTGTTTTTAAATGGAGAAGAATTTAGTAGCGGACGCATGACGATCGAACAAATTGTTGAAAAAATCACTGGCCCTTTGATTGAAGAAGAGTTGTTTGAAAAAGAACCTTATGATGTATTAGTGATTGGCGGTGGACCAGCAGCTAGTAGTGCAGCTATCTATGCAGCACGTAAAGGAATTCGTACAGGACTTGTCGCTGATTCTTTCGGCGGACAAGTCGTTGAAACACTCGGGATTGAAAATATGATTGGTACCCCTTACACAGAAGGTCCAAAATTGATGCAGCAAGTAGAAAGTCATGTGCGTAGTTACCCTATCGACATTATGATGAATCAACAGGCCGTTTCCTTAAATAAAGAGCAACATTTTATTAATATTGGCTTAGCTAACGGTATATCACTTAAAGCAAAAACCGCAATCATCGCGACAGGTGCGCACTGGCGTTCTATCAATGTACCAGGCGAAAAAGAGTTTAAAAATAAAGGAATTGCTTATTGCCCACACTGTGACGGCCCTTTATTTAAAGGAAAAGAGATTGCTGTAATCGGTGGTGGTAATTCTGGTGTTGAAGCAGCGATTGATCTAGCTGGGTTAGCAAAACATGTTTATATTCTAGAATTCTTACCCGAATTAAAAGCAGATCAAGTTTTACAGGATAAACTAGTTTCTCTTGCGAATGTCACTGTTATCAAAAATGCAGCGACGAAAGAAATCAGCGGGTCGAATCAGGTCGAATCTCTCTCCTATATCGATCAACATACGAAAGAGTTGCATACTCTAGCTGTTTCAGGTGTATTCATTTTAGTCGGTTTACTTCCTAACACGGATTGGCTAGATGGAACAATCGAAATGAACCCAAGAAATGAAATAGTGACTGAGAAAAATGGCGCGACGAATATCCCCGGTGTTTTCGCAGCTGGTGATTGTACAGATAGTCCATACAAACAAATCATTGTTTCAATGGGTTCAGGAGCTACTGCAGCTTTAGGAGCCTTTGATTATTTGATGCGCACTTGAGCGATGAAGATTATACAAAAGACAGATAGAGGTTGTAAGCCTGCCGTTTCACTCCGAGTCACAAGGAACAATTTAATAAACAGTTTCTCATGTTTGTTGAATATTGTGACTTGTGACCGAGGAGTTGACAGGACAACACCGTTCACTCGGAAAAAAGGATTGTGACAAGAATTTTGTCACAATCCTTTTTGTTTTTTTGAATAATCGCTTTTTCTTCTCTTTTTCTTATATACTATAAGTAGTAAATAATTTGAAAAAAAGAAAGGTGACTGATTATGGCGCAAAATCGTATTTTTACGACAAGTTTTGCAAGCGTTTATCCTATGTATGTAGCAAAAGCGGAGAGAAAAGATCGTATAAAAGAGGAAGTAGATGAAATCATTTGTTGGCTGACGGGTTATTCCCAAACAGAACTAGAATATCAACTACAAAAACAAGTGACTTTCGAACAATTTTTTGCGGAAGCCCCTGTCCCCAATCCTTCACGTTCCTTGATTACAGGTGTTGTTTGTGGTGTACGAGTAGAAGACATCGAGGATAACTTGATGAAAGAAATTCGTTATTTAGATAAAATGATCGATGAGCTAGCAAAAGGCAAAAAAATGGAAAAGATCCTCAGAAGTTGATTTTTCCAGAGATATTCTTCTCCTTCGCTCATTTTGTAACATTTAATTTGGTAAAATGACTAGTTCACGTTAAAATAAGTCAAAGGAGGTTTTCTTATATGTTTGAGACGATTAAACAAAATATTCAAAAATACGCCTTATTAAGAGCTGCTGTTTATATTATTTCTGGGATTGCGATTGTGCTAAACCCTTCTGCTGTTTTTCATTTTATCGGTTATCTGATCACCGCCTATCTTGTTTTGCTTGGGTTGTTGAATCTTTTTGAGGCTTACCGTTTTAAAAGGAAAACAGGTTCTTGGAGTATCGGTCTGTTCAGTGGTCTTTTTTTCCTGATCTTAGCTCTGATCGTCTATGCTTTTGCACCTGCAATCGTTTCTATCCTGCCGATTCTTCTTGGATTAGCTGTTATCATCAACAGCTTGTTCCAGTTGTTCTTCAGCATGAATACAAAAGCTAAAAGTTGGAGTGTTTATAGTATTCTGTTGTTGATTGGCGGATTCGTCTTATTGTTCAATCCATTCAAAAGTTTGATGCTTCTATTCCAAATATTCGGCTTTATTTTGATTTTCATGGGCATCCAGGAGATTATCAATTTCATCAGAATAAGAAAAATGACTATACGTTAATCATTTTTAGTTATTAAAATAGACCGTATAAAAACCAACAATCCAAAAAAATCTTTTGGATTGTTGGTTTTTTTGTGAGTATATTTTCCTATTTTTTCAATAATGTATGTTATGCTAAGTTCGGACTATATTTTATACAAAGGAATGATGAGAATGGAATTTATTGGTATTTTATGCCTGATATTGATTTCAACAACGATTGGCTCACATATCTCGCGGAGATTAGGTATCCCAGCAGTGATTGGACAATTACTTGTTGGTGTTTTGCTAGGCCAAGCTGGATTGAATTGGGTCAAACCTGATATTCTAGTCCATGACTTTTCGGAGATTGGTGTGATCTTATTAATGTTTTTAGCTGGTCTGGAAAGTGATTTATCTCTTTTGAAAAAATATTTCCGACCTGGTATGTTCGTTGCTTTGCTTGGGATCATCTTCCCGGTTGTTTTTGGCTGGTTGACAGGCGAAGCATTCCAAGTTTCGGGAAATGAAGCGATTTTCTTTGGGATTATTTTTGCGGCAACTTCTGTCAGTATTTCAGTAGAAGTATTAAAAGAACTAAACGTAGTGAATACAAAAGAAGGATCAACAATTTTGGGTGCTTCTGTGGTAGATGACATTTTAGTCGTTTTAGTTCTAAGTTTCAGCCTATCTTTTCTAACGGGGGAAGCTTCTAGCAATGCTTCTTTACCGCTTGTTTTGATTGAACAGCTAATTTATTTTGTTTTTATTTTCTTATTAGTCAAATGGATTGCGCCTTTCCTACTTTCATTTGCAGAAAAAGTGTACGCAAATTCTTCTATTATCATCGTATCGCTAGTTATTTGTTTAGGAATGTCTTACGTAGCGGATCTTGTTGGGCTTAGCTCTGTCATTGGTGCTTTTTTTGCAGGGATAGCTGTCAGTCAGACAAAGGTTAAAGAAGAAGTATACCACAATGTAGAGGCTTTAGGATATGCAGTATTTATACCAGTATTTTTTGTCAGTGTAGGATTAGAAGTTGATTTTTCTGACTTTAGTGAACAACTACTCTTTATTTCTATATTGACGCTTGTAGCGATTTTGACCAAATTGCTTGGAGGGTATTTTGGTGCTCAGATTGCCGGTTTTTCTCAACATAGTTCATTGATGGTCGGTGCTGGTATGATTTCGCGTGGAGAAATGGCTTTGATCATTTTACAAATTGGACAGCAAAGTCAATTGATCGAACCACAGTACTATTCACCTTTAGTTATCGTGATTTTATTAAGTACACTTATTTCTCCACTTGTTCTCAAATATTTTACAAAAAAAGTTTATGAAGTGTGAGTAAATCAAAAAGAAGTTGTGAAAGAGACATCGTGAAAACCGTTTATTTGAAAAAAGGACTGTGACGATAACGCCACAGTCCTTTTACTGTACTTAAAAAGCAATTTTTTATTGATAATTTTGGTTGAGGTATTGCAATAGTTCCGGTGCTCGTTTGGTTGCTGAATCATCATCTTCTTTATTTTCCAACATGCTGACCATCATATAACCTTGGTTATCAGGATTGAAAGCAAACAAGAAACTGTTCTCTTTCCCCTTTTCATCCTGTTTTTCTTTGATTTCCGCTGTACCAGTTTTCGCTGCCAACGGAATCCCTAAAGCAGAAAGAGAATGTGCTGTACCATTTACATCTTGCACAACTTCTCTCAGATCTGGCACGATCGTTTGTACTGCTGTTTCGCCGATGACATTCTTCTTATCTTTTGTCTCTTTATCTGCAATCAATTTAGGATAGACAAGTGTGCCATTGTTGGCAAAAACAGAATACATTGCTGCTTGCTGGATAGGATTAATTAGAAGTTCGCCCTGTCCATATCCAGTATCAGCTAGCAAGATATCTGAGTTAAAGCTATCTTCATTAGAAATTTGTGCTGGATTCATACTAATTGGCAAATCAAGGTCTTCACCAAAAATGAATTTATCTAAGCCTGTACGAAATTTTTTCTCACCCATTTTCAACGTTTCTTGTGCCATATATATATTATCGGAATAGATCAAAGCAGTTTTTAAGTCTACTTGTGATACATCACTGACACGCGTTACTTGATAAGATCCCCAAGAACTGTCTTTTTGCCATTTAAGCCCGTTGATCGTCAACACTTCATTTGGATCGATAGTGCCGTTGTCGAGACCGATTGCTGCTGTAATCATTTTAAACGTAGATCCAGGAGCATAACCTGTCGCAAATCGGCTGATGAATGGCTGTTCAGGATTTTCTTCATAAGCTTTGTAATCTTCTTGTGAGATCCCGTTTGTCATTTTGTTTGGATCATAGCTTGGAGAGCTAGCAAGCGCAAGAAGATCACCGGTTTTTGGCGTTGTCGCAACAGTTGATCCAGCTTTTCCTCCTAGACTGTCAAAAGCTGTTTTTTGTGCCTTCGCATCGATTGTCAATTTGATATCTTTGCCATTTTGAACTTCATGTTCGATCAGAACTTTTTTCTCTACACCGTCTGCATCTGTAATGCTTAATTTCCCACCTGTTATCCCACGAAGATCCTTATCAAAAGCCATCTCCAAACCTGAGCGACCGATTTTTCCATTACTGCTTAATTCTGGATTCTTATCAATATCTTCTGCTGTGATATCTCCCACGTAACCAATCAGCTGAGCAGCTGCTTCACCCAAAGGATAATATCTGCCGTCTACTTCTTGAATGGTAGCTCCAGCTGGAAGTTCTGGCGTTGCTCCATCAATGATTTTCAATGGGACAAAGTAATCGGGTTGTACCCAGCTTTGTGAAATCGCCTGATTGATAGCATCTTCTGTTAAGTCGAAGGAGGAAGCAATCGCTTTGATATTGGCTGTTTTTTCGTCTCCATCTCCAAGTTTACTTGGAACGACTCCTAATTGTTTTAGTTTGCCTGTTGTTGCTAATGGTTCACCATTTCGATCTATAATATTCCCTCTTGCTGCTTCTTGTGTGGTCAGGCTTACTTTGTCATTTCCTTCCATTTCTGGAAAAACCAAGTTGGGTTGCCAGTTGATCGTGGTTTGACCATCATTTCTGTCTAATGTTCCTTTATAAGAAAGATCTTTCAATTCACCTAATGAGGTATTCATCTTTGCTTTATATGAGAAGCTATAAGTAGAATCGTCTTTTTTATCTACTTTTAGATTCGATATCTGAAGTCCTTTGACATCAGCAGCACCGTATATATTCTGGTATTTCTCTAAGATCTCTTTTTCAGATAATGCACTTTTATTTGCCGCCTTTTTTGATGCCATTTCTGCAGCTTTGTTATAATCTCCTTTGTTCAAAGCTTGGACAAATTGCTCAACCGTCTTTTCTCCAGCTTCTACTGCTTGGTCTTCTTGATAGTGCTGGTAGTAAAAATAACCGCCACCCGCAGCTGCTATTAAGATCACTGCGCCGGCAATATAAGCGCCTGTTCGATTTTTGCCGTGCTTGTCACTTCTTTTCATTTTTTCCTCCTTCTCTTGCTTGTCATTCCTTTATTTTCACTATTTATCCCTGTTTATTCTAACATAATAAAAGAAGTCAGAACATAACATAGATTGTTATTTCTAACTTCTTTTATTTTCTTTACTTAATTATTCAGAAATTTTTTGATTGCTTCTTGGTTTTTGGTCAAATCTAATTCCAGAACACTTCCGGAAGGCGTATTGTCGTTGAAGTCCCAACTGCCGTCTACTGGTACGGATAATGTATCGATCTTTTTATTATTGTCTTTGAGGAAATCCATACCACAATCCAGAAGCACACTTTCTGGAAGGCTCGTTTGGATACTACCAAGTAATTTCCCAACCGCTTTGGGTAGCTTGAATATTGAAGTTACGTCTTTCAGCTGCTGAGAGATAGCTTTGATCACTTGCTGCTGCCTTCTGATCCTCCCGAAGTCTCCTTCTTTGTCTTCCCGAAATCGAGCATACTGGAGTAAAGTATTACCATCCATCACTTGCTCTCCTTTGTTTATATATACGCCATCTAAATCTAGAGATTTTTCTGCATCGATCTTGACTCCACCAGGAAACAGTTCATTAACGCAATCGATAAAATCTTGAAATGTGATACTTGCATAATAGGGAGCTTCAAATTTGAAATTTTCCTTTAATGTTTGATTTAATAAATCAACTCCCCCATAAGAGTAAGCTGCATTTATCTTATTCATTCCGTAACCTGGAATATCGACATATGAATCTCTCATGATAGAGATCAGTTTTGCTTGTTGTGTTTTCTGGTTGTATTGTGCAACCAGAAGTGAATCCGAGCGACCGTTTTCGTCTTTCGAACGAGCATCTGAACCAATCAAAGCCACATTTAGTGTGGTAGGGACACTTTTCGGCTCTACCTTTTTCACAGTTGAACTCTGTTTTGCAGACGAAAATCCATGGATAAACTCAATCGAAAAATAGCCAACTACTAATGTAAGCAGCAACAAAATAGATAATATGATTTTTTGAGATACTTTCATTGCGAATTCCTCTTTCTAAAAGAACCTCTCGCTTGAAAAATAAAAGATTGTACTTTATGATAATTCAAACTGAGAGTTTCTCAGTTTCTCTTTATTGTTTTTCAGGTCGATAGATCGGCAACTCTTCGGCCTGTATCTTTGAAGAAATATTCAACGTGATTCCGATTCCTAAAGAAAGGATCAGATAACTTGTTCCTCCGTAGCTAACAAATGGCAATGGCACACCAGTCATTGGCATCAGCCCCGCGATACTTCCCACGTTCATTATCGTCTGAACGAATAGCAAAGTTCCGAATCCTAAAAGAAACAATCCAGCTTGCTGATTTTTACAGCGACTGCTTAAACAAAAGATTCTCATGCATAATGAGAACAATAAGAAAAGCACACACAATGCACCGATTAGCCCAAGCTCTTCTGTAATAATCGAAAAAATAAAATCTGTTTCTGTCTCTGGAAGATACCCTTTTTTTGTGATACTATTTCCTAATCCCCGCCCAAATATGCCACCATTATATAGTGCATAAAACGAATGGGTCATTTGATAGCCCGCACCATGACTATCGATAAAAGGATCTCTTAAAGTCGCGATCCTTTCATAAGCATGATTAAACATCTGTGGAAGCCAACCTTTATTTCCTAAATATAATACCCCGCCTGCTGCTCCAATCAGCAATGCAGAAAAAGTAACGATTAGATAGATCCCTTTTTTAAATGGAACCGCCGCTGCCCAAAATATGACCCACGCAATCGAAAGGATCATCAATGCTCCAGCAATCTTTGGCTGGAATAAAATCAGAAAAGTTATACCTACTGTAATCAGGAATGGTTTTTTTAGATCTTTTGGGCTACTATTTCCGTCACGAAAAAACCAGCTTAAATAAAAAATCAAAAAAAGATTTGCCAGTTCAGAAGGCTGGAATTGAATGCCAAACAGAGAGATCCAACGTTGTGCGCCATTGACAGTGACACCGAATATCCCTATTCTTACTAATACTAAAAAGAAAATCGATAAGGCTAAACCGTATCCTGCTATTTTAGGGTGAAGTAAATAGTGTAGTTTGACTGAACGAGCTAAGAAGATCACGCTCCAACTCAAAAATATGAAAATTAGTTGACGCAATAATAGACTTTTTGTATTTTCATCGGCTTGCAATAAACGATAAGAACTGGCACTGTATACTTCTAAAAGACCGATCATGGACAAAGTCAAATAAGGACCCAAAATCCACCAATCGATCTTTTTTCTTTTTTTCACCGCATCTCCTCCTCACACAGCAATCCACTTGTCAGGTGAGGAGCGAGTTTGTCTCATCAAATAAGTCAGTCACAAAAATATAAAGAAAAGGTCAGAAACCTTTTCGAACAAGAATTCTGACCTAGCATCATCTCATCGTCCGAGTTTTAGCACTATACAACGTAAAGAAAACATTCTTAGCTATTGGAAAAAGCCTTAATCCGACAGTTTCTGTTTTACCCATTGGCGACTTTCGACGTTTCTGGGCAACAGCCTATGTTTGTATAGGAGCCTCACCTAACAAGGTTATTACTATATTCTATTTACGAGTTCATGATAGACTTTTCCTAATGATTAGGCAATGGAATTTGAAATGAAATAGTGAAATTTAACAATCTTTAATATTTTTTAGAAAAAAATAACAAATAAGTTGAAAGAATCCCGTTGCAAATTCTTTCAGTTGCACCAGGATTCTTTGATAATTTTTTAGTTTTATGTGTTTTTTTATATATTTTTTCACTTTTCGGAATAAATGTTTATTTGTTAAAGTAATTAAACAATCCGCTAATCGTTTGATCTGGCATTTCTATTTCCTTACCATCTAAAGTAACAGTAGTAACGACAAAATGGTCTTGCAATGGCGGAACTTCTAAGTACTGCCCTTGCAGAAAATCATTCACTGTTTCATATTCTTTTTTCATTTCTTTTGAATCTGTCGATGGTTTATAGCTTATTTTTAACATAACTAGTGCTCCTTTTTATTCGGGACGTGCAATCGTGAAAATTTCTCCTATTGCTGCATAATCATTTCCTGCCAAACGGCTTACAGCATTCAATTTTCTTGGATCGATCCTTCCTGTCTTATCATCATAGACTGTTTCATTTAAATGATATTTCTGTACTTCTAGCAAAAATAAATCAGCTGTTACTTTATTTTTATTCCGTATCTCGACATGTTCATATAAGGATGTTTCAAAACGAACTTTTGCTTCTGTCAATGCTGGTACTGAAATGATTACTGAATCAGTTAAAGTCAAGTCAGTCAGGTACAGTTCGCTTTCCTCATTAGGCAGATTGGCTGCTGTTTTATTTACTTCTTCTACGTTGTCCTCATCAAGGATATGGATAACAGCTTCTCTTGTCTCAAGAATATTCTTTGCTGTGTCTTTTACTGCATCTTGTTTTCTCTGGATCGCCAAGGATAAGATGGGTGGATTCGAACTGACGATATTGAAGTAACTGAAGGGTGCGATATTCACTATATCTTTTGCTGATTTAGTCGTTACTACTGCTACTGGTCTAGGGATGACTGAACCAATCAGCAACTTGTAATTTTCACGTTCTGTCAATTCTGAAGGACTCCGTTCAAACATGGTTTCGCCTTCTTTCTATAAAATTCGTTAAAAAGCAGATCTTGAAGACAAAATGAAAAGTAATGCTTTTTTCATCTTCTTAGAATCTGCTTTAAACTATCTATCAATTTTTCTTTTTTGTCAAGAATCTGTGCCGTGCGTGTTTTTTAGTTATTTGCTTTACTTGCGGCTTCGACATATCTTTTAGTGATCAATTGCGGACGGGTGATAATAGATCCAACTACGACTGAAAAAGCACCTAATTCATATGCTTTCTCTACTTGTTCAGGAGAGTCAGTATGTCCTTCCATAATTACTGGGATATCGACTTGTTCTATGATTTGATTCAATAAATCAAAATCAGGTGTCTGCGTCTTTCGTGAATATTCTGTATAGCCTGCTAAAGTCGTAGACAAAAGATCAAAACCATCTTCTTGCGCTTGAAGCGCTTCCTCAAAAGTCGAAATATCTGCCATAGCTAACCGACCGTGTTCGTGAATCATTTGGACAAGTTCAGCAGTTGTTTTTTCTGTCGGACGTTTACGAGAAGTTGCATCCAGTGCAATGATTTCTGCTTGCGTCTCCAAAAGTTCTTCCACTTCTTTTTCTGTCGCAGTAATAAACACTTCTGACCTATCGTAATCTCTTTTGATAATCCCTATTACCGGTAAATCAACGATTCGCTTGATTTCATTGATATCTTCTGTCGTATTTGCTCGAATACCAACTGCTCCGCCTTCTTTTGCAGCCAAAGCCATTCTCCCCATAATAAAAGAACTGTGTAGCGGCTCGTTTTCCAAAGCTTGACAAGAAACGACGACTCCGCCTTTGATTTGTTCCAGTGTATCCACAATATCTCCTCCAGTAATGTTATATAAAAATACAGCTTCATATAAAAATGTAACCCTTTTCTATTCAGGAGTCAATAATGAGCTATTTCTTTCAGCAGACCTTTCTTACTAAAAGAAAATTACTTCAAATTCTTCGTATACGACCAGCTTCTCTTCTGTAAATTCTATGTTCAACGCTTCTTTATAAGCATGTTTAAAAAACTCAGCATGGACTTTCCGCCAATAAGCTAATGTCCGATCCCCTTCTCCTTCTTTCCAAGCATGCTCTTTCGTGACTTCACTAAAAGGCAAGATGGTCACATTTATATTTTTGATGATACAAACTGGTTCATTTTTTCCATTCAGGACCACGTCTAATTGACCAACTTTTGGTAAAGGCTCATTCTCTTGTTTATACAGATCGTAACCACTTGATGTACCAGTCTTTATCTTTTTTACAACTAGTTCGCTCAACTCGTCTGCCATTTTTTCTGTATCCCCAAATGAAAAGAAACCTAATTTTTCTGATTGATAACTAGGATATTTTTCTTGGAACTTTTTGACATATTCTTCTACTTGCTGATACATAACATCCACCCCTTTGCTTTTTATAATGAAAAAACCATCCAGATACTAGTATAAACAATTATCTGGATGGTGAGCATAATGAATTATTGAATATTCAAGACACGCAGACTATCTTCAACGATTTGTTTTGGTGTTAAATGATAACGTTCATAAAGCTGCCCTACAGGAACGCTATCCGTGAATTCTTTCTCTGCACCAAAATTTAATACGTTCATTGAAGAATCACCATAATAACGACTGATATTTTCGCCAAATCCTCCTGACAAACTACCATCTTCTAATGTGATGACTAATTCATGTGTTTCTTTTAATTTATCTAATGTTTCTACGTCATTTTCTGTGATCGTTCCTGGATTGATCAACGTTGCTTCGATTCCTTTTTTTCTAAAAGCTTTTACTGTTTCTTTTCCTAATTCAAGAAAACCGCCTAAAGCTAAAATTGCTACTTTTCCTCCATTATTTACTGTTTGATAGGCTGGAATACTATAATCATTTGCGATAGCTGTACCATGTTCTACACCATGTGTAGGAATCCGGATTGCTACAGGCTGCGCTGTTTGTTCGAACGCCCAATCTAGCATAGAGATCATATCCTCTTTTGTTGCTGGAGCAAGATATTTGATGTTCGGGATACTTGATAAGTAAGGAATGTCAAATGTTCCTTGGTGTGTTCGGTCACTAGCTGAGATCGTTCCGCCACCGACTAAAATAATCACTGGATTCTCGTTGATCGCTAAATCATGTGATAATTGATCATATGCCCGTTGCAAGAAAGTACTTGATTGGAAGACGACTGGACGTACTCCCTGAGAAGCCAAAGCAGAAGCGAAAGTGATAGAGTGCTGTTCAGCGATCCCCACGTCAAAATAATGATCTGGATGTTTTTCTTGGAATGTTTTCAGTCCAAAGGCGCCTGGTATCGCTGCATTGACTGCGGCAATAGGAGCTGTACTTGTTTGCATTTTCTTATCCAAATAATCCATGATGATCATATTAAATGTTTCTCCAGAAGTTACCTGCTTTGCCTCCCCGGTGGGCAGATCAAATGGTACATGCCAATGATATTTCATTTTATTATCGATTGCCGGCTGATAACCGCGACCTTTTTCCGTATGGACGTGAAGTACAATCGGATGATCAATATCTTTTACTTCTTCAAATAAACGGATCACCGTTTCCAGATCGTTTCCATTATCCACGTAACGATAATCAAATCCCATTGCTTTAAATAGGTTATTGCTGCTTTTACCGTTGGTTTGACGAAGCTCAGCTAAGTTTTTATATAAACTGCCATGGTTCTCATCAATAGACATCTCATTATCGTTTACTAATACGATTAGATTGGATTGTAAAACACCACCATTGTTCAATCCTTCAAAAGCTAAGCCACCACTTAGGGAGCCGTCACCGATAAATGCTACCACATTTCCTGATTCTTTCTTCAGATCTCTCGCTTTAGCTAAACCTGTTGCTAAGCTGATAGATGTAGATGTGTGCCCCACTGTAAAATAGTCATGTTTACTTTCATGTTGGTTGGAATATCCGCTCACTTCACGGTAATGTCCTTTTTCAAAACCATTTTTTCGACCAGTTAAAAGCTTATGACCATAAGACTGATGGGAAACATCCCAAACGATTTTATCCTTTGGTGAATCAAATACATAATGAAACGCAATCGTTAATTCTACTACACCTAGATTCGGACCAACGTGCCCACCTACATCGCTGTCCTTTTGCAAGATTTTTTGGCGCATCTCTTCTGCCAACTGTTTCATTTCCTCAACAGATAATTTTTTGACATCTGCGGGGCTATTGATTGCATCCAATACATGTAATACTGTACTCATAATACATTCTCTCCTCCGTACTATCTTCTTTTAATGAAAATAGATTTGTTACACTTTATCTATTCTACTACTTAGAGTTGACTCTAAGTCAATAGCATTTTAAAAAAATTTCAGAGAAAGCTTGTTATATAAGTAGATCTTCGCACGAATCAGGACTCAAATAAAAACCTTCTACAGACAATTAAAAAGCTTTGTAGAAGGTCTCCTAATTAAGATCTCATCAAGAAATATGTTTTTTTAATAGGTGAAGTTCCTGAGCAATATGATACAAATGGATGTTTGCACCTTTTAATGAGATTGGATAGATCTTTGTCTTTTCAGTTTCTAATCCATTTTGATAGCTAGCAGCATCGCACAAAACCGCTCTTTTTTTCGCACATAGACATTCATCAGGCAATTCTTCTAATGAACGAAATAAAATAGGATTTATTTCAGCGATGCCTTCTTCCGCATACAAATGAAATTGGGTTCGATAAAAAAATTGTTTGACTGAACTTTCTGAAACAACAAAAATTTCTATTTCCTGTCTCCCCGCTTGTTCACTGTTGATCAAAGAAAGACTTTTGACGAATTTTCGAATGAAATTTTCATTCCATCTTAGTTGGATTTGATTTTTCTTTTTCCACTCTTCCAATATTTCTACAATTTTTCCGTACAGAAGTTGTTCTTTTTCTGATAGAAGATAGATCCTTTCCGGTAAAAATACTTGTCCATCTGCCCACAACGTACGGACAAATTGTAAAAAGGATTGCTTGAAAATAAAATTTTCTGCATCGTCGATTTCAGCGATACTAATAATCTGTAAAATCAATTCATTCAGTGATAGGTCATTGAGAACAAAATTTTTATAAACAACTTCGAAATCTTTTCTTAACAGCTCCATGTTCTCATTGGTATAATTTCTACTGTTGAACAAAGAAAAAATATAATAGACATCTTCTTCTTGTAAGTCTAGAATTCCTTTTTGCTCTTCCAATCCTTGACAGACTAATTGAAATAACGGCTTCGTTTCTGCGCTTTTCTTATCTTCTTCTTTCAGTCCAAGGGGAAATGCCTTTCTTCCGATTGCGATCTCTATTCCTCGTATGATAAAGGACTTTTCATCTTCCGAATATCTTCTTTTAAAAAAATGAGTCTCTACATAATCAATCAACTCGTTACAAGCTTCTTCTACATACGGATTTTTATTTTCATAGCCTTCCCAATTGACATAACGTACTAAAGCTAGCAAGATGTTCCGCGAGTCAAATTCTGGGATAATGATTTCTTTATTTTTCAAATAATCATTTTCTTTAAAAAAATCCAATACGATTTTTTTGATTGTATATACTTTGCTCAAAGAAATAAATTCAAGATCAGCCAGTTCTGTACTCGTGAATATACCATTAAAATAATAACTTAAAAACTTTAAAAAATAAGATTGACCGTACAGAAACTGTGTGAGCTCAGAAAGAGCAATACCATGTTTGAATACGAGTTTATACTTATGCTTCTCTCTTACTTGTTCTTTTATGCAATATTCTAGACACTCGGCTAGACTTTCTAGATCGTGAAGGATCGTTGGTGTAGTCACCCTTAGTGAAATAGCTGTTTGTTCGATATCTATTTCTTGGAATTCAAATAATTGTTCACACAGATACACTTTTCTAAATATATTTCGCTCGATGTAATTTTCCAGCATTCCTGATACACGCCTCCAGTTTTTCTTATGATTTTATTTAATCATATCTGTAAATCGTATTTTTGTTTCCTTTTTATTTAGAAAAGCCCTTTCAAAAACCAATAAAAAAAGAAACTGGGACAAAAGTCAAACAAGCTCACAATTTCAGCCTCATTGTAGGTAGCTTTGAGCCGTTTGGACTTTTACCCCAGCCTCTTTCAAGAATGGTTATTCAAAGATGTCAGCGTCTAGTTCTTTGACTACATCTTTCAACAATTGGATACCAGCTGCGCTGTTACCAAATGGATCTAGTGCCGGGCTGAAGACACCTATGCCGTAACGATTTGGCACAGCTGCCATCAACCCGCCGCCTACACCGCTTTTTGCAGGTACACCAACATGGACGGAAAACTCTCCTGATTCATCATACAAACCAGCAGTTGTCATAATTGATTTGACGATTGTAGCACTTTCTTCAGTAATGATTTGTTTGCCATTCCAAGGAGCAATTCCTTTATTTGCCAGCACAGCAGCTAATTTTGCTATGCCTGTAGCGGTGACATTGAGGGAGCATTGTCTGAAATAAGCATCGAGTATCTCCGGTACGTCTCCTTCGATCATTTGATTACCTTTCATATAGTAAGCAAGAGAGCGATTGATATCACCTGTTCTTGATTCAGAATGATAGATTTCTTCATTCAATGTGATATTAGGATCATCACAGATCTCTTTCATAAATGACAAGATTCGCTCAAATCTTTCATCTGCATCTTTACCGGCAATCAACGAGGTTGTTGCAATCGCTCCTGCATTAACAAAAGGATTCATTGGATGTTTGCGATGATTGATTTCCATATTCATGATAGAATTGAAAGCAAATCCGGTTGGTTCCGTGTTGATTGTTTGAAAGACTTTTTCTATTCCGTTGTCTTTGATTGCTAATAACAATACGGGAACTTTTGACATGCTTTCGATGGCAAAGCGCACATCGGCATCTCCACCCTCAATCAGTTGTTTTGTATTCAAATCATAAATCGCCATACCTAATTGTTTAGGATCCACTTCAGCTAATGCTGGAATGTAATCCGCCACTTGTCCTGTTTGATAATAGTGGAAATTTTTTCCAATCAATTGTTCTAATTCTTTTACTTCCATTTGAATAACCAGCTTTCATTTTTTATTTTTCTGCATGCTGGAATTTATGACGGCATGCGTAGATCGTAAATGGAATAACTAAGACGATAAGATAAGAAACAATCAGAATCGTTTCATAAATCCCATGCTGTCCAGCTGCGATACTAGCAGGTGGAACAAATGAGATACAAAAAGCAAAAAGTGAAGTCAAAAGACCTAAACAAGCAACGATTACTTTTACAACTTTTCCGCCTGGAACCTGATAGGCTCTTTCAAGACTGTCATCTTTAAAAACCAGCTTCAAATAGCCCGCGAAAAACATAAAGTACAACATCAGGTAGATTACAACAGTCAATGACATCGCTGCAAGAAATGAAAGATTATTCCCCCCGCCGCTTAATGTAAAGACGGCTGCCCAGATTGTTGCAACGATCCCATTTGCGATCATCAAATGAGCAGGAACACCGTGTGTGTTTTCTTTTGCAAAATATTCAGGAAGTAATCCTTCTTCTGCTGCTACGTGAAGTGCTTTTGAAGGAGAGGTTACCCAAGAAGCAATTTCTCCGATGACACCTAAACAAACAAGAATCGCAAGAATTTTCGCAATCCATGCAAGATTTGGATCAATGTGTCTTAATAGGAATTCTAACGATTGAATCACCCCTGTATTAAGAGACAAACCATGTTGAGGTACTGTAGTAGCGACGGTCAATCCGCCAAAAGTATCTAAAATGATTGCCAGAATAACCAATACAAACATTGCTAATGGATAATCCTTTTTAGGGTTTTCCATTTCATTTGCATGACTGGCAGATGTTTCTACGCCCATATATGCTAAAATAAAGGAAACAAAAACAACCAGCGTAGGCAATTTTGAAAAATCAGGAATCAATGTTTTCATAGACAGTGTCGTTTGTAGTGGAGCGCCTGAAGCGACATAATGGATCCCTAAGCCAAACAAGACTAATGCTGGCAACAAGATACCAGCTACAAAACCGATCCGAGCAATCAATGAAGTGTATTTGGTTCCTTTTAACTGTGAGAGTAAAATAGCCCAGAAAATAATCAATAGGATTGCCAATTTCAGATATTTATTGTTTTGTATAGCACCAATACCCGTTGCATAGGATAATGCACCAGTTAAGAAATACAGCATGGTCAAGTAGCCAACTGTTATCTCAAACCATTGGAAAAAGATTGCGGCAAAACCGAATCGTTTTCCCAATGTGCGACTGACCCAAGTATAGACACCGCCTTTTTCCCATCCTTTCACCGTTGCCATCTCTGCTGCGCACAATGCCACAGGGATAAACCATAGCAAACCGCCTAATAACAAGAAAAATACTAAGCTGAAGCCTGAGGTCGCGAATGTGGGATATTCATATAATGAAACGACCATTGAGATGGTCATAGCCAAAAAGCCAAAGAACGTTAATTTTTTTGCAGGAATTTTCGTTTTGCTTTGTTGCATGAATCTTCCTCTTTTCTATTTGAATTTGTTTCAATTGAGTTTGTTGCCAAAGAAGAAAAAGTCCAATCCTTCTTCTTGTTCTTCTTTTGTAGTAGTGATCGTTGTAAAGTGCATCGCCGATTTTAAAATCACTGTTGTCAGCACATAGGCATACACGGCAGTAATGATGACACCAATCACTTGAATCCCTAAGAAGTACCAGCTGCTTGGATTCGTTAGTAAATGGCTGTTAGATGCAAAGATCCCTATCAGAATCGTACCTGTGAATCCGCCCATGCCATGAACACCCCACACATCAAGTGCATCATCCCATTGTTTCTTTTTACGAAAATCAACAGCAGCATGACAGACGATACCCGCAATGATCCCAATCAGCATGGCACTTTTTGCTTCTACATAACCGGCACAAGGCGTAATGGCTGCCAATCCAGCAACGGATCCTGTTAGTACGTCGACAAAATCAAAGCCATTTCCTTTTACTTTTGCAATGATCAGCCAAGTAATCATCGCAAATGCAAGAGCGATGAATGTTGAACCAAATGCATTGACTGCTTGTTCATCTGCTCGAAGTGCACCACCGGAATTAAAACCGAACCAGCCAAACCAAAGCAGTCCTGTACCGATAGCAGCTGCCATAAGACTGCTATGCTGACTTCTTTCTCCTAAAGGAATCTTTCTTTGACCAAGTGTGAGGATACATGCTAAAGAGCCGAATCCAGCTGTCGTGTGGATGACTGCTCCACCAGCGAAATCTCTAAATCCCATCTGATCCAAAAATCCGCCGCCCCATATCCAGTGGCAAACAGGGAAATAAATCAGCAGATTCCAAAAAATAACAAGTATAATATAGCCTTTTAAATTCAATCTCCCTGCAAAAGCTCCTGTCATCAAAGGAACGGTAATCACGATAAACATCAGTTGGTAAAGAAAGAACATTAAAAATGGAATCGTTGCACCATGAAACATGTTGGGGAAGCTTGTAACATGTCTCATCAAAAAGAAATCTGCCGGGTTTCCAATAACACCGCCGATATCCCGTCCAAAGGCCAATCCGAATCCACCAAATACCCACATAATCGTTGTTATCCCAACGGAGAGAAAAGATTGAGACATGATCGTTAGTATATTATTCTTCCGTGCTAATCCGCCGTAAAAAAAAGCTAGACCAGGAGTCATCAGACAAACCATTGCTGTACATAAAATCATGAATGCTGTATCTCCTGTATTGATAGGTAATGTATTCATTTTTTTCGCCTCCTTTCTACGATTACGAGTATAAAAGAAGGTGTAGTTGTTTTTTTCTTCTGTTTTTTTGAATTAATACTTGCATTTATAAAAGACAGACAATTAATAAAAGCTTGATGTGTTGTGCTCTTTTTCGTTTTTCACACAAATAAAGACAAAAAATAAACGGTCTTCTTTTTATAGAAAACCGTTTATTTTCGTCTTTTTTTATTTTTAAAGATATTTTTTCATAAGGAATAAAGAATACTTCATATAAAATATATAAAAAAGAACCGCAGCAAGTGTCGCTACGGTTCTCAAATTTGTTCTTCATTTCAACATAAGTTTTTCTTCAATTTGCTTATAATTTACGTGCAAAGAATGAAACGACTAATACTAAAATGATTGCACCGATCAATGATGGAATGATAGCCATTCCTGCAATTGTTGGTCCCCAAGTTCCTAGTAAAGCTTGTCCAATTGCTGAACCTACTAAACCAGCAATGATGTTTGCGATGATCCCCATTGATGATCCTTTATTCGTGATTGCTCCTGCAATTGCTCCAATGATACCGCCGACGATTAATGCCCAAATAAATCCCATTTTAAATTCCTCCTAACTGACTTTTTACTTCTTATTGTACACGTGGTTCGTTATTTTCTTTGACTTTTTGTGCACCTTTGCCTACAGCAGATTTTGCTTTATCTGTTTGGCGTGAAGCAAATTGTCCTGTTGATTTTGCTGCTTCTGTTACTTTGTCTTGTACTGTTTCTTGATCTTTTTGGTATTCTTCTTGTGTTTTGATGTCTGCAACATTCACATTCACTTCGATAACATCTAAATGTGTCATATTGTTTACTTCAGTACTGATCAATTCTTTGATTTGGTTGTAAATATCTTCGATGTCTTTACCGTATTCTACGATCACATCTAGATCCACAGCTACTTGTTTCTTACCTACTTCTGTATTGATACCTGCTGTTACGTTATCTGTGTTGACTAATTTTTCAGCCATATTTGAGAAAAATCCGCCATCTAATGTCAATAGACCATCTACATCTTTCAATGCATAACCGATGATTTTTTGGATGACTTTGTCTTCATAAGTCAATTCACCATTCATCATGCGGTTTTCTCCTTTTTCATTTGCCAAAACTGATCCATTTGTTGTATTCATGTTTTTGTTTTCCATCTTTGTTTCCTCCTATGATTTAAAAAATTGATCAACTATTCCTGACTGTTTCAAATAAAAACCGATTCCTACGCCAATTGCTGTCATGATTATGATCAACAATGTCTTGAAAAATCCAATCGTTAACCACAAAACAGCTAGCAGTAGTCCAAGACCCCCAAAGATAATAGGGAGCTTGTATGCTGAAAATAGTTCTTTCATTATTTGGCCCTCCTATTCCACTCGAGAGTGCTTGTAGTCTCTTGTATCTTCTTGTTCTTCATAACCGCTGTATGTGACTGCCACTTTGACCGTTTCTTTTGTTCCAAGTACTCTAGTCACTTCTTCTTCGATGTCTTGCATCAATACACCTGTTTTCCCTACTAATGAAGAAGTTCGTTTCAAGTCTCCGTTGACATGGATATGGATTCGATTTTTCGTTGAACGTATCCGTACTTTAGGTGAATGAATGAACTCTTCTTCGTGTAAATGGGAACGTACCAACCCTTCGATCGCTTTTTTGTCGATTGTTAGTTTGCCATCTTCCCGTTTCATAACGAAAGTTCCTCTTGACTTTGGATAGAAAAGAACGACTAGCAAGATGATAATAGCAAGAACGGCAAATACTACAGCTGCCCAGAAAATATATTGTTGCATGTAGTAATTCGTTAAAGTAAAGAAGCGAAATCGTTCCAATTGTTCAGGCATAATATACGGCGCATTGATCAACGCAATCGCTAGAAATACTGAAAGTAGCAGTAAACTCATGATAACACCGATTATTTTTAACCCCTTATTCATTTTCCACCTCCTATAAACTTATTTTTACCCTGTAAATAACTCTACCGACAATCACAGTATAGATAGCGAACAGTTAGCATAGCACCAGTAAATAAAGCGCTACCAAACATTGTTGGATCATAACGGCGTTTTATTGCCAGTCTGATACTGAAATAACAATTGCTTACTTATTCTCTATTTACTTTTGATTACTGGCTATACTTAAAGGATATTATTCAAGATTAAAAATTGCAAAGGTTATGCTCAGTTATTATTACAAGATTCTATTTATTTATTAAATTTTTTCGGAGAATTAAAAAATACAATAAATAACTTTAGTTACTTTAATGCGTTCTTGCTTTATTTTTATATTATCATTTTTCTTATTCACTTCTTTGGTTTATACTATTCTTATAAATAAAAACGAGGTATGTCCTATGATGAAAAGATTGTACTATTCATTGATCATAACGATTGGCTATTTGATTGTATCAAATCTAGGAAATATGGTATTTGGTATCAGTAAAGAATTCAGTTGGACTACTACATTATGGGAATCTCTATTCTTTTTCATCTTCGTATTTTTGTTACAAAATTATCGAAAAAAATAAACATGTGCCATCTATCTGTTGGCACATGTTTTAGGATTTATGGTACTTTTTATTCGGCAATCCATTTTATTTTTCTACTTCTTCTTAATACCTCTAACACTTTTGATTTATAAACTAATCCAATGCATCTACTTGCGCTTATTAAGCTATTTCAGCTAGATAGTACCACCCCATGCGTCAATGCTTGATTTTCCTTTTGTATAACATTGTATAAGCAATAAAGGACAAATAAGTGGTGATTACACCAAACCATTGAATAAGAAAAATTCTGATACGTAAATAAACATGAACTTGAAAAAATTAATGAATCGGTTAGCTACTACGTAGTTGTCTTTTTTCTCATACAGTTCTGTTAACTTACACTTCTCTTCGCTAGATAATAAAAAATCCTCCAACTGTATTGTCCAATATAATCCCAGGCATCTAAACTAGCATTATAGAAGAGACACACATAGAATCTAAAATAACTGGTTTTAAATGTTTCTTACAATCAAAAAAAGCTGTTAAATGCACTCCACACCCTCATACTCTATCATTTTTTATAAACGATATATTTTTATTGTTTTTCGATAAAAAATAGTTGTTTTACAATAATTATTCTGCTATATTTTAGCTATCAAAGATAAAAGAGGGATAAAAATGAAATTTAAAACATTGCTATTAAAATTTGTCGTTTTAGGTATAAGTGCCGTATTTATTTTGTTCGGCGTACTTTTTTACACTCAGATCGCTACAAGCGAAAAAGGATTCAATTTTGATTGGCAGACCACATTATTTGTTTCTGTCATTTACTTTGCCCTTCTCCTAGGGATCGTTATTGCTTATTTCTTATTGAAACTATTGAAAAAAATCGAAGATAACCAGGCTTTTTCCACTCAAAGCTTAAACATACTAAAAAAAATCGAACGAACCATTTTGTTTATTGGTTTCGCCTTTTTTGGCTTACTTCCTAAATTTATGAAAGTAGCGGATTTAGACGATGCTCCAGGTTTGATGTTGGTAGGAATCGCTGTCGTATTCATTCCTTTTGCAGTATACACATTAACAAGCGTGCTGGAAAAACTGCTTGAAAATGCGATTTTACTTAAGACAGATCATGATTTGACAGTGTGAGGTGCGACATGGCAATTATCGTTAATTTAGATGTAGTATTAGCTCAAAAAAAAATGAGTGTGACTGAATTGAGTGAGAAAGTGGGCATTACGATGGCAAACATCTCTATTCTAAAAAATGGAAAAGCAAAAGCCATCCGTTTTTCCACTCTCGAAAAAATCTGCCAAGTTTTGGAGTGTCAACCAGGTGATTTGTTGACCTATAAAAATGACTCGAATACTATACCAGAAGAATAAAATAAAGTAGAACAAACAGTAAATAAAAAATAATCTGAATGATAGATGTGTGAGACTTTTAGAAGTTATTTACGTCTATTATTCAGATTTTTTATTTCAATTGAATACCGTTTTATCTATAAATAAGATATGTACTGACTCATACAAAGGGGGCCTTTTCTTCTCCATGTACTATCACTTTTCCTGATACAACTGGTTTCCTGTTACGTTGTAGTTGGATCTGCTTTTAGTATAATACTTTATTCATTCCACCAGACTGATAGCAGTTTGAGCAGTCTAAATAATCATGTAGTATTACAGGCCATTCTGTTTCATACCTTGAAGTGCTTAAAACTTCAGCTAATGGCCCATTGTGTTAACTCTTACTCCATTCTTTTTTAGTAAACTCCCATATATACTGTAAAGCCTTCTATATATTATGTCATGTTGCTTTTTACCATTTACTATGTAGTTTTGATAAAATGATTTGAATAACAGTGATGGAATGTTCTTTTTTATTTTTAACATTATTTTGATAATAATGATTATTTATTTAAAAATACATTAGATAACATTTGTTACGACACGAAAAAGCTTCACAAACAAATATCGTTATTTTAAAATGAGGGCGAACTCACACAATTAGGAGGAATAGTATGCCATTTATTGTTTACTTTTTTCTTTCATTACTCGTGATCTATATTCCATTACCAACATTTTTCCTGCTCGTCAATCGTCTAGCAGAGCAACATGATACGATTGCTGCTCTTACGAAACTTTGTTTACTTCTATTTGTTTGTCTAGATTACTTTACGAGCTATTATTGGCTAAAACAGACAAGAGTAAAAAAGAGATATTATTTCTTCCTTGTCTTTTTCAATCTCTTTGAGTTTCTGATCCATTGCTTTTTACTTCATCAGTATCATACGATCCATTTGTGGATCATCTGGGTTTTCCAAGTGGTCGTATTATTTTGTATGTTCACCTTTTCTATCTCAAGAAAATTTAGGGAGACATTATTTTATTAAAGAAGCTTCTCTGTATCAATAAAGACACATTTAAGGAAAAACTGGTTAACATACTGGGTTTCCCTTAAAAAACTTTTAAAAATCTAATTGGGAATTTGCCCGCATAAATAAGAGGCTGTGACAAAAGTCTTGTCACAGCCTCTTATTCCGAATAAACAGTGTTCAAAAGCTTGCATCTTCGATAATATGCCCAACCAAATGAAAAATATGAGAAGCTATTTTTGTTTGGCTGTTCTTATTACTTGATGAAGAACAGCTTTTTCACGACCTCTTTTTAAAAGTCTTTTTACAGTTTTCGAGCAAAGAATGATACGATTAGTACTAAAATGATGGCACCAATCAATGATGGCACGATTGCCATTCCTGCAATACTTGGTCCCCAAGAACCTAATAATGCTTGACCAAGTGCTGATCCAACTAAACCTGCTACGACATTTGCAATAATCCCCATCGAAGAACCTTTATTCGTGATTGCTCCTGCAATTGCTCCGATAATTCCTCCGACGATAAGTGACCAAATAAATCCCATGTTTCGTTCCTCCTAATGTTTTACTTCCTTATTACTGAACCCGTGGTTCTGTATTTTCTTTTACTTTTTGTGCGCCGCTTCCAGCTGCTGATTTTACTTTATCTGTTTGATTCGAAGCAAATTCACCGGTTCTTTTCGCTGCGTCAGTTACTTTGTCTTGCACCGTTTCTTGATCTTTTTCAAATTCTTCTTTTGTTTTGATGTCCACTACGTTAGCGTTGACTTCGATCACTTCTAAGTGTGTCATATTTTTTACTTCTTTGCCGATTACTTCTTGCATTTCTTCAAAGATTTTTTCGATATCTTTGCCATATTCCACAATGACATCCATATCAACTGCTACTTGTTTTTTACCGACTTCTGTTTCAATACCAGCCGTTACATTATCTGTATTCACAAGTTTTCCTGCCACATTAGAGAAGAAACCACCGTTTGCAGATAATAAACCGTCTACTTGTTCAATTGCGATTCCGATGATTTTTTGCACAACTTTATCTTCATAATTCAGCTCACCGCGCATTGAATCTTCCTGTTCAGAATCATGCTTTCCTTGGTTATTTGTATGATCAGAACCAAGTTTTCCTTGTCCGTTTGTGTGGTCAGAACTAAGTTTTTCTTGTGCTTTCGCATGGTCAGAAGGATGTTTTTGCTCTTCCACAGGTTTAGAAGGATCGATTGCATCATGTTGTTCTGGAACTTTAGATTCTGGAGTTCCTGGATGATGAGGTGCATGCTTTTCTGCATCATGTTTCTTCTCTTCTACTCCTTGTTGAACGTTAGGGACTACTGGATCTGGATGTGCAGATACTGGTGCTGTTTTGTTCTTTTCATCGTTCACACCATTTGATTGGTTTGGTGTCGTTGGGTCTGGATGTGCAGACACTGGTTTTTGGTTGTTCATTTTATTGTTATTATTTTTGTTATTGTTATTCATGGATGTTTCCTCCTAAGATTTAAAATAGTGATCTAAGATTTTCGTTTGTTTCAGATAAAAACCGATAGCGACGCCGATCGCTGCCATGATCAAGATCAATAAGGTCTTGAAAAAGCCCACGGTGATCCATAAAACGGCTAATATCAATCCAAGTACCCCAAAGATGATAGGGAGCTTGTATGTCGAAAATAGTTCTTTCATTTTTGGTCCCCCCCTATTCTACTCGTTTGCGGTCATTGCTTCGTTTAGCTGGTTCTTCAAAGCCTGTGTATTTCACCGATACTTTCACTGGCTCTTTTGTTCCCAATATGTGTTGTACTTCATTTTCGATTTCTTTCATCAATGTTCCTGTTTTACCAATGAGTGCTGAAGTTCGTTTCAACTCCCCTTTTACATTGACGGCGATCTTGTTTTTTGTTGCTTTGACATTTACTTTTGGTGAATGGATGAATTCATCTTCATGCAAGTGAGAACGAACCATTCCTTCAATTGCTTTTTTATCCAACGTCAACTCCCCATCACCATGTTTCAGTAGAAAGTTTCCGATTGTTTTTGGATAAAACAGGAAAACAAGTAACGTGATAATTGTCAAAATAGCAAATGCAACGGCAAGCCAAAATACATATTGTTGCACGTATGAATTAGTGATGGAAAAGAATCGAAACTTCTCTAGCTGAAAAGGCAATGGATAGGTTGCACTTAATAGTATCGCAAACAAAAGCACAGATAGCAAAAGTAACGTTCCGATCACTCCGATCGTTTTTACACCTTTATTCATTTTCGCACCTCCTCATAGGGGTGAAACGATCAACTTCTTATAAGTTGATCGCTTCTCCACCAGTTACTCCGTAAATTTGGGCTGTAACATAACTTGCTTTATTCGATGCTAAGAAAACATAAACTGGTGCTAATTCTCCTGGCTGACCTGCACGTTCTAGTAAACTTTGCTGACCAAATTCAGGGATCGAATCAGAAGGTTGTCCTTCGTCTAGTTGTAATGGTGTCCAGATTGGACCAGGTGCTACACCATTTACACGGATTCCTTTAGGTGCAAGCTGTTTTGCTAAACCGATCGTAAAGTTAGCGATTGAAGCTTTTGTTGCTGCGTAATCTAATAAATGTTCGCTTGGATTGAATGCTTGAACAGAAGTTGTTGTTACGATTGCTCCTCCTGCTGGGATATGCGGAACAGCTTCTTTCACTAAAGCAAACATAGCGATGATGTTTATCATAAATGTGTCTTTGACTTGCTCAAGTGGTAACTCAGCAATAGACTGACAAGAAATTTGCTGTCCTGCGTTTAGTACCATCGTATCTAGCCCGCCAAGTTCACTCACGGCCTTATCTATGATTTCTTTAGGTGCTTGTTCGTCACGAAGATCAAAAGGTAGTAAGACAATCTTACGTCCTGCATCTTTCACGTATTTTGCTACTTCCTCTGCATCTTTTTCTTCTCCTGGGAAGAATTGAAGAGCGATATCTGCTCCTTCTCTAGCAAATGCAATCGCTGCTGCACGACCGATCCCTGAATCTCCACCAGTGATTAGTACACGGCGGTTTTCTAGTTGATTATTGCCTTCATAGGATTCTTCTCCGCAATCAGGAACAGGAATCATATTCTGCTGTAAAGCGGGTGTATCCTGATCTTGTTTAGGAAATTTCTCCGTATGGTACAAGTTTCGCGGGTCGATTAATTTTGGTTCTGTCATTGCTGTATTCCTCCTAGTTTTTAAATTGTATTGCCAAAACAAATTTCTTTGTTTGATACCTGTTTTAAATAGATTCTTTAATTTGTATAATCTTTCCGGTATAAATGGTAACCTAAAACTACTGCTGCTATCAAAGAGCCAAAGACTACGAGTATAAAGCCTAGAGCAGAACTTTTACCCGGTAATCCTCCTGTATTCATTCCCCAAATCCCTGCGAACAACGCCGGAACGGAAATGATTAATGCAGCTGAATCTAGATATTTCATGATATGATTTAGATTATTGTCCATCATCCCGTTGAATAGATCACCAATACTCTCTAATAAATCTCGATAGATCTCGATCATTTTTTCTGTTTGTCGCTGTCTCAAATGGACATCATAGAGTAGCTGTTCATCATCTAAACGTTTGATGAAAGTTTCAGAATTCCATAATTGATCCATTGTTTCCCGTTGATCTCTTAAGGTATGATCGATATATACGATGTCTCTTTCAAGATCTGCCTGTTTATACAGTTCTTCATTTTCCGTTGTTTTACGAGCTGCTTTATCCAAAGCGTCAATTCGCTTTTTCATCTCTCTTAGTTCTTTCACGTAATGGGTGTAAATATCTAATAATGTATACGTGATGATCTTTTCAAACGAGTTTAAATGATTTCCATGCTTTGTCAGCAGCCGATCCACAAATTCGGTTTTTCTATCGATACAAGTAATCAAGAGATTATCGGAAAGTACAAAAGATATTGGCGTTAATTTTTTTTCGATACGATTATCTGACTGATCTAGATTAATCACTACCAAAGAAAATGGATGCTCTAGTTTCGTCTCATAAAGGCGCTCCATCCGAGAAACTTCTTCCGGATATTCGGTTCCTACGAAAATATCATCAGGAAGCTCGAATTCTTCGATTGCTTGCTCGATCTCTTCGGGCTTTGCACTATCAAGTACGAGCCAATTATATTTTTTTTCATCTGTTTCTATTACATTCTTTTCTTCATCCACAAAGTAGTATCTCAATGTATACCTCCTTTTTGGACTTTCTCGAAACTATTAGCTGAAGAAGCAGTTCTTTAATTTGATATTATAATCGAGTACTGCGATTTCATTTTCTAATGAAAAGCTGTCAAGCTGTTTGTTGAAGTCCATGTTCAATCGTTTACCGAAATAATTTTGCTCTAATTTAGATGTATAGATGTCCAATAATGGATGCTCGATTTTAGTCGCATATTCTCCAAATTCCGAAACAAAAGGAATGATTTGAAAAAAGCTGCCTTTTGCAAAAGCACCTTTGTCCCTTAAAAATGGATCGGAATCATTGATGAGCGCGAGTGCGATTTTTGTATTTTCCCCAACCTTTTCAATTAACGTCTCTACTGCATTTTTAGACATTGTAATTTCCATTCCTACTCCCCCTCTTCAGTTGTTGTCTTCTATTATTTAACAACTACATCTGTTTTTGGTTGAACTTTTGCGTATTTTGGATATTTAGGGAATTTAGCTACACAGCGGAAAGCCGTCATCCCTGCATATTTTTCGTAATATTTCTTCGTTGGCCCTTCAAAATCCTTGCTCCACGGTTTCACATGTCCTGAAAAATGGATAATGTAAGGATTGTTGCGAGTTTCTTCGTATTCACGTTCGCCTGCTGCTGTTGGATGTTTTTTTGCTTTTGCCATGATATAGCCTTGTGCATTCCAACGCGGATGAAGTGGTAACCAACGGTCATGTAAGATAGCATTTAATGCATCTTGGTCATGGAATCGTAATTTTTCTGGATTATGTTCGATGAAATCTAATACTTTTTGCGTAATATTTTCATCTAACCATTTTTTCACATTGATCAGCATCAAACCTGAGTTGAAATAACGCATTGATTTAGCTGAAATTTCCATTTTTTCCAGTCGTTGATGGAACCCTGCATCTTCAACAGCTGCTACGATTGAATCCCCAAAATCAAGACGCCATAATTTAGAGATGTCTTGTAAAGCGATCATGTCGCAATCCATATATAAGATACGTTCAACTTCTGTGCCGCGGAACAATTCCGGAATCGCAATACGATAATAAGCTGTTTCTGGAATACGATCGCTGATTACCACATTTGTAAAGAATTCTTTATTGATTTTCAAGAATTCCACATCTGAGTTCATTCGTGCGTTTTTCACTGAGAAGCGTAAAAGCTGTTTACTTTCAAAATCGATATCATCGTCAATCACATAGAACCGAACAAATTTAGACGGGTTGCAATTATCTAATACTGAGACAAATAATGCAGCTAAATGTGGTACGAATTTTGTGTTACAACTTGCGACTACTGCTATTTCTTTTTTATTCATTGATCTCGCCTACTTTCGTTAGAGTACTGTGTGCTAATTTTTTTAAGTATAAATTGGTATACGGATGATCTTTCAACGTATTCCAAGGTTTATCATGTCCTGTAAAGTGAACGATCGAAGGTTTTTCATTTCCTTCTTTATACTGACGTTCATATTTTTCATTTGGTGCTGGATGACGTTCAAAAATCAGCGAAGTCTGCATGTTCCATTTTGGATGAAGTTGTTCCCAATCTTCATAAAGTACAGCATTCAAAGCATCTTGGTCGTGATAGATGATTCGATCGCCATTTTCACTGAGGTAATGGATAGTTTTTTCTGTAATTTCTTTTTTATTCCATTGATCAATGTCAATCACCATCACTCCTGAATTGAAGTACAAGTCATCGGAATCGATTCCTAATCTTTCCAAAGCTTTCACTTGGCCTGGATCGATAATAGCGCCGATTGTTTTTCCATTTAACGGCTCATCATATAGTTTTACGATATCGTCTAGTACTAACACATCTGAATCTAAGTAAAGGACTTTCTTATAATCCTCTTTAGCTAATAAGTTTGGTAAAGAAATTCTTAAGTAAGCGGTAGTTGTGATATGGTCACTGACTAGGAAGTCTTCGTAGATATCTTTTTCCACTGTCAGGAATTGGATACTTGCATTACTTGAATATTTATTTACCGTTTCTTCCAATCCTTCTTTACTATATTCTGATAGACCATCGTCAATCACATAAAATTTTATGCGTCTTGTTTTATTGCAATTTTCTAATGCAGTTGCGATCATCACGCTCAAGTAAGGAGCATAATTTTCGTCTGAAGCAGTTACCACAGGAACTACGCCGTATCTCTTCTCCATCAAAATCACTCCTTTTTCTAATCTTTTTCTAACCTGTTCTACATCTAGAATATTCCTCATTTGGTTTTAAAGCAAAATATATGCTTTGTTTTCATTGAATATTTTAAAATTTTTTTATCACAAAACGTATTGGTAAGCGCTAACTATTCGTTTTTAATGGCTTTTTATTCAAAGGTATTGACCAAAAACTACTATATATAGCCACCTTTTTCTTAAGAATGTTTTTTGAAAAAATTCATAATGACAAAGCAAGTTAGTTTCATTTTTTTAAATTCTCATTTAATCTTAAGGTAACAGGAAAATAGATATGTAAAAAGAAAGTAGGAAGATAAAATGAAACTAGCAGCGATTGATTTAGACGGTACCTTGCTTGATCGAAATGGAAAGATACCAGAAGAAAATATCCAAGCACTTCGGAAATTTGATGAAAATGGCGGAATCGTAACCGTCGCTACCGGAAGGAACAGCATTTCTGCTAAAGATATTTTTTCCGAATTAGGAATCGGTGGCTATTTGATTTCTTCCAATGGTTCACTGATTGCTGAAATGAAGGATGGAAAAATGGCGAAAGTTCTCAGACGTTCAAAAATAGATAGCGATACACTGAGAAAAGCCTTCTTCTATGCTCAAGAAGCGAAAATATCCATCATTGCTAGCCGAGAAACCCAAGATGATCAGCTGACATTCGATGAATCAAATCTAGTCAAAGATGACCCTTATTATGAACATTTCAATTTGCAGAACCATTCTTTTGATCAAATTTTAAATATGTTGGAAGATCCTTCTCTTAGCTATCTTAAATTAGCATTAACAGATAAGAGTGAAGAAAAACTACAGAAGCTACAAAGAGATCTGCAAGCAGATGGTATCCAATCAGTATTCTCTGATCCGCATTTCTTAGAAATCACGCCTACAGGTATCACTAAAGCTCATTCACTTGTTTTTCTGGCGGATTACCTTGGAATCGAATCGAATGACATCATGGCTTTTGGCGATCAAGAAAACGACATTGCTATGTTGAATTACAGCGGGTTGAGTATTGCGATGGGGAATGCACAGCGACAAGTAAAAGAAATTGCAAACCAAGTAACGCTGACGAATGAAGAAGCTGGTGTTGCTTATATTTTAAAAAACTTTTATTAAAAAGAATAAAATGACGATATGAATGTAGGAGGAAAGAAAATGTTAGTTATTATTGATATGCAAAATCATATTCTTGATCCAAACAGCGAATTTTATATTCCAGAGTCAGATCAATTGGCAGAACGTATTGCTCAAAGATTAGCTAAAGCACGCCAAAATAATGAATATATTCTCTTCACACGGGATATTCCAGTTGAACTGAAGGACAAAGAAGAAGAACGAGAAGATTTGCAATTGATCCCTCTTCTTTCTCCACAAGAAAATGAACGAGTGATTAAAAAGTATTACTTTACGATTCCACCTGAAACTTTAGCTGAAATCAAGGAAACTTTATTTGAAAGCAAAGAAGAACAAAAAGAGATCGAAGTAGTCGGGATTGAAACAAACTTGTGTGTACTCTCTAATCTGATAGGCCTGCAGAGTGCTTTTCCTGAAGCAGACTTTTTTGTTGATCCAATGTTAGTCTCCAGTAGAAAACACGGAGAATCCGCTTTAGAGCTGTTGAAAGATTTCAACGTCTCTATTGTCGAATCATAAAAATATCTATCTTCATTTACGATATTTAACACACAATAAAAAAAGCACGCAGAACTGTTTTAGTCCTACGTGCTTTTTCTATCAAAGTAGATTGGCTTTTTTATGACACAGAGTGAAACGGCAGGCTCACGACCTCTTTCTTAAATGGTGTTCAATCAACTGACCCTCGGTATTAGCTTAACAAACGGAAAAATAGTTCCTCATATTTTGCCGTTTGTTAAGCTAATACTCAGGTCAAAACGCTGATTTCACAACCTCTTCCTTAAACGGTATTCAAAAGCTTGCATCTGCAGTAATAAGAACAGCCAAGTAAAAACATAAGAAGCTGTTTTTACTTGGCTGTTCTTATTACTTGATGCAGGGCAGCTTTTTCACAACCTCTTATGTACCTTGTAGGACTCGAACCTACGACCGGACGGTTATGAGCCGTCTGCTCTAACCAACTGAGCTAAAGGTACATCATAAATAAAATTTATTTTTGTTACTTTTCAACTATAGCACGGATGATAAACTCTCGCAAGTTTCAAAATATAAGTAAAATAATATTGTTATTCTTATTTCTTTTACTTGTATCATAACTATTTTGTTACTTTAATTTTTATTGAGAGTATAAAATATTTTGTGTAAATGAAAAAATCCATACAAAAAAGGAAGTCCCTTCTGTAGAATAAAGTTAACGACAACCAATTCACAGAAAAGAGGACTTCCCTATGAATGATTTTACTACAGAAATTGTGCAAACTCTAGTCACTAAAGGCGATTTAAATGAATTATTCCGTTCGCACTTAGAAAAAGCGATAAACACACTCCTACGGACTGAATTAACGGCTTTTTTAGATTACGAAAAATATGATCGCACTGGTTTTAATTCAGGTAATTCGAGAAACGGTTCTTACTTTCGATCAATCAAAACCGAATATGGTGAATTAACATTGGAAATACCTAGAGATCGTAATGGTGAGTTTAAACAACAAACTTTACCAGCCTACAAAAGAACAAACGATACATTGGAAACCACTATTATCCATTTATTCGAAAAAGGTGTTACGATGTCTGAAATTGCTGATTTGATCGAAAAAATGTACGGTCATCACTATACTCCACAAACCATGTCCAACATGACTAAAGTTCTGACTGAAGAAGTAAATGCCTTTAAATCCAGAGCCTTAAATGATAAGTATGTCGCTATTTTTATGGACGCTACTTACATTCCACTAAAACGTCAAACTGTATCCAAAGAAGCGATTTATATTGCCATTGGTATACGAGAAGACGGCACTAAAGAAGTACTGAGTTATGCGATTGCTCCAACTGAATCAACATACGTTTGGAATGAGCTGCTACAGGATATTAACTCCAGAGGAGTTCAAGAAGTCTTGCTTTTTATTACGGACGGCTTAAAAGGCATGAAAGATACTATCCATCAAATTTATCCTAAAGCAAAATATCAGCATTGTTGTATCCATGTATCTCGTAATATCGCTCATAAAGTACGTGTCAAAGACCGAAAAGAAATCTGTGATGACTTTAAGGCTGTTTATCAAGCTAACTCAAAAGAAGAAGCGAATACCTTCTTATCCGGCATGATTGAGAAATGGAAGAAAAACTATCCTAAAGTGACGCAGTCACTCATAGAAAACCAAGACTTATTAACTTTTTATGATTTTCCACCTAGCATTCGTAGAACCATTTACTCAACCAATCTAATCGAGTCTTTCAATAAGCAAATTAAAAGATACAGCCGTAGAAAAGAGCAGTTTCAAAATGAAGAATCACTAGAACGCTTTCTAGTCAGCATTTTTGATACATACAATCAAAAATTTCTAAACAGAAGCCATAAAGGTTTTCAACAGGTAACCGATACATTAGTTTCAATGTTTACTGAGTAACTAATTATTTTGCAGGAGGACAATTTATTTACACAAAATTATTGACGCTCCCTTTTTATTTGCTTATTTTAGAAAAAATGTTATTCTTTTATTTATTCTCAATGTTAGGAGTGATTATTTTGCCATTTATTGCGATTTTATTCGATTTAGTTGCGGCAGCAGCTTATTTTCTCCAATTAAATTATCAAACCTCAGGAATTCTGTTTATTGGAATGATTTTTCAAGGTGTGATTACCCTTTTGCTTCTTGTCATGATGCTCAGCTATAAAGGAAAAAGATATGCCCGTATTCAAACAAAAGTATTTGTTAAATATGTTTCCATTCGCTATGGGATTATCATTCTTTCCTTTTTGGTGAATGCGATCGTCCTCTTTTTATATGTATTGAATTACTTAGATATCAATCCATTGATTTTTTCTCGATAGATAAGACACATTCAGCGGAACAGTTCCTGCTCATCAGCAGAAAACTGTTCTGCTTTTTCATTTTTCATTGATCTATTCTTCTTTTATTTTCCTAGCATTTCATTTGTGATGTATGCAATAACATGTTATCTTTTATTATATGAATCGTTGAGGAGTCCGTTACATGATTACGTTGGTGAGAGTTTTGTTTTGGGTGCCTGCGGTCGCACTGATCGCAAGTATTGTTTATCTTATGAATTGGAACAAAGAACGGTTTTATTTAGCTATTTTGACTCTTCCGGCTATCTACTTTATGTGGAAAGTTTTTAATTACAACTACTTTGAACCCGATAGTGTTTTTATAGAAGAATTATCAGGACTGGTTTTGTCTTTATTGATCGTCATTCTTTATTTGATACGTTTAAATAAAAAACATTGAGTACTATTGATTGCATGTGTAGCTTTCTATAGTCATTATAACTATTCTACTATAATGAAAGGTGATTAAATGAGTATCGAAGAAGCTATTTTACTGGATACTTTACGTTGTCGTCTGAATTTCTTAAGAACTGGCCGATCTTTATCTCAAGTAGCTGTTTCTAGCGCGTTAAGTATTCCTTTATTCAAATATCGTAAGTACGAAGAAGGAGAAGAAATTCCAAGCATCATTGAATTAATCTATATCGCTGACTTTTACGATATTTCCGTTGATTACCTAATTGGTCGCTCAGAAACAGCAAGCAGACTTAAGTGATTTTTTCCAGCCTTGGTGCTGGTTTTTTCATTTAACGTCTAAAGTTAACAATCTATATATAAAGGAGATATTTCTATGCGATTATGGCATGAAAAATTGATTTCAAAGCTTCCTCGTCAACAGCTTTTAGGACAACATCGGGAATGCTGTGCATTAAGAGGAAATGGCTGGGGAAAGAAACATGCTACTGTGGATTATGTTTTTCACTATTCTCCTTATAGATTATTCCAATATCATCAGCTTGTCATGGATGAAATGGAAAAACGTGGTTACAGCCCAGCACCAGAGTGGAAAAATCCTATGTATCGTGGCAAATCATGCGAAGCATTTTTTGATTTACCTACTGTAGAGCGCAACGTGCCGATTTATCCGGAACACGATGAAGTTTATCTAGCAGAATGTTTAGCAAATTTGGAGCAAAAAGGAATTTATCTTACCTAATATAACTAGAAAAGCCTTCTATCTCCTCTTACTTCATTAAAAAGCTTTAACCATCTTAGATCAAGCTAAAATGTCGTAAGTTTTAGGGTTATCTTCATCCTCACGTGCAAAACTAAAAGTATACTCTAGTTTTGGTTCATCGCCAACTTCCCTAGACATAAATGAACATCTCCTGACGTGGTTTAAAAGTACCGCATCTTCGACGTCTGTATACGATGCACAGCACAGATTGCTTCTTTTGATCTTTCTTTTGATCTTTCTTTTGATTTTTCTGTTGCTTCTTCTACACCTTCTTCGATTACTACATCGATGCTTACAATTGCTTCTGCCTAATATTCCCATGCATCGTCGATTTAAGCCTCTGTAGTCACTGTGATCGTTTCCACATTTTAACTCCTCTGTCGTGGCTTCAGTTGATTTTGTGATCAGTTCAGTTGCTAAGCCAGAATCAGAACAACCTGCCATTGCTAGCGTTAATATTGATAGTAAAAATAGTTTTTTTATCATAAGGTTACCCCCCTGAAAATAGACTAAAATAATAACGCTTTCTTTTTTGTTTTCAGACGAAAATTAATAATTTCTAAATATTCTTAAAAAAAGCTTATAACTATTATGCCTTTTTTAATATATAACACAGTTATTTTTAAAAATAAGAATGCTAAATCACTCTACAATAACGGCGAAAGCACAAAAAACAAAAAAATTATTACGTTATTTAAAAAACAGATGAAAGATCAGGTTTTATTAGATCTCATTCTTTCATCACTTGAAGGGATTTAATGAACTACTTTTTCCTCTTTGTCGTTTTTATATATTCGTATTCCTTCAAACAGTAGGATAGCCTCTTTCAATGCTTGATATTTGAACTGTCCGTTACTTAAAAATTTAGATGTGCCGCCCTCTTCCTAGAACATATTCTTTTTTACTTTTTCATTAATTGACAGACCAATCGAACGAAACTGTAAATTTCGATAGGATAATGATTGGTCAAACTCATTCATTTTCAAGACATCTCGATTCATATTCAAGATAGGAATCTTTTTATCAACATCACTTTATTCGTATTTTCCTCTACCATAAAAGCTTCACGCTCCACAAAATTGTTTTATACACTACTATTCAGCCCATTCAACGACCAATGAATTTTTTCATACAAAAAAACCGTCTTTTCTTTCGAAAAGACGGTTAAAAGTCAATTTTTATTAAGCTTTAACAATGTTTGTTGCTTGAGGGCCACGTTGACCATCTTCAACATCGTAAGACACTGCTTGGCCTTCTTCTAAAGTTTTGAAGCCGTCACCTTGGATAGCTGAAAAATGTGCAAATACATCATTTCCATCTTCACCAGTGATAAAGCCAAAACCTTTGTCTGCGTTGAACCATTTTACTGTACCGTTATTCATAAATAAATTCCTCCTGATACGTATCAATGTACGTTTTTTCGTTGCAATAAATATTTGATAGGCAAAAGGAGTTTTATCTATGTAGATATATCGCTCAAATTACGTTTCAAAATAGATTACTCATTTAATATATCATGCTTTTTCTAATAACACAAGGATAATGCAATGAAATATAAAATTCATTGTCTTCTATTGTCTTCGAATCGAAGAAAAAGTTGAATAACCGCGATTGATTCACTTTTTGTTTTCTTGTTTATTTGCTTTTATCTGCAACTTTTGACTTTAAAATTTCTTAACTATGAAAACCTTTCAATTGGTGGTATACTTATAAATGGAATTTCGTTATCAACGCGTTCGTTGCCTTTCAGCAAGTATTTAAAGAAAGGAGAATGGCTATGACATTCTATAACAAAGATATACAATATCGAGTAACCTTGGATACAGATTTGAATCTATTTGTCGTTTTTGACAAAGAAAATACCAATCATGTAGCGACAGGTGTTACGATCGAACAAGCAGTGCAAGAATTAAAAAAATCTGCATAAGGAGTGGAAACCCTCATATGGACGATTCTCGTTCTTCTCTTTAAACGCATCTACTGGTAGATAACAGTAGATGCGTTTTGTGTTTGTTCTAAATTGTTCACTACAAATAAGGTAGATACTTCAAAATAAAAAATTACTTCTTTTTCATCTGTTCCCTCAGTCGTGCAGGACAATAAATAAAGAGGACTAGAAAATAGTCCTCTTTATTAGAGATACACCCCTTTACTTTCTAAAAATCGTTTTGCTTGATGCAGGTCATAAAATTCATAGTCTGCTTTATTGGATTCATATAAACTTACATCTACTTTCAACTTATGCTTCCCATTATGATCGGGCAACCCTATCAAATGATCTTTGATGAGAAAAGACAAAATGCCCGCTCGCCTTGCTGCTTCGATCCCTGCAATCGAGTCTTCAAATACAAGTGCTTCACTTGGAGGAATATTCATTTTTGAACAAGCTTTCAAAAAGATCTCTGGTTCCGGCTTCCCTTTTTTTACATCATCCCCTGAAATGATTTGATCAAACAAGGCATATAGATTTTCCATTTTTAAATACATTTCTACTTTTACCCGTGTATTAGACGAAGCCACGATTGTATGGATTCCTCTTTCTTTTGCAAAAGCTAAAATTTCTTCTGCTCCTTTTTTCGTATATACTCTCTTATCTTCTTTCACGATTTTTTCTTTATATTGATTGATTGCTTCTCGCCATTTGATATATGGAACATCTTCTCCGTACAAAATGCCCATTTGTTCTCTTATCGCCATTTCTGTTTGGCCAGTTAGTAAATAATAGACTTCCTTACGCATTTCATAATCATACTTCTGTGCTGATTTTACATAAGCACGATAAGCTAAACGTCCAGTTTCTAATAAAAGGCCATCCATATCAAAGATGAAGAGCTTGATTTTATTCATAATGCTCTCCCAGTGGTTTTTCCTTACTTATCGCCTCATATAGACCTTGCATGTAAGTGAGTCCCATTGCACGATCATACAGGCCATATCCAGGCATAGCCACTTCACCCCACACGGTTCTACCATGATCAGGGCGTATAGGACCGTCGAACCCTTCTTGCACCAACGCTTTCATAATATGATACATATCAAGGGAGCCTTCTGTAGAGGGATGTGCCGTTTCTTTGAACTTTCTTTCTCCTAAAAACTCCACGTTTCTGAAGTGGACAAAATGGATGCGCGAACCTATCTCATGGATGATTTCAACTAAATCGTTTTCCGGATTTGCCCCTAAAGATCCTGTGCACAGCGTTAGTCCATTATATGGAGAATCTACTGCATTTAGAATTTTCTTCAAGTCGCCAAGATTTTTCGTCACTCTAGGAAAACCAAAAAGTTCCCATGGCGGATCATCTGGATGGATAGCCATTTTTACATCTGCTTTTTCGCACACTGGAATCACTTTTTCTAAAAAATAAGTCAGATTTTCAAATAATTCTTCTTCGGTCATTCCTTCATACAGTTTTTCCAGCTGAGCGAATTTTTTCAACCGTTCTTCTTCCCAACCCGGCAATTTGAATCCCTTTGACTGGCTGTGTATCAATTGATACATTTCTCCTGGCTCCATCTGATCGACGATTTTCTGATCGTATAAAAGAGAATAGCTTCCATCGTTGTTTTCATTAAACAAATCAGTTTTCGCCCATCCAAAAATTGGTTTGAAGCTATAACAAATCAATCGAACCCCACATCGAGACAAGTTTTTGATTGTTCGTATATAGTTATCAATATAGTAATCTCGTTCATCTGTCCCTGCCTTGATTGCATCGTGGATCGCTACACTTTCAATTCCAAGCAGTTCCAGTCCTTGGCTCTCAACAGATGCTTTCAACTCCTCAATTTCTGAAATCTCCCAAACATCTCCAGGCATTTTAGTCAGCAAAGTTCCAATTATCCCATTTATTCCCGGTATTTGGCGAACATATTTTAATGGGATCGAATCCCCTTTTTCACCATACCATCTAAATCCCCACTTCATCTTTTCAGCCTTCCTTCTAAAAATCGTCCTCATCTAAATTTTTTTCTTCCGCTGAAGCATGCCAAACAGTTAAATTATCTTTTCCTTGTTTGACAATTTGTTCCACCGCTTCTTCTATCGGTGTGTGAAGCATCTGATGATTGATTGCTTCTAACAACATTGGCAGATTCACGCCCCCTATGACATAAGTGGCTGCTTTCTTTTCTTCAGTCAGTTCATTGACTGCCAAGAGCGCTTGATTGTACGGACTTGCGCTAATTAGATCAACAAATATTAGCATGGGTTCTGCTGTGTTGATCATAGTTAATTTTTCTTTGACCTTCTCTCCGAATGTTTGGATGTCCTCCCCAGACTCTAAGCACATTGTTTCAATATGGCTCGATGTCCCGACAATTACTTCCGCCGCATCTTTCAGTCCTTCGCTCAACTTACCATGTGTAACGATCATGATTTCCAACATTAGTCTTCTCACTCCTTGTTTTGCACTTTTTACTTATCGAAAAAGAGCAATAATCTGATTGGCATTTTGCCAATTAAATGTTTTCCCTCGTAAATCTGTTTTGGTCAAATAGAAGAACTGCGCTTGCTTTTTTCTTGCACTAAAAATATAATTGACGTTTTTTTCTTTCAACTTATCAACTTGTTTCAGCCACTGTTCTTTATTTGAAAAATAATTTCCCGAAAACTGTAGCGGTGTATCTGCCCCAACAGAGTCTAGATAAAAAAGAATAGCCTCTTTTTTCATACCCGATCTCACGCTGTCTAAGCCCTTTTCTCCATAACAGCCTTCATCAACAAACGCATACGCTACACTCGGATCATCAATCGTACGGATCATTTCTAGCATCGTTAATATAGATGAAGTATTTCGAATAAAAGTTTGTCTGCTAGGCCATCCGCGAGCTGCTTTTCCCAATAAGAAAAAGTAGCTCCCAAATGCTAGTACAGTGATACCTGTTTGTACGGATAGCAGATCGAATACGTGATGAGGATTTTTGTTATATATCATCATTCCCCACCAACCTAAACTGAACAACAAAATGAAGGACAATAATATAGAGTAGATTGTTTTTTTCCTTTGGTCTTTCCAATCAAACATGAAATAACTTCCTAATGCATGAACGGGTGTATCGTAATAAGTACAGATAACTTTCTCTGCTTTTTCGATATCTCCAACATAAATATTTTTTGATCGGTAGGCTAGCGTATCGTAAGCAATGACTGTCACATCTGTTCTCATACTGTAAATATCTGATACTAATGCTGAAAGAAAACGCTGTTTACTCTTTTTTGTACGGCGCTTACGGTAAATATAGCGATAACGAAATTCCCAATCACGAAACATCTCGTTCTTCTTCATTTTTTCGCCCTCTTTATCTTTTTTCTAAGCATTTGTTTATGACAAATCAAACTTGTTCAATACATCTTTTAATCCTGTTTTAGGTGCAGATGGAGTGGCTTGAAAATAAATATTCTTTACGCCATATTGTTCATTCATTTCTTTCAATTTTTCAGCATCTGATTTATTTAAATAAACAGATTTCGTCACTAAAAGATCTGTCTCAGGATTTTTTTGAGCAATCCCTCCAATATTCAATTCTTCCATGGGGATTCCGTGTTTTACTAAGTCGTAAATCGTTTGGACTGTTTTTGCGATCAAAATACAATTGTATTCTTTAAATTGATATTCATCCCAATAGAATTTAGCTTTCTCTGGTGTAATGACAATTGTTTTTTGTCCTGTACGGCTTCCTGCATTTTTGTAAAGATCTCTCATAAATTTATCTTTTGCTACAACTTCGTCTACAACAAAAATGGAATTCACTCCACTTTTTTGAGATAACGTTACCATTACTTGCCCATGGATCAAACGCTCATCCACACGCGCTAAATTGACTACACCCATCTTATTCACGTTCCCTTCTTTTTATAAAATACCGATTCCTGCTAGCACAATTAATATTCCAGTCAGCCATAATAATGCTTGTGTGACTTTCAATCCTTTTTTCGTATAGAACAAGTACACACCCATTACGACAGCTAAAGGTAATATCCCTGGCACGATTTGATCAAGAATTTCCTGGATAACAAACTCACGTCCGGATATCGCAAATTTCAATGAAGATTCTACTTTTACATAGTTTCCCGCAAGCACCCCCATCATAAACAACCCTAAAACTGATAGCATTTCAATCGCTGTCTGAACACCAGTGTTTTGCATTAGGCCTGTAGCATTACGGCCCATAGTGAAAGCTTGTCTTGCGAAAAATACCCCTAGTAAAACCTGATACAACCCAAAGCAGATAAAAGGAAAAAGTGCGCCTAAAGGACTTCCCTGTTGTGCCCAAGGTACCGCGATTGCGATAAAAATATATTGGACGGTTCCTGAATCGATTGCATCTCCGATTCCTGCTAGTGCCCCCATCAATCCCGCTTTCGTGTTATACATCAAGTCATCCTGCATCAAGATCTCTTTTTCTTCATACTCTTCTTCTGCTCTTTGCTGTTCCATAGAAGACATTAGGCCAGTAATCACACCGCCACCCCAGCTTAATTGAGTGTTGAAGAACAGTAACTGCCGTTTATATGCTGCTTTTAAAGAGTCTTCATCTTTATAAAGTTTTTTCAAGATTGGCATCATTCCGTATAGTAGTGATGGCGCCAAGTAACGTTCAAAAGAGTGAGGAATTTCGTTTGCAAAATGCCATCTCAGATAGGCTTTTGTTACATCTTTTTTCGTGATTTCTTCAGGAGCACCTGTTTGATTATCCATTATTTCAGCCATTTCCCATTCCTCCTAAATTAAAATCCGTCATCATAGTCATCTTCGTCATCAAAAGATGCTGAATTGTTATTGCTTGTGGCAGGCTGTACTTGTTTCCCTTTTTGCGACTGGACAAAGATCAAAGCGATAATAATCCCAAAAATGGCATAAGTAACCATCGTAATATCTAAAGATTTCAAAACAACACTCATAAAATAAGCAAGGAAGAAAAAGACCAGATAATCTTTTCGACCGATAACGTATACAGTTGTCGCGATACCGATTGCCGCTAACCCTCCACCTACTACTTCAAGAATGTGGATAATGACTGTTCCCTCTAAAGCTTTGATTACATCAGCGATCAATGGCGCCCCTAAATATAAAGCAATGAAAACAAGCGGAACGAATAATAAAAATGAGGCAACCGTTGGATAAAGAATAATTGATCGGGCCATAGCTTTTGTATTCAAATCTTCTACAGCTTTGTCTGTATATTTACCTAAAAAAGTATTGATGAAAAAACGAAACTGATACAAGTAACTTCCGAGCAATCCGACTGGCACCGCAACGGCAATCGCTGCTTCTGGCGACAGATCCCCTAATAATGCGACTGGTACTGCGATAGCTGCTGCAATAGATGGTTCAGCTGGCATTGATCCTCCTGGAGAAAAAACCCCCATATAAATCATTTGCAAAGCGGCTGTAACAATCATCGCTTGTGCAACTTCCCCCATGATCAACCCGACGACTAATCCAGTCATCAAAGGAGAAAAACGTAAGGTCAACGTGGCTCCTCCACCTAACCAGCGGGACATAACCGCGGCTACCCATAAAGCAATCAACAAACTTTGTACTACACTTAATGTTTCCATGTGTCCTCCTCCTTCAGATCTTTCTGATATAACCTTCCAGTTCCATCATTGACTGTATCAGTGATTTCTGTGTTACCTCTATAGGAATCAAATGCACTTTCTCTTTCGAATCAATAAATTCAGCCATTTTATCTATTATCTGTTTATCTTTCGGAAATAATCCCATTTGTTCTAGAGAAACCGGCAGTTCTAATTCCCGATACAAAGGATATAACTCGTCTATTTTTTCCCAGCGACCTTCTAGTGCCAGTTGATAGAAAATCCCATACGCTACTTTTTCTCCATGTAGAAAACGATGGCTTTCCGGAATATATTTACTGATAGCGTCATGCATAGCATGTGCTGCCGCATTTCTTGCGTATTTATCTCCTAATCCTCCAACTAAACCAGCAACAGCAAAGATAATCTCTGAAAGCTGTTTGAACTCCGATGTCAGTTTTCTTTGTGCCATATCTTGGATTGCTTTAGCAGAATGATTCAAAATCTCTTCTTTGCAGATCTTCGCAGTATCTTGTGCTAGCTTCAAAAATGATTCATCTTGCAAAAAATCTTGTTCTAAGATGAGCTCAGATTCATACCATTTTGCTAGTGTATCTGCTAACCCGGCAATGAAATATGGAACAGGGGAATCAATCACTAATTGGGGATCTGTTATAAAAAAAGCAGCTTGTCTGTAAAAGTGTTCTGTTTTCCCTTCTGCTTGTCCATTCTCCTTATACATGACAGCAAGAGGTGTCCATGGAGCACAATTACTAGCTAAAGTAGGGATGACGCCGAAATCGATTCTTGCAAGATTGGCACTATAACCCACTAGATCGGTCAGTTTTCCTCCGCCAACGCCAACTACGAAATCGATTTCATTTTTTTTGATGATTGTAGCTATTCGTCTGGCTTCAGCATAACTACATTCTCCAGAATAACGATGATAAAAAAATTGAATCGTTTCGTCATTCAAAAATACTAATTTAGGTAGCGCCTTTTCCCATGATACCGTTCCGTGGGTGACCAGTACTCTTTTCGCGCCGTATGATTTCAAGAGATCAGAAACTTTTGAAATACCACCTTCTTCATATAAATAAAATTGAGGGCCTGTTTTCACTTTTAAACCGTTCACCATTTTCTTCATCATCCTTTTATATAGTTGCTCTTTGTCTGGACAGAACGTTCAGGAAGAAGGTGCTGACTGATCTGTTCGACATCTCTGACACATTTTTCACCCATTGCTTCTAAACATTCCCTTGTGTAGGCCGATATATGTGGCGTAATCACTACTTGTTCAAACGCTAAATACGGATGATCTTGACGTCCCGGTTCTTCTTCTAAAACATCTGTGGCATATCCTGCGATCTTTCCGCTTTTCAGACCATTAATCATCGCTTCTTCATCAACTAAAGCGCCTCTTGCACTATTAGATAGATAAACATTTTCTTTCATCTGATCGACTTCTTTATCAGAAATCATGTGATAGTTCTCTTCTGTCAAATTCGCACATAAACAAATGATATCTGAATGTTCCAGTAATTCTTGAAGTTCTACTTTTTTTGCACCAAAGCTTTCGATGTATAAATCTGATTTGTAAGGATCATAAGCTAGAACATCACAGCGAAAACCGTTACGCAAAATTTCGATTACTCCGCTTCCGGTATTTCCTGCACCAATCACACCAACTGTTTTGTTAAACAGCGTCCTACCGACGAACTCCGCCCGATCTTCCCATCGATCGTCCTTGACTCTTGCTTGTGCTTGTGTCGTGCGTCGAAGCATGGACAACAAATTAGTTATATTATTTTCTGCTACAGCATTTCGTTCAACTAAAGCAGGTATGATAGATACGATTGTCTGGTGTTCTTTTGCTGCTTTTAAATCAATATTGTTGTAACCAATACCATGTCGGGAAATCAATAGCAGTTCATCTTTGTTTTCAAAAAAATCTCGTCGAAAAAATGGCGTAACACTTGCAATAATGATATTGAATCCTTTAAGTAACTCCGCTAGTTCTTTTCCTGGAATCTCTTGATCAACAGTAAAGAAATGAACGTCTCCAACTGACTTTAATCTTTCCAAGTGGTGTGGAAAAACTCTTCCGAAACTGCTGGAATTAACGATTGCTATATGATAATCTGGCATTTTACTCACCCTTTTCAACTATTTCATGTCCGCCAAACCCATTTCTTAGTGCTGAAACTACTTTTGCTGAAAAACTATCTTCTTCCTGTGAAAGATTCCTCATGAACAAACTAGTTGCAATTACTGGAACTGGAACAGCCATTTCTAGCGCTGTTTCAACCGTCCATTTTGCTTCACCTGATGCAGAAACGATTCCCCGATAATTACTTAAATTGGGATGTTCGTTTAACTGATCTTCCATGATTTCCATCAGCCAGCCGCGAATCACCGAACCATGATTCCAAACACGTGCGACTTGTTCCAAGTCAAAAGCATACTCACTTTTTTGTACAAGTTGGAATCCTTCACCGATTGCTTGCATCATTCCATATTCGATTCCATTATGGATCATTTTCAAGAAGTGTCCGCTTCCGGATGCACCAGCATACAGATATCCTCTTTCGATTGCTACATCTTTGAATAATTGTTCCACGGATAGAAAAGTTTCTTTATCTCCTCCAATCATTAAGCAGGCTTGATGTCGTGCTCCTTCGATTCCTCCAGAAGTCCCACAATCCAAGTAACCGATTTCATTTTTCTGAAACTCTTCTGCTCGACGGATTGAATCTTTATAATAAGAGTTTCCGCCTTCAATAACAATGTCTCCTGGTCCGAGTTTTGGAAAAAGTTTTCTTAACATGTTTTCGGTTATCTCTCCAGCAGGAAGCATTAACCAGATGATTTTTTTCTGCTCAAAAGTAGCTAGAAATTCAGAGATCTCTTGATAAGCAGGAATGTCATTTTCTCTTGCCTGACTAACAGCTGTACTTGAAATGTCGAGTCCTTGTACTTTGTGATGGTGCTCTTTTAAGTTTAAAGCTAAATTCAATCCCATTTTTCCCAAACCAATTACACCAATTTCCATGATAGCGCCTCCATTTCTATACCCTCATTATACAAAAAAATATTTTTTTGTAAATAGATTTTACAAAAATATTTTTTGTTTGATTTTTTCCTACTCTCCTTGTATCTTTAACATTAATGAGAACGGAAAAAATGATAATCTTATTATGAAAAGGAGGAATTCTCATGAGCGTCTCCATAAGACTACAAATCAAAACAATGTACAACGACTTCAGCCCAAAAGAACAGGCTATCGCCGATTATATTTTAGAAAATCCAAGCAAAGTAAGTCATAGTCCTATTAGCAATTTAGCAAGTGAACTGGGCATTGCTGACTCTACTTTTTTTCAATTTACAAAAAAACTTGGTTATAATGGATTTAAAGATTTTAAAATGGCCATGTTGATCCAAGAAAATGATCTATCTGCTATTTCTATCCACGAAAATATTCAGAAAACAGATACTGAGCTCACTATGGCGCAAAAGGTGTTCGAGTCTAGTATTTCAACTTTAAATGACACAAAAAAGTTGTTACAACAAAAGGATCTAAAAAAAGCGGCTACTATTATCAATGAATCTAAACGTGTCTATTTTTTCGGTGTTGGCGGTTCAGAGATTGTAGCAACTGACGCTTATCATAAATTTTTGCGTTCCCCTATCGCAACTTCTCACAGCACGGATTACCATATTCAATTGATGGAAGCTTCTTTATTGACGGAAAAAGACTGTGCTGTTTTGATTTCTCACACAGGGCAATCAAAAGAAACAATCCATATTGCTGAAACCGTAAGAAAAACTGGAGCAAAAACAATCGTTATTACTAGCCAAGCTAATTCTTCCCTTGCTAAACTTGGCGATGTCGTTTTTATTTCTATTTCTGAAGAAACAGAATTCCGATCTGAAGCTTTAGCTTCCCGTATTTCTCAACTAAGCATTTTGGACTCTCTATATGTGATTTTGATGTTTTACAACGAAAAAGAATCACGTCGTTCTATCGCTAAAGTTCGACATACTATTTCTGAAATCAAAGAATAGCACCATAACAGAAAAAGCGAAAAATCCATAAAACAAAAAAAGCCACTACCAAATATTTGGTAGTGGCTTTTTTGGTTCTGCAAGGGTGGTACAGAACATCAATAGTCGGTGGGTTAGAACGTATGTCATCGCATCTTTGGAGAAGGTTGTATTGGTATTATTCGAGTTACTTGTTAGATGCGATAACAAAGTTAGTATACAGTAGTAAAAAATTTATCTTTTCTTTTTTTTATTATTTTTGTTTCTTATTTTCTAAAAAATTAAAAAAAATTTTGGTAAATTAAGTATTTCCTTGATAACACTGGCTTTTGGCCTCATTTTAGGTTATCATTTGTAATTTTATTTCACAGTTGATATGATTGTGATGTAAAATAAAAAAGTTTAGGATACATCGAATTTTTGGGGAAATTCTTTTGGGGGTATCCTAAATCTTTTCTATTATATTCCCATATTTTCTATTATTGGTCTAGACGTATGATGGTAAACTTTGTAACTATCTGATTGCTGAATCATTAATTGCTTATCATTAGCCATCTTTGTTTCAAGTTCGCTGGATGGTCATTTTATTCACATCCTAACAAACTTGTCACATTTATAGATTCTTAATCTATTTATCATACAATTATAAAAAAGGAGGTGCTGCTTATGAAAGCTATCCATATTTCTTTGCTTTTTTTCGCTAGTGCATTGATTTTATTTGCTATTCATCTTTGTTCCCAGCCTTATATCAATAACAACGGAATATTAGTGGAACCAGCATTCTTTTGCTTACCACTCGGCTTTTTGTCCCTTCTTGCCTCCGCAGGCTTCGGATTTGTTGCTTTTTTTAAACGATCAAAACAACAAATCTGACTTATAAAATTTACGTAAAAGAGATCGTGACAATAATCGTGTGATATTCCCAAATTTCGAATAAAAGGTGCCCCTTGCCATCTCTAACTCCTCAGTCACAAGTTACAATATTCATAAACCATGAAAAGCTTGTTTATTGAAATTGCTCCTTGTGACTTGGAGCTAAGTGACAGATTACAACCTCTTTTGCATCATAAGACTTTACTCCTTGAAAAACATTACTAACTTTTGATATGTTTCTTGCGCTTGTTTATTGCTGAAATCAAACTGATATTCATGGTTCAAAACAGCATTTTTCTCCGCATAATCTACTTTTGTGACTTTCACCCCCGCTTTCTCAAATACAGAAGTTACTTCTTCCATTTGTTTCGTAAACGTATTTGTATTTCCATCCGTTAAGAATGTGTTTTGCGTCCAACGATCCGCATGTCTGACCAAGGCTAAACTTTTGACCTTCTCTGATTGTTCAAAGTCCTTATTATCAAAGTAAGCCCATCCACATTTTTCATAAAGAAAGCTAGAGATTTTATCACTTACTTGAGTAAATGCAGAAGGATCCAACAGACCAGACAAAGAAATAAACTTCGTAATCTGCTTGTTCTCCAAAGTCGGATCAAGATGATCAGCTTTTTTAATTTCTTCATTTTGAAGTGCTAACAAATATTCTCCACTAATTTGTGCACCTGCCGAATCTCCACCAATCGAAATATTCGACCAATCTGCTTGATCTTTTATCTCTTTTTTAGCTGCTTGAATGGCTTCGTTCAATTGGATAACTGGTGTAGGATGTTTTGCTTCCGGTGATCGTTCATAATCTATATTTACGATGATTTGCTGCGTGTCTGAACATAGATATTCCAAATAATCACGACAATCATTTTTATCCCCTCCTACATATGCGCCTCCATGCATCCAGAAAAGAATCGGTAACTTTTTCTTTTCCACTTTCGGTGTGTAGATATCCATATTATTATTTTTGTATTTTGAAGGATAGGATATTTCTTTTTTTATATCGATTTGTTCGATTTTTTGCTGGAAATCATCTGGTCGGGCATATACTTGTTCTTTTTCACTTGTGTCAAATTGTTTTCTAACAAGCAAGCTAATCGGCTTTGGTGTGATTTGATTAATCAAAAATACAGTGACTAAAATAACTACGATGATAACTGGTACTGCAATCACTATTCGCTTGAACCATTTCATTCATTTACCCTCTCTTTCTTCGCCAAATCCATGTGATAATCGTGCTAACAGATAAAAATCCACCTGAATAAATGAGAAGCGAATGTTTCTTTTCTCCAGTTTTCGGCAACATTCTTTTTTTTGCATCTGTCTTTTTTTGTACTTTCACTGTCATCTGAATCGGTTGCGTATCATCACTTGATTGATCCTCTCGAGGTTCATTCTTTCCCCTATTGTCTGCATTCTCTGTCGGATCTTGCTTTTTTGGTGGAGCTACTGGGATTTTTTTGTAATGGTAAATAATAGTTGGTATCGTCTCATTAAAAACCCCTTCAGTCGGTCCTTCAACATTTGCTAATTCGTATCCTTCGAATGTCTTTTGCTCTGTCATATAATTCTCTCCATAAGCTCCGTAAAGCTGGATTTCGTCCTGGTCTTTGAGTAGACTTTTATTGTTTTCATCCACATACTTTACGTTTATCTGATCATGGAACACTACTTTCAAAAAGTCCGTTACATGTTTCGTGTAGGCAGCATGGTCAACTTCCTGTGCCTTTCCATGCCCTGCTCCTTCTACTAATAAAAGATCTTTATACCCTCCTGATAACTCATATAATTTTTGCGCGTTAGACACAGGTACTACATCATCTGCTGTTCCATGGATAATCAATTTAGGCAATGAATCTGACATTCCAATCGTAGGTAGAGCAGCTTTTGTATCCAAATGCATCTCCTGATCAAAATAGTATTGTTTCAAAAGGCCCATAAATAAATCTTCATGCTCTTGATCCCCAATGATGTCTAACTGATTTTTTATGGCATCCGGTAGTGCGGGGACTACTGTCTGGCTGTACGTAAAACGTAGTTGTTCATCAATTGATGCAAATCCGCAATTTTCAATAATTCCTTTGACATTGACAGGAATATCTTTCGCTAATACAGACATCATCGTAGCTGCTCCCATCGAACCACCATAAAGTAAAATCTTTTGAGATGGCCGCTCTCGAACTTCTTGATTTATCCAGTAAAGGACGTCATCTGACTCATATTGTCCATAGGTCACATAATCGCCTCCGCTATTACCAGTCGCTCTGGAATCAACAAATAATAAATTATACCCGGTCTTATAAAAATCATTGTATTCTTCTGTAACGATCCCGTTATTCCAATTCCCTCGAAATCCGCCATGGATCATGACTGTTTTATCTGAACCTTGATCGACATAATATGCATATACATCCATCATTTTGCCATCTTGTTTGTTTAGTACAGTTTGATGAAGTTGTTTTGTATTTGGATAGAAGCCTGTGTTTTCTGTAGGCGTTGTCCCATCATCTGTACCTCCAAGCATCGACATCAACACACTGTTTTTTGCAAAAGCGATATCGTACAATAGATAAGTAGCAATCAGATGTTTGATAATCTCTTTATCTACACCATAATCATTAACAGCAAGCTCAGTGACTAATAACTCTATTAATTTTGACTTGATGTCTTCTGTTGGTCCATTAAGTATTTCTGTCATCTTGTTTACCGAAGTAATTCAAATATTCTTTACCATTAAAATTTTCACCTTTACCGATATCATCATTTTCTGTCCCATTCTCTTTGTCACTTACTTTAGCAGAAGAGGATTCGTCGTTTGACATTTTTGTAGCTGTTGCTTCTTCTGTTTGTTGGTTATCTGCGGTAGCGGTCGTTTCTTGATCTGTGCTAGTAACAGATGTCTCAGCCGTTGTTTCAGTATTTGTTTCTGTTTGTGAAGTACTCGATTTCGTTTCATTTCCAGCATCAGTAGTTTCTGTGGTTTCTACCTCCCGAGATTCCGATTCGGAAGAAATGCTCTCTCCATATACTGTCCATTGCGGGACGCTTGTACTTACAGCAAATAAGATGACCAACGCTCCCTTTAATACTTGTTTTGTTCTCAAGCTATTCACTCCTTTTTATGTTTCTAGGAGAATTATATGTAAACGCAAACATTTTTTATACAAAAAATAAATGGTTTATCCCATAAAAATAGAACAGGATTATTTTCTCATTTTACGTAATAAAGCAGAATGGATAAACCAGTATCCATTCTGCTTTTTTAAACGAAGAAACAACTTATTGCTCCAAAAATGTCAGAAATCGTTTATCCCAAATTTTCTCGTAAAAAGCGATTGTTTCCTTTGCTTTCATAAAAGGATTATCATAAGTTGTCGTTGCTCCTCTACACATCATAAGCTGGTATCCTAATCCATGAGCAAACTTCACAGTCGTATCTATACAATACTCTGCTTGTGCCCCACATAATTCGATCGAATGACAGTCCAATTCAGTTAATAAAACACTCAAATTAGTCTTATAAAATGAATTCGCATGGGTTTTTCTCACAAAATAACTGTGTACAGGAATAGATAATTCCGACAATAGCTCCCATGGTTTTGTTCCTGGTACTAATTGATCATCTTCGTGTTGAACGAAAATAACTGGCTTTCCAATCGTTTCGTATGTTTTGATTCTTTTATTCACTAATGCTGTCACTGTTTCTAATTCGTGTATCGGCGAAGAATCAAAACATACCCCTTTTTGTAAATCGATCACTACTATTGCGTCGGCTGTGTTTGACATACTTGTGCCTTCTTTCTTTTTTCTTGATTTAATAGTATTTCTTATCTAGCTAGTTCCATTATACGTGACAACATTTTCTTATTTTACACCTCTAAATGGCACTTTTCGACTATTTCTTCATGTTATTATTTCATAAATACTTAGCTATTGGAGGAATGTATGATGATTAAATTGTATACAGGTTCTGGCTGCTCGTCTTCAAGACGCGCAAAACGTTGGCTTATCGTCCATGATATACCGTTTATCGAACAGAACTTAATTCGTCAACCACTAACCAAAAATGAATTTATCCACTTACTAAAATTGACAAACAACGGCGTGACCGAAATGCTCTCTACTCATTCTATTAGTTATAAAAATCTTGTTCACAGAATAGACGAGCTCAGTTTGAGTGAACTATACCTTGAGATTCGTACATCCCCTTCTTTATTGAAAAAACCGATTATCTACGACCAACCTGCAAAACTTTTGACTGGATTTAGCGAAGATAAAATCAGGATGTTCCTTCCTAAAACTAAAAGAAAGCAAGAGCTCAACGAACTCTTGCTTTCTGGTCATCTTGTTGATTTTAAAGAAAACAATCTTTTGGCGATGTCTTGATCTTGGCATAAAAAATCTGCTGTTCTTAATTAACGAAATCCAATTTTTCCAATATGGATCTATTTTTCTCATTCCTGATTTTTATGATCTCAGCTTTCAGACGCGCCCAATCATTTTTTGTAGGTTGTCCATTCCAGTAAAATATCTGTGTATTCGTTTGATCATATGCCTTTTTGTCGATAGGATAATCGCTAATGACAATATCAGGTAACTGATCAGCGGATGCACTATATTTTATTGGGCGTTCAGTCATAGATAATATCCTTTTCTTTGCCCATAATTCCTGAGTTTTACCGTACTTCGATTGAATATAGAATATGACAGGTTGTTCGTGTTTTATAAAAATGTCCCTGACTAGCATACAGTATTGAAAAATCAATCGACTGTTCTTTTCATAATAAGTATTAAGCTCTGGAATTCTGCGAGCTACCCCACTAAAAAACTGTTGCATGATTGGATACATCACTGGAAATATATGCTGAAAATCTCTGTCCTCTGCTGTTTTTCCGAAAGCATCCACCTTCTTTTTTGTCCCAAAAACCCTTGAATACAAATGGATCATTGCCAAATTGACATATAGATAATTTTTTTCTGAAGTTGTAAAACAAATCTTGAAGTTTTTTTCAAAATTTTCTACAATAGACGATTCAATCCACCCCCAACTTTCTTGTACTTTATCTGGAGCATCCAACAAGTCTTCTTCCAAATAGGTATTCATTACACCAAACATAAAATAAAGGTAAGCTTGCTCTGTTGGAGTGATGTGGTTCATCGACCAGAAGTTTGCTTCAAAAAAAGGCTCTAGTATGTAATGCGTAAACTCTTCTTTTGTTATCAATGGATGCACAAATTTGTTCATCTCTTCTGGGACAAACGTAATCGGGTGGCCTTGTTTCATTCGTTGCAACGAAATTCTTAGTAGGCTGATCCATTTCTTTCTATCTATACTACGCGTATATGGCGCATGTTTCGCAAATTTTTCTAATAGTTGACGTTTATTTTTTATACTTGATAATATATCAGAATGATTTTCGTCGAATGACTGCCAATACATCAAGTGAAAAAAGTATCGGATACGGTATTCTTCTCCTTCTATCGGATTACCTTTTTTCAAGCTGCAAGATAAATGATAGTTTTTCAAAATAGTATTAAGTTCTCTTAATTTTCTTTGAATCGTACGCAAACTTATATAATTTTTTTGACTAAGATTTTCTAAGGATTGATAAGTACCTTTGTAAAGTGAATCCAGTAAAATATAACCAATCGTTCCCTCTATCAGTATAGAATAAACTTTACTCAGTAAAAACTGAGAAGAAAACTCGACTTTTATCATCTTGTTTTCTGAAAGAAAAGATAATTTATATTCTGGATACCTTTCGCAAAACGATTCTGCTTGTTGAATCACCGAATTCATCTTAGCCAGGGTGTAGTTTAGATCTAAAGCGATATCCTTCACCACATATAATTTCTCGTCTCTTTCATAACAATAGTTCAAAAATTGATATACTTGCCTTTCATTGATATCAATAAATTCTTCAAACAAAGTACATACTCCTTTTTATCTATTATTTAGACTTATTCCGACAGCTACATGAATAACGTACAAATAGATTCGTTACTGATTTTTCAGAGATACTACCATGCGCAGTGTGCATTGTCAATTATTCTTGCTCTTATTTTCCATTTGTGTTCCTGTTATTTCCTGTTTCTCAAATATGTTAGTAAACAAAAATAGACCTGGCAAAGCTACAACTTCGCCAGGCAATACAGCACTCTCGAATGAAATATTCACTCAAAAATCTATCGTTTTTTATTCAATTTTAGATCTGTTGCTTTTATTCTTTATTTCACTCGATGGAAGAGAGAACGAAAATAGCTTGCTCCTACAATCAAAATGAGTAACACACCCATCCATGTAATTAGCTTGTTCAAGGTTCTACTACCAGTTTCTGGTAAATCGCTTTTTCTATTATCTGTTTCTTTCGCTTTTTCTTGATGATCAATTCCACGAGAAACAAAATCAGGCTGTTTTAGCACACTTTTTAGGTTGCTCCCTGCATTTCTCTTTTGTTCCTTAGTTGGTATGATAGGTACCAAATCAAGTTCATTATTTACTTTTCCTGTGCTGCTTTCACTACTTGTTCTATCCGTACTGCTTTCGCTGCTCGTGCTTCCTGTGCTACTTTCACTACTCGTGTTTTCTGTGCTACTTTCACTGCTCGTACTTTCTGTACTGCTTTCACTACTTGTGCTATCTGTACTGCTTTCGCTGCTCGTGCTTCCTGTGCTACTCTCACTACTCGTGTTTTCTGTGCTACTTTCACTGCTCGTACTTTCTGTACTGCTTTCACTACTTGTGCTATCTGTACTGCTTTCGCTGCTCGTGCTTCCTGTGCTACTCTCGCTGCTCGTGTTTTCTGTGCTACTCTCACTACTCGTGTTTTCTGTGCTACTTTCACTGCTCGTGTTTTCTGTGCTACTTTCACTGCTCGTACTTTCTGTGCTGCTTTCACTGCTCGTACTCTCCGTACTGCTTTCACTGCTCGTACTCTCCGTACTGCTTTCACTACTCGTACTCTCCGTACTGCTTTCGCTGCTCGTGCTTCCTGTGCTACTTTCACTACTCGTACTCTCCGTACTGCTTTCGCTGCTCGTGTTTTCTGTGCTACTTTCACTGCTCGTGCTATCCGTACTGCTTTCGCTGCTCGTGCTTCCTGTGCTACTCTCACTACTCATGCTTCCTGTGCTACTTTCACTACTCGTACTCTCCGTACTGCTTTCGCTGCTCGTGCTTCCTGTGCTACTTTCACTACTCGTACTCTCCGTACTGCTTTCGCTGCTCGTGTTTTCTGTGCTACTTTCACTGCTCGTACTCTCTGTACTGCTTTCACCGCTCGTGTTTTCTGTACTGCTTTCACTACTTGTGCTATCCGTACTGCTTGGCGGTCCAACAACTGTCCAACTGATTGGTTTCAAATTCTCCGTAATCGTCATCTGTCCATTATAAAAAACAATCAAATCAACTTTATCTTTACTCTTGATCTCATCAATCGATAGTTCTGCAGAAATCATTATTGTATACTCAATACCAGCGGTCCATTGTACGTCTTTTAAATAAACTTCCCCAATAACTTTTTCTGAACTTCCATTACCATCCCAACCATATGTTAGAACAGCATGTACATCACTACCATTCACGCTTTTGTTTGGTTTGACTGGAATAGTACTGGAATAGTAATGACTTGTTGTGTCATGTCATAAACAATCCGATCAGTTTTCACAGTAAATGAAAGATTCTCATTTGCCCGTTCATTTGCAGAAGTACTGATTCCAATCATTGCTGCAATTATACTCAGCCCAAGAATAACAAATAATACGGTCGCTGTTTTCTTCATTTCTATCACTCTCCATATAATTACCTTCTATTTGATAAAGGAATTATATAAAATGAAAATGATGAGAACACGACAGTCAGTTGTGAAAATCTAACAAAAGATGTCGTGTATTCGCTTGAATTTGTTTACTTTTTCGTTTAATCAATGACAGACTTAAAAAAGCAAGACCGATATCAGCCTTGCTTTCTTCATCTTTTATTGATAAACAGCAGTGTATTTCTTCATCCGCTTTGTTTTATATGCATAGAGTAACAAACCAACAATCAAGACTAACAAGAATAATGTAGTCGATATAGATGCTTCAGCCCCAAAGTTTCCCCCAGTAATTATTGTATTTTGCGATTGGATCAGAGTGGAGAAAAAACCTTGTTCTTGCGTTCCGCTGACTGGTATACCCAAAATAGCTCCTTGTGTCCAATTCCAAGTAATATGAGCACCAATAGCCGTAAATAAACTTCCTGTACTGTAGATAAGTGCGCTGAAAAAGCAACCTGCTAAAAAGATATTGAAAACTGCCAGAAATGTCATGTTAGGATTCAATCCGTGCAAAAGAGCAAATAATACAGCAGATCCAATCATTGCTATTAACGGACCAAATCTAAGCATCTGATGCTGAAAAAAGCCACGGAATAAAAGCTCTTCTGATGCCCCCCACTGCAATAAATAAAATAAAACTCGTTATCAGCGGCACAATGTTTGCGTTTCCTGAATCTAACCGATACGCACCCGTCAAATATAATGGACTAGTAATAAGCAGAAACACTCCAATTCCAACAACGAGACCTCCCGCTAAATACCCCCAGTCTTTTCCTCGAACAGAAACACCATAATCTTCTATTCTTTTTCCTTCGACCTTACTAGCAAGAAATAAAGCTAGTAAAAAAACAGCTAAATGTCCGACCGTACCGGCAATTGCTCCAATCCATTCACTATTTCCAATAAACATATCCGCAAGTGCATTATTGACAAGAATTCCTAAAACAAAACCAACTAAGACTATTAAAACAGATCCAATCAACCGAATAATCCTGATCATCTTTCATCCCTCCTTTATATTAAGTTTAACAACCCTTTTCTTTCTTGTCTCGTGAAAACTATGTAAATGTTCTCCATCATAGAGAGAATAGATTTTTACGAACTAAGAATATCTACAGCAACCTTACGAAAATGAAAGACTGTCTGCCTGGTTCTTCTGTTAGACTGTCTTTAATAAGGAAAGGATGGGAAATTTTTTGAAAAAACAACTACTGATTATGTGCCTTTCAGCATTTGCTATTTTGCTATTCTCAGGTTGTCGCAAGTCCAATGAAACAATTGCAACGTTTAAAGGTGGAACACTTACAGTTCAGGATTTTTATGATAACCCAAAAGTTAAATCAAACAATCAAACACTATTAAAAAAAATGATTGTCTTCAAAGCATTTGATGATGTATACGGAAAAGAGATTTCTTCAAAGGAAGTAATAAAAGAATATAATGAACAAATCAAAAAACTTGGTCCAAACTACAAGGAACAATTAAAAGCAGTTGGCCAAACAGAAGAGACATATAAGAAACTCTTTAAACAGATGCTGGCTTTCCAATACGGTTTGAAAGCCAATGTAAAATTAACAGATAAAGATCTAGACACTGCTTGGAAAGAATTCCATCCAGAAGTTAGTACACAGATCATCCCATTTTCGACTAAAGAAGAAGCAGATAAAGCAAAAAAAGAAGCAAACGAAGGGGAAAATTTCTCCAAGCTTGTTCAAGCTTATGGAAAAAATAAAACACTAAAGGAAACTGATGGAAAAATGAATTTTGATTCAACCAATCCAGGGATTCCTACTGAAGTAAAAAAAGCAGCATTTCAATTAAACAACGGGGAAGTTTCTGATATCATTCCTGTAACAGATCCAACGACTTATCAGCAAAGCTATTATCTAGTAAAAATGGTAAAAAAACAGGATAAAGGTTCTAATAAAGATAAATACAAATCAGAGCTAGAAAAAATCGCCACGGAAACAAAAACTCTTGATACGGAATTCATGGACAAAACAATCCGTAAAGTGATGAAAAAAGACAATGTAACTATTAAAGATCCTTATGTAAAAAATATATTCAAATAAACAAATTTGACCCAATTGGGGATGTGGCAAAATTTGAGAAGTGATTTTTGGAAATTCCTTCTTATTTTTGAGGCAAACCACTTTTGCCACAACTTCATTGGGGTCTTTTTTTATTTGTTACAATCATGAGGATATAAATTTAAAAAAGTTTTTTATTTCTATCACATGAATCAATGCGCCATTAAGTAGATTCTTTCATGCTCCCCTATTTTTTCACTTGCCGTATCGCTTCAAAAACAACTATCATAAACTCAAACTCGACTGAAAAGTTATTTAAAAAAGACTAAAAATATCCCTTATGGACTTTTTCTTCTTATTCTGTTATACTAGAGAAACACGAAAGATATTTTTATGCGACACTTTTCATTTGTTTTTATGAAATTTATTCAAAACTGGCGTAACTTCAGAGTTACAAGGATGTATTAGAGGTTAGGGAATACATCGTTTAAATGAGAAATAAGTAATAGTTAGTAATAGTCACCCAAACTTTAAATTAATGAATATTGAATCGTCAGATAGCCTTCTCGAGTTTTCGAGAAGGCTATCGTTTATTTTATGGAGAAATTGATTCAGAAGTAATCAGCGACCTTTTTTAGTTCACCAATCGTTTCTGCTTGGAAAGTTTGCACCCAATCTTCTTGGAAGCCCCTCACTGCTTTATCAATCGAGGGCATCTCTAATACTTGATCTAGTAGCTCTTTACCTAACGTTATCGCATGAGCTCCAGATCGAATGGCTGTAGTGACTTGTTCACAATTTTTGAAACTAGCTGCTAATATTTTTGTTGGACTTTGCGTACGTTCGATCTCAGTCCGCAACGAATCAATCACTTTCATAGCATCAATGCCTTGATTTTGCATCCTGTTATAATAAGGTGCAATATAATCTGCTCCATTATTAATAGCTAAATACCCTTGTAATTCTGTGTAAATAGCTGTACCGGTAATCAAATAACCTTCTTTTTTCAACTTTTTGATTGCTTGAAGGCCTGCTTGATTCACCGGCACCTTGATAAACGTATCTTTTCCCAGTTCTTCTATGATAACTCGAGCATCCTCTATCATTTCTTCTTCCGTTCTTCCTATTGTCTGAATATGGATGGGAATCTGTCCGATTATTTTTTTGATTTCTTTCATATGCGAGAAGAAGTTTGACACTCCTTCTTTTTTCAGAATAGTAGGATTTGTTGTTACGCCTGTTAAATTCAAAAACTGTTGACAAGAATAAATACTTTTTGTATTTGCTGTATCAAGCATGATTTCCATATAGCTTTCCCCCATTCTGATCCTCTTGATCGATTTTAATGATTGTCCCCTTTCTTAAATGCGGCATTTCCTTATCTTCTACATACATTGTTCCTGGAAGTTCCGGCTCATGAGATCCATCAAATTTTATCGTGATATGTCCTAATTCATTCAAATTAGTTTGGACAACATCTCCTACTGCTGTGATTACATACATTTGTTTATCAAAGCAGAGCTTCATATCACAAGTTATTTCTTTTCTTACCTGATTCAATTCAATCTTATAACAATAATCTGTTAATGTTTCCGGTGCTTCATCTCCAAATAAAATCATTATTTTTTCTTTCCTGAATACTTCTACTTCTATACCAACATCTGTTACAACCGTTTCAAAGATCGTCATCTCTGTTCCTCCTAAACTCAGCTATATAATCCAAAACTTGCTACCCAAGCAATGATAACTCGTGGGATGCCGTTAAGAAATCTTGAATAAAGAACTGATGGTACACCTACTTCTACTGTCTCAGCTTTTGCTTCTTCCAAACCTAGACCGACTGGAATAAAATCACATGCATTTTGAGTATTGATAGCAAATAGTGCCGGTAATGCTAATTGGGGAGGAATATTTCCTTTCCCAATCTCTACACCGATCAATGTTCCAATCACTTGGCTAATAACTGCCCCTGGACCAAGCAAAGGAGATAAAAATGGCAGTGAACAAATAAATCCAATGATTGTTAATCCAACTGCATTTCCTGCTAAAGGTGCCATAATGTTAGCAAATACATTACCGATCCCAGAACCTTGTATCACACCAATCAAAAGGGAAACGAAAGCCATAAAAGGGATTACTGTCCGGATCATCGTATCTACTGCTTCTCTTGCTGATTGATTGAATGTAGCAACTACTTTTCCCGCGCCCATTCCAATTTTTGCTATCCAGTTTTGCTGCTCTGCTTTTTGCTCGGTTATCTTTTTAGAAGTATCATATTTGTACTTTTTATCTGGAGATGCAGTATTTACTGTTTCTTTGTTATCATCAGTTTCCATTAGTGGCTGTATTTGTTCTAATCCTACTGCTGAAACATAAATATCTTCAGTGATATATTGTGCTAATGGGCCACTTTTTCCTGTGGGAACGATATTGATGGTTGGTATCCCTTTTTTAGGATAAATTCCACATCTAAGAGTCCCTCCACAGTCAACGATTGCAAGCGCAATTTCACTATCAGGTATTGATGTTTTGAATCCATTGATAGACTCCATACCTGTCAGTTCTTCTATTTTATCTACGATCATTGGCCTCTCACCTCCACCTGTGACATAGATGAACTTGTGTTTATCTTTTGTCGGCCTAATAATCAAAGGACCTCCATACCCGCCGTTTCCTTTTACGATCTTGATATCACTATACATTTAAAACTCTCCTTTCTCTAATCAACTGAAAGCTCTACTTTTTTGCTAAGAACGATTCCTTGCTGTCTGCATACAAATCCAGTAGTAAAATCAGTTATCCAACCACCAATAAAGTTCATCAGCAGTCCCACAAGCAAGTATCGGATAGCCAGCTCCATCGAATTTAGCCCTAAGGTTTCGATCCCTTGAGCAATCCCCATCCATACAAACAATTCTCCAGGATTAATATGGGGGAATACACCATTGCTCGTATGACAAAATTGAGCTTGAGCAGCATAATAGCTTGGTTTGTAGTATTCTGGAAGGAAACGAGCCATTGTAAATGACATAGGATTTCCCAACATAAAAGCAGATAAGAACGGTAACACAAGGTAACGAGTAAGCGGATTTTTCGCTGATAATTTGGCTACTTTCGTTACTCGGTCTTCACCTAAAAAAGCAATCAGCGTATTCATTGCAACCATCAGCATCAAGACAACTGGTACGATTCCTGTCATCCAGCTTATGAATGTTTCTGCACCTGTTTGGAACAGCCTCATAAATCCCTCAGCAAATTTTGTTATGATATCCATCGTTTGTCACTCCTTTTTTCTTTGATCGTACTTTTCCATATCCGAAAATTATTGAGCATAGCAATAAAAGGCAATGAAGGTTGTTCACTTTTTTCATTTCCTGCCTCTATTCGTAAGTATACTTCTCTGGCATTTTCTAAAGCTACTTGTGTCAAACGATCTTCCGCTCGAACTGAGGGATGGTAACGATCGATGTAATGGATATCTTCACCCGCATAGACAGGTAATGAATGAAATTTCGCCAAAGATGTAACCCCTTGCATTTTTCTGACTTCTAAAACTTGATCATGATCGTCTATAGCTAGCATAACAATCGTGCCTGAACGGATTTTCCCAGGTCGTTTACCAATCGCTACTTTTCCTTTTCTTCGCAGTTCGCTATATGTTTGATTGAAATGCTTTAGTTGCTTCCAACCGATAACTGCTTGCATCACATAAGCTGAAGCTGCGAAAACTATGAATAGATACATATCATTCATGAAGTCTCTCTCCTTTACTTTTGATTAGTTTTAAAAATGATTCTTGTGTCGGTGCTAATTCAATAAACTCATCTATTCCCATTTTTATGAGTTCAAATAGGATATCGTATAGCTCAAATAATTCATTCTCAACTTCAGCCGTCATTTCTTCAGGTATGGCAAATAAAAAAATAACTCCATTTCCTCCTGTTTCTGCTAAACCTTGATCAGTTATTAGCCCTACTGATAAAACAATGTGTTGAGATAGCTGGTTGGTTGTGTGAGGAAAAGAAAATTCTTTGTTAACAAATGTGCTTTGCTGAGATTCTCTTTTCAAGATCCTTTTTTCAAATTCTTCATCCACATAATAGCCTCTGATCAAAGGAGCGATTAATTTGTTTAAATATTCTTGATACGTCTTTTTTTCTTTCCATATTTGATAGAAAAAAACAGTAGAATGAAACCCGGCTAATCGCTTTTTTTTTGCTTTTTGCCATTGTGCCCTTAACCAAGAGTCATCGAAAAGATTAGTCAAATGGATCACCGGTGTCTCTTCATTTACATTTTTTAACGGAATCGTTGTAAAAACAGCGAAATATTTGTTTAGATCTACTTTTTCATATTGTTCTTCTGAAACATGTGTTATTTGTATATCCGTCCCCAATATCCTTTTGATTTGTCTTTGGATCATTAATGCTGTTCCTTTTCCTGTCGTATGAACAATGGCTACTTTTTTAGAGGAAAAATGCTCTTTTTGATATCGAAATGCTAACTCCAAATACAACGTTAGGTAGCTGATCTCTACTTTAGAGATCGTATGTTGCAAGATAGCTTCTAATGCTTGTATGCATTCGCTAGCGATTTGGTAAGAAAAAGGATACTTTTTTTCTATCTCACCATAAAATAAATCAGTCAATCGATAACGAAAAATTACCCGATTTATCAATAAAGAGAGGTGCTGTTTCATCTCTTGATATAAGAAGGACTCATCCAGATCAATGAGATCTAATCGTCGAATACGCATCATCATGGGGTCGAAATATAAGCGCAAATCAGAGTTAGCTTTTCTTATCATCGTTATACTTGTGTTGATGATGTTCAAAGGAAAACTGATAAAATCTTTTTCATATTGGCTCAAAGTTAGTTCATAGATTTCTTCCAACCGATTGATCAGTTCATTGAATTCTTGGATATATTCAAAACACCCACTGTAACGATTGATGGGCTTCTTCAACAGATAGTTACTAGAGATTCTATTCAAAGAAATACCGATAACTTTCGTCAAAAGGGTGATTTCTTGTTTACTAGCATTCGTCTTCTTCTGAAAATGTTTGATTGCTTGTTTTTCTTCTAGAAACTGTTCTGTTTTCGTCTCTGAAAAGTAGGGAGAAACAAAATAAAATAAAAGTAGTCGTAATTCTAGCTCATCTCCTATTATTCTTAGTCCTTTATTTGGTGTGCCTGTAATCTTTACATCAAAATCATTGATCATCTCTTTTAATGTCTTTAGATCCTTGACCACTGTTCCTCTGCTGACACCGACTTCTTCAGACAAATCATCCATACGTAAGAAATCCTCTGTTTCGATCAGCCTATTTAGTAAATAAGCGATTCTTTTGGATGCCGAATTGAAATCACTGGCTGTTTTCAATTTTCCTTGCATGATCTCATCAAAAAAATCAAAATCATAAATTTCAAGTTCAAAATGTTTGTTTTTTTGGATGATTTTTGCAATACCGGCAATTTCTTCATTCAACTCCCCAATATCTTTTTTTATGGTTTGATTACTGGTTTTGATTTCTTTTTGCACTTCCTGGATTGAAACTTTCTTGTGAGTGACTAGTAATTTCAATAATTGGTACCATCTGTTTACTAGCGTCACGTGCGTCCCCCCTATCCTTTATCCTCTTGTTTTACCTCCTGAAATATTAGTCGTGACCCCAGTGATATAACTTGATCTTTCTGAAAGATAATAGCAGACTAGATCCGCCACTTCTTGCAGCTTACCACTCCTTCCTAGAGGGATCGTACTTGTTCGACTGTAACCGTTTCTCAGCTGTTCGACGCTTATACCTCTCGTATAAGAAAGAGCTTCTTCATATTCTTGTGTTCTCAAACCGGTTTCTTCCAGTATCCCTGGTGCAACACCTACCACACGAACATTCCTCTTTCCTAACTCTTTTGCCCAAGAACGAGTAAAACTGTTCATCGCTGCTTTTGTAGCAGCATAACAGCTCTGTCCTTCTGATCCTTCCAATCCTGATTCAGAAGAAAGATTTACGATCACTCCTGATCCCTTTTGCACCAAGATTCTTCCAACTGCTTGGCTCATCAAATATACACTTTTTTGATTGACAGCGATCATCTTATCAAAAACTTGTTCTGATAATTCATACTTGCTTTTTGGATGATTTCTATCTATTAGAAGAGAAGGAATATTTATTCCTACATTATTGACTAGACCATCGATCGTCTTGAAATGTTTCATTACTTTATATATCCCTTCTTCTATGTCCGTTTTAGAAGACACATCGACTTTTAAAGATAGTAGGTTTTCATGCTGTATACGGCATTCAGTTACATCAAAATTCGCTACTTGTGCATTCTGCTTCAACAAATTTTCGACGATACTTCTTCCAATTCCTGAGGAACCTCCAGTTACAATTACTACTTTTCCTGCAATATCCAACCAATCCGACATATGTGATCCTCTCCTTCTTTTTTCTTACAAATCCAGTATAAAAGCTCACTAAAAAAAATTAAGACATGAAATTTACAGCTTCAGCTAAAAAATGTGTACTAATGGAAGAGCAAAAAAAATTTTCATCTTTTTGCATAGATTGCTAAAATTCCTGAGCGTTATATAAGCAATGTTTCTCTTTTTGATATATAATTGTTTTATCATTTAAGGAAGGAGAATTCTAATGAAAACTTTAGATGCTATTGCATTAACTTTATTGATTGTGGGAGGGTTGAACTGGCTGTTGGTAGGCTTGTTCGAACTTGATTTAGTAGCTATGATTGCTGGTGGTTCAACAACTATTTTTGCGAAGATCATTTATATCGTCGTAGGTATTTGTGCGATCTACTGCTTGAAATTTTTCCCAATGATTACTAGAAAAGTTGATGAAAGATATTAGAAAGCTATAATTATTAAAAAAGTTATTATCTTCATGAACCTTCCCTTTATTGGGAAGGTTTTTTCATTTTAAACCATCTGCTTTTCTTTGTTTAAGTGATATACTGAATAAAGATAATCTATTTTAGGAGGAGCTATCATGCATAAAGGGATTTACGCAGGCTTGTTGGGAACTGTAATACTTTTTTCTGCCTGTGGATATAAAACAAAGAATTCTGTTAAAGAATCTTCAGCAGCCATTTCAACAACTGAGGTTGGTTCAACTAAAAGTACTTCTACTACTTCCATTGCTAATACTTCTACTGGTAATGTAGATTCGCAACATAGCCAATCAAGTATTCAGTCGTCTAGCATTTCTTCAACATCTGAAATGCAAGAAAGCACTGTACCTTCTCTTCCATTAGAAAACTCTGACAAAGCACTTCTATTTCTTATTGCCCACCGTTCCGAATTACAAAGTGACGATATTGTTATTAGCTTTTATCAAAAAATTGATCGAGATTATTTGTTCACAGCTTCCAGCAAACAAATCCGTTCCCAAGGAGGATCTGGAAGCGTTGGTTTTTATCGAGTGTCACCCGAAGGATCGATTACGATGACAGATGCAAATGGAACACCATTTTGATTAGATGATATTATACGGATTTACAGTACTAGCAAGTCATTATTGGTATCATTTTTTCTGAGAAAGTTATACGGAGTATAAATAAGCATTTGCATTAACCTAATAATTCGTTACAGCTATTTCTCTTATGAATATACTCACTTCTCTACTTGCTCTCTTGATAAATTTTTGGTATCTACTTCATTTTCGGTCAACTGAGTTAATAAAATTTATTGTCGGGCGGTTTTCTAGATTCAATTTTTCTATATTTGGATAGAAGAATTTACTTTTTTATCTTTTGACATATTTTCTTCTTATTATTTTAATGATCCCTTTTTCAAATTAGAAAGATAGCCTTTGTATCGTATTAGATGAAATATTCACAAAGCTAACCATTATACTTGCATTTTTTTCAAAATAGAGTTATTACGTAAATAGGGATAAATAAAAAATACTTATTGAAAGGATGATCAAAAATGGCAAATGTACCTAGCATTCGCGACATGTTCCCTGATTTCAATGATGTGTTTAGTCCAGCATTCAATGATTTTTTAGGTGTTTCAAGTTATCCAAAAGTAGATTTAGTCGAAAATGAAAAAGAATACAAACTAACTGCTGATATGCCTGGCTGTGACAAAGAAGACACGACAGTTGAATATTCAGATAATACTTTGACGATCTCCGCCAATCATGAGTCCCATACAGAAGATAAAGAAGATGGCAACTATGTACGGAAAGAAAGACATTCGGTCTCTTACAAACGTTCATTCTATCTTCCTAATGTTGATGAAGAAAAAATCACTGGAACCTTTAAAAACGGTGTGCTGAAATTGGTATTACCTAAAACAGCTCATCAGCCAAAAGAAACAAAAAAAATTGAGTTAAATTAGAACTTATCGCCTCTCGATGAATGAGGGGCGATTTTTATATATTTGGATAAGAACGAGTATGTTTAAATTTTCAAAATGAGCAAAAAAATATTTTGTTTTTACGATAAAGATGTTATGATCTCTCTTGGTAAAAAATATGGGAGTTGATCATTTGATTGTCTTAAGTAAACTTTTGTTTTGGATACCATTTATCATAATGACCAGTGCTTTCTTTTACTTATTCAAAAGGCCTAACAAATACTTACTCTTATCTGCTTGTCCGATGATCTATTTTATCCATAAGATTAGAGGATTTTATTATTACGACTCTGGTATCTCATTGTTTTGCTACGAAATCGGCTTATTAGCTTCGGCCATCTTTTTCATATTTGTGTTAGAATATTTCAGAAAAAAATAAACTTCCAGTCAGTTTTGGCTGGAAGTTTTTTATTTGGTGCAGATCTTTTCAGCTGTTATTCATACAAGTTGATCCATTTTTCTATTATTAAGTACATACCATTGTTACTCTTTGAATGTGGGGGAGAAAAAAATAAAAGGAGCTGGTATTTTGTTAGTTATGAGTAAAGCTTTGTTTTTACTTCCCTGCACGTTCATGTTTATTGTTTTATGTTATTTCAAAAGAAGAAAAAAATGGTGCTGGATCGATGTTCTACTATTCCTTCCCTTTTTCCCGCTTATTTATTTTCTTGAAGAAATATGGGATGATATGGCATGTGATTCTGCTTTTCTTTTTAGTCATTCATTGGGGCTTATGATCTCTCTTATGATCTTTGCCATTGTGCTATTTTTTTTGAATAAAAAATAATGTATTAAAATGTATTAACTCGTTTGTCCCAACTTCCAAAACATATTTTTGAAAGTTGGGTGTTATCTTTTTTGAAGTATAAAAAGATCTCAAATCAATCCACTTTACTTTCTTATTATGTTATTCATAGTAACAAAATCCCACCTACTTTATCTTATAACTTGATTTTTTGCATAAAAACTAAATAAAGAGTGCGGCATTTCGCACTTTTTTATTATAGATAAACGTTTAGACAAATTGGAGTACTTCTAGTGTCGTGATACATTGGCATAGAAATTACTTGCAGTTTGTAGGTTTACATAATTTAATTATAGTTACGCTCTATTTTATCTCCCATTCACTAATATTTCAAAGATGATTTCTCCATCTCGTTAATTATTATAGAAAATCATATGACAAAAGTGTTAGCTTTTTCGATTGTGATTCTTGCTCAACTTTATTAATAATACAACTGTCACTTGTTTCATTTATTTAATTAGGAGGGAAAAATTTGAATACTGTTAGCTTGAAAAAAGGATTTTCTACCTTTGATCTAAAAATTTTAGGGATTACGTTGATGTTTATCGATCACATTCATCAAATGTTTTATCCGTTTGGTGCTCCCGATTGGCTGGATTGGTTTGGTAGGCCAGTTGCTACTTTGTTCTTTTTTATAAGCGTTGTAGGCTTCTCACATACACATGATAAAAAGAAATATATGAAGCGACTTTATTTCTCAATGGTTCTTATGGCTTTCTTCACTTATTTTCTTGGTAATATCGTTCATTATGATGAAGTGGTATTGATAAATAATATTTTTAGAGATTTGTTTATTGGTACGGTCATGATGTATGCAATTGATCTTTTCACTGATGGAAAAAATACTGGAAGTTGGAAAAAGATTCTTACAAGTATTTTCTTGTTCATTTTACCAATCTTACTCTCACTATTTATTCCCTTGTTATTTTCCAGTCCAGTAATCGTTCAAAATAAAATTGTTTTTATGCTGATTACGTCATTTTTACCTGCACTGCTTTTAGCAGAAAATAATTTTATGGTTCTTTTGATTCCTTTACTTTATTTAGCAAGAAATCACCGTAGCATTCAATGTATTATTATCTCAATCGTTGCCGGCATATACTTCTTCTTGGGTACGACCCAGTGGATAATGATCTTTTCAGTCATCCCGATATTGTTATATAACGGACAAAAAGGAAAAGGAATGAAATATTTCTTCTATATCTTTTATCCGGCACATATTGCCCTATTATATTTGCTATCCGCGTTTTTATATAAATACTAGACTGATTATTAATGAAAGAAAAACTTGTCATAAACTCTTAAAGAATCCCATGAAACTTATGCAGGAGAATTCACCATTTCGATTTAGTTCCTTTCCTTAGTCTTTTTTACCCATTCCATATTACAATCGCTTTGCAATCGATCTCACAAAAAGGAATCTGGAGGGAAAAAGATGAAGCAAATATTGCCGTTTTTGACGTATAATGGTCAAGCAGAAGAAGCAATCAATTGGTATCACAAAGCTTTTCCTAACTCCGAAATCACTAAGTTGAATCGGTATGGAGATACCAGTAAAGAGGAACCGGATCTTATACTTGAAGGCGAACTTAAATTAGGCAATCAAGTAATTGGATTTTTGGATATGTCAAAAGATTTCCCTGCACCTGCCTCCACCTGAGCATCTACCATTTTGATTGAAGTAGATGATCAGGCAGAATTCGATCAGGCGTTTAATATATTAAAAGATAGCGGAACTGTAATGATGCATGAAAAAAACTATGAGAAGTATAAGGAAGTTTGCTGGGTGACTGACAAGTTTGGCTTTACTTGGCAATTGTTATTCTAAGCATGAGATAAAACGTAAAAAACGATAGTTGACATCCATTAAATATGGAAAGTCAACTATCGTTTTTTCTCTCGAGTAATATTACTTTTCTAACTTGAATAAATCGTCTAATGCATTTGAGAATGTTGTTATTTCAAAATCTGGAAATTTCTTTTTAAATTTATCAGAATTAAACTTGTTGTCATAATGATATCTAGGTAATAACTCTTTTAGCTCTTGCATATTTTTATTGAATATAGAGCCAAGATCAAACATCCATTGTTTGATCACTTTATATTTTACCGGTTTGTGCAATTTTTCTTCCATCAACTTTATCATCTCTTCATATGTTCGACTTACATCACAAGGTAGATGCCAGGTTTGGTTATAAGTGTCAGGCTGATTTGCTAAAAGCGCCATGGCTTTACTAGCATCAGGTGTCCATATTAAGGTCCTTAATGTTTGATCAGAAATTGGCAACAAAGCAGTCTTATCATTTTTCACTCGGTTAAACAATAAACTGTTTGTAATACTTTGCGTCTTATTAGGTCCATAAAATTCAGGAGCGCGACAAATCATCACATCGATGTCAGGATTCTCCATTTCAGTCACTAGCCGGTCTGCCATTTTAGCTCGAACAGTGGATTTGATACCATCATAAATAAATTTGCTATCCTCAAATTGTTCCGTGTCATTTTTTTCGTACATATAAGTGTTATCGAAAAAAACTAATTTCGCCTTTGTTTCTTTACAAGCCTGTATGACATTTTCTAACATGATTTCAAATTTTGTTTTCCACTGTTCGGAGTCCATCGGTAATCCTGCAGCAAAATAAACAATCTCACTTCCTGCTACAGCACGAATAGTTGCCTCACGATCTAAAATATCCGCTGAGATTAGTTCGTCTGTATCGTTGATTGATTTCGGATTTCGACTAACTAAGCGCAACTGTTTCCCGTACGTTTGATTGAGTTCTTTTGCTAATTCGTATCCAATTTGGCCATTACTGCCAATAACTGTTTGCATTTAGATAACCTCCTTGATGAATGTTCGTGCTAGTTCTCTTGTTGAATACGGGTTTTGTCCAGTAATCAGATGACCATCCTTTACCACATGACTCTTAAAGAAACGCTTCTTGATAAAATATCCTTTTCTCCTTACAGTCATCTCTTCATTATCAAAAGGAACTACTTTGCTTTTCATCGCCAATAATTCCTCCGTTTTAGTAAAACCAGTCAATTTTTTATTTGCTATTAAATAGTCATTATTAGCAAGTCTGATATTCAATAAACCTGCTATACCGTGGCACACAGATAATACATAGCCATTTGATTCATAAATATCACTCGCTATTTTTTGTAATGCGTTATTTTCTGGAAAATCCCACATGACACCATGTCCTCCGGTAAAGTAAATAGCAATATAATCTTCACTCTTTACGTTTGCAGGAGACAACGTATTCCTCAAACCTTTTTCAATAAATGTTTCATTAGAATAAATGTCCATAACATCAGGATCTAGATTTTTCATACTTCTAGGGTCAATCGGTACATAACCACCTAACGGACTGACAAAATCAGCTTCAAATTGATATTTATAGATTTCTGCTAAAAATTCTACTGTTTCTCCTAGCCAAAGCCCAGTAGCTTTATTTGTTCCTTTGTATTGATTGACATTTGTTTCAACTATCAGAATTTTCTTCACTGTTTTTTAGCTCCTCTATTTCATCTATTACGTCAGACAAAAAATCTCTTAGTTTATATATATTTTTATTTTCGTGTTTTAAATAGTAAAAATTTTTAGTTCCCTCTTCTCTGACCTCTAATAAATCGGCGTCTTTTAAAATTTTCAAGTGGTGCGATACTGCTGGTCTTGATAAACCTGTATCGTCAGTTAGTTCTCCTACTTGCAAACCATGACAGCTTTTTTCATTTAATAATCTAATCAAAATCAATTGTCTTTTTCTGTCACCTAAAGCTGCTAAAAAATCACTTAATGATTCTAGTTCTGTTTTTAAGCGATCGTGTCCATTCATTGTGATCTACCTCTTTCGTTTATCAGTTTAAACCATTAAACCATTTTTAATAAAATATGTAAATTCCTTTGCTCAAAAAAGTAGCTTCTTTACGATTCGACAATTTCAGATAAAGCAGGTAAAAACTGGCTGTCAGAAAATAGCCAAACTGAAGCAAAAAATAATGTTAAAACTAATTAATGAACGAAAAAATCCCTCACCTAATATTACGGTGAGGAATTTTTTCTACCGACATAAACAAAAAAACCACCTCATATGAGGCGGTTAACGTTCAACATTATTTTACGATATTTACTGCTTGAGGACCACGTTGTCCTTCTTCAATATCATAAGTAACTGCTTGGCCTTCATCTAAAGACTTAAAGCCTTCTCCTTGGATTGCTGAAAAATGAGCGAATACGTCATTTCCATCTTCACCAGTGATGAAACCAAAACCTTTATCTGAGTTAAACCATTTTACTGTACCGTTATTCATATATATTTCCTCCTGATACGTATATAATACGTGTTTTATTGCAATTAATATTACTTGGTAAAAGGAGTTTTTATAGTGTGAATATATCGCTCAGATTACGTTTCAAATTAGATTACTTATTTACTATAACACGGATGTAATGCTAACACAAGGATAATCACTCGATATACGGCTTAAATATAAATAAAAAGATGTGAAATTTCAGAAAATCACAATAATTGATTAACCAACGAGAAAGACCTTCAATGAATGATCTCTCTATCAATTAATCGAGTAATATCTAGTTTCTTTTTGTTCTTCGTTAACTACTTCCGTTTGTGAACTACTCACCACTTAGCTAAACCTGACGGTTCTTAACGCTTGAAGTGGGAGCTTCTTGGGAATAGAGCATACTTGATAGCGTATTTCTTTACTAACAGCGGTGTCTCTTATTTACCAAGCTATCCCCGTAGTTCCTACGGTTCTTGATGATTGGATCTAAGCCAATCCCATAGAATGTAGTCTTAGACCTTCGGTCAGAATATTGATACTAGCATTGATATCACGATCATGATGAGTATGACAAACAGGACAAGTCCATTCTCGAATTTCAAGAGATTTCTTGCCATCTTTATGTCCGCACTCTGAACAAATCTGACTAGACGGAAACCATTTATCTACTTTGATGATTTTTCGTCCATACCAGTCAGCCTTGTATTGTAATTTAGTCACAAACTTTGACCAAGAAACATCAGAAATACTTTTAGCTAATTTATGATTTCGCAACATACCTTTTGTGTTTAAGTCTTCAATACAGATAATATCGTGATTTTTGATCATTTCTGTACTCAACTTATTCAGAAAATCAGTACGTTGATTCATTACTTTTTCATGCAATCTAGCTACTTTGCGTTTTTGTTTTTGATAATTTTTAGCTTCAAATAGATTGGTACCTTTATTTTTAGCCAATAAAGCACGCCTAGACAATTTGCGTTGTTCACGCTTTAGTTTCTTTTCCATTTTGGACGTGAATTTATTATTATCAATTTTTTGTCCATCAGAAAGAATCGCAAAGTCCATAATACCTAAGTCAATACCAATTGTGGAATTAGTTTTAGGTAATTCGATAATTTCTTCTTTACACAACAAAGAAATATAGTATTTACCGCTAGAATGACGTGATATTGTAGCAGATTTGATAATCCCTTTGGTTGTCTATGAAGCTTAATTCTTACTAATGACTTCAATTTAGGAACTTTGATGAATTTACTATCAATCAAAGCAATTGTACCATTTTGATTATTCGTTGTATAACTCTGAACAGGATTTTTCTTACTTTTGAAACGTGGAAATCCAACGGATTTATCCCGAAAAAAATTCTTGTATGCTTTATCTAAATTAAGTTGGGCATTGGCTAAAGCAAGGCTATCAATTTCTTTCAAAAACGGAAATTCTTTCTTGTATTTAGCTGGTGTCGGAAAAGTCATTTTTTTAGAAGAATCATTTTTAACTTCTTCATACGCCTTTTTTCGGTCATCAAGCATTAGATTGTAGACCTTACGGACACAACCAAAAGATTTGGCAAAGAAGATTTCTTGTTCCTCTGTTGGATAGATTCTGAATTTGTATGCTTTTAGTTGTTCCATAAAGTTCACCTACTTTCTATTTATGATTGTTTCCTTGATTTTGGATATACTTCTTAATCACATCAATTGGTGCGCCACCAGTTGTCAGAAGACAAAAGCTTTTAGACCAGAACATTTCTTTCCAAAGAAATTGTTTGACTCTTGGAAAGTCACGTTTTATCAATCTTGAGCTGGCACTTTTATAGGCATTGATGAATTTTGTCAATTCTGTTTTAGGTTGAGCTTTGAACATAATATGAACGTGGTCTTTATCATGATTCCACTCCACTAAAGTAATGTGATACGATTCTGAAATTCTTTCAAAAGTAGTTTTGGCATAATCAGATATTTCATCATCAATCACTTGTCTACGATATTTCGTTACTAAAACAAGGTGGTAATAAAGAAGAAATACTGAATGATTATTTGTATCTAATTCCATGTTATATCAACTCATTTCTTGTATAGACTGATTGTAACATGGGACAAAATAAAAAGGCAATACGCCTTAGTTGTCGGTCTTCGAGTTACCAACGGTAACCCTCATACCGAACGGCATTCATCACCCACCTATAGAGGATGGGCGACTTCTGCCTAATTCTGTTAAACAAAATGTTTGTAGTGTGGTTATATTAGCAATACAATTTTTCGCAACTTTATATGTTTTTTCTTCAGAAACTCCGTATTCTTTTTTTTAATTTTGCTTTCGCTGCAGTTAGTTCGTGTTTTCTTAATTTTGTTAATTTGAGGTATCTGTGATTCATTCGAAACTATTCTTCTTATTATTTGGTTATTAGTTGGCTATTAGTTGATAAAATGCTATTATCCTAATTGATATAAGACTATATGGGAGATGATACTGTGGTCACATTTAGTATGCTTTTATTTTGGATTCCAGTCTGTATTGGTGTCATCTCTTTCTTTTACTTCACTAAACGTTCTAGAAAAGCGATTATATTAGTGCTTTCTTTTTTACCATCTGCGTTTTTTATAATAAAAATAATAAAACATACATTTTATCAATCGCTTTCAGCATTAAATTTTTACGTAGTAGGGTTGTTTTTATCTCTTATTCTTTTTATCGTTGTTTTGCGATATCTTTATAAGAATTATTAATTTTTCTGCTTTTATAACTATAAATTTTCTCACTTGTTGTTTTTGTCTTTATACTAGTACTATCAATCGACATCCAACTGTTTGGGAGCGTCAATAATTTTGTGTAAATAAATTGTCCTCCTGCAAAATAATTAGTTACTCAGTAAACATTGAAACTAATGTATCGGTTACCTGTTGAAAACCTTTATGGCTTCTGTTTAGAAATTTTTGATTGTATGTATCAAAAATGCTGACTAGAAAGCGTTCTAGTGATTCTTCATTTTGAAACTGCTCTTTTCTACGGCTGTATCTTTTAATTTGCTTATTGAAAGACTCGATTAGATTGGTTGAGTAAATGGTTCTACGAATGCTAGGTGGAAAATCATAAAAAGTTAATAAGTCTTGGTTTTCTATGAGTGACTGCGTCACTTTAGGATAGTTTTTCTTCCATTTCTCAATCATGCCGGATAAGAAGGTATTCGCTTCTTCTTTTGAGTTAGCTTGATAAACAGCCTTAAAGTCATCACAGATTTCTTTTCGGTCTTTGACACGTACTTTATGAGCGATATTACGAGATACATGGATACAACAATGCTGATATTTTGCTTTAGGATAAATTTGATGGATAGTATCTTTCATGCCTTTTAAGCCGTCCGTAATAAAAAGCAAGACTTCTTGAACTCCTCTGGAGTTAATATCCTGTAGCAGCTCATTCCAAACGTATGTTGATTCAGTTGGAGCAATCGCATAACTCAGTACTTCTTTAGTGCCGTCTTCTCGTATACCAATGGCAATATAAATCGCTTCTTTGGATACAGTTTGACGTTTTAGTGGAATGTAAGTAGCGTCCATAAAAATAGCGACATACTTATCATTTAAGGCTCTGGATTTAAAGGCATTTACTTCTTCAGTCAGAACTTTAGTCATGTTGGACATGGTTTGTGGAGTATAGTGATGACCGTACATTTTTTCGATCAAATCAGCAATTTCAGACATCGTAACACCTTTTTCGAATAAATGGATAATAGTGGTTTCCAATGTATCGTTTGTTCTTTTGTAGGCTGGTAAAGTTTGTTGTTTAAACTCACCATTACGATCTCTAGGTATTTCCAATGTTAATTCACCATATTCGGTTTTGATTGATCGAAAGTAAGAACCGTTTCTCGAATTACCTGAATTAAAACCAGTGCGATCATATTTTTCGTAATCTAAAAAAGCCGTTAATTCAGTCCGTAGGAGTGTGTTTATCGCTTTTTCTAAGTGCGAACGGAATAATTCATTTAAATCGCCTTTAGTGACTAGAGTTTGCACAATTTCTGTAGTAAAATCATTCATAGGGAAGTCCTCTTTTCTGTGAATTGGTTGTCGTTAACTTTATTCTACAGAAGGGACTTCCTTTTTTGTATGGATTTTTTCATTTACACAAAATATTTTATACTCTCAACTGTTTCTCCTTAATTCTTGTTTCTGTCGACTTATTATTAAGGTATTGACTATAAGATACTCTTATCTAAAAGTGATAGGAGGAAGAAAAATGACGCTTATCAACAAACTTAATGCTAATATATTTTTATACACCGGAATGATTCTTGTTATACTTAATGCTATTTTTTTATATTTCAATTTTTTCATAAATATTTTAGGTCTTGCTCTTGTCTCATTTTCTAGTAATATCACAAAAATAATTGGAAATTTTCTAAAAGACAATCACTAGTTGATTGTCTTTTTTTCTGAATGTCTATGTAACTAAAAAATATGAAAAGAATCTGTTTATCTTTTCCCCTAACGGTAGTCGCTAGACTTTAAGTGCCTTATTTTCTCTTTTTTTACTCATTTAAATAAAATTCTGATTTATCTTGTTGTGGATCAATTCATAATACGCCTTACTAGAAGCCGCTGTGCTTATCTTAGCTTTATTATTTTACAAATCTTACACGATCACACTGCAAAAACGACATTTATTGTAGTCTGTGTTTGATTTGTTTTATCAAATTTTTCATTTGACTAATTAGCTGCCTCTTCATTCTTCTCCTGCATAATGACCTCAATCTTCTCTTCAGCAAAAAAATGGCTAGAAACAGAAGTATCATGTATAATTAAATTAAAATTAAAATAATTAGAGAAGGTGAAGTTATGGATGAATTTCAAATGATAAAAAGCACTCTTGCATCTATAAAAGAATATGTATCAATGAGAAGTAGCTTTCCTAATGAAAGTGATAGAAACAACGTTATAAGGAATTTTAATATTCAGTTTATAGGAAAAGAACGTAAAAAAGTTATTTCTATAGAGATTGCTAATTATTTAAAATTAGAAAATAGGATATTTAACAAATATATTGAAGAAGTTGCCAATGAACTCCACATCAAATTAGAAGGACTCCATAAGGTAAATTCTGTTACTTCGGAAGCTGATGCGTATTATATTTATCTTTGACAATAAGCAATTGATATATTTTAAGTAAACATAACTTTGATGTTTATAAATTGATAGACAGCAACGGAAATAGTAAAAACAAGGATGTGAATTTCAACTCTTCCTAATTGTTCTTACTATTTTTCAACCGTTGCTGTCTATCGCATTTCATCATCCTTTCAATCCGAATTAATTAGGGTACTTTATCGGCATATCTAGTATTTAACCATCAATACCATGACTACTATCGTAAAATCCGTCTTTTATTTTTATTCCGTTCCCTCTCATTGACGATCATTATCTAATATAGAAATCCAAACTTACGAATAGCCTCACTCGCATTAACAATACGTCGATTTGCCATTTTATATACTTCTTCTTCAGAAACTTTGTTGTGACTTCTCCCCTTAGTCTCATTTCTTTCTCATAATAAATAAATAGTGATAAAATAAATATATTGGGAAAGAGAAAAAATAAAGGGGATATAACTTTGTTATTTATTAGTAAAATCTTATTCTGGGTTACTTGTGCATATAAAAATTATTGTTCTAAGTTGTTTGAAAATATGGCGTAAAAAAGATTGTTTATTGATCGTCTCATTCCTCCCATTTATCTATTTCATGATCAAGATTTGGGATGATTCAGATTCTGATCCCCTTTTTTTATCCAATTATTTAGTTGGGTTAGTGTTTTCGATAGTATTTTTTATTTGTATATTAATTTATCTGAATACAAAAAATTAACTTTTCCAGCTCTTGTAGCTGGCTTCTTTTGTTTCTAGCCTAATTATTTTTCTAAAAAGTTATTTGAATAAATACTCTTTTTGAGAGATCTTAGCCAAACCATTTTTTAAATAGCTAGGGATTCTGCGCTAACTTAAACGGCATAACTCAGTTTATACATGTATTCTTTTGATTAATCCAAAGTTGTTTCCAACTCATCCACTGATTCCAAGGTATCCAAGGCATTATTTGATGTACACCTATTCTCATGTGACAAATAAGATAAAAACTGAAACGATAGATATCATGGAGAATTTAAGAAAAAATTCTTGAATTTTACCAAAAAAAGCCACCGGTAACAATCCGGTGGCAAACCCAAAAGAAATCCAGGCTCGAGTTGGTCATTCTAGATTAGCTACTACAATGGATACCTATGCTCATGTGACAAAGAAAATGAAAAAAGACACTGTCGACATCTTTGAACAGATGCTACGCGACAATGCCTTTTAAAAAAGATTAATGTGGGAAAAATGTGGGAAGATAGCTCTTAAATGGTGTATTCCAATCACCAGACCACTTGCTACTTCTTACTTTCTTCCTCATCCATTTTCAGAACGGCCATGAAGGCTTCTTGCGGAACTTCGACGGAGCCGATTTGTTTCATCCGCTTCTTCCCTTCTTTTTGTTTCTCTAAGAGTTTACGTTTACGAGAAACATCTCCACCATAACATTTAGCCAAGACGTTTTTACGCAAGGCCTTGATGTCTGAACGGGCAACGATTTTTTGTCCAATAGCTGCTTGGATTGGCACCTCAAATTGTTGGCGTGGGATTAGTTTTTTCAGTTTTTCAACGATTGCTTTTCCACGTTCATAGGCAAAGTCTCGGTGAACGATAAAGCTTAATGCATCGACTTTTTCTCCATTCAGCAAGATGTCCATCTTCACTAACTTGCTTTTTTGATAACCAGACATTTCATAATCCAATGAGGCATAGCCTTTCGTGCTTGATTTCAATTTGTCGAAAAAGTCAAAGACAATTTCAGAAAGCGGAATATTATAGACGACGTTTACTCGGTAATCATCTAAATAATCCATCGTAATGAATTCTCCCCGTTTTCGTTGAGAAAGTTCCATTACTGCACCGACAAAATCATTTGGGACCATGATCTGTGCTTTGACGAATGGTTCTTCTACATCCTGGATCGTTACAGGTTCAGGAAAATCTGCCGGGTTATCTACTGTAGCAGTCGTACCATCCGTTTTATTAACATGGTAAATAACGGATGGTGCAGTCGTGATCAATTCTAGATTGAATTCCCGTTCCAAGCGTTCTTGGACGACATCCATATGAAGAAGTCCGAGGAATCCACAGCGGAACCCAAAACCTAATGCTTGAGAGGTTTCTGGTTCGAATTGTAAAGCAGCATCATTCAATTGCAGTTTTTCTAAAGCTTCCCGCAAATCGTTGTAACGAGAAGTATCAATTGGATAAAGACCACAATAAACCATCGGATTCATTTTTCGGTAACCTGGTAAAGCTTCAGCGGCAGGATTGTCTGCTAACGTTACTGTATCCCCTACTCGTGTATCTTGGACAGTTTTGATACTTGCTGTGATATAACCGACATCACCGACCATCAAAAAGTCTCTAGCAACTGCTTTTGGCGAGAAGACCCCGACCTCTGTAACATCAAATGTTTTTCCATTACTCATCAGTTTGATTTTGTCTCCGGGTTTGACCATACCGTCCGTGATTCGGACATTTAGAACAACACCGCGGTAACTATCATAAATAGAGTCAAAGATCAAAGCTTTTAGCGGTGCATCTAAGTCTCCACTTGGTGCAGGAACATATTCCACGATCTGCTCGAGAATATCTTCAATCCCAATCCCTGATTTGGCACTAGCTAATACAGCTTCACTAGCATCGATTCCGATTACGTCTTCGATTTCTTGACGGACACGTTCGGGATCTGCTGCGGGTAGGTCGATTTTATTGATGACTGGCAGGATCTCCAAATCATTGTCTAACGCTAAATAAACATTGGCCAATGTTTGTGCTTCGATTCCTTGTGCTGCATCGACCACTAAAACGGCACCCTCACAGGCAGCAAGGCTTCGAGAGACTTCATAGGTGAAGTCGACGTGCCCTGGGGTGTCAATCAAATGAAAGATATATGTTTCTCCATTTTTCGCTGTGTAATTGAGTTCTACAGCATTTAATTTAATCGTGATTCCACGTTCACGTTCCAAATCCATCGAGTCTAACAGCTGATCTTGCATTTCGCGAGACGTCACAGTGTGCGTCATTTCTAAAATACGATCGGCCAATGTAGATTTCCCATGGTCGATATGAGCGATGATCGAAAAATTACGAATCTGCTCTTGGCGTTCTTTCATTTTCTTTATATCCATAGCGTCTCCTCTTTTCATATAATCAGCACTTTCCATTATACCAACGAAAAGCAGTAATTTAAAGAGTTTTTAATTAGTCAGCTATAGAAGTTTTTTTTGTAGAATTTTGCTATACTGTTATCAAGCTAATAAATGGAGATGAAAAAATGGATCATAAAGATTTTAGAGAAAATCTTGAATTAAAACCGGTCACTCAAGAACATATCGATCAATTCAATGAATTACTTTCCTATGTGTTCCAAGTGACTGAAGCAGATATCGAGGAAAGCGGGTTTGAGAATAAACGAGCTTTTATCCGTTCCAAAAAACCGATTTTGGAAGTATCGAAAGTGTTCGGATGGTTCCACGAAAATAAACTGATCTCTCAAATCGCTATCTATCCTTGTGAAGTCAATATTCACGGTGCACGTTATAAAATGGGTGGTGTGACTGGAGTTGGAACTTATCCAGAATATGCTAACCATGGATTGATGCAAGATCTAATTATCGTTGCATTGGATAATATGCGCAAGAATAAGCAATGGATCTCTTATTTGTATCCTTACAGTATCCCCTACTATCGGCGTAAAGGATGGGAAATCATGTCTGATAAACTTTCCTTTAAAATCAGAGATACACAGCTACCTAAACAAATCCCAGTAAGTGGTATGGTTGAGCGATTACCAGTTGATCATCCAGACGTATTTTCCGTTTATGACAAATTTGCCCAACAAAACCATGGTGCTTTATTCCGCAGTGATTTTCATTGGGAAGAGTATTGGCGTTTCGAAAATGAAGATGAGCGCACAGCCGCTGTCTACTACGATAGCAACCATGAACCAAGAGGTGTTCTATTCTACTGGGTAGCTGAAGAAATATTTCACGTAAAAGAAATGTTCTATCTTGATCAAGAAGCTCGAAATGGCTTATGGAACTTTATTTCCGCTCATTTTTCCATGATTTACTGGGTACATGGAGATATTTACAAAAATGAGCCCTTAGCTTTTTTGATTGAAGACAGTCAGATCAAAGAGCAGATCGAACCATATTTTATGGCTCGGATCGTTGATGTAAAAGAATTCCTTCAACGGTTTCCGTTTGTTGGAACAGCTGATGCTTTTCATTTCATCATTGAAGATCCTGTCGCTCCTTGGAATAATGGCGTCTTTGCTTTAACATGGGATGAACAAGGACAAGTCCGTGTCTTGAATGAACCTATAGGAAACCCTGTTCGATTGAATATCCAAACATTGACTTGCTTGATGATGAATTATCGACGTGCTTCTTATTTGGCAAGAATCGAACGGTTAGAAACAGATGAAGAAACACTGAAGTCACTAGAGCGTATCATTCCAAACATGGAAGCTTACTTTAGCGATTATTTTTAATAAAAAGGATGATGTTTAGATGAAAATTTATTTTGCCGCACCAATGTTTGCTAAAAGTGATTTGTTATATAACCAACAGTTAGTTAAAGAAATCAGAGAGCTCTCTTCTGAGCTTTCGATCTATCTTCCTCAAGAAAATGAAGCAATCAATGACAAAACTGCTTATGCAGACAGTCGGATGATTGCTCTTGCAGACACAGAAAAAGTGTTGGAAAGCGATTTGATGATTGCTTTATTAGATGGATTGACGATTGATGCTGGCGTAGCATCGGAAATCGGTGTGGCTTATGCGAAAGGCATCCCAGTGATCGGCTTATATACTGATACTCGACAGCAAGGCGGAACCCACCCGAAAAAAATCGCTGCACTACAAGAAACAGCTGAAAATCAATTTCACTACCTGAACTTATATACAATAGGTCTGATCAAATTGAACGGAAAAGTGGTTTCTTCAGAGACTGAGTTGCTTTCAGAAGTAAAAAGATTTTTAGATGGAGGGACTTTCAGTGATTAAAGAAATCAAAAAGGTTCAAATAGCTTTACTTGCTTTTGGTGTATTCGTTGTCTGCTATAATTTTTATGAATTTATCACCCAAAAGTATTCGACTTCTCAAGGAATCACATTTATCGTGGAATCTTTATTAGGGATTGCATTGATTTTCATGCCACAAGTCATTTTGACAGTTTTCAAACTTAAAATTCCAGCAGCAATCGTTTTGTTTTACTGGTTCTTCTTATTCATCTCTGTCTTTTTAGGTACAGGGATGCATTTGATCAGTATCATCTCTTTTTGGGACAAAATCTTACATGCGGTGAGTCCAATGGTCCTGACAGCTCTTGGCTATGGATTGATTGGTTACTTGATGAAAGATGCTGAGATATCAAAAACCAGTCCTTGGTTGTTCCTCTTATTCGGCTTTGCGTTTGCTGGACTTTGCGGCGTGTTTTGGGAGTTCTGGGAATTCTTATGCGACCAGTTCTTAGGCATGAATCTTCAACGTTTTGCTGCTTCTGATGGCACACTGTTTGTCGGACGAGCAGCATTGATGGATACGATGGGCGACTTGCTGACAAATACGATAGGTGCTGCCTTAATGGGATTGTTTGCATGGTCTCAAAGTAAAAAAGATGAGCGTTACTTTGAAAGTTATAAATTAGAAAAAGTAAAAAATATTTAATAAAAGAGATTGTGGCAGAAGCGGGCAGCTTCAAGAAACAAGAAGGCATTTACGAAAATTGCTTCTCAATTTTTTTTGAAATTTCGGCTTATTTTTCGAAGAAGCTACTTCTGGAACACTGTTTATTTGAAAAAAGGAGGTCTGACACTAGTTGTGTCAGACCTCCTTTTTTCTTTTATAGTCTCAATTTGAAGATTAGACGATTTCTTCTAGTTCTTCTGTTTTGAAATGAAGTTGTCCATCAAGTAAAGTAATCGTTACTTTTGATTTAGGCATAACATGCCCTGCAACGATTTCTTTAGCTAGTGGTGTTTCTACTTCCTTAGTGATAAATCGTTTCAGTGGTCTTGCACCATATGCTGGTTCATAAGCATTTTCAGCGATCCACGTTTTGGCTTCATCACTGATCGTCAACAGGATTTCTTGATGTTCCAGACGTTGTGCCAATTGTTCCACCATTTTGTCAACGATACCTTTCACGTTGTCTAGGCTCAATGGTGTAAATAAAATCGTGTCGTCGATTCGGTTCAAGAATTCTGGTTTGAAATTTCCACGTAATAGCGTGTTGACTTGTTCAGCCACTGCTTCTGGAATCGTTCCATCAGCAGTCACGCCTTCCAACAGTAACTGTGAACCGATATTGCTAGTCATGATTAGAACCGTATTTTTGAAATCAACTACTCGCCCTTTTGAATCAGTCAAGCGTCCGTCATCTAGGACTTGTAACAAGATATTGAAGACATCGGGATGCGCTTTTTCGATTTCATCCAACAAGACGATTGTATAAGGATTTCGTCTGACAGCTTCCGTTAATTGACCACCTTCTTCGTAACCTACATAGCCTGGAGGAGCTCCGACTAGACGAGACACAGCATGTTTTTCCATATATTCACTCATATCGATCCGTACCATATGATCTTCTGAGTCAAACAAGTTCTCAGCTAACGCTTTCGCTAATTCGGTTTTTCCGACACCAGTTGGTCCTAGGAAAAGGAAAGAACCTAGAGGACGATTTGGGTCTTGCAATCCAGCACGTGAACGAATCACCGCGTCACTGACCGCATCAACTGCTTCATCTTGACCAATCACTCGTTTATGAAGTGTTTCATTCAATTTAATTAGTTTTTCTCGTTCACCTTCTACAAGTTTCGTTACGGGAATACCCGTTAATCTGCCAACGACTTGAGCAATCTCATTTTCGGTAACGGACTCTTGAACCATCTTGATTTCGCTGTCTTTTGCTTTAGCTTCTAATTCCTTCAATTCTTTTTCTAATTGAGGTATCGTACCATGTCGCAATACAGCAGCGCGTTCCAAATCATAGTTATTTTCTGCATCTTCTAATTCGTGTTTTGCTTTATCGATTTCAGCACGTTTTGCTGAAACAGAATTGACTTCTTCTTTTTCTGTTTCCCACTGCATCTTCATCGCATTTGCTTCTTCACGAAGTTCAGCTAATTCTTCTTGCAAATTTTTCAAGCGTTTTTTACTTGCATCATCTGATTCTTTTTTCAGTGCAGCTTCTTCGATTTCCAACTGCATCAAACGTCTAGTAACTTGATCTAATTCCGTTGGCATAGAGTTCATTTCTACTCGAATCGTTGCACTGGCTTCATCGATCAAATCGATTGCTTTGTCCGGTAAGAATCGGTCAGTAATGTAGCGGTCAGATAAAGTAGCTGCTGCTACTAATGCGTTGTCATGGATGTTAACACCATGGTGGATCTCAAAACGTTCTTTTAATCCACGCAGAATACTGATCGTATCTTCCACTGTTGGTTCTTTGACTAATACCTTTTGAAAGCGACGTTCCAACGCTTTGTCTTTTTCCATATATTGACGGTACTCATCTAAAGTTGTGGCACCGATCAAATGTAATTCACCGCGAGCAAGCATTGGCTTCAACAGATTTCCGGCATCCATACTTCCTTCTGTTTTTCCTGCCCCTACGATATTGTGGATTTCATCGATGAACAAGAGGATACGTCCATCACTTTTTTTGACTTCTTTCAAGACTGCTTTTAGTCTTTCTTCAAATTCACCACGGAATTTTGCTCCAGCGATCAATGCACCCATATCTAATGAAAAAATCGTTTTATCTTTTAAATTTTCAGGCACATCTTTGCGTACGATACGTTGAGCAAGCCCTTCAACGATTGCCGTTTTCCCTACACCGGGTTCTCCTATCAGAACAGGATTATTTTTTGTTTTTCGTGAAAGAATACGGATGACATCACGGATTTCTTCATCACGACCGATGATTGGATCCATTTTTCCGCTTTTGACTTGCTGTACTAAATCAACGCCGTATTTTTCTAATGCTTTATATTGTTCTTCTTGGTTTTGTGAGGTCACTCTTTCTCCTCCTCTCATCTCTTCGATGTTTTTACGCAATTCTTTTTCAGATAATCCGTTTTTATTCAAATAAACAGTTAACGGATAATTTTTTAATTTCATCAACGCTAAAATAACGACTTCCGTTGAAAGAAACTCGTCGCCGAAGCTTTCACGTATCTGGTCTGCTTCATTCAATAATCGAAAGAAATTCTGGCTGAGGTTTTGTCCATATTGGACGTTTCCACCAGAAACAACTGGATACTCATCCAGTAGACGATCAATTTCATGTTCAAAAGATTCGACATCCAATCCGGCATCCGTATAGAAATTTCGACCAAAATGATTAGGTTGTAAAAAGATTTTCCATACATGGGCAATGTCGATATCTTGGTGTTTTCGAGTGACCGCAATCTGTTGAGCTTCAGCAATCGCTTCTTGAAGCGTCGTAGTCATTTTCTCAATATTCATACAGGTATACCCTCCTAATTAAAGGTAAGATCACTTATTTCTTTGATCTTTACAAAAACTATTATATCGCTTTGGTCAATTTTGGTCAAAATATACACATAGTTTTTTGACTTTTTTTCTCGACTTATATAAATCTTAAAAAAACAAAATTGATTGTATGTATACAAAAAAAGAGCCAAACAAACGTAAAATTATCTTATCCATAACGTTTTTCTTTGATTTGATAAAAAGGGTAGATCTTATAAAAGACCTACCCTTGATTTTCTTTATTCTCTTTTTTTACTTCTATTATTTCTTCTTTGATCACTCTTCGCCGTTCAGCAATCACATACACAAATCCATAGAGAAATGGCAAGATAAAGGAACTGAAACGATACAGTAAAAGCGAAGAAACTGCGTCAACTGTTCCAACAACTGGTCTGAATAATAACAAATAGACAAATTCAAAGGAACCAATACCAGCAGGCGTAGGAATAACCCCTGAAAGCACTACTGCAAAGCTGATAAACGAAATGGTCAGTAGAAAATCTATTTTAGGATGGTTTTCAATCAGAATCAAATAGGGAAGTACATACCAAAATACAAGTTTTAACATATTCCATAGATAAATCCGCAATAGCGCAGTCCTGTCTTGGATAATGGTTTGGACCGTTTCCCTTAAAGAGTAGATCTGCTGATTGCATGTATCCACCCATTTCCGCAAACGCTCACTTTTAAATAACTTATTCGATAAGCTGACAAAAAATATTTGAACATTCAAGCTGACGGACATCGCCAATAAAAAGGCAACAATCACGATCGTCAAAAGGATACCAGCGATGATAAACCAGATCATTGACGGACCATTAGAATAAAAAAGAGAGAATTGGATGACCAAGCCAGCTAATGCATAAGTGATCACTGCCAGTTTGTACATAATCATATGGAGTGCTGTCACCCCTGCTCCCTGGGATAGCTTCATTCCTTTTTTGTTATAAAAATAAATCTCCGAGATCAGCGTTCCTGTACCAAATGAAACGATTCGGTAAAACGCAATATAGCTAGAGGTCAAGAACCCATCTTTCGTTGTAAAATTCGGCGCGAAAGGTTCAGCAATTTCTTTGATTGAGCGCCCTTCAGCGATTTGGTAAACTGTCCCTAATATAACAGCTGCTGCCAAAACAACAACACTGGTAGACAGCAATTCGGCAAAGATATCTGCAAATGATTGATTGATTAAATAATAAATAATGGCAAAAATCACAATCAGCAAAAGCAGATTCAGAATGATTTTAGTTTTCGTTCCTTTAGACGACATCTCCTGCTCCTTAATGGAAAAAATAAATGAGAATCAAATCAACAAGTACACCTGCAGCGAATCCTATAGTAAACTTCTTTTTCCGAGTTTTATGATGGAAAACTTTTCGAGAGATCAATCCTCCCAAACCACCGCCTAACAGGCTGACAAATATCAAATTATTCTCAGGAACACGCCAGCCGCTAGTTCTAGCCTGATGTTTATCATACCCCATCAGACAAAATAAGTAAAAATTCACAATGAAAAGGTAAAACCACAAAGGATTGTGTAACAATACATCCATTACTCTTCTTCCAACTTTCTGTTAACTACTATTTCTAAGCATTTTCTTCTTTCTTTGGTGAATAAACTGTTAATCCTTTTGATACAACAGATAATTCAACTGGAAGATCATCTGTCGTGTCTCCATCCGTTCGAGTGCCCACAGATTTTTCCTGCGCTTGGATTTTCATGCGTTTGGCTGTGAAATAAGTAATGCCGGGGATCGTATAGAATTTGCCTCTCATGATTCTAGGCAAATAAAAAATAAATCGGAAAATATCTAAGGAAGGTACGATCGTTACATGGAATTTTCCATCATCTGGGGTCGCTGAGTCGTCAAAATTTGTAAAACCGCCCACGGAGTTAGACATCGTGACTGTCAACAGTTGGGATTTTCCTTTCCAATGCTCCTCGTCTGTTTCTAAATCCAAATGATATTTTTTCTTCTTCAGCAATAACTTAAAAAACTTCTTGATAAAGATCCACGAGCCGTAACGCTGTTTTTCTTCTTGACTGATCCAAACTGCTGTATCTGCTAAGATTCCGATTGTCAGTGTAGAGATAATGACTTCATCATTGACTTGACCATAGTCTATTTTCCGTACATTGCCTTCCAGGATCACGTCAGCAGCTTCTTCTTTTTTGAGTGGAATCTCAAGAACACGTGCAAGGTTGTTGACAGTTCCACCTGGAAGTAATCCGACATGGTATTGAGATAATGTTTTTTGGAACGCTTGGACGATATGATGAATCGTGCCGTCTCCACCTATAATTACTAAAGTATCAGCTTCTATGGCTTCTGCTTTCTTGACTAATTCCGCATCATCAATCGATGGGCCAGTTTCAGCTAGTTCTACATATAATTCTGGCTGCTTTTCTTTTACATAATCTTGAAACCAGCGTGCTAATTTCTCACCCTCATCTTTCCCTGAACTTTTGTTATAAAAAACTAGCAGCTTTTCCATTCTTTACCTCCTATTTACTCTTCAAAAAAGAGGGCGGGACAACCAATTCCATTGTCCTGCCCTTTAGCCTTAGACAGATGACATTCCATCATTGGGACGAACGCCTTGTCATAAGCTGTTCTTTTTCGATTTTAACTCTTTGTGTTCAATTCTGCAATTTTTACAATCACGTCTGTTGCTTTTTCCATTACTTGTAAAGAAACAAATTCGAATCGTCCGTGCATATTTTCTCCTCCGGCAAATAGATTTGGCGTCGGAATACCCATGTAAGAGATTTTTGAACCATCTGTTCCTCCACGAACTGGTTCGATCACTGGAGAGATACCAAGCTCGATCATTGCTTGTTTCGCTAATTCCACGATGCTCATATCTTTTTCAATGATTTCTTTCATGTTGTAATATTGATCATACATATCTACTTTGATTCGTTCTTGATCAAATCGCTGATTCAACTCTTCTTGGATATGTGTGATTTGTGCTTTGCGTGCTTCGAATTTTTCACGATCATGATCGCGAATGATATAACTCATAGAAGCTTCTTCAGGATTCCCATCCAATGCCATCAAATGGAAGAAACCTTCGTATCCTTCCGTTTTTTCTGGAACTTCATCGGCTGGAAGCTGATTATGAAAATCGATTGCTAACTGTAGAGCATTGATCATTGTATCTTTTGCCGTCCCTGGATGTACATTTTTCCCTTGGATCGTAATATTTGCTTGAGCAGCACTAAACGTTTCATACTGCAACTCACCTAAAGGACCACCATCGACTGTATAAGCAAAATCTACATCGAATTGCTCAACATCGAATTTATCCGCTCCGACACCGATTTCTTCATCAGGACCAAAAGCCACTTTGATGGTACCGTGAGGGATAGAAGGATTATTGATCAAGATCTCCATTGCAGTCATGATTTCCGCAATCCCTGATTTGTCATCTGCTCCCAGTAATGTACTGCCATCTGTTGTGATCAATGTGTGGCCTTCATAATTTTTCAAATTTGGAAAATCTTTTGTATTCAATGTATAGCGTTCTTCCGCATCTAGTACGATCGTAGACTCGCCATCATAGTTTTCAATGATTTGTGGATTGACTCCTACTGCATTAAAATCTGCTGTATCCATGTGGGAAATAAATCCAATGGAACGCACTTCATGATCAACATTGCTTGGTAATGTTCCCATAACGAATCCGTTATCTTCATTATAGAAAACATCAGCTAAGCCTAACTCTTCTAATTCTTTTTTCAATTCTTGCGCAAAAGCAACTTGTGTCTGAGTCGATGGAGTCGTTTTGCTTGTTGCATCGGAGCGTGTTTCTGTTTTGACATATCGTAAAAAACGTGGCAAAAGATTTTCGTACATAGTATTCTCTCCTTTTAATTAAATTGAAATGGGTTTGTATTTGTTTCAGAAACGAAAAAGTTAATATCCCAATTTTCTTCTTGTTTCCAAGATTCAAATTTCTCGATGAATCGTTGCTTGCATAACGATTCAATATAATGACCGGGATCAATTGCAATCAACCCAGCGCTTTGCATATCATGAGCCGTATGATAATAGATATCTCCCGTGATATAGACATCTGCTCTTTGGGCGATTGCTTGCGGATAAAATTTTTCACCGCTTCCACCGCAAATCGCAATGCGCTTCACAGAGGATTTTGCATTTTTTGGCTGGACTATTCTAAGTCCATCTAGTTGGAACGCTTCTTTTACTTGTTCTACAAATGCCTCTATAGAAATTTCTTGCGGCAATTCACCTACTCGTCCTAACCCAAACATTTCGACTGGTTCATCTATAGCGAAAAGATCATAAGCAGGTTCCTCATAAGGATGAGCTGACCGCATGGCTTGAATCACTTGTTTTTCGATAGTTTCCGGCAAAATAACCTCAACTTTTGCCTCTTGAACTTGTTCTGTCTTCCCTACTTTCCCAATCGCTGGTTGTGCACCAGCTTCCGGAGTAAATCGACCGTGTCCAATCGAGGTAAAACTTGTACCGGTATAATCACCTTGTGTACCAGCACCAGCTGCAGCTAATACTTCACGCATTTTCTGTGCATGATCCACAGGTACATAAACGGCCAGTTTTTTATAATGAATCTCATGAGTCTTTACTAAATAACTCTCCACTTCAATACCGAGAAGTTCACAAAACCAGTCATTCAGTCCATCCCAAATAATATCCATGTTCGTGTGTGCTGCATAGACGGCAATATCATGTTTCAACAAATCTGCATACATTTTTTCTTGTGGCTGATCAGTAACCAGCCGTTTTACAGGACGAAAGATTGGAGGATGTTTAGCAATCAGCAAATCGATTTTTTTCTTGATTGCTTCTTCGACCACTTCTGGACGAACGTCTAATGTCATCATTACTCGTTGGATTGGCTTATCCAATGTTCCGATATGCAGTCCGACTGGGTCTCCTTCTTCAGCTAGCCACTGAGGACAATAGCTTTCAAACTTTTGGATGAAGGTGCGTCCGCTGATTGTCATGTCTTTAAAACCTCCTCAATCATTTCGATTTCCTGCTCGATTTGTTTTTGACGTGCCTCTTGATTAGCTGCTTGTTTGAGCTGTTCACGGATAGCTTTTCTTTGTTGAAGCTCTCTTGACCATTTTGATTTGAAGATCTCACTTTTCTCTTCAAGCAGAAATGGCCCGAACATCAGCTCCATTTCATTGTAAGTAACTGGTTTTTGTTCTTTTTCGGCTACAATGATTTCATATATTTTTTTATTTTCTTCAAGTATTTTTTCTGATTGGATTTTATACTGATTTTCTTGCAGCCAAGATCGTAATGTACGCTCTCCGATGTTTGGCTGAAGGATCAAACGTTCTTGTCCGCTTAAGCGTTGATTCAACTTGCCAGCTTCTAGGATATCTCGGATCAGTGAACCTCCCATACCCGCAATCGTGACAGCTGTAATACCATCTTGTGGCTGGATAGCATCTAGACCATTTGCAAGGCGTACGGTGATACGGTCTTCTAATCCATCTTTTTTGACTTGCTTACGTGCTGATTCATAAGGACCTTGAACGACTTCACCAGCAACTGCATATTCGATTTTTCCTCTTAATATCAATGCAACGGGTAAGTAAGCGTGATCTGATCCAATGTCTGCTAAACGAGCGGATTCAGGGACAAAGTCACCCACTGCGGCTAAGCGCTGAGATAAATCTAAATGGTTCATAGCTTCACTCCTTCTAGATAATTATAGCATTTTCCAAATAAAATAAGGAGACTAGGAATAAAAAAATTCCCATATCTCCTTAAAAAATATACCTTTTCGTTCTATAAAACAACATTTTCTTATTTTTGAAAAAATGTTATTGGTTATTTGTTCAATGAAACATCAATAATCGAATCTCCAGGAACTTGCGGTGGGATAGACATCGTCATGATCGGCATCTCAACTAATGTAAATTGGACTTTGTCACCGATTTTCAATTCATTTATGTCCACGCTTATTTTTTCAGCAGTAGCATTTAAGATCACTCCGTCATTGCTGAATGACGTTCCCATATTCGCTGGATCTTCTTTGGCCATGACATCGACGAGTTTCAACTGAAGCGTTTCTTCTTCTGCTTCTACTTGAGTGATACTTTCAATCGTTCCGACAAATATGCTTTGTCCCTCCGTTTTCGTACTGCTTGTTTTTACTGTTTGACCCGCATCAATCGAATCAACAGAACCTGTGTTGCTATCTGCGCTACCGCAGCCTGCTAAAAGAAAAAATAGACCAACTACAGATATACTAGAAAAAATAGCCCTCATAAAAAATCCTCCGTTTAAGTTTCTGCATTACTTGTTGCGGTGATTGTCTCCGGTCATTTCTGTCCATATAATGATTCGCTGACCTGCTTTTACTACTAGGTCAAATGTCAGTTGGACTTGTCAACTGTTCAACCATTGCGTCGGTTGCGACCAGTCATTTCGATTTCTTTTGTCAAATAACGTATGCGTTCCATTATTCGTTTCGCTTTTAGTGGCTCTTCATCTCCACGTTGAGTGACGGACAAATGCTGTTCCAATTCATCCATTGTAAAATTCGATGAGAAGAAGGTTGGTAACTGTTCCTGCATCCGATATTGAAGGATAACACCGAATACTTCGTCTCGTATCCAACTACTCATCGCATCTGCACCAATATCATCGATCATCAAAATAGGTGAACGTTTCACTGCATCTAACTTTTCTGCCACTTGATCTTTTCCGATTGCCTGTTTCATCTCAACGGCAAATGTCGGAAAATGGACTAGCGTCGTGGTGAATCCAGCAATCGCTAATTCTCTCGCTGTTGCTCCTAATAAATATGTTTTTCCAATACCAAAACTTCCTACTAGATACAGTCCTTTATGATACCCTTTTGGATCAGCAGTATATTTCTCTACAAAATCTAGGGCTTCTAAGCTCGCATATCCTCGTCCATCTGTACGTTCAAAGTTTTCAAAAGAAGCCGATTGAATATCTTTTGGCATATCCATTGCTTTTACTCGGCTTCTGATTTCTTCTTGTCTTTGCCGTGCTAACAATGCTTCCGTTGGTACATAAGTGACATCCACATAATGAAAATTCAACGTCAGCTTCGGCTCATAGCCGGGAGCGATCATCGTTGGATCGTTTTTTTGATATTTACGCTTTTCTTGCACGAATTCATACAATTTAGCGTAACTTTTTTCAATATCCGCTTGTGTCAATTCTTCTTGGTGTGCGCTTAGAAAAGCTTGAACATCCGCATCATTTAAGACTTCAGCGATCATTTCAGCATACTTTTCTTGATAATTGCGTTTGCTGATGATCCTCTTCAATTCTTTGCCTACGTCTTCCATTAGATGTCACCCTCCTTTTTTGCCAGGTATTCTTTAAAACGGCGGTCAATCTCTGCTTTTTTCTCGCTGCTGATCTGTTTTTCATCTTTTGGCTGGTTGACCCAATCAGGAAGCTTTTCCCGTCGAACATTTCGCTTGCCAGTTTGATAATTTGTTTGCTTCTTTTGTTTTGATTGTTTTGCTTGATTACTTATTTGCCGAATGTGCTGGATCGCTTCTTCTGCTGTGGCGATTTTCTTTTGTGCCCATTCATTTGCCACTGTATTTACATAACTGGCATTTAAGCTAGCATTATTCTTGATCACTAGTACATAATTCAGCAAAACATTGATCACGCTACTGGAAAGACCTGATTGAGAAACAAGATCTTGCAGTAACCAGTTTTCTTGTTTAGAAACATATCCGCCTTTTTCTGACTTGATTGCTTCCAGATATTTCATCGGTGGAATGCTCTGTGCTTCTTTTATCAGCTGAAGCGCTGCGTTTGTCAAATGTTCGTTTGACGAGGGTTCATTACTGTTTTCAGAAACCGCAACTGTTTCTTTTGTTTGCTTCACCGGACGTCTCTGCATTGCCAAAATGGCTTTTTGCAGTTCTTTTTCAGATACTTTTTGTTCACTAAAGTCATAAGATTGACTGATGAGTTCACCAAGAGTTAGTTCATCGAATCCATAAAGCTGATGATACATGTCGACTTGTTTGATGATTGAATCATCAAGAACAGTCATATGTTTTTTTGCCAGCCAATCATTCAAAAATTGCCAATCGAATGTCGAATCTGTTTCAAGTAATGCTGCTGGCTCAGATTCTTCAAAAGATTTATTCAGTGATTCGATGTTTTCTTGATTAGCAGCGTATACTGCTTCATTGAAGCGATAAACATCTAAAAATTTTTTTGTGATTTTTTGATATCCCTCTGCTGTATGCCTTTTAGGTTCAAACAATTTGGTAAGCTTCTGGAATCGTCGTTCACCAACTTTTTCCAGAAGAAGAAATGCCAGAACAGAATCTTTGAAAAATGCTTTAGGAACGAGTGGCTCTAACAACTCATAAATAAAACGAGGCCCCAGATCGCTATCTTCTTTAAAATAAACATCCAGTAAGCCGATTCCTTCCAGCTTTTTTCTTGCATCATAAAATTGAGGGATCCCGCAGCCTAGACTACTGAGTAAATCTGCATGCATCCCTTCAGGACCTTCACCAGATTCTTGCGAGATCTCTGATAATAGAGTGAAATAGATACTCAAGGCTTCTCCGCCGATCAGTGGCTGATAAAGATACAGCAAGGCGTTCTTGCTGTCTTCCCTCAGCGGAGCCGCTTTTCTTCCTTGGTAAATATTTTTTGGTTGAAGCTCTTTCCAAGCATTTTCCAAGGAAATGCCTCCTTTTTGTTTCTTAATTGTTTTCTTTATTGTTCTCTTTATTATTTTCTTTTGCTTTATCCACGATATCTTGCAATTCTTTTAAGAAAACAGACATATCTTTGAACTGGCGATAAACACTTGCAAAACGAATATAAGCGATTTCGTCTAAATCAACTAAATCTTCCATCACATATTCACCAATTAGATTCGTCGATACTTCGTTTTCTCCGAGACTGCGTACGCGGTTTTCGACATGGTTGACGATTTGTTCCATTTGTTCCATAGCTACAGGTCTTTTTTCTGCTGAACGGATGAGTCCTCTTAAAATTTTATCGCGATTGAACTCTTCGCGTTCCCCGTTTTTCTTGATTACTAATAACGGAGCAGCTTCAATTCGTTCAAATGTAGTGAATCGGAACGAACAATTCTCACATTCGCGACGGCGACGGATCGCACGTCCATCATCTGCTTGACGGCTGTCGATTACTCGTGAATTATTATGTTGACATCTGGGACATCTCATTTTGTCTCACCTCTTGCATCGCATTTTTATATAAAGGGTGTGTCTTTCTTTACAACTAGTTGTATTATAACACGAAACAAATCACAAACGCGACTGTCCTACCCAAAAAACACGGATATAAGAACAATTTTTTCTACTTTCATGCGTAATTGTGTCCCCTGTCCTTACCAAATTTCAATTTTCCAATACTGATCACCTTGATTACTGAGAAATAACTTACACAAAAGCTGATTTAGTCATCTAGCACAAAAAACTTGAAGCAGATGAACACCTTCTCATCTGCTTCAAGTCACATCTCGATTTTTTACTATTTTATAACTTCTCTTCGATTCCTGTATAGTGTTTCATTCGCTGTTCCTCGATTTTTTGCTCATCGGGAATGTGGTCACTTTCTGGGAGCGGTGTTTTACTACGATCAGGTGTCGGATTTTTTCGTTCTTGAGTCAAATCTTGCCGCTTCGCTTCTTCTTCTGCCTGCTGGTCTTCTATTTCATCGATTCTTGCTTGGTACTGCTTTTCTTTTTCTTCTGCTGTTTCTGATTGCGTACGACCTTCATCGATTAGATTTTCTTTATTGAGTATCTCGCCGATTTTTTCTTTTGCGTTACCTACGACTTTATCCTTTTGATTTTTTAATGATCCCATCGCTATCCCTCACTTTCTATACTCAGGATAGCAAAATTGACACAGATACTCAAAGAAAGCGATTAGCAAAAAGCCAATTTTCGATTTGTCCCACAAGTTTTTCTTTTGTTCCATTGTTGTCGAACAAAATATCCGCACGCTGCTTTTTTTCTTCGATTAGAAGCTGACTACTAATTCTCTGCTGCGCTTGTTCTAGCGTCAGTTGATTACGTTTCATCAAACGCTGAAGCTGAGTTTCTGGCGTAGTATAAACGACAGCTACTGCATCCATATAGTGGTCATAATGACCTTCGTAGAGCAATGGGATATCTACAATTACTAAAGGCTGATTGGAACTTAGAGAGGCGATTTGATCTTTTATCGCTTTTCGGATAAACGGATCTAATAGCTGATCAAGTTTTTGCCGTTTTTCCTTTGATGGAAAAACAATCATCCCAAGTTTCCCTCGATTTAGCTGCCCATCAGACTGCAATACCTCTTGGCCAAACACTGACACAATTTTCCTCAGAGCAAGCGTTCCAGGCTCAACAGTTTCTCTGGCAATCACATCGCCATCGATCAAAGGAAATCCATGAGACTGAAAGACTTTGGCTGCCGTACTTTTACCGGTAGCTATTCCACCCGTCAAACCTAAAACAAATCCTACTTTGCGATTTTTAGCCTTTGACAATTCGGACAATAGTGCGTCCCCCTTTGTGCCACTTTTGTTTTCACGATCGGCGTCCCACAACGTATACATGGTTTGCCAGTTTGCTGATAGACATGCAGTGCTACTTGAAATCCGCCTGATTCTCCTAATGCATTCAAATAACTGCGAATCGTGGTACCTCCGGCTTCTATTGCACGATCCAAAACATCAATGATCGATAGACGTAATTGTTCTACCTCTTTGGTGCGCAGTGTGTTCGCCGGTTGTTCTGGATGGATCTTCGCTTCCCATAATGCTTCATCTACATAAATATTACCTAGACCAGTCACTAGACGTTGGTCTAGCAGCAATGGCTTGATTGCTTTGTGGGACTTTTTCAGTCCATTTGCAAAATCTGCTAATAAGAAGCTATCTGGCAAAGGCTCAGGTCCCAATTTCATGATTCCTCGGTAAGTTGCACTTGCTCCTTTTTCGACGATTGTCATACGACCAAATTTTCGTACATCGTTGTAGCGAAGTTGGCTTCCATCCTCAAAAAAGAAAAGTACATGCGTATGTTTATCGATTGGTGTATTTTCTTTCGTAAATTGATATTTTCCTTCCATTCGCAAGTGTGAGATCAGTTCATAATGATCGAGATGAAAAATTAAAAACTTCCCTCTACGTCCAATGGATTGGATGGTTTCGCCAACAAGAGAAGCCTCAAAGATGGGTGTCTCTGGTTGCTCGATGATCTTGGGCCACAAGACCTGAACTTTTTGAATCGTTTTTCCTACTACTAACCGTTCCAATCCTTTACGAACGGTTTCTACTTCTGGTAATTCTGGCATTTTTTCTTTTCACCTTCATTATATTGCTCTGTCTTAAACAATGTTTATTTTGCTTCGTACCACGTTTTTCCCCAACTGCTGTCAGTGATCAGTGGTACATGAAGAGAAACAGCTTGTTCCATAACTTCCTTCACCAATTTATCTAATGATTCAAGTTCTTTTTCTGGTACCTCGAAGACAAGTTCATCATGAACTTGTAACAGCATCGTAGCTTGAAGACCTGTTTCTTTTAATCGTTTATCCAATTCGATCATCGCGATTTTCAAAATATCAGCAGCACTTCCTTGGATTGGTGTATTGATAGCTGTTCGTTCCGCAAAAGAACGGATATTGTAATTTCTTGAATTGATGTCTGGCAGATATCGACGGCGGTGATACAGCGTTTCGACGTAGCCTTGGTCTTTTGCTTCGCGTACGATTCTTTCCATATATTCTTTGACACCTGGGTATTTTTCAAAGTACGTATCGATGTATTGCTGTGCTGCTTTTCGGCTGATTCCTAGATTTTGTGAAAGTCCGTAATCAGAGATGCCATACACGATACCAAAATTCACTGCTTTTGCCTGCCTACGCATATTTGGTGTGACATCCTCTGCCTTTTCGATTCCAAATACACGCATCGCTGTGCTGGCATGGATATCTTGACCTTCTAGGAAGGCAGCTTTCAAATGTTCATCATTTGAGATATGCGCAAGTACGCGTAACTCGATTTGTGAATAGTCAGAAGAATAAATCAGCCAGTCTTTTTCTCTAGGAACAAATGCCTGACGTATCTTTCTCCCTTCATCTAATCGAATCGGGATGTTCTGCAAATTAGGATCAACAGAGCTTAATCGTCCTGTTTGGGTCAATGTCTGGACATAACGGGTATGCACTTTCCCATCTGATTGGATCACTTTCAGCAGTCCCTCGACATAGGTAGATTGAATTTTTGCAATTTGACGATAGGTGAGGATATCCTCTACGATTGGTGCTTGTTCACGAAGCTGTTCCAGTACATCTACAGCTGTGGAATATCCAGTTTTTGTTTTTTTGATAACGGGTAATCCCATTTTTTCAAATAAGATCACTCCTAATTGCTTTGGTGAATTCAAATTGAATTCTTCGCCGGCTTCTTCGTAGATTTTTTGTTCGATCTCTCTTAAGCGAGCAGAGAACTCGCCCTTCATTTCTTGTAAGCGAGTCGCATCTACTTTGATCCCGCTTATTTCCATCTCTGCCAAAATGATAGACAATGGCAGTTCCATTTTCCGGAAAAGATCTTCTTGGTTTTTATCTGCCAGTTCTTGGCTCAATTTTGGTGTCAACGCATTGATTGCAGCTACTTTTCGCGCTAAATGAGCAAAAAAGAGTTCCTCTTCTTCTGGTAAACCTTTTTTCGCCCCTTTGCCGTATACAGCTTCATCGGATTGGATATCGTTGTATCCGTAATGTGCAGCTATTCCTTCGATATCTGTGCTTTTTTCATTCGTATCGAGAAGGTATGCACCTAGCAAGACATCAAAATCGATTCCTTTCGTTTTTCCAGTATAGCGGTTTAAAGCAACATAAGTTCGTTTCGCATCATATACTTTTTTCAGCCGAGTCGGATCAGTGATCCAAGAATGGAACGCTCGGTTTTCGAATACAGATAGATCGTTCGTGACATAAATTTTCTTTTCTGTCCCCCACGCTACTCCGACGATTTCCTCTGTATGATAATTGTCGCCCATCATTTCCACGTACAACGCCATATCCGTAGTAAACATTTCCTCTTTGAATTCATGAACGACTTCAAACAAAATATCATCCATTTTTACTTCTTCTTCTACGATATTCAATTTAGAAAGGAACTGATTGAAATCCATTTCTTTATAAAACGGAACGAGTTTATCGAGATTTTTCCCTTCATACTTCAATGAGTCGATAGAGACATCCACAGGCGCTGAAGTATTGATGGTCGCCAATTTTTTCGATAAGAAAGCCTGCTCTTTGTCATTTATCAGATTTTCTTTCATTTTGCTTTGCTTCATTTCATCGATATGTTCATAAATTCCTTCGACTGAGCCATATTGTTTCAATAGCTTGATAGCTGTTTTTTCACCGATTTTAGTCACACCGGGGATATTGTCAGAGGCATCTCCGGCTAGTCCCTTCATGTCAATAATCTGTTTTGGCGTCAACCCATCATATTTTTCCGCTACATGTTCTGGTGTATAGCTTTCGATATCGCTGACACCTTTTACAGTGATATCCACTTTTACTTCTTTACTAGCTAATTGAGTCAAATCCCGATCACCTGAAAGCACGACGACATCAAATTGATCTTTGTCTACTTTTTCTGCCAAAGTACCGATAATATCATCTGCTTCATAATTGGGCAATTCGTAATACTGTACCCCTAGTCCTGTCAACAAATCACGTATATATGGCATTTGTTCTTTGAATTCGCCAGGTGTTTTGGATCTTCCACCTTTGTACTCCGCATACATTTCTGTCCGAAAAGTCGTTTTTCCTGCATCGAACGCAACCAGAACATGAGTCGGTTGCTCTTTTTGCATAACATTTTCAAACATCGTATTGAATGCATAGATTGCATTTGTATGAAGACCGTTTCTATTTTTGAAACGTTCAAGAGAATTGTGAAGCGCAAAGAATGCGCGAAAAGCCACACTGTTCCCATCAACGAGTAATAATTTATTTTTTGTCATCTTCTTAACTCCTTACTGTAAAGTTCTTATTCATTCTAACAAAGAATCCTGCGGAATGCGAAAAGAAAAAGCGGGACCATACCAAATAATTCGGTATAGCCCCAACTGATGAATTTTTTTCTTTTTTAGTTGTTCCGTCCAAAGATTCTCAGAAACGCCAAGAACAAGTTGATAAAGTCCAAATACAGCTTCAATGCCATGAATACAGCAATTCCACTATGTGCTGTTCCGTTTGTCTGGACATAGATATTACGGATGCTTTGGTTATCATAAGCTGTAATCCCTGCAAAGATGACGACTAACAGTAGGGAGATGAACAGCTCAACTACGCTACTTCTCAAAATGAAGATGTTCAAGACTAGTGCAATGATCACTCCGATTAAAGCTGCCTGTCCTGCTCTTCCAACCCCGCTAAGATCTCTTTTTGTTGTTACTCCGACAACAGACATCCCCATGAACATCAAAGTAGCTGTCAAGAAAGCTTGCGTTACTGTTCCAATATCGTAGTATGCAAGAGTAACCGCTAATGTTATGCCATTCAAAAGAGAGTAGGCAATAAATCCACCGATTGCTAAGCTCGGATTCTTTTGTGCTTTTACGCCTAGAACCATTACTAAAATCAGTTCAACGATCCACAGACCCACAAAGCCTAGTGGAAAATTATTGATAAAAGTTGCTAATTGCAAAGGAAATACCCAAAGAGCCAAGTAAGAAGTGACTGCACTAAGGGCAAGTCCCATACCTAAAAATCCATAAACTTTTGCATAAAAACGATTGATACCTGACATTGATGTACTTGGATTATTCATTCAATTCACCTTCACTTTCGATTGCTATTTCCAATTCAGGAACTTGTGGCGGTTGGACCATAACGACAGCATCCAACACACGATCTTCGTTCGTATTCTCCGCTTCTACAGAAATCGTCACCACATCCTTCATCTTATCTACTTTTATGACCTCAAACTGAAAAGTCAGTGTTTCATAATGGAAAACCGGTTCAATAAAATTGACAGAAAAATTGACAACATGTGATCCTGGTCCAGGAAGATGCTTTGAAATTGCACTTGTGATGATCCCCATCAGCATCACTGATGGAACGATTGGCTGTTGATATTCTGTTTTTTGTGCAAAGTCATGTTGGATATACAAAGGATTTGCATCATTCGTCAATCCCAAATACAGCAAAAGCTGGTTATCTTCAATAGATTCTGTTAAGGATAACGAGTCGCCTTCCTCGATTTCATTTATTGTTTTTCCTAGTTTTCTCGGCTTACCTATGTTCAAGATAGAAACCCTCCAGTTTATTTTTAATCATACATTATTGTACCAAAAGTAGCGTAAAAGGCAAGTTCTGCTCCCTTGATTTAACAGATTCCTATAGTTTACAGAGGTCGTGAAAAAGCTGTCCTGCATCAAATAATAAGAACAGCCAAGAAAAAACAGCTTCTCATATTTTTCATTTGGCTGGACTTATTACCGCAGATGCAAGCTTTTGAACACCGTTTATCTGAGGTCGTGAAAAAGCTGCCCTGCATCAAGTAATAAGAACAGCCAAGAAAAACAGCTTCTCATGTTTTTGATTTGATTGGGCTTATTACCGCAGATGCAAGATTTTGAACACCGTTTATCTGAGGTCGTGAAAAAGCTGTCCTGCATCAAGTAATAAGAATGGTCAAATAAAAATAGCTCCTCATATTTTTCATTTGGCTGGACTTATTATTACCGCAGATGCAAGATTTTGAACACCGTTTATCTGAGGTCGTGAAAAAGCTGCCCTGCATCAAGTAATAAGAACAGCCAAGAAAAACAGCTTCTCATGTTTTTGATTTGGTTGGGCTTATTACCGCAGATGCAAGCTTTTGAACACCGTTTATCATAAGTTGCAAAAAAGGGGGCTTGGCAAGATTTTTGCCACTCCCCCTCTTTCTATTTTTATAAGGACACTGCAGTAATTGTATTACAGTACATTTTTCGTCGTGCTGCTTAAAAGTTTTTCATACGCTTGTTCAAATTTTTGAACATCTCCAGCACCCATGAAGATTACTACTGCATCATGATAATCTAACAATGGAGATACATTATTTTCTTTGATGACTTCTCCACCTTTTTTGATTTTCGCTCCAAGGTCTTCAATCTTAACGTTTCCTTGTTCTTCCCGAGCCGAACCAAAAATATCGCATAAGTAAACTTTATCAGCTAAATCAAGTGCTTCTGCAAATTCATCCATCAATGCAATCGTACGCGTAAACGTATGGGGTTGGAAAACTGCAATTATTTCTTTATCTGGATATTTTTGGCGTGCGCCATCAATCGTTGCTTTGATCTCTGCAGGGTGATGCGCATAATCATCGACTACGGTCATGTCTGCTACGATCTTTTCACTGAATCGACGTTTTACTCCTGGGAAAGTCAGCATTTCTTCTGCAACTTCTTTCAGATCCAGTTTTTCGAAATAAGCTACTGCAATAACACCTAAAGCATTTAAGATATTGTGTTTACCGAATGCTGGTACAGTGAAGTGCCCAACAAATTCATCCCCATGATAGACATCAAAAGCAGAACCAGAAGTTGTGCGTTCGATGTTTCGTGCTTGGATATCATCGTTTTCTGTGACACCATAATAATAAATCGGCACATCTGCTTTTAATTTGCGTAAATAAGCATCGTCACCATACGCAAAAATAGCTTTTTTCACTTGTCCAGCCATTGTTTGGAAAGCTGTAAATACATCGTCGATACTTGTATAATAATCCGGATGATCAAAATCGATATTGGTCATGATTGCATAGTCTGGTGAATAGGCAAGGAAATGACGGCGATATTCACAGGCCTCAAATGAAAAGAATTCCGCTTGCGGATCACCATGTCCTGTTCCATCTCCAATTAGATAACTTGTTGGACGGACACCACTCAATACATGAGAGAGCAGTCCAGTCGTACTTGTTTTTCCGTGAGAGCCTGTTACAGCGATACTCGTATAGTTTTGGATAAAATGACCAATAAAGTCGTGATAGCGAATCACTTCCAAACCTAATTCTTTTGCTCGCTGGATTTCTTCATGTGAATCAGGAAATGCATTTCCTGCAATGATCGTCATCCCTGGTTTTACATTATCTGCGTTAAATGGCAGAATCGTGATATTTGCTTTTTCTAAATCTCTTTGTGTAAAGAAATATTTTTCAATGTCTGATCCTTGGACATTTATACCTTGTTCATGTAAAACAAGAGCCAAGGAGCTCATTCCTGAACCTTTGATACCAACAAAATGATACAATTTATTTTGATTTTCCATTTGAATCCTCTTCTCTTATCTAGCGTCCATTCTTTTAGCTATTACATTCAACACGCTCCTCATTATCTTATAAACGATTGAAAATTTCAACCAAATTTATTTGGAAAGGAGGATTCGCTTGCTAAAATGGTCAAGTACGGGAAAAATCCGTTTTTATTGACTCTTTAATTCTGGTGTAAGAAGACCAAACTTCCTCTGATATATCAATGTGAGGAATAAAATCTTTTCCTTTCGGACCATAGCCGTTCTCATCGTCATGGAGTCGTTCCATTTCTCCTAATACTAGCGCATGGAAATATTCCTTAGGCCATTGGTGGTTCAGTTCTTTTGCTGTAAAGATGATCTCTTCAGAAAAGTGAAGGATTTCCGGCACAAATGGCACAGCATTCGCGAAAATAGTTTGTTCATTTTGCCATACTTTCTCAAAAGTTGCTCGAGTCCTGCGTTGCAGTGTCGGATCATTCATCAATAAGATTTTTTCTGGTACAGCTCCTAAGGAATGAAGAATCTCCAGTGAAAAAGTGGCGTTCTCTCCAGAATTTGTAGACTTCGATTCTATCAGAAAAGCCTTATCGGGCAAATCATAGACTTCTTTTAGATACTGACGACAGATTTCACTTTCACTCATGCCATCTTCAAAATGAAATCCTTGCTTTTCAAAATTCTCATAAAGGATTCTAGTCGCATGCCCCACCCCTCCGACCAAAAACAATTGATCTACTTGGCCATTTAAATACATTTGTGCTGCTTTATCAGCTAAGATAGGAAGACAGTTTCCAGCTAAAATAAGTGTAGGTGCCGTCAGTTCCTCAAAATTTCCCTCTTCAGGTGCGGCTAAAAAATTTAATAGCTGATTCCAGTCTTTTAGATTCCTCTGCTCACTTTTTTCCAAAGGCCTTCTATCCTTTCATCTGATTTTTTGTGCTTCATTAAAGTCTTCTCTTTTTGTCTCAATCCATTTGATTTCTCCATGACATCTTCCACAACGATATTTGCGTACATCGATTCTTCTCTTGCGGCAGATCGTGGCAGAACAATCTTGGCATCGATAATACTCCATCTTTATCTGTTTCTTCGTCAAGGCTGGTGCATAGCGCAACCCTCCTGTTTTTTTCAAAAGATACTTGAAATCCATATCTTTATGCTGATACCCTCTTCCAGCTAGATGAAGATGATAATGGCAAAGTTCATGTTTGATGATTCCTGCAATCGTCTCTTCGTCTGACTCTTCAAATAGCTTCGCATTAAAATCTAAATGATGATCGTTTAAATGATAGCGCCCGCCAGTTGTACGTAAGCGTGGATTGAACATTGCTTGGTGCTTGAAAGGAAGCTGGAAGCTTTTTAATGATATCTCTTCTACTAACTGCTGCAGTTCTTCTTGTGTCAATTTTTGTTACTCCTCATTGTTACTCTTCATAAGGGGAAAGCATCGTCAAACTGATTCTGCCTTTTTTCGTATCGACTTGTTCTATCCAAACTGTTACGATATCTCCTACTGACACGACATCTGTAGGATGCTTGACGAATTTTTTGCTGAGTTTCGATATATGGACAAGTCCGTCTTGCTTCACACCGATATCAACAAATGCGCCGAAGTCAATGACATTACGGACCGTTCCAGTCAATTCCATCCCTGGTTTCAAGTCTTCCATACTCAATACATCTGTACGTAATAAGGGCGCTGGCATCTCATCACGCATATCTCGTCCAGGTTGTGTCAGCCCAGCTAAAATATCGGCTAACGTTTCTTCTCCGACTGATAGGCTTTCAGCCAGTTTCTCTACGGATAATCGTGTCAATTTTTCTACTGCTTCTTCTGTACCAAGCTCTTTTTCTGAAAGTTGGACTGAAGTTAATATTTCTTTTGCAATAGAATAGCTTTCGGGATGGATACCTGTGTTGTCCAAAATGTTTTTCCCACCAGGGACTCGCAAGAATCCGATTGCTTGTTCATATGCTTTTGGTCCTAAGCGTGGCACTTTTTTCAATTGAGTTCGTGCGGTGAATTCTCCGTTTTCTTCACGATAAATGACAATGTTTTGGGCAGTTGTTTTATTCAATCCTGATATATGCTGCAAGAGCTGCGGGCTTGCTGTATTCACATCCACGCCTACTTGGTTAACCGCTGTTTCCACAACAAAATCCAATTGTTCAGCCAAACGTTTTTGAGAAACGTCATGTTGGTACTGGCCTACTCCGACAGCTTTAGGATCGATTTTGACTAATTCAGCTAAAGGATCTTGCAGGCGACGGGCAATAGAAACAGCACTTCTTTCTTCAACTTGTAGATGCGGAAATTCTTTTCGTGCAATTTCACTAGCGGAGTAAACAGAAGCACCTGCTTCGTTGACGATGGCGTAATAGGTTTTATGGTCGGCGGATTTCAACTGCTCAGCCACAAAAAGTTCAGATTCCCGACTGGCTGTACCATTTCCGATAGCTACCATATCTACTTGATATTTATTAATTAATTGGATAAAAGCTGGTCCAGAAGCTTCTCTTTTTGCTTGCGCTGCAGGTTTATGAGGATAAATAACTTCGATTGCTAAAACTTTCCCTGTCGCATCTACGACTGCTAGTTTACATCCAGTACGATAAGCCGGATCAAATCCCAGGACAACTTTACCTTTTAGTGGCGGTTGCAACAAAAGATTACGGAGGTTTTCGCCGAAAATAGCGATTGCTTGCTCATCTGCCTTTTCAGTCAATTCATTGCGTAGTTCTCGCTCGATTGCTGGCTGAATAAAGCGTTTATAACTATCCTGATAGGCTTCTCTGACGAATGAAGAAGAAGGAGAGGCAGGATTTTTGACTATTTGGCGATCCAAGTAAGCTAAAATTGCTGCTTCATCTACTTGAAGGAATACTTTCAGAATATCTTCTTTTTCTCCACGATTAGTAGCTAATATTCGATGAGAAACCATTTTATGGACGGGTTCTGCAAAGTCATAATACATTTCATATACGCCTTTTTCATCTGCTTGCTCATCCTTGACATTGCTGACATACATACCTTTGTTATACGTATAAGACCGAATCCAAGTCCGAAATTTTGCATTATCGCTGACTTGTTCAGCAATAATCTCATGAGCACCGTGCAACGCTTCTTCGGCAGAAGAGACTTCTTTTTCTTTGTCAATATATTTTTCTGCTTCAGATTGCACCTCTCCATCTGTAAGCTGCATCAGCCACTTCGCGAGTGGTTCAAGTCCTTTTTCTTTAGCAATCGTTGCTTTTGTCCGTCGTTTTTGTTTGTATGGACGATACAAATCTTCCACTTGTTGCATTTTCACGGCTTGGGTGATTTCTGCTTCTAACTCGGGAGTCAGTTTCCCTTGTTCATCGATTAGCCGAATCACTTCAGTTTTACGTTTTTCTAAGTTTTCAAGATATGCATACCGCTCTTCGATTTCACGAATCTGGACTTCATCAAGACTTCCAGTCATTTCTTTTCGGTAACGCGCGATAAAAGGAACAGTGTTTCCTTCATTTAACAAATTAAGTACAGTAGTCAACTGCTTAGGACGATAGTCTGAAAGCTCTTTTTGTACAAGCTGAATGATCGTCTGGTTCAAATTTTCCGTCATTAAAATGCCTCTTTTCTGCTAAAAATTGCTTCTTTATTCTATCATACTTTTTATCCTGGGTTAAACTACTGAAAGAAACAATATTCTCTATACAAATAAAAAGAGCCGCAACAAAGTCACAGCTCCTTCATTCTTTCCATTAGTCAGATTCCATGCCAAGGTCCTTCGTTGTTCTGATATTCAATATCTTGAAGAATACCTTCCTTGTCAAAAACAACCCCATGCAATGACCCTCCGAATACAGCCCCACCGTCCATGCCGATTTTATGATCATGGATCCAGAGGTCTGTTGTTTGCATATCTCCATGGAGCATGGGTGTAATCGTATGTCCAAATACAATTGTCTTACCTGTATTGTTTTTCCCTTCATGAAATGGTTCCCTTATCCAAATAAAGTCTCTTAGACTTGTCTTACGCCAGTCTTTCTTTGTCAAATCCACACCGGCATGGACAAAAAGATAATTTTCCCATTCATAATACAAGGGGCGCTGGACTAAAAATTTAATCAGTTCTGAATATCTCGATTGGATCATCATCGAGATTTCAGTTGGGGAGTATTCCTCCGATGCCCCTGGGTGAAGCAGGCTTTCAAACGTTTCTTTTCCACCATTTCTCATATAAGGCGCATACCAGTCCTCCGGTGATTGCAGAAATTGCAAAAAATATTCTTCATGGTTTCCCCGGAGGTAAATGGCTCCTGTTTCTTCGACTAATTGCTTTCCTAATAAAAAACATTCTTTTGTACGAGGACCTCGATCATTGAGATCCCCTAATAAAACAAGCTGATGGATCTTTGGATCATAATAGTGAATAAGTTTTTCAAAAAGCTCATATTTGCCATGGACATCCCCAATAGCATAAAGTAATGATTTCATATAGATCACCATCCTCAACGCTAGTATAGCGCATATTGGAAATGGTCGACAATCAAAACTATTGTTTTCTATTTACTTAAAGCTGTAAACCGCAGTTCTGCTTCTTCTGGAGAGATTCCATGGTCTTGAACATAGCGATTGCGCGGATGTTTCGCACACTCTACGCTACATGCTCCTAAATGTTTTTCTTCATTTTCAATGGAAGCAAGAATCTGACGATTGCACTCAGGATTGCTACAATTGATATATCGTTCACATGGTGTTCCGTCAAACCAGTCGCGACCGACGATTTGTTTATCTACTTGGTTGATATCGACAGCGATCCGTTCATCAAACACATACATCTTGCCGTCCCATAATTCTCCTTGGACTTCAGGATCCTTACCATAAGTAGCAATACCGCCATGCAGCTGTCCGACATCTTTGAATCCTTCACGGACAAGCCAACCAGAAAACTTCTCGCAACGAATGCCACCAGTACAGTAGGTCACTACCCGTTTTTCCATAAATTCTTCTTTGTGCTCGCGGATCCAGTCTGGAAGCTCTCGAAAACTGCGTATATCTGGGCGTACAGCCCCTCGAAAATGTCCCAAGTCATATTCATAATCATTCCGTGCATCAATCACCACTGTTTGTTCATCTAAAATAGCTTCTTTAAATTCTTGCGGTGAAAGATAGGCACCTGTCACTTGGTTTGGATCAATGTCCTCTTCTAACTTTAAACTTACAAGCTCTGAACGGTATCTTACAAACATCTTCTTAAAGGCATGTCCTTCGCTTGGATCGATCTTGAACATCGTATCAGCAAATCGAGGATCAGCTTTCATTGCTTCCATATAGGCAGTCGTGTTTTCAACGGTTCCAGACACAGTACCATTTATTCCTTCTTCAGCTACTAGAATACGACCTTTAAGATCCAAAGATTTGCAAAAGGCTAAATGATTTTTGGCAAATTCCTCTGGTTCTTCGATTTTTGTATAATTGTAATAAAGCAGTACTTGATAATCCATGTATTTCTTCCTTCCTTCTTTTCGTTCCTAAACAGTATAAAGAAGGCGTTCGCATTTGACGATTTATTTGCTTGTGTATAATTACGCATGGAAAGTTTTTTGTTTACATAATATTATTATTTGAATTAAAAAGACTTCGCTTTCCTGTTTCGCACAGAAAAACAAAGTCTTTATTTCTATTATTTACCTGTAACCGCAAAGTAGTTGCCATCGGGATCAGCAAAGTTAAAGACATATTCTTCTCCAAGCTGTACCATATCACCTAATGTGACTGATTGCGTCTGCATTTTTTTATATAGTCCAAAGATATCTTTACTGTAAAACATCAAAGATGGGGCACTAGTAGCTGTGCCAGGTGAATGGGACTCAACAAATGCTCGATCATATAACAGAAATGAGGTTTGACTATCCTCAACTCCTACTTCAATTATAAGCGTCCCATCCATTTCTTGACGATCTTTTTCTGCAAAGCCAACTGCTCTCCAAAACGTTGCATTTTTTTCTACATCGTCCACATAAAGCATGATTTTTATTTCATTCGTAAACATCTGTTTCCTCCTAAACGATCTGTTCTAACATTCTCAACTTTGTCAGTTTACCATAGGAAAATGGGAAAATCTACGAAAGCTCTCAACAGAATCGTCCTACTTAAATACGCTTTTCTTTAATAATAAATAAGTTGGTTGTTTTTGTTATTTACGCTTTCACTTTTCGGAATAAATAATGTGTATTTATATGGAATAAATAAAAAAAGAGGTCGTGACTAAAAACAAGTCACAACCTCTGGTAAACGGTGTTCTCCTGACAACTCCTCGGTCACAAGACACAGTATTCAACAAACATGAGAAGCTATTTTTTGAAATTGCTCTTTGTGACTCAGAGTGAAACGGCAGGCTCACGACCTCTTTCTTAAACGGTGTTCAAAAGCTTGCATCTGCGGTAATAAGCTCAACCAAACGTAAAATATGAGGAACTATTTTTGTTTGGATGTTCTTATTACTTGATGCAGGGCAGCTTTTTCACAACCTCTTATTCACGGTGTTTCAGAAGTAGCTTCTCGGAAATAAGCCGAAATTTCACAAAAATTTGAGAAGCTATTTTTAGGAAACTTCTTCTTATTTCTTAAAGCTGACCACTTCTATCACAACCTCTTTTTGACTATGCATTCACATCGATCACTTTAGAATCATCATTGATGGCATCGCGATCTAAATCTTTGATGCGTGCACTTGTCACGATACCAGCTACCATGCTACCGCTGACGTTTACTGCTGTACGTGCCATATCGATCAATGGTTCGACAGAGATAACTAACCCAACGATTGCTACTGGCAAGTTCATTGCCCCTAAAACGATCAGTGAAGCAAACGTTGCGCCCCCACCGACTCCAGCTACACCAAAAGAACTGATTGTTACAATTGCCACAAGCATCAAAATAAATTCCAAACTAAAGACATTCACTCCAGCTGCTGGTGCGACGATCGTTGCCAACATAGCTGGATAAACGCCAGCACAGCCGTTTTGTCCAATAGACAAACCAAAACTTGCTGAGAAATTAGCTGTTGCATCATCTACTCCTAAAGCTTTTGTCTGAGTCTCGATATTCAATGGCAAAGCTCCAGCACTTGAACGTGAAGTAAACGCAAAGCTCAATACCGGAAAGGCTTTTTTGAAATAGTTGATTGGATTGACTTTTGCACCAATCAAAATCAGTGAGTGGACAATCAAAACAGCAAGCAATGCTACGTAAGAAGCAACGACAAATTTACCTAAATTGACGATAGCTGCAAAATCACTTGTTGCCAAAACGTTTGTCATCAAAGCAAATACTCCATAAGGTGTCAAACGCAAAACAAGCGTCACGATCCGCATAATGATTTTATACAGACTGTCGACTAAATCTGAAAAGAATGCTGCTTCTTTTGGCGCTTTTCTTTTCACGCCTAGATAAGCGATTCCGACAAATGCCGCGAAAATAACGACTCCAATCGTACTTGTTGCACGACTACCTGCTAAATCAGCAAATACGTTTTTAGGGATAAAGGATAAAATCTGCTGTGGAATCGATAAGTTTTCAACTGTTTCCTGACGTGTTGCCAGTTCAGAGATTCGTGCTGTTTCTGCAGCTCCTTGTGTGAATTTAGCTCCTTGGAGTCCGAACAGCATTGTTGAACCAATTCCGATCAATGCTGCAATAGCTGTTGTTCCAAGTAAAGAAGTCAATACAGTCGCACTAATTTTTCCTAGCTTTTCAGAAACTTTCATTTTTGTGAATGCACCAATGATCGAAATAAACACTAAAGGCATAACTAGCATTTGCAAGAATGATACATATCCTTGACCTACAATCCCGATCCATTCCATGGATTGAGTAACGACTTTGTCGTCTACACCAAAGATCAATTGAAGCAGACCGCCAAAGACGATACCAACTCCTAATGCTGTAAAGACGCGTGTTGAAAATTTTGTATGGCGCTTTTGCATACGATAGAACACATATAATAATGCCGCAAAAACTAGAACCACTAAAACTGTGATGAGTGTTGTCATTTTTCTCCTCCTCATATTATTAATGACAAGTCCATCGAAGGAAGTAAAGGTTCCCGAGAATGATTCTTCAACCATCCTCCTGAAAAATTTTTTCAGTGACTTTTATATTTTAGACGATTTTTATCGAAATGACATTCTTTTTGCTTACAATTAGTAATAAAAAAACATACCTGTGATAGCTTTAATCTATCGCAGGTATGTTTTTACTGTCTATTCTTGTTTTTCTGATTGAAAATTCAATTTTACCCCAGGCTGATCCAAGGCGATCTCTGTCACCTCATAAGACATTCGGCGTACGATATCGAATAACGGTGCTACTAGCTCGTCCACTTCTTCTTGTGTGACATCATTTTGACCTTCAATTTTCCGATTGAGGATATGATTGATCTGACTCACACTTCCAGATAAAACATATGTATCAAACACTAAACGGAACTCTAAGCGTGCTCCTACGATGCTATGTTCTTTCGGATAGTTTTCGATCGTTTCTTTTAAAGGCGAGAAGCCCACTTTCAAATCTGTTTCTACTTCTTGGTTCGGCAATCTCATATCATAATGAAATGCTTCTACAACTTCTTTTTGTCTTCTGATTTCCATATAATTTTATCACTCCTTTATGAAAATTATAACATATCTCCTTTGAAAGGGGATACTACTTTTTAATGATGCTCTGCAAGGTAAGGATTTCATTCAGATTTCCTACCACATAATCTGCCGGGATCTCACCCAGAAAATGATCGATGTCGTAAAGACAAGTAGCGACTCCTGCATTTTTCCCTGCTTCGATATCTAAACGACGATCGCCGATCATCATCGTGTCTGTTCTTTCTAAATGAAAAGTATCGATCAAATAATTTAAAGATGCTGGATCAGGTTTACGAGGAAAGTCCTGATCGATCCCTACTACTTCCTCAATCAGATGTGCCAATCGATGTTCTTTTAACAGGCCCCATGTTGATTCTGTCAAACGGTGGGTCAGGATGAAATGACGACCGCCGTTGTCTTTTAGCATTTCCAGTACTTGTTTCGTTTCTGGAAATGGACGGGAAACTACCGTACTTTCTTTTTCATATCGGTGAAATAATTCATTAAACTCTTTGGCATTCAAGTTTGATTCATTGATCAAATAACTAGTAGAATATTTTTTCATTTTGAAGTAGATTTCTTTTTTGTCCATACTGATACCAAAATCTTTTAGTGCTTGCCATGCACCATCTACCATTGCGGGATACGTATCAAACAATGTACCATCAAAGTCCCATATATAATTTTTCATGTTCCTTTTGTTCCATTCCTTTGCTTCTTTTTTCTATCTCTCACTTTAGATAAAGGTGTTCTTTAAAGTATTTTTTTGTCCAGAATTGTCAAATCATCTGCTAATGTATACTGGATTGGTTGTGCATTTGGGATATCGATCGTATCCATTTGATCTTCAGGAACATCTTCTAAATATTTTGTCAGTGCTCGGATGCTATTACCATGACCCACAACTAGTAAATCTTGCCGATCTTTTAGTTTTGGTGCTAGATGATCTTGCCATAAGGGAATGATCCGATTCACTGTCATTTCCAGACTTTCTCCGTATGGGATCAAATGCGGGTCCAAGTGATCATATCTGCGGTCAAATCTATTTTCTGCGGTTAACGGCGGAACTTCCGTATATCCTCTGCGCCATTTTTTTACTTGATCTTTTCCGTATATTTCTTTCATCTTATCTTTGTTTTTACCCACAAGATCCCCATAATGCCGTTCATTTAGACGCCATGTTTTTATTATAGGAAGCCATAACTGACCCATTTCTTCTAGTGCGACTTGTCCGGTAAGAATCGCACGTTTCAAAACAGAGGTATAAACGGCATCGAATTGAAGGCCAGCTTCAAGCATTTTTTGACCGGCTACTGCTGCTTGTTCTTTTCCTTTTTCTGTTAAGGCGACATCTAGCCATCCTGTCCAGTAATTTTCAAAATTTGCTTCGCTTTCGCCATGACGTAATAATACTAATTTCATTCTTTTCTCCCTTAAACATTCGTTTCGAATTTTATACCACATGTTTTGCATGTCACGCGTATTCGTCCTTTTCCTTTAGGTGCACGCTGCTTTTGATGACAATTCGGGCACTCAAAAAAAGTATAACTTTTTCGATCCATTTTAGCTTGCTTTTTGTTTGTTATCTGATGATATTTTTCTTTGACTCTATCAAGATATTTCAAATAACGTTGATTCTCATTTAGTCTGGGGTAGATTTTTTTTGATAGGAAACGAAATATCATCCATCCGAAAAAGACGATGAACAACAATTGTCCGATTCTATAGGGCAACCAACGACTTAGCAAACTAAAGACAAGCGCAGCAATCAATAGACCGCGATTCAACTGATCAAATTTCGCATATCTTCCCTGCATAAGTTTGTGATAGTTCTGCTGAAATCGTATTAGCCTTTCTAACCATGTTTGCATCATATTATCTCCTCCATCATCTAATATTTATTATGACAAAAAAATCCAAAAAGAAAAAGCCTTAATTGGCCTTTTCCATTGCAACTTGGTGAAGGACATTCCGATTTCTGGTAAAGTCAATCACAATCACTTTCTTTTTATCTTCTCTGTTGACTACTCGAAATGTGTCCGTCAATGGAAGAAATAGCTTCTTAGATGGTAGCTGTTGCATACGTATAAAACGATGGATCATCGTAATCAATTGAGGAAATTGAATAGACGTGTGAAGCAGACCTGGATATTTTTTCAACAGCTGTGTCGTTTTGATCAGATTCCGTTTTTTACTGATCACTTTTAAAAAGCTTTTTAGAATCTTTTGCTGACGTCTAAAAATAGAAAAAGAATTTTCGTCATCTATTTGATAACGCATTTGTTTTTGCAGTTCTGCTGCAGTCAGATGGATCTTCCCATCGTTTGTATCGATCATTAAACCTTCTGGAAACAGTTCAACCACTGCTCGATCCCAAGATTCAAGAGAAAGCTCGATATAATCTTTTACTGGTAATTCCAATTCTACCTTAAAAAAGTGCAAAACAGCCGACAGCCCTTCTGCTTGATAGATTTCTCCTAATGTTAGCCCCTCTAGATGGAACTCTGGTGAAAAATGCAGCAATGTTTTATTTTCCTGCAATTGAACATATAGAAATGTAGATCGCTCAATCAGAGTATCTTTTAAAACAACTAAAAAATTCATTTTTCTCCCCCTTTTTTCATCATTTTTAAAATAGCATATTTTGAAAAGAAAGTCTGATGCTTAGAGTAGAATTTCATAAAAATTTACTATTTCATAAGTATTCACGAGAAAATACAAACAAAAAAGCGGAAATAACGCTCATCCGCCTTCTTGTTTATGTTTATTTCCTCTTCAAACGCTTGTCTATGATTCAGACTTTTCTCTATCTTTATTTTCATCTAAAAGTTCTTGCATTCCGATAATTTCTCGATATTGATGAATCTTAGTGATACCAATGACTTTGTCTACATCAATACTAAAACAAATACCATTACCTGGAATATCGATGTTGATGCCTTGACCAATCGCATCCATTACTTTATTCGTCAAACTATCGGGTACTAATGTCAACACAATATCTTTTTCTGGCGAAATGTCCAAACCTAAAAATTTCCCTGAATCATGTACACCAGAACCTCTTCCATGTAAGATCGTTCCGCCTGCTGCACCTGCTTCTTTTGAAAAGTCGATAACATCTTCGCCCGTTCCTCCGTCAACGATCGTCACAATCATGTGAAGATTCAATGCTACAAGATCTTTCATTTGCTTTCCCCCAATTTTTGCAATCTTTCTTTTTCGATTCTGTCTTTTTCATCTTTTCGTTTATAAATATATCCTAGTACTAAAGTGGATAATATTGGTGTCAATGCAATCATTGCAACCACACCAAACCCGTCAATGATCGGATCTCTTCCCTCAATTTGTGCAGCGATCGCCACGCTCATTGATAAAATAAATGTCGAACACATCGGGCCCGTTGCTACTCCACCGTTATCAAAAGCCATTGCTAAAAAGATCTTGTCCACTTTTCGTCCTAAAATAAATGCTAGCCCGTATCCTGGGATCAAGAAATAATAAAGAGAGAATCCGACGAGCAAACGCCACATAGACAATCCTACTGCTGCGCCGATCCCAATCGAAATCACCATCAACATGACTTTTGACCGGATCCTTCCTTCACTCAATTCTTCAACCTGTTTGACCATTACATGAATCGCCGGCTCAGCAAACCCTACTAAGAACCCCATTAAAAAGCCAAGGGGAACCAGTATATAATTGTAAGGCAATCCCGCAATAGCACTGCCTAAATGCTGTCCTACCGGTACATAAGCCATATTGACTCCGTGCAGGAAAAGGATCAACCCAATAGTCGTTATCAAGAAACCTTTCATAATGTCAAAGAAACGCTTTTTGCGCATACGAAAACTAATGATATTCATTAAAACAAATAGGATTACGATAGGTGCCACTGCCAAAATGACTTCCATGGTAACGATTTCGATTCCATCTATCACTTGCTGCCAGAAACTCATTGGAAGATCACCCCCAAAATCATCACGGCAAGAATCGGCCCTAACGAAGCAATACCGACCATTCCAAAACTGTCATTTTCATTTTTCTTTTGTTTGATCATACTAGTCATCCCTCCGGCAAGGGCCAAGATAAATGGAACAGTTACTGGACCAGTAGTCACTCCCCCCGAATCAAAAGCAATCGGCATAAATTCGGAACTGGTGAAAAATGAGGCGATCAAAACGCCTATGTAGCCTATAGCCATCAATTGATAATAGGATAGCTTGAATACGACCCGAAGCAGCGCAAAGGCTAGAAATACTCCAGTGCCGACGCTGACGATCCCAATCAGCAACACTCTGCCAATCTCTCCGTCAGATATATCATATACTTGTTGTCCCAAAACTTGCACGGAAGGTTCAGCAATCGTGATCACGATCCCGATAGCAAATCCCAAACTGACCAAAACAGTCAAACTTTTCTTTTTGATCATATATTTCCCTACTAGATCTCCGACTTCCATCATAGAATAATCTGCTCCAAACAAAAAGAGCGTCATTCCGATCATCATGATTGCCGCACCAACCAGAAATGAAGCGAGGTCTTCTCCTTCTAACGGTGCAAAAACAAACGTTAAAATGACAATCAGGACAGTCATCGGCAATATAGCAGCAATCACTTCTTTAAAATTTTTTAGCATGTATCCTCCTCCTTTACTCTTTAAGTTTACCTTAAAATGAAAGAGTTTTCGAGCACAAACTTAAAACGTTATCATTTAATTTTTCTCAACATAAAATAACACACGTCCCAAAAGTATCTTTTTACTTGGAAAAATGACTTTGAAGGAACGCGCTTATTGTGTTTTTTTATTTTACAGAGCCGATCATTCCTTGAACGAATTGCTTTTGCAAAACGAAAAATACGATGGCAGTTGGTAAAGTAGCGATGACTAATCCAGCCATGATCATTCCATAGTCTGGTGTATAGGAAGCACCCATAGCAGATAAAATAAGCGGAACCGTCCGTTTATCAGGAGATTGCAAAGCTACTAAGGGCCATAAATAATTGTTCCAGCTACTCATGAATGTGATGATTGCAGCCGCGGCATAGGTATTTTTAGCCATCGGCATATACACTCTAAAAAAAATACTTAGTTCTTTTAGACCGTCTAATCGAGCGGCTTCTACTAGATCTTTTGGAAAAGATTTAACATTTTGTCGAAAGAAGAAGATCAAAAAAGCAGTGCTAACAGATGGCAGGATGACAACCAAGAAACTGTTGATTCCCAAAACCGTTCCGTTCAATTGTGAAAACATTCGATACAAAGGGATCATCAATGCCGCAAAAGGAACCATCATCGATAGCAGTAGAATATTGAAAATTAGGTCTTTTCGTTTACTTTGATAAATCTCAAATCCATATCCTGCCATTGACGAAATCAGCAATGCAAACACAGTGGTCACCAAAGCGATCATCGCTGAATTCCAAAGGGAACGAGTAAAATTCAGCTCATTGGAAAACAAATTTTGAAAATTGATGATCAAGTTACTGCCAATCTTTATTTTTCCCGATGTGATATCCACGGGTGTATTCGTCATTCCCAAAACCATCCAGACAAAAGGGAAAATGGAAATAAATGATAGGATGCTTAATGCTGTATACTTTAATACTGACCCAATTGTCGAACGAAGTTCTAATGCTTGTTTTTTGACGTTGGGGCGTTCGATTGTTTCTTTTTCTACCATATTTTTCATCGACTTTCTCCTCCTACTTTCGTTTGGATTATCGACAATATCACAATAAAGGAAACAATAACAAAGGAAACTGCTGCCGCATATCCAAAATTAGGCGTGAATTTATAACTCAAATTATAGATGTATTGAGATAGGGTGGTCGTTGCATTTGCTGGTCCCCCGCCAGTAATATTTTGTACTTCATCAAAAAGCTGCAATGTCCCGATCGTCGAAGTAATGGAAGTAAACAAAATGATTGGTTTTAAATTTGGGATCGTCACTTTGATAAACTGCTGCCATTTAGAAGCACCGTCAATAGATGCTGCTTCATAAATCTCCGAATCAATATTTTGCATGCCTGAAAGGAAAAAAATCATATTGTATCCAGTCCAACGCCAAGTGATCGAAAGAATGATCAGAACTCTCGCCCAAATTGGATGAGTCAACCAGCCAATCGGTGTGTCAATCATACCAATGCCCAACAACAAGTTGTTTACAAGGCCAGATTGAGAAAATAGACTTTTCATGATCAGAGAATAACTGACCATCGAAGTGATACATGGAAGAAAGATAGCGGTTCGAAACAACCCTTTATATTTCAACTTTTTATCATTTAAAAGGTTGGAAATAAAAAGTGCTAGAAACAACATGATCGGTACTTGTACAAGTAAATACAGGAATGTATTAAAAAAAGCTTTTTTAAAAGTTGCATCTGTCAACATCCGCTGATAATTACCTAACCCGTTAAATGTCATATTGACAGGGGGACCACTTTGAAAAGACGTGATCAAAGCCAAAACCATCGGAATAAAAACCATGATTGATATCAAAATGACTGGCAAGATTAAAAAAGCATGCCCGTTTTTGAATAAATCTTTCTGCTTCATTCTTTTCCCTCCAATTCTATCATTGATTATCTACATGAAAAGACAAGAAAGACAACATCTGTAAGGCAGACGTGATCTTTTTTGTCTTTTCGTTTGTCTGATGAAAAAGCGAAGAAATTCACTTTTTTACCACCGATCAATTAGCCAATTGTGCTTCTACTTGTTTTTGTGTATCTGCTAGTACCTTGTCTGTCTCTTCTCCATTGATGATTCGATGAAGAGCTTCAGCTACGACTGCTTCAATTGCATAGGTCTCATGTCCGTAATTCACTTCTGGTATTTCAGATGTCCATGTTGAAAAATCGTCAAAGATCTTTTGACCACTGTAAAATTCAGAAGCTTCTTGATAAGCTTCTTGTTCATTCGCGCTAAGCATCGTAGATACTAGTCCGATTTCTTTCGCAAGAGTGCCCATCAGTTCTTCATTCGAAGCAAACGTTGCTTCTAGGAAATCTTTCGCTGAATCTTCTCCAGCTACTCCTTTGATCACATACCAGCCAGCGCCGCCAAGGTTAGAAGCTTGCGCTTTTTGCAGATTTTCTGGAAGTGCAGGTATTGGTGCAATCTTCCATTTTCCAGATTGGTTTTCTGCTCCTTGGATCGTTGAAGAATACCAAGCGCCAGTTGGGCTAGAAGCTACTGCTCCTGATTGTATCGCAGTTACTCCAGCATTCCAGTCAGAGGTTTGTTCGACTAGATCTTCTTTCAAAAGAGTGGCAAACAATTCAAGACCATACTTTAAAGATGCATTGTCTTGGATCGTGACTGTCTCCCCATCTTCAGATGTATACCATTCTCCTGCCTGTTGCATAATCATCCTTACTCGACCAAGGTCAGAAGGATTGACTTCAGCGATTTTCTTTCCCGTCTTTTCTTTGACATCTCGCGCTACTTGAATATACTCGTCCCACTTCAGATTCTCCATATCCTCTTCTGTATATCCTGCTTCAGCCATCAGATCCGTACGATAGAAGTTTGCTGTTACGCCCGAATCGAAAGGAACACCGTATATTTTATCTCCTACTTTGTTTACCGCAAATTTATACGGTGCAAAATGATCTTCCTTTACAATAGCAGACAAATTAGCGAATGCATCTGGATAAGAAGTCAAATAGCCTTGTATCCTATAATCTTCAATCAAGACGATATTGGGCAATCCTTCTGTATTCCCGCTCGCTAAAGCGGTGTTCAGTTTCTGAACGATATCATCCTGAGACATCGTAACAACTTCTATCTCTGTTTCTTCGTTCTCATAAACTTTTTTTGCTTCATTCACTGCTTTGATATTGAATGTCTCATCCCACGCCCAGACAGTGACTTTTTCTTCGTTGTCTGCTGTACTACTAGTACTTCCGCATCCTGTTAAGAAACCTGATGCTGCCGCTAAACAAACGACTCCAGCAATTAACTTTCTGATGTTCATTTTTATTCGCTCCTTTTCCATCCATTAGTTGTTTACGTTTGCTACATTCATCATACCAAAATTCGAAAACGGTTTCTTTGTTATTCAGATACTTCAAAAATTTCTCCTAAAATAATAAAAAAATACAAATCAACTATGACAAAAGGAATAATCTTAGCATCTAGACCAAAGATCGAAATGGTGAGGTTTCTTTAAAATAAAAATATCCTTGCATTTTCTCCTAGAAATAAGTATTTTTAAATTACAAGACTATTCTTAAGGCGGGTAAAAAAATGCCAATACGCGTAATTCTTATCGATGATGAACAGACGATTTTAGACGGAATGAAACAGTTGATCAATTGGTCTGAGCACGGGTTTCAATTAATAGGGACTTTTTCCAGTCCGTTGAAAGCGCTTGATTTTTCTTTGGTACATGCAATCGATATCGTGGTCACAGATGTAATGATGCCTGAACTAAATGGGATCGAATTATCGCGGCTATTAAAACAGCAACAACCTGAAACACAGATCCTTATCCTCTCTCTAGCTATGATGAGTTTGATATGGTTAAAGATTCTTTTAAAGAAGGCGTCGCTGATTATCTTTTAAAGCCTCGATTGAGTCCTGATTTTTTTCTAAATTCCTTAACTGCCGTTTCACAAAAAATCAAAAAAAAGCCCAACAAAAGCCCAATCACCAATCGTTATGAGCAGATCTGCGAGAATCTTTCACAGCAGATTGCTGGACAAACTCGTCCATTGCTTGACCCTCTTCTTTTTGAACACACCCTGTTTTTTCTGTTATATACCGAAATACGGCCATTCAGTTCAAAACAAGGCTCTAAACAAAAACAGTCGATCACCCATTCATTGATGGATAGCGACGATTCGTTTACTATTTATCCTGTTTCTACCTTTTCGGAAGAATCCGGCTATGTGATCAATACTGATTCCAAAGATACATTTAGGAAGTTTGTTCAAAAGTTTCGTCAAGAAGTTTTTCCAGGTGATTTTTTTGTTGTTTCTGATTCTTTTGCAATCCAAGATATCAATGAAATATTCCAAGAGATCAGAAATTGCACCAAAGGACAACGTTTCTATCATAAGGGAAAGAACCTTGCTTATCAGCATGAACTTCTTCCGTTATTAACCAACCACGAGCAGCAAGCAAGTAGTTATTTAACAAAAATCGTTCATAAAGACTACGCTTTAGCTATCAAAGAACTTGAGAATTTCTTCACGACGATATTGGAACAGCCTATTGATCCAGCTTATTTGAAACATGAGGCAATCAATCGTTTCTATGCATTACTCAACGCTTTGGCTGACGAGCATGTTGGGAATGAAGAACTTTCTTTGCTCAAGATCGCCCTTCCTTCTTTATTAGCCGATGCTGAGTATTTCGAAGATTTTTCTATTCTTGTCAAAGAAACACTTGAGAAACTCACCCACTTTTCTGCAAATGCAAAAAAAGACAATTTCGATATCTTGACTTTGATCTACGAGTTCGTCCAGGAAAATTATGAGAAAGAAATCAATTTACAACTTCTATCCGAAAAATATCATTTTTCATATAGCTATCTTTCAGCCATCTTTACTGAAAAATTTGGCATCAACTTTTCAAAATATCTAAAAAAAGTCCGTATCAGTAAAGCCAAGCTCTTTTTAACGGAAACACGGCTTACTTTGACGGAAATCTGTGAGAAAGTCGGCTATACCGAACTGGGTTATTTCTCCAGAGTTTTTAAAGAAGAGACAGGAATGACACCTTCTCAATACCGTAAAGGAACTTTTGTAAAATGAGAAAAAAAATCAAAGAGCATGAACTCTTTACCAAACTTCTGTTCATTTTGTTCATCGGTCTTTTTCTGCAAGCCATCGTCATCTCTTTGTTTATTTATCATCGATCAAGGGATGCCTATATCCAGCTGTTCAATCAATCGAATGATGTGGTACTAAAAAAGATTCAATCTGAATTTGAAAGTTTGAATGATACAATCGAGAATACATTAGCCGCTTTTGATTCTAATCCAGCTGTCGAAAGCTATTTTTCCAATGATCCAGCCCAACATATGGAACAGCTTCAGCAACTAAGAACAATCCAAAAAATGAATGACTCTCTTTCAAAAATCCATCCAATGATCGATTACGATATATTGATCTTTGGAGAAAATGGAAGAACTTTTGTCGGAAACGACATGCTCACTGCCGTATCTGCCGATTCTTTTTTTCAATCTGCGATTGCTCAGAGAGTGAATGAACGTGCTGCTGATACACAAATGCTTTTTGCACACCACGGATTGACTCTTCGCGATAAGAAAGCACCCAGCGTCTTCTTTGTCAAAAAACTGAAAAATACATTGAATCACGTTTACGGATATGCTGTTTTATCGATCTCATCCAAGCAACTAGCGAATCTTTTTCAATCTGTAGTAAATCCTGAGATATCGAAGATCTCCTTCATGAACGAAGAACAGACGATCATCGCATCAAATGAAGAAAATACAATTGGGAGCCGATCAATGATTTTCAAAAAACTAACAGTAGGTGAAACAACGATTTCAAATGGACAGCAGTTGACCCGTCTTCCTTTGTACCGCCAGGATTGTACATTACTCAGTCAAGTCGATCTTCATTCTTTGTCTAACCAAATGGGCGTGATTTTTCCGATTATTTTGTATAATATCGTGACACTTGCTTTTGCTGGCTCATTGGTATTTATGTATTTGGATCGACACACAAAATCGATCTACCGCTTGATTGATTCGCTAAAATGGCTAGAGGAAGATGGCTTAAAAGCTACTGTTCCTGTACAAGGAAGCCATGAAGTCCAATTGCTAGGGAATACGATCAATCAATTGCTAAGTAATGCGCAGCATCATTATGAACAGACGATCCAAGACGAAAAGAAGAAACGTTCGCTTGAAATCCAAACTATGCAAGCACAGATACAGCCCCATTTTATTTATAATACGCTGACTAGCTTGAAATTTTTGATTTGGCAGAAAAAAACAGATGAAGCAGTTCAAGGAATCGACAGTTTCATTACTTTACTAAGAAGTACGATTGGGAAAAAAGAAGAAGTGATTCCAGTCAAGGAAGAAATCAAAAGCGTACAAAGTTACATCGATCTTTTGAGTATGCGATATGGCGAAAGAATCTCGGCTAAAATAATGATTCCTGATGAACTGCAGTCATTATCTATGCCGAATATGATCCTTCAACCAATTATCGAAAACGCCTATCTTCATGCTTTTCACAATAAAACGCAAGGATTCATCACGGTGTACGGCAAAACAAAAAATCAGCTTCTTTTATTCGAAGTGATTGATAACGGCGATGGCTTCGATACTGAAAATACCAAACAAAAAAATGATCATTTTTCAGGAATCGGCATCAGCCATGTAGATGAGCGGATACGCCTAATGTATGGCGATGCATATGGCTTAACAATCCAATCAGTGATTGGGACAGGAACGACTGTAACGATTTGTCTACCGCTTCTTCCTAAAAATCAATCAGAATATCAAAAATAAAGAATAGCCAAGCGCTGATTTTTTTATTTTAAGTTAAATAAATCAATCAGTATTCTTGACTTTCATCTACGCGTCTCTTCTACTGTCAGCACTGGATAACAGCCCAATATTTGACTTTCTCCTCCGAGCATCTTGATTTCTTGGAGCGCATTCTCTACTAATGTCATTGGGCGGTCCAACAACAAATCGATCACGAAAAAATATTCTCCCAAGCTAGTTTTCAATGGTCGGGATTCAATCTTACTTAAGTTGATTTCCCGCCAGCTAAAAGTTGCCAGCATTTTATGAAGCATCCCTGGCCGATTAGCAGGTAGTGTCAAGATGACACTCATTTTTACTGGAGCTGACTGCTGGCTGGTCATCTTTCGGTCACCGACGATCCAAAAACGTGTCTGGTTCAACTCATTATCTTGGATATTCTCAGCTAAGATCTCCAATCCAACATGCTGTGCTGTTTCTAATGAAGCAATCGCTGCTGCGTCTTCTTTCGGATGTTCTGCTACATACATTGCTGCAGCAGTTGTTGATTCTGTTGCTACTAAAGGAACATTAGGATAATGCGTTTCTAAAAACTGTTGTGATTGTGCTAGTGCTTGTGGATGTGAAAGGATTTTTGTAATCTTTGTTGCTGGATTGCCTAAAAGCTGCTGCTTGATAGGAAGAACGATTTCACTTTTAACTTCGACTTCTGGATGTTTGGAAAGAAGATCGATTGTGTGATGAACAGATCCTTCCAATGAATTCTCTACAGGAACGACAGCCAGATCGACTTGTTTGCGAAACAAAGCGCGCAAACAAGCAGGGATGGAAGCATACGCAGTCAATTGTTCTGTAGGAAATAGCTGACAAGCCGCCTGATAAGTGAATGAACTTTCTGGCCCTAGATAGCTGACGTTCATATGCTTTTGATCCTTTCTATAATGGTATCGATGATCTTTTCTGGTGTTTGATTGGTCGTGTTGATTCGATGTGTCGCACTTTCTTCATACCAAGAAAGTCGTTGTGCCAATAATGCTTTTATTTCTTCTCTTGTTTTTCCAAGAGCTAAAGGTCGAATAGACGTTTCATCTTGTTGGATACGATCAACTAGACAGTCCGCTTCTGCCTCTAAGTAAAGAACAATCGGCTGTGTTTTTAAAAAACGCCGATTTTCTGCACTTTGGACAATCCCTCCACCAGTCGCGATAATTTTGTCTTCATTTGACAGCTTTCTTAAAATATCTGACTCCACTTTTCGAAAGCTTTTTTCACCGTAATAGTGAAAATATTCGGCAATCGACAATTGGATATGTTCCTCAATCTTTGTATCTAAATCTACATACTCTTTTTGTAAACGTTGAGCTAACCCTTTACCGATTGTTGTTTTTCCAGCGCCCATGAAACCAATCAGCAAAATGCTAGCCATGAGCTTCTCCTCCTGACACAAGTTCTGCTAAATCGTCAAAAAATGCCGGATAAGAGATTGAAACAGCTTCAGCTCCTTCTAGTTCGCAAGGTCCATCAGCTATCAAAGCAGCTACTTGCAGCATCATACCGATTCGATGATCGCCTCTGCTGGACACTTTTGCGCCCTGCAGAGGTGTCGGCCCATGGATGATCAGACCGTCTGCTGTCGCTTTTATCTTTGCTCCCATTTTCTGTAATTCTTCTGCCACCGCATCAATTCTGTTGGTTTCTTTTACTTTTAATTCTTCTGCGTCTTTGATGATCGTGATTCCTTCTGCTTGAGTAGCCACTAAAGCTAGAATGGGCAATTCATCAATCAGACGTGGAATGATTTCTCCACCAATCGTTGCTTTCTTCAAATGACTCGTCTTGACACTTAAATCAGCCGATTGGTTCTGTTCATTGTGTTTCGTCTGGGTAATCGCTGCGCCCATTTCCTCCAACACATCTAAGATACCGGTTCTTGTTGGATTGACCCCGACATTTTTTAACAACAGTTGGCTTTCCGGAACAAGAAGCCCTGCTGCTAGAAAGAAAGCAGCCGATGAAATATCGCCTGGAACAGTTATCTGTTGACCAGTTAATTTTTGTGGTCCTGTTACCGTGATTGTTTTACCTTCTACTGAGATCCTTCCGCCAAATTGACGAATCATTTCTTCCGTATGGTTACGGGAACGTTCTTTTTCAACGATTACGGATGTGCCTTCTGCTTGTAATGCCGCAAACAGCAAAGCAGATTTGACCTGTGCACTGGCTACAGGCATATTGTATCGGATAGGTGATAAAGAGTTGGTTCCTGTCACAGTGATTGGTAGATACTGCTCATTCTCTTTTCCTTGCAAGTCAGCGCCCATCTCGCGTAAAGGTTCCATCACTCGCCCCATTGGACGTTTAGACAACGAAGCATCCCCGAACAGAGTAGTCGTAAAAGGCTGTCCAGCCAAAATACCCATCAATAAACGTATGGTCGTACCGGAGTTTCCCATGTCGATTGATTCGGTTGGTTGGACAAATGAGTGGCTACCGCGACCATGAATCTTGATCATCTCTTCCTCTTCTTCGATTTCAACGCCTAATTGCTGGAAGGCATGTAAAGTACTCAGACAATCTTCTGCGCGCAAAAAATTTTGTATAGTCGTCGTTCCTTCCGCAATTGCCCCAAACATGATGCTGCGATGAGAAATTGATTTGTCTGCTGGTATCCTAACAGTTCCTCTTAATCCATGTATTTGTTGTAATAATTGCATTTATCCAGCCTCCTATTTGATCCAGCAATGATAACTGGTATTAGACATAATGATTCTTTTTGCTTGTAACAAATCCTGTTGGTTTTTAAAACTGATTTGCAGTATTCCTAAAATATCTTCCCTGGTCTCTTGGATCTTCAAATTAATCAAAGAAACTCCCGCTTTTCCGATCAGTCCAGTTACTTCTGCAATCACGCCAGGTTCATCTGGCACATCGATAAATAAATCAAAAAAGGCAGGAATCGCACCTTGCTTATGGATAGGCAACTGGTCTCGACTTTCTTTTGCCCGATTGAAAAAAGAAAAGATTTCCGATTGGTTATCAGTCATGATCCATTCTGCTATTTGTGCCATTTCTTGCTGCCAATCCGCCAATCGTTCCAATAATATCTGCTTATTGCTCAACAAAATATCTGTCCACATAACAGGATCCGAGGAAGCGATCCTAGTGATATCTCGAAAGCCTCCTGCTGCCAGTTGTTTGGCTCGCGGATACTCTTGATTGAATTGTTCTGCCTGATTGACTAAGCCAGCTGCCAGAATATGTGGAAAATGACTTAGCATTCCTGTTATACGGTCATGTTCTCTTGCTGTAAGAGTTACATATTTTGCTTTGGTTCCGCAAAATAGTTCTTGCAGTTTTTCAACATCTTTTTTCGTCTTTTCCAAAGGTGTAAAGATGTAATAGGCATTTTCAAATAGTTTAGCATCTGCTGCCTGTATACCTGATTTATGAGAACCAGCCATTGGATGTCCACCGACAAACCGAAGATTTTTCTGCTCAGCGGATGTCACGACTTGCTGCTTCGTACTGCTGACATCCGTAATGATGACGTGATCAGACAAGTTGATTCTTTCAAGGACATCAAGATAAGCTAAGGTTGTACGGACGGGAACGGCTAATAAGATAACGTCTGCTTGTTCTGCACCTGTTTCAAAATCACTTGCAACGTAATCAACGATCTGCTGTTCTACTGCTTGCTCACGGGTTTTTGACTGACTATCCCAACCAACTACTATCAGTTCTGGATTGGTCTGACGAATACAAAGTGCCATAGAAGCACCAATCAGTCCAAGCCCCACGATAAAAACATGTTGTGCCATCTTATTTGCCCCCTTTTTAGTAATGTTTCAAGTAGTCACGGTACTCCTTCACTGCAGCTTTCAACTCAACAAGCGAATCACTTGGGAATTTTGACAATAGCTCTGTCGCTACCACAGTGGCTACAACATTTTCCGCAACGACGCTAGCTGCAGGAACTGCTGTACTATCCGAACGTTCTACACTTGCTTTGTAAGGTTCTTTTGTATCGATATCAACACTTTGAAGTGGCTTGTACAATGTAGGAATGGGTTTCATGACCCCGCGAATGACAAGTGGTTCGCCATTGGTCATTCCGCCTTCGAAGCCGCCTAGATTATTGGTACGTCGGAAATAGCCTCTTTCTTCTTCCCATAGGATCTCATCCATCACTTCTGAGCCTGGTAATGAACCAGAAGTGAATCCGACCCCAAATTCTACGCCTTTAAAGGCATTGATACTAACCACAGCTTGTGCGATTTTGGCATCTAGCTTCGTGTCCCATTGTACGTAGCTTCCTAATCCAGCTGGAACGCCTCCAACGAGCACTTCTACAATTCCTCCGATCGTATCTCCATTTTTCTTTGTCTGATCGATCAAATCTTTTATTCTTTGCTCAACTGCTGGATCAACAACTCGTACTTCTGACGCTTCAGAAATTTCTTTGATTTCTTGAATCGAGATATTTCCAGGTATTTCTGCTTGGATTCCACCAAGACAAATCACGTGTCCTGCTACGATGATGTCAAGTTCTTCCAGAATTTTCTTGGCAATTGCGCCGATTGCTACACGCATGGTCGTCTCTCTTGCAGAGGACCGTTCAAGCACATTCCGAAGATCTCGATGATGGTATTTCATACCGCCTACCAAATCCGCGTGTCCTGGACGCGGACGTGCAACTCGCCGCAGTGATTGGTCTTTTTCAGGCACTTCTGCTACAGACATGACAGTTGTCCAATTTTTCCAATCTTTATTTTCTACCACTAAAGTGACAGGTGAACCAATTGTTTTGCCGTGACGGATGCCAGACGTGATCCGAACACGATCTTTTTCGATCTTCATCCTTCCTCCTCTGCCGTAACCAGCTTGTCTGCGAGCGAGTTCATGATTGATTTCTTCTTCTGACAGAGGTAATCCTGCTGGTAGTCCTTCAATAATCGCTGTTAATTCTGGTCCATGAGATTCTCCCGCAGTCATATAACGCATCTTACAGTCCTCCTAAGTAATCTTTGAATGTCTCTGTGGGAACAGGAACGATTTTTGCTTGCCCAATCTTTTCTAGCAAGATGATATTCAATTGGCTTCCTCTTGCTTTCTTATCATGGGTTATCGCGTGGAATAATTCATCTGGATGACTTAGATCGTACGTAATCGGCAGATGGAATTTTTGAAGTATCCTTTCTAAAGCAGCTGTCGATCCAGTTGGAGACAAGCCGATTTTTTCTGCATGAGAAGTGATGGCTACCATTCCAATAGCTACTCCTTCTCCATGACTGACTACCCCATATCCTGCTGTATTTTCAATTGCATGGCCAATTGTATGACCAAAATTTAAAATAAGTCGATTTCCTTGGTCAAAGACATCTTCTTCCACTACTTTTCGTTTGATTTCCAACGTAGCAGTAATGATTGGAACAGCATGTTCCAGAAGATCTTTTTCGTCTTTCAGCTCGTTCAGCTGTTTCCAAAGCGTTGCATCTGCTATAGCTGCTGATTTGATGATTTCAGCGATTCCTTCTCGTAAACGACGTACCGGCAAAGTTTTTAGAACCTCAGGATCAATCAATACACCAGCTGGCTGGCTAAATGTTCCGACAAGGTTTTTCGCTTTGTTTGTATTGACTGCTGTCTTCCCGCCAATACTAGAATCTACTTGTGCAAGTAGCGTAGTCGGAATTTGAACGAAATGGATCCCACGCATGAACGTCGAGGCCACGAATGCGGCTAGATCACCCACCATTCCTCCACCAAGTGCAAGTATCCCATCGCTGCGGGTAAAATCATTATCTGCTAAAAAATCGTATAACTCAGCTGCTTGTTCTAAAGATTTACTGGTCTCACCCGCCGGTACGATTGAAAGGACTGGTTCAAAATTAGCTTGTCTCAATTGGAACATGATTTTTTCTGCATATAGTGGAGCAACGTTTGTATCAGTGATCACAGCTACTTTTTGAGGTCTCCAAATCGTTTGAAGCCATGATCCAGCCTGTTCTAGTGCGCCTTTTTCAATATGAATATCGTATTTTTGGTTATCAACATGTACAGTAAGCATTCGTTTCACTTCTTTCTTTTAAAAAGCTGGAATTAATCGAGTGTCTGAATCTTTTCCATTGCTTCTTTCATGATCGTAACTTCTTTCATCATGCGTGAGTAAGTCTTTTCATTCAACGATTGGGGACCGTCTGACCAAGCATTTGCAGGATCAGGATGGATCTCTACGATCATGCCATCTGCTCCGCTTGCCACACCCGCACGAGCCATTGGTGGCACAAGTTCCCAAATTCCTGTACCATGACTTGGATCAACAATCACAGGGAAATGAGTTAATTTTTTCATCAATGGGACAGCACTTAAATCAAACGTATTACGTGTCGCTGTCTCGTAAGTCCGAATTCCACGTTCGATAAAAATGACAGGAGATTTGTCTTCGACTGCAATGTATTCTGCAGCATTAAGCCATTCATTGATCGTACCGGAAATTCCACGTTTCAATCCAACAGGTTTACCTGTTTTACCGACAGCAGATAGCAGTTTAAAATTTTGCATATTACGTGCGCCAATCTGTAGGATATCGCTGTACTCAGCCACCATATCGATATGCCCTTCATCCATCACTTCAGTAATCACTTTCATTCCAAATTCATCAGCCGCTTGACGGATGTATTTCAATCCTTCTTCTTCTAAACCTTGGAAAGCATATGGAGAAGTACGTGGTTTGAAGGCACCACCTCGCAGAATTTTTGCGCCCCCGGCTTTGGCCATTCGCGCACATTCTCTGATTTGGTCTAATCCTTCGATAGAACAAGGACCAGCCATCGTCACGAAACTGCCGTCACCAATTTTTACTCCGTCTACATCCACGACTGTATTGCCAGGATGGAATTCTCGAGAAGTCAATTTGTATGTGTTTAAAATACGCACAGCATTTTCTACTCCTTCATAGCGTGTAAATGCTCCTTCTTGTAAACTTCGCGTATCACCTTTTAGTCCAATCACTACTCGTTCTGTTCCTTGATCGATTGAGACTTTGAATCCTTCTTTTTCGATATGATCGACGACTTTTTTTATTTGTTCTTCCGTTGCTTCTTTTTTCATAATTACTATCATTGTTTTTCCCGCTTTCTTTTGTTTACTTATCTATCTTGGCTGATTTTCTCTACTTTTTCAAGGTGGTTTTACATTAATTCCTACTAAATGACCGTGTCCTGTTGTTCTCATTTTCGCTCCTTCTTTCCTGCTTATGACCCAGATAATCAACAAAAAAAGATGTCCCTGTAGGAAATTGCCTCTACAGTGAACATCTTCAACGAGCCTTAAAAAGCGCTGCAAAAATATAAAATAGCCACTATAGATGAATTTCTCTACGTGGCTGTAAGTCGTGTTTAAAAATCTTTAGCCATCATAGATACAAACCTGGTTTGTTTGTACCCACGAAGTCATGAATACAAACCTATCTAAAATAGCTAAAGTAATACGTATTCAGTTTTGTAAGTTTTCTAGATTTCATAAAAAATCGCTCCAAACTGATGTAAGAATTGTACCTAGTATAGACATAAAAAAATCGACTGTCAATCATTTTTATGAAACTTTTTTTAATTTTCTGATAGTTGACTTTGTTTTTCAGAAAAATAACAATTGGTTTTATTGAAGAAAATAGTCATGAACAAAAGTATCTGAGAACTTTTTTACTCTCTTGTTCATGACATATAGAATAAAGCAGCTTTGTCTTGTACACTCCGTTTTTCAAATAATAATCTAAAGATTGCTACTGAATAATAAAGCCGATTTCATGGTCCTCTTCGCTGCTGATTCGGTAAGGTGACTCAACATCCGCTCCCCAGCTATTGATACCCCCGACTCCTCTTACTTTTGCAAAAATCGTAAGAACCGTTCGTCTTTCTGGCGGTAGTTCTTCTATATGTGTTGCCTGTTCCAGTTCTTCTGCTTTGAATGGTAAAGCGGAAAAAGCAAATGGCGTATCCTGCTGTTCAAATCGCAACGAAAAATCTTCTTGATCTTTATCCGTATTATCCAACGTTTGATTTCTTGTTAGTTCTACCCATTTCGTTTCCATATGCATGCCGCATTCTTGGGGAACAAGGTATGGGGAAACGGGGAGTCCTGCCACTTTATAAATACCTTCGACACCACCAGCCATCCGATCCGGATATGTTTCCCCTGATAGGCCTTCATACTCAAAAAATTTTGCTTTCGTTGGCATAATGAACCTTAAACCCAATGCGGGTAATTCCGGTAATCCTTTTTGTCCATAATAATGCATATTGACAAGCATTTTACCCTCTCCAGCGATTTGGTAGGAAATTGTCACTTGGGTTTTTGGTACTGTGTTGATTTCCAGTGTAAAAATGATTTCAACCGTTTCAGCGTATTCATTACTTGAATATTGATTATTTACTGGAGCAATCGGCAAATCGATCTTTTTATTGTCCACCAGTACTTCTATTTCTTTGACTTTTGGATACAATCCGGCTCCTAACCACATACCGGATTTAAATCCAAATCCGCTACCTCTGTCATTATCGGTCGTTGCTCGCCAAAAAACTGGAAGTGTTTCCCGGTATAGCCATTCTTTTCCGTTTTTATTGAGCGATTCCAGTCCGCCTCTTGTATAAGAAAAAATATAATGCGTATTCCCCGATTTGACACCTAATGTACAGTCGCCGAAGACGATTGCAACTTTTTCCGTATCCATATGACTTTTATTTACTGTATTTTTCATAATAATATCTTACCTCCTGCATGGCGGGTTTTTCTTGTCCATCTGCAAAAACGATTCCATTCCCTGAGAATTCATAGTCACTTGGTTTATCGTCAAAGTCACCGCCATAGCGCATCACTTCTCTGCCTGTGATTGGATCAGTCACTTGGATCGCCTGATCTTTAAAATCCCATATATAGCCTCCTTGGTACATTTCATAACGATCAAGCAACGTCATGTAAGAATCCATTCCACCTAACGAATTCCCCATGTCATGCATATATTCACATAAGATGAACGGTTTTTCCGCTTTATTTTCAAGGTAGTCAATGATCTCTTCTGGTGGCGCATACATGCAGCTTTTTACATCTGAAATCGAATCTTCGAATGCTGGATTTGGAAAATTCCCTTCATAATGGACAAGTCGATCGGGGTCTACTTTTTTGAAGTAATCGTTCATTTGTCGAATGTTTTCTTCCGCATAAGATTCATTTCCAAGAGACCAAAAAAGAATACTTGGATGGTTTTTTAATGTTTCGAAATTCGTTTTTGCTCGATCAAGAACAGCCGCCTGCCACTGAGGTACTGCACCTGGTACGTTGTAAGAAGGCTCAAATGCGCCCATTTTTTGCCATGAGCCATGGGATTCGAGGTTCGTTTCCGCCATCACATGGATTCCTGCTTGGTCGCATAAATAATACCAAGTGATCTGGTTGGGGTAATGAGATGTCCGTACGCCGTTGATCTTTGCATTTTTTATGATAGCCAAATCTTTTTCCATATCTTCTATAGTGATGGCGCGTCCTTTTTTCGGATGCCACTCATGTCGATTTACCCCGTTGATAATCATCCGTTTTCCATTGAAGTATATGATTTTATCTTTGATTTCGATTTTACGAAAACCGAAGGAATAGTCAATATATTCTGTTACTCTTTTTTCTTCGTCTATCGTCTCCAATTCAAGCTTATATAAATTGGGCTGAAAATGCCCCCACAGTGCCACATTTTCAAATCCATCGATGCGAATCGTCATTTGCTCTTTTAACGGATATTGCTGTTGATAGATTTCCTTCCCATCAGGATCTAGTATCGCTACATTCAGCTGACTGTTTTTGGCTACTTGCTCAAAAGACAAATCTACTTCAAGTTTGCCATTTTGACATTTGTCATCTAAGCGAGGTTTGATCCAAAGATCTTCTAAATGGTTTTGTCCTCGAGCAACTAAGAAGACATCTCTGAAGATCCCAAAAAATCGGAAAAAGTCCTGATCTTCCAAGAATGCAGCTGTACTTCTTTTGTAAACCTCCACAGCTAGAATATTTTCTTCTTCCAAATAAGGTGTTAAATCAAATTCAGACGGAGTGAACGAATCTTCGGCATACCCGATAAAATGACCATTCAACCAAATAAACATTGCTTGTTCTACACCAGCAAAATGAATCGAGATTTGTTTTCCCTTTAGACCTTCTTCTAATCGAAAAGTCGTCAAATACGAACCAACCGGATTGTCTTTAGCAGCTGAAAAGATCCCTTCCGCCTCTTTCTCAGGGCTTGTCGTGAAAGGGGGACGGCGAAATACATGTCCCTCCCACGGATACATCGTATTGATGTAATGGATCTTGTCATAATTTGCTAATTCAATATGACTAGGAACAGTGATTTCATCAAAAGAACAGGCATCAAAATCTTTTTTATAAAATGTTTTTGGTCGTACCGAAGGATTTGGCGAATAACAAAAACGCCATGATCCATTTAAAGACTGTTTAAGGGAGGATGTGGTTTCTACTTCTTCCCTTGTTGCATAGCAAACATGATCGCTATGTGCATTTGATTGGTTCACTCTAAAAACTTGTGGATCATCTAACCATTTTATATTTGCTTTCATACTTTTTTCCTTCTCTCTCATAACTTTTTGAAATGAAGCAGTTCTGTTTGGAAATCACCTTGAAAATCGGGGAAGTAAAGTCCAACTGTCATCAATTCGGCCCCCGAAAATATCCGCTTCGAGGTCTGTTCCTGATAAAGTGCCTCATCATCTAACCCCATCAGATATACTTCATGGAACGCTGGTTGAGCTGAAGCTAGTATCCTCCCTAAAAACACAATAGCTTCATCTTGTTTAGGAGACACAAACATCCATGCGGCAATATTTTCTTCAAAAGGACTCGCCAAACGATAATAATGGCCATACTGGATCACCGGACGAATCGTTTGATAGGATATAATTTGGTCTTTGACTTGCTTTTTTTCTTCAGGAGACAGCTTTGTCAAATCCAGTTCATAACCAAAAACAGCGCTCATAGCTGTTTCTCCTCTTGTTTTCAACGAAGTAGATCTGTCGGTCTGATGATTTGGTACAGCTGATACATGAGCTGTGATGGACGAAATCGGATAAGCAAGGCTTGTTCCATATTGGATTTTCATACGCTCCACTGCATCCGTGTTATCACTTGTCCATGACTGCGGCATATAATAAATAAACCCGGCATCAAACCGTCCACCTCCACCAGAACAGCCTTCCCATAAGATTTCCGGATAATCAGTTGTCAAATGTTCAAGTAGTTCATAAAGCCCGAGCATATAACGATGCGCTACTTCTCCTTGTCTCTGTGGGTCAAGGGTAATCGAATAGACATCTGAAAGCGAACGGTTCATATCCCATTTGATGTAGTCAAGAGGAATCGTATCTAAAATCTTTCTCATTTGTTTCTCAATCGTCTGCCGAACATCTAACCTTGTAAAATCCAGTACATGTTGTGATCTGGAAGCAGAAGGCATTCTACCTGGCTCCTGCATAAGAAAATCAGAATGTGTTCGATACAGTTCAGAATCAATCGAGATCATTTCAGGTTCAAACCATAAACCAAATTTCAACCCTTTGCTATGAGCATAATCTGCTATTTCACGTAATCCATTTGTCAACTTGCCTTCATACTCGAACCAGTCTCCTAATGAAGAATTGTCCGCATCTCTTTTTCCAAACCAGCCATCATCTAATACGAACATTTCGATGCCTAGCTCCTTTGCTTCATCAATGATCGCCTTGATTTTTTCACTATTGAAGTCAAAGTAAGTGGCTTCCCAGTTATTGACCAGAATCGGCCGTTCAGCAAATTGATGACGACCTCTTGCGATTCTTTCACGTAGCAACTCATGGTGGATCTGACTCATTTTGTTCAATCCCTGACTTGAGTAAGAAAGGATCATTTCAGGTGTTTGAAAAGACTGGCCTGCATTCAATTCCCACGAAAAACGATGGCTGTTGATCCCACCGACGACTCTCAATTGATTGATTTGATCTTTTTCAAGTTCGAAAGAATGGTTGCCGGAATAAACAAATTGAAGTCCGATCGCTTCTCCAGTATTTTCTGTCGTATGATGATGAACTAAAGCAATAAAGTTATTCATATGGTGACTGCTCGTTCCTCGACGGCTTTCAAATACTTTTGTTCCAGATAAAACAGATTGCCGTGAAATCTGTCTTTCATTGACATGTGCTCCTGGCAAAGCAATGACTTCATCAAATCGCCTAGTATGGGCAAAGTCTAGCTGGAAACTAGCTGCTTTTTCTAGTTTGATTGTTTCTCCGGTTTCATTTCTTATCTTTACAGATCGTGTGATCACTGCTCTATCAGTAAATATGGTATAAAACAAATCGAAATAAATCGCTGTTTCTCTATCCTTAAGTGAAATCACCAACGTTTGTGCCTCTGACTTGTCCATCACATAAGTTTGAGGCAAGCCTTCGATCTCTGGCTTCCCATCTGTAATATAATGGCTGTCATATCTCAGATCCAGTAAGTCTGACCCATTCTTGCGCTGAATGATCGATGCGGGCGTTCGAAAGTCCATGCTGCCATGAGAAGAGTATTCTTGCGGTAGTGTATCTTTCGACAGAGACCGGTCAGGATTTAAGGGAACATTTCCTGAAAATCCACGATCTCTTCGGGGATAATTTTTATTGTCTTTGTACTGCTTGACTGGTTTGCCAAAATAAATATGCGCCAATACATTGCTTTCTTCTATCTTTATCAGATAAGAAAGAAATGTATTTCGTAAATGGAAGACTCGGCTCTTTTCATCAAATAAGATGAAATTTTTATCTGTTTTTCTATGCGTAATATCCATCATTTCACTCCCATCAAAACGGAAACCGTTTACTTTTTTTTATAATTCCTGTATACTGTTTACTAAACAATTTTGTCAATAAAAATTTTTTATTTTTTTGAGGAGTGTGTAAAAATGGTTGGAATTAGAGATGTCGCACGAAAGGCAAATGTCTCTCCTGCTACAGTTTCCCGCGTGTTGAATAACGATCAGACGATCCATGTGGCTCAGACTACTCGGCAACGGATAGTAGAGGCAGCTGCTGCGTTGGATTATGACATCAGTACTCGTAAATATATCAAAAAGAGAATGCCTTCGATTGGTGTGATCTCTACGATCGGCAAAGCGAGCGAAGAACAGGATATCTATTACAAACATTTGCGAGTAGGGATGGAAGAAGAAGCTCGACGTCTGCATTTAGGGATGAATCGAATCTATAATCTATCTGATAATCCTAAACAATGGGAAGATCTAGATCAGTTAGGCGCGGTGATCGTTGTTGGGACTGTTACGAAAGAATCGATTACCGCCTTGTTAAAACAAAACATGCAAATAGTCGTCGTGGATAACCCTGACATCCAGCAAGAGGTCGATATGGTGTATGCAGATCTTGAACGGATGACTAAAACCGTACTGGAATTGTTCTTAGAAAATGGTCATAAAAGAATAGCCTATATCGGGGGATATAAAGTCGATATGGATGAATTCGGTGGGAAGCAGATTTCTATAAATGAAAAGAGGATGCGTGCCTATCAGCATTTTATGATCGATCATCACTTAGAAAAATATATGTCTTATCATCTAGGTGGCTGGACAGAAAAACAAGGTGAGGTACTTGCGACTGATCTATTAGAAAATGAATCCCCTCTTCCTACTGCCATTCTTGTCGGGAGCGATCCAATGGCAATCGGTGTCTATCGGGCATTGAAGCAAAAAAACATCCAAATTGGAGAAGAGATTGTTGTAGCAAGCTTCGATAATATCGAGACAATTGCAAATCTCTCCCCTGGCTTGACCAGTGTTCAAATCAATGCAAAATCAATTGGGCAAGCAGCTGTTCGAATGGCATTGGAGCGAATTGACGGTATACGTGATGAACCGATCATTTTGACTTATCCTGCACGATTGATTGTTAGGGAAAGTTTTATCCCAAGAACAAAAAGGTATTGAAAGAGAGGTTGTGAAAAGCCGCTTCGTTTCTTCATACTCAAAACGAAACGGCTTTTTCACAACCTCTTACTTATACTTATTCACAAAATCCAATGTCTGCTGGTAACAATTTTGCGATTCTTTTAGCGTGTAATCAAATTGGTATTCATGGGTAATCTCTTTTTTTGTATCTGTATAAAACAAGGATTGCACGGGTACCTTTAATTCTGTCAACCGATTTTCTAATGCTTGACCTTGCTCCTGGAATGAGTATGCATTTCCGTCAGTTATATACGTTGGCGGAAATTCCTTAGAAACATGGTCAGCCACACTAGCTTCTTTCAATTGCTCACTCGTTTTCCAATCTTTTGTTCCAATCAACGACCATGCAACAGTTTTGACGAAGAACTTCATAAATCGATCATCCGAATGCTGCTGTGCTGTTAGCTTCAAATCAACAGGTCCGCAATAAGAAATGGTTCCTTTCAGACTATCTTTTGGAAGTAGCTGTTTGATTTTCATTTGTTTAGCATACGCGTCATTCGTTTGTATAGCTGCATATTGCAATGCGATTTGTGAACCTGCACTATCTCCACCAAAAAATAATTGTTCCATGTCTAGCAATTTGTCGTCTTTTTCTTCAGCTAATAAATCTTTAATCAGTTCATTCACTTGAAGAACTTGATTAGGGTATTCTGAATCAGGCGCTAATTCATAATTCATCGCAACCACTGCGATGTTGGCGTCTGAAACTAATTTTGTCGCAAATTCTTTGACACCCGATTTATCTCCGCCGACGAATCCTCCACCATGTACCCAAAATAGAACAGGAACAGGCCCCTTGCTGTTTTTTGGATAGTAGATGTCATAAGTATTCTCTTTATACTTGGACTCATACGTCAAATCTGTTTTTTTCGTCACGTTTTTTTCTGCTTGATCGAACGTTTTTTTATCAGTGATTTGAACAGTATTTGAAAACATATGGTTGATCAAGAATGCTCCAGGTCTGGGGGAAAGCTGGAAGGCAAGAAAGATTGCAAACGCGATCCCAAGAATGATTCCGAAGAACCATCCGATAAATTTAAGAATTTTCTTTTTCATAAGGCTCCCTCAGTAGTTAGTATTAAGCATTCTGATTATACCATAGTGTTATTTCCTATCAAGCTCTCCTAGATGATTTAATGATTTTCCCCAAACTTCTTCTGCAATGCTTTTGACAAAAGAAATTTTTTCCATTGTTCTTCAAACAAAACATTTTCTTCTTCTGTTGAAGCAAATCCACATTGAGGACTTAAGCACAAACGATCCAAAGGCAGATATCGTGTCGCTTCGTAGATCCGGTCAATCACTTGCTAGTGCTCTTCCATTTCGCCATTTTTCGTTACAGTCAAAATCTAAGACAACTAATTTATCTTCAGAGACTTTCTCTAAATGAACAAAACTCCCAGCACGTTCACTATCGTATTCTAAATAATAGGCACGGACATTTTCTTGAGTAAAATAATGGGTCTGCTACGTCGTCATAACCCCCTGATGCCACCCAAATCGAATAATAATTTCCGCGTCAAATATGTATATTTAGTGTTGAATCATTTGAGAATATGAAAATAAAAATCTTTTTGATCAATCAGTTAATCAAATTGAAATAACGAAAAATCTGAGACAGAATGACGTTCATTCTGACCCAGATTTGATTTTGCACAACTCAACAGTCCTTATTGGCAAATCGCCAAAATAATGTAGACTAACTAAAAAGACTAAGAAACAATAACAAAAGTTAACGCTTCTTAGTCTTTCTTTAGCACGTCTATTTATTAAAGATTTTAGGGCCTTTTCTCATGTTTTTACGATCATTTTTAGGTGTTTCCATTTGTTTGGATCGGCCTCCACCTTGTTTCTTTTTGATCAATTCTTTCATTTTTTCTTTTTGGTCCATTTTTATTCTCCTTTAACGAATGAAGCGACTAATTCGATATGATGGGTTTGCGGGAAAAGATCTACAGGCTGAACTTTCTTCACGGCGTAACCTGCTTCTGCAAATAACTTAGCATCTCTTGCAAAAGTTGCTGGATTACAAGAGATATAGACGATTCGTTCTGGTGACATTTCGATTGCTGATTCAATAAAATGATGATCTAATCCTTTACGTGGAGGGTCTACTACGATCACAGATGGTTTGACCCCTTTTTCTTGCCATTTTTTCATGACTTTTTCTGCTTTTCCGACTTCATAATGAACATTTTCGATTTTATTATTTAAGGCATTGAACTGTGCATCTTCAATTGCTTCTGGAATAACTTCCATCCCATATACCTTATCTACTCTGTCAGCTAGAGACAATCCGATTGTACCTATTCCTGAATAAGCATCGATCACAATGTCTTTTTTATCCAACTCGGCAAATTCGATGGCTGTTTGGTACAAATACTCTGCTTGTTGAGTATTTACTTGATAAAATGACTTCGCTGAGATTCGATAGGTTTTTCCTAATAGCTGATCTTCGATATAGTCTCTGCCATATAAAACTTTTTCTTTGTCTCCTAAAATCACATTTGTTTTTTCTTCATTGATATTTTGGATGACCGAAACCACTTCTGGCAATTCTTCATGAATGGCTTCAGCAATTTCCTTGGATTTAAAGAATTTTTCTTTACGAGTAACTAAAACGACCATCATTTCATGGGAATAATGACCACGACGGATAATGATGTGACGAAGCTGTCCTTCATTTTTTTCTTCATTATATCCTCGTACTTGGAACCGTTGCAAGATATCTCTGACTACTTTGATTGCTTGATCGATGACAGGATCTTGGATATAAAAATCTTCGATAGGGACTAGATCATGGCTATTCTTTTTGTAAAAACCGGTGGCTAACTGTCCATCGATACGGCGAACAGGGATCTGTGCTTTATTACGGTAGCCAAATGGTTCTGCCATTCCGACCGTTGGAAGTACAGGAACTTCTGGCATCTTAGCAATCTTCGCCATTACATGCTCTACTTGTTTTTGTTTGAAGACAAGCTGTTGTTCATACTTCAAATGGGCTAAAGGTGCGATACCTGTGCGAAGTAATGCATTGTTTTCTACAGGCTGACGATCAGGTGATTGTGTAATAAATGTTTCGACTTTTCCATATCCAAACTTATTGCCTGCTTTTACTACTAGTATTTCTACTTCTTCTCCAAGGAGTGCATTTTCGATAAATAATGGATAACCATCGATTTTTGCTACCCCCATCCCTTCATAACTCAAGTCGACGATTTCGACTGTATATCGTTCGTTTTTCTTTACTATTTGCTGTTCTGTCATATTTTGCTCCTTTAAGCCTATTTTTCAATCCTACTGAACTCTACTATAAATCAGCTAATTACACAACTAAAACCGGCACTGACCTTACTACGTTCAGCACCGGCTTTTGATTAATTCTTTTGATTAGGTGTTTCGTCTGCTATTTTTCCGTCACCGTCGATATCTTCATCCGTTAAACGTTCGACTTCTTTTACAAATTCTTTGCTAACAACCTCTAATTCTTCTTCATCTGTGCCTGTGATTGCTTCATCAGGAATCTGATCGGTATTGGCAAAGAACTCAATATGCTGATGAAGATTTTGGAAATGCATCGGTGCTTCCCCACCATATTCACCATCTAAGTTGATCATTACTGGTCGATTGATATCATCTTCTGTTTCGACGAACAAACTGCTTGTTTTGGTATAGATTACTCTTGGATCATCGACATGTCGACCGCCATTTAGCATGAGTGCCGCAATATGCAAGATCTCAAAGATATTTGCTGTCTTCACAATGATTAAAGAAAACTTCCCATCATCCAATTTGGCATCTGGCGCGATCTGTTCGAATCCTCCAACAGAGTTCGTCAGCCCTAGGAAAAACATCGAAGCATTTCCGATATATTCCCCTTCATCATACTTCAAGCGCATTTTGATGGGCTTTACTCGAGGGAGCATCTCTGCTCCTTTTGCAAGATAAGCAAGATAACCAAAAATACTCTTTAGTTCTGATGGAACTTCATAAGTCAATTCTGTCAAATAGCCACCTGCAGCGATATTGATGAAGTAACTGTTATCAGAAAGGCCGATGTCCATTTTTACGGTTTGATGCTTTTTGATCACTTCTGCGGCTGCTTTAATATTATCTCTAGGAATTTTTAATGCTCGAGCATAGTCGTTCGTTGTACCAGCTGGGATGATGGCCATTTTAGGACGGTGTTCAAGCGGAGCGATTCCATTAACCACTTCGTTGATTGTGCCATCGCCACCAGCTGCCACTACTAGATCAAAACCTAGTTCTGCGACTCTACGTGCTTCATTCTTGGCTGAATCTGGTTCTGGTGTAGTTGCATAGGCGCTGGCTTCAAATCCTGCTTCTTCTAATGCCTGTAGGATATCCGCCAAATTTTTTTTCAATAATTCTTTTCCCGAGGTGGGGTTATAAATTACGCGTGCTTTTTTCATTTTCAGCCTCTATCGTTTCGCTAATTCATCTTTAAGTAGCTTATTCACGACACCAGGATTTGCTTGTCCTTTAGTTGCTTTCATGATTTGACCGACTAGGAAGCCAACCGCACGATCTTTTCCATTTTTGAAATCATCGACAGATTGTTGGTTGTTATCCAAAATTTCATTAATGATTGGCAGTAGTTTGTTTGGATCAGATAATTGCACCCAACCATTTTTTTCAACTACTTCTTGGGCTTCTCCGCCATTTGTGATCAATTCACGGAAGACTTTTTTGGCGATTTTTGAGCTGATCGTTCCATCGGCGATCAAACGAATCATTCCTGCTAAGTTCTCAGGTGTCAATTTTGTCTCAGCTAATTCCAGTTTCTCACTGTTCAAGTAAGCAGAAACTTCACCCATCAACCAGTTAGATGCTTGCTTGGCATCTGCACCATTTTCCAAAACAGCTTCAAAGAAATCAGACATTTCTTTTGTAAGTGTCAATACCATTGCGTCATACTCTGGAAGACCAAACTCACGGATATAGCGTTCGCGACGAGAAGCTGGCATCTCAGGCAAACTAGCTTTTACTTTTTGAATCCATTCGTCATCGATCACGAATTTCGGGATATCAGGCTCTGGGAAGTAACGATAATCACTAGACCCTTCTTTGACACGCATCAAAACTGTTTTATTCGTTGTTTCGTCAAAACGGCGTGTTTCTTGTTGGATTTCTCCTCCTGAAAGAAGAACTTTTGCTTGACGTTTTTCTTCAAAAGCTAAACCTTTTTTCACGAAAGATAAAGAGTTCAAGTTTTTCAATTCTGCTTTCGTACCGAACTCTTCTTGTCCATAAGGGCGAAGAGAAATATTGGCATCACAGCGCATAGAACCTTCTTCCATTTTCACATCGCTGACTTCTGTAAATTGGATAATTGAACGCAATGCTTCTAGATAAGCGTATGCTTCTTCTGGTGAACGCATATCAGCTTCAGAAACGATTTCGATCAAAGGCGTGCCTTGTCGGTTCAAATCAACGTAAGAATAACCGCCAATACCATGCATGTTTTTTCCAGCATCTTCTTCTAAATGGACACGTTCGATCCGGATTTTTTTCTTTTTACCTTCTACTTCGATTTCAATCCATCCGTCATGACCGATTGGTTGATCAAATTGGGAAATTTGATATGCTTTTGGATTATCTGGGTAAAAGTAATTTTTCCGGTCAAAATGAGTATCTTTAGAGATTTCACAGTTTAATGCCAAAGCTGCTTTCATCCCGAATTCCAGCGCAGCTTTATTCATTACTGGCAGCACGCCTGGATAACCCCAGTCGATCACGTTTGTATTGCTGTTTGGTTCTGCACCAAAATGAGCTGGCGCTGGAGAGAAAATTTTTGAGTTGGTTTTTAACTCGACGTGGACTTCTAGTCCAATGACTGTTTCAAAATTCATTCGTCTTTCCCTCCTAAAATAGCTGGTTGTTGTGTGTGGAATTCTGTTGCTTGTTCAAACGCATATGCCGCTTGATACATCGTTTTTTCATCAAAATAATTACCGATGATCTGCAATCCAACTGGTAATCCTTCTGACAATCCTGCCGGTACAGACATACCTGGAAGTCCAGCCAAGTTGACAGGGATCGTTAAGATGTCACTCATGTACATTGTGATTGGATCGTTAATATTCTCACCGATTCCGAATGCAACTGTTGGTGAAGATGGCCCGATGATCAAGTCATAATCTGCAAAGACTTTTTCAAAATCTCGTTTGATCAATGTACGGACTTGTCCTGCTTTTTTGAAGTAAGCGTCATAATAACCCGCACTTAAGGAGAATGTACCTAACATGATACGGCGTTTTACTTCTTCACCGAATCCTTCTGAACGTGAGTTGACATATACATCATCTAATGATTTCACATTTTCAGAGCGATAACCGTAGCGGATACCATCGAATCGTTGCAAGTTGGAACTTGCTTCTGATGAGGCAATGATATAATAAACAGCCACACCGTATTTTGAATGAGGCAAGCTGACTTCTTCCACAACAGCACCTAATGAACGGAATGTTTCTGCTGCTTTCAATACAGCTTCTTTTACGCCAGGGGCCACACCTTCGCCTAAGTATTCTTTAGGTAAAGCAATCTTCATTCCTTTGATGTCGCCTGTCAGTCCCTCTGCAAAATTAGGAACTGAAACGCCTGAAGAAGTACCGTCTTTTTCGTCATAACCGCTGATAGCTGTCAATGCTAATGCATTATCTTTCACCGTACGGGTCATTGGTCCAATTTGGTCAAGAGATGAAGCAAAGGCAATCAAACCAAAACGTGAGACACGGCCATAAGTAGGTTTCATCCCTACGATGCCGTTAAAAGCTGCTGGTTGGCGGATACTTCCCCCAGTATCACTACCTAAAGAAACTGGAATTTGTCCAGCTGCAACTGCTGCTGCAGAACCACCAGAAGAGCCACCAGGTACTTTTGTTGGGTCCCAAGCATTTTTTGTTTTCTTGAAATAAGAAGTTTCTGTACTTCCACCCATAGCAAATTCATCCATGTTTAGCTTACCAACAGGGATCATATCTGCTTGATAGATTTTATCCATGACCGTTGCATCATAAATTGGTTCAAAATTGTAAAGGATCTTAGATGCAGCGGTTGTCAAGATATCTTTTGTTACGATATTATCCTTGATACCAATTGGAATACCAGCAAGGACGTTGCTTTCATCAATCCCTTTTTCATCTAAAGCTTTTGCCTGTTCCAATGCTTTTTCTTCGTTCAATGTAATGAATGCTTCGACCTCAGGCTCTGTTTCTTTGATTCGTTCAAATGTTGCTTTTGTCAAATCTTGTACAGTGATTTCTTTCGATACAAGCATATGATGCAGTTCTTCTAGAGAACGATTGTGTAATTCTGTCATTATGCGCCAGCCTCCCCATTATCGATGATTGCGGGTACTTTGATAAAGCCGTCTTCTGTTTCCGGCACATTTTTCAATAATTCATCGCGGTTCCATCCAGCTTGCGCCCGATCTTGTCGCATCACGTTTACTGTTTCAACCACATTCGACGTAAATGGAACACCTTCTGTATCTACTTCTTCCAGCATTTCAACCATATCGATGATTTTACCTAATTGGTCGGTAAAACTTGCAAGTTCTTCATCTGCGAACGCAAGTTTTGCTAATTTGGCAACGTGTTTCACTTGTTCTTCACTAATCGCCATACTACCCCTTCTTTCTAAACGAGTTAAAAACTTTGCTCTCTATTTTAACACAAGAGTGCCGTGTCTGAAATTGTTTATTGAAATTTGTCTGAAAAAACTCATTTTTCATTCTTCTACTGAGCGACTTTTAGCCAATGCATCTGCCATTTGATCTTCTGTCCAAACTTCGATTCCTAATTCTTGTGCTTTGGTCAGCTTGCTGCCAGCATCTTCTCCTGCTACCACGATATCCGTTTTTTTCGATACGCTACCAGTCACTTTCCCGCCAAGATTTTCGATCGTCTCTTTTGCTTCTTCACGAGTAAATCGTGTTAGTTTACCAGTAAGGACTACTGTTTTTTCTTTAAAAGGAGACTCGACTTCTTGCAATTGGGCATTTCGAAGCCCTTTGTATTCGAAATTGACGCCTGCTTGTTTTAATTCATTCATCAATTCATGGACTTCTTCGTTACTGAAATAAGTGACTACACTGTCGGCAATGATATCACCGATCGTATCAAGCGCAATAATCGACTCATAGTCACTTTTACTCAATGTTTCTAGATCACCGAAATGTTCTGCTAAAATTTTTGCTGCTTTCGCTCCGACATGTCGGATTCCTAAACCGAAAATCAACCGCTCGACCGAATTATCTTTGCTGTTGTCGATTGCTGTCAAAATATTATTTGCTGATTTTTCTTTTATTTTGTCCAACGTCAATAACTCTTCTTCTGTCAATTTGTAAAGATCAGCAACATCTGCTACTAGTTTTTTATCATACATCTGTTCTAGTACGCGCGGCCCCAACCCATCGATATTCATCGCATTTCTTGAAACAAAGTGGTTCAAACCTTCTTTCATTTGAGCAGGGCATTTAGGATTGATGCACCGTAAGGCTACTTCTTCATCCAAATGGACAAGTTCACTTCCACAAACTGGACAATGTGTAGGCAATTGGTATTCTTCGCTGTCTTTAGGTCGTTTATCTAACACGACTTGCGAAACTTCTGGGATGATGTCTCCCGCTTTATAAATCAGAACTGTATCTTTCAAGCGGATATCCTTCAACTTAATATAATCACCGTTATGCAGGCTGGCACGGCTTACTGTCGTTCCTGCTACTCGGACTGGTGTCATGATAGCTGTTGGCGTTACTACCCCTGTTCGACCGACTGTCCATTCGATGTTTTCGATTAGCGTTTCAACTTCTTCTGGCGGAAACTTGTAAGCTGCTGCCCATCTCGGTGCTTTGACAGTAAAACCAAGTTGATCTTGTAGCGAGAATTCATTCACTTTGATGACGATTCCATCGATTTCATAGGGCAAATCCACACGTTTGTCATGATATTCTTCAATGTATGACCACACTTCATCAATCGAATGACATAGACGTTTTTCCCGATTCGTGTGGAATCCAATTTTTTCTAGCTCTTCTAGCGCATCATACTGGGTTTTTGCTTGCATAGGACCGAAATCAGCTACTGTGTATAAAAAAGTGTCCAGATTTCTTTTCGCTGTGATTTTAGAATCTAACTGACGCAAAGAACCAGCTGCGGCGTTCCGAGGATTCGCAAAGATATCTTTTCCCTCTGCTTCTCTGTCTTGGTTCAATTGGACAAATGACCGTTTTGGCATGAAACATTCGCCTCTTACTTCGATGTTCATTGGTTCTTTTAATTTGATTGGGACCGACCGGACAGTTTTTAGGTTTTCAGTGATGTTTTCTCCTACAGTTCCATCCCCGCGAGTCGCACCTCTCACGAAATTTCCATCTTCATAACGCAAAGAAACGGAAAGTCCATCTATTTTTAGTTCACAGCAATAGTCAACTACACGTCCCACTGCTTTTTGTACACGTTGATCAAAAGCTATCAGCTCTTCTTTGCTGAAAACGTCGTTCAAACTGTAAAGCGGAATATCATGAGTGACTTTTTCAAAACCTTCTAATACTTTTCCGCCTACTCGTTGAGTGGGAGAATCAGACGTGATCAAATCAGGATATTGTTCCTCGATTGCTACTAATTCTGCGTATTCTTTATCATAAACATAGTCTTCCACTGTTGGTTTATCTTCTACGTAGTATTCGCGAGACCATTGGTTCAGTCTTGTACGAAGTTCTTCTGCTCGTTTAGCAGCTTCGTCAATCGTCATTTCATGTTCCATCATTTACCCTCCACTACTAAGCTTTTTCAATTGGCGCAAAGGCAGCCAAAAGACGTTTTACTCCTTGACTTGGGAAAGCCACATCTAGTTCTAGATCCTTCGACGTCCCGCTTACTCGGACGACTGTTCCTAGACCCCATTTTTTGTGTTTGACTTTATCTCCAGGTTTCCAGCTGTTATTTTCCCCTCCAGTAGCACTTTTAGAGGGAACAACCGCTGTCTCTGGCTGTTTATAGCTATATGCTGTTTTTTTAGCGAATACAGGTGTTTTTTTAGGCGTAGGACGCATGCCTTCGATTTCCAGTAACTCCTGATCGATTTCTTCTACAAAACGAGAAGGTCGGTTATATTGCGTCCGTCCATATAATGTTCTGGAGAAAGCATTTGTTAAATACAACGCTTCTTCTGCTCGCGTGATCCCCACATATGCGAGACGGCGTTCTTCCTCCAGTTCGCTTTCTTCCATCAATGCTCGAGATAAAGGAAAAACCCCCTCTTCTAGACCAATCAGGAATACAACTGGAAATTCTAATCCTTTGGCTGCATGCAAAGTCATCAATGTCACTTGGGAAGCATCTTCTTCTAAATTGTCAATATCGGAAACAAGTGCCAGATCATTTAAGAAGACCGTTAGTTTTTCTTCTGGTGCATCAGCGTCTTCTTCATTTTGCTGTTCGAATTGTTTGTCGAATTCTTGTGTGACCGTTAAAAATTCCTCCAAGTTTTCGATGCGTGCTTGTGCTTCTAATGTATTTTGGATTTTTAAGTCTTCTAGATATCCGCTACGATCCAAAACCTCTTTCGTCAATTCTGTCACTGTCAAGTATGGGATCATCTGAGTGACTTCTTGGATCATCTCTCCAAATGCACCTAATTGCTGTCCTGCTTTTCCACCGATATTTGCCAGATCCACATTTTGCGCTGCTTCAAGCAGTGGCCATTCATGAAGAGAAGCAAAACTGCGTAGTTTTTCGATAGATCCTGGTCCGATGCCTCGTTTGGGCGAATTAACGATACGCTCAAAACTGATTGAATCTTGAGGATTTGCCAGCACATTCAAATACGCTAAAATATCTTTGATTTCTTTACGATCGTAGAACTTGTGCCCTCCAACCATTTTATAAGGAATATTTGCTTTCAACAGAGTTTCTTCCATTACACGAGATTGTGCGTTCGTCCGGTACAAGATGGCAAAGTCGCCGTAATTCCGATGATTGCTTCGAATCTCTTCTTGCATCCGGTCTACGATAAAACGGGTTTCGTCTCGTTCATTATCTGCACGGTAGTAAGTGATTTTGTTTCCTTCTTTGTTTTCTGTCCACAAGTTTTTTGGTTTTCGATTGCTATTGTTTTCAATGACTTGGTTTGCTGCGCTAAGGATGTTTTTCGTGGAGCGATAGTTTTGTTCTAGCAAAATTACTGCAGCATCTGGATAATCTTTTTCAAAATCCAAGATGTTCTGCATATCTGCACCGCGCCAGCCGTAAATACTTTGATCTGCATCTCCCACGACGCACAGGTTCCTAAATCTACCTGCCAATAAATTGACTAGCGTATACTGTGCGTGATTTGTATCTTGGTACTCATCTACATGAATATAATGGAATTTGTTTTGATAATATGTGAGTGAATCAGGATGTTCTTCAAATAATCGAATCGTATTCATGATCAGGTCGTCAAAGTCCATACATTGATTATATTGAAGCTCTTTTTGGTAAGCAGCATAACATTTTGCCGCAATCTCTTCGTAATAACTGCCTTGCATTTTTGTAAAATCCTGAGGGGTCTGCAGGCTGTTTTTTGCTTGAGAGATTGTTCCTAATATACTTCGAGGATCATATTTTTTCGGATCAATGTTCAGTTCTTTTAGTATCCGTTTCATCAAGGTCAGCTGTTCAGAAGAATCGATGATTGTAAAGTTCCGGTTATACCCGATAAAATCAACATCTCTTCTTAAAATACGCACACACATCGAGTGAAAAGTCGATACCCAGACATCTTCGCCTCCAGATGCGAGAATCGCATTGACACGTTCTTTCATTTCTTTTGCAGCCTTATTGGTAAAAGTAATCGCTAGGATGTTCCAAGGATTGACTTCTTTTTCCTCAATCAAATAGGCAATGCGGTGTGTCAGCACTCTCGTCTTTCCACTTCCTGCACCTGCCATTAGCAGTAATGGTCCGTCAGTGTGAAGAACAGCTTCTTTCTGACGGGGGTTCATCCCGTTTAATAATTCAGCTTTGGATGACATTAACAACATCCTTTCTTTTATCAATCTTGTTAATTATAGCATTTTCTTGGCTTTCATTAAACTAGCTAGTTCAAAATCATTTGTTTCTTTTTATGGATTTTCCCTTGTCAATTCGTTGATTTCGCGCTAAATTAAAAGAAAGCGAGGCGTTTGAATGGAAAAAAAAGGAAAAATCAAGAAATTAGATAAGACTCAGATATATTTTATTCTAAAAGGAATATTTGTTGGACTGCTGACAGGAATCGTCGTTAGCCTGTTTCGATTATCTATCGAAAAGCTAAGCGATTTAGTTCGAAGTATCTATGAAATGAGTCGGGAACAGCCGATTTACTTAATTGGCCTAGCTATTTGCTGCATCCTTGCAGCATTTTTCGTGGGTTATCTGGTCAAAAATGAACCGGATATCAAGGGAAGCGGGATTCCACAAGTAGAGGGACAGCTTCGCGGGGAATTATCAATGAACTGGTTCTCTGTTTTATGGAAAAAGTTCATTGGCGGTGTACTTTCAGTTGGTGCGGGCCTTTTTCTAGGTAGAGAAGGACCTTCTATACAGCTTGGCGCATCCATTGGACAAGGAGCTGGACAATTGTTTCGGAGTCCATCTTCAGAAGAAAAGATTTTAATTTCTAGCGGTGCAAGTAGCGGACTTGCAGCAGCATTCAATGCTCCTATCGCAGGATTACTCTTTGTTTTAGAAGAAATCCATCACTCCTTTTCTCCACTTGTTTGGCTGACATCATTTGCTTCAGCAATCACTGCTAACTTCGTCTCTCTTTACTTTTTCGGCTTGAGACCTGTTTTATATCTAGGTGATCTTCCTTCTTTGCCGTTGAAATATTATGGTTCCTTAGTGATCTTAGGAGTACTTCTAGGCGTCTTAGGTTTTATTTATCAGAAGGTCTTGCTGGCTTTGCCAAAATTTTACAACCGATTGCCTTTACCAGCTTATTTTCACGGGTTCGTTCCTTTCTTGCTGATTTTGCCAATTGGTTATTTATGGCCTAGTACTCTAGGCGGAGGCAATCAAATCGTTTTAGCTTTTGGACATGCTTCCTTGCCAATCATTATGATTATCGGTTTGTTTGTTCTTCGATTCGTTTTTTCCATGATTTCTTACGGTGGGGGTCTTCCAGGGGGAATTTTCCTTCCGATATTGACATTGGGGGCTTTAATCGGTAGCTTTTATGGAAACATTATGGTTGATTTCGGGATGGATCCAATCTACATCAAGGATTTTGTCGTTATTGCCATGGCTGGTTATTTCACAGCGATTGGAAAAGCACCGCTGACAGCAATTATTTTAGTGACAGAAATGGTTGGCTCTCTTAATCATCTGATGCCTTTAGGATTGGCTGCTCTTGTTGCTTATATCGTCAATGACCTTCTCGGCGGTAATCCAATTTACGAATCATTATTGGAACGTCTACTTGGAAATACTCAGACCGCCTCACTAAAAGGTGCAAGGACAACTTTTGATTTTCCAGTAACGGCAGAGAGTTCTTTAGACGGATTAATGGTACGAGACTTCAATTGGCCTAAAAATATGCTGCTAATCTCTATACGCAGAGGAAATCAGGAAATCTTGACTCACGGTGATACGATCATGAATGTAGGAGATATTTTGGTTATCTTGACTGATGAAGCAAACTTGCCAAGAATCAAGCAGGAAATCGAGGCTAAATCTTCTATCACAAATTTGAAGCAATCATTTTAACGAACATGGAAAAACTATTTTACAACAACTATTCATCTACACTACTTGATTCTATATGATTCTATAAAAAAAGAAGAGACTGGGAAAACCCAGCCTCTTCTTTTTTATTTCTATGCTTCTGCTGCTGCAGGAGCTTTTCTCAATAAACCATAAATCACACCAGATACGACTGCTCCGATAGCAATAAACACCAAATACATGACCGGGTGACTCAGTAAGAATACAACGAAAATCCCGCCATGAGGAGCCAGTAATTTGATCCCGAAAGCTCCGACTAATCCGCCAGTTAAAGCAGAACCAATAATAAAACTTGGAATGGCACGAATCGGGTCAGCTGCTGCAAATGGAATCGATCCTTCCGTGACAAACGATAGTCCCATCACGATGTTCGTCAAACCAGCATCTTGATCTGTTTTGCTGAATTTATTTTTAAACAAACGTGTAGCAACGAAAATTGCCAATGGAGGTACCATTCCTCCAGCCATAACAGAAGCCATCACGACACTTCCGCCAGTTGCAACAGTCGTAGCTAAAGTTGCTGTACCAAACACATAAGCGGCTTTGTTGATTGGACCGCCTAAATCTGCCGCCATCATTCCAGCTAATAATGCACCAAGTAAAGCAGCATTCGAACCACTCATACTTGTCAAGAAACCGTTCAATGCATCATTGATTGCTTTCATAGGGACATTGACCAGCAACATCAAGAAACCAGTAATCAGTAAGCCAAACACTGGATAAAAGAGGATCGTTTTAATTCCATCCAATGATTTTGGTAAGTTCTTGAATAATTTACGTAAAAATACGATGACATAACCAGCTAAGAATCCACCAATCAGTGCACCTAAGAATCCTGCACCGCCTGTATTAGCTAATGCACCAGCAGCAAATCCAACGATCAAACCAGGGCGGTCACCGATACTTGAAGCAATAAATCCTGCTAATACCGGCAGCATGAAACCAAATGCAGCTTGTCCGATTTGGTTGAACCAGCTAGCAGCTTGATTGTAATTCCCTAGATTTGATAATTGATCATGTGGCACGCCAATAAATTGGTCGATCATGAAAGAAAGCGCAATAGCGATTCCTCCACCAATAACGAAAGGTAACATGTGTGATACGCCGTTCATCAAATCTTTGTAGATTCTTTGTCCGATAGTACCATCCGCATTTCCTTCTTCTGAACTGCTTTCTTTTCCATCACCATGGAATACTGGTGCAGTACCACTAAGGGCTAGATTGATCAGCTCTTCTGGTTTACGGATACCATCACTGACAGGACGATTGATCAGTTCTTTTCCGTCAAAGCGATTCATCTCTACTTTTTTGTCTGCTGCAACGATTACACCTTCTGCACGGGCGATGTCTTCAGCAGTCAATCGGTTTTTGATTCCTTCTGAACCGTTCGTTTCGACTTTGATCTCCACACCCATTTCTTTCGCTTTTTTCTTCAGAGCATCTTCTGCCATGTAAGTGTGAGCGATCCCTGTTGGACAAGCTGTAACGGCTACAACGAATTTTCTTTCTGGATGAGCAGAAGCTTCTGCTGCTTGTGTTTCTTGTTCTGCTTTTTCTTCTGCTTCTTTTTGCTCTTCAGCTGTTTGGAACAAGTCTTGGACTTCTTCTGGTGTATTTGCTTCTTTTAATTTTCCTACGAAATCTGCGTCAATCAGCAATCGAGATAGTGCTGCTAATGCTTGCAAATGTGTGTCGTTTGCGCCTTCTGGAGCTGCGATCATGAAAAACAGATAAGTTGGCTGTCCGTCTAAGGCTTCATAATCTACTCCTTTTTGGCTTTTTGCGAATAAAACTGTTGCTTCTTTAACTGCACTGTTTTTCGCGTGAGGCATGGCGATTCCATCACCAAGACCTGTAGAAGTTTGTGCTTCGCGGGCTAGAATTCCTTCTTTATATGTTTCGATATCGGAAATCCGGCCGGCATCAAACATTTTTTGGACCATTTCATCGATTGCGCCTTTTTTATCAGTCGCTTGCAAATCCATGATCATCGCTTCTTTGACCATTAAATCCTTGATATTCATGATTATCCTCCTTGAAACTAATCAATTTTTGTGATTTCAACTTCTGGCAGCAACTCATCAATCAATTCGCGAGCTGCCAAGTCATCAGAAAAAGCTGTTGCGCTTCCGCAAGCAACTCCCCATTTAAAGGCTTCGATTGGATCTTTCGTACGGCTGTAAGCCCCAATAAAGCCGGCAATCATTGAATCCCCTGCACCTACTGAATTTTTCAATGGGCGAACTAATACATTCGTTTTATAAGTTCCTTGTTCCGTGAAGAGCAAAGCACCGTCTCCAGCCATTGAGATCAGCACATTCTGTGCCCCTTCAGCTAGCAATTTTTTACCATACGGAATGATTTCTTCTACAGATTGGAAGGTTGTATTGTAAAGCTCAGCTAATTCGTGATTGTTTGGTTTGATCAACAATGGTTTCTTAACAAGTGCATTTTTTAGGTCATCACCTGTTGTATCAATCACGAAATCTGCACCTTTTTCTCGAATGATATCAATCAGTTCTTGATAAAATCCTTTTCGCAGGCTAGCCGGCGCGCTTCCTGACAATACGACGATATCTCCTTGTCCTACTGTTCCTAATGCTTGCTTCAACTCATCGATTTCTTCATCTGAAATAGATGGGCCCAAACCGTTAATTTCAGTTTCAGTATCTGATTTTAGTTTGATATTGATTCTTGTATCTTCTTTTACGGTTGTGAACAAAGACTGGATTTGTTCTTTTTCAAGCCACTTCGAAATAAATTCGCCAGTGAACCCTCCTAAAAACCCTAGTGCTGTAGATTGAGAATCGATCCGTTTCAAAATACGGGAAACATTGATCCCTTTTCCTCCAGGTAACTTGAAGTCTTCCTTCATTCGGTTCAAATCGCCTAGTTTTAACCCATCTACGCGTACGATATAATCAATTGATGGATTAAGTGTTACTGTGTAAATCATTGTATTGCCTCCTTAATTGTTGTCTTTTCACGGAATTCATTAACGAATTCTAATGGACAACGCTCGGTTATGATCGTGGCTGCTTCCAAAGGTGCAACAGAGGTGAAGGACAACTGGTTGAATTTGGTATGATCAATCAATACAAATGTCTCTTCGGAATTTTTCATGGCTAAACGTTTAACAGCTGCCTCTTCTGGGTCCGGAGTCGTGAATCCTTGTTCAAGATGGGCACCGTTCATTCCCATAAATGCTTTATTAAAATGAAAATTTTTTAGTTGTTCTATCGCATTAGATCCTAAAACAGCATTAGTTGCCAGCTTTATCGTTCCACCTAAAATAATGGTAGCAAGCTCCAAATCAACTAAATTTGCCGCATGTTGAACGGAATTTGTCACTACTGTGATCTGTTTTCCTTGCAGAAAAGGAATCATTTCTAACGTAGTAGAGCCAGCGTCTAAATAAATGACATCTTCGTCATTAATGGTTTCAGCTGCCGATTTGGCGATTTGCTGTTTTTCGTGAACGTTTTTGAGTGATTTTTCACTCATATTCTGCTCAAAATTCAATAATTGCTCTTTCTTAGCTCCGCCATGAACTCTTTCTAGAAACCCACTATTCTCCAGCTCTTGTAAATCACGTCTTATCGTTGATTCAGAAGCATTCAAAAGGTTTACAAGATCTTGTGATTTCACGATTTTCTGCTGTTCAAGCAAGTCTAGGATTTTTTGTCTACGTTCCTCTGTAAGCATTTTCACGATCACCTCAATACAAATAATAGCATATTTTTTTTCTACTCGCAATATAAATCAGTCAAAAACGTTCATAAAAATTATAAATCAGTCAAAAAAAATAAAAAACCAGTCAAAAAGACTGGTTTTTTATTTTTTTGTCTATCATCAAGCCGTTTTATCGTTTTTATTTTCGCTTCTTGTTTTTTTCATATAAACAGAAGCAGGTTTTCTTTCCTTATGAAGAAGATAATAATAAAGTCCCATCCCGCCAAACATGACCAAAAAACCGATGACTGATCGAATAGGAAAATTAGGAACAAAAAAGAGACAGACGGATAATAATGATGCCGGAACCATTATTCGATAATAGAGTTGTTTATCCATTTTCTTCACCTCATATTTTTTGTAAAGTAATCAATTGTTCTAATTCTCGGTAATCTAAAAATTGCACACGCAGATGCTGCTCACCTTTCTTGACATCGAATTGGATACTTCGCCGCTTTTTCTTTATTCGTTTGAAGGTAACATCAGAGAGTCTATGTTTGATTTCCTTTAACGGTAATTCTGACAGGGATTCTGAAGGAACATAGATTCTTAAGGATAAAAGATACTCTTGATATTTTTCATCTGTTACCTCTACTTCTAGATATTCCCTAATATAATAACAATAAGCTTCGATTCCATTATCCAAAGCAACAGTCGGATCGATAACTTTATAGCACATCATGCGCGAGCGATTCTCGTCAACCCAAGGAAAATACGCCTGAGCATTTAGTGTTCCGCGAACACGCCTTTCTTTATAATCTCCTTGTTGAATATCATAACTTTTTGTTACAAAAAATGAAGCATTCTTTTTAGGAACAGGTTGCATTTGTGCATTCTGATACTGGACAGATTGGATCGTATGGTCAGTGTAAATGTATTCAACGAATGGCGGTTTCAATAAACCGACACCATTGTCCCAAGCAAGATGATCAAACCCAAGCTGGTCCCTAAAATAGGATTGAAACATTTGATTGTTTGGCTTTTGCCAGTTAAAGGGGTCTCGATAAAGCTGGATACATATGACTTCGTTTTCTAATTCCTTCACTTTTTCTACTTGTTGGATGTCGAGAAAAATCGGTTTAGGGATGATTTGATGATAATAGCGACTATAATACATTTCCCAACACGAAGTGAAACATAAACCTTGGTAAAAAAGATCGTATCCTGGAAATTGGTTGCAATCGACTACTACTTCCCCGTTTTGTTGTTTCATTTTAGGTAAATGTTCGATTTCATCCTTTTTCTCAAACAATAGCCGTTGAGAGATCTGTTTTGTATTGTGATAGATAAACTCGCTATAAGCTCGCATATAGGCGAACACCCCATGAGCAATCATTTTTTTCTGAATGAAGTCTCGAATCAAAAATTGCTTTTCTTTGAAAACAGAGATAGACAATACATTTTTTATCAATAATTGATTATCTTCCAAGCGAAAACTACATTCGTTCTCGTCATTTCCTACAACTAACCAACTTTCGTCTCTTACCGATGCTAGCATTATTTTTTCTTGAAGCTTTCGAAGATCATACGGATCCGCTTGTTGTGTGAAAGAGCGGATAAATGTTGGCTGGATCAACAGACGTGTCAAAATAGCCCAATCGCTTATTTCCTGTTTTTTTTCTTCTTCATTTAAGTCTGTGAGCTGGATAGTCATCAATAATTTATCTTCGCCAATCATTTTCTCACCTCTTTCAAATCTTTTTATAATTTAATTATAACCAATGATAAAGAAAAACTAAAACTTTATGTCTTAGAAACCAATTTGGACGATTACATGATAGACTAAGCAAAAAGAAGCAAAGAGGTGTTTACAATGGGGTTGAAATTTGAACGTACAGATAATTTAGATAAACTTTTCGAATCATTTGCTGTCGATCCGGAAAAAACAGTTGCACCAAAAGAAGAGATCGATCGATTTCTAAAACCACAGCCACAAAATGAAAAGAAAAAAGACAAGAAACAAAAGTAAGTTAAGCTCAAAAAAAGACTTACCAGCCAAACTTTTATGAAAGAGTTTGACTGGTAAGTCTTTTTTATTCTTTTTATGATTCAATTGCTTGTTCGATTGCTGCCCACGCTTCTTCTTTTCCCTGTTTTGTAACGGAAGAAAAGAGAATAAACGTGTCATTGCGATCAAAATCCAACGCTTTTTTGATTTCGCTCTCATGCTTGTTCCATTTACCACGAGGGATCTTATCTGCCTTAGTGGCAACAACAATTACAGGGATATCATAATACTTCAAAAATTGATACATCTGGATATCTTCTTGAGAAGGCTTATGACGCAAATCTACTAAAGAAACGACCGCACGTAGCTGGTCTCTAGTCGTTAAATATGTCTCGATCATCTTTCCCCATTTTGCTCGCTCAGTTTTGGATACTTTTGCATACCCATATCCCGGAACATCGACAAAATGTAATGCGTTCTCGATCAAATAAAAATTCAATGTCTGGGTCTTTCCTGGCTTACCGGAAGTACGGGCTAAATTCTTTCGATCAATCAATGTGTTGATAAAAGAAGATTTCCCTACATTTGATCGTCCTGCCAGAGCTATTTCTGGCAATTGTGTATCTGGATATTGTTTTGGTGCCACTGCACTTATGATAATTTCAGCTTGATGGACTTTCATGGTCTCTCTCCTTAACAAGGTGATGAATAAAGCAAGCGGCTGTCGCAAAAGCCAAAATGACTTTTACGGCAGCCTCTTTTCATCAACCCGCTTTTTTCTCTGAATCTTTATAGATTACTGTTGGCTCACCAGACAATTCAGCTGCTTCTTTTGTGATAATCACTTTTTCGATGTTTTCATTTGAAGGGATATCAAACATCACATCCATCATGATTTCTTCAATGATGGAACGAAGTCCTCGAGCACCGGTATTGCGTTCGATTGCTTTTTTCGCAATGGCTCTCAACGCTTCAGGTTCGAATTCAAGTTCGGTATTATCTAGAGAAAGAAGTTTTTGATATTGTTTGACTAGCGCATTTTTCGGCTCAGTCAAGATCCGTACCAGATCATCTGTTGTCAATTTCTCTAAAGCTGCCATAACAGGTAATCGTCCGATAAACTCAGGGATCAATCCGAATTTTAGTAAATCTTCAGGAATGATATGCTGCATGACACTTTCGTCTTCAGAAAGTTTTTGGTTTTGTGTACCAAATCCAATCGTCTTTTCGCCCATACGATTCTTCACAATCGTTTCGATGCCATCAAATGCACCACCTACGATGAACAATATGTTCGTCGTATCAATCTGAATAAATTCTTGATGTGGATGTTTACGTCCTCCCTGAGGTGGCACGCTTGCAACAGTTCCTTCTAGAATTTTCAGCAAGGCTTGTTGGACACCTTCGCCGGAAACGTCACGAGTAATAGATACATTTTCGCTTTTACGCGCAATTTTATCGATCTCATCAATATAGATGATCCCTTTTTCTGCACGTTCCACATTGTAATCAGCAGATTGAAGCAATTTAAGCAAAATGTTTTCTACATCTTCCCCCACATAACCAGCTTCTGTCAAACTTGTCGCATCTGCGATTGCAAAAGGTACATTCAATGTTTTTGCTAATGTTTGTGCTAAAAATGTTTTACCAGACCCTGTAGGTCCGATCAAGCAGATATTGCTTTTTTGCAGTTCAACATCATCTGTGTTTTCTTGTGCTTGCTGATTGACACGTTTATAGTGATTGTATACGGCAACAGCTAACGAGCGTTTTGCGCGATCTTGTCCAATCACGTAGTTATTCAATACTTCAAGAATTTCTAGTGGTTTAGGGACTTCAGTGAATTCGCGTACAGCTTCTTCATAAAATTCTTCATCAATGATTTCTTTACATAGGTCGATACATTCATTACAGATGTAGACCCCTGGACCAGCTACGATCTTTTTCACTTCTTCTTGGGTTTTCCCGCAAAAAGAACAGCGTACGGTCTCATTGCTACTTGGATTGTCATACATGGTCTTCACCCCTTAACTTGCAAAAAGTATGCAAGAAACTATCAAAGACTTTACAGTCTTTTACTATCATAACATAGTTTAGTAAAAAGAAAAAGTGTTTAACAAAGGATCAACTGACCTATACCTTTGCATTTTTTACTCTTAACAAAAAATAAGGAACTGTGACAAAATCGTGTCACAGTCCCTTATTTCGAATAAACAATTTTCTAGAAGTAGCTTCTTCAGAAATGATTTATTACTTGATTTCTATTCTTTCGCTTCTGTCGCTGTACCTGTGATCAATTCGATTGCTTTTTTCATTGTCACATCATGTTCCAGCATATCTTCTGTCAACACGCGTTTGATTTGTTCGATTGGCATGTTGTATGTTTCTGATAATTCTTGGATTTCTGCATTGATTTCTTCTTCTGTTGCTTGAAGATTTTCAGCAGCTGCAATTGCTTCGATCACAAGATTTGTTCTTGTGCGCATTTCTGCTTCACCTTCGAATTGTTTATGCAAGTCTTCTTCTGTAGAACCAGTTAATTGATAGTACATTTCAGGAGAGATACCTTGACGTTGCATGTTGTTCAAGAATTCGTCCATTGAACGATGTACTTCATCATGAACCATCACGTGTGGCAATTCAACGATTTCTGCGTTTTCAACAGCCATACGGATCGCTGCTTCATCTTTTGCATCGTCCGCTGCTTTTTCTTTTGTTTCTACTAATTCTTTGCGATATTTTTCTTTCAATTCGTCTAATGTTGATACTTCGTCATCAACATCTTTTGCGAATTCGTCATCTAATTCAGGCACTTCTTTTGCTTTTACTTCATGGATTGTCACTTTGAAGACTGCTTCTTTTCCAGCAAGATCTTCTGCTTGATAATCTTCTGGGAAAGTTACATTTACATCTAGACTTTCACCTGATTTATGACCAACTAATTGATCTTCAAAACCTGGAATGAATGAGCCTGAACCTAATTCAAGTGAGTAATTTTCGCCTTTTCCGCCATCAAACGCTTCGCCATCTACAAAGCCTTCGAAGTCGATTACTACTGTATCGCCATTTTCAGCTGCAGCATCTTCTTTGATAACTAATTCAGCTTGTGCTTCTTGTTCACGTTTGATACGTGCATCCACGTCAGCATCTGTTACTTCACGGTCTTGTTTTTCAACAACTAGATCTTTATATTGTCCTAATTTTACTTCTGGTTTCACTGTTACTTCAGCAGTGATTACCCAGTCTTGACCTTTTTCCATGCTTTCAACATCGATTTTTGGTTGAGAAACAGGATCGATGCCAGCTTCTTTGACAGCAGCTTCATAAGCTTCTGGTAATACAGCATTCAATGCATCTTCATATAAAGCTTCTTCACCGTACATACGGTTGAATACTTGACGAGAAACTTTCCCTTTACGGAATCCAGGTACGTTCAAGCTTTTTTTCACTTTATTAAACGCAGTTGTTAATCCTTTTTGGATTTCGTCTTGCGCAATCGTAAATTTTAAAACACCATCATTCGTGCCTTTTTTTTCAAATGTTGCAGTCATTTAATTCCCTCCGAGTTTAGAAATTCATTTTATACATCAAAAACGTTTCATGCATACCTTTAAATAGTACACTAACCCTTTCAAATTGTAAACATATTGAATGGATAGAATCCTTGTTTTTCATAACATTTTTATCTTTTTCACTGATAAAATCTAATGGAAGAAGATCATTTGCTGCAAAATTTTTTCTCTTTTTTTTAAAAAATCTTGTTTTTCATCTTCTGTACCTTCATACATCGTTTTTCCTGTACACGCCTCTACAGTCAGTTGAAACCAGCGCTTCGGGTCTTCGATGTATGTATCATAGACAGGATAAACAATTGCAGATTGCAACGTGAATTCTTCATTTAACACGGAACTAAGCAGCGCATCTTCATTACCGTAACGATCTGAAAATACACATAATTGCTGGTAACTTGCCTGCTGCTGCGGCTTTGGCAGATCTTTTGGTATGACTTTGACTAACTTTTCTTCAATCGTCAAATAGAAAACAGGATGGCATTCGTTCAATTGCCTAAGTGTCTCCAGTAATTTTGCCCTTGCTAAAATATGGACCTCTGGCGATACAATAAGTTTACTCGCTGTTTGGATAAACTCATGATAAGGAAGCTGTTCGATCTCATCAATAGACGCAAGCTGACGTGCAGGTTCCAACGAAGGAAGTTCCTCCGATTTATTGTGGAGTGCCTTGATCTTCTGCCTCTCCATTTGTCCGGATAATTCTTCTGCAAATTGGATTTTTTCAATGACCCGCTGCTCGAAAGCTTCATAAAAATCTGTACTTGCTATCAATTTTCTAGCATATAAAAAATCTTGTGTACTGATTAACAAGTCAAAATAAAATTCAGCAAACTCCTCATTTTGAAGATACTGTTTTTCATGCAAGAGTGCTTGCTTCAATGCTTCTTTTTTCTCGTCCAACTCGTAAAGACAAAAAACAAGCAGGCTATTAGCCTCAAAGCTTTCTTTCAACTCGTAAGCTCGTTGAAATAATTCTTTTGCCTGCTGATATTGCTGGTTTGCTAGTGCTTGTTGTGCTACTCGCATTAAATTCTCATATTTTTCTGGAAAATCAATCGGCTTCACGCAGTGTCCTCCTCTTGCTCATGTTCAGCTCATGTTCAATAGTAGCAAAACAAAAAAAGCATGACAATTAAAAATAACTGAAGCACCCTCTAAAAGCTAGATTTTAGATCTGACTTTTAGAAGGTGCTTTCAACTGTTACTGCTTTTTATTGCTCATCAGCTGTTGACTTCCTGGTTGAATGCTTTGATCAGATTGATCGTAACAACACTTGTATTAGTGAAAAAATCGCCTAGATGTTGCTTTTTCTGATTAAAGATTGCTGGAAGATACCCTAACATCAGCAAAGGAAATTTTAGAATGAACCGGCAAGCACCTTCTCTAACTAAAACGGTTGACCAGCTAAGTTCTTCTTCATCAAAGCTGATGACTCGAATACCAAAGATCATTTTCCCAATCGTTTGACCATGATTGAATTTCGTCAATAAAATAAAATACGCTAGATAAATAAGTAAGGCTGTGAATCCGTAGATACTCAGATAAGAATCTGAAAAATTAAGCCAACCTAGATTTTTGGCAATACCAAGTGTTAAACGCGTAATAGCTCCGATACACAAAAGATCGACCAAGAAAGCAAACATTCGGATAAAAAAACCTGCATAGAAATACTTAGGAAAATCATTTGCTTTTGGCGGTTCATTTCTTGTGTCCGTATACTTTTTCCATTTACGTTGTTTCTTTTTGATTTCTTCGGGCGTCAAAGGCTCTCTTTCAAAAGAGCTCAGTACCTTTTGGGAAAAGTTGGAGTCAGGTCCTACAGCAGGCTGCTGTTGCTTATCTTTTTCTTGTTCCTTATTTTCATTTGAAAGCTCTGACATGCTTACTCACCTCCGTAATAATACATTGCTTTTGGTGATTCCGCTGTCCCTAGATTCTCAAGAACGGATAAGATCTGACTAGTCTCAGAAGGCTTCAATCCCTGGAATTCTGCTAGTTTACTTCCTAACCATGTACTAGCAAACCCAGATGGCGTGGAAGAATATTCTACTAGTTCCGCATCTTCAAGCTGTTGTTCCTTTCGCATAGCTTTTAAAGCATCTTCAGGAAATCCCAATTCATCGACTAAACCTACTTCTTTTGCTTGGACACCATCATAAATCCTTCCATCAGCAATTTTTTTGACTTCTTCTTCAGATTTATTCCGTCCCTCGCTGACGATTGCTACAAAACGACTATATGCGCTGTCGATATATGCTTGAAGCACCGCTTCTTCTTCTTTTGTCTCTGGTCGCGTTCCTGAACCCATATCTTTCAACGCTCCGCTTTTAACTGTTGTATCTTCCACACCCAGTTTTTCTAGAAGTCCTGAATAATTCAATCCTGACATGATCACACCAATTGAGCCGGTCACTGTTTCTTCTGTTGCAAAGATTTTATCTGCTTGAGCAGAAATATAGTAGCCACCGCTAGCTGCCATGTTTTTCATGCTGACATACATTGGGATATCATGTTCTTTACGAATCGTATCCAATTTCTTAGCGATTTCCGCACTTTCGTAGACACCGCCACCAGGAGAATTTACTTCTAAAAAGATACCTTTGACTGTTGGATCTTCTTCAATCGCCTTCAGTTGTTCCATAAAATTTTTATGATTGTAACCTTCAGAAGCAAATAAACCTGAAGACCCTCCCGCAGCAATCGTTCCATCTACTGATAATTTTACGATTTTTTGCGTACTGTCTCCCTCTTCCAACACATTTGAAGCTAGTTCTTCATCCCCATATAACCAACTGTTCAATCCCTCAATTTGATCGTTTTCCTGAGGCTTAGTCAAACTAGCTGAAACTAACGAAACCACAAATAATCCTGCAGCAATCAGAACTGCTGCCCAACGTCTCTTATTCATTCTTTCTCCTTTCTAATACAAGTTTTTTATGACGATCACAGTTTCTGACTGCTCAGAAGTGTCGAACCGCTCTGGTTTTTCTTCCCGCGCATACCCGGAAAACGACTCTTTTGTCAATTCATCTTCTACCGTAAACTCACGAGCTTGAGCAACTTCCAAGGCATCAGGTGCGATTTCTTGGATGCTATCCCAGCCAGTATCTAAAAATATTTTCGTATCATCTGATACACCAGCTGATGCTTCGAATTTGGACAATTGTTTTTTTAACATTCCCAGTGTCATGATCTCAATTTTTGAATCCATTTTTACTCCTCCTCTATCCGATTACTTTCTATTGTACCGAACTCCTGAAAAAGATGATAGATAAAAACCCATTATTTTTTGACATAAAAAGAGCATTTGACAAAGCATTTGATATATACCAATTTATTTTTTATTCTTTTTTTGTTGACAAGAACATTCGCAAAAGGTTATGATTTTAAATGTTTCCAGATAAAAAACAAAAGAGGAGGATAGTTATACCTTTTAGGATAGCGCCAGGTCTGTGTAAACAGATGACGAGGAGAGGGTTTATCGAAAGATTCGGCGGATGGCCCTAGGGACTGCACTCTACAGAAAATCCACAAAAAATATCTGCAAAGATAAAACAAAAGGATTTTCCTGCAGCTGGAAGCATTCATACGAATTCATTATAGAAAGTAGGATGTTTTTTATGTGCGGAATTGTTGGAATGATTGGATTAAAAAATGTAACACCAGGATTGATTGACGGTCTAGAGAAATTAGAATACCGTGGTTATGATTCAGCTGGTATCTTTGTCTCAGATGGCACAACTGATTATCTGGTCAAAGCACAAGGCAGAATTCAAAATTTGAAAAACAAAATAAATATTGATACTACAGGAAATATAGGTATTGGTCATACACGCTGGGCAACTCACGGGCAACCTTCTGAAGAAAACGCCCATCCACATACTTCCCAAAGTGGACGCTTCGTGCTCGTTCACAATGGCGTAATCGAAAACTTTGAAGAACTTAAAATTGCTTATTTAGCAAATGACCACTTTATTGGTGAGACCGATACTGAGATTATCGCTCATCTAATTGAAACTTTCGCGAAGGATACTACAACGCAAGAGGCGTTTTTAAAAGCTTTGCGGGTCATCAAAGGTTCTTACGCTTTCGCTTTGATTGATCGGACAGCACCTGATGTTATTTACGTCGCTAAAAATAAAAGTCCACTATTAATCGGACTCGGCGATGGATTCAATGTGATTGCCAGCGATGCAATGGCTATGCTTGCTCATACGAAGGAATTCGTTGAGATTGAAGATGAAGAGATGGTTACCGTCACATCAGAAAAAGTTATTATTCAAAATTTTGCAGGTGACATCGTAGAACGTTCTTCATTCGAAGCACAAGTAGATTCTTCAGATATCGAGAAAGGTACCTATCCTTTTTATATGCTGAAAGAAATCGACGAACAGCCTATTATCATGCGTCGTATCGCTCAAAAATACGTAACAGAAGACAATCGTGTCTCTCTTGATCAAAAGCTGGTCGATACATTGTCTGATAGCGATCGAATCTATATCGTTGCTTGCGGAACTAGTTACCATGCGGGGTTAGCAGGTAAACAGACTTTGGAAAAATTGACACAGATCCCTGTTGAGGTTCATTTAGCCAGTGAATTTGGCTATAACACACCTCTTCTTTCAAAAAAACCATTCTTTATTTTCTTGAGTCAAAGTGGCGAAACAGCAGATAGCCGCCAAGTTCTGGTAAAAATCAACCGTCTCGGCTACCCTTCACTTACGATTACAAATGTTGCTGGTTCTACTCTTTCGCGGGAAGCATCCTTTACACTGCTATTGCATGCTGGACCCGAAATCGCAGTAGCATCAACGAAAGCTTATACTGCACAAATAGCTGTACTAACTTTATTAGCCAAAGCTATCGGTGATAAAAAAGAATTTGAAACTTCTCTTGTATTCGATATCACTCATGAATTGAGTTTAGTTGCTAATGCGATGGAATCGGTCATCGCCCAAAAAGATTATTTAGAAGAGTTGGCAGAAGTATATCTCAGCGATACAAGAAATGCCTTTTACATTGGACGTGGCGCTGACTACAACGTTTCTCTTGAAGCTGCTTTGAAATTGAAAGAAATCAGTTATATCCAGGCAGAAGGTTTTGCCGCTGGCGAATTGAAACATGGAACGATTGCTTTGATCGAAGAAGGAACACCAGTGATCGGAATCATCAGTGAAGAAGTGACTGGTGCGCATACTCGAGGAAACCTGAAAGAAGTCGAAAGCCGTGGCGCTAAAACACTAGTTATTGTCTCAGAGGGATTAGAAAAGGAAAGTGACCAGCTGGTGCTACCAACTGTCCACCCTTATCTAACTACTCTAACCACAGTCGTACCGACTCAATTACTTGCATATTACGCAACGCTATTACGGGGATTCGACGTTGACAAACCACGTAATTTAGCGAAATCAGTGACAGTAGAATAATAAAAGAACAAGGACCAGTGTCAGACATCTGACACTGGTCCTTGTTCTTTTATTTTTTATGAAAATATCTCTTAATCCAGTCCGATTTCTTCTTTGACTACTGCCGCGATTTTATCGACATAGTAATTAACTTTCTCATCAGTAGGCGCTTCTGCCATCACTCGAAGTAATGGTTCTGTACCGGAAGGACGAACTAGGATTCTTCCTTCTGATCCCATTTCAGCTTCTGCCTCTTCAATCACTTTTTTGATTGCCGGAACATCCATCGCACCGTTTTTATCACTTACGCGGATATTCACTAATTTTTGCGGATAGATTGTTACCTCTGCTGCAAGCTCTGATAATTTCTTACCTGTCTGTTTCATGATATTCAGTAACTGAATTCCTGAAAGCATCCCATCTCCAGTTGTGTTAAAATCTAAGAAAATCATGTGCCCAGACTGCTCGCCGCCAAAGTTATAATCGTTTTTGCGCATTTCTTCTACAACGTAACGATCACCAACTTGTGTAACGACATCTTTCAAACCGATTCCTTCCACCGCTTTGTGGAATCCTAAGTTACTCATGACAGTCGTAACGATCGTATCTTTTTTCAATCGATTTTTTTCTGCCAAGTATTTAGCACAGATAAACATGATTTTATCACCGTCGACAATGTTTCCAAGTTCATCCACCGCAATAATACGATCGCCATCGCCATCGAAAGCTAGTCCAGCATCTGCTCCTTTTTCAACGACCATCTCAGCTAAACGTTCTGGATGGGTAGAGCCTACGCCATCATTGATATTTAACCCGTCTGGATTTGTGCCCATGGTATAAAAATCTGTTTCAAGATCGGCAAACAAACGATTAACACTTGTTGAAGTTGCTCCGTTTGCTGCATCGACACAAATGGTCAAACCGGAAAGGTCACCGTTGATCGTTTGTACAAGGAATTGAGAATATTTCAATAAGCCTTCTGGAAATTCTTCTACAGTTCCCAATCCTTCAGCTGATGGACGAGGCAATTCATCCACTTCAGCATCTAATAATGCTTCAATTTCTAGCTCTTGGTCATCTACTAGTTTAAAACCATCTGCACCGAAAAATTTGATTCCATTATCTTGTGCTGGATTATGAGAAGCAGAAATCATGACCCCTGCGCTTGCTTTTTGCAAACGTGTCAGATAAGCAACACCTGGTGTAGAGATCACACCTAGCTGGAACACTTCGATACCCACCGATAAAAGTCCTGAAATCAGCGCTTCTTCTAACATTTGACCTGAGATTCTTGTATCCCGCCCTACTAACACGCGTGGGCGTTTTCCTTCTTCTTCATGCTGGCTTAGGACATAACCTCCGCACCGTCCCAGCTTAAATGCAAGTTCTGGCGTAAGTTCCTTGTTGGCTTCACCGCGTACGCCGTCTGTTCCAAAATATTTACCCATAGTTGTAAAATTACTCCTTTAACTTAATTTTCTGAGGAATTTGTTCTGCTCATTTGTGTTGATTCGCTTGTTTCTGATGTTTCTTCTGTACTTGTGGTCGAGCTGCTTGTCCCAGATTCCGAACTGGAAGAAATGGTTGTTGTCGATGGTTCCGTTCCTGAATCAGCAGATGAAATACTTCTACTCGTACTTGTATTTTCTTGTGTCCGACTGCTCGTCGAAGCAGAGCTACTGCTTGACGTTTGCAACACGGGTGTAATCTCCACACTAACTGATTCGGGCTTGATACTTAACCCCTCTTCTACTGGTATTTCAATTTTACGAGTTGTTCGATGATTGATACCTGAGACATTGATCGGTACAGCAATACTGTCACCGATCGATGCAAGCAAATCGCTAGAGCCGCTTACTTCTGCTTCCAGTTTTGAAAAACTGAAATCATAGCTTTCTACCCCGGCAGCAGGTGTTCCTTGCTGTATCCCATAAAGTCGTACCGACTTGCTTGGCTTGATCGAATCAGCTCTCACTGTTACTTGCACTGGATCAGAGACGATACTTAATACTTCCCCTGCTGCATTCAGCGCCTGTATTGGGACCTCACTATTAATCCCATCATCTGTGACCATCGAAGCGTCCACATCAGCTACTACTCGTTTGATTTCTGCCAATGTTTTGTCACCTGTAGTGATAGAGACTTTTTTAGGACTAACGGAAGTATCATCAAGTTCATATCCAGATGGTGTGAACGTTGAAGGAATCAACGTTTCCACATCGAAATCTTTTATTACCTTTTTCTCAACCGTTACTGTAATAGTCGATGGTTCGATCTTTGCTGTGACAGCACTGCTCAAATTTTGAATTTTTAGCGGAACCTCATGTGTTCCTTCGCCCAGCTTAGTGATATCTGCTGTGACGCGGAACATCCGTGTATCTTCGTTTGCCTCTGCATTCAACTGAACTCGGTTTGCACTGGAAAGTTTGACAGTCACTGCATTTTCATATCCATGGATATAGTAGCGCTTTGAATCATAAGAAATCTTGATCGGCACCCCAGTAACTGTTTGATTATACGCTTCATTTCCAGAAAGCGTATTTGGAACGGACTGGCCATTTGCATTGAAGTACAGCGCAATACTGAACAGCAATGCAATAAAACTGTAAAGAATGCTTGTCCGTTTCTCTTTTGAGATCATTTGCGATCCCCTCCCTTAGTCATACCGTCTAGGAAAGATTGAATCACGTTTTTCTTGTTTTTTGTTTTCTCTTCAGCAATCAGTTCTCTACGCAAAATTGCCAAATATTCTTGCTGGGATAAGCCAGCCATCAGTTCATTATCTAATGTAATGCTGACATCCCCAGTTTCTTCAGAGACAACGATGGTAATCGCGTCGCTGACTTCGCTTATACCGACAGCTGCCCGGTGTCGAGTCCCGAATTCTTTTGGAATCAACATACTTTCTGATAGAGGAAGATAGGCGCTTGCTACTGCGATCTTTCCTTCTTTTACAATAACTGCACCGTCATGCAGCGGTGTATTAGGAATAAAGATATTGATCAGCAGCTCTCCAGTGATATCTGCATCTAATGCAATTCCTGTCTCAATATACTCATCTAATCCAGTATGCCGTTCGATAGTGATCAACGCACCGATTTTTCGCTTGGACATATATTGGATGGCTTTGTCAAAAGACAAGATCATCTTCTCATCTTCCTGCTGTTCGCTTTTTGATTGTTTGAAAAGCGAACTGCGTCCAAGATGTTCCAGTCCTCTCCGGATTTCCGGCTGAAAAATCACGATAGCAGCTATCACCCCGTACGTAATGACTTGGTTCATCAGCCAAGACAAGGTGTGCAGACCAATGATTTCCGCTACGATTCGGATAACAATAAAAATAGCTACACCTTTCAGAAGCTGAATCGCTTTTGTGCCTCGCAGCAGTTGGATCAGTTTGTATACAAGATACCAGACAACCAGAATATCAAGTATGTTCACCAAAAAATTCAGAGAGAACAAGTCACCGGAAAACATTTGCTGCCAATAGTCCAAATTAAAAAGTTCCCCGATTTGAAATGACATAAAAAGCCTCTCTTCTCTTTTGAGATTTCCTCTCTAGTATATCATATGTTTTAATTTTAGAGGCTGATCTGCTCGTATTTTTCTTGAGAAAAACGCATAATTTTCAGGAAAATTGCAAGTATGCGTTTTATTTTTCTCTGCAATAAATATTTTTAAACTTCAGAGAATTATTCATTATATTTTTTCTGTTATTTTTCCTTTTTTTCTTTTGTAGCTTGTTCCATTTTTTTACGTCGTTCTGCTCTGGCAGCTCTTCTAGCAGCTCTTCTTTCTTCTGCTTCAAGGTCCGTCGTTTTTTCTTTTCTAGTCTTAACGGGTACATCGATAGATTCCTCTGGTTCAAGTCGTTTCTTGATTTTTTCTAATTCTCCCGTCAGTGCAGCATAGTTGTAAAAACGTGTTTTAGCGTCTTGGACAGTCTTTTCAAATAAAGCTTTTGCAAGATTTGGATTTGCGTTCTCTAGCGAGGAAAAGCGAACTTGTTTCCTCATGAAATCAGGCATAGCAGAGAAATCAGGTTTTTTGTAGTCCAAAGTCATTGGGTTCTTGTTTTTTTCGACCATTGCAGGGTTATATCGATATAATGACCAATAGCCAGAAGAAACAGCTTCTTTTGCTTCTTTAAGCGATTCTTTCATTCCACCAAGCAAACCATGTGTGATACAAGGCGTATAGGCAATGATTAAAGAAGGTCCAGGATACTTTTCTGCTTCTTCAAAAGCCTTTATCGTCTGCATTTGATTGGCACCTGAAGCAATTTGCGCCACATAAACATTTCCATATGTCATCGCCATCATTCCTAGATCTTTCTTTGAAGCATACTTTCCACTAGCCGAAAATTTAGCGATTGCCGAAGCTGGTGTTGCTTTTGAGGTTTGACCGCCAGTATTGGAATAGACTTCGTTATCCAAAACAAGAATATTCACGTCTGCTCCGCTGGCAAGTACATGATCGATCCCGCCAAAACCAATGTCGTAAGCCCATCCGTCTCCACCAATCATCCATTGGCTGTTTTTTACGAATAGATCCTTTCTCTTGTATATATCCTCCAGTTCAGGGACAATTGATCGTTCGCTTTCGATCGCAGCTTGCAGTTTTGCTGCTCTTTGCTGCGTTCCTTCACTCTCAAACATGTGTACCAACCAGTCTTCCATCAATTCTCGTAGTTCTTCTGATACTTTTGGCAATACTTCTTTGATTGAACTTGCCAAAGCCTCGCGACGAGTCTGTGCCGCTAGAAGCATACCATAACCAAATTCAGCATTATCTTCCAATAAAGAATTTGACCATGCAGGCCCTTGACCACATTCATTTGTCGTATAAGGAGAAGCAGGAGAAGCACCGCCCCAAATAGAAGAACAGCCTGTCGCATTCGCGATCATCATTCGATCACCGAACATTTGTGTCAATAATTTTACATAAGGTGTTTCGCCACAGCCTGAGCAAGCGCCCGAGAATTCAAGAAGCGGTTGATTGAATTGTGTAGACAAGACAGTATTCTTTCCTTTGACTGGATTTGCTTTTTGTCTTAATGTCATTGCAAAAGCCCAATTCACAGCTTGTTCTTTCTGTTCTTCATAAGGCTTCATCACTAAAGCTTTTTCTTTTGCGGGACAAGCCTCTACACACAGACCACAACCTGTACAGTCTTCCACTGAAACTTGGATACGGTATTTTACGCCGTCTGCGCCTCGCATTTCTCTCACGATAAATCCTTCTGGCGCTTCTTCCATTTCCTCTTCATCTGCTAAAAATGGACGGATGGCAGCATGAGGACAAACAAAGGCACATTCATTACACATCGTACAGCGATCACTAATCCACTCAGGTACTTCTAAAGCGACGCCCCGCTTTTCCATAGAAGCCGTTCCTAAAGGCATTTCGCCAGTTGTCATTCCATTTGCTACAAGTGTACCAACAGAGAGTTGATTTCCTTCCTGTGCATTCACTGGTTCAAGTATTTCTTGTACATAACCAGTGTTCCTTTTATTGATTTTTTCAGGCATCTCCAACGTTCTCCAATGGTCTGGGATCGCGACTTGATGAAGCAGTTCGGTCGTCCGATCGATTGCTTGTATGTTTTTTTCTACGATAGCCATTGATTTATGTCCATAGCTTTTCAGGGCTTCTTCTTTTAGCAGCGGAATCACCTCATCAAAAGGAATGATGTCAGCTAATTTAAAAAAAGCCGTTTCCATTGCCGTATTGATCCGGCGTCCCAAACCGACTTCTTGGGCCAATCTCATGGCATTGATCGTATAGAATCTAATGTTATTTTCAGCCAAGTAACGTTTTAATTTTAAGGGCAGATGCGTTTCTAATTGTTCGTCGCTCCAAAGAGTATTCAATAAAAAAATGCCACCTGGCTTCAATCCTTTGACCAAGTCATAGCTATGCAGGTAAGCTGGTGTGTGACAGGCAACAAGGTCCGCATGCTCGACAAGATACGCAGAACGTATCGGCGTATCTCCAAAACGAAGATGAGAGACAGTTAGACCGCCAGATTTTTTCGAATCATAATAAAAATAGCCTTGCGCATATTTATCGGTGTGATCTCCAATAATCTTGATAGCTGATTTATTTGCTCCGACTGTTCCGTCAGATCCAAACCCCCAAAACTTGGCCTGGAATGTTTGCGGTTCTGTCAAATCCAGACTTTCCTTTGGTTCCAAAGATTGATAAGTCACATCATCAACGATCCCTATGGTGAAACGTTTTTTGCGTATGCTTGGGTCTTTTTGCAATTCATCAAAAACTGCTGAGATTTGGTCGGGAGTCACATCTTTAGACCCCAATCCGTAGCGACCACCAATAGCAGCCAGGCGAAGTTCAGAATCATATAACGCACTTTGAACGTCTAATAAGAGAGGTTCTCCACCTGCCCCTGGTTCTTTACTTCGATCAAGAACAGCAATTGTTTTTACTGTATGAGGCAACTTTTGCACGAATGTTTCCACTGGAAAAGGACGATAAAGATGGATATTCAAAAAACCTGTTTTCCGTCCGTTTGCATTCAAGTAATCAATCGTTTGTTCAATCGTCTGTGCAACTGATCCCATAGAAACAATGACTTCTTCCGCATCGTCTGCTCCGTAATAAGTCACCAAGTCATAAGAAGTTCCTCGTAATCGGTTGATCTCTTTCATATATTTTTGAACGATTTCAGGTAATTTATCATAATAGGGGTTGATCGTTTCACGTTGTTGAAAATGGATGTCTGGATTCTGGTTCGTACCACTAACAGTCGGATGATTGGGATTCATCCCTCGTTTACGAAATGAAGCTAATTTCTCCTGATTGATCAGAGGAGCTAATTCTTCATATTCCAAAACTTCGATTTTTTGAATCTCGTGACTCGTACGGAATCCATCAAAGAAATTCAAAAAAGGGACTTCTCCTTCAATAGAAGCAAGATGGGCAACAGGTGCTAAATCCATCACTTCTTGTACACTGCTTTCAGCTAACATAGCAAATCCTGTTTGTCTTGCAGCCATCACGTCTCCGTGATCTCCGAAAATATTCAACGCATTTGTCGTCACTGCCCGACTAGCAACGTGGAAAACACTTGGCAGTAGTTCCCCAGCAATCTTGTACATATTCGGTATCATCAAAAGCAGCCCTTGTGAAGCGGTATATGTAGTTGTCAGTGCACCAGTTTTCAATGATCCATGGACCACACCAGCTGCTCCTGCTTCGGATTGCATTTCTACTACTTTTACTGGTTGACCGAATACATTTTCTTTTCCTGCTGCTGACCATTGATCTACTAATTCAGCCATGGTCGAACTGGGTGTTATTGGATATATTGCAGCAATCTCGGTAAATGCATAAGAAATATATGCGGCTGCCGTATTGCCATCCATTGTTTTCATTTTTCGCATGATTCATCATCCTTGTTCATATTCTCTCTTATTATCTGTTCCATTATAACGTAAAACATTCCATTTTTTTCTTTTATTTATAAAAATATTTTACATATATCTATTTGAATTGGTCATCTAATTTTTAGACAAACAGTCTAAATCGTTGCCTTTTTTTGTCAGACATGTATAAACTATAAGCGAAAGAGGTGTTTTAACATGGATATATCAGTGATTGATGCAACGAAAACAAATACACAAAAAGGAATCCTTTATGGTTCATCGAATGCTCCTAAAAAAATGGTCGAATTCATCAACTTAGCTTGTCCGTATTGCCGACAATGGTTTGAAGAATCTTATGATCTATTAGAAGAAGCAGTCCAAAGCGGGCAATTGCAGCGAGTGATCAAATTGTTCGATAAAGAAAAAGAAAGCTTGCAGCGAGGAAACGTGATGCACCGGTATCTCACAATCAGCGATGGTCAAAAAGCGATCAAAGAGATCAAACAAATATTCGATACTCAAGACGAGTGGAAACATCTTTCTCTCCAAGAAGTAGCGGATTTTGCAGTAGATAAACTAAAGCTGACAGAACAAAAAGACGAACAGCTGAGCCAAGCTGTTATCAACGAAGCTGAGCAAGCACATATTCGATTTGTTCCGACTGTCATCTTGGGTAAAGAAATCTTTGATGAATCTATTTCAATAGAGGAATTAAAAGAATTGATCCAAACAAAATAAAAAAATAAGGAGCGTGGGACAAAAGTAAAGAACAATTTTGTCTCACGCTCTAAACACGTATAAACGGCGGAAGCAGAAGCAACTCCTTCTTATTTCTTGGAGTTAAACGCTTCTGTCCCAGCCTCCTTATTCCGAATAAATGGTGTCCAAAAGCTTGCATCTGCCAGATTATCTCATTTCTTATGACAAGCTGAGCAAATTATCTTCACCAAATAATTTATTCATATTTTTGACTTGCGCATACTATCTAATTCTTAAATTTTCATACAAAATTTCTCAATTTCCCTTAACGAGTAATATTTATGTACGGTGATTCTCACTAGTATCCCAATCACTTTTTAAGTTATCCCGATTTCAATTCTACTTCAAAAATAGTTGCTTTTATGTATGCTGTTAGTTGATTAGATGGTCGTTTGTTGAGCTAGGTCGTTTATTTTAAACAAGTTGTTTCTTTAGCTTATACCTATCTCGTCTACCAAATGCAAGATGGCAAACACAAATGCATACGCATCTATATTTGCCACTTTGATTCGTATAAAGCTAACAACTCTTAACTCCTCTCATCTAATAGTTGCTCTCTTTTTTATTCAGATTCATTTTTGCTGATCACAGCCTAGTATTTCAATGGTTTTGAACACTAAACCAAATTGTTCCATTACAACATTCACTGGCTGATGAAATGGATTAGTAGATTTCGATTATTCAAAACGATTTTCTATTGGTGGATCGTGTTCCCAACTAACAAGACGGATTCCAAACCTATCGTACAGATCTTCTAAACCACTTATAAATTTTGCACCTATTTCAGGTGTTTTATTGCGTGGATATTCTATTGTTACGCCATTAAATGGATACCAATTAGGATTAGGCTCTCTTTCTTTCTGTACATCTCCCATAAAATAGTTAGCACTTTCTGGGACATAATATATTCTTCGACCATCCTCTAATTCATCTAATAAGATATTTCGTGATCGTCTATCACTTGCTAAATGTAGACGCCACGTGCGATACCATGCCATGCTACCTGCATCTGCAGAAAATCCATCAAATAATGCAACAATTGTATCTTCTATCACAATCCTTTCCCCATCTACTTCATATTCTAATCTAAAATCAAACTCCCCTCGGGTAATTTCTGGTCTTGGTGGCTTAGGACCCAATATTATTCTACTTAAAACCGCATTCGTTCCCAGATGAAACTCAGCTATAACAACAATAATGATTAATATTTTGTTTCTATTTGATAAATTTCTCATTATTCGCACATCACCTCTACATTCTCACATATTAGTTCGTAATACTCCTTTAATATCAAAATATCTACTGGTCGTAATAATATTCGCTATGAATTCCTACTACTCGTATAAGAAAGGCCAAATCATCAGCTTTTACTTGCTGATGATTTGGCTTGTTTCTATTTATCGTAATTGTTTTCTAATCACCAAAATTGTTAACAATCGGTTCAGATATTTCCCAGTTGATTAAGGTAATTCCGTATTGTGTCAAAACTTCTTGCGCTTCTCCGAAATTAAGTACAGTTCTTATGTATCCACTTTCTCCTAATATAAAGTCTACCTCTCTTCTAAAACCTTCCTCGAGATTTCTAAGGGCTATATGTGGTTTTAATGACATTGATTGTACATTTTCCCCCATATAATATTGCGCACTTCCTCGACTAAAATAGATTCCTAGATCGTCCCCAAAAGGTAGATCTTCTCTACCACTAGCTAATCTACTTCTCCATCTTCGTTCTCTTTTCATAGAACCTGCGCTGAACTCACATCCGTTAAACTCAGCTATGACAGTATCTTCAATTATGTTAAGCTGTCCATCTAATTCGTATTCAATCCTAAATGGAAATTCTCCATAGGTGATTTCCGGTTCGGGTATTTTAGGCGAGATTAATGCAAAGAAAGGAAATATTAAGCTTGGTAACATCAAAAACACTCCTCCTATAATCACAATTCCCGATGCAATCCAAAATATAATTTGTACAATTCTCATTGATCCATTGTATTCCATTTTATTCCCCCTATTACTATTCATATCCGCCTATCTATATCGATCTTCCAATGCAGACATAATTGCTTCCATACCTTGATTTTTTACTGAGTTACCTATGCGAGATATCATTCTCCACTAAGGTGCATCATATTGTCTATCTAACATGATTAACTCTCCAATCGGACTACTTATTCCACCGAAAAAATTATTTAATGCATCTCCTTCGACAACATAAGCTACCATGTTTGCTGTATATGTGTTTGAGTCTAATTCATAAGCAGATAAATTTACTGTCGCTGGATTAAATATAATCGCATTCGTATTTATAGCTACTGCATTTGCTGCTTCAGCACCACCTTTTGAATGTCCGATCATTGTGATTTCAATAGTAGGATTTACGTGGACAGCCCTCACCGTTTACCCTGACCATTATAGAAATCGCTTACTTTTTTGAACTACGCAACAAAGGATACAATGCTCCTAACTTCACTGTCTCCATTTTTGTCCACTAAGGAATATAAAAAATAGGCATTAGTTCATTTAATTCGGTCACAACACATTACCTTTTAAATCATTATACTGTATCTCATACATTATTATCAATAAACTATTATAAAAATGCAAAAAATGCTTTATCAATCTATTTTGTAATTGGTCATAATATCATTGAAATCATACCCTGTATCGATTTTTCCTATGAATCTCGTCTCTTTGTGATTGACGAAAAAGAGGCAAGACAGACACTAGAATGGTAATTTTACCCACTATTTTGCTCCAACTATTTGTAATCGTACCCACTTTTGAAATACCAAGATGATCATTTTAATTGATATGCTGATTCCCAAGCAAAACCCCAAGAAATTAAATGCTCTATCGCATCTAGCTTCTTGGGTTTTGCTTATATAAATTCCAACATTTAAATTTTTTATGCTGTTCGGTCTCAGAAATGCCGTTTTTGCTTATATCACAATATCAAGATGTCAAATTATTCGTGTTGCCGATGACTTTGATTAATTTTTTTCAAATTGTTTATTAAGACTAATGCTGTCTTTTTGCAGATACCAATGTTCGAACTTTTTAACATTATCATATGATCCTGCAAGTTTTAACTTCTTACCATTAGATGTTATCAAAGTTATAATTAACCTTGCCTTTTTCCCATTAGGATCTTTTATTTTATGAATTTTCTGCAGGTAATCTCTCCTAATGGCAACTATTTTTACCTCATCAGTGCTGATAAACCATTGATCATCCACATACATACTGCCATACTGCCTGTTATGTTGTGTTTTTCCATTTCTTCCGAGAACGAAAAGTTTAAGGCTCGTTCTTGCTTCCAAAGTTGAATGAGTCCATGGATTGGACTTAGTGTGAGAATTGAGAACAACAATAAGAAGCCATATCCTCCCGCAAACATCCCTAAGGCTATACTGTCTCTCCATCCATAAGTAGGATTAGAAGAGAAAAGAGTCACCGTTTGTAATAATATGAAAAGGAATAATCCAGCACAAACACCAAAGATAACAACTCCAAACATTGAATTTTTATACAATGACCATTTATTTATAGGCTTTTCTTTCATTTTACTTCCCCCTACTGTTCTGTTCACACGGAATGAATTCAAAGTTCATAAGTCCTCCTCTTTGACCATATGAATACGACTTGCTAACTATACTTTAAAAAAGCTTGTTTTAAGCGGTTATAGGCGGGTTGTAATCTCTATTCATCTCATTAGCAAATATCTTGCCGGAAAGTCTACTGAAATTAAAGCAGATAGTAGAAGAATTATCTAGCCAGGATAGACACTATTTGTGAAACATATGCCTTTACTTTTGAAATTCTATGATGAAAAGCCTTGGAATACAGTAACTCTTAATTGGTAATACTTTTTCCATTATAAATAACCTCTTTTCATTTTATATTTATCCCCTCTAAAAATAATATTTAATCTAATATTTTAAACTTATATTTCCCTCGCTGTGCTAATAGAGCATTACTAAATAAATAGAAACTAGAAAAAAGCATTACGCCTGCCAGAATAAACCAATTATTTGAAACTATAAACGCCACCATAGAAGAAACAGAAAACAGTATAAGCATTATAAAAATTATCAACAACCTTGATCCTTCTTTTATAGATTCAGGAAACAGTATAATTTTAGTACTAGACAAATTGTTTACACCGATTAGTGTTAAAATATCTTTATTCTTCTTGCTAACATAACCCTTTATGCACAAAAGAACAGCTATACTTAAAGTAACAAATAAATAACGAATCTCAATAGAAAAATCACTATAAATACTCTCTAGGATAGGACCGACAATTGAAGAAGTCACTACCGCAAATGCTGGACCTATCCAAGCAACATTAGAATGTTCTTTCTCTCTTTTCCTTTGTAAATCTTTGTTGAGTATTAATCTATTTATTTCTTCTGCAGGCAAGTTAATTTTCATAACCTTATGGGGGATTATCCAATTAAAAATCGGAAAAAGGTAGCCTCCCCAAAAAGTATAGTGATCTGTGTCAATCAGATAATAACCTGATTTTGATTCCAGAATAACATATCTCAAAGCCGAACGAAAATTTTTCATGAATATCCATAATCTCACTGTTTCCACACCTAATTCCCCCAATTCCAATTAAATGGATTTATAGCATCACCAATTATGTTAACTGCCTGACCAACCTCATTGATAAAATTGATGCCCCTATCCCATGCTTCAACAATGCTATATATCTATCAAACAAAAAATGGAAAACTAAATACTCGCGCACATAAATTTTACATTCTGTTTTTTATAAGACTAATAATAATCATTGAAAAAATTTCTTATCGGTGGCGCATATTCCCAATTGATTAATGTGATCCCATATTCTGCAAGTATTTTACGAGCTTCTTCTAAGTCATAGTGAGAAAAATGCATAAAACCTGCAATACGATCACGGACTGTGAGCTGTGGCTTGCTTCCACCATCATTCATAAAATATCCAGCAGAGCCACTACTTAAAGTGATTGTTACATCTTCACTTTCTATTATTAAGAATTCATAATGAAATGCTTTCAACTCTCCACTATTATTTAAAAGTTTTATACTCCAACTTCGTCTAGGTTGAGTTGTCACATTCCCTCTAAAACTTCCTATAAATTCTGCAATCACCGTATCTTCAATCAAAATTCTTTCCTCATCTATTTCATATTCAAGACTAAACGGAAATTCTGCATATGTAATCTCTGGCAATGGTGGTGCTGTAGTTCTCCAAATAAATACAATAACTGTGAATAGAAAAATCCAACGATCGATATAAATGTTATGAGACCTGCTCGAAGTAAAACCCGATATAATAAAAATGCTGTATTTCGCTTTACTATATCTAGAAAAATAAAAAGTACTGCAATCATAATGATAGTAAAAGTTGTAAAAAAGCACACTTTTTGCCCTCCCTTTACAAACATCGATTCTCAAATTCTAAACCAAATCTTGATAGTTCAAGTTCAGGTATAACGTATACCAACCATACATCCCAATTACTATTTATGAACTTATGATTATCACTGAATAAATCACTCCATCCCCTTGTTAAAACTTCTACATTAATTACACCTGGTTGTTTTCGACTAGCTAATCCAATGAACTTATCAACCAACCACGAGAATCTTGACCAGAAGTAAGAAAAACAGTTCTCAAGGTTGATCGAGCAGTTCCTTCCAGTTTTTAATTAATCTCCAGTTATAGATAAATACTTGATCCTATCTATATCAGGACTTCTATATTAAGCAAAAGTTTATGTATAAAACTAAAATCTTCATTCAGTTGTCTCCCCGCTTTTTATACGATTGTATTAAAAAACAATAGAAGCCTTTCAAAATTATGTTACTCCAGTAAAGTTGGAATTATAGTTTGACGGAAGAAAAGTAAGTATAGCTTTTAAAAAAAAACTGATACATTCGCATCTCCTGCTTCATGTATCAGTTTTTTCTTTGGATTAAACTGCTTCTTCACGCAGTTTTTCCGCAAATTCATTTATTTTGCGAATTCGGTGATTAATTCCCGATTTTGATATTGCACCTGAGGGAATCATTTCCCCTAATTCTTTCAAGCTGACCTCTGGATGTTGAAGCCGAAGTTCTGCGATTTCCTGAAGTTTTTCAGGAAGGGCATGTAGACCGACCTTTGCTTCGATCAATTCGATGTTTTCGATTTGTTTAGAAGCCGCATCAATCGTCTTGTTCAGATTTGCTGTCTCACAATTGACTAGACGATTGACCGAATTTCTCATATCCCGTACGATTCGAACATCTTCAAATCGGAGCATTGAGTTGGTTGCACCAATCAATGTTAAGAAATCAGCAATTTTTTCTGCTCCTTTTAAATACGAAATATAGCCATTGCGCCGTTCAAGCGTTCGAGCATGTAGACCGTAATAATTTAACATATCGCAAATGTCTTGGTTATGCTGTTCATAAATAGAAAATATTTCCAAATGATAACGGCTCGTTTCCGGATTATTGACTGAACCTGAGGCCATAAAAGCACCACGTAAGTAAGAACGCATTTTTTGCGAATTTCCCATAATCTCGTCCGAAACGTGTCCATTGAACATCATACCATCCATGATATCAAGATCCATCAACACATCTTTTGTGCCTTGCTTCAACCGGACGATATAGACATTGTTCTTTTTTAATTTCATTTTTTTACGAACGAGTAGCTCACTTCGTACCTGATAATGATCTTTCAAAAGAGAATAGATACGTCTGGCAATTGCAGCATTTTCTGTTTGGACGTTCAAAATAAACTGCTGGTTCACAATACCTAAAGAGCCGTTCATTCGCAGCAAAGCAGCTAATTCCGCTTTCGCATGTTCTCGATGAACTTCCAAACCAGTTAGTTCTTTCTTCACATCTGCAGCAAATGACATCCTATTCTCCTCCTTTCTCCAACAATAAATTGCTTAATATTTTGAACCGAAAACTAAACGGAACAATTCTTCTACTACTTTGTCTCCATCGTGGAAGACACCACCATCTTTCAATTCTAAAAAGTCGGTGGAAATCACTCGACATCCTTCATTTCTCAATCCGTTGAAGTCGTGTGCGACTTGTACTAGATACTCATCATAGATCTCTGGGTCCATATAATCTTCAGGCACTTTTTCCGTATTGACCAATACTGTATCGATAAAAGGCTGATTCAAATGCTTGTGTAAAACACGTATATGATCGGCATCTGTGAAATGTTCCGTTTCCCCTTTTTGAGTCATGATATTACAGATATAGACGGTTTCAGCAGTTGTCTTGAGCATTGCTTCGCCGATTTCTGGTATCACTAAATTTGGAAGGATACTGGTGAATAAACTTCCGGGTCCCAAAACGACCATGTCGGCGTCCATAATTGCTGAAACGACTTTTCGAGCCGCTTTGGCTTCACTTTTATCATTTGTGTTGCAGACATACACACGGTCAATGGTTTTACGGTCGATCGCGATTTTAGATTCTCCTACTGCAGTCGTTCCGTCTTTAAAAACAGCATGCAAGGTCAAAGGAGTTTCTGAAGAAGGATAAACATGTCCATCTACATGCATCATTTTTGCTAATAATTGAATCGCCTCATAAGTGCTTCCCCGCATCTCGGAAACTGCGGCAATGATCAGATTACCGATCGTATGATTGGCTAAAAACTGATCTTCCTTTTTGAAACGGTATTGGAAAATATCTTCATAGAATTGTGGCATATCCGATAACGCCACTAAGACATTTCTCAAGTCACCAGGAGGAGCCATAGCGATCGATTCTCTGATTGCACCGCTGCTTCCACCATCATCTGCAACAGTCACTACTGCTGTGATATCTGCTCCTTGATTTCGTAAACTTTTCAGGATAACTGGCAGACCAGTGCCACCGCCGACCACTACGATCTTTGGTTTTCTTATCCGGTAGGTTTTCATTTTCACGACCGGTTCACCGTCTCTTTCCTTTTATCCTTGTCCCGATGTGTCACATTGACTTTATAGTTTTTCCCTAAAGCATTTGCCAAACGTTCAGTCAATGCCACAGAACGGTGTTGACCGCCTGTACAGCCGATTGCAACTGTCAAGCTGCTTTTTCCTTCTTTAATGTATCCAGGCAATACAGTTTCCAGAAGATCCAAAAATTTATGGTAGAATGATTGCGTTTCATCAAAGGACATCACATAATCATAGACTGGCTGATCTTTTCCGGTCAATGGTCTTAGTTCCGGGATATAATGAGGGTTGGGCAAAAAACGCACATCCATCACAATATCCGAATCGATCGGCAACCCGTATTTAAAACCAAATGATACAAATTCGATCCGAAATCCTTGGTCTCCCTTTGATTTGAATGACTCATTGATTTTTTCACGTAATTGTCGTGGTGTCAATGTTGTCGTATCAATGATCACGGAAGCTTGGGCTTTCAAGTCGTCTAGTATCGCCCGTTCTTTACGTATCCCTTCAGTGATCAAACCGTCCATCGCCATTGGATGTGCTCGTCTTGTTTCTTTGTAGCGAGCCACTAGTTCTTCGTCTGAAGCATCTAAAAATAAGATAGAAGTGTCGATGAAGTTCGTATTTTCGATTTCGATCAGCATGTTTTGGATTTCTTCAAAGAAGGAACGAGAACGCAAATCCACTCCTAAAGCCATTTTTGTGACTTTACCTGATTCTTTGATCAATTCCCAGAATTTTGGAATCAATCGAGGCGGCATATTATCGATACAAAAATAGCCCATATCTTCAAAACTTTGGATAGCTACTGTTTTCCCTGCACCACTCATACCTGTTATGATGACTAATTGCAAATTACCTGTCATATTTACGAACCCCTCTCACATTGTGCATAATAAAATTATATCATCCCGGGCGTATCATTACCAGTTTTCTTTTTCTTTTACAAAAAGATTTGGACCAAATATCTTTTAGGATATTTGCCCCAAATCCAATTTTTTTACTTTTCCGATGCTGTATCCAATGCCTCGCTTCTTTCAGCTAATGCACGTTCGATCGTTCGATCCGCTAAAATAGATTGAGCATCGATCACTGGGTAATGATTATCTTCAGCAAATTCATGCATCAAAGATAATTCTGTGCAACCTAGGATGACTTTTTCACAGTTTAGGCGCTCTACCGCTTCCTCTAAGATTTCGTAATAGAGCTCTTGATTCAAATAATCCGATTCCTTGATCTCATGATAGATCAGGTAATTGATTTTTTCTTGAAGCGCAGTATCAGGAATCACTGTTTCGAAACCAAGATTTTTGACTTCGCGTTCATAGATTCCAGCTTTCATACTTCCTTCTGTTCCTAGAATCGCTACTCTCCCTGTCGTATGCTGACGGACAAGTTCATTTGCTGCTTCTCTTGGCATATGCAAGATAGGAATATCCGTTGCCGCTTGTAACTCTTCAAAAAAGTAGTGTGCGGTGTTACAAGTCAACACAATGAAGTTTGGTCGCAATAAATTTTGTTTCTCAATATCATCCAGCAGAAACGGCATTGGATTTTCTTCTGATCGATCTAAAATATAAGCTGTACGATCAGGAACTGTTGCATGATTGAATAAGACATAATTCAAATATTCTTGATCTTTTGTAGCTTTCGTTCGGTGGTTGATCAAGCGAACAAAACTTTCTGTCGCCATCGTGCCCATTCCGCCTAAAATACTGAAAAAATTCTCCATGAACTAGCCTTCTTTCACATGAAAATACTTTTTGAATCTTGGAATATAGTTATGGAACATATATTTCATCAACAACCAGCGCTTGATTGATCGGTCTTTTTCATAAAATACAGTAGTACCGTAACGATTTTCTTTGATCATTTGCTCAGCTAGTTTTTTGTCTTCATTTTCCCGAGCATATTCTAAAAAGATTTTTTTGGGCACACCCATCCATAATCTTGCTTTATCTGATTGATTCGTTCCATAGGTCGTTTCAACAAAGGGTTTGTTGAACACTCGATCTTCTGTGACAAAACGAGCCAGATTCAAGCCGTTCAATGTCACAAAGAAACTGCTACGACCTTGTCTCAAATTGATTTCAAATAATTTATATTCTCCATCTCTAGGATCATACTTCATATCGAAATTGGCAAAGCCTGTATATTCGATTTTTTCCAAAAATGCCTTAATGGTTTGATAGATTTTTTCGTTATAATCTGGCATGATCACAACGTAATTACCAATCGATGCTGGTGTAGGATCTTCTAACAGTGGATGACCAAGGCACATCATCCGAACTTGATGATCTTCATCTACATACGCATTTAGCACACGCATATTACTATCATCACCCGGGATAAAATCTTGTACAATCATTTCACTTTTATAACCGGCTTCGTATATCCGGCCTAAAATTAAATCGAACTCTTCTCTAGTCTCTAAAATAAAAGCTTTTTTTCTTCCTTCAAATTGGACAGAAAGATACTCCACACTGTTTGCAGGTTTCAAAGCAACTGGGAATTCAAAAGGCAATTCCTGTTCCAAATGTCCATTTACTAACATTTCTTCTCTGACGATCAATGTTTTAGGATACGGAAGATCATATTCTTCACAAACTTCATAAAAGCTTACTTTATTGATCAGTCTTTCAAATAAAGAATAATCAATATATGGACAGATAAAATATTCTGACAGCTCTTGTTTATGTTGGGAGATCAATTCTGCATATCCATCACCACAAGCAATCAAAAGATATTTTTTACTCTTATCAGAATATCTTTCTTTTGCCAAACGAAGCATCGTCTCGATAAATACAGGGTCTTTATCAAATCCTGGAATAACTTCTACATTGACAATTTTACTGTAGCGGGTAGGGGCTAACTGATCCGAAGCATATGCTTGGCAGATTTTGCCGTATGCTTCATTAAAAGAACGTGCCATACCATAAACGTTCATGTCGCTTCCTAATAATATAGGGATAAATTCTTCATTTTCAATACTGTTCATCATTATCTCTCACTTACTTATAATCTCTTGTTTTTCTTTTCCAACTACACAAGGAATATCATACCATAAAGAAAAAAGCAATCAAAGGAAACTCCTCCGATTGCTCAATTCTTTTTTGAACGGATTGAACTTATAGGAAGTTTTTATCTATACCAATCAGTGTAGAAAGAACTACCATGTAATGATTCTAGAACACTGATATTAATAAAACAAGCAAAAATTCATTTTTTTTATGTTTTTTTAACTATCTCAGCTATCTATCCTCTTTATACCATTATTTTTTTCAAATAGTGACCTGTATAACTTTCTTTTACGTTAATGATTTCTTCTGGTGTTCCAGTCGCAAGGATCGTTCCTCCACCTTCTCCACCTTCTGGTCCTAAATCAATGATATAATCTGCTGTTTTGATTACATCTAGATTGTGTTCAATCACTAAAACTGTGTTACCAGCATCTACTAATCTTTGTAATACATGCAACAAGCGGGCGATGTCATCGCTATGAAGTCCTGTCGTTGGTTCATCTAGTATATAGAAATTCTTTCCATTAGAGATTTTGTGCAATTCACTGGCAAGTTTCATCCGTTGTGCCTCACCACCGGACAATGTCGTTGCTGGTTGCCCCATCGTCACATAACCTAAGCCAACATCAACAATCGTTTGCAGTTTGCGATGAATCTTTGGAATATGCTTGAAGAATTCTACAGCATCCTCTACTGTCATTTCCAAAATATCAGCAATGCTTTTTCCTTTGTAATGCACTTCTAATGTTTCAGAATTATATCGTTTACCATGACATACTTCACAAGGAACATAGACATCAGGCAAAAAGTGCATTTCGATCTTAATAATTCCATCCCCGCGACAAGCTTCACAACGACCGCCTTTTACGTTGAAACTAAAACGCCCTTTCTTATAACCCCGCATTTTTGCCTCGTTCGTTTGAGCAAATAACCCACGGATATCATCAAATACACTTGTATAAGTCGCTGGATTACTTCTCGGCGTCCGGCCGATTGGGCTTTGATCGATATCGATGATCTTTTCGATACTTTCGTAGCCGGAAATTGTCTTGAATTTACCTGGCTTAGCAGAATTCTTATTTAATTTTTGCGCTAACGATTTCTTTAAGATACTATTGACCAATGTACTCTTTCCAGAACCAGACACACCTGTGACTGCTACAAATTCTCCTAATGGAAATTCAACACTAATATTTTTCAGATTGTTTTCTGAAGCACCAGTGATCTTGATTGCTTTCCCATTACCTTTACGGCGTTCTTTTGGTACAGGGATTGATTTTTTCCCTGAAAGATATTTCCCTGTCAAAGAATTTTCATCATTAGCTACTTCTTCAGGAGTGCCTGCAGCCACGATTTGTCCGCCTTGTTCTCCGGCCCCAGGTCCGACGTCAATCAAATAATCTGCTGCCCACATCGTATCTTCATCATGTTCGACTACAACGAGGGTGTTGCCAAGATCACGCATTTTCTTTAATGAGCCAATCAGTCGATCGTTGTCGCGTTGATGCAATCCGATCGATGGTTCATCTAAAATATACAAAACTCCAGAAAGATTCGATCCAATTTGTGTAGCCAATCTGATTCGCTGCGCTTCTCCCCCAGATAATGTTCCGGAAGCGCGACTCAAAGTTAGATAGTCTAGTCCCACATTTTCCAAGAATGAAAGTCTGTCATTTACTTCTTTTAAAATCGGTTTGGCAATTACTTTCTCTTGTTCAGATAACGTTAAGTTTGAGAAGAAATCTACTGCTTTTTGAATAGACAACTCATTTGTTTGCCCGATATTCGTTCCATTGATTTGAACAGATAGAGCTTGGGGATTCAATCGATAACCTTTACATGTCTGACAAGTTAATTCTGTCATATAAAGACGCATTTGCTCACGCGTGAAATCACTGTTCGTATCATGATAACGACGCTCGATATTCTTCAATACCCCTTCGAAAGTCGTTTCTACATCGCGAACGCCACCAAAATCATTTTCATAATGGAAATGGAAAAGATCATCTATCCCATTCAAGATGATCTCCTGATGCTCTTCCGGTAATTCTTCGAATGGTGTATCTAAATCGATACCGAAACTTTCACAAGCCTGCGCTAACATTTGAGGATAATACTGAGAGCTGATTGGATTCCATGGAACGATAGCACCTTGACTAAGTGTCTTCGTTCTATCTGGAATCACTAAATCTTGATCGACTTCTAATTTGACACCTAAACCATCACAGTCTGGACAAGCTCCAAAAGGCGCATTGAATGAGAACAGTCTTGGTTCTAGTTCGCCAACAGTAAATCCGCAATAAGGACAGGCATAGTGTTCGCTAAACAACATTTCTTCTTCACCGATCACGTCAACCAGAGCATAGCCGTCTGCTAATCGCAGGGCCGCCTCTAAAGAATCAAATAGGCGAGAACGAATCCCTTCTTTCACAATGATCCGGTCGATGACGATCGCGATATCATGTTTTTTGTTTTTCTCCAGCTCAGGCACTTCACTTAAATCATAGATCTCACCATCGACTCGAACGCGGACGTATCCCTCTTTTTGGATTCGTTCGAATATTTTTTTATGTTGTCCTTTTTTCTTTACCACGATCGGTGCCAACACTTGGATCTTTGTGCGCTCAGGCAAAGCCATTACTTGATCTGCCATTTGATCTACTGATTGACTGGTAATCTCGATATGATCGTTGGGACAAATCGGATGTCCTACACGTGCAAACAACAAGCGTAAATAGTCATTGATTTCCGTCACAGTACCTACTGTCGACCGAGGATTTTTACTTGTTGTTTTCTGATCAATAGAAATCGCCGGACTCAATCCGTCGATGCTATCTACGTCCGGCTTATCCATTTGTCCTAAAAACTGACGAGCATAAGCAGAAAGGCTCTCTACGTATCTCCGCTGCCCTTCAGCGTACAGCGTATCAAATGCTAGGGAACTTTTTCCAGAACCGGACAAACCTGTAACGACCACGAATTTATCTCGTGGAATCGTTACATCTATATTTTTCAAGTTATGGGCACGTGCACCATGAATCGTAATTTTATCGTTAGCCATGTTGTCCTCCTACTTTGAAGCTTTTAATTCTAAAATCATATCTCGCACATTCGCGGCTGTTTCAAAATCCAAAGCTTTTGCCGCATCTTTCATTTCTTTTTCTAATTTCATCAATAACGTGTCTTTTTCTTCCTTCGTCATTTCTTCGTACGAGACTTGTACCGCTTCTTTTGTATCATCTTCCGATTCTTTCGTAATAGAAATCAAATCTCGGATTTCTTTAATGATCGTTTTTGGAACGATCCCATGTTCTTCATTGTACTTCTGCTGAATCGTACGACGTCTTGACGTTTCATCCATCGCTAGACGCATAGAATCTGTTACTTTGTCTGCGTACATGATTACTTTACCTTCTTCATTCCGAGCAGCTCGTCCAATCGTTTGGACTAAGGAACGTTCACTACGTAAAAAGCCTTCTTTATCCGCATCCAAGATAGCAACAAGGGAAACTTCAGGTACGTCTAATCCTTCACGAAGCAAATTGATTCCAACTAACACATCAAATTCACCTAATCGAAGATCTCGAATGATTTCTGTTCGTTCCAGCGTTTTGATATCACTATGCAAATATTTGACTTTGATCCCTAATTCTTTGAAATAATCTGTGAGGTCTTCTGCCATTTTTTTCGTCAATGTCGTTACAAACACCCGCTGGTCTTTTTCGACTCGTTCATTTATTTCGCCTACTAGATCATCGATTTGTCCCATGATTGGACGAACTTCGATCACTGGATCAAGCAGCCCTGTCGGACGGATGATTTGTTGGATAACGGTATCTGTTTGTTCATGTTCATATGGTCCTGGCGTCGCAGAGACATAAATGATCTGATTGACATGTTTTTCAAACTCTTCTAACCGAAGTGGCCGATTGTCTAAAGCAGATGGCAAACGAAAACCGTAATCTACTAGCATCTGTTTTCTCGCTCGGTCACCATTATACATTCCTCTGATTTGAGGCATGGTTACGTGCGATTCGTCCGCCACGATCAAAAAATCTTCAGGAAAGAAATCCAATAGCGTATAAGGCGGTTCACCTTCTTTACGTCCGTCCATATGCCGAGAATAATTTTCAATTCCCGACGTGTAGCCCATTTCTAACATCATTTCAATATCGTAATTGGTTCGCTGTTCTAAACGTTGAGCTTCCAGAAGTTTGTTTTCATTTCGCAAGACAGTTAAACGCTGTTCTAATTCCGCTTTGATATTCGCTACGGCATGCTCCATATGTTCATCGTTCGTCACAAAGTGAGTCGCCGGGAAGATTGCTACGTGTTCCGTTTCTCCTAAAACTTCACCTGTCAGTGCATTGACTTCTCGGATACGTTCGACCTCATCTCCAAAAAACTCCACACGTAAGGCACGTTCATCTCTTGAAGCCGGAAAAATCTCCACGACATCACCGCGCACTCGAAAACGACCGCGCTGAAAATCTATATCATTTCTTTCGAATTGGATACTGACTAAGTCACGAATCAACTGATTGCGATCTAGTTCTGCTCCCTGTCGAATCGAAACTACTTGTTTTTGGTACTCAAAAGGCGAGCCTAATCCAAAAATACATGAAACGGATGCAATGACGATCACATCATTTCTTTCTAATAATGAACTAGTAGCCGAATGTCGTAATTTGTCGATCTCATCATTTACACTTGAATCTTTTTCGATATACGTATCGCTTGAAGGCACATAAGCTTCAGGCTGATAATAATCATAATAAGAAACAAAATATTCAACAGCATTGTTAGGGAAAAATTCCTTGAATTCCCCGTACAGCTGACCAGCCAATGTTTTGTTATGGGCAATAATCAGTGTTGGTTTATTCACTTTCTCAATAAGATTGGAAATCGTATATGTTTTCCCTGTTCCAGTCGCACCTAATAAGATTTGTGCTTTTTTCCCGCCGACTACGCCATCCACTAATTGGTTAATCGCTTCAGGCTGATCACCAGCCGGTTGGTATTTCGAGACAAGCTCAAAGTGTCGGGAGGTATCTCTCTCAATCATTCTTCGTCCTCCTTTTCATTCATTCCTTTTCATTTTACGACCAATAAAAAGAAAAGGAAAGCAAAGGCATTCCTTACTAAAAAATTATACCACACCGAACATACTTTCGCCACTTTTTTATCTTATTATGCATGTTACATTTTATAACATAAAATGTTAGAAACTCGCATTTTTTTCATTTTTTCGAGCTTACAGTCTTGTCTGATTCAGCACTTTTCGCCTATAATAATAAAATATTGGAAATTTAGGAGGTTGATTATGAAAAGAAAGCATTTATTTCACTCATTTGTTTTCTTAATGACAGGACTTGTGACACTTGCGTTTGGTCATGTTGCACAAGCTGACAACACTACAACGGCAGAGTCAAGCACAAGCGAGACAATGCAAAAAATAGAGCCCAAAAAAGACGTATACGTAATTGCCAGTGACTCTGCTTTTGCTCCATTTGAATTTCAAAACGCAAAGGGCGAGTACGAAGGCATCGATGTAAAATTGATGGAAAACATCGCCAAACTGCAAGGATTTAACATCCGAATGGACTACCGTGGTTTCTCTGCTGCTTTGCAAGCTTTGGAATCAGGACAAGCAGACGGAATGATTGCCGGAATGACTGTAACAGATGAACGAAAGAAAAGCTATGATTTTTCTGATTCTTACTTTGATAGCGGGATCCAATTAGCTGTCAAAAAAGGAGATACTTCGATCAAGTCTTATGAAGATTTGAAAGGAAAAACAGTCGGAGCAAAAGTTGGTACCGAAAGTGCTGAATTTTTAAGCGACCATGAATCTGAATATGGCTATTCTATCAAATATTTTGATGCTGCTGATCAATTGTACGACGGGTTAAAAGTTGGCGCAATCGATGCAATGATGGATGATTATCCGGTAATCGGTTATGCGATCAAACAAGGACAAGAATTGGAAACACCGATCAAAAAAGAATCTGGCGGAAAATATGCATTTGCCGTTAAAAAAGGACAAAATCCTGAGCTTCTTAATATGTTCAATGAAGGATTGAAAGAATTAAAAAGAACAGGCGAATACGATAAGATTATTAAAGAATATGTAGCGGATGGTTCAGAAACTTCCAGTGAGTCTTCCACTGCTGATGAATCAACATTTCTTGGACTTATCCAAAACAACTATCAAGCATTGTTGAAAGGACTTTGGAGAACAATTCTCCTAACTTTGATCTCCTTTGCTTTGGCTATAGTAATCGGTGTGATTTTTGGATTATTCAGTGTAGCACCAATACGCGCTCTTCGCACAATTGCTAGTATTTATGTCGATATCATCCGAGGAATTCCAATGATGGTTCTTGCGTTCTTTATTTTCTTTGGGTTGCCTGGTATCGTTGGATTTACGATTCCTGACTTCCTTGCTGGTGTTATCACCTTGACTCTTAACGCAAGTGCTTATATCGCAGAGATTGTTCGAGGCGGGATCAACGCCGTTCCTGTCGGACAAATGGAAGCTTCCAGAAGTTTAGGTCTTTCTTATAATCGGACAATGCAAAAAATCATTTTGCCGCAAGCGATACGCATCATGATCCCATCATTCGTCAATCAGTTCGTTATCTCATTAAAAGACACAACGATCATTTCCGCAATCGGTGTAGTCGAATTGCTGCAAACTGGTAAGATCATTGTTGCACGTACAACACAAAGTACGTATGTTTACTTGATCATTGCGATCATGTACTTGATTTTGATCACAGCATTGACAAAATTAGCAAAAGTTTTAGAAAAGAAGGTGAAGTAAGATGGCAGAAAAAATCTTAGTTGAGCATTTAGTCAAAAAATACGGCGATAACACAGTATTAAACGACATCAATGTATCCATCAACGAAGGAGATGTCGTCTGTATCATTGGCCCTTCAGGTTCAGGAAAAAGTACATTCTTGCGTTGCTTGAATCGTTTAGAAGAACCTTCTGACGGTGAAATTATTATTGACGGCGCCCACTTGATGGATAAAAGCACAGATATCAACTTGGTGAGACAACATATCGGAATGGTATTCCAGCACTTTAACCTATTCCCTCATCTTTCTATTTTGGAAAACATCATTTTAGCACCGATGGACCTGAAGAAAGAATCTAGAGAAGAAGCAGAGAAAAAAGCAATCAAATTACTGCAGACAGTTGGTCTAGAAGATAAAAAAGATATGTATCCTGAAATGCTTTCTGGTGGACAAAAACAGCGTGTGGCTATTGCTCGTGCTCTAGCGATGAACCCTGACATCATGCTTTTTGATGAGCCTACTTCTGCACTTGATCCTGAAATGGTCGGTGATGTCTTGAACGTCATGAAAAAGTTAGCAGAACAAGGTATGACGATGGTTATCGTTACGCACGAAATGGGGTTCGCTAAAGAAGTGGCCAATCGCGTCATGTTCATTGACGACGGAAACTTTTTAGAAGACGGAACGCCTCAACAAATCTTTGAAAATCCGCAAAATGAACGGACAAAAGATTTCTTGAATAAAGTATTAAATATTTAATAAAAACCAAAAATGCACGGTCGCCATGAAGGGACCGTGTATTTTTATCTTCTTATTTTCTCACCTAATCGTATCATCAGCCGCATCGCTTGTTTTCCTGCACAAACAAGCAATCGCTCTATCTGTTCCATCGCATAAGAAAGTACCATCGGTTCATTGATGATATCAAGTACATAGTCGATACCACCCTCACTTAATTGAGCTTGATTTTTCTTCTCCATATTATGTAGTTGTGGGACAACTTTCTGACAACCAGCAATTGTGTTAAGAACGGATCAATCCTTTATTGGAGTTGCTCGAAAGGATCTTCTCTTATTACGGACAGGCTTTGTTCACTGTACATAGACAACAAATCATTATCCTAGTCAATCGGATTTCCAGAGCCTCATTGCTATCATTGCTTGACAAAATCCAGACAAAGTTTAATAAAATGTATCAGTTACAGCTAAACTTTGGAATTGGGTCGCTTTGTTATACAGAGCAAGAGACACCGCAATCTTTCCTTCATGCCCAACACGCTGTGAACGGATAACTTTCCATCAATCTGTGAACGAGATCCGCTTTTTTGAAGATTTAGACCTCGGGATCATTTTACCAGCAATCCCGTCAGATCAACGAACATTATATGTAAAACGTATTTTGAAAAGCCTGACAGAAGAAGAAGTACATTTGTTCAAGAAGACTTTGGCATGCTTCAGTAAAAATAACGGAAGCATCAAAAATTGCTCAGAAGAATTATTTATTCATAAAAACACCTTGCAATATCGATTGAACAAGTTCCATTCTCTCACTGGTTATACCCCTAGAAACTATGACGATTATCATATTCTAAAGCTGGCTTTTTTGTTGGTACAAACATGACAACTACAAAAAAACCAGGCGAACATATGATTGTTCGTCTGGTTTTTAATTATTAATGACTTAGCGTTTTTACTAGAAAAACTACTTCCGCTTTTTCCCGCCAAAAGCATCTTTAAACTTATCGAAGAAACCGTCTTCTTGCTGTTCTTCAACTTTGATGCCGCCAGCTTCAGCGAATGCACGTAATGCTTCTCTTTGTTGTTCATTTAGATTTTTCGGTGTGATCAGTTTTACTTTGACATGTTGGTCGCCTGTTGCACCACCACGTAACTTCGGAGCGCCTTTTCCACGCAAACGGAAGTTCGTACCTGTCTGTGTTCCAGCAGGGATCTTCAATTTCACATCTCCATGGACAGTTGGTACTTGGACTTCATCCCCCAAAGCTGCTTGTACAAAACTTAAAGGCAATTCATAGTAAATTTCAGAACCTTCACGATCAAAGATATCACTTTCTTCTACACGGAAGACCACATACAAATCACCAAATGGTCCGCCGTTTTCTCCAGCTTCTCCTTGACCAGCTAAACGCATTTGTTGTCCTTCTTCTACACCAGCTGGTACATTCACTTTAACTGAATGTGCTTTCTTCTCATGTCCTGAGCCATGACAGGTTGGACAAGGTTCTTTGATTTCTTTCCCTGTCCCATGACAAACATCACAAGTTTGACGGCTCATCACTCGTCCAAGTGGTGTTTGGCGTTCTACATTGATCGTACCTGCACCATGACATTTATGACAAGTAGTTGGTTGTGTGCCTGGTTTTGCACCGTTCCCACCACAAGTATGACAGATTTCTTCCCGATTATACTTGATTTCTTTTTCTACACCAAAAATCGCTTCTTCAAAAGACAAGTCGACCGTATATTGCAAATCAGCACCTTGACGAGGCGCATTTGGATCGACTGACCGACCGCCTCCTCCAAAGAAAGAGTCGAAGATATCTTCAAAACCACCGAAGCCGCCACCAGAGAAGCCGCCGAATCCACCAAATCCGCCACCAGCTCCACCAGCACCGTAATTTGGATCTGTGCCTGCATGCCCGTATTGGTCATATGCAGCGCGTTTTTGCGGGTCACTTAAAATCTCATATGCTTCTGATACTTCTTTGAATTTTTCTTCCGCATCAGGTTCTTTATTGATGTCAGGATGGTATTTTTTCGAAAGCTTACGATAAGCTTTCTTTATTTCATCTTCTGATGCTCCTTTTGAGAGCCCTAAGACTTCATAATAATCACGTTTTGTTGCCATAGGCTTTCCTCCTATTGGTTCTCATCATTTTCACGTCGCTTGTTATCATATCATATTTTGTTTGAAACAAAAACCGATACTTCAAACTATTTTTCAAAAGAAAAAGCCAAAGTAGCAACTTTGGCCTTCTCTCGAAATTCAGTGAACTGATTATTTATCGTCGCCATCGACTTCTTCAAAATCAGCATCAACGACATCATCTGCTCCGCCTTGAGCTGCTTCTGGGTTTTCTTGAGCTTGTTGTTGTGCCGCTTGTTCGTATAGTTTAACAGTCAAGTTTTGAACGATTTCGTTCAATGCATCGCGTTTAGTTTTCATTTCTTCGATGTTGTTTGCTTCAACAGCGGCTTTCAATTCATCGCGAGCTGTTTCTGCTTTTTTCACTTCTTCTTCGTCCACTTTGCCTTCTAATTCTTTCAATGTTTTGTCCACAGAGAATAGCAATGCATCTACATCATTACGTAGGTCAACTTCCTCTTTACGAGCTTTATCTGCTTCTGCATTTGCTTCTGCATCTTTTACCATACGTTCGATTTCTTCGTCTGTTAGACCTGAAGAAGATTTGATCGTGATTTTTTGTTCTTTTTGTGTACCTAGATCTTTCGCAGATACATTTACAATCCCGTTTTTATCAATATCGAATGTTACTTCGATTTGTGGAATACCACGAGGAGCTGCTGGAATATCTGTCAATTGGAATCTTCCTAGAGTTTTGTTGTCAGCAGCCATTGGGCGTTCACCTTGTAATACATGGATGTCTACTGCTGGTTGATTATCTGCCGCAGTTGAGAATACTTGTGATTTACTTGTTGGAATCGTTGTATTGCGGTCAATCAATTTAGTGAACACTCCACCCATTGTTTCGATACCTAATGACAATGGTGTAACGTCAAGTAAAACAACATCTTTCACATCACCAGTGATCACGCCACCTTGGATAGCAGCACCCATAGCAACTACTTCATCAGGGTTAACTGATTTGTTTGGTTCTTTTCCTGTTTCTTTACGTACTGCTTCTACAACTGCAGGGATACGAGTAGATCCACCGACTAAAATAACTTCGTCGATTTCTGATTGTGATAGACCTGCATCTTTTAACGCTTGACGTACTGGTACTTTTGTACGTTCTACTAAGTCAGCTGTTAATTCATCAAATTTTGCACGTGTCAATGTCATTTCCAAATGCAATGGTCCAGATTCTCCTGCTGTGATAAATGGTAAGCTGATTTGTGTGCTTGATACGCCAGATAAATCTTTTTTCGCTTTTTCAGCAGCGTCTTTCAAGCGTTGTAAAGCCATTTTGTCTTGAGACAAGTCAATGCTGTTTTCTTTTTTGAATTCTGCTACCATGTAGTCGATGATTTTGTTATCAAAGTCGTCCCCACCTAGATGGTTGTCGCCAGCTGTTGACAATACATCAAAGACACCGTCTCCTAGTTCAAGGATAGATACGTCAAAAGTACCGCCACCAAGGTCGAATACTAAGATTTTTTCGTCGCGATCTGTTTTATCTAAACCATAGGCAAGAGCAGCTGCAGTTGGTTCATTGACGATACGTTCTACTTCTAGACCAGCGATCTTACCAGCATCTTTTGTTGCTTGACGTTGTGCATCATTAAAGTAAGCTGGCACAGTGATAACTGCTTTTTCGACTTTTTCACCTAAATAGTCTTCTGCGAATCCTTTGATATATTGAAGGATCATTGCTGAGATTTCTTGTGGTGTATATGATTTACCTTCTACATCTACTTTGTAACCTGCTTCACCGATATGGCGTTTGATTGATGAAATCGTATTTGGGTTTGTCACAGCTTGACGTTTTGCAACTTCCCCTACTTGGATTTCTCCATTTTTGAATGATACAACAGAAGGTGTTGTACGGTTTCCTTCTGGGTTAGCGATGATTTTTGCTTCGTTTCCTTCCAATACTGCTACTGCAGAGTTAGTCGTACCTAAGTCAATACCGATAATTTTACTCATAATTAACGTCTCCTTCTTTAATTGAAAGTGTAAGTTTTATATCCGCACAATTATTGTGCAACAATGACCATAGTTGGTCTTAACACGCGATCATGTAATTTGTAGCCTTCTTGTAGTACTTCTACAATCGTATCGGCTGGTGTATCTTCAGTCGCTGGAACAGTTTGTACCGCTTGATGAAGATTAGGATCAAAGGCTTCTCCTTTAGCAGGGATTTTTTCAATTCCTTCTTCTTCCAGTGCGTTACGCAAACTTTCCAAGACCATTTCCACGCCTTTTTTCAAACCTGCCCCTTGATCATCTGACACTTCTGTGGCTAATGCACGTTCCAGGTTGTCAATTGATGGAAGTAATTTTTTGGCTAAATCTTGTGAACGGTATTTTTGTAATTGCTCACGCTCATTTTTTCCTCGATTTGCCATATTTGCGATTTCAGCACGAGCCCGCAAGTATTTATCTTCCATTTCTTCTAACTCAGCTTTTAATTTCGCTGTTTCGAATTCTTCCGCTTCAGCTTCTGAAATACCCGAATCTTCTGCAGCTTCGACATCGATTTCCGGTTCTGGCTGAGCATCTGTCATTTCTTTATCTAGTTCTTCTTGATTTTCTTTCACGATACAGTCTTCCTTTCATTATTCAGTCAGCTGTTTGATTGCTCTTACTAAGAAAGAGAGAACGATCAGCTGCAAATAGCTTCGTTATTCACATTACGAGTTTGACAAGTCAAGCGAACGGTAGTAATCAGCAAGTTTAGCTGCTAGTTCTCTTCGATAAACATCGACTAGACCGAACATCCGAGAATAAGGCATACTAGTAGGCCCTAACAAGGCTATTGTACCTCTTCCATGACCATCTATCTCGTAACTTGCTTGAATCATACTCATATTCTGCAATAAATCATTGCCTAATTCAGCACCAATCTTGATATGAATATTGCTATCCATCGGAGTGATCATTTGTGTAAGTCCGTCTGAGTCTTTCATAAAAGAAAACATCGATTTGAACTGATCAAGATCTTGACGGGGCTCATAATCCAAGAGATTCATTTGTCCACTGACGTAAACCTTATCTTCAAAAACATGACCAAGAACGGTGTCAAATAACTGAGACATCCCTTCTGTCGTCTGGAAATATTTATGAAGAATCATCGGAATCTCCGTACGAAGTTTATGGTACACCGTCATCAGAGGATCTCCGACTAGACGGTCGTTTACAATCTGTACCATTTTTTCTAGTTCCTGACTTCCCATATATTCGGGAAGAGTGAACACTTGGCTTTCTACATTCCCCATATCTGTTACGACGATAGCAATAATCTGTCGATTATTCAAGGGTACGATACGAAAGCCAGTCAGTCGGCGGTCTTTTATTTCAGGTCCCAATGAAAAAGTCGTATAGCTTGTCAGCTCAGATAATATCTCAGCAGATTGCTTAATAATCTCATTGATTTCATGAAATTCTCTGCCTAGAGACTGACGAATCAGCAGCAAATCATCTTCTGCTACGCGAGCAGGTTTTAACAAATGATCCACGTAATAACGATAGCCTAAAGCAGATGGAATCCGCCCAGAAGAAGAGTGAGTCTTCAACAGCAATCCTTCATCTTCTAATGCTTTCATATCATTGCGAATCGTTGCTGAGCTGGCCTTGACTCCCTCAGACATCAATGTTTTGGAACCAACGGGCACGCCACTACTCGTATAGTGTTGGATGATCAGACGTAAAATGTCGTTTTGTCGCTTTGTTAACATCTTCCTCACCTCTCATTAGCACTCATATATTCTAAGTGCTAATCCACTTATAAATATAGCAAGAAGCCCTTCTCCTGTCAAGAGAAAGACTCCATTTTTTAGCACTCTAAACACAAGAGTGCTAATTCTAAATAATTGATGTAAATCCAGTTATATCAAAACTTCAATACCTCATTGTCAAACTTTCTAAACTTTTTCTTTTCAAGTTTCGATAAAAAACAAATATTCTTTAAACTATTTTTCAAACAAAAAGCGCTCAAACACATTGTTCCCCAAAAAGGTCCCTCTTGGTGTCAAATAAACACGGTCTTCTTCATTAACAAGTAACCCTTCTTGCTCTAATTCCCTTAGCACATCACCGTACACCGATTCAATTGTTTTTTGATAGCGATCATAGAAATGTTTTTTAGTAATCCCTGTTTTTTTTCTTAATCCTAAGAACATTTCTTCTTCTATTTGATTTTTTCGTGTCAATTTTTCTTCTTCCAATACCGGGCGTTCATTTGCTCGTAATGGGCGTAAATAGTGTTGGATTGGTCCTTTGTTGCGGTAACGAATATCTCCAAGATAACCGCTAGCACCAGCTCCAAACCCAAAATAGTGGTCATTGTTCCAGTACATGAGGTTATGTTGAGATTCATGTCCGGAGAGCCCAAAGTTACTTATTTCATATTGGTGACGTCCATGCTTTTCCATTGCTTCAATCGTCTCTTCAAACATTCTGGTTTCCGTTTCCTGATCAGGCAGTTCGAGTCTTCCTTGTCGTACCCAGTTCATGAACATTGTTTTGTTTTCGAGGATCAATGAGTACAAAGAATAGTGAGGCAGATCCAAAGCCAAAGCTTTTTCCAAAGTATCCAGATATCCTTCTAGTGTTTGTCCCGGTAATGCATAAATCAAATCGATGCTTACATTGGTAAAATTTTCTGCTTCTAAAAATTGCATAGTTTGATACACATCTTCTGCGGTGTGTTTACGTCCAATTTTTTTCAATAAGCGATTATCAAATGTCTGCACTCCCATGGATAAACGATTGACGCCATAGTTTTTCATTACTTGAAGTTTTTCACGGGTCAAATCACCTGGATTCGCTTCTACAGTAAACTCATTACCATTTTGAAAAGGCAGGATCTCTCTAGCACCTGATAACAGTCGATCAAGTTGTTTAGCAGATAAAGAAGTTGGTGTCCCGCCCCCTACGTAAAGTGTTTCTAAATTCGCTGTCGGATGACTTTCTAGCATTATTTTCATTTCATTCAGCAGCATTTCCACATACTCATCTACTGGCTGCCCTTCTAAAAAAACTTTATTAAAATCACAGTAATAGCAGATATGCTCGCAAAATGGGATATGGATGTACGCAGAAACCTTATTTTCTGCGGGATTTATTGTTTCTATCATTGAAATTCTTTCTCCTTACGTCGAAAAGTCGTGCCTGTTTTCGACCTTCTTAAAATCGCGTTCAAGCACCAACTCATTGAAATAAGCCGCATATTTAGAATCAAGGAAACCTAGCTCTAAAAATGCTTGCTTATTGTCATCGGAGCTACACGGTGCTTTTACAGCCTCTCGATAAACGGTAATCGCAAAGCTGACCTTCGGCATTAAGTCAAAATCTGCAAAAATATGAAAAGCTATTTTCACAGATTCCTCCTTAAGTGCTTAGACCACAACGCTTTGCTTACAACCTCTCATATACGCATACTAAACGTATTTGGCGAACAAATCCACTAAAAAATCCAAGAATCGACTTCTTGGATGATTTTTTCTTTCATTAAACTGGTTACCTAGTTATATATCTCTAGGGTTGTTTTCATGTCTGAGTGCTCGATATGATTTATTTTTCGTTTCTATAATTACTTTTTGCCTTCCAGTTTCTTTTAATATTGTACTCAAGCAAGTGGGAATTGGTTCTTTTGTCATCCATGTATGCAAAATGTTATAATGCTGGTAAACAAAAATGATTACCTGTCATTTTTATTTAGTTCGTATTTAATTAAGTTGACTGTCTGTATACTCTGTCTAAAACTTAAGAATTGTTGTTTTCGCTGTCGCTACCCAATTTTAATGAATGTCTGTAGGTTAAAACTGTTGTCCTTGTTATAGATAGTAAAGGAGAGCTTGAAAATGAAAACTGCGATTACGTTTCTATTAGAGGAATATGCCGATTGGGAAGGTGCTTATATTACTAGCACACTAAACCAAAATGAGAAATGGCAAAACAAAACTGCTTCTATCCAATCAGAGGTCACTTCCATTGGAGGATTAAAAACAAAAATCGATTACTTAATCGAACAAATACCTGAAAAAGTTGACCTTTTTATTATGATCGGTGGCAATTCATGGGACATAAAAAATCATCATTTATATCAAATAATCGATAAATTGTTAAAAACAGACGTACCAGTAGCTGCTATTTGTGGGGCAGTTGATTATTTAGCTCAGAGCGGATTATTGCAAGGTTACAAACATACCGGAAATGCGCAATTTCCTTGGTTAGAATCGGAAAATTATCAGAATAAAGAAGATTTTATAGAACAACAAGCTGTGAAAGATCGTAATTTGATTACTGCGAATGGAACAGCTCCTATAGAATTCACAGACTTGATTCTTCAAGCAGTCCATTTTGAAACAGAAGAAATAAGAGAAAAAACGATTCGTCTATACAAACTTGGATTCTATGATTACTATAAAAAGTACGGAGATCCTTTCTCCTAATCATTCTCTTCAATTAAATACTCCTTATCAATAGTGTGACAAGTAATTTTACTGATGATTATTTGTCACACTTTTTCTGACATTTATCAAAGAAGATACACTCTATTTATATTCATAGACAAGGTTTTACGGATTCAAAAATTCAGGATTATGCTATACTGGTATTAAAAAAATAATGAGGTATTTTATATGAAAAAGTTAGGTTTTATTTTATTGTTGGTCTCTTTATTCCTTGTAGGATGTACGTCTCCTAGTAAAGAAAATAGTGATCCATCTGCGACCACAGACAAAAGTTCAATCAGACAAACCAGTTCAGCTGAAAAATCAAGTACTCAGAAATCAGCTTCTACTGAAACGAATACATCTTCAACAAGCAGTAAAGTCTCAGAGCCCAATACTTCTTCTACATCTAGTAGTACAGTTGAGACAAATATTTCTTCTTCAACAATAGACACAACCTCCTCACAGTCTTCTCAGTCAATAGATCCGTTAGCAGGATATTCTGATCTACAAATTGAGTACGCACGTGTTTGGCTAGCTATTAGAGGTAATACTTTTAGAGATACATCGGGTGATTTCGAATTACATGTTATTCATTATCCTGCAGGAACACCTATCGCCCCTTATGATGCAGGGAGTGCAGTCTATCCGAAAGATGTGGTTATGCTCACTGGGAAATACAGTTACCAGGGAGTTTTAGTGTATTCAAGTAACCATGACGGGACAATCACTAGTTATCCAGTTCCTTCACATTGGCAAATGCCTGCAGATCAAACATCTTATCCAGCGTTCATTAGAGAAACAACTCAAGAAATCATTGATAATGCATCTGTAGTAGCTATTCCTACAGGAAATCCAAATGATGTGAAACAGCTGATCAATGTGATAGTTATGGATAATTAAAATTTCTAATAGATCATACAAAAAGAAGCTGGCAAAATACTGTCAGCTTCTTTCATTTTCTTTTCTATTTAGATTTGTTGGTCTTTGATAAACTCCAAGGCAGGAAAAAATTTTTTAAATAAACGTTTGCAAAACAGTCGCTTTTCTATCTTCTACCGCTACTTCTGCATAGGCACCATTAATCAATGTCAGTTGTGGCGGTACATGACCACAATCAATATCATACAAGATCGGTAGTTTTAATTCCTTTGACAGATCTTCGTATACATCCTTCATTTTATAATCTAACAAATCCTCTGCCGCACTTCTACCGAACATGATCCCCGAGCTGCCATCAAACCAGCCTGCCAGTTTCATCTGAACAAGTGATCTTCTTAAATCAACTGACGATAGCTCACAGTTTTCTAGAAACCACAAGATCGGCTTTCCATCATTATACTTTCTTTTAAAAGATTGGACATCTCCATAAGGGGTACCGATTAAATGCCTGATCGTATCAATACAGCCACCTAATAATCGTCCCTTCATCCTTACTGCATCTCCGCTGACTGATTGCCAATTTGTTGGTTCAGTGAGATGGAAAACAGAAGATGATGAATGCTCATGGGGCCACACTTTTTGATACTTTTCAGAAGATTGCTGTAGAATCGATTCTCCTTCTCTTGTTTTCAGTACACTTTCCCACATTGCTGTCGTTTCATCCAAGTACTCTCCTCTTAAATCAATAAGGTTAGTTCCATGTGCAGTGGCTATCCCTGTTTTTAATGTGACAGCAAGTAGCAACGTACTAATATCTGAATAACCTACTATCCATTTTGGTTGTAGAGCATCAAAATCGACAAAATCGAGAATCTCAATCAATAATTCTCCTCCCCAAGGCGGAAAGATCATTTGGATATTTTCATCTTGCATCATTTGATTGAATTCATCTGCTCGTTTTCTTGCTGGACCTGATTTTTCCTTATCTTGCGTCCAAAGCGTCTTTCCAGTAACTACTTGGAAAGATTTTTCTTCCATTCTCTTTAAAGCTGATTCGAGTAACGAATGGTGTTCCTCTGATACGCCTGAGGATGGTGCAGTAACCCCAATCGTTGCATTTCTTTCTAATAATGGATAACTTATCATGTTGCTTCACCTCCAAGTATGCACTATTTTACTTGGTTAATTGTTTTTTTCGTTTGCCGGCATCAAAAATATCGGCATCTCAAGTAGCTGGATGATTTTGTTTAAGTCAACCGTTTGGATGACCATCGTTTGATCTGGTCTACCTGGTGCAAAAACAAGTTTTTCATTTGATAAGAGCTCTTCATCAATAATAATCGGAATCTGTTTTTCATAACCAAACGGAGAAACAGCGCCCTGCTTTTGTCCCGTTTGTTCTTCCATGCGTTCTGATGAAACAATAGAAAGCCTTTTACCGACGATCTTCCCTAATGCTTTGAAATCCGTTTGTTTCGTAGTAAAAGTCAGATATACGTAGTTATTATCTTTTTTATCTTTTAAGAATAAGCTTTTGGTCTCTGTACCTGTAAATCCTTGTTCTTTCTTTATTACCAAAGCATCTTCATTTGTATAAATGGCTCGATGATGATACAACTCAAAATATATATTTTCGTGTAAGAATTTCTTTGCCAAGTCAATCATTTTTATGTCTCTTTTCTATTTTACTATTTGAGACATCTTATCATATAAATATAGCGGTTACAACATTACTTGTGTTTTGTTCGTTTTTTATACATAACTATTGTTTTTCTGGTAAAATAAATCAAACCACTTAATGGAGGCGTTTTAGAATGGAAAAATTTCAGCCGATCATCAATCAGATCAAAGAAAAAGAACATCAACAAAAGATCAAAGACCTTTTTGCTAAGATAACAGAAACGTATCCCCAGCTAGACACAACTGTAAAATGGAACCAACCTATGTTTACTGACCATGGTACCTTTATTATTGCATTTAGTTTTGCTAAAAATCATTTTTCTATCGCACCGGAAAAAGCAGCGATTCGTGCCCTTGAAAAAAATATCCAAGAAGCAGGCTACGTATATACGGATAACGTCATCAAAGTTCCTTGGAAAAGTGTAATCAACTGGGAATTGATTGAACAATTGATTTCATTTAATATTGAAGATAAAAAAGGTCATGATAAATTTTGGCGATAAAGCTTTATACGAATAAACCCTTTACTGGCGAGGAAACTATTCATCACCTTATACAGGTTTTGTTCAATCCTATCCTTTTTATCATCCCTGGTTAAACACTTAATTGACAAAGTATCTGCTATTTTTATAAGGAGTCTTTCTTGTGCTGAAAAAAATCACTGATTGAATGGCTTTGAATTTTCCACTTAGTAAAATTATTTTTTCAGCAATTTTCCTGCAAAACTTTTGAATAAGGAAAAAATACGAGAAAATATCAGTGATCTTTCATAATACTGCCCATTATTTTCAGGTATATTTAAATATAATATCACTTTAGGAGAGAAGGAATTTCTTTAGAGAAATAAAAGTTAGAATTTTCTGACTTGATTTTTACAATGACCTTAATTAAAATCGTTCTTTCTACATTTCGTGATTAAGCAAATATCAACTAAGTCAGTAGAACCATTCACATAGGAGGGTGAACATTGAAAGATTTTTACTCAGTAAATGAATTAGCCGAACAATTAGGTGTTACTACACGTTCTATCAGAAATTATCTTCATGAAGGAAAACTAAAAGGAACAAAGGTTGGCGGGCAATGGAAATTTTCTGAACGTAATCTTTTTGAGTTCCTATACGGAGATCAAGCAGAGGAAGCAGCAAAAGAAATGCAGCGATTCATGCTAAATGCACCAATCACGATGCGTTTCAACCTTCAGTATCGTGATTTTACAGCAATCAATCAATTCCGAGAACAATTAGTCCAGTACCATAACGATGTTTACGCAAATAAAAAAGACCGTCTTTTACAATACGATCTTTATAAAGACAATCATGCGGAGATACTAATCGGTGGTAACTTCAATTATGTCGTAAACTTTAGTCAATGGATCAATGAAAAATTATTGATCCAGACAGATATTTCCCTTGTATCTTAAACAATTAAAAAGCGCTAGAAATTCCAGAGATGTTGGAAATTCTAGCGCTATTTTTTTATAAGTACTTACTGTTTGGTTCAAACAAATATTTTTTTAATAAATGAGATTTTACCATCTTTATCCTCAAATAAAGACCGTGACCATGCTTCCTACTACGATCAGCAATAATCCGATAATCGTTAATTTTTTTTCTTTTGGTGTCTTATTTTCATGCAGGATGTACATACCGCCTAATGTAGAGATAACTACGTTTAGCTGTGTAATGATATATGCAGTAGCAACCCCATTTTCATTTGCTGAAAAAATATAAGCCAATGCTGACACACTAAAGATGGCTCCAACGATCGTTGCTTTCCAACTCTTGTCTTCAGAAAATGCGGTTGGTTTACGGAAAATCACATAAATCACTGCCCCTAAAAAGACACCGATCATTTGCGGAAAGAAAATGGAAAGTCCGCTTGCATCAACTAGTTTAGGCAATGCACTGTATACCCAATAACCAATACTTGTTGATGCTAATAGACTAATTCCTTTTGTGATACCGCCTTTTTTTCCAGGATCATCACTGATTGCCGTTAAAGCAGAACCAAATACAAGAAGAATGATTGCTGCTGCTCCAATGATTTTCCCCATACTTCCAGACCATTCTCCAAAAGCGAAGACACCAATCAACGAGGTTCCGACTAACTGTAATGCAGTCGAAATTGGCATCGTTTTAGAAACACCAATCAAGTTGAAAGATGTATACTGTCCTGTTTGTCCAATAACCCAAAATGCACCAGAAAGTAAACTAATCAAAAATGTAGTCACTGAAATACCAGCTGGAGAAGCGAATAATTGAACGAGTAAGCCGACAAGCACCGCTCCAATACCAGTTCCTAATATCTCATTTGTTGGTCTGCCACCAATCTTTTTCAAAATCAGTGGCTGGATCCCCCAGCCAACTGCCGGGATCAATGCAATCAATAAACCCATTTTTATTCACCCTTATCCTTTTCCACCTTGGAAAGAAGGATATAAAGTCATCCCACCATCTGCAAATAGTGTAATACCTGTAACATAACTGGATTCGTCTGAAGCCAACCATGCAGCTGTCGCCGCTATTTCTTTTGGTTCACCTACGCGTCCTAGTGGGATCATACTTTCCAAGAGTTCTTTTTGTTCAGGATCATCAAATTTTGCCGCATTAATAGGTGTACGGATAGCACCAGGGCCTATACTATTGATTCTGATTCCCTTCGGTGCATACTCCATTGCTACCGTTTCGGTAAATAATTTTACCCCGCCTTTTGAAGCAGCGTAATGAGCAAACGTTGGCCATGGGATCTGTTCATGAACAGAAGACATATTGATGATATTTCCTTTTTTATTATTCTCTGTAAAGTAATTTAAAGCCGCTTTCGTTCCGATAAAAACGCCAGTCAAATTGACTTTTAACACTCTTTCCCAATCTTCAAGGCTAAGTTCATGGGTTGGATGCTGATTTTCCATCCCAGCATTATTAACCCAAACGTCCAGTGTCCCAAAATTTTCTAAAGCCGTATCAAGTAAACGCTGTATTCCTTCTTCAGAACTGACATCTGCTTGTACAGAGACTGCTTTTCCGCCTGCCTCTTCGATTGCTTTGACTGCTTTTTCTGCTCCTTCTTTATCCGAGTTATAGTTGACAACTACATTCATTTTTTCTTTCCCGAATCGTTGAGCAATCGCTGTTCCAATCCCCTTTGAGCCACCAGTTACTACTGCGACTTTGTTTTCTAATTCCTTATACATAGTACCCACTCCTTTTTCATACCTAAACCTGTTATTACGGATAACTTTTATTTCCGTCTTAAAGTGAGTGTACACCAAGATATATAGTCTAAAGCAAATGATACGCTCTAGCAATCGTTTTCATGAATTGCTAGTGTCCTTTTACTTCTATAAAGAAAGAGGTTGTGACAGAAGTGGTCAGCTTCAAGAAATTTCGGCTTATTTCCGAAGAAACTACTTCTGAAAAACCATTTATTTGGAAAAAAAGGCTGTGACAAGACTTTTGTCACAGCCCCTTTCCTGGGCTTATTTATCACCCATTTTATTGTAATTGCTAGTTATACATAAACAAGAGATTTTATGCATAATGTTTTATTGCTGAGAAAAATATTCAGCTGTTGCTTGTTCATCCTCTTTGAGTTGTTCAATCAATTCCTCTACACTAGAAAATTTCACTTGATCTCTTAAAAATTGATTCCAGCGTACTGTGACATGTTCACCATAGATATCTTGATTAAAGTCCAAAATGTACAATTCTACAGTCAGCTCCCGTCCTTCACCGAATGTATCATTATGTCCAATTGAACCCATGGCTGGATACCAAGTTTCCCCAATTTTTATTTCCGATACATAAACACCTTCTTTAGGCAAATGAACTGTGCTCTTTACTTTGACATTTGCTGTAGGGAATCCTAGTAGTCTGCCTCGTGCATCGCCATGGACAACTACCCCTTCTACCTCATATGTGCAACCTAATAGTTTTGCTGCTTCTTTTACTTGTCCGCTGTCTAGTAATCCTCGAATACGAGTAGAGCTGATTTTTTCACCTTGTTCTTCTTCTTTAGAAACTGTGACGATTTTGAATCTTCCTTTGGCATATTCAGGAAAATGAGCGACATCTGCAATGTCTTTTGGTCCATACGTATAATCAAAACCGGAAACAGCATATTTTGCATGTAACCCTACGATGTATTGATCAACAAATTCCTGCGGTGCTAAATGAGCAAAAGAAGAAGTAAAATCAACTTCATATAAATAATCTATACCCAAAGCGGCCATTTTTTCTTCTTTTTGCTTAAGGCTAGTCAAATATTTCACGCTGCTAGGATCGATCTTTTTAAAGACAATCGATGGATGCTGATTGAAAGTCATCAATGCTAATTTCAATCCTTCTTTTTGTGCAATTTCCATACCTGTCTTTATGACTTTCTGGTGTCCGATATGCACGCCGTCGAAAAATCCCAGCACTAAAACGACATCGTCTTCTGGAATTTGTTCTGATTGGTAAGGATGTCTGATCTTGATGATATTCATTCGTTATTCCTCATTTCTCAATACTTTACTAGGTTTTAATTTGTTTTTTTCTTTCGGGTTTGGCTGATAAATACTGACAACTTTTCCTTTATAAAACAAAGCAATTTCTTCTGACGGCATTTCTGGGAGCGCAAATACAGTATAATCAAGTCTCATACCGTTTTTTACTTTCTGCCATACTTCATCAGTAATATCTACTCGTTTGAACCGTTCCACTCCTTTTTCTATTGGCAGCAAACAATCATCGATTGTCCCATTTTTCACAGCTTGAGCTACTTCTTCTAATGTCAGAGCATCCTTCTGGGACATACCGGCACTTGCTGTTCGGGTCAGATCAGACATGTGCGCAGGGTAACCAAGTTTCTTGCCTGTATCTACAGCTAATGTGCGGACATAGGTTCCTTTCCCGCATTCTACTTCGAAGCGCCAAGAAATGGTTCCTGTCACTTCGTCTCTTGTCAATTCACTTGTCCGGATAAAACGGTAAATCTGAGCCTTTCTAACAGGACGCTCCACTGTTTCATTATTGCGGGCATATTCATATAACCGCTTACCGTTGACTTTTACCGCTGAGTACATTGGTGGTATCTGGGTGATCTCACCAATAAATGAAGCCATCACTTCATCTATTTTTTCTTCAGATAAAGACATATCTACTGGTTTTGTTTCTACCCGTTCTCCGGATCGATCTTCCGTCGTTGTACTGAAACCTAGAGTTATCTCGCCTACATAGATTTTCCCAGAATCTGTCAAATATTCGATAACTTTTGTGGCTTTTCCAATACAAATGGGCAACACACCGTCTACGTCTGGGTCAAGCGTACCCCCATGTCCGATTTTTTTCGTATGTAAGATTTTTCTTAATTTGAATACGCAATCATGACTTGTCATTCCGCGTTCTTTCCATAAAGGTAATAACCCGTCCATGTCTTTTCTCCATTTCATTTTTGATTTAACTGAATTATTATAACACATTGCATCAATTACTGACGAATTTGACATCATAATGAACGGTTTTTATTTTTCGGCAATAAAAACGTAACAAAATTCATGCTCACGTAAATAGAAATCATGTTATGCTTTTTTAAAGGAGGGAATAGAATGGAAGATTTTTTCTTTGCACCATTTGATTGGATTTATGGGTGGCTTACAGGTAAATAGTTTGGTTTTCATTTCCCAAAAACGAAAAAAAAGACTGGCCATTCTTCCAGTCTTTTTTCCGTTTTTTTTATTTATTTTTTCAGTTTCTTAATCAATGTAAAAAATTCTGTTTTGCGGGATCGATTTTATCATTTTATTGGTCAAGATTTTTCCATTTCCAATCCAATACTTCTGGCAGATCAATACCATTTTCACGAATATAGTTTTGATGTTCTTGTAATTTCTGATCCATTTTTTTCGCAAAATCTTCTGCTTGACTTCCTTTGATTTTTAAAGCTGCGTCTTTTGCCAAATGATAACGATCAAGTTCATTTACTACACGCATGTCAAATGGTGTCGTGATATCTCCATTTTCTTTGTAGCCATGAATCATTAAATGATGGTTATGACGATCAAAGAAAATCGTGCGGACCAATGTTTCATAACCGTGGAAAGCAAATAAGATCGGTTTGTCTTTTGTAAAATATTGATCAAATTCTTCATCGCTCAACCCACGCGGATCTTGACTTGGATGACGTAATTTCAATAAATCTACGACATTGATGAACCGAATTTTTAGTTTTGGGAATTCTTCCAGCAGCAAAGTTACAGCTGCTAATGCTTCTAAGTTAGATTCCGTTCCTGCAGCAGCAATGACCAATTCAGGTTCCTCCTCTTTTGCTGTCGAAGCCCAATCAATGATTTTCAAGCCTTCATTCACTAAGACGGCTGCTTCTTCTGCTGAGTAAAATTGAGCACGCGGATGTTTGGAAGAGATGATCAAATTGATTTTTTCTGACGAGCGGAATGCTTTATCCATGACTGCGAGCAATGTATTTGCATCCGCAGGCAGATATTCACGGATGAACTCCGCCTTCTTTTCTGCCAAATGTGTCAATATTCCTGGATCTTGGTGGCTATATCCATTGTGATCTTGCTGGAAGACTGTTGAGCTTGCAATGAGATTTAGCGAAGGATAATCATTTCGCCAAGAAAGGTCATGTGATTTCCGCATCCATTTGAAGTGCTGAGTCAACATAGAGTCAACCACTCGCAAGAATGATTCGTAACTTGCAAAAAAACCATGACGTCCAGTCAGAACGTACCCTTCTAAGAACCCTTCATCTTGGTGTTCCGATAATTGACTGTCGATGACGCGACCAGATGACGAAAGCCATTCATCATTTTCTGGTTCGATTTTTTCCATCCATTGGCGATTTGTCGTTTTGAAAACTTGATTCAATCGGTTTGATTTTGTTTCATCTGGTCCAAATATACGGAAATTTTCTGGATTTTTCTCAATGATCTCGCGAACGAATTTACCAAGTTCGGTCATATCTTCTGCTTTAATGGAGCCTGGTTTTTCAAATTGCAAAGTATATTTTTTCCAATCTGGCATAATAAGCGGTTTTGGATCGATTCCACCATTGGTGATAGGATTTTTTGCCATTCTTTGGTCATCAGTAGGCGCGATTTCTCTGATTTCTTCTAAAATACGTCCTTGTGCATCAAATAATTTTTCTGGTTCATAGGATTTCAGCCAACGGAGTAAAGCATCTGCATGATCCATATGTTCTTGATCTACAGGAATCGGTACTTGGTGTGCTCGGAAGGTTCCTTCAATTGGTTCCCCGTCCCATTCTTTTGGACCGGTCCATCCTTTTGGTGTGCGTACGATCAATACTGGCCATTTTGGCATCACGACATCTGTTGCTGTCTTCAGGCGAGCTTCTTTTTGGATGGATTTGATTTTCTCGATTGCTTGATCCATTTTTTCAGCCATAACAGGATTTAATTTTTCTGGATCATTTCCTTCAATAAAGAAAGGTTCCCAGCCAAGTCCGTTAAAGTAATTTGCTAATTCTCCATCTGATTTACGTGCCAAGATCGTTGGGTTGGCTATTTTTGCACCATTTAAATGAAGGATCGGTAAAACAGCTCCATCTATCACTGGATTGATAAAGACATTTGAGAACCAGCTTCCAGCTAAAGGACCGGTTTCTGCTTCACCATCACCAATCACGACAGCAGAGATTACTTCAGGATTGTCTAATACAGCTCCGACTGCATGTGAAAGAGAGTATCCAAGCTCTCCGCCTTCATGGATAGAACCTGGTGTTTCTGGTGCTGCATGAGAAGCAATGCCTCCAGGAAATGAAAATCGCTTGAATAATTTTTGCATTCCTGTCTCATCTTCCGTTACTTCTGGATAGATCTCTGTGTAACTTCCATCTAAATAAGCATTCGATACCATGACTTGTCCGCCGTGTCCTGGCCCTTCGATATAAAACATGTTCAAATCATATTTATTGATGACTCGGTTCAAATGGACATAAATAAAATTTTGGCCAGGAATCGTTCCCCAATGACCGATTGGATGTTTTTTGACATCTTCTGGTTTCAGTGTACGTCTCAGTAAGGGGTTATCTTTAAGATAAAGTTGCCCAACAGAAAGATAATTAGCAGCACGCCACCAAGCCGTCATTTTATCAAAGTATTCTTTACTAGAATAATCCATACATAACACTCCTTTTCATTATTACTCTTATTCTAGCGCAGATACTCCCAATTGAAACCTAATAAGCACTTCTGTTCATTTGTTTGGATTTTATATCTAGCCAAATGAACAGGTATAAAAAACCACGAAATTTTTCCTTTCGCTGACGTTTTTTACATTGATCCAAAAAACTTGTCGTTATCACAATGGCTGTTCCGCAGTTCATTTCGCTCCTCATCATGCATAATTTGCTGAATGACGCTAGGCCAGTTAACACATTGTTGGAAAACTGGGGCTGGATCGAGCAATTCCTTTCCTGATTGATCCGTTTTATGTAAAAGTCTCTGTTATCTTTGTCAATATGTGAATTGGTATCCCAGCTACTATGCTAATTTCTCCAGGGATTATCCAAAATTTGGATCGTGACCAAATCGAAGCGGCGTAATCGGAAATATCAATAACTTCAACGTGATTTTTCTTTTAACTGTCAACGGACCGACAAACTCAAACTTTTATGGTGCAGGTTCCACTGATCTTCTAGTTACTTGGCTATACCTGACTGTCACTAAAATAGATTACAATCTAGCTTCCGTTATCGGTATCTTGATCTTTATCTATATGCAAAAATTTATATACTACTAGAAAAAAGAAAGTCGAATTTTTTACTTTTCTTTTTCTCTTTTTTGGTTAGCTGACACGCTACCAGACTAAAGTCATGGAACTCTTAGGTAATACGTCTTAATGAAAACAAAAAAATCCCGCAACCCCTGATTTCACAGGATTTGCGGAATTTTTTGATTAGTCTTTGTTCAAGTCGCGAAGCAATTCATCGATATGGTTGCCATAGACAACTGATTCATCAAGTTCAAAGAACAATTCAGGTGTCTTATAAATACTTAGATTGTGCCCTAATTCTCGACGAATCAATCCTGATGCTTTATTCAATCCATCTTGTGCTTTTTTCTTATCTGATGCTAAGTCAGATAAAATGCTGTAATAGATCGTTGCTTGCTGTAAGTCCCCCGTAACTTTCACATCTGTGATCGTTACGTTCTCCACACGAGGGTCACGGACCTTTTTGCGCAAAATATCATTGACTTCTTTTAAGATTTCTTGACCGACTCGGCGATCACGGTAGTTAGCCATAATGATTGGCCTCCTTTTATCAGTTTTTAGTCATTTTTGACTTCTTCCATGATAAATCCTTCAATTACGTCATCTACTTTGATGTCATTGAATTTTTCAATCATTGCACCACATTCATAACCCATTTTGACTTCTTTCACGTCATCTTTGAATCGTTTCAGACTTGCAAGTTGTCCTTCATAGATTACGATTCCGTCACGGATTACACGGACACCGCTATCTCTACGAATATATCCTTCTGTTACATAGGCACCTGCAATCGTACCAACTTTAGAAACTTTGAAGGTTTCACGAACGATCATTTGACCAGTGATTTTTTCTTCAAATTCAGGGTCTAGCATCCCTTTCATCGCAGTTTCGATTTCTTCGATGGCTTTATAGATGATACGGTGAAGACGAATATCGACTTCTTCAGTATCAGCTTGCACTTTTGCCTGCGGTGTAGGACGAACGTTGAAACCGATGATAATAGCGTTGCTGGCTGCTGCTAAGGTTACATCACTTTCATTGATTGCTCCGACAGCTGAATGGACGATTTTTACACGGACACCTTCCACATCAATCTTCTTCAATGATGCAGCCAGTGCTTCTGCTGAACCTTGTACATCTGCTTTGATGATTACGTTAACTTCTTTCAATTCGCCTTCTTTCAGGCTTTCAAATAAGTTGTCCAAAGTCACACGGCTTGTGGCAGCACGGTTTTCCAATAATGCACGTTTTGCGCGTTCTTCACCCGCTGCACGTGCTGTCTTTTCGTCTTCGAAGACTACGAAACGGTCACCTGCTTGAGGTACATCATTTAAGCCAGTGATTTCTACTGGCGTTGCAGGTCCTGCTTCTTTATCGCGACGGCCAAGATCGTTTGTCATTACACGGACACGTCCGTAAGTATTACCGACAACGATTGGGTCACCAACATGAAGTGTTCCTTCTTGGACAAGTAAGGTTGACACAGGACCTTTACCTTTATCAAGACGTGCTTCGATCACTGTTCCGATTGCGCGTTGTGTTGGATCTGCTTTTAAATCTTCTACTTCTGCGACTAACAGGATCATTTCCAGCAATTCTTCGATGTTTTGGCCGAATTTCGCTGAGATCTCAACAAAAATCGTTTCTCCACCCCATGCTTCAGGAATTAATTCATACTCACTTAATTCTTGCATAACATGCTGAGGATTTGCACCTGGTTTATCAATTTTGTTTACAGCGACGATGATTGGAACGCCTGCAGCTTTGGCATGGTTGATTGCTTCAACTGTTTGTGGCATGACGCCATCATCTGCAGCAACAACTAAGATCGTGATATCTGTGATACTTGCTCCACGTGCACGCATACTTGTAAAGGCCGCATGTCCTGGTGTATCCAAGAAAGTGATTGGTTTGCCATCAATATCAATCTGATAGGCACCAATATGCTGTGTGATTCCGCCGGCTTCGCCGCTTGTTACACGTGAATGGCGCAATGTATCCAATAAGGTTGTTTTCCCGTGGTCTACGTGTCCCATAATCGTTACTACTGGCGGACGTGAGACTAATTTATCTGGATCGACTTCTTCTGCCTCGAAGAATTTATCGATATCAGCAATGTCAACTTGGACTTTTTCTTGTGGTTCCATGCCATAGTCCGTCGCTAACAGTTCAATCGTATCTTTATCCAGTGCTTGGTTTTGATTGACCATGACACCAAGCATAAATAATTTTTTAATGATTTCTGCTGGCTCACGATGAATTTTTTTCGCAATATCTGCTACGTTCATACCTTCAGTATACTCTAATACATCTGGCAATTCACGGAATTTGCGTGGTGGTACAGCTGGTTTAGTTGATTGTTGCTGTTTGCCTTTTTTACCTTTTTTATTATAACGATTACGGTTATTATTATTAAATTTGCCGCGATTGTTATTGTTTGGTTTGTTGTTATTGTTAGTACGGTTTTGATTGCCGCCTTGGCTCGTTCCTTGACGATTTTGGCTGCTGGTATTTCCCGTATTATTTTGGTTTGTTGTTGTTTTTTTTCCTTGATTCACTTGACCGCTCCCTTGACCGCGATCTTGATAACTGCGGTTATTTTTATTTTTTTGTTGATTGTTCGTTGTTTCTTTTTTACGTTGATCGTTCGGCTGTTGATTGGCTGGTTTTCTGCTTGCTTGTTGTGCAGCTTGTTGTTTCGTGCTTGGGTTTTTGAACGCTTGTTGCAATTTCTTCTCATCATTGCTAGTAATCGCACCCATATGGTTTTTCACATCGATGCCAAGTTGTTGTGCTTTTTCCACGACGTCTTTACTAGATTTTTTGAGTTCTTTTGCTAATTCATAGATTCTTTTGTTGCCCATGCAATCACCTTCCTAACCTTCAATTAGCTCCTTGGTCTTCTTCGCAAATCCGGCATCCATTATTCCGAATACCTTGCGAGGTTTTCCGATCATCTGCGTGATTTCTGCTTCAGAAAATAGCTCAAAGCAAGGAACTTCATAATATGAACTCTTATCTTTTATCTTTTTTCTTGTATTCTCGCTTGCATCGGTTGCCACAAACACCAATTTTGCTTTTTGTTTGCGGATTTCAGCAATGGTCAGTTCTTCACCCGTGATTAGTTTTCCCGCGCGCATCGCTAGACCGATGAGATTCATGGCTTTTTGCCGATTAACTGTATTCATTTTCCAAATAACTCTTTACGTGCTTTTTGGTGAGTGACATAGTCAAGAAGTTCTTGATAAAACTCATCTGTTAATGTTGTTTCGAGTACTCGATCGAGAATTTTTTTATCCCAAGCTTGTTGTACTTCTTCCGGCTCAAGTGAGACATACGCTCCTCGTCCAGGCATTTTTCCAGTTGGATCGATCGATACTTCCCCTTCTTTTGAACGGGTGATTCGGACCATCTCTTTTTTAGGTTTCATTTCACCTGAAACCACGGATTTGCGTAAAGGAATTTTCCTTTGTTTCATCTCTTTGCCTCCTTACTAAAGTTAAGCTTCTGGTTTTTCTTCGACCGTTTCATTGTTGAATGCAATTGTTTCATATTCATCGTCTGTTAAATCTGACTGAACGATTGCTTCATCATGCAGTTCTTCTGTTTCTTTTTGTTGTTCTTGATTTTCATAAAATTCCGTCATGTCAGATTCTGATTTGATATCGATTTTATGGTTAGTCAATTTAGCAGCTAAACGTGCATTTTGTCCGCGTTTACCGATTGCTAGCGATAATTGGTAGTCTGGAACGACAACTGTGCAGGCCTTTGGATTTGTCTCATCGAAGATCACATCCATGACTTGTGCAGGATTCAATGCATTTGCAATGAATACAGCTGGATCTTCATTCCATTCGACGATATCCATGTTTTCGCCTTTTAATTCATTGACGATTGCTTGAACTCGTTGTCCCTTTGGCCCGACACATGTACCGACTGCATCGATATTTGGATCATTTGAGCGAACTGCCACTTTTGAACGATCGCCAGCTTCACGGGCGATGCTGACAATTTCAACGATTCCATCATAGACTTCTGGTACTTCTTGTTCAAATAAGCGACGCAATAGGTCTGGATGGCTGCGGCTAACAAATACTTGCGGACCTTTAGACGTATTTTCTACTCGGGAAACATAAACTTTGATTCGATCATGTGGTTGATAAAATTCATTTGGCATTTGATCTTGTTTAGAAAGAACTGCCTCAATTTTACCAAGATTGACATAAATATAACGTTTATCCTGGCGTTCGACGATTCCTTGCATGATGTCTTTTTCATAAGCACTGAATTCGTTATAAATAATCGTTCTTTCTGCTTCACGTACACGCTGTAAAATAACTTGTTTAGCCGTTTGCGCAGCGATCCGCCCAAAATCTTTTGGTGTTACTTCAAAACGGATCGTATCACCGATCTCATATGCTGGATTGATTAAAAGTGCATCTTTCAATGAGACTTCCAACTGTGAATCCATCACTTCTTCCGTTACTTCTTTTACCGCATAGACATGGATCTTTCCTTTTTTCTGATCAAATTCCACTTCGACGTTTTGTGCTTGGCCATAGTGACGTTTGTATGCAGAAACCAATGCTGCTTCTAAAGCATCGATCACGATTTCTTTTGAGATCCCTTTTTCAGCTTCTAAAGCGTCTAACGCATTTAACATTTCTTTACTCATTTTTTTCTGATTCCTCTCCGTGATTAAAATTGGATAGCTAAGCGAGCTTTTGCAATATTTTTTCGGTCAAAAGTCAATTCTTTTTCTCGTGTTTTTATGCGTATTTTCAATGTAAGCTGTTCAGCATCAAATGATTGAAGAAATCCTTCATATTGTTTTTCGCCATCTACTGGTTGGTATAAGGAGACATGGACATAATCACCAAGTGCCTTTTCATAGTCGCTTTCTTTTTTCAATGGCCGCTCTGCTCCCGGGGAGGATACCTCCAGGAAATAAGCTTGAGGAATCGGATCTGGATCTGCTGCATCAAGTTTTTCACTCAGTTTCTCACTGACAAAGGCGCATTCTTCGATATCGATACCGCCTTCTTTGTCAATAAATACTCGTAAGAACCAGCTTTTTCCTTCTTTTACAAATTCGACTTCGACAAGTTCAAAATTTTGTTCATCTAAAATCGGTGTCACCATTTCTGTGACTGTTTCAACGACGCTACTCAAAAGTTTCGCCTCCTTAAAAATTAAGTGCGTAATTCCATTAAAAAGAGTGAGCGAAAAATCCGCTCACTCACAGTTAGTATCATTACCTATAAGAACTATACCATACTCTGCTTAAAATTACAAGCAGACAGGAAAACAGATGCTTATAGCATATCGAATAACGATAATTGATTTTCATCTGGTAGATCTTTCAATACGCCATTGTCGTTCATATATTCGATCAATGTTTTTGAAACTTTACCGCGGGTGGCAAGATCTTCTTTGGATAAAAATGGACCGTCTTTTCTTGCTTCAACGATTTGTTTTGCCACGTTGGTTCCCAAACTTGGGACAGCTCTAAATGGTGCGATCAACGTATCACCTTCAATAACAAAGTTAACGGCATCCGATTTATACAAATCAATCATTCCAAATTTGAATCCTCGTTCCAGCATTTCATTGGCTAACTCCAGCACTGTCAGTTGATTCTTTTCTTTTACGGAAGCATCTAATCCTTTGTCCGTGATTTCTTTCATTGCTTGTTTCACAGCATCTTTTCCTTTGCACATGGAGACTAGATCAAAGTCGTCTGCACGTACAGAAAAGTATGCACAGTAATACAAAATAGGGAAATAAACCTTGAAATAAGCGACACGAAGAGCCATCAATACGTAAGCTGCAGCATGGGCTTTCGGAAACATATATTTGATTTTTGAACAAGAATCGATATACCAGTCGGGCACATTATTTTCTTTCATCGCCGATAGATAGGTTTCTCGCAATTCATCAGGGATCTTGTTCCATTGTCCTTTACGAACAGTTTCCATGATTTTAAATGCCATCCCGCTATCTAATCCAGCATGGATCAAATAAACCATAATATCATCACGACAGCCGATTACTTCCGCCAGTGTCGCATCTCCTCGTCGAATCAATTCTTCCGCATTTCCTAACCATACGTCTGTACCATGAGATAGTCCGGAAATTTGCAGTAGTTCTGCAAAAGTTGTAGGATGCGTTTCTTCTAGCATCCCTCGAACAAAACGAGTGCCGAATTCTGGAATACCTAATGTCCCTGTTTTGGAATAAATTTGTTCCTGACTTACTCCAAGTACTTCAGGACCGGCAAATATCCGCATCACTTCCGGGTCATCCGTAGGGATCGTTTGTGGATCGATCCCTGATAAATCTTGAAGCATCCGAATAACAGTTGGGTCATCATGCCCTAGAATATCTAATTTCAATACATTATCGTGAATCGAGTGGAAATCAAAATGAGTCGTTTTCCATTCTGAATTTTGATCGTCTGCTGGATATTGGATCGGCGTAAAATCATAGACATCCATATAATCGGGAATAACGATGATCCCCCCTGGATGCTGGCCGGTTGTCCGTTTGACTCCAGTAGCGCCTTTTGCTAATCTGTCGACTTCTGCACTTCGAAACTGCAGATTATTGTCCCTTTCGTATCCTTTTACATAGCCATATGCTGTTTTGTCGGCGACTGTACCAATCGTTCCGGCACGGTAAACATAGTCTTCGCCAAACAATACTTTCGTATAGTTATGGGCTTCTGCTTGATAATCACCTGAGAAGTTCAAATCAATATCGGGCACTTTGTCTCCATGGAATCCTAAAAATGTCTCAAATGGAATATCATGACCGTCTTTGTTTAAGCGTGCACCACATTTTGGACATTGTTTTTCTGGCATGTCAAATCCAGAACCATACGTACCATCTTCAAAAAACTCGGAATATTGGCACTCTGGACAATAATAATGAGGGGCTAACGGATTAACTTCAGTGATTCCTGTCATCGTCGCAACAAAGCTAGAGCCAACAGAGCCACGTGAACCTACTAGATAGCCATCTTCATTACTTTTATGCACTAGTTTTTGGGCGATCAGATAAATAACCGAGAAGCCATTACCATTAATAGAATTCAACTCTTTTTCTAATCGTTTTTGAATGATCTCAGGTAACGGATCTCCGTACATTTGTTTTGCTTTTGTGTAACTCAATTCTGATATTTCATCTTCTGAACCTGGAATCTTCGGTGTATAAAGTTCATCTTTGACTGGAATCACTTCTTCGCAGATATCTGCGATTTTATTCGTATTTTCTACTACGATCTCTTTCGCTGTTTCTTCCCCTAAAAAGTGAAATGCAGTTAGCATCTCATCGGTTGTTCGGAAATGGACATCCGGCAAACTATGACGATTCAACGGATTCGCTCCGCCCATAGAATTGATCAAAATTTTTCGGTAAATGGCATCTTCTTCGTTCAGATAATGTACATTACCTGTTGCAACAACGATTTTATCCAAACTTTTTCCGATTTCTACCAAATTTTGGATAATTTCTTCCAAATCATGTTCATTTTTTACCAATTCTTGCTCGATCAAAGGCGCATAGACCGCTTTTGGCATAACTTCAATATAATCGTAGAATTTTGCTCGGTTTCTTGCCTCTTCTACCCCTTTTTGCATCATGGCTTCGAATATTTCTCCCTTATCACAAGCTGAGCCGATCAATAGATTTTCACGCATCTTTTTCAATTGGGAGCGTGGTATTCGTGGGACGCGTTCGAAGTATTCGACATTCGACATTGAAATCAGTTTGAACAAATCTTTCAGTCCTGCCTGATTTTTTGCTAAAATCGTTACATGGAAAGGTCGAGCCCTTTTGTAAGAATCTCCTTCTCCGATATGCTCATTTAGCTGATCATGATAAAGCATGTTATGATTGTCCATTGCCTCTTTCACAAAGATCCATGCTAAGTGACCAGTTGCTTCAGCATCATAGATTGCTCGGTGATGCTGTTCCAAGCTGACACCAAATTTTTTAGATAACACACCTAATCCGAAACGTTTGAATTGAGGATACAGATATCTAGCTAATTCCAACGTATCAATGACTGGATTGGCCGCTTCAGGAATACCATACCTTGCGTAGCTAGTATTCAAGAACCCCATATCAAAAGCCGCGTTGTGGGCTACCAAAATTGTATCTTTTGAAAATTCAAGGAACATCCGCAATACTTCTTCTTCCGACTTTGATCCTCGAACCATTTCATCCGTGATACCAGTCAGATCTACCGTTGTTCGTGACAAAGGATGTCCTGGATCGATAAATTCATCAAAGCTTTCGATCACATTTCCTTTATACATTTTGACTGCGGCTAGCTCGATGATCGTGTCATATACTGCAGACAATCCTGTCGTTTCCACGTCAAATACGACATATGTGGCTTCACTCAATGCTTCATGTGCATCATTATAAGCAATTGGGACACCATCATCTACGACATTCGCTTCCACGCCGTATAAGATTTTCACACCTGCTTTTTTTCCAGCACTATGTGCTTCCGGAAAGGCTTGCGCACCACCGTGGTCTGTAATGGCGATAGCTCGGTGTCCCCATTTCCCTGCTTGTGCCACAAGATCAGAGATGCTGTTTGTTGCATCCATCGTACTCATATTGCTATGAACATGAAGCTCTACTCGTTTTTCCCCTTCAGGAGCATAATCTTTGCGAGGTGTATGTTTGACTTCTATGATATCTTGCGCATTCATGACCAAATCACGGACAAACGTATCTTCTTGAATACTTCCTCGTACCTTTAACCAGCTACCGACACTGATCGCATCAAATACTTGTTCATCTTTTTCGCCGTTCGAGAATTTTTTGACGATAAATGATGAAGTATAATCTGTGATTTTCAAAGTCAAGATCTTGCGTTTTGAACGTAGTTCTCTGACTTCTTTGTCGAATACGTACCCCTCAAGTGTGACTCTTCGTTCTTCTTCAACGATACTGATCATTGGTGTCGTTGGTTCATCGGCTGGAATATTTCGTCCTAGCTGGATGGGTCCTTCAAGAGCTGGCGATTGCTCTTTTCTTTCCTTTTTCTTTTGTTCGTGGACAACTAGACTTTCAGCTGCTTGCTTCATAAAGGCTTCTGCCTGTTCTTGTTTGCGTTCTTCAAAAAGTTTCAATACTCGTTCCGCTTGCTGCTCATCCACTTCTGGTTCGATACGAAATTTTGGGAATCCGTAACTGACGAACAACTCTTCTACTAATGGCAAGTATTGTTGCTTCAAATAAGAAATAGCTCCTGTACTGTCGATTGGCAAGATGACTTTACGATCTTTTATCACAGGTACCTGCGTTTTCAATACTTGCTGTGCTAGTGGTGTATCGCATTGCTGATTTTCCAAAGCTTGGGCCCAGTAATCTTGCAAGAGCTGTTCATCGAATGTCTGGTCATCTGCTAAGATATTCAGTTTGACTTGTGCAATATCTTTAAAAGCGATAGTCAGATGCTGAGTCAATGACCGATATAGCATAATAGGCAAAATTTTGGAAAAATGCAGCGTAAATTCCCATAAACGCGATTTACGATGGACCACTACACTATCCATTTCACCAGCAGTAAGCAGTGGATGATTTTTTTCTGCTTCCTCTAGTTGGATTTGTTCCAACAGTTTTTCAAATAAATCTCGTTTTTCTGACAAAGATATACGCCCTTTCTGATGAGAAACAATGCAATTGATCGCATCTTATCCTCTTCTTTTTCAGTACCTTTTAGTATACTCGTTTTTTCTGAGTTTTACATTAAAAAATTGGAACTGCGATTCAAATCGCAGTTCCAATTTTAAAAGCGAATCATCAGATTGTCAAAAACAGCTGATTCAGCTATTTTTATTTTCTGTGTTTTAACGCTTATTATTCGCCTTGGTTCAAGAGGATTGGTAAAGTATTCGCCAATTCTTCTTTACGTACTTCAACCATTTCGCCAGTTTTCTTGATTTTCACTTCTACGATTCCATCCACTGCTTTTTTACCAACAGTGATTCTGATTGGACAGCCAATCAAATCAGAATCCGCGAATTTCACTCCTGCGCGTTCATTTCTGTCATCAACCAGTACTTCATAGCCAGCTTTTGTCATCGCTTCTTCTAGTTCATTCGTCAGGTTTGTTTGGTATTCGTCTTTTAGATTCATTTGGACGATATGCAAATCAAATGGCGCAATTCCTTTTGGCCAGTTGATTCCTTGTTCATCTGAATGTTGTTCAACGATTGCTGATAATAAACGACTTACACCGATACCATAACAGCCCATAATCACAAATTTTTCTCGTCCATTTTCGTCTAGTACAGTTGCTCCCATAGATTCACTGTAACGAGTGCCGATTTTGAAGATATGTCCGATTTCGATTCCTCGAGTAAAGGCAAGAACACCATTGTTGTCTGGTGAAGGATCTCCTTCTTGTACAAAACGAAGATCTTCATAAGAAAGTACAGTGAAATCGCGTTCTGGATTCACATTTTTATAGTGGAATCCTGTTTCGTTCGCTCCAGTAATGGCATTCGCTAAATCTTGGACATAACGGTCTGCATATACTTTTACGTCATCTGAAACACCGACTGGTCCGACAGAACCAAACTCAGCACCTAGATATTTTTGTGCTTCTTCTTCTGTTGCTTCTTCTAAAAAGTCAGCAGATAAAAAGTTTTTTAGTTTTACGTCATTGACTTCATGGTCTCCGCGTACCAAAACAAGGACAGGTTGTTCATCCGCAATGAACAATACAGACTTGATGATTTTTTGAGGTTCAACAGAAAAGAAATCTGCTACTTCGTCAATTGATTTTACGTTAGGTGTAGCTACTTTCTCCAATTCAAGCTGTGTTTCATGCGATTTTTTTGATACATAGTAGCTTGTAGCCATCTCCAAGTTTGCAGCATAATCACTTTCAGTCGAATAACAGATCGTATCCTCCCCGATTTCTGAGATCGCCATGAATTCTTTTGAGTCTTTCCCGCCCATTGCGCCACCGTCTCCGATGATCGAGCGAAATTCTAAGCCACAACGCTTGAATACTTCGGTGTAGGCTTTTTCGTAATCTTTATATGTCTCGTCCAAACTTTCTTCCGTTGCATGGAAAGAATATGCATCTTTCATGATAAACTCTCTTCCGCGAAGCAAACCGAAGCGAGGTCGTTTTTCGTCACGATATTTAGGTTGGATTTGATAAAGATTTAAAGGTAATTTCTTATATGAATTGATTTCATTACGCATCAAATCAGTAAAAGTTTCTTCGTGAGTTGGTCCAAGGATCATTTTTCGATCATTGCGGTCTTTGAAACGATACAAGTTTGGTCCATATGTTTCGTAACGCCCAGATTCTTCCCAAAGTTCTGCTGGCAAGATGGCAGGCATCAGCATTTCTACCGCTCCGATTTTTTCAAATTCTTCCCGCATAATGCGTTTCAGTTTTTCCAATACACGATTTGCTAATGGCAGATATGAATAAATACCCGCTGATACTTGGCGGATATATCCAGCTCTTAGCAAGATTTGATGGCTTAATACTTCTGCATCATTTGGAACTTCGCGTAATGTTGGAATCAACATTTTTGATTGTCTCATTCTATATACTCCTTTATTTCCTCAAAATAGTTATCGTTTGTTATTATACCCTATTTGTCAACTTTTTCTAGAAAAAGAATCGTTGAATATCGTTCCATGTAACTAGCACCATCAACAACATTAAAAATCCAAAGCCAGCTAATGTCAATATTCCTTCTTTTTCTTGACTTAATGGTTTCCCGCGAATCCCTTCAAAAATATTCAAGACTAATTTCCCGCCATCTAAGGCAGGAATCGGAAGCAGATTGACGATTCCGAGATTCATTGAAAGAAGCGCCATCAAACTAATAACAGTTGTTACACCTTGATTTGCTGCTTCTGAAGACAATTGGTACATCATGACAGGTCCGCCTAATTTATCTAAACTGAAACCTGTAAATAGTGATCCTAAGGCTTTGAAAATTTCCAATGAACCGCTGAAAGCTTGACGCGTCCCTCCAATGATCTTATCCATAAAACCTGTATTCATTGGGGCTTTTATACCAAGTTGGCCAACTTTTTCGCCATTTGACTCTACAGATTTCGGTGTCACGTCGACAGATTGCACCTGACCTTCTCGTTCGATCTTAAAGTCTAATGTTTTATCCGGATTTTTCGTAATGACTGTTGTCAGATCATTCCATGAATGGATTTCTTTTCCGTCCACACTGACTACCTCATCATTTTCTTTTAAGCCTGCTTCTGCCGCAGCTCCATTAGGCATGATCTCTCCTACGCGATTAGTGTTCGTCACTTGAACACCACCTTGCATAAATGCCAGAATGATGAATAACACGATTGCCAAAATAAAGTTATTCATGGGTCCAGCAAAGTTGGTCAGCATACGCTGCCACAATTTAGCCGATTGGAACTGTACGTCTTTTGGCGCAATTCTGATTTCTGTTCCGTCGTTTTCAATAATCGTCGCATCGTGATCAACAGGGTAGGTTACTACTTCTGTTTCGTCTCCATTCACATAACCAGTGATAGTCAGCTCATCTTCTAAATCATAACGGCTCAATTCCATCGGGATAGCATTTGTCAATTGGATTTTCTTACTTAAATTTATCTTCTCTACGATGCCGTCAGAATTTAGTAAAAGAGAAAGAGGCATTCCTGGTGCCATTTCTGTTTCATCATCCCCATTGCCTGCCATTCGAACATAACCGCCAATAGGTAATAGGCGAAGCGTATATGTTGTCCCGTCTTTTGCTTGATGCCCATAAATTTTCGGACCCATACCGATAGCAAATTCGCGAACGAGGATTCCTGATCGTTTCGCAAAGAAGAAATGACCAAACTCATGAAGAATCACTAATATACCAAAAACGATGATAAATGTCAGAATCGTTTTCATAGCTTTTTTCTCCTTTACTTGTTTTTTGTGTTTTTTATAAAACAACGATAAAACACTATAATTTTACCATAGTATACCAAAGACACCAATAGTATCAATATAATGAAAAATAAAAACCTGCGTCTTTTATGAAATTCACAAAGAAACGCAGGTATACTTACTAAATAATGCCAAATAAATGCATGATAGGAAATACAAACAGCAAACTGTCGAAACGGTCTAAGATTCCACCATGGCCTGGTAAGATATTTCCCGAGTCTTTCACATCATAATGACGTTTGATTGCAGATTCGACCAAATCACCAAATTGTCCGACTGCTGAAAAAATAATCGTCATCAGAAGCATGACAAACATACCATGATTGAATAGTTCTTTTGCTGGGTATAGCAATAAATAAAGAAATGCGACTACAACAGCACTACCGATACCACCGAGCGCACCTTCAATCGTTTTGTTGGGCGAAATATCAGGACTTAACTTATGCTGACCATAACGTCGACCAACCATATATGCTCCGATATCAGTTGCCCAAACAATAAATAGACCAAATATCAAAACAGCCAAGCTTTCTGTTCGTGCATTGACAAAATTCTGGAAGCCTATTCCCACATACAAGCTGACAAGCACAGGAAAACCTGCTTCATCAATCGTATACGTATTTTTAGAAATAACTGATGTTCCTAAAAGAATCATAACTATAAGATAAAATAACATAAATGTACTTACATTCTCTGGAAGAAAGAAAAACCATCTTTCTTTTGGCAAAACAAGTAACACTGCACCAACGGCGGATAAAACTCCTTCAAAACTTAAGAGTGTCAATCCTTTCATCCGGAACAGCTCGTAAACTCCTACTACCGCTAAGATTGCTGCTGTAAGCTCAACTGCTATGCCTCCGATCCATATAATCGGAATAAACAAGACTAGCGCCACGGCTGCTGTGATCACACGTTGTTTCATGACTGATCCCCTTTCTCATCTTCTGTTTTTTTTACACCGCCGAATCGACGGTCTCGATTTTGATAAGAGGCGATTGCTTCTTCAAGATGCGCACCATCAAAATCAGGCCAAAGCGCTTTTGTAAAATACAGCTCACTATATGCGATCTGCCATAACAGAAAATTACTAATTCGCTCTTCTCCACTTGTACGGATCATCAGCTCAGGATCTTGTAACTCTTTAGGCAAGAAACCTGTCATTAAATGCTTAGCAATCAATTCATCATCGATTTCTTCTGCGTGTATTTCTCCTTTTGCTACTTCTTCGGCAATTTCTTGGACAGCAGTCACGATCTCTGCTCTACTTCCATAATTCAAAGCAAAATTCAATACCATTCCAGTATTGTTTTTTGTTTGCTCAATTGCACGTCTTACAGCATCTTGCGTATGTTCTGGCAATACGTTTTCATAACCCATGACATGAACTTTGACATTTTCTTTAATCAATTCTGGTACGAACGTATCAAAGAAGTCGACAGGTAGTTGCATGAGAAAACTTACTTCATCTTTTGGTCGCTTCCAGTTTTCAGTCGAAAAGGCATAAAGCGTCAACACTCTCACTCCAAGCCTTGATGCTTTTTTTGTGACTTTCTTTACTGTTTCCATGCCTTCTTTATGGCCAGCAACTCGTGGCAAACGACGGTTTTGCGCCCAACGACCATTGCCGTCCATGATGATGGCAATGTGCTGAGGAATTGGTCCATCGGTATTAAATTGAAATTCGCTTTTTTCTTGAATATATTTGTTTTTTTGCGGAAAAAAACGTAACATTCTTTTTCCTCCTATACTTAAAAGATTCCCACTATCTTAAGTATTATAGCAATATCTAACTGTTTTTCCTATGAAATCATTGTTTTTTTATTTAAAAACTGAATAATTTTTTAGTCAAGTCCAGACTCCTGTGTAAAATGCTATACAATGTTTTTACCATTTCTACTTATCAAAATTGATGTATTTTCTTGAAGAATAAATCCATTCATCATGTAGGTCCATAAGAACGGCTCCAATTAAGCGATTGGCTGATGTTTGATTGGGGAAGATGCGAATAATCTTTTCTCTTCTGCGTACTTCTTGATTCAGTCGTTCAATTAGATTGGTACTCTTTAGTCGATTGTGGGAATTTCCTTGTACGGTATATTGAAAGGCGTCTTCGAATCCATCATCCAATGATGCGCAAGCTTTTGAATATTTTGGTTGATCGATATAATCATGAATCAATCGATTTTTAGCCTCACGCGCTAAGTTAATATCTGTGAACTTAAAAATTCCTTTAACAGCTTCTCTGAAAGATTTTGAATTTTTTTTAGGAATGGTGGTAAAGATATTTCTTAGGAAGTGAACTTGGCATCTTTGCCAACTTACGTTGGTGAAGGATTTTCTAATGGCAGAGACTAATCCTTTGTGCGCATCAGAAATAACGAGTTCCGTACCTTGTAAACCGCGTTCTTTTAGGTATTCAAAAAATGTTGTCCAGGTCTCTTCGCTTTCGCCACTTTGAATCATGAAGCCGATAATTTCACGGTCGCCATCTTTGGTTATTCCAATCGCTATATGACAGCTTTTTGAGAGTACTCGATTTTCTTCTCGTACTTTTATATAGAGTACATCGGTCATTAAGTAAGGATAATTTTTTTCTGATAATAAACGATTCTGCCACTCGTTAACCATAGGTTCTAGCTGTTCTGTTAAGCTAGAAACGAAGGACTTAGAGACGGATTTACCACAAAGTTCTTCCACAATTTTTGATACTTTACGAGTTGAAACGCCTGATACATACATTTCCAACATTGAAGCCATGAGGGCTTTTTCGTTTCGTTGATAACGTTCAAACACTGTGGGTGAAAAATGGCCATCACGTGTTCTGGGTACTTTTAATTCTAGCGTGCCTACACGTGTCGTAAAGCTGCGCTCATAATAGCCATTTCGTTGACTTTGTCGGTTTTCTGTTCGTTCATATTCTTTTGCTTGAATATATTCTGTTCGTTGATTTTCCATTAGTTGATTAAATACCGTTGTTAAAATATTTTTAGAAACGTCATCCTTTACAGAATATTCAATAATGCTTTGAATCTCTTCGCTTTTCAGTGTAAAATGTACTTGGGTCATGTAAAAGTCCTCCTGGGTATGTTTTTGTCGTTAAAAACATTGTACCGTAAAAGGACTGTTATATGGCCTTTTTACTTTTACACAATTATACGGACTTTATCAATTTTTTCTTTTTTTAATTTTTAAATAAAAGAAATATAAATAAAAACAGAGGAAGCGGAATGATCCGCCCCTCTGTTTTTATGATTTTATTAAACTTCCAATAATTCTTTTTCTTTATCAGCAGCGATCTTATCTACTTCTTTGATGCTGTTATCTGTCAATGTTTGTACGTCTTTTTCTAATCCGCGCAAATCATCTTCGGTAATATCACCATTTTTTTGTTGTTTTTTATATTCATCGATCGCATCACGACGGATGTTACGAATCGCGATTTTTGCATTTTCTGCTTCTTTTTTAACATCTTTAGCTAATTCTTTTCTGCGTTCTTCTGTCAGTTGCGGGATAACTAAGCGAATGACATTTCCATCATTGGTTGGACTGATTCCGATATCACTTGCCATAATAGCTTTTTCAACATCTTGAAGAATGCTCTTGTCAAAAGGTGTAATCATTAAAACACGTGCTTCTGGTATTTGGATTGATGCCATTTGGTTCAATGGTGTTGGCGCACCGTAGTAGTTCACAGTAATACGGTCCAAAAGGCTAGCGTTCGCACGGCCTGCGCGGATTTGCCCAAGTTCACGTTGAAGATTTTGTGCTGCTTTTTTCATTTTTTCTTTTGCTTCTGTCATAATTGCATCTGCCATTTTTATTTCCCCCTTACAGTTGTTCCGATATTTTCGCCTAAGATTGCACGGCGAATATTTCCGTGTTCATTTAAATTGAAGACAAGCAGTGGAATATCATTATCCATGCTTAGTGAACTTGCAGTTGAATCCATGACTTGTAATCCTTTGGCAATAACTTCCAGATGAGTCAGTTCTTCAAATTTTACTGCATTTGCATCTACTTTCGGATCAGCAGAATAAACACCGTCTACATTGTTTTTAGCCATCAGGATAACATCTGCGCCGATTTCTGCCGCGCGTAATGCTGCTGTTGTGTCTGTCGAGAAGTACGGGTTGCCGGTACCGCCTGCAAAGATAACGATCCGTCCTTTTTCTAAATGACGTTCTGCTTTACGGCGAATATATGGCTCTGCGATTTGACGCATTTCAATCGAAGTTTGCACGCGTGTCGGTACACCCACGTTTTCCAACGTATCCTGTAAAGCTAAGGCATTCATAACTGTAGCTAACATACCCATGTAATCAGCTTGAGCACGTTCCATGCCCATTTGTGCTCCGATTTGTCCGCGCCAGATATTTCCGCCGCCCACAACGATTGCCATTTCAACGCCCAGCTCGTGAACTTCTTTGATTTCTTGGATGATTTCTTTGATTACTGGTGGTTTGATTCCAAATCCTGCATCCCCAGCTAAAGCTTCTCCACTCAATTTTAAGACTACACGCTGATATTTCGGTGTGACCATGTTCATTCCTCCAATATTTTCTATTGCCATTTTACCATACTTAGATGATTTCGACACTCTAAGACTGGTTTTTCTTGTTTTGCTTAAAAAAAGGGAGCGCACAAACCGTGCGTTCCCGTCTGTTATTCAACAGAATTATTTTTTCACTTGGCTCATAACTTCTTCTACAAAGTTATCTTCGCGTTTTTCGATACCTTCGCCAACTTCGAAACGTACGAATGTTTTAACAGTTGCGCCTTTTGATGCAACGTATTTTTCAACAGTCATATCAGGATCTTTAACGAATGGTTGGTCCACCAAAGCGATTTCTGCTTTGAATTTCTTCAAGCGTCCTTCTACCATTTTTTCAACGATATTCGCTGGTTTGCCTTCGTTCAATGCTTGTTCTGTAAGAACAGTTTTTTCATGTTCTAATTCAGCTTCTGGAATTTGTGATTCGTTTACATAACGAGGATTGATAGCTGCTACGTGCATAGCTACGTCTCTTGCAACTGTTTCGTCAGTTGTTCCATCTAGAACAGTCAATACGGCAATACGTCCGCCCATATGCAAGTATCCACCAAATGCAGCATTGTCGTCTTTTTCTACAACTTCAAAGCGACGGAAGCTGATTTTTTCTCCGATAACTTGAGTTGCTTCGATCAAGTCAGATTCAATTGTACCTTTATCTGTTTTGATTTTCATTGCAGCTTCCATGTCTGCTGGTTTGTTTTCAGCAACAAGTTCTGCAATTTCTTTTACTAAATCTTGGAACATTTCGTTTTTAGAAACAAAGTCTGTTTCTGAGTTTACTTCAACGATTGCTGCAGTGTTACCTTTCACAGCAACTGAAGCCAATCCTTCAGCTGCAATGCGGTCATTTTTCTTCGCAGCCTTTGCCATTCCTTTTTCACGTAAAAGATCAACTGCTTTTTCCATGTCGCCTTCTACTTCAACTAATGCTTTTTTCGCATCCATCATTCCTACGCCAGTCATTTCGCGTAGTTCTTTTACCATTTTAGCTGTAACGTCTGCCATGTTTAACTCCTCCTGTGTGTTTTTCTTTTTAAAAAAAGCTGCTTCAAAGGAGAGTGAGGCTTGTCGCCCAGCCTTTGAAACAGCTCCATCATTCAAAATTATTCTGCTGAAGAATTGTCGCCTTCAACAACATCTACGATTTCTTCGATTGACGTTGCTGTGTTTTCTTCTGTGAAATCTTCTTCAACTACTTGATCTTCACCTTGGTTTCCTTCGATGAAAGCATCAGCCATTTTTGAAGTAATCAATTTAACGGCACGAATTGCATCGTCGTTTGAAGGGATTACTACGTCGATTTCATCTGGATCGCAGTTTGTATCAACCATAGCTACGATTGGGATATTTAATTTGTGTGCTTCTTGAACAGCAATACGTTCTTTACGTGGGTCAACGATGTACATTACATCTGGGATTCTTGGCATATCAGCGATACCGCCTAAGAATTTTTCAAGACGTTCACGTTCTTTGTTCAAACCAGCAACTTCTTTTTTAGGTAGAACTTCAAAAGTTCCATCTTCTTCCATTGCATTGATTTGTTTCAAACGGCTGATACGTTTTTGGATAGTATCCCAGTTTGTCAATGTTCCGCCTAACCAACGATGGTTAACGAAGTATTGTCCTGCACGAGTTGCTTCTTCTTTGATTGCTTCTTGTGCTTGTTTTTTTGTACCTACGAATAATGCTACGCCACCTTCTTCAGCAACGCTCTTCATGTAATCATAAGCTGCATCTACTAATTTAACTGTTTTTTGCAAGTCAATGATGTAGATTCCGTTTCTTTCTGTGAAGATATATTTCTTCATTTTTGGGTTCCAGCGACGAGTTTGGTGACCAAAGTGTACGCCGGCTTCTAGTAATTGTTTCATAGAAATTACTGCCATGTTTGTTTCCTCCGATTTGGTTTTATTTTTCCTCTTCTTATCTTCTACCTTGCCGGCAAACTTTTTCAAGCACCTACCGACAATCCAATAAGAATGTGGATTTGCTGATGCATAAAGCACCCTCAGCTATTATACAGACAAAAGATCCGTATCGCAAGAGCAAATATACTTTTCTGCTCAACATTCAATAGTTTACCTGAAAGATAAAAAGAATTCAAGAAAAACAGTAGATTTCTCTTTGTTTCTTTATTATCCTTTTTCCATAAAATAATTTTAGGTATAAAAGACGAATATTATTGGGCAATCCTTCTTTTTTTTGTTATGATACATGTGAAATCTTTCGTAAAGGAGAAAGAAAATGCGCAAAGCTCAAAGACATTTGCTGATTAAACAAGTCATTGAAGAATTCCCGATCCGTACGCAAGAAGAACTATTAAACAAACTTGGGCATTATGGCGTTACCGCCACGCAGGCAACGATTTCTCGAGATATCCGTGATCTAAAAATCGTGAAGGCACCTGATGAAAATGGCGTTTCCCGCTTCGTATTGTTTCGCGAAAAAGGAACTCCTGAGACTAGGACTGAGGAAGAGGATCGGCTGGTTCAAATGATTGAAGACATTGTATTGAAAGTCGAACGAGTCCACTTTTTGACAATCGTCAATACCTTGCCAGACAATGCTCATTTATTTGCATCTGTTTTAGATGAGATCAAACCTCCCTCTATTGTCAGTACAATTGCTGGATTCGATACGATCATGGTCATCTCGGAAAATGAGGAGGACGCAAAACGAGTAGAAGAATTTCTTCACCATCCAACTGAAGTATCACTTTTTTAATCAGAGCACGTATTCCTAATATGGAATGCGTGTTTTTTTATTTTCAATATTTTCCTTATTAAATAAACCTTTACACTCTTTACAAAAATACATCATTTTTTATTCAAATTTTTCAACACCTTGATTGAATCACAATAATCATCATTTATATTGGATGTTAACAAGAGCAGCTTCTTGCTCTTTGTGTATTTCAAAAAAGAAATGAAAGGAAATCATATGTATAAATTATTAACTCCTGGACCATTGACGACTTCTGAAACAGTGAAAAATGCTATGCTGATCGATCATTGTACTTGGGATCAAGAATACAAAGAAATTACACAATGGATAAGAAAAAAATTACTGGATCTTGCTCAAGTATCGGAAGGAATATACACAACGGTCTTAATGCAAGGTAGCGGCTCCTTCGGGGTAGAATCGGTATTAAGTTCTGTGATCAGGCCAGAAGATACTGTACTGATTTGTTCAAACGGCGCATATGGACAACGAATGATCAACATGTGCGAATGTCTGAAACTGAACTATACCGTTTATGAGGTATCGGAACATCAAATCCTCCAAGCTCATGTGATTACACAGCTGATTGAAGAGAATCCGTCTATCTCCGCACTAGCAATGGTCCATAGCGAGACTACTTCCGGTATTTTGAATAATTTGGAAGAGATTGCTGCTGTCACACAAGAAAGAGATCTTTTGTTTATAGTGGACGCGATGTCAAGCTTTGGTGGGATACCGATTCGTGTAGCCGAACTAGGGATTGATTTTTTGATTTCCAGCTCAAACAAATGTATTCAAGGTGTTCCGGGCTTTTCTTTTGTACTTGCTAATAAAGCGGAACTGGAAAAACGAAAAAATGTTAGCCGAAGTTTGTCACTTGATCTATATGACCAGTACCGCGTGATGGAAAACGAGAATGGCAAATGGCGTTTCACTTCCCCTACCCATACGGTTTTGGCTTTTCAACAAGCGCTGAAGGAACTAGAGGCAGAAGGAGGAATCGAAACTCGATATTCACGTTATCTCGCCAATAATCATGTGCTACGACAAAAAATGACAGAGATGGGGTTCCAGTCTTTCATTCAAGAATATCAGGGGCCATTCATCACCTCTTTTCTTTACCCTAAGGACTGGCGATTTGATTTTAATCATTTTTATCAGTATTTAAAGCAAAACGGATTTGTGATCTATCCCGGGAAAATCAGCGATCATGAATGTTTTCGTATCGGAAATATTGGCGAGATCTATCCGGAAGATATTTTGGAACTGACAGCAATTATCAAAGACTATAAGGAGAACGTTAATGATTAAAACTGTAATTTTTGATTGGGCAGGAACAACTGTGGACTTTGGCTGTATGGCTCCTGTCCACGCTTTTAGAAATGCTTTTCTAGAAAAAGGAATCCAACTGACTGACAAAGAAATCCGCGAACCGATGGGAAAATTAAAATGGGATCATATCCAACAGCTTCTTTCCCTCCCTTCTGTCAAAAAACAATGGATAGCTATTTATGGACAACTACCTCAGGAAAAAGAGGTGGAGGAATTGTATCAACAATTTGAACATTATCTGTTTAAAGATTTGGTCAAGCATTCTACTTTGAAACCCGACACATTGGAAACGATCGAACGGTTGAGAAACGCTGGGATCAATATTGGTTCCACGACTGGATTTACTGCTCCTATGATGGCAATCGTAGCAGAAACCGCAAAAAAAGAAGGGTATTCACCAGACTTCATAGCAACTTCTGAAGACGTCGAAGGGTATGGTCGACCGTTTCCTTATATGATCCATAAAAACATGCAGTACTTCAAAAACAAGTCGGTTGATGAAGTAATCAAAGTCGGAGATACGGTCTCAGATATCCAGGAAGGGAAAAATGCCGGAGTGTTGACAGTAGGTGTAATTGAAGGTAGTTCGCTAATGGGGATTTCTTATGATGAGTACCAAAAATTAGAGATGGGGAAAAAAGATCGTTTAAAACACTCTGTTGCTCTTAGATTCCAACAAGCCGGCGCTGATATTTGTGTAAACAATTTAAAAGAGTTAACAAAATACATTTTGTACGCTGACAAGAATCCAGAATGACTTTTATACAAAATAAGAGGTCGTGAAAAAGCTGTCCTGCATCAAGTAATAAGAACAGCCAAACAAAAATAGCTCCTCATATTTTTTGTTTGGTGGGCTTATTACCGCAGATGCAAGCTTTTGAACACCGTTTATTCGAAAAAAAAGGGAGCTGTGACACGACTTTTGTCACAGTCCCCTTATTTGCAAACAAACAGTGTTTAAGAGACAACCTCTCCACTAAACGGTGTTCATTCAGCTGACTCTCGGTATTTGCTCAAAAAACGATAAAATTTGAAAAGCTATTTTCTCTTTTGTTTCTCTAATACTCGGATCAGAATGCTGATTTCACATTCTCTTTTTCCTACATCTTATCTGGTGCATGAAGTCCTAGCAAACGAAGATCTTCTTTCAATAATACAGTCACTGCATAAACTAGAGCTAAGCGTGCTTCTTTTTGTTCATCATCAGCTAAAATCTTCGTATGAGCATAGTATTTGTTGAATGCTTGTGCTAATTTGATTGCATGTTTCGCAATCACTGACGGTTCGTATTTTTCCCCAGCAGACAAGACCGTTTCAGGGTATTTTTGAACTAATTTAACCACTTCCCAGCTGGTATCGTCATTCAATGCATAGTCTGCTGTTTCTGAAGGGACAAATCCTGCTTTTTCCAACAGGCTGACTGCACGAGCATGTGTATATTGCACATAAGGTCCAGTTTCTCCTTCAAATCGAACAACTTCTTCCAGGTTAAAGTCAAATGTATTCAGTCGATCGTTTTTCAAATCGTGGAAAATGACTGCCCCAACCCCAACTTGTTTAGCTACAGCATCTTTGTTTTCCAAATCAGGGTTTTTCTCGCTGATTTGTTCTTTAGCAGATTGGATTGCTTCATTTAATACTTCTTCTAATAAGACGATCTTTCCTTTACGAGTTGATAATTTTTTACCACCTTGTGTGATCAAACCAAATGGAATATGGTGCATGTCGTCAGACCAGTCAAAGCCCATTTCCTTCAAGACAGCTTTCAACTGTTTAAAATGATAGCTTTGTTCATTCCCTACTACATATAGAGATTGTTTGAAGTCGTAAGTACGTTTACGGTACAATGCAGCAGCTAAGTCACGTGTAATGTATAGTGTCGCACCGTCTGACTTCTTAATCAACGCTGGATTCAGGTCATAAGCAGATAGGTCAACGATCTCTGCACCTTTATCCTCGTTCAGCAAATGTTTTTCTTCTAAAAGTTTGACGATTTCATCCATCTTGTCATTGTAGAAAGCTTCACCGTTCAACGAATCGAAACGTACTTCCAGCAGATCATAGATTTTATTGAATTCTTTCATCGATTCATCACGGAACCATTGCCATAATTGAATAGCCTCTTCATCGCCTTCTTCCAGACGTTTGAACCAAGCACGAGCTTCTTCATTTAATTCTGGTTCTGTTTCAGCTACTTCATGGAATTGGACATATAAACGAAGCAATTCATTGATTGGTTCTGCTTTAACAGCTTCTTCTGTACCCCATTTTTTGTAAGCGACGATCAGTTTTCCAAACTGTGTTCCCCAATCACCTAAATGGTTGATGCGGATTGGCTGATAACCGATTTTTTCCATAATGAAACCGATCGAATTACCGATAACTGTCGAACGCAAATGTCCCATTGAGATTGGTTTGGCAATATTAGGAGAAGACATGTCGATTGGTACTGTTCCTTGATTCCCGATATTGCTATCCCCATAATGTTCTTTTTCTTTCACTACTGTTTGCAAAACTTTTTTGCTGATAAGTTCTTTATTCATGAAAAAGTTCAAGTAAGGTCCGACAACTTCGATTTTTTCAAAGTTGGCAGAATCGATTTTTTCTGCTAAATCTGCAGCGATTTGCTGTGGCGCTTTTCGGTAAACTTTTGCTAATGAAAAGGCTGGAAATGCAACATCTCCGTGTTCAGCTGATTTTGGATTTTCTAGTAATTGTTCGACTTGTTCCAGTGTTAAATCATCTTTGACAGCGTCATAGACAGCTTTTGCGACAAGATCTTTATTATTCATCTTTATTCCTCCTAAAGTGCTCCCTTGATTGTTAAACAAAAAAAATCTCTAGCGACGGCATACTTAGTATGCCATCACTAGAGACGAGATTTCCCGCGGTACCACTCCAATTGTCCTAAAAAAGGACCAGCTCCATCTGATATCGGTAGACGACCGTCTGTTTAAAACAGAATTCTCCAAGTGCGCTTCGTTGTATCTTCTTCATTCGGCTTCCACCACTTCCGAATTCGCTAGCCAAGAATGATACAAGTACTCTCTTGTTCAACAAATCTTAGTCTTATTAAACTTTCTTGAATTATATCAGAAAAAAAAACGAAAGGCTAGTCGTTTCTGATAAAAAAACAATCCAGATGGCCTAAAGGAGAAGAAATACCACCTGGATAGCTATAAATCATTTCGTAAATACGAAAGACTTAACAAATTAATCAGCTACGATAATCGTTCCTTCTTCAGAAGCTAAAAGATTCTCGATATTTTCTAAAGAAGTGATGATTGCCTTAGCGTTTGGTTTTGCTTCAACAAATGCAATAGCTGCCTCTACTTTCGGAAGCATGCTTCCTGGAGCAAATTGCTTTTCATCAATGTATTGTTTCATTTCTGAAACAGTAACAGTTTCTAATTTCTTTTGATCTGGTTTTTGGTAATTGACATACACATTGTCTACTCCTGTCAATACGATCAGCAAATCCGCATCGATGATTTCGGCTAATTTTTCTGAAGCAAAATCTTTATCGATTACGGCTTCTCGTCCTTCTAATCCAGTAGCTGTTTCTACAACAGGAATCCCACCGCCACCAACAGAGACTGTGATAACTCCTTGATCGACCAGCGTTTCGATGACACGTGCTTCTTTAATCGAGATGGGTTTAGGGGAAGCGACTACTTTTCTCCATCCACGTCCAGCATCTTCTTTGAATGTCACAGTGGAGTCAGCATTCATTTGTTCTTTGGCTTCTTCTTCCGTGTAGAATGGACCGACTGGTTTACTTGGATTTTTGAATGAAGGATCATTTTCATCCACAATAACTTGAGTGACTAAAGAAACCACATCTTTATCGATCCCTTTTTCCTTCAGTACTTCGCCCATGGCGTTTTGTAACCAGTAACCGATAGATCCTTCTGTCATTGCAACACATGTATCTAAAGGCATTGCCGGTGTTTTCTCAGAATCAGCAGCTTGCTGCTGAATCAATAAGTTACCGACTTGCGGACCATTTCCGTGGGAGATGATCAATTCATCTCCTTGTTCGATAAATTTCACTAAATACTTTGCTGTTTCCATTAACGCTTCTTGTTGGGCTTTTGCACTTGCATCCGTAGACAAGATTGCATTACCCCCTAAAGCGACAACTACTTTTCGTTTGGCCATTTCATTCGTCCTTTCTTCAGTTCTACCGAATTTTCTAGATAACAAAACGAGCCAGCGTTTTGTGATTTTCCCTCAATGCTGACTCGTTTTTTCGTGAGATGAATGTGGTTATGCTTAAACGCGAGGGATAAACAAGTTACCTAATGTTGCTGCCATGATCGCTTTGATTGAGTGCATACGATTTTCTGCTTGGTCAAATTGACGAGCATATTTGCTGCGGAAGACTTCATCTGTTACTTCCATTTCAGTGATGCCAAAGCGTTCTTTCATTTGTTCACCGTAAACAGTGTTTGTATCATGGAAAGCTGGCAAGCAGTGCAAGAAGATCAAACGATCTGTGTTGTGTGTTTTTTCTACCATTTCCATATTGATTTGGTAAGGTTTCAACAATTTGATACGTTCTTCGAATTTATCTTCTTCACCCATTGATACCCATACATCAGAATAAAGGACGTCTGCTCCGTCTACACCTTTATCAACATCGTCGGTAATCATCAATTGTGCACCGGATTTTTCAGCAAAGCCTTCTGCCATTTTGACGATTTCTTCTTCAGGTTGTAATTCTTTTGGTGCAACGATACGCATATTCGCTCCTAAAATTGCACCTGTGACTAATAAAGAGTTAGCCATATTGTTTCGACCATCTCCGCAGTAAGCAACAGTGATACCTTCTACTGTTCCAAAGTTTTCTTGGATAGTTAAAAAGTCAGCGATCATTTGTGTTGGATGCCATTCATCAGTCAAGCCATTCCAAACTGGAACACCAGAGAATTCTGCTAGTTCCTCTACCATTTTTTGACTGAATCCACGGAATTCGATTCCATCAAACATACGACCTAGTACTTTAGCTGTATCTTCTGTGGATTCTTTTTTACCTAATTGGATATCATTTGCACCTAGATATTCAGGATGTGCACCTAGATCGATCGCTGCAGTAGTAAATGCAGAACGAGTACGTGTAGATGTTTTTTCAAATAAAAGCGCAATATTTTTTCCTTCTAGATAGTGATGTGGGATACCACGTTTTTTCAAGTCTTTCAAGTGTTCTGAAAAATCGATCAAATATTGTAATTCTTCTTTTGTAAAGTCTTTTTCTGCTAATAAGCTTCTTCCTTGGAATACTGATTCTTTCATATTAAACATTCTCCTTTAGATTGTTTTTATTTAAGATTAAAGAGGAAATCCCGACGGCAGCTGACAGTAAGACCGCCGTCAGGAAACAAATTACTTCAAGTCTTCACGGACAAGTGGTTGGCTCATGCAGCGTGGACCACCACGGCCTCGTGACAATTCACTTGAATTGATTTCTAACACTTTGATGCCATAGCTACGAAGCAATTCGTTCGATACATAATTTCGGTTATAAGTGACTACAACACCTGGAGCGATTGCCAATGTGTTTGATCCATCATTCCATTGTTCTCGAGGTGCAACGATCTCATCTCCATTACCAGTTGGGATCAGTACAAGATCATCTAATCCAAGAGCAGCTTTCATCGTTTCGTGTAAGTTATCTGAATGAGTAATCTTGATATCATCACCATCTGGTTCGATTGTAAAGACATCCATCTTACCGTCTTTACTTTGAATTGCTGGATGGATAGTGAATTTATCGTGATCTACCATTGTAAATACGGTATCCAAATGCATCATTGCACGGTTGTTTGGAATTTTGATTGCTAACACTTTTTCAAATCCTGAATTTTTTGCGAATAGGTGGCGTGCTAATTTTTCTAAAGCTTTCGCATTAGTTCGTTGAGAAATCCCAACAGCTACTACTTTATCGCTTAAGATCAATTCGTCTCCGCCTTCGATATGATCTGGATTTTCACGATCCAACCATACTTCGATTCCTTTATTTGCAAATCTTGGATGATGTTTCAAAATATATTCTGTAAACATCGATTCACGACGACGTGCTTCAAAAGTCATCTTATTGACTGTCATCCCATTTCCCATTGATGCGGAAGGGTCGCGTGTAAAGTACAAGTTTGGCATTGGGTCCATGTAAAATGGATAGTCATCGTCTGCTGACAGATCGTATAGACTGCTAGAACGTACTTCAATATCTTTTGTACGAACCCCAGCCATGATTTTATCTACCATTTCTTGCGTTTCCATTGATAGAAGGAACTCATGAAGACCCTCTCTTACAGCATTCGATGCAATATGAGATTCATCCAACATTTTATTCAAGAATTGTTCTTTGACATTGCCTGCGTCAATCGCTTCTGCCGCTAATTTTTCCAAGTAAAGAGTCTCGACGCCTTCATTTTGCAATGTCTTTGCAAAGTTGTCATGTTCTTCTTGAGCAATCGGAAGATATGGAATATCATCGAACAACAGACGATCCATAATATCTGGTGTCAAATTTTCCACTTCTTGTCCAGGCCGTTTCAGTAAAACTGTCTTTAATTTCCCTATTTCAGAGAAAACGTGAATAGGTTTATCCATGTTGTGTTGCCTCCTTCTTTTTGATTACATGTATAGGATATCCTCCTTTTGTAATCACTTTCATAATTTTGTCTCATTCAAAATGAGACATTCCTCACATTAATATTCGATAATTAAATAATTAAACGTTTTTCTATTTTTAAGCGTAATTTATTCATTTTTTATTCTGTATACACTTTCAAAAAAATATTTATTCATTGAAAAAATTTTTTTGAATAAATTAAAAAAATAAATTATATTAGCGTTGTTAGCGTTTACTATATGTATTATTGTTGTTTTTTATACACAAATCATTCGCTTCAAAACAAATTATTCAATACCATTGTATATTTTTTACATAATAACAAATTATATTTGTAAAGTATTAAAACTTGTTTCTAATGTTGGTATGTTAAAACTTTACAAATTCTTTAAAAAAAGTGACAATAAATATAGTGAACAATAAGGAGAGGACTTTTTAATGCGTGTTAATAAAATCGATTTTCACTTTTCAAAACTCAGATATCAACCTGATTTTGAACATTTCTCGGATGAAGAGTTCCAACAGATCAAGGAACATACTGTTCTTCGTTCTTATAAAAAAGGACAGATCCTTTTCGACGATGGTGATCCCAGACAACGGTTGTATATCTTGACCAAAGGACTCGTTCGTTTAGAACGTTATGATGAAAGTGCAACTTATTACTACTATGACTATGTGAATACAAATAACCTTTTTCCTATGTCAGGAATGTTTGGAGAAGAGACCTACACTTATACAGCTCAAGCGATGACTGATATTGAAACATTCTACCTTCCTGTTTCCTACTATGAAAAATTAGCACGAAAAAATCCCGAACAGTTGATCTATATGATACAAAAAATTTCTAAAGTAGTTGAAATACATGAATTGCGTATCCAAATCGGATTGACCTCTAGCGCCTTTGACCGGGTAAAACAAAATTTATTCATTTTGAAAGAAGAATTGGGCGTACCAACAAAAGATGGTCATATCACCATTCCTTATCCGATCACCTTAAAAGAATTAGCAGTGAATAGCGGCACGACACGTGAAACTGCTGGACAAGTAATCAAACAACTACGTGATTCCGGACTGTTAGATTATGACAAAAAGCGTTTTACTTTCTGTAAGACAGCTACTACTCCAGCTATGAGAGAATAACGCGAACAAAAATAAGCAGTGACCCTGATAAATATCAGGGTCACTGCTTATTTTCCTCCCTAAAACTTCTGAAAGATCCGGCAGTTTTAGATCACTGGGCAAGACTCAAAGATTTTCTATGTGTGTTTCAGTTATGTAATATTCACTGTTTGCAAAAAATACTGATAGATTAACTAGAGGAAGCGTCTTGTCCTCATCCGACCTAGATTATTCGATATTCCTCGACAATAAACGATTAATCAGTGAGGGCAATCAGAGGAACGGATAATGATGAATAAGCTGTAAAAAATAGGGCTTTGACAAAAGCGTGTCACAGCCCTTATTTCGATTAAACGGTGTGTACCTGTCAACTCTTCGGTCACAAGTCATAATGTTCATAAACATGAGGAGCTGTTTTTTGAAATTGTTCCTTGTGAATCAGAGTTAAACGACAGGCTTACGAACTCTTGATTAAACGGCGTTCAAAAGCTTGCATACGCGGTAACAAGAACAGCCAGGTCAAAAACATGAGAAGCCGTTTTTTCTGGGCTGTTCTTATTACTTGATGCAGGGCAGATTTTTCACAACCTCTTTATTCAGATAAAACCAAGCTTGGATCAGCATTCAACTGATAGCTAGCAAAATTTCTTTTTTGCATTTCCACATGTGCTGCTGCTCCAATCATTGCAGCATTATCTCCACAAAGTCGAAGAGGGGGAATCACTAGTTCTACCTCAGGGAGTTTAGTTGCCAAAGCATCCTGCAATCCTTTACGCAACCCTTGATTGGCCGCTACACCTCCAGCTACAATCAGTTGCTTGACTGGATAATTTTGACAAGCTCGAAGTGTTTTAGTAATCAATACATCGATCACACTTGCTTGAAAACTAGCTGCTAAATCATTTTTGTCTAGATCTTCTCCACGCTGTTGTGCATTATGCACCAAATTGATAAATGCACTTTTTAATCCGCTAAAACTGAAATCATAATTATCTTCATGGATCATCGCTCGTGGAAAATGGTAATTATCTTTTCCCTGATGAGCTAGCTGATCGATTTCTTTTCCGCTTGGGTAAGAAAGACCTAATACTCTTCCAACTTTGTCATAAGCTTCTCCTGCTGCGTCATCTCTTGTCTCCCCAATGATTTCATATGATCCATCTTCTTGCATATAGACTAATTCTGTATGTCCTCCGCTAACAAGAAGTGCCATCAATGGAAACTGGAATGGTTTAACCAGACGGGCTGCATAGATATGCCCTGCCATATGGTTTACAGGAATAAGCGGCAATTGGTGTGCCCAAGCAAAAGCCTTAGCTGCAGAAATACCAATCAGCAACGAGCCGACAAGTCCTGGTCCATAAGTGACAGCGACTGCCGATAAATCTTCTGCCGACACACCAGCTTCTACCAGTGCATCTTCCAAGCATAAGGTGATTTGTTCTACGTGATGGCGGCTAGCTACTTCAGGAACTACGCCACCAAAACGTTTATGACTGTTTATTTGAGAAGCAACGATGTTAGATAAGATCTCTGTTCCATTTCTAACGACCGCTACACTCGTTTCATCACAACTTGATTCAATCGCCAGAATCAATTCTTCATTCATTTCATCGTCTCCGTTTTTAACTTTCTGCTCATAATGATCGCATCTTCCGTCGGATTGCGATAATATGATTTCCGTTTACCTAATATACGAAACTTTTCTGATTCATAAAGTTTTCTTGCTGCTTCATTAGATAGACGTACTTCTAAAAAAACATGCAGCGAATCTTTTATTTGTTCCGTAATCAGTAATTGTAGCAAATGCCGTGCATGCCCTTTTCCTTGTTCTGAAACTGCAACAGCAATATTTGTGATCTCGACTTCATCTATTACTTTCGAGTATCCAATAAAGCCACAGATCTGGTTATCTTCAACTAAAAGCAGATAATCAGAGTGAGGCTGTTGGATGTCTGCCAAAAACTGCATTTTCGTCCAAGGTGAACCATGTGGATAAGCATTTTCGCTAATCACCCATACGCATTCTGCCAAGTACGCTTCATCAAAATCTTTTTTTCTGCAAATCAACTAATCTCACTCATTTTCTAAAAGTTTTATCATATCCAATGCATCTTCTTTTGTTTCAGTGTAATATCTTTTTTTGATCGTTGTTGCTTGAAACCCCAATTTCCGATAAAGTCTTTGTGCATCTTGATTACTCATACGCACTTCTAATGACATCGTCTCACAGCGATTCATTATAGCAAAGTTCTCGATTTCGTCAATAAGCAGCGAACCGATTCGTTTACGCTGATATGCCGGTCGAACGGCAATATTCGTGATATGGCAATCTAAACCGAACGCTCTTGAACCGATAAAACCAATCATTCTTCCATTATCAAAGATACCTAGATATAGATGAGGAAGCGGTGACTTCAATTCTGATATAAAGGCACTTTTTGTCCATGGCAATTCGCCATTATAGACTTCTCGTTCGACATCCAGCAGCTCTTTGATATCTTCTGTAGTCAATTCTCTTAGTACGTAACGACGATCGATTTGTTCGATTGTTTTTTCTGTATAAATCATTTTATCTTGAAAAAAGCTTCTGGCATACGCTCTAAATTTTTTCAACATAACTTTCGTCTCCAGGTGTGTGCGTCTCCAACCATTTTTCTTCTGCTTCTACTCGTTTTAAATAGCGAGGAAGAAAAGCTTGTTTCTCTGCAACTGATTCAGCTAAAGTACCTAATTGAGCCACAGTTACACCACTTGGAATATCCCATGCTGGAACTGTATTAATCATCGCACTAGGCAATATCTCCTTTATTTCAGAGAAGAATTTGTGACAATCACTCCCGACGAAATAAATAGCTTCATTCAGCTTTTGTAGTTGTGTGAACAAATCAGAAGCAGAAATATGTACATCTTCAAGTACAGTTTCTAATCTATTTTCTTTCCAGCGGTATGCCCCAGCGTATACATTTTTTCTTCGAGCATCAAACATGGGCACAATAATTTTATCCACACCGATGCAATTAGCCGCGATGGTTTTCAGACTAGATACTCCTACTAGCTCTTTATCTAATGTATAAGCAATCGTTTTTGCTGTCGTTACACCTATACGAAGCCCTGTATAAGAACCGGGACCATCAGAAACCGCGATTCGGTCAATGTCTTTTGGACTTATTTGAAGATCTGCAAACAATTGGTCGATTGCAGGCATCAGTGTTACACTGTGGTTGCGTTTGATATTTGTTTGTATTTGTCCAAGAATTTGTTCGTCTTCTACCACACCGATCGCCAAAGTTTGGTTTGCAGTATCTATTCCTAATGTAATCATATATTTGATCCTTTCTGCTATGACATTCTCGCCTTCCATTGTAGCATACTTTTTTATTCTGAGGATGAAAATACCAAAGGCAAAACTAGTACAATGATACATGATTATCTGCTGGCGGGCAAATTTTGCCCCTTCCTGAAACACAAAAAAGCTGCGGTATCACTCCATTTCCCCACAGCTTTTCCATCTTTTATTTCGTTGATTCTCGAATAATCAACTCTGTTTCCACAATAATCTTTCTTGAAACCGGTGCTTTGGAATTACTTAATTGAAGAATCGTCTCCACTGCTAGCTCTCCCATCCATTCGGTATAAACTTTTACAGTAGAAAGAGAGGGCGTTACATATTTCGCTACACTGACATCATTGAAGCCCATCACAGAAATATCTTCTGGTACCACTAAACCTTTTTCTTGAATCGCTTTCAGTGCGCCAATCGCTAATGCATCATTAGCTGCAAAAAGCGCATCAGGAACATGCGGATTCGTTTTTAAATACTTCTTAACTGCTTGATATCCTGACTCGACAGAAAAATCTGCTTCGATAATTAGACCTTCGTCGTAGCCTTTTTCTGCCAAAACTTGTTGAAATGCCATAATTCTGGGATCTTTTAGCCGCTGATGGTTTTTCTTCGTATATTCTGTTCCAGCAAGCATAGCGATATGTTGCGCTTTATGGGAGACAAAGTGTTCAATGACTTTTTGAACACTTGACTTAAAGTCGACAACTAGAGAGTCGATTCCTTGAGAAGTGCCGTCAGAATCTACCAAAAGCAAGGCATTTTGGGATCCTTTCATTTCTAATAACTGAGCTTCGTCGAATTTTCCTAGTGCGATCGTTCCATCTGTCGGAAGATCACTAATGGAATCCCACGTTTCTTTCAATAAAGTAACGTTTGCTTCTTCTGCCTTTTTTTCGATTCCTAGACGAATAGATAAATAATAAAGATCTTCAAGCTCTTCCGTATCGTCGTACCACTGGATCAGGCGAAGCGTTTGCTTAGTATTTGCTGCATTTTTACGATGTTTCGTATAATTTAAGCGTTCTGCTGCTTCAAAAATTTTTTGCTTTGTGGCTAAGCCAACGGAAAGATCAGGATCATAGTTGAGAACTCTTGAAACAGTAGCAGGAGAAACTCCTGCCAACTGCGCAATGTCTTTAATTGTTGCCATTTGTCTCTCCTCCTTTTTTACGTTTATAAAATTGCAGTAAATCGTTCAAACGCTGCCTGTCCTTTTTCATCTCGCTTGAATACTCCAGCGTCTTCCAGTACACGTGCAAAAACCTGACCTACAGATTTTTGTACGACATCGGTGACCGTATCTTTCGTCAAATCAGGATGTTCTTTTTTTAATTGTTCTGCCCACGGACGATGATATTCAGCCATCTGGTTTTCTTCTCCTAATAAGAAATGCTCTACTTCTACTAGTTCTGGTTTCAAACGAGGTGGTAAAACAGCAAGCCCCATTACTTCGATCAACCCAATGTTCTCCTTTTTGATATGTTGGACATCTTTATGTGGATGAAAAATCCCATCAGGATGTTCTTCTGAAACATTGTTGTCTCGAAGGACAAGGTCCAACTCAAAGTAATTGTCCCTTCTTCGTGCAATTGGCGTAATCGTATGGTGTGGTGTACCATCTGCTGAAAAAGCTCTGATAGATACTGTTTCATCCGAATATGCTTTCCACTTTTCCAATACTGAGTTAGCTGCTTCAATCAGCAAGTTTTTCTCTGTTGATTGCAAACGGATCACAGACATCGGCCATTTCACGACTCCTGCGATGACTTGCGGATAATCTTCTAGTTTGATAAGTTTTTCTATCGGTGCTTTTGCCATAGGAAATTCATGACGTCCTGCCTGATAATGATCATGAGAAAGAATCGATCCTCCAACAATTGGTAAGTCAGCATTCGAACCAACAAAGTAATGAGGCAAGACTTCAGTAATCCGAAGCAGTCTAGCAAATGTTTCCTTTGTGATTTTCATCGGGCGGTGTTGTTCTGATAAAATAATCGAATGTTCATTGTAATAAGCATAAGGGGAATATTGGAATCCCCAGCTTTCACCGTCTAGATTCATTCGAATAATCCGGTGATTGGTGCGGGCTGGATAGTTCAAGCGACCTCTATATCCTTCGTTTTCCATGCAAAGCATGCAGGTAGGATAGTCTACTTTTACCGCCTCGCGTTCTGCTGCGATTTGTTTTGGATCTTTTTCTGGCTTAGATAAATTGATTGTGATTTCCAGTTCACCATACTCCGACTCTGCCGGAAATTTGATGTTTTTTGCGATGGCTCTTGTTTTGATGTAGTCATTTTTCTTACTTAAATTAAAGAAATACTCAGTTGCTTCCTCTGGGCTTTTCGAATAGTGCTGTGCAAAGAATGCATTGACGACTGAAGGTGGCGGTGTGAGAAAATCCATTAATTGCGCTTCAAAAATCTCTTGTTCTGCTGGCAATTCTGAAAGAACACCATTTTCTCTTGCCTTAGCGACAAGCTGATCCAATAAGTCTACAGATTCTTCCTTAACTAGTCTTACTTCAATGCTTTCTAGAGCATCTTCTCCTACCATCCCTAAAAGACGATTCTGTAAATATAAGCGGTCCATTTCCATCCATCCGCCAGCTTCGATCGCAAGTGTGGCAAAATCACAAATCGTTTGACTGATTGACATATCTCATTCCCCTATTCTTCATAACCATTTGGATGGCTGACATGCCAATCCCATGCTGTTTTGATAATTGCTTTGATATCTGTGTATTCAGGTTTCCAGCCCAGAATCTCTCTCGCTTTTTCACTTGAAGCGACTAATCGGCTAGGATCTCCAGCTCTTCTTGGTGCTATTTCTGCTGGAATTTCTTTTCCTGTCACTTCTCTAGCTGCTTCTAGCATTTCCTTGACTGAGTATCCTTTGCTGCTGCCTAAATTGAAGAAGTTGCTTTCATTTCCTTCTTTCAAGTATTCCAAAGCTAAAATATGTGCAGCAATCAAATCTTCTACTTGAACATAATCTCTGATACATGTTCCATCTGGTGTATCATAATCGTCTCCATAAACAGCCAAGGCTTTTCTTTGACCAAGAGCTACTTGTAAAATGATTGGGACAAGATGCGTTTCTGGTGTATGATCTTCTCCGATAGATGCATCTGCTTTTGCTCCGGCTACATTGAAGTAGCGCAAAGCGACATAGCGCATGCCATATGCTTGGTCACACCACTTCATCATTTTTTCCATCATCAATTTACTTTCACCATACGGATTTTTAGGATTAGCTGGTGTATCTTCTGTGATTGGAGACTCTTTTGGTTCTCCGTAAGTTGCTGCAGTAGAAGAGAACACGATTTTATTCACATTGAACTCGTGCATGACTTCAAGTAAGATTTGCATACCGTATACGTTGTTGTTGAAATACATCAATGGTTTTTCGACAGATTCTCCTACTAAAGAGCTTGCAGCAAAATGGATTACTCCTTCAATCGGTTCCTTTTCAAATACGGAACGTAGAAATTCTTTATCCCGGATGTCTCCTTCATAAAAATGAGCATCTGGATGTACTGCTTGTTTGTGACCTGTGAGCAAATTATCTACCACAGCTACTTGATACCCCTTTTGAACTAGCTGGTCTACAGCGTGCGAACCGATATAACCGGCTCCGCCTAGTACTAAAATTGTCATAAAAAACACTCCTTTGATTAGTAAAATTGTGTTTGTTGATTCTATATAATTTAAAAAAACGAAGTTTACTTTTATGGTGAAAACAAACAAAGTAAAATTTCGTAAATTCATATGGTAAATTTATAATAAAACATTTAGTAAACATTTTCAAGGATTTTTTGCAAAGGTTTACAAACAAACGTAAAACTAGCCTTTTTTTCTCTTTTGTTCCATAATAGATATAACAAATAATAAATGAGGTGGATTCAATGAAAAAATTTGTATCTGGAATATTAGTAGGAAGTCTGGCAACAGCCGCTGCCGTTGCTGGTTTGGTCGCTTCTGTGAAAAAAACAGTGATCGATCCAATTGACGAAAAAGAAGCAATGATCGAAGAAAACCGTAAAAAAGCAATGCGCAAACGCGTTTCTCGTTAATAATTATTTAAAAATACGCATGAAGACTTTTGAAAGAACAAATAAGTCATCATGCGTATTTTTATTTGTCAGTCAATATAAGTTGTGCTATTTTATCTGCCTGTCTCAGATTCCATGGATCTGTATAAGGTCTAGCTACTGCTGCAGTTAGCCAATCCACACCTTCAACAGGTATTCCATAGCAATAAAAGTCAGACTGGATTTCCCCTGAAGCATCAATCACGCGATTCGTACCTCGCTCAACATCTATAGCTTCTGAATGATAACTTCCTGTATTATCTGAAAATGAAAAAGGGCGAACAAGTTTGTTTTCCTTCAAATTTTTTATGACAGGATTACTTGAACGAGAAAAGCTTGTTTGTGGCAATCGAGCTTCAATCAAATAGCGACTGCTGATTTCTTTATCTTGTAGAGAAATAACATAGCGGTTGTGCTTTTGCTGAATATCAAGTGGCGGTTCGATCAAATGAAAAATACCCGCATCTATCAGTGCTGCTAATTCTTTCGTCCGAATGACTGGCGGACCGATCGTTAAAAAGCTATTTAGATGAGTAAACCATCCCCATAGTATTTCTTTGTATTCCTTTGCAGAAAAAACGTGCCATTCAATAGCCTGCCGGATTGGATCACGCCAGTCTTTTAATGCATCAAATGTTGAAGCAAATGCTCCTGTGCAATTGCCTTTTTCCGCTTCTTTTATCTGCCCTTCAATAAATGCTCGGCTAGCTTCTGCAAAGGACTCATCCTGATAGGTAAGAGGAATTTCTAAATACGACCAATCCCATCTATAAGGGATTAGTGCTGGATGCTTTCCGAGACACTCCTCTGAAGAGAGGGAGAGAAAATCATGCTCAAAATTTTTCTTTGGAATCGGCAAATGATATTCTTCGATGATTTTCTTGTAATAAAACAACTCAACGTCTTTTTTCAGATAGTCAAAAAATGTTTCGCCAGTCAAAAATCCCGACTGATGCCATTGCTCCAGGTTTTCTTTTGTTAGTAACCGTGGCCATGCCATTGCTCCGCCTTGCTTTTGGTTTCTTCCTCGAGGGTAATAAGGGAGCCCCCTTCTTGATCCACTGTATACAATCGGTTCCTTGCCTGATGGATGATAGACAAGTTTTCCCTTTTCGTTCTCGAAGCGCCCTCCTCTTGATACTGTAAACAATCCGACATAATCAAAAAAACTTAAGCCTAGACCTCTTAAAAAGACATTTTCTTTAGGCGGTATCTTCGAAAGATCGACATCTGCAGGATTAGAAGGAAGCTGATACAGTAAATCATTTTTCTTTGCGTAGTCTACCCACACTCTTTCTTCTTCTGTCTCATCATTTTCCCAGTGACCGCTTGCTAAAACAAGCTGATCGATAGAATAGCTTTGCTGATCTGTCTGTAAAAGATAACCATCTTTTCTTTTGCTGACTTTTTTTACTAAAGAATAAACAAACTGAATAGAAGCTGGAAATTCTTCTTGCAACTTTGAGAAAAACCAGCGTTGATAGAGTCCGTATAAACATCGAGTAGATTGCTGATCTTTTTCCAGACGATTGATTTCTTCTATAATTAGTTGCTTATTTTTAGTTACCGTCTGTTCGATATAATCTGTAGCAGGTCCTTTACTCCATTGAAACAAGTTGGGTCCCTGTGTTACCAATCCTCCACTGGACAATGTTTCATCTGTAAAAAGCGTCACTTGTTGAGAAACAGAATTCATTAATAACTCCGGTGGCTGATTCAACCGCCAAACTCGACCTCCAGGACCATTGGGATCGAAAAGAAAAAGTTCAAGAGAATGTCTGCCCTGATTATTATGGAGAATCCTTTCTGCTACACTTAATCCTCTAGGTCCGGCACCAATGATCCCTATTTTCATTTGCATGCCTCCATTTCGATAAATTTTTTCAATAAAACAGCATGGTTCTGATGTTCATTTTTTGCACCATAAACAAAAGTAATGACTGGATGTTCTTTCATAAGTTGACTGAGTTTAAGAATAGCTTGCTTCTTTTCTTCTTCGAAAATCAATTCTTGCTGGTATTTCTTTGCAAATGAAGCAAATCGTTCTGGTACATGGTCAAAAGTTTTGCGTGCTTCATTACTAGGTGCAATTTCTTTCAACCACAGATCTAACTGCGCTTTTTCTTTTGAAATTCCTCGGGGCCAGAATCTATCCACGAGTATTCTATAGCCATCCTCTTTTTCAGCATCAAGGTAAACACGTTTTAATTTGATCATAGTTGTTTCCTTCTTTCTGCCTTTTCGCTTAGCTTATATATGTAGATAATAGCACAAAATAAAAAAAATGAACGGCACAACTATCCATTGCGCCGTTCATGTGATCTTGGTCAAAATCTAATGATTGATTCGGTTTTTAAAGCTGTCATACAATCATCTGTTTTATACTTTTTTACTTTTGATTTTTCCAGACCATCCGTCATATCCACCCTTAAGTAAATAAATCTCTTGATAACCTGCTTTACGTAATTTATTTGCTGTACGGATGCTCAAACTTTTCTTTTGATCGTAAATATAAACAGGCTGGTCTTTTCGAATAGATCCTAATGAATCTTTCAAAACAGTGTAAGGGATGTTTCTTGCACCTAAAATATGCCCAGCATCAAACACATCTTTTTCGCGAACATCGATTACTTGTGCTTTTCTCATTCCTTCTCGAAATTCTTCTTCTGTCAAAGTCGTTGCTGAACGCTTGGCCATTACTCGTAGATAGACTTCCCAAAAGATGATTGCAAGCACAATCAATAGCAAAATGATATTAATTACCCATAAAACCATGTAATGCCTCCGTTTTTTTAAGCAAATTTCAAGGCTAATGAGGCAGCGCCAATGACACCAGCTTCATTTCCAAGCTCTGCTAATTTGATTTTTGTTGATTCTCTTACTTGCGGGAAAGTAAATTCTTTAAAATATTTCTCTACACGGCTGCGTAAAAATTCTCCTGCTGCCGATACTCCTCCACCTAACACAATACTTGACGGATTCAATGTATTCCCCAAGTTGGCGCAAGCTAAACCTAAGTAGAAGCATACGCGATCAACAACCATCAATGCAAACGGATCGTCTTCTTGAGCCATTTCAAAGATATCTTTACTTGTTACTTCTTCACCGTTGTCTAACATTGCTTTCAGTTTTGAATCTCCTGCGTATTCTTCTGCCAAGTAACGACCTAGACGTACCACACCAGTAGCGCTAGACACAGTTTCTAAACATCCGCGTTTACCGCAAGTACATTCGAACCCTTCAGGATCCACAGTGATATGGCCGATCTCTCCGCCTGCTCCGCTCACGCCGTGAATCAAATTTCCGCCAGCAACGATACCACCGCCAACACCTGTTCCTAGAGTAACGAATACAACGTCTGGATCGTTTTCTCCAGCACCTTTCCATCGTTCACCTAAAGCAGCAACATTCGCATCATTATCGATAGCGAATTTGATTCCTGTTCCTGCCTCGATCAGTTTTTTCACAAATTGAACTTCTGTCCAGTTTAAGTTATACGCACCAATAACCGTTCCAGCTTCGCTGTCCACGCTTCCTGGGGTACCCATGCCGATTCCGATAAAGTCTTCGGCTTTCATATTATATAAATTCAAACGATGGTTGATTGATTCAATGATTTCAGGAACGATATGCTTACCATCATCCAAAATATTGGTATCGATGCTCCATTTTTGTTGAATCTCTCCTTCTGGTGTTAAAATTGCAAATTTTGCTGTTGTTCCACCTAAATCAATCCCAATAATCTTCTTGTCCATTACAAATTTCCTTTCTTTCGGCTTTCTTCAATTCGGTGCTCTCTTTTTAATATGCGCCACGCTGTCATGTATATATCATGATCAATCAAACGGCTATCATACAGATTACGCAATTCGATAGTCATTAATTCAATGTCATAGATGCGTGCACCCACATAGATAAAGATGCCAAATTTTTTGAACAGCTGCTGTACATCATATAAGCTCTCCATCTTTAAGCACTTCCTTCATATTATACAAGTAAACCATATTTTTTTAAACCCAGTAAAATACATATTACAAAAAGAAATACAAAAACTAGTGTAGAAAGAATCCTTTGGTGTATCGAATAGCTTGTCTGTTGTTTCGGTAGACCCAAAACATTCCCTAACACTAATCCGCCAATTAGCCCACCGACATGTCCCCAAACATCTACAGAGGTATCCAGAAGACCAAAAACAAATGTCAACACAATAAATAAAAGAAAATGTCTGACTAGCTGCTGGATCGCTGGGTTATGTTTAAAATGAAACCCTAAGATAAACAACGCACCGAACAAACCGAATATCGAAGTACTCGCACCACCAGACAGAACATTCGCTTCGTTAAAAGCAAAGCTTGCTGTATTTCCCATTATCCCGCTGAACATATAAATCAAGAAAAAACGCCAATGGCCATAGATTGCCTCGATTTGCTGCCCCATAAAATACAATATCAGTGAGTTCATTACGAAATGCATCAGTCCAAAATGGATGAAGATTGGTGTCACTAAACGCCACCATTCATTGAAGTGAACAAGATAAGGACCATACATTCCGGCATAATAAGGGATCTCAAGTCGCGGAAATAATTCCATCATGAGGAAGACCGCTGTCTGTATCCCTAAAAAAGCATAGGTCCATAACGGTCGTCTTAACCATGCACGCAATTTTATTTGCTGTTGATAATTCATGAAAACCTCCCATTTCATTTTAGTCAATAAACAATTGTTGGATCTTCTGATCAAAGCTCTCCGGTTGCCATTGTTCATTCAATTGTTCACGAAAAACAAGGCTACATGTTTTTTTATGAAAATTATTTAAATACCGGTCGTAATAACCACCGCCAAAACCGATTCGATAACCGGCTCTATTGTAGATAATACCTGGTACAATGAGGAGATCGATCATCTCCGGCAAATAGAGCTTCTCTGATTGTGGCTCAAGAACACCAAAACTCGAACGTACAAGAACGGACTGTTCATCCATTTCATAAAACGCCATCTGACGTTTCGGCAAAGTTTTAGGTACAACTATTTTCTTTTGTTCTTTTTCTGCTCGTTGGATAACCGGCTGTGTATCCAGTTCAAATTCATTCGATAAAGTCGTCCCTATCACTTTTGCTGACTTCCAGTACTCGCTGGCGAATAGCTGTTTATAGATTCGCTGTTCTTTTTCCTTTTTCTTGCCACTTTTGGCCAGATTTTTCAGCTTTTCGATTCCTTTCCGGCGTAATATTACTTTCAATTGGTCCAAAAACTCACCCTTCCTTCTCTCATAAAATGGTATAGGAAAAAAAGAAAAATAGCAATCGAACTTTCAAATAAATGCATAAATAGAATAAAAAGAAGACCTAGAAATGATTGGCCTTCCTTTTTTAATGAATTTCAACTGTTCAGCGCGTGTTTTTGTCTGATAAAAAGTGCATACAGAAAATATGGCGCACCAAACAGGGCAATCAAAATTCCTGTAGGTACTTCCCCACTTGGTAGAATCACTCTAGCAACCATATCTGCACTAAGCACAAAAATGGAACCGAACAAACCGCTCAGAACAAAGGTCCAGTTATTTTCTTTACGTACGACTAGCTTCGCAGCATGAGGAGCTAGTAGTCCTACAAAAGATAAACTACCTGTCACCGCTACACTACCGCTTGCCAAAGCAACAGCTAACAACAAAAGGATTTTTTGACTTTTAGCCACGTTAAGGCCTAATCCTTGTGCGCGTTCTTGACCAAATGATAGCAATCCAATCCTCTGTGCATAAAGTCCTCCTAGCGGAATTAAGATAACCGCCCATGGAAGCAATGCCCAAACATAAGGCCAGCTCGCACCCCAGATTGATCCCGCTAACCATGCATTCACAAATCCATAATTTTCCTTAGATAATTGGATCGTGCATAGCAATGTTAATGCAGAAAGGCCGGCATTAACGGCAATACCGGACAATAAGATTCGATTCATACCCAAAAAGCCATTTCGATCATAGGCCGCAAGATAGACACAGCAAGCAGCTAAAACACCACCTAGAAAGGCTACAACTAGCAATAGAAACGGCAGCGAATAGTGCGAAAAGAAACCTAAATAAAGCATCACTAAAAATCCTGCTCCGGCATTAATGCCCAATATACTAGAATCTGCCAATTCATTTCTTGTTACTCCTTGCAAGATATAACCAGAAACGCCAAGACAAGCTCCTGCTAATAAACTGATCAGTAATCGAGGAACTCGAAATTCTCTAACAATCAGCGCCAAAGAAGATGATTCTTTCCCTATGAACGTGGCAAAAAGCTGATCCAGGTAAATAAAAGGCGTACCAATCATTAAACTACCTATAGACAGGATGATAAGTACAAAAAGCAAGAAATAGAACGTCCAATATATTTTTTTCACCGTTGTTCCCTCCTTACTTGTATCAGTAAAAACGGAACGCCAATCAATGCAATGACTAATCCAAAAGGTGTTTCAAAAGGGGGATTGATCATCCTCGCTGTAAAATCCGCCAACATAACCAATCCACCGCCAACTAAAAAAGAGACAGGTAGAACATAACGATAGTCCGTTCCAACCATTCCACGAACAACTGGCGGAACCAACAGTCCAATAAAGGAGACTGGACCGACTAACGAAACTGCTATGGCTGCCAACACTGCGACTAGACAGAAAACAATCAACCGCGTTCGTTTAGGATGACTTCCAAGAGCTAATGCATGTGTTTCACTCAAATGAATCAAAGATATTGCTTTTCCTAATGAAAAAGAAACCAAAACAGCAAGTATATATAAAGGAAACAATACTGCTAATTGTTTCCATGTGATATTGGCAGCTCCGCCTACAAACCAAAAAGCAAGATCCTGCTGCAGATTAAAGAATTGGGTAAGTGCTTGGCTGATAGCAGTAAAAAAAGAACTAATAGCTACGCCAGCTAAAATCAGCTGTAAAGGATTCATGCCCATTTTCGAAAACTGCAAAAAACCAAATACGAGCAAAGTTACAGCAAAAGAACCTGCCAATGACATTAGAAACACAGAAAAATCAGAAGCTTTAGGCCAAAAAGCAAAACTAAGGGCCATTGCCAACGAAGCACCCGCGTTGATTCCTAGTAAGCCTGAATCTGCTAAAGGATTTCTTGTCACTCCTTGCATCAATGCACCGCTCAATGCAAAACAACTCCCTACAAGAAATGCTCCCGCCACACGAGGCAAACGAATATTTCGTATGATTTGGTGACTTTGTTTTGATCTATCAAAATCAAACAACGCCTGCCAAAAATCTGCTTTTCCCACAGTCGCTGCGCCATTTGAAAGAGCAACAAAAAAAATAATCAAAAGAACAAAACAGACCAAAAGCAGGAGTCTATTTTTCTTCATAGTCCTCATAATTGATCCTCCTGCTCTTTTGGCAACAAATCATAGGTTAGAAAAACTGGTTTATTTGTTCTTGGAAGCGTGACAATCGTTGCATCAATCTCAAATATTTTTTTCATACACTCTTTTGTGATCACTTCTTCAGGTGTACCTTCTGTGATCAACTTACCGTTTTTCATTGCTAATAAATAATCTGAAAAACGTGAAGCATGATTAATGTCATGAATCGACATCAAGATCGTTGTTTGTTTCATTTGATTGATTTCAGTCAATAACTGTAGGATCTCTAATTGGTGTGCCGGATCTAAAAATGTTGTCGGTTCATCCAAGATCAAGATATCTGTTTCCTGAGCAAGTGCCATAGCGATCCAGACACGCTGGGTTTGTCCACCAGACAGCGTTGCGATATCCCGCATACGAAATCCAGCTAGACCTGTAGCATCCAACGCCCACTCGATTGCTTCATGATCTTGCGTGTCCATGCCACTGAACAGTTTTTGATAAGGGTATCGTCCGTAAGATACTACTTCTTCTACTGTCATACCTGTAGGGTGTTCACTAGTTTGTGCTAATAATGCAATTTTTTTTGCAAGTTCTTTTGAACTGTATGTAGAGATATCAGAGTTATTGACAATGATCTTTCCTGATTTCACAGGTAGTATACGGGTAAAACTTTTCAATAAAGTAGATTTTCCACTTCCATTTGGCCCAATCAAACTAGTGATTTTCCCTTCAGGAATCGTAACAGACATGTTTTCAATGATTTTTTTGTTTTCGTAGCCGGCTGCAATGTCAGCTGCTCTTAATCTCGTCATTTCACCCATCCTTTCGCTGAAAATCATTCTCAATTATGACGCTGTTTCAACATTTCGTCAAGCGCTACTTTCATATCTATAGCCAAATGAAGCGGTTGACAGCGTTCGAAATATCAGGAATAATAACCAATGAGAAAGATTCTCAATTATGTCAGGAGGAAAGAAATGAAATTAAAAACAAAAGTATTCACATTATCTAGCATATTGCTGCTGGCTGGAGTACTGAGCGCTTGCTCCCCCTCTTCAGATAAAGAAACAGCTACAACTGCCAATTCGACGACTTCATCCAATAGTACTCATACAGTCACAGATACACTTGGACATAAAGTAGAGATTCCAAACGCGCCCAAACGGATCATCGGCAGTTACTTAGAAGACTATCTGATTGCACTAGGGGAAAAACCTATCGCCCAGTGGACTGTTGGCAGTGGTTCCATTCAAGATTATCTGCAAGATGATTTAAAGGATGTCCCAACGATTTCTTATGATCTTCCTTATGAGAAAGTGTTAAGCTTTGAACCTGATTTGCTGTTGATTTCTTCTTCCGCTACTGTCGAAGGCGGGAAATACGAACAATATAGCAAAATCGCGCCAACTTATGTTGTAAAAAACGGAACAGATGTCACATGGGAAGAACAACTAAAAGATGTCGGCAAAGCTTTGGCAAAAGAAAAAGAGGCAGAAAAAATCATTTCCGATTATCAAAAATCCATCAAGAAAACTCGAGAAGAACTAGCAGATAAAATCGAGAACAAGACAGCTGCAGTGTTGTGGGTGACCAACAACTCAGCCTTTATGGTCAGCAAAAATCGGTCAAGTGGAAGAATCGTATACGACGATCTGGAATTTGGTGTTCCTGATCTAGTGGAAGAGGTCTCCAAAAAAGCCACTTCTGACTGGTCTGCTGTTTCCTCTGAAAAGCTAGCTGAATTAGATGCTGACTACATCATCCTTGTGAACAGTGACAAAGATGCTGCCATGTTCAATGAACCAAGCTGGAAGAATCTTAAAGCAGTGACAGACAATCATGTACTGCAATTCGGACCTGAATCTAGCTGGCTATATAACGGACCTATTGCCAGTCAGGAAATGGTCAATGATATCAAAGAAAAACTAAATTGATTTTAACTAAAAAAAGCATCTTCACGATTAGTCGTGAGATGCTTTTGTTCTTATTAACAAACTAGACGCATAGATTTTATTCTTCTTTTGAAGCAACCCTATTTTTTACTCTTTCCCATTTTTGAAAACGATGGGCATATAGATTTTCTTGATCCGTTATCCCCTCATACTCCTCTATAAGGGTGAAGTCTGAAAAATCAATATTCCCAATATACGTATCGCCTTCAAACGTGCTATCGATCAATGTTCGCCAGATCCGACCAGTGTAAGGAAGAAGTTCTTGAAAAATCCGACTACCACCCGAAACATAGATATCTTCTGAGATCGTTTGACTATACGACAAAAGTTCATCGATCGAATGCATTACTTCCGCATTTTCTTTCGTACGAAAATTTGGTTGCGTTGTCAACACGATGATATGGCGATAAGGAAGTGAAAGATCCCCCATTCCTTCATAGGTCTTTCTTCCCATCACTAAAATTCGATCCATTGTATGTTCGCGAAAGAAACGCATATCATTTGGCAATCGCCATGGTAACAAACCATTTTTGCCGATCAGACCATTTTTATCTTGTGCCCACATGGAAATAAACATATTATCCGCTCCTTATGATTTTAGATGTTTTGAGATAAAAAAAGTCTCAATTCTTTGACCAGCAAGGAATTGAGAACTTTAAAAACATTATTTTGTTTCACGGTGCAAAGTAACTTTGCGTTCGCGTGGGCAATATTTTTGTTTTTCCAAACGATCAGGATTGTTACGTTTGTTTTTGCTTGTTAGATAGTTACGTTCTTTACAAGAAGTACACTCTAAAGTGATGTTTACGCGCATGATTTTCCCTCCCATTTTTACAAGAATCCTCTAAGATGACTCTCAGACTTGATTATCTTACCATGATTTTTTCCAGATTGCTAGTGTTTTTCACGATTTTGTTAAGTAAAACTACTTGACGATAAATACAACGGTTTTACTTCTCAGACAAAATCTTTTTCTTTTTGTATAAATACCCTTACACTTGTTTATAGAGACTATGTTTTTTTAAATAAAGGGGGATACTAATATGCCATGGAACATGAAGGACTTTCCTGCATCAATGAAAAACTTAGATAAACTGACAAGAAAAAAGGCGATCGACATCGCAAATGCTCTATTAGACGAGGGTTATCCTGATAGCCGTGCGATCCCAATTGCCATTGATCAAGCAAAAGAGTGGTATGAAAATGCTAGTGAATCAGAAAGACGAACATTCGAAAAAGAAAAAAATCCAAGTAAGTCGGATAAACATGATACGAATCCTCGTGCCGGAAAATTGCTTGATTCAGATGTGATCGTAGAATATGCCGAAGAACAATGGATCGTGAAATCTAAAGGAGCAAAAAAGGCTAGCAACCATTTTGATACAAAGAAAGAAGCGATCGAAAAAGGAAAACAAGTAGCACAAAACAAAGAATCAACTTTGGTCATTTATAAAAAAGATGGGACAAAAGAAAAAGAAATCGATTATTGAACATATGTAAAGGGGTTGTGACGAAAATCGTGTCACAACCCCTTATGTTCGAAACAATGGTGTTCCTCTGCCAACTCCGAACCACAAGTCATAATATCTATAAAACGGGAAGAGCTGTTTTTTGAAATTGTTTCTTATCACTCGGTGTTAAACGGTAGGAGAAAACCTCTTTTTTATTGATATTTGATTTTCATCAAACAGTCACATAGTCGATTGCTTCTGCTTGCGGAATCGTTTCATCTACAAAGTAGACTTTATACCATGTCAAGAAACTGAAGATTGTCCAGATTTTTCTTTGCTCTTCTTTACGTCCTTCGTGATGGTCATCTAGCAACTTCATGATTTTTTCTTGATCAAAAAATTCTTTTGCAAAATCTGCTTCGAATAATGCTTTGACTTGTTCGTAGCCGTGTTCTTCTTTCAACCAAGCTTTGATTGGCACAGGGAATCCTAATTTCACACGATTCGACCATTCTTCCGGAAGATGTTTGTTCGCAGCTTGTCTGAAAATATCTTTTGTGTTGTTTTGATTCAATAAGAACTTACTTGGTATTTGTTGAGCCAATTTCATGACTTCGATATCCAATAAAGGTACTCGGACTTCCAAAGAACTTGCCATAGAAAGTTTATCTGCCTTCAACAAGATATCTTTTGGCATCCATTGATGAAGATCGACATATTGCATCTTATTGACTTCATCTTTGATTCCTTCTGTTTTCTCGTAATGAACAGTCATGATTTCATCCACAGATGGTGCTGTTTGATATTTTGGTGTCAACACTTCTGATGCTTCTGATTCTTCGAACACTCGAGCATGACCGATAAAATATTCTTTTGCAGGAGCAAGTGATTCATATAAATGGATCCGTCCATGGAAATTTTTCATTTTTCCGATTTTACGTCCTAAATTATAGCGTGTTCCTTTTGGTAATTTTTTCAATCCTTGAGCAATCACACGGATGAATTTTGAATTCGTATGGAATCCATACGTTTGGTATCCCGCAAACAGTTCATCCGCCCCTTCTCCAGATTGGACTACCCGCACGCTTTGTGAAGCAAGATTTGCTAAAAAGTACAAAGGTACGCAAGAAGGGTTTGAATCAGGTTCATCTAAGTGATACTGGATCAAAGGGAATGCTTTGAACGACATGTCTCCGTCGATCACTGCTGCTGTATTATCTAAGTCCAATAGTTCGGTTAGTTTTCTGGCTTCAATCGCTTCATTATAGGTTTTATCATCAAACCCGATTGAGAAAGAATGATCTGGTTTCAATACAGAGGTTACATAACTGGAATCAACCCCGCTGGATAAGAAAGAACCAACTTCTACATCACTGACCGTATGTGCTTCAATAGAAGCTTGAACGGTTTCGTCGATTTTTTCGATCCATTCTTGTCGGGAATGCGTTTCTTTTGTTTCAAAATCTGCATCCCAATATTGCTGAATGTCTAGTTTTCCATCTTTATACGTATAATAATGGCCTTCAGGCAAACGATAGACATCTTTGAAGAATGTTTCGCCGTTTAATGGAGAATATTGGAAAGTCATATAAGGTTTCAACGCTTCTTTGTTCAATTCTTTGTTAAAATCAGGATGAGGCAGAAAACTTTTGATTTCTGAACCAAACATAAATGTTCCGTTCATTTCTGCATAATAATATGGTTTGATCCCAAAGTGGTCTCTTGCACCGAATAACTCATTCTTTTCATTATCCCAAATAGCAAAAGCAAACATTCCGCGGATCTTTTGCAATAATTCTGTTCCCCATTCTTCGTAACCATGCAAAAGGACTTCTGTATCTGCATGTGTTTGAAAAACGTGGCCAGCTGCAATCAATTCTTCTCTCAAAGGCTGGTAATTATAGATTTCGCCATTAAAAATAATGATCTTTGTCCGATCTTCATTGTAAATAGGCTGAGTACCGCCCTCTAAGTCAATAATACTTAATCTTCTGAATCCTAAAGCAACATGTTTATCGATATATTCTCCTGAACTATTAGGTCCACGGTGAACGATTCGATCCATCATTGTATTAATAATTGTTTTTTTGTTGTCCTTGTCGTTAACAAAACCTACAATACCGCACATTTAACTTTCACATCCTAATATAAAATTACTGTTTATTTCATTCATATGCATCTTATCATAGAATAAATAGCGGACGAATATTTTCTCTCTTACAGTTTCGTCACGTGAAAACAAAAGATGAAAGTTTCTGTTTTTACAGAAAATAAAGTCCCAATATCTAATTTACCATGTTTTCTTTTTTGAGGCTATCTTATTCTCTTCGTGTTAAAAAAATATTAGTGGATGCTATTTCCAAAAAAACCAGCAAAAAAAGACACGACCTAAAGATCGTGTCTAATTATGACTGTATCAGAAAATATGATACCAAACGGATCTATTCATTAATTAATTGACATAGTTTATCTGTTGCTCTTTTATGACTGGATAACTGACCAATTCATGACGATCCAAGTCTTCTTTATTCATATTTACAGCAGTAATTTGACTGTCTTCATACGTACGATAATAATAAATCCCTTTATCAACGTTACAGCAAGAAGAATAAATCGTATATTCGTATTTTCCTTCTCCAGTATCGCATACTCCTTTTTGTTGCTCGACTGAGCCTAGTATATGAAAAAATTGACTGATACTTTCAGATTCTGAATCACCTGATGCAGCATTCATTTTAGTAAATGTGGCTTTTACAAATCGAGAAACAGAAGAGAGATCTCCAGGTAAGCCCAATCCTCCCATCCCACGACTATAAACATTCAAGCTGATCTGGTTTGAAAAATGATTTTCTGGTGTTCCATTTGATAGCGAGCGATAATTGTTCAGATTAAATAATTGATAATCAAATGGCGGATTATTTGTCAACACACCGACAGGATTATCATATAAATGAAGTCCATCTTTCATACTTTCAATTACTATCGATTTTTCTTTATCAGCTAATAACCAGTGTAAAGGTGACAAGGGTAGTTTTTCACTAAAATCGATATTGACTAGATTGATAGTAGCCAATAATTCTTTAGCTTCGTCTATGGTTGAGCATTGCCCTAGTATCCATGGAATAAACTCAAATGGTGCAACGTTATCTTTTCCTTCTTGTAATTCTTTATAATCAGCATTGCCAGGAAAATTCAGTCCTGCCATACTCAACCCTTTTTCATTTGTAGCCTCATAATAGAGTGGATAGTTGGCTACCCCAGCTGCTATCCCAATCATTGCATAATGTTTATCTAAATTTTTTACCTTTCTAAAATCGAAACGATAATTTCTTGGAGTAATAGTGACTACTTCATTATAAGACATCTCATAATCAAAATTCCTTCCAAAATAATGGTCTTTCGTTGCATAAGTGATTGCGGTACACATCGTTTCCCCTCCTAAAACAAATCGTTTTTACACTTTTATCTTACATCTAGTATTTTGTTTTATCAAAAAAAAGGCCAAAGAAGATTGATTTACTAGCATTTATAAAAAATAGTACTCAGGGGGAATCAAAAAATATTGTAGGCTAAAAGTACAACAAAAATAAGGGGCTGTGACAAAAGCCTTGTCACAGCCCCTTATTCCGAACAAACGGTGTTCAAAAGCTTGCATCTGCGGTAATAAGTCCAACCAAACGAAAAAATAGGAAAAGCTATTTTTGTTTGGCCGTTCTTATTACTTGATGCAGGACAGCTTCTTTACAACCTCTAATCGTTGATATAAGGAAGGTACAGGATTTGAACCTGCGCGCCGGTATTAGCCGGTTCGCCGGATTTCGAGTCCGGTGCATTACCACTCTGCCAACCTTCCGTAAGTACTATTTTTAAACTTTTTCCACGAAATGTCAAGCCTATTTCTAATAGATAAATAACAGAAATCGCTTTTTTTAGCAAAAAAGTCCATTGACAGTTTGCAGCCAACGGACTTACCGATCAAATTCATACTGATAGAACACTATCTGATTATTTCAGGATTATCTAATGCTAAAATCGAGTCAATTGTCCGTTTGATCAGTGCAATGATTTGTTCTTCTGTTGGATGCATGATATTTGATGACATCAATGACGCTAAGCCAGTCACTGCTACCCACGTACCAGTATGCAGAGCATCGACATATTCATCCGATAATTGATTGTATCTTTCATCTTCTTTAACTATTTCACAGAAATAATTGTATGAAAAATCATGCATTTTCTTTCCGTCCCCATGTTCATCAATGTACAATGCCATGTAAAGACTATGATGCTTTTTTGCAAAGTAGATATAGTTCAAACCGAGATCAATGATTTTATCACCAGTACGTTCAATAGGGAAAACATCTTCTTTTAGTTGTTCAAAGATAGAATCCAGCAACGTATTTTTTAAATCTTCCATGTTTTTGAATTCCAGATAAATCGGCTGTGTCGAAATCCCCATCTTTTTAGCAATATTTCTCGCAGTAAATCCTTTAAACCCTTCCTTTGCAACAACATCATAAGCAGCTTTTAGAATTTGATCCTTGGTATAGACTTTTCTTCTCATTAAAACTCCCCCACTTCTTTACTGCAGTATATGTTGTTTTATTGTACCCTATTTTTAGCATTTTTTGCAAACATTTTACTCAAAACGTTATATTTTAAATTTTTTTCTCAGTCTTCTTTAACTTTTTTTGCAAAATTAAAAAAATTTGGTTAAATTCAATGGGTTCCCTTACATTTTTAGTTTTGACCTAAATGATAGTTGACCAAATCTTTCATTTCAAGTTATAGTTAAAGAAAATGAAAAAGAAGGTGTGTAATGGAAAACGAAACTGACGTTATTTATATTCATCCTCAAAAACGAATCGTTTCACAGAAAAGAAAGTATTTTTATCTTGGTTTTACAGGTGCTTTTTTTCTTTTTATTGGCTTGCTTTCTGGTACTCCTACTGATAATTGGAGTGGATTGCTAACTATTCTTACCTCGCCAAGCAATCTTTTGACAGATTATTTTGCTTTAGGCGGTTTCGGAAGCGCATTCATAAATGTAGGGATTTTGACCTTACTTTCTGTGCTTTTAGCTTATCGGCACAAGGTGATTTTAAACGGTCCCTTGTTTGCTTCGATTCTAACAGTTACCGGTTTCTCTTTTTTTGGCAAAAACCTTTATAATTCTATCTCAATCATTTTAGGTGTGTATCTATACGCTGTATTTGTCAATAAACCTTTTTCTCAGTACATCATGATCGGACTGTTTGGTAGCGCATTATCACCAGTCGTTAGTTATATCACTTTTGGTATGCGTTTTCCTTTACTGATAGGTATTTTATTGGGGAATTTAGCTGGCATAGCAATTGGTCTACTTCTTCCGCCCTTAGCTGCTCAAACTTTAGTTTTCCATCGTGGATTCACACTTTATAATATTGGATTCACCTCTGGGTTGATTGCGATGACTTTTACTGCTGTTTTGAGGTTATTCAGCTATTCAATCGTCGAAAATACATTGGTTTCCAATGAATATCACTTTCCTCTCATTTGGATTATTTTTGGCTTTTTTTCGCTGACAGTCGGAATTGGTTTCTATTATAATTCCTTTCGGCTTTCGGGGATTCGAGAGATTTTCGATTCATCTGGAAAATTGACAACTGATTTCATTGCTAATTCTGGTATTGGTGCTACTTTGATCAACATGGGCTTAGTTGGTCTGATGCTGTCTTCTTATGTTTTACTGGTTGGCGGTCAGTTAAATGGACCTGTCATCGGTGCTATTTTATCTGCGGTTGGTTTCAGTGCTTTTGGTTGTCATTTAAAAAACAGTTTTCCGATACTAGTCGGAATATTTATTGCTTCTTTGTTTGGAACTTTTCATGAGATCACCAGTACTGGCATGCTTGTTGCAGCTGTGTTCGGGACAGGTCTCGCGCCCATAAGCGGTTTTTACGGCAGTTTTTACGGTGTAATAGCTGGTGTGCTACATATTGCTCTTGTCCATAACGTCAGCACTTTACACGGAGGACTAAATCTATATAACAGTGGTTTTTCAACTGGTTTCGTTGCAGGTATCCTTGTACCGATACTAGATAACTTTACCGCTGTCAGAAAGGAAAAAAAGACACTTGGAAAAAGAATTATCAAAAAGAATCATCGATGAGCTTCTTACTTATTTATATTCCCATGAAATAACTGAAATACGTATTGGAGTAGAATTTGCTGAGGAAGGGCTTTTCATAGAGATACAGGGTACGGCAGAAACTCAGCCAGAAGATTTAGATGTACTTGCTGATTTGCTGAACAATCCTCGGGACCCTAGTATGGAAATCTACTATCAGGAACTATTAGGTAATCCCCGACATGATCGGGAAGATTATCATCTGTTAGGTAGTTTGATTGATGATGTGGAAATCATGTACGCCCAGCCGATTATCAATATTAAGATCTTTCGACGTGCTTCTCCTCGTTCCTATTATTAACCCTATTTTCTATTTATAAAAGACTGAATCAAAAAAGCAGCTCCTGAAAGTTCGATTAAAATCTACTTTCAGGAGCTGTTCAAGCTTGACATTATTGATTTTCCAATCCTTCATACACTTCATCTGTTACAGGTTCTAAAAACTCTGAGTTTCCGGAAGTGATCGCTAAATGTTCAAACCAACTGTCTTTTGTAGCACCATGCCAGTGTTTGATTCCTTTGTGCGTCACCACAACGTCTCCAGCTCTTAATCGTCTTGCTGGCTTTCCTTCTTCCTGGTACCATCCTTCTCCGCCAGTCACAAGTAAGATTTGATATCCATCTGTATGGACATGCCAGTGATTGCGACAACCTGGTTCAAATGTTACATTCCCTACACCAACAGAAACTTCGGGATCATTCACTAACATATTCAGATAGCTTTGCCCAGTAAATACCTGAGCGTAAGCTTCGTTTTTTTCCCCTGCTGGAAAAATCACGCCATTGTGTATTTCTTCGTATTTTGTCATCATTTACGCCTCTTTCTTGTTTACGCTGTTTCCTTCTAGATAGATTTCTTTTGCTAAGTTAAAAGCTGACCAAGCTTTTGGCCATCCTACATAAAAAGCTAAATGGGTAATGATTTCTGCTATTTCTTCACCAGTAATGCCATTTTGTTTGCCAATCTTCAGATGAGCTGGCAATTGTTCAAAATTTCCTCCTGAAATTAATGAAGATATGGTGATGATACTACGCTGATGAGCAGATAATTCTTCTCTGGACCATACTTGTCCAAATAAAACATCATCATTCAATTCTGCAAATTTTGGTGCAAAATCTCCTAATTGATCTCGTCCTGCGGTTTGTTTTTCTGCCATTTCTCTTATTCTCCCTTCACGACTGTTAGGTGATTCAACTGTGGTTCTAAGGCAACTTTATTTTCTATTGTTTCTTCGTATTTCATTTTAAATGTAGTCTTTCAGCCTGTCCAATGCTTAGTTTATTCAGTCGATATGCTTTTTAAGCATAGTTGCTAACGCTTTTTTTATTTTAAAAAAAAACAAGTTATTAAATAAGTCTTTAGTTGGATGTTTTTTTGAGATCAATCTTTTATACTTATGATGAACTTACAAAATTGTTTGTTTTCTGTCATATCAAAAAATGGCGCAGTTAGTTGCTTTTCTAGTAAAGTATAGTTAACAAAGAACCTCTAAGGAGTTGATGAATAATGAATATTGCTGCCTCTCGAAAACTGATAAATTTCATATCCATTATCGGATTAGGCCTATCAATCGCGCTGACGATTTATTTTATTAATTTAGGTGTTTTCAAAGATTTGAATGCGTTAAGAGGATTAGTAGGTGATTCCATCATTTTAGGACCGATTATTTTTGTCTTCATCCAAATCCTGCAAGTAGTTATTCCAATCATTCCTGGAGGGATCAGTACTGCAGCTGGTGTCCTGATATTTGGCCCTTATGCTGGATTTATCTATAACTATATTGGAATCTGCATTGGTTCGATTATCATTTTTCTGCTAGGGCGTCGTTATGGAAAGCCATTCATACTTTCCATGATTAGCGATAAGACATATAACAAATATATTGGCTGGCTGGATAATCAAAACCGCTTTGAGAAGCTGTTTGCTCTAGCTATTTTTCTTCCAGTTGCTCCTGACGATGCGTTATGTTTGATGGCTGGATTGACAAACATGTCAGTGAAACGATATACACTAATCATTTTGATTGCTAAACCACTGTCGATTTTCTTATATAGTATGGCCTTGATTTATGGAGGCCAATATCTAAGTGGTCTTCTTGGATAATATTTATTTTGCAAAATTAGTCATTGATTGACAATGTTAAATCTGGGAAAGGGTCTGCAAAACACACTGCACCCTTTCCTTTTTCATTAGATTTGCGCTACAATGTGAAGAGCAGGTGATAGGATGAATTATTTAAAACGTAGCTTAGGTAACGCTTGGGACTTTTTAAAAGGAACACAAGCTTATTTCCGTGATGTCTTGCTGATGCATGGCTTTATTTTATTTATTTGTTTACCCTTATTGAGCAGTACGACCCGTTTTATTTTACACCGAGGGGCAATTGACTATTTGTCTTATGACAATATTCCTTCAATTTTTTCTCAACATCCTGGGGTTCTACTCTCGTTAATCGTAGTTTTGATGATGATTTTACTGTTAGTTTATTTCGAATTTACTTTTCTTTTGATGAGTGTCTTTTTTATTAAAAAGAAAGAACCAATCTCTTTGAAGCAACTCTTACACTTGACGATACTTCAGCTGAAGAAAGTGAGACCCATTACTTTTTTGTTTTTCCTTGCTTATTTTTTATTGATTCTACCGATCAGCGGATTAAGTTTTAATTCTGATCTACTGTCAAAAATAAAAATCCCCGCTTTCATTATGGATTTTATTTTTGCTAACCGTTGGATCATCGTCAGTTCCTTTTTACTCGTTTATATTTTCCTTGGCTATATTGGGATTCGACTGATTTTTGCTTTACCGGAAATGATTCTACGAGATCGTCCTTTTCGAGCAGCCATTCGGGAAAGCTGGTCATTGACCAAATCGCGTCTTTTGGCCATCACGGGCCAATTTATTGTGATTGGCGGTACGATTTTACTCCTTTCTTCTTTAGGATATATCGTTGTTATTTTGGCACAAAGTATGGTTGAACAATTTTTCCCAGACTATGCATTGATCAGCGCTGTGTTTGCTATGACGCTTTTACAAGGGATTTTATTATTCAATATCGTGATGTCTACCGTAGGGATTTTTTATATCATTGTTGATCTCATGGATGACGAAGGCTTCTTGCCTGAGATCCCTAAGTGGTTTATCCCACAAGCCCCCAACTTGCGTTTCTCTGCGCTGAAAAACACTGGTTTGACTCTTTTTGCAGTTTTTTTCGGTATTGGCGTCTGTCTTTACAATATGGATTATCTGACTTCAGCTGTTCAGACAAAACCAGTGACTGTCTCTCACAGAGGTGTGAGTACCCAAAATGGGGCGCAAAATACTTTAGAAGCACTTGAAAAAACAAGCAGAGACTATCATCCTGATTATGTAGAGATGGATGTTCAGGAAACAAAAGATGGTCATTTCGTAGTGATGCATGATGCAAATCTTCGTCACTTAACAGGGGTAAATGGAACACCACAGGATCTTACATTGAAAGAATTGACAAATCTTACAGTTACTGAAAACGGAGTGCAAGCCCCTGTTTGTTCTTTTGATTCTTATTTGGAAAAAGCACATAAGCTAAACCAAAAATTACTTATTGAGATCAAGACCTCTAAAAAAGATTCGGATGACCTTGTCGAACGATTTGTCCATAAATACCGCAAAGTTATCTTAGAGAACCATCATATTTTGCAAAGTTTGACGTACCAAACCGTTTCAGATTTAAAAGAAGCAGAACCAAACTTTTATGTGGGCTACATCTTACCTTTCAATATTGTTGGGCCCCCTGTGACGCCTGCTGATTTTCTGACAATGGAATATAGTACGATCAACCGTAACTTCATTAATTCTGCCCACCAAGACGGAAAAGAAGTATATGTATGGACAATCAACGATTCAGATGCCATGAGTCGCATGATGTTTTATGGTGTGGATGGTATCATAACCGATGAGATGGGACTACTAAATGAAAGTGTGAAACAAACAGATGAAGAAATCACTTATTCAGATAAACTGCTAAATTTTGTTTTGGGAGTCGGCTAATCAAAAATCGTTAATGAAAAAAGTCTTTATACAACAAAAAACGCATAACCTGCCACCGCAGGTATATGCGTTTTTTGTTTGACGCTCATAATGTGTGCTTAACTTTCTCTTGATTCCTTCATCGCACGAACAATAGCTAAAATAGCAGGAATTGCAGAGATCACTGCAAGAATAATTCCCATTTTCCCTGAACTTTTTCTTTTTGGCATATCTTCTCGCTCCCTTCTGTCTTTATTTATATTATAAGGGAGTTCTTGCGAATTCTCAAAAATACTGTTTAAGAAACCAATTCAGCAGGTGCGCTAATATCACAGAATTTTACGAGCATGCGATACTTGCTTTCATTGATAAGTTGATAGTCTCGTTGGTCATAACTTTCAACATACACGACAGCCGTGTTGATATATGTACGTTCAATACAGCCGATTAGTTCATGAGATACTCCGATCGGTTTGCATATATAAGATCTTCCTACTTCTGCTTTTACCATTTCATTCCCTCTTTTCTTTATTTTTATTTTGTTTTTCTTTATTTTATAATAACAAATTACCTTATATTTGAAAACGTTTTTATTCATTTTTTTATTTTTTATTTTGAGTATCTTTCTGCTTTTTAGATAACTATTTTTTAACACGATCTTAGACGTTGTGACAAAAACGTTTGTTTATATTCCTATGTTGTTCGTGCGTTTTTTTCTTTATATTGCTAAGTTATTTATAAAGAGGTGAGCATATGATTTATATTCAAGCAATAGTATTTGTAACCTTGATGATTGGGCTACTTATCGGATTAAAAGAAAATAGCTAAACCATTTAAGAAAAAATAAATAAGGAAAATGATAAATGCTTTTTAATTGCATCAAAAAACGTACGATGCTAAACTTGGTATAAGTTCGAAAGTTTAAAGGAAACTTTCAAGAACTAAATTACATTACAAAGGAGATGGATTTTATGACGTTTACAAAAACAAATATGCAATACCGCGTAGCTTTTGATACAACTTCTAACCGTTTTATGGCGATTGATGCACAAAACGAAAATAACGTTGCGTTTGGTATTACAATCGAACAAGCAGTCCGAGCATTAAACGAATCTAGATAAGGAGTGAACCATTCCAAATGGCGACTGATGAGATCTCGGAAAATCAATAAAAGACGTTTGTAACGGTAATCCGCGACAAACGTCTTTTTGTATTCATTACATATATTTGGAAATTGTCTCTCTTTATCTCTAGATCTAAACAAAAACACAAGTTCTAATATCAACCATCTCGTTTTTTATGACAATTTTGTTAGCTGTTTCGATGATAATATTCCGTTATTATCTGTATAATATTTAATATAATAAAAATAAAAAAGGAGATCTTTCATGAAAAAAATTTTAGGGTTGATCGTTATCATATTGATTGCTTTTATAGGATGGAAAGGTTGGGACTACTATCAGTCTACTTATGTAGGTAAAGATTATTATGCGGTAGTCAAAGCTCCAATGCCTGCAGAAACTGATATCAAAGCAGATAATGGGGAAGTAATTGGAAGAGGTTTTAAATACAACGTAGATGCTTATGCTGAAAACGGTGAAAAAAGACAGTTAGATTTCGATGTCATTACTTCTGGTGACTCTGCCAATGGTTCTGCTTACCCCGAAGGAACGATCTTGCAGTTGAAAGCAAGCGAAAAGCGGATCATAGAGAAAAAAGTAATTACCAGCGATAAGGTACCCTCATCTGTAAAAGAAAGATTAGGCCTATCTTAAGCTAAGAATATATCGTAAAAAAGCACTCGAAGTGAGTGCTTTTTTGTTGATTTTAGAAAACAAAAAATAGAATGGGTCTTCGAAGTCACTTTCCTGTTCTTCCAGTCCTTATTAGAAGATATCAAAGATTTTTTAGGTCATAAAGATATTTCTACTACACAAGTCTATGCCCATATTTCTCCCGAAGTGAAAAAAAGATCAATGAATCAACTAGAAAACTATATAGAAGAGCAAATAAAAAAGCACTCAAATTGAGTGCTTTTTTTAAGTTCGCTATCACTAAAACTATCACTAATTTTATTTAGAAGCGAACATGTTTCTATCACTGATTTTTTAAATTTAGCGAAAAATCCTTATCTTACAGGCGTTCGTTCAATTCTTTGGCAAGATCTTCAAAGCCTGGTTTGCCTAGAAGTGCGAACATGTTTTTCTTGTAAGCTTCTACACCTGGTTGGTCGAATGGGTTAATTCCATTCAAGTAACCTGAAATACCTACAGCAATTTCAAAGAAGTACATTGTATAACCCAATGTATAAGCATCCATTTCTGGAATTTTGACTAGCAAGTTAGGCACGTCACCGTCTGTATGAGCAAGCAATGTTCCTTCAAATGCTTTTGTATTTACGAAGTCCACTTCTTTTCCTTGCAAGTAGCCTAGACCGTCTAAATCTTCTGCTTGTTCAGGAATTGTGATTGATTTACGAGGTTTTTCAACCTTCACAACTGTTTCGAAAATATTGCGACGTCCTTCTTGGATGAATTGTCCTAAAGAGTGCAAATCAGTTGAAAAGTTTGCGCTTGAAGGATAGATGCCTTTTTGGTCTTTTCCTTCAGATTCACCATACAATTGTTTCCACCATTCTGAGAAGTATTGCATTCCTGGTTCATAGTTGATCAACAACTCAGTTACTTTGCCTTTACGGTAAAGAATGTTACGCATTGCTGCGTATTGGTAAGCTTCGTTTTCTTCTAGTTTGTCGCTTGAGTATGCTTTGCTTGCATCAGCGGCACCTTGCATCAATGCATCGATATCTGCACCACTAACAGCGATTGGTAACAAACCAACAGCAGTTAATACAGAGAAACGTCCGCCGATGTCATCAGGAATCACGAAAGTTTCCCAACCTTCTGCATCTGCTTCTACTTTAACTGCACCTTTTGCTTTATCTGTTGTAGCGTAGATACGTTTGTTTGCTTCTTCTTGTCCATATTTCTTAACAAGAAGCTCTTTGAATACACGGAACGCAATCGCTGGTTCAGTAGTTGTTCCAGATTTTGAAATAACGTTTACTGAAAAGTCGCGATCACCGATTACTTCGATCAAGTCAGCAATATATGTTGAGCTGATTGAATTTCCGGCAAAGAAGATTTGTGGTGCTTTTCTTGTGTTGCTATCTAATAAATTGAAGAATGTGTGATTCAAGAAGTCGATCGCTGCACGAGCGCCTAAATAAGAACCACCGATACCGATAACAACTAATACTTCAGAATCAGATTGGATTTTTTTAGCTGCTTCTTTGATGCGTGCAAATTCTTCTTTGTCATAGTTCGTTGGTAAATCGATCCAGCCGCGGAAGTCGCTTCCTGCGCCAGTACCTTCCCGTAATTCGTTGTGGGCTGCTGTTACTTGGCTTTGCATGTACCCTAACTCTTGTTCGTTGACAAACGGTGCTACTTTTGAATAGTCAAAATGAATGTGTGCCATTTGTTCTCCTCCTTATAGGTTTACTCTACAGGTAATACTTTACGTTTTTTTTTATTATTTTTCAAGCAAATAAACAAAATGCTGACAATATTTCCAAGAAAGTTTCATTTTTCAAACTAAACCTTCTGCTGCCATTGCTTTGGCAACTTTTTCAAATCCAGCAACATTTGCTCCAAGAAGCAGATTTTTTTCGTCGCCGTACTCGGCTGCTGTTTGGCGACACGTATGGTAAATCGTTTCCATGATTTGATCCAGCTGCTCATCCACTTGCTCTCTTTCCCAAGTCAATCGCTGGGCGTTCTGACTCATTTCTAAAGCAGATACTGCCACTCCTCCAGCATTAGCAGCTTTTCCTGGACAATACCACACGCCTGCTTCATGAAGAACAGAAACAGCTTTTACTGTACATGGCATATTAGCGCCTTCTGCTACGATTTTGATCCCATTTTCTACTAAGATTTCGGCCAAGCTTTCGTCTATTTCATTTTGAGTAGCACATGGCAAAGCGATATCCGCTTTTTCTTTCAATGTCCAAACAGATTCTCCAGCATGATAAATAGCAGAAGGACGTTGGTTTGCGTATTCCGTCAAACGTTGTCTATTGATTTCTTTGACTTCTTTCAATAGTTTCACATCTATTCCTTCTGGATCATAGATGTACCCGCTAGAATCTGAACATGTAACAACTTTCCCGCCTAGCTCTTGCACTTTTTCGATTGCATAAATGGCTACATTCCCGCTTCCGGAAACAAAAACTGTTTTTTGATTAAATGAATCTTTTTCTTCGTTCAATAGATGTTTGACATAATACACTAATCCATAACCAGTAGCTTCCGTACGTATCTTACTTCCCCAAAAATCCAAAGGTTTACCTGTCAACACACCAGTATCATATTTTTTCAATCGTTTATATTCGCCGAACAAATAGCCGATTTCTCTAGCTCCTACACCGATATCTCCCGCAGGAACATCAATCGATGGGCCGATATGTTTTGACAATTCCAGCATGAAACTTTGACAAAAACGCATGATCTCATTATCAGATTTTCCTTTAGGATCGAAGTCACTCCCGCCTTTTCCTCCACCGATTGGCAGACCGGTTAAACTATTCTTGAAAATCTGTTCGAAAGCCAAAAATTTCAAGATACTTAGATTGACACTAGGATGGAAGCGCAATCCACCTTTATAAGGGCCGATAGCTGAGTTGTATTGGATACGGTACCCTCTATTTACTCGCCAGTTTCCTTCATCATCTTGCCAAGGCACTCGAAATTGAATAATTCTTTCTGGTTCCGTTAAAAGTTCTAAGATATTCTTTTCGATATATTCGGGATGAGTGTCCAAAAAAGACATAACCGTGGGCATGAATTCATCGATTGCTTGTAAAAATTCTTCTTGCCCTTGATCCTTTTGATGTAGCTTTTCTTGAATTGCTTGAACATATTCTGTTGCGTTTGTCATCGTTCCACGCTCCTTTGCTTATCTTCCCTCATTTTAGCTCATTTTCTCTTTTGGCTCAAAACATTTTTTTCTGTTTTCTTTCTTCAGATATGCTACACTTTCCTTGAGGTGAGGGAATGGAAAAACTGTATGATGTGATCGTAGTCGGCGCTGGAACAAGCGGGATGATGGCAGCGATCAGTGCAGCTGAACAAGGCGCACACGTACTCTTGATCGAAAAAAACAAAAAAGCAGGAAAAAAACTACTGATGACAGGTGGTGGTCGGTGCAATGTTACGAACAATCGTCCTGTTGATGATTTGATTGCACATATTCCTGGAAATGGAAAGTTTTTATATAGTACGTTTGCGCAATGGAATAATTTCGATATCATGAACTTCTTTGAATCACAAGGCGTACATTTAAAAGAAGAGGATCATGGACGGATGTTTCCTGTAACAAATAAATCAAAAACGATTATCGAAGCATTGCTCAATCGTCTGAAAGAACTAGATGTGACGCTTCTATTCTCTACTCGAGTAGAGAAATTGATCCACAAAGAACATAAAATTTACGGTATACGCACGGAATTCGAAGAGTTCCATGCTCCTGCCGTTATCTTAACAACTGGTGGACGGACTTATCCATCTACTGGTTCTACTGGAGATGGGTACAAGATCGTGAAGCGAGTGGGTCACACGGTGACGCCTCTTTATGCGACAGAGTCCCCCTTGATATCGGATGAACCGTATATTCAGGAGAAAACACTTCAAGGGCTTTCTTTACAAGACATCACTTTACGCGTTTTAAATAAAAAAGGTCGTGTATTGACTGAACATACGATGGATTTACTTTTCACCCATTTCGGTATTTCTGGTCCGGCTGCACTGCGTTGTTCAAGTTTTGTCAATAAAGAATTAGAGAAAACGGGAGAACCAGTGACACTTTCTCTGGATTGTTTCCCTACACAAACCAAACAAGAGCTTATTCATTTATTGACAGAAAAAAGTAAAACCACCAAAAAGAACTTGGTAAATGCCTGGCACGGTTTATTACCTGAGCGATTGTTAGTTTTCTTTCTTGAGCGGCTTGAAATGGATCATCTGACAGGACAACAAGCCTCTCAAAAACAAATTCAAGATTTCGTTCAATTATGCAAAGAGTTTAAGCTATCAATCAACAAGACTTTTCCTATTGAGAAATCATTTGTAACTGGCGGAGGGGTTTCTCTAAAGGAAATTCATCCTAAAACGTTGGAGAGTAAAATCATTGATGGTCTGTATTTTGCGGGAGAATTACTGGATGTCAATGGTTATACTGGCGGCTTTAATATCACAGCGGCTTTCGCTACAGGGCATGTAGCAGGAATGAATGCTGGGCAAAGAGCATAATGTATAAAAAAGAAAGAAGAAGACTGGGCAAACAACATCCCGGCCTCCTTCTTTCTTTTATACGTATGATTTATTGTTTTATATCTGCAAATTGTCCGCTCGTTAATGCACAGATATCTTGAGGTGCTAACTCCATCTGTAGCCCTCTTCTGCCAGCCGAGACAATGATTTGTTCATAGCTTTCTGCAATTTGATCTAAATAAGTAGGAAATAGTTTTTTCATACCTATAGGCGAGCAGCCACCACGTATGTATCCGGTCGTTGCTTCCAAATCTTTTAAATGGAGCATTTCTACTTTTTTATTCCCTGAAACTTTTGCTAATTTTTTTAGATTCAATTCGGCTTCTCCCGGTATCACAGCAACAAGAGGCCCCGTCACATTGCCCAAAGCAACCAGTGTTTTAAATATACGAGATTGGCTTTCTGGAAGCTGTTCAGCGACCGATGACGCACTTAGGTGGTTTTCGTCCCATTCATATTCGTGTTCTGTATAGGGAATCTTTTTTTGTTCGACCATACGGATTGCATTCGTTTTTACTATTTTTTTCTTTGCCAAAAAATATCACCTCAAACTTGTTCTACAACGGTTCATTTAATAATTGAATAATTTGCTTCAATGCTTTGACCGGTAATTGTCCTGGAGCAGAAGTAGAATCGCTGCTTAAGGAACCAAATGTCATAACGGAACCCGTCGTTCCGCCAGCCAGACGAGAAATTTTACCAAGATTTCCCATGGACATCGTAATAATAGGCATGGAGACAAAAGCATTTGCCCGTCTAGTCAACTCCATCAACCGCAAAACATCTCGTTCATTATTAGGAGTTACTGCCAGTTTTCCGATATCGGCTCCAAAATGTTCCATAACATTCAATCGGTAAAGCAAGACAGGGTCTGCCGGTGTTTCTTTAAAATCATGACTACTGATAATTAAAGGAATGTTTAAAGACTTGATTTCCTCTATCAGTCTTTTTCCTAGACTTTCTACTTTGAACAACTCGATATCGACCATATCTACTAATCCTGTGTGTATCACATGTTCATAAAGGTCGCGATACTGACGGATCGATATGTCTTGTTCTCCGCCTTCAGCTAAGGTACGAAACGTAAATAATAACGGCAGTCCATCAAGCATCTCATGGATAAGAACCAATGTTTCTGCTACTTCATCAAAAGAAAAAACTTCACGATAATGATCGACTCGCCATTCGACTAAATCGGCCCCTGCTTCACGTGCAAGAACTGCTTCACGTAATACTTCCTCTCGGACGGCTCCGATAAGAGGCGCACAAATCTTTGGTCTACCGCTTCCTATATTCAATCCCTTTACCCGAACCATTCTGCATCGCTCCTTCTAATGGTTATTTTTAATTTGATAAACAAACACTTTCAGATAATTGCCTTCTAAAAAGGTATCCGTCGTCTGGAAATCTTTTGGCAGACGATATAAAGCAAGTTGTTCAAAAGAAACATTTTTGGCATGGAATTCCTCTTCAATCATTGTTTGGAATTGTTCTATCGAGACATTCGCAGCATTTGTAGACGCAATAAGTATCCCGTCTTCTGCTAAAATATCCAGACTATCCTTGACCAGTTCCCCATAATCTTTTGCTACGCGAAAGACTTTTTTCTTATTTCTGGCAAAACTTGGTGGATCCAATACAATCATGTCATATAAAAATTGTTTTCTTTTGGCGTATTTGAAATACTCGAATACGTCCATAACAATGATTTTTTGCTGATCGACATCCAAACCATTCACTTCAAACTGTTCCTGTGTTTTTTTTAAACTGCGTTTTGCTAGATCGACACTTGTTGTTTCGATTGCCCCTCCCATTGCGGCAGCAACAGAAAAGGCGCCGGTATAACTAAACATGTTCAAAACTGTTTTCCCAGAAGCGAAACCTTCTGCTAATGATCCCCGTACTTCTTTTTGGTCTAAAAAGATCCCAGTCATTAATCCTTCATTTAAATAAACGGCAAATTTTACTCCGTTTTCTTTTACGATCAAGGGTTCCGGTGCCTCTTTTCCGTAAATGAACTGGCTCTCAGGCAGATTTACTGATTCAAATCGAATTTTCTCATAGCCTCCTATGATTTCCGGGTAGATTTCACGAAAAGCTTGAATCAATAATTCACGATGTGCATATAACGTTTCGTTATACCAAGAAAAAACAGCATAACCTGCATAATAATCAACAATCAGACCGCCGATCCCGTCTCCTTCTCCATTGAATATACGAAAAGCGGTAGTAGAATCATCTGAAAAAAAGAAAGTTCTTTTTTCTTTTGACTTCACAAAAAGTTCTTCAAAAAAAGATTGATCAAATGGGATGTTCTGCTGGCTCAATACCCAACCGATTCCCTTATTCTGCTTTCCTAGATATCCTTTTGCGATAAATTGGTTTTGCGAATTAACTAATTCCACCCATTGCGTGGTTTCTTTTTGGGGATGAGCAAGGTCTTCTTTTTGGATCAGTGGATATCCTTTTTTCAATCGATTGCTTGCTCTTTTTTTTACTTGTACTTTCATTCCTTCACCTGCTTTAGCTTTCTCTTCCCAAGTATAACAAAAAACATAGGACTTGTCTTACTGCTCATTTTTTCATGAAGCTTAAAGAAAACCTTAATGAAACAGCATAAACTTCTGGTTTCAATTGACACTATATTGTCATACTAGTAAAATAAATGAGAATAAGTGAGCTGTGTAACATGGTTTCATGACACTTCTGTGATTAAGAAGTGCAGAAAGGAAGATTATCTTGAAATATATAAAAACACCTGCCTTTTTGAATAAGAGGCTCGGATTTTTTTCTTTACTAGTCGTTTTACTTTGGTTGAAAACGATTTTTGCCTATTTAGTTGATTTCCATCTCGGAATCGAAAGTGGCATTCAATACTTTATCTTGTTTATCAACCCTATTGCAACTACATTGTTATTACTTGGAATTGCTCTTTATATCAGACGCCCTAGAGTTGCTTATATCACGATGATGGTCATTTATTTTCTTTTGACATTGCTTGTTTTTTCGAATGTCACTTATTATCGAGAATTCACGGACTTCATTACGATCAACACGATTTTAGGTGCTGGGAAAGTAGCGAGTGGTCTGGGAGAAAGTGCCATTCGACTGTTTCGCCCATATGATGTGATCTATTGGATCGATTTTATTATCTTGACTGTTCTGCTGATTGCAAAAAAAATCAAGTTGGACCCTCGCCCGATTCGAGCAAGAATGGCTTTTGCGATCTCTACATTAGCAGTTATGATTTTCTCAGGAAATCTTTTTATGGCGGAAGCTGATCGTCCAGAATTGCTGACTCGAACATTCTCTCGTGATTATTTGGTCAAATATCTTGGCTTGAATGCTTTCATGGTTTATGACGGTGTTCAAACTTACCAGACAAACCAAGTGCGGGCAGAAGCAAGTCCCAATGATATGAAAGAAGTAGAAAATTATGTAAAAGAACATTATGCAGCACCAAATGACGATTTGTTCGGGCTCGCTAAAGGAAAAAATGTGATTTATATCCATTTAGAAAGCTTCCAGCAATTCCTGATCGATTATAAATTGACAGATGAGAATGGTGTCCAGCATGAAGTTACACCTTTCATCAATAGTCTTTACCACAGCAACAGCACGTTCAGTTTTGACAACTTTTTCCATCAAGTAAAAGCAGGAAAAACAAGCGATGCGGAAACGCTGATGGAAAATTCATTGTTTGGCTTGAATCAAGGCTCCTTGTTCACACAATTAGGCGGAAAAAATACTTTCCAAGCTGCACCTGATATTTTAAGTCAAACACAAGGTTACACTAGTGCGGTATTCCATGGGAACGCTGGTACATTCTGGAATCGAAACGAGACCTATAAGAATTTAGGATATGATTATTTCTTTGATTCTTCTTATTATGATGTTAATGATGACAATTCGTTCCAATACGGTTTGCATGATAAACCATTTTTCCAACAATCCGTACAATACTTGGAACGTCTGCAACAACCATTTTATTCAAAATTCATTGCTGTATCTAACCATTATCCTTATTCAAAATTCACCAATGACGAAGCAGGATTCCCGTTAGCCAATACAAATGATGAAACGATCAACGGTTACTTTGCGACAGCCAATTATTTAGATACCGCCGTACAAGAATTCTTCAATTATTTGAAAGAAAGCGGCTTGTATGATAATTCAGTCATCGTCCTTTACGGTGACCATTACGGTGTCTCGAATTCAAGAAATAAAAATCTAGCTGAATTAGTTGGAAAAACAAGTTCTACTTGGACAAACTACGACAATGCACAAATGCAGCGTGTCCCTTATATGATCCATATCCCTGGACAAACACAGGGCGGAATCAATCACACTTACGGCGGACAAGTTGATGCCTTGCCTACATTACTTCACTTACTAGGTGTAGATACAAAAAATTATATTCAGTTAGGACAAGATCTATTCTCGAAAGATCATGAACAGCTTGTTTCTTTCCGTGATGGCGATTTTGTTACTCCAAAATATACTTACTACGGTGGTACCATCTACAGTAATGAAACTGGTGAAGCCATTACTGAACCTACTGAGGAAGTACAAAATGAAATTGATTCACTCAAAGAAAAAGTTGATAAACAGTTAGCTGTTTCTGATCAAATCAATAACGGTGATCTTCTTCGGTTCTATACGAATAGTGGATTAGACCCAATTGATACCAGTGATTATGACTACAAGAATGGCTTAGAGAAATTAAAAGAAGCTGAAAAATCTCTTGGTGACAAGTCAACTAGTGTCTTTAGTGAACACAACGGACAATCAACTGTTGATCTTTATAAAACGCAAACGTACCAAGAACTTCACGGAACGACCACAAGTTCTTCCGAATGATAAAATAAATTTAAAAGGAGCAGCGACAAAATTATTGTCGTTGCTCCTTTTTTCGAATAAACAGTGTTCAAAAGCTTGCATCTACGGTAATAGAATAGGGCAGCTTCTTCACAACCTCTTGCTTTTTACAAAATATTTTCTGGTTTTAATTCGTGATTTCACTAAAGGAATTTCATACTTTATTCATATTCATTTTCTATACTTTTTATAGAGGTGAAAAGTATGAAAATAATCCGCTATGCTACTGCTCGATTAATTTATTACAAAAAGCAGACAATACTCTATTGTTTATTTTCAAGCTTTTCTGCTTTTTTATTGATAGCATGCCTGACTCTTTACCATTTGCAATCGGCTTTAGCCAATCAAGTCCAAGATCGGCTTTCATTTATTGGCGCTTCTGCATCTACAGAGCTTCTTCCGGCTTTAGAATTAGCTAGCCGATTTTATATAAAAGGCATATTCAGTTTATTTTTTCTATTTGCCTTCCTTTTTATCTTTTTCTTTTACTATTCAGTCAGGCAAAACAAGCAGGAATTGATCAATTGGCGCCTGACTGGTCTTTCTAAAACCAAATTATTCCTTTTTATTTTCTGGCAGCTGTTCTTTCCTCTCTTTCTTTGTTGTATCTTGGTTTTATTGTGGATCGTCAGCTTCCAGTCAGTTTATGAAGCGCTTCTTCAAAGGATCAATTTTCTTGTCTTAAAGACTACTGAACTGCCAGATATCCGTGATATCTTGACTTCGGTAAGCGGACTTACAATTCCAATGGATCAACAGACTTTTTTTACCATCGATTTCCAAAATGATCTTTTTTTCACAGATATACTTAAGGGATTTGCCCAAACTCTTATTGGGCTCAGTGGATGCTGTCTCATTCTTAGTCTATTCCCTTTCACTTTTTTTATCCATCATTTGCAAAGTAGGAGGCCTGGACGTAATGAAACCTGAATATTTGATTCATGCTGAACATTTGACCGTTATTTTGTGTCCTCTCGAAAAACAGCATAAAATATTGGAGCACTTGAAAAAAGAGGTTCTTGTTGCAAAACTGGATAATTTTGCGATCATCCAAAAAAATTGGCCGATGTTTCCTTATCTGAATCTTAAAGACCATGTCCTGTTGGATGTACCGGAAAAAGAAATCAAAGAAGATCGTTTGGCCTATCAAGAAAAACTTGATATCTCTCCTTCCTTGCTTAATTGTGCGGCAGTTGAGTTGACGTCTTTTGAAAAAGTAAAGCTGCAATTACTTCATGCCTTGCTTTCCAAGCGAAACAATATTGTTATTGAAGATACATTTGATGAACTTAGTGTATTGGAGATCCAAGAGCTACTCCACTTGCTTTCTTATTTAGCTCATGAAGAAAATCAAGGTATCTTACTCTTTACTCATGATGCTACTATTGCCCAAAGTCCTTATATTGATCGTTTAGAGCCCGCGGGCTAAATCAATCATTTTATAGTAAAAACAAGCGGTATAGAAGATCGATTCATGATCTTTTATACCGCTTGTTTTTTACTCTTCTTTGATTTCTACGTCAGGCAAACGAACAGTGAATTTTGTTCCTTTTCCTAGTTCGCTTTCTACTTCTAATTTTCCTTTATGCAAGCGTACAAGTTGCTGCACGATTGGTAAACCTAATCCTGATTCACCATATTTTGTATTTTTTCTTGAAGGATCTACTTTATAATAACGATCCCAGATACTTTTCATTTGTTGTTCAGACATTCCAATTCCCGTATCTTCAATCGTGATGATCGTTTCAAGATAGCCTTTTTCTAGAGTAATCGTGATTTGGCCGTTTTCAGTAAACTGTATCGCGTTTTGAATAATATTGACCATGATTTGGACAAATCGGTCATAATCAGCGTAAACATCAATATCATCAACGGCTTTCAATATCAATGTATCTCCTGCTGCTTCTGCTTTAGCTTCTAACTGTGCAACAATATTTTTCAATGTTTCTGTTCCATTGAATTTTTTAATGACCATACTGATTTGATTCGTACGGATTTTTTCATAATCCAAGTTTTCATTCACCAAACGGATCAGACGCTCTGTTTCATTTTTCATCAATTTAATCGCGTTTTCTCGCTGGTTTTCAGGGATTGCATTGTATTCTAACCCTTCCAGAAGTCCGTTGATTGTCGTAAGAGGTGTTCTCATCTCGTGAGAAGCATCTGCCATAAATTGTCTTCGACGATTTTCTTGTTCTTCAATTTCTGCTTGAGATTCTTTCAATGAATTCGTCATTTTATTGAAATCATCTGCTAACTCATCAAATTCATCTTTGTCATGTACGGGGAGCTGTACATCAAAATTACCATTCGTCACTTCTTTCGTCGCATTCCTTAACCGATTGATACGCTTAACTTGGAATGCTGCAAAAGCATAGCTGGCAATGACTGCAACGATACTGGAAAAAATAAATCCTTTGAACAGGTTCAGTGTAATTGGACGAACGCTGTTATCGATATTTCGCGCAGGTTGACTAACTACAAGTGCTCCATAGAATTCATGATTCAAATTAAATGGCACAAGTGCGTAAGAGGTCGCCTGTGCTTGTCCTAAAATATTTTTATTCGATGTGAATTTTTCTTGACGTCCATTCCTCAGATTTTTCCATTGATCAGCTGTTAAGGTAAAATTCAGTAAAGCTGTATTAGTCGGATAAATGACACGTTCGTTTTTATCGATAAATATAAAGTTCACATTTTGTTCTGTCAGTACTTGCTCTGTCAGCAGCAATGCATTTTGAAACGCCTGATCTTGACTAAACTGCGGGAGCGTATCGGCATAGGTTTGCGTTGTCTTTTCAACTGATTCAGCATATCCAAACAGTTGCTGGTAATTGTTTTCTTCAATCGTTTGTTTTGTCAGTTGTGTAAAAGAAACTCCAACGATCAATAAGATCAACGCGACCATTCCGCAAAAAGCTAAGAGTTGCTGATACAAATAACGCATTAGGCAACACCAGAATCATCGAATTTGTAGCCGACTCCCCAAACAGTTTGGATGACTTGTGGTCCGACCTTTTCGATTTTTTGTCGTAATTTCTTGATATGGGCGTCCACTGTCCGTTCATCACCAAAGTACTGATAATCCCAGACTAATTCAAGCAACTGCTCCCGAGAGAATACTTGACGTGGTTTTTTTGCTAAAGTAAACAATAGATCGAACTCTTTAGGCGTCAGTCCTTCAATTGGCCGGTTGTCCAGATACGCTTCTCGTGTTTTCGTATTCATCTTGAAATGACTAGTCTCGATATCAAAATGATCATCTGAAACTGCTGCTTCTTCTCTTGCTTCTGCCAACTCACTACGGCGATGCAAAGCTTTCATTCGAGCAATAAGCGTCAGAGGACTGAAAGGTTTTGTGACATAATCATCTGCCCCCATCTCTAAGCCGATCACCTGATCACTTTCAGAATCTCTAGCTGTCAGCATGATAATCGGCACAGTACTTGAAACTTTGCGGATCTCTCTTCCTACTAGCATACCGTCCAGCGTGGGTAAATTCAGGTCTAGTGTAATCATATCCCAATGTTGTGGGTTTTCTAAAAAGGCATCGAGCCCTTCTTTTCCATCATACTTGAAAGTTGCTTCCCAACCTTCATTTAAGAAAAACATCTGCATCATTTCAGAAACAGATTGATTATCTTCAATCATTAAAATATTCATTATCGTTCCCTCCAGTTTCCAGGTCATATTTCTGTAATTTCTTTTCTGTCATAATAAAAATAGGCATAATTGGAAATACTAGCAAAAGCATTTCAATCAGAAAATAATTCGTATGCCCAGATGTCTTTAAATAATAGCCGATCAATGCCATCAGTAAGCCCATAAGAAAAAACCAGTTTCCGCTTGTCTTTTGAGCCAGCCGCCAATGAGCGTCTGTTTTTGCGGCAAGAGGCGAATGGTACCCATAAAAAGGCAGATTTCCTTTTGAGGGCAGAATCCGAAAAAGACTGCCAATTATTAAGAATAAGATACCAATACTGAAAAAAATCATTCTTTCCCTCCTAAATTCTCTTCTTATAGTATACTCTAAATTGTTGACTGAACCAATATGTTCAGGAATTCTTCACGAAAGGTTTGTCTTTTGTTCATTCTTTGTTAAGATAAACTTATTCCAATAAAAAAGGAGTTTTATTTGTGTCAAATTATCGTGCAATCACTTTCTTTGATCTTGATGGAACATTACTAGATGCGAAATCAAAAATCACACCCGAAGTGGCAAAAGCTATGAACGCATTAAAAGAAAACAATGTTCTCCCCGTCATCGCTACAGGACGTACAGAAGCAGAAATCCACTCTATCATGGAAGTTGCGGGCATTACTTCTGCGGTCACCATGAATGGTTCTTTCATTCGAGTAGACGGCGAAGAAATCTATTCTCAAACATTTTCTTCAGAAGAATGTCAAAAAATGTATGATCATGTACAGTTGAACGGTCATGAACTTTCTTACTATAACGATCAGAAAATCTGGTGTACCGGTCATAGCCAAACAATGATCAATGCTTACGACTTCATTCATTCAGATGTTCCGGAAATTGATCCTTTAGGCTTTAAAGAAAACACAGTAAATATGTTGCTGATCTTATCTCAATCAGGTGACGAATACTATCACGAACATTTTCCTGAGCTAACTTTTTATCGGAATGGTCCTTACTCGATCGATACAGTGAAGAAAGGAATCTCAAAAGGGGCAGGTGTCAAACGTCTGCAAAAAGAACTTCAGCTGGAAAAAGTTCCTACTTTTGGATTTGGCGATGGTCCGAATGATTTTGCCTTGTTGGAAGCTTGCGACAACAAAATCGCTATGGGCAACGCCTATGACGGATTAAAAGAACTTTCTACCTTTATCACAAAGAAAAATACAGAAGGCGGAATTGTCCACGCATTGAAGTATTTTGATCTGATTTAAGATCTTTTTTTGAAGCTACCTCTTTTCTTAAGAAAATCGCTTATTTTTTCTTAAGAAAGGAGCAGTTATTATATAAATAATGGGATATGATTCGCTTTTTTATTGAATTTATCCCAATATATGCTATACTAATTTTGTATGAAAAATACACGTAACCCTTGTTAGCTAACGGGGACGTTACGGATTCGACAGGCACAGTCGAGCTTGAATTGCGTTTCGTAGGTTACGTCTACGTAAAAACGTTACAGTTAAATATAACTGCTAAAAACGAAAACAACTCTTACGCTTTAGCTGCCTAAAAACAGTTAGCGTAGATCCTCTCGGCATCGCCCATGTGCTCGAGTAAGGGTCCTAACTTTAGTGGGATACGTTTCAACTTTCCGTCTGTAAGTTGAAAAAGAGAACATCAGACTAGCGATACAGAATGCCTGTCACTCGGCAAGCTGTAAAGCGAATCCTTAAATGAGTTGACTATGAACGTAGATTTTTAAGTGGCGATGTGTTTGGACGCGGGTTCGACTCCCGCCGTCTCCATATATGTATGGTTGAGACAAATAAACATGTATGAAAAACGTTGTTAAATCAACGTTTTTTTATTTTGGTCAAATTTTGGTCAAGGAGAGAAAAGTAGAGAAATGCAAAAGTTTTTGCATTCATTTTGCATTCAAAAAAAGCATTCTACCGTCTGAACAGTTGAGTGCTTTTACCTTATAATTTATTCACATATAATCGACGCTTTAATTCTTATGAGAAACAGAACTGGTTTCACGCATACTCTCAGTATTGTTTTGATCATTTACGTTCCACACAATCCATCAATCTCGCCTTTATAAAATCCTTTGACCTTCAATCTTTTTTTACCAGACACGGATTAAATTTGAGCTCATAATTGTGCTATCAAAATTTTCTAGTAAAAACTCTTATCACAAGCTTACTTATATTGATGATTAAGTTCATGATTTGATGTAATTTTTTCATATTGCATCGCACTTTTATTAACAATGCATATGAATGTATAGATTTAAATATTCAAATTCTTCATAATTTTTAAAACAGTATCAATAATATTCTGTTATAATAAAAGTAGTTTAAATTAATACGGAGGATAGAAATTTTGGTAGAAAAAAAATTAATGAAATTTATTAAAAGCCTTTTTTCACTTTTTTTTGTGTTTGTTATATTGATGGTAGCGACCAAGGGCATGGCCTTGCAGACTTTCATATTATTAGGAGAAAGATCGTTTTCTTTATTTAGGAACTCTCTAGCAAATATGTGGATACTCTGTATGGTTGGAATGCTAATTATTATTACATTATTTTCAAGAAGGAATACTAAAAGCAAAGTTTATACTTTCCCCCTTTTCTCTATACTCGCTTTAATAATGATAATGTTGCTTTCCAGTTCTATAAATACGGATTCATCCTATAGATTTACTCAGTCGTTCTGGATTTTGTTTAGTAGTTATTTATCTTTTTTTGTTCTTTTAGCCACGGATATATTTAAATTTAACAAAATAAATATAAAAACGGTCCTAAGAGTTCTCATATTATTTAATATTTTTCAAATGATTTTAGGATTCATCCAATATATTAAGACAAATCCTATCTTTGCAGTTTATTATAAAGGCGAACCCATTCTAAATCCGATATTTTACTTAAACGGAATTAGTTCTTCAAATTCATATTTCCTCGCAATGGGAGCAAAAGTAAGAGCCTTCGGAATGACAGATAGTGGTCTTACTCTGGGACTTATTTCGATTTTTATGCTTTCGATGGTAATCTTTTCAAAAAAAATGAGCAAATTTCTTAAGTTTACTTTATCTGCTTTATGCCTCTTAGGAATTTATATGACTTTGACTAGAGTTGTTTATTTATCATCATTGATACTTTTATTTTTTGCTTATCTAATAAAAACAAATAGATTTAAATTATTGAAATTAAGTTATTATACTACTTTAATTGTTCAAATACTTTTTACATCCATTCTTCAAGAAACTGTTTATTCAATCGTTAATTTTATATCAAATGGCACATGGAATATAGATAGTTTGAAGAGTAGAATAGATGGTGTTCATTTCTTCTGGGATATATCTTCTATGAATATTTGGAAATTTCTTTTCGGCTCAAATATCACTGCACGCCTCGACTCTATACAAACTCCATATTCTATAGATAACGAGTTCTTTAAAATATTTCTAGATATTGGTATTTTAGGCTATTTAATATTAATTATCTTTTTTACGAAAGTATTATTTAAATATGTATGTGAAGTTTTCAGATCAGAAAATAAAAATAGTATTGAAGCAGCATTTGTGTGTTTCTTGCTCACATTCCCATTTTTAGGTATATCTAATGTTGTTAATTACTTTTACTTCCCTATCTTTACTATTTTGCTATTAATCAAAAGTCACGAGTATATTACCAGTAAAGAATCATCTAAGGATCAACTGATGGAGAAATTTTAACATTCTGCAAAATAAACTATATTAATATGATTAAAAAAATCCTCACTATTATTAGAAGTGGGGATTTTTTCTTTACCAAAGTAACGTATTATTGGTCAATGCGGTTTGTAATGCTTTAATCATTTGACCAATAGGACGAATTATACCGTCAACCGTAGTTCCTAATGCTTCCTCTAACACTTTAATTGTTGATCTTTACAACAAAGAGTATCGATCATCCCAGAGTAATAGCCTTTGGCTTTGAGACCCATTTGAATTGCTCTGATTACATCCAATCTAATCAACTTAGTCTCAAATTCCACAGAATAGATATTTTGTTTGTATTTTTTATACTTTGTCTCTAGTTATATTATAGTATTCTTACAGACGTAAAATGACAAGTAGTAACATTGATTATCAGTCGAAAGTTTGAATATTTGGGGTTTTCTGCCTGAATCCGCATTAGCATTACCTCTGCTAACAACGTGGTACGCATACTCATATAAGAATAGTGACCATTTGTGTGAATGCCTTTCTAATAAAAACTCTTGTTACTCGAGAAGATATCAGCTGATTCAGAAGGTAGGAAGCCTTCGGCATTCATTGAGAAAAAAACTGCAATCGAAAAAATTAGATCTAAAATGTTGACGTATCTTTGCTTAGTCAACTCTGCATCCATTTTATTATGTTCTCTTTACTCATTTGTACTGTCCTCCTTTGGTTTGCTGTAGTTCAATGCTTATACACCTTTATTTGTTGGATCCGTAACGACTCCTAGAATAGATAGAAATACAAATATTGCATTAATAATATCCAACAACTGCTTATTGATTACATCCAAAATGAGACAACAATACTACCTTGGGCCGGAAGCAACGCTGTTAGCACTACTGCTAACCAAAATGATTTATTTCTCATTTGTACTTTTCAGTTAATGTTTTTCCTCTTCTTTTCTCCTTAAATAAATTTTTAAGAAAGTTTTGTAAGAAGGTTGGAGTAACAGAAATTACTTGTCACGGACTTAGACATACTCACGCATCTATCTTGCTTTATCAAGGCATCAACATTAAATATGTTTCTCGTCGTTTAGGTCATAAGGATATTGTTAACACCTTACAAACTTATCAACATATATTAGATGAGATGGAGCAAAAGGAAAGTAATGTGGTAAATAATCCGATGAAACAAATGTATTTGTAAAAATATTTTGCATTCTTTTTGCATTGGATAGTAAAAATCCCTTGTAGATACAGTATTATCAATGTGGGTATCATTGACGCCGTCTCCATTGTGAGATTTCAGCAGATTTCGCTAGATGCTTAAATCCTTATTTTATAAGGGTTTGAGCATTTTTTATTTTTGCTGATTTTCGTTAAATGAATGAAAATGGCATTCAAAAAAACACATTTTTTAATATAAATTACTTCCTCCATATTATCAACGCTATTCCTACTTCACAAAAATACTAGTTCGTATATCCTTTTTGAGGTGAACATTAAGTTAATGAAAGGTAAAACATAGTTATGGTTTAAGCATGTTCCTTCAAATAAGTTTTTCAATTATAAACTCTAGAGAAATTAATAGTCAAGTCCAGACTCCTGTGTAAAATGCTATACAATGTTTTTACCATTTCTACTTATCAAAATTGATGTATTTTCTTGAAGAATAAATCCATTCATCATGTAGGTCCATAAGAACGGCTCCAATTAAGCGATTGGCTGATGTTTGATTGGGGAAGATGCGAATAATCTTTTCTCTTCTGCGTACTTCTTGATTCAGTCGTTCAATTAGATTGGTACTCTTTAGTCGATTGTGGGAATTTCCTTGTACGGTATATTGAAAGGCGTCTTCGAATCCATCATCCAATGATGCGCAAGCTTTTGAATATTTTGGTTGATCGATATAATCATGAATCAATCGATTTTTAGCCTCACGCGCTAAGTTAATATCTGTGAACTTAAAAATTCCTTTAACAGCTTCTCTGAAAGATTTTGAATTTTTTTTAGGAATGGTGGTAAAGATATTTCTTAGGAAGTGAACTTGGCATCTTTGCCAACTTACGTTGGTGAAGGATTTTCTAATGGCAGAGACTAATCCTTTGTGCGCATCAGAAATAACGAGTTCCGTACCTTGTAAACCGCGTTCTTTTAGGTATTCAAAAAATGTTGTCCAGGTCTCTTCGCTTTCGCCACTTTGAATCATGAAGCCGATAATTTCACGGTCGCCATCTTTGGTTATTCCAATCGCTATATGACAGCTTTTTGAGAGTACTCGATTTTCTTCTCGTACTTTTATATAGAGTACATCGGTCATTAAGTAAGGATAATTTTTTTCTGATAATAAACGATTCTGCCACTCGTTAACCATAGGTTCTAGCTGTTCTGTTAAGCTAGAAACGAAGGACTTAGAGACGGATTTACCACAAAGTTCTTCCACAATTTTTGATACTTTACGAGTTGAAACGCCTGATACATACATTTCCAACATTGAAGCCATGAGGGCTTTTTCGTTTCGTTGATAACGTTCAAACACTGTGGGTGAAAAATGGCCATCACGTGTTCTGGGTACTTTTAATTCTAGCGTGCCTACACGTGTCGTAAAGCTGCGCTCATAATAGCCATTTCGTTGACTTTGTCGGTTTTCTGTTCGTTCATATTCTTTTGCTTGAATATATTCTGTTCGTTGATTTTCCATTAGTTGATTAAATACCGTTGTTAAAATATTTTTAGAAACGTCATCCTTTACAGAATATTCAATAATGCTTTGAATCTCTTCGCTTTTCAGTGTAAAATGTACTTGGGTCATGTAAAAGTCCTCCTGGGTATGTTTTTGTCGTTAAAAACATTGTACCGTAAAAGGACTGTTATATGGCCTTTTTACTTTTACACAATTATACGGACTTTATCAAATTAATTCATCCTAACATAAAAATAATTGTTCACTCAAAAGTTTTTCTAGAACAATTAAAACAGCAGGCTTCACATTCGCTATACATTTGTAAGAAGTAATAATTCCTGTACTAAAAGGCATAATTGCTTTAATTATTTTTTGACTTCTCTTCAAACACAAGAAGTAGTTGTGTAATAATTGCAGAAATAAGGATTCCAATAATAGATATAAAATTTGACATGGAAACGTCTATAACATTTAAAGAATAAAGTGTTAAAGAAAGTAAACTGATTGAAATAATCCCTCCGTAAAAAATAGTCTGTGAAAATACCCACTTTTTTTCAGAAGACGTACTTCGTTTGGTTCTAAAACCTATCCCTGCATTTCTACTTTTATCAAAAAACCAAATATTTAGAAGTAATAATATTGCTATTATTAAGATAAAATTACTGTAAAAATCCAAAAGCTATCCTCCTAGCAACTATTTAAATACCCAAAAAAATTACCTCTAGATAATATCATACCTACGTTTTCACTTATAAATTTTTTCATAAAAAAAGCGTTTAGAAGCATAATCGTTAATACAGATGGTAACCAATGTATCTGGTTTGAACTGGGATATCACCCTCTCCATATATGTATTACTAAGACTAATAGATACTATAAAAGACTTGATAGTTTTGCATTGATTTTGCCTAATACTGAGCATAGGTGTATGCTAAACGATACTATAAGGAGTGTGTATATAATGAAAAGAATTCTGTTTATCAGTTTATCAAATTTATTGTTACTTACTGCTTGTGGGACTTCTGCATCAAAGAACATACCTTCAGATACGCAAATTTCGAATAGTATCGATTCAACAATTTCTACAAATGAGAAAAATTCTCCGGTAGAAACTTCCGATATAAAAGCCTCTGCAAAAAACAGGGTAAAGAAACTGTCAGCACGTCTCCTTTATTTCAAACAAACTCTGAATTAGCTTCTTCATCTTCTTCAGCAAATAATGATGATAGTTTCGCGTTTACTCCTAACTAAATGCAACCTTTACAAATGCTTTACGATAACAAGCCTGAGCTAAATGATCCTGATATCAGTTTTGCATTTTTTGAAATGATTGGATCGGATGATCTTTTTAAAACTACTAGTTTGTCTATCCGAAAATAGGACAGTTCTGGCAGTATAGGTTTTTATCGAGTTTCTCCACCAGGCCTCGTTACAGAAACAGATTCTCTAGGCGAACCTTTTGAATAAATCAAAAATCATGAACAATTACTGCCAACTAAATAAAGTGCCTTCAAAAGCTTGGTCTTCTCGCTTTTGAAGGCACTTTATTTAAATCTTTATGAAACTAAAGTATGTTCATATTTGTTGCTATAGTTATATAGATATTCTGTTGTTTCCAACTCATAAACGTGAGTATATTTTGCCACTACTTTTCCGCATTTTTCTAATATTTCATTGCGATCGACGTCATGATATTCGTCTACGCAGATCACAACACAATTTTCTAATTTACTGATTACTTCTCCAACCACTTTTTGTTTCAAGCCAATAGGTTGGCAAATATATTTTTTTCCTAAAATGATAGTTTCGTTATTCATATTTCATCCATCCTTAATGTGTTTTTCATTATTTAAAATGATAATACCATTAAAATATGATTATGAAAACCAATAACACTTGTGATTTTATAAAAAAATAAAAAAACCGAAAAACAGAAATGCCCACTGTCTTTCCGGCTCTTTTTATTCTTGATTTCTCTTCTTTTTTGTTTCAATAGACGATTTTAGTTATTAATAAATGAAAAAGCATTTATATTAAAATTTGCTAATAAAAGATCTACATATTTTTCTAGAAATGCTTGATCGATTTCATCATACCCTTTCGTTACTCCGCAATCGATATCTAAAACACCGATTAAATTACCTTCTTTTACCATTGGCACTACGATTTCTGATTGTGCGGCTGAATCGCAGGAAATGTAATTTGCATGGGTTTTGACATCATCAACGATCAATGTTTCTTGTTTTTCAGCTGATTCTCCACAAACTCCTTTTCCCATCTTGATACGTGTGCAAGAAACTCGCCCTTGGAACGGTCCTAAAATCAATTCATTACCATCGAATAAATAATATCCTGCAAAGACAGTCTCAGGCAAAGTCTCATTCAACAATGCAGATGAATTTGCTAAATTTGCTAACCAGTTATCTTCTGCTTCTAATAATCCTTGTTGCTGTAATAATAAAATTTCGTATGCATCTTTTTTCTGTTTTTCTGTCCACATGATAAAAACCGCTCCTTTTTGATCTATGGAGAAGATTATAGCTCAGTTTTTTTGTAAACGCTAGGTTTCCTCCTTAAAAAAACGAGATACGTCAGGTTGATCACCTTGAACGCATCTCGCTTTCTTTTTCTATTCTGCTTGTTGGATTTCTGCTGCTAAATCAGCATAATCAATCGTTTCGTGAACAAAAGTCGGATCATCAACTGGAAAATGCTGTACAAGGGACGAGATGCGGCTAATCTCAACTTTTCCTTCAGCCACTTCAAAATCCATTACATGTCCGCCAAATGTATGTGTATCATCGATAAAATGCAGGTGAAATCCCGCTGCAGCAACTCCTTGGAATAATACAGGCGTAAAGAACCCGACTAATGTTCCTTGGACATTGCTTTGTTGGAATTCTGGTTGAGACTCTGAAATTTTTGCTAGTCTTCTGTAAGGTTTTTCTTGCTTCGGCATGATACGGATGTGCATATTTTTGAATAATCCAGTTATCTTCACTGCCAAAAATAGGTTTTCCCCGGCTTCTCTTACTAATATGTCTTTTTTCAATTGTTCTCCATCTGCAGTTTTTGAGACAGAAAAACTAGTATCTGGCGTAAAATCTGTAATTGCTGCATAGGGGGTAAGTTCACTTCCATCTAATTGGGCAACTGAGCCATCTGATCTTCCTTGATAAGCTACGCCATCTAAAAAGATGACTTCACCATCAAGTCCATGCAATGTTCCCAATCCCAGAGTTCCTTTTTCTAATATATGAGCAATCGTTTCTGTTCCATCCATCAAGCCGGCCATCAAAGCTCCTAATGTCCCGTGCTGGTATAAGATTTTTTCAGTCATGTCGACACTTCCTTAATAGAATTGATCTGGTAAGATTGTTTCTCCCAATTTCTCATTATCACGGTAATCAATCGGAATATCAATAATTACGGGTCCTTCTGTCGCAAATCCTTCTTCTAAAGCTTTTTCTAATTCCTCTACACTTGTAGCTCGGATTCCTTTAGCGCCAAAAGCTTCTGCATATTTCACAAAATCAACTGGACCAAAGTCTACACCTGACGCCCGTTGATATTTCATTTTTTCTTGGAACTCTACCATATTGTAGTGTCCATCATTCCAAATCAAATGAACGATATTTAATTTTTTACGTACAGCCGTTTCTAAATCCTGGGCAGAGAATAAAAATCCCCCATCGCCGGAAACTGATACGATTTGTGTATTTGGACGCACCAATGCAGCAGAAATCGCCCATGGCAATCCAACACCAAGCGTTTGCATACCATTACTGAATAACAAATGACGAGGTTCATAACTTCTAAAGTGGCGTGCCATCCAAATATAATGACTACCTACATCTACGGTAACAGTCATATCATCTGTTACTTTTGACTGAAGCGTGTTAATGACTTCTAAAGGATGCAAGATACCTGCTTCTCCTTTTGATTGAACAATGTCCCGCTCCGTTAATTTTGCTTGAAGAGATGCTAAATATTCTTTTGCATCTTCTGACACTTGTTGAGGCTCTAATGAACCTGTCAATAAATCAAGAGTGGCTGAGATATCACCGATCAATTCTCTTTCAGGCTGCATAAAAGGATCGATTTCAGCTGGCGCTTCATCGATCACAATGATCCGCGCATCTTTTTCCGCATTCCAGTTTCTTGCTTCATATTCGATTGGATCATAGCCAATTGCAATAACTAGATCACTTCGTTTCAAAAGCATATCTCCTGGTTGGTTTCTAAATAAACCCACACGACCAAAGAAATGCGCTTCTAATTCACGTGAGATCACTCCAGCTGCTTGGAATGTCTCTACAACAGGCAATGCTGTCTTTTCAACTAATTGCCTGATGGCTAACGTTTCTTTTTCACTTGATCCTCGCATACCTACTAATAGTACCGGTAGTTTTGCTTCTCTAATGCGTTCAGCTAGGTAACGGATATCATCTGCAGAAGCAGAACCTAATTTAGGATCGCTCAATGGCTTGATGACATTACCTTGGACAGGTGCATCCACTACATCTTGCGGGATACTGATAAAGCTCGCGCCTTTTTTTGAACTCTTAGCCATACGATAAGCATTGGCAATCACTTCTGAAATTGTTTCTGGATCTTGGATTTCTGCACTGTATTTTGTGATTGGCTGGAACAGTGCTGCATTATCCATGCTTTGATGGGTCAACTTCAATAGATCGCTTCGTTTTACTTGTCCGGCAATTGCTAAAACTGGGTCACCTTCTGCTGTCGCTGTTACCAAACCTGTAGCTAAGTTACTAGCACCAGGACCACTTGTTGCGATAACTACTCCTGGCTCTCCTGTAATACGTCCGATTGCTTGTGCCATAAATGCAGCATTTTGTTCGTGACGAGTCACGATTAATTCAGGACCTTGATCCTCTAATTCATTAAATACACCATCGATTTTTGCACCTGGTATACCGAATACATAATCAACATGATGATTAACCAAACTTTCTACTACAGATTTCGAACCTTGTTTCATTTTTTCAGCCATTGAACATCGTCCTTTTTATGCTTTATTTTTAATTATTAGTTAGAAATAATCACAAATAAGTGATACAGTTTCTAAACCTGTTTCATTCAGAAGTATAGCACGTTTTATTTCATTTGTTTAGCCATATGTTTCAAAAAATGAAAAAGAATGACAGTTTTTACATAAAAAACTGTCATTCTTAATTGAAAGTTTCAATTTATAAAGTCTACAGATCCATAGTTCTCATCAATTTACGATTGTTGAAGTAAATCAAACCAAATACGATAGAAGGACCTAGTAGAATACACCATTGGGGCTTTACGAAAAAGAAGAGAAACAAACTTGTCAATAGTAAAAAATCTAGTAAACTCACATACCATTTTTTCAACGTATAGTAGAACGCTATCCGTAGAACTTGATTTGGTTTCGACGCTGGATTTCTCACCTGAAAATACCAGCAGTTGATGCTAAAGGAAACTGATAAACAAGCAAGTAAAACAAACAACGGAATCAACCATTTTCCATAAGAAAAACGTATAAAAAAGAAACAATCAAAAATCATTATCACACTAACTATCCAAGCAAATAGCCAATAAAAAAATCCCTTTAGCCAAAATTGGCGAAACGTCTTTATGAACAAACGTACTGGTGAAAAACTTTTTTCTTTTGCTAATTCTTCTGTCATACCTATCATCACGATGCAACCTGGACCAATAAAAAGTAAAGAAAAAATAAAGGAAAAGACATTCCTTCCATCTATCGACAAAAGGAACGCAGCTGCTATATACAAGATATTGACACACCAAAAACAAAGGCTACTTGCCAATGATTGATACAACCAATAAAAGAATTCCATATAAACATTTTTGTCAAAACGCTGCTCTTTCATAATCGCCTCCTATTCCTTCATTCCTGATGAAGCGATCCCTTCTACAAAATATTTTTGCATCGCTAAAAATATAAAAGCAACAGGAAGAACAGAAACAACTGAGGCAGCCATGATTAATGCGTACTCTGCATCAAATAGCCCAATAAACATCTTCAACCCTAACTGGATTGTTTTATTTTCCGTAGAAGACAAATAAATGAATGGCCCCATATAATCGTTCCATGTATTAACGAATGTGATGATCGTCAAACTGGCAATCGCCGGTTTTGTAAGAGGTAAAATGATCTTGCGATAGATTCCCCACTCTGATAAGCCATCGATCCGCGCACTCTCACATAAAGAATCTGGGATACTACTGTAATATTGCTTCAACAAGAACACACCAAAAGCATTGAACGCTTGTAATAGCACCAACGACCACAACGTATCTGTTAAACCCACTTTTCTCATCATAATGAACTGCGGGATCATATAAGACTGCCAAGGGACAGCAATCGTGCCGATATATGCTAAAAATAAAATATCGCGCCCTTTAAAATTTAGTTTAGAAAACCCGTAAGCAGCAAAACTAGAAGTAAACAACTGAATCAACGTGATCACAACGCTTAAAAAAGCTGTATTCTTAAAAAATGTCACTAAAGGAATACGAGACCAAATAACCAGATAATTCTCTAAATGCCAAGTTTTAGGGATCCATTGAATCGGAATCGTGAACACTTCATTATTTGCTTTGAATGAAGCAGAAACCATCCATAAAAAAGGAATGATCGTCAATAAAGCTAATACAATCAGCAGAATCATACCCAACCATTGAATAAAGGGCATGTTTTTTGAACGAATTTTTGCTTTTTTTCTTTCATTTCGAACACTCTCTTCCATATCACACCTCCTAAGTACGACGCTTATTCCAAGAAAATTGAACAACCGTAACGCCCAAAACAATTACGAACAAAACAAGTGAAATAGCTGAAGCATAACCAAAATCAAATTTTTTGAATGCTTCATTGTAGATTTGGTAAACCAGCACATTTGTCGCTCGACCAGGGCCGCCATCCGTCATCACTTGCACAAGGTCAAACACCTTGAAACAATTGATGACAAGCATGATCGTTACAAAGAAGGTTGTTGGTCTCAACGAAGGTAATGTCACATTCAAAAATTGTTTCCAACGGTTTGCTCCATCTAGCGAAGACGCTTCATATAGTTCTTTTTGGATACTTTGTAGTCCTGCAAGGTATAGAATCATGTAATAACCCATCCCTCGCCAAATACTGACAATTACAATTGCCCAAAGCGCCCAATTTGAACTTGAAGTCCAACCTGGAGGATGTTCAATAAATCGTCTTAAAAAGATATTAATAGGTCCCATTGTTGGATGAAACAACATATTCCAAACAACAGCAATTGCTACTAAGGAAGTAACATACGGAAAGAAAAATATCGTACGAAAAAGCTTCATCCCTCTAATTTTCTGATTTAGTAGTAAAGCTAGCCCTAACGAACAAACAAGTGTGCCAGGCACTACAGCAGCGGTATATAAAAAAGTATTTTTCAAAGAAATCCAAAATGTCTCATCGTTGGCCATTTTACGAAAGTTATCTAGTCCAGCAAATTCTGGCGTTGAAAAAGAATCCCATTTCATAAATGCTAGTACAAGCGAAAACAGGATTGGTATTAATGTAAAAACGAAAAAACCAATGAAATTCGGGGCGATAAACGAATAAGCGATCCACGTTCGTTTTCTACGCAAATGATTTGTAGCTTTCTTATTTATACTATTCTCCATTTCGATGACGAAACCAAGAGTGTTTGATCTCTTGGCTTCTCTCCTTTCATGATTATTCTTTTTCCGCAGCTACACGTTTCTCCATATTTGCCGTTCCTTTTTCCGGCGTTTCATCTCCAACCAAAACTAAGTCATGTTCTTCTTGTAAAATCTTATCGATTGCAGGCCCATGCGTATCAATCGGAAATTCAAGTTTGATTTCATCAGGAGAAAAAGCTTTTTTAGAAATTTCATCCGTTGGCATTCCAGCGAGATTAAAATAAAGCTGATCAATCTCATCCGTACGATATGAAGGAACTACTCCTACTCCTGCTAATACTTTTGCTCCTTCTTCACTGGCTGCAAATTCAATAAATTCTTGCGCCGCTTTTTGTTTCTTTGAGTTTTTATTGACAGCAAATGCTGTTGGTGAACCAAACGTCGTGACCGATTCTCCTTTTTTCTTCTGAGGAATAGCTGTAATTCCCCATTCTACTTCTGTCTTACTTGCTTCTTTGTTTGCGAGTATGCCAGCCATATACCAAGTTCCCATGTACATCATTGCTGCTTTTTGTTCCTCAAATTGAGACTGATAGGTTACTTTCGTTGATTTAGCCGTGCCAAAATCCATCTGCGCGCCTTCTTTTTGCATCCTCAATGCTCGATCATAATAATCAGTCATAAATTGATAATCTGGTTCAACAAGATTCGCCTCGTTTTGAGCAGCTGCAATAGCTTGGATTGTCGAACGCCAGATATGTTGATATGCTCCGTAAACTTGTCCGTCATTTTTACTAAGTTTTTTTGCTAAATCTTCATATTCGTCCCAAGTTAGATTTTTTGGATATTCGATTCCTGCATCATCAAACATTTTCTTATTGTAATATAGTACCCAAAAGTCCGTTCGATATGGCAATGCATATGTTTTTCCATCGATATCATACATTTCATATGTTTCTTCAGCAGCATCAGTGTCTAATTCTCTAATTCGTTCTGTTTGATCGACTAACTGATCTCGTAAAGCATAATTTGAATACGACAAAAGATTTTTCATTGTCAATACATCTGTCGTGTCTCCAGAAGAAAGCATCGTGGTGAGTTTCGTATCATAATCATCTGAAGCAATATCTACTGCTTTCACTTTGATTCCCGTTTTCTTTTCGAATGCTTCAAAGAGCGCTTTGAATTCAGGTGTTGTTTCATAATTCCATGTCGAAACGGTAATTTCATTTGCTGATTCTTCACTACTGTCTTCTTGATTACCACAAGCACCAAATACGAGTGACATTCCTAAAACTATTGATCCAATCATCATTTTTTTCCATCGCTTCATTATATGAATCCTCCTCTTCTCTTATACATCACCAGTAACAGTACCATGTTTTAGCTAGACGAGTGATCCCTTCTACATAAAAGTAATCGCCCCAGATCACACATTCATCTACACCTTTTAAGCTGTTTTTATCATAAACGGCATGGAGAAGCAGACCGTTTGATCCGTTAACTCGTTTCGTTGTATAGTTTTTCTGTAATTCTTCCAAGATTTTGATTGCTATCTCTTCGTAATCGAAATGACGAGGATCTGAAACAGGCAGTTGTTTGGAAAGTTCTAGCAATCCACATGCCGCTATAGCTGCTGCAGAACTATCTTTTTCCTCTTGGCTATCTTCTTTGAATATTAGATCCCAATAACAAATCAAATCCTCAGGAAGCTCTTGTAGAAAATAATCGGCAAGTTGCGTGGCGGTCTCTAAAAAAGAACCATCTCCCGTGTATAAATAGCTTAACGTGAACCCATAGATTCCCCAAGCTTGTCCACGTGCCCAACAAGATTCATCTGAATAACCTTGCTGTGTACGACCATATTTCGGCGTTCCAGTAACATCATCGAAATAATACGTATGATAAGTAGTAGCATTGTCTCTCACGATATATTTTTGGGTTTGCTTAGCATGGCTGTAAGCAGCTCTTTTATATTTCTCATCTCCGGTAGCCTCAGTGGCAAAGTACAGCAATGGCAAATTCATCAAACAGTCAATGATCATGCGTCCACGCTGCTTTGGATCATCTAAATCTCCCCAAGCTTGTATAATTTGAGCTTTGGGAGAATACCGCTCCATCAATCGATCAGCTGCTTGTATAGCCATTTGTTTTGACGACTTATTTTTATTCAAACGATAATCAACAACAGCCGATAATTGATATAAGAATCCGATATCATGCGTATCCAATGCTATATCTTTTTCTAAACGCTTTCTAAACGAAGCTAGCTGACTTTCAATCGTTCGATCAAAATCTTTTGAATTAGAGAGCTCCTTTGTTAAAAACAACATTCCTAACCAAAAACTAGCCGTCCAATCTGTATTTTCTTCTGCTTCATATATCTGATTCTTACTAGCCGCAGCAGGCACGAGAAATTCAAATTTCCCTTGATTTTCACGCACCTGTTTTTCGATAAAATCAATTTCTGAAGCTAGCCATTCTAACTTAACTACATTTGTTCTATTTTTCATCGTAGTACTTTTCCTCCAACTTTACATTAATCCTTTGTCCCAGTTGCCCAATTTCTATATTTTCCCCAATAATTTCTACTGTAGGTTCTTCAAAAAACTGGTCTGGTAAAACACCGCTGATCACAGATATAAATACTTGTTTTCCGCTTTCAGCCACGCCTGTCAAATATGGTAATAGTGTTACCGGAAAATAGAGACTTGTATTAGGTTCAGGTCGGATAATCCCAGCTTTCTTGTATCCAATGATGTTCTTAATCCTCGAAGTACCAATGATCGATCGTGCTGCGGCACATTGTCCCGCTATACATCTATTTGTATTTTCCATTGGTACACTAAACCCGCCTTCATACACATACAGCAACCGTTCACTCCATATTTCATGGATACGCAAATGCCCGTTTTCAAGCGGAACGATTGTACTTTTTATTGTCACATCTGACCAAGGACGCCATAAATGGACAACTCGGTCTAACTCGATCGAAAACATTTCATCTAATTCTTTTGTCCGAAAGTGACGGCCATCTTCAGACAACGCCAAACAACTATCATAAGCTCCTTCACCATATGATCCGTTGCTTTTTGGCACACTGAAACCAAAAAGGGTTGAATAAACAAATTTACTGTATTTCGCACTCCCATGATTTTGATTTTGAATGAACTGTCCCGCCGGAAAAGCTTGCACATGTTTTAATGTCTGATCATATTGATACATATTTTCGCTAGAAGGTACTGCTTTTTTACGTACTTCTATTTTTAATTCGAGTGCTTCTGCTTGCCAATAAGGATGATCATCAGGGACTGCTAATAACAAAAACGTTTTGAATGCCCAATAAGGGGATCCTGGGCCATTGTATCCTTCCGCAAAAACCATATTTTGATAATAATAACCAACTGACAGCAACCCATCAGTTGTCAGCATCTCTTGATGATTCCAATATTTCAAATGTCGACTGATCAATACTTTGATCTCGCCCCACGGCAATGCTTCGACATTAGCAAAAACTAACGCACTAAAAAATGACACTTGCGCAAAGCGATAAGTCAAGCTACGCCCAAATGGAAGCCCTCTTCCTTCTTCATCAAACCAATATTTAAATGTTTGAGCAAACAAGCATGCCCTTTGCTTCATTCTTTTGACACGCATCGGATCTTCTTTTTCCATGAAGCGGCAATAGATCAAACTATAGTAGTGGATAGCAAAGGAAACATAATAATCTACTTGTGTCTCAACTCCGTCACAATACCACCCCTCGCCTTGATAAAAGCTTTCAATAGTTTCAAGATCTTTCTCCAACAAACTCTTTGAATAACTTCTTCCACAATTTTTCATCGCTAAATTGATCAGTACACGGAAGAAATGCCAATTATTTCTCGGTAAAGAAGATTCATTAACCTGCATTAGCCAATGATGAAGATTTTTTTGTGCCTGCGGTTCTAATCGATCCCAAATATTTTCTTTATTCAGCAACAAGGACGTACTAAGAGAAGCCATCTCTACGATCAATTGATCAGAAGAATCGATTTCTCCCCAATAATCTGGACTTCTTGGGTCTACGCCTTTCGTTATCCCTTCAAGATAAACTTCTGTAAGAGGATGCGGCTTGTTTGTGATAAAAGGTCCTAATCCCCATAACGGTCTTAAGTATGCTTCGATTTGTCTACGATCTTCTGTATATACCGTTCCATGCGTCCCTAACTTCAAGCGCCCGGGTCGTTTCTCATAAAAGACGCTTAATGGCTCTAGCAAACCCAAAAACATTTCTTCAATATCTTCTTTTGATAAACAATCATTGAACCTTAAACTATTTTGTCTTCCCCTCTTTCTTTCATTCACTCTCGTTCCTCCTTTCAATCAGCAGCCCCTTTATAAAACCATAATATTCTCCATATACTTTAATCCGCTCTCCTACACGAAAGCATTGATTTTGATCGTTGAATATCATAAAAACGTTTCCTTGAGTTTGCAATAAGAAGCGATCGCCATTTTCCACTTTGCCGCTTTTTCGATCTGATTTGATGATAGTCCCCTCTAAAGAAACCATTTCACGTAAAGGTACTTCATCGTTTTGCCATTCTTGTTCAGAAACGCTTCGAGCATTTTCTTTTAACTTTTCTTCTTGTTTTTTACTAAAATTATTTATTTGCTTACGATTGTCGTTCATGTACCCTGTTGCTAAAAACAGACTACAAATAACGATAACCATAGTTACTAACCCTTTCAATTTTCTCCCACCCCTCCTTTTTGATAGCGCTTCCTTAAAAAGATAGTACTTTTTTACTCAGGAAAAATCAATAGTTTTTAGTAAAATATTTTTATTTGTAATTTTTTTACTTTGCTTTTTTACTTGAAAGAAATATACTGTATATAAGAAATTGAATGAATGAGGGGTACAAAATGGCCACTATTACTGATATCGCAAAAGCTGCAGCAGTATCGATCTCTACTGTTTCGAGAGTATTAAATTATGACTCTACCTTGTCTGTTACTGAAGAAACGAAGCGGAAGATTTTTGAAATTGCTGAAGAACTGAATTACACAAAATATAAGCAAAAAAAGAAACAGAAAAGAAACATAAAAAAAGTAGGAGAAAAAAAAGAACGATCGCTTGGTATTATCCAATGGCGCTTAGATGAGGAAGAATTAGATGATATATATTACATGTCCATTCGCTTAGGAGTAGAAAAACGTGCTGCCGAGCTAGGATATAACGTATTGAAGATTTCTCACTTAGATGATCAATCAATAGAATCAGTGGATGGTCTCTTAGCTATTGGTAAATTTACCCAGGAAAGAATCGATGAATTCGCAGCACTTCATGAACATTTCTGTGTAATAGGAAGTAATTTCCCTTTGAACAACTATGATTCCGTAAACACCGATTTTGCCCAAGCAACTGAACTAGCCTTAGGACATTTATTTTCTCTTGGCCATAAAGAGATTGCTTTTATTGGGGCTGAAGAAACAGATAATCTTCATAGTTATCGTCAATATAAGACACCAACTACTAACACTTTCATTGATGTTATGCAATTTCATGGCTTATATAAAGAAGAGTATTTTATCTTGAAGGAAAATAGTCGCTTGGATGTCCCTACAGGAGAAGAACTGACCTTGCAAGCATTGAAAAGCTGGAATGAAAAGTTGCCCACTGCTATTTTAGCAGCAAATGATTCATTTGCGATCGGTATTATCCATAAATTGACAGAAGCTGGGATTCGCGTGCCGGAAGAAATCAGTGTGATGGGAATAAACGATCTTTCGATTTCTCGTTATGTCTCACCTTCTTTATCAACTGTTCATGCATTTACAGAAGAAATGGGCGAAATGGGCGTGAACGTTTTAGATGAACGAATTAAAAATCCCGGAATCGCTAAACGAATTCTACTTAGTACAGAATTAGTTATCCGACAATCGACAGCTTCTCCACGTCAAACGTAGAGAAATAAGAGGTTGTGAAAAAATTGTCCTACATCAAGCAATAAGAACAGCTAAGCAAAAACAGCTCTTCCTGTTTTATGAATAGTGATTTATAAAAGTGGAGTTGGCAGGAAAACATGGTTTACTCCGAAAAAGGGCTGTGACGCGTTTATTGTCACAGCCCTTTTTAAGTTGAAGTGTTCAAGTTTATCACATAAGTAAAAAGGAAGTAATAATCTCAGTTTCTTTGGCAACACGATACATCGCTTGTATTTGATGCGCTTCGCAAAGACCACCATCATGCCGGTGATATTGTTTTTTTATCACATTGAGGCTAATCAAAAAACGCGTATCGAATTTGATTTCAACTACTTCGTTGCTTGTACTTAGAATAACTTTTTTCTCCTCTATTACTGGTTCAATATGAGACACGAAATTCTCTATGATCTCATTTTTTGCTTTACTGAAACAAAACCGATCATGGAGCACTAAGATTTTTTTCTGTTCATGAACAGAAAAATGACGGGTAAATTTTTCTATATAAGATTCAGTACTATATGTTTCGGCCAAGTTGTAAGTGATTTCCCCGTTAGCGCAATCCGTTCTTACCACTTCTGCTTTTCCGTCGTTAACGACTTGTGAACAACCATTTAAGATAGGCAGATGATGGCTCTTAGCTGAAGTAACGAAATACTGATACCGTTTTGCTTCATCAAAGTATTCTTTAGTATATTCCCCTGCCCCTAGGTCTGTTAGGAACAATACTTCGTGATTGCCAAATACAAAATGACCAACATCCAAATGATTATGGCTTTCTCGATTGTCACCACCTTTTGCTGCGAAAAATAGATCTTGTTTTACTGAATTTAGGATAAACCATTGAGCATCTGGAAAATAGTTACACTGTCTGTTAATAACACTCGACTCCTTCTTTTTTGTCCATCGAAGATTATGATAGAGATGAGCAAAACGGTAACACTTGTCAAAATCCAAAGAACTGACTGTCTCTATAGGAATATCTGCACCGAATCTCGATACGCAAAAGCTTAAGAGTCCACTTGGCAAGTTTGGTTGAGAAAAATCTGAAAAAGGAAGATAAGTATTATTTATTCTTACTTTCCCAGGAAATTCCGCTATTTTCTTGACCTTATTTATCTCTAAATAATAATGATTTCCTGTCGATTCGGCTAATTTTTCAGCATAATAAATATAATAACCAAATCCATAACCCCAGTATCCCACACCTTCTGTGCAGACACCGTCTTCTCCAAAGCTACGAAGATAGTTCTTAAGCGAAATATCGATTTTTGTCAGGAGTCGTTCTAAACGATCGCTTTTTTTAGGAAACAAGGACAAACAAGCCATCCCGATGCATCCGCCGATTACAGCACTCCAGTTGTTTTTCTTTTGTTCCCATTCCCATGACTGTTTTTCAAAAGGCAAGATCAAACGTTTCTCTACTTCCTTTCTTATACGATTCGCAACGATAGGCGATAGCTCTTCTCCGACTTGTTCATAGATCTCAGCTAATGCCTGTCCCGTTTCAGCAGAAAATAAGTCGATATAAACCCTTGCTTGATCATTGGATAAAACTTGCTTTGACAAGTGAGCAGGCAGTGCCCATGTCCACTCATTACAAACTTCCCAAATTAATTGTTCCAACCATTCTTTGTTCTCACTGTTCTTTTCATAGAAATAAGCTAAAGCAGCCACAAACAATTGTCTTCTTCTAGCAAAATAACTAGATTCGTATCTCAATCGTTTACCCGTTTCAAAAAATTCCATAAATTCTTTTAATACAAAAGGCTCAATCTTGTTCTGCTGAATATACTCTTTATTGGCTTTAAAAATCTCCGTTTTTAAAGGATCAGCTATTGTTTTCATCATATCCTCCTTGAATGAAACCTTTTTATCTCATTTTACCAGATTTCAGTAAAAAAATATATTTTTAGTAAAAAATTGACCCTGTTTTTTTGGTTCGATTTTCATCTTTCCTTTGCTGTTAAGGATATAAGCAAACTCTATCTGATTTATCTCTGGATACCATGTCTTAGTAATATAAAAAAAGGTTGTGACAAAATTCTGATCACAACCTTTTGGCAAACGGTAGATTCACCCCTTCTTTCTAAATAATTCTTCATGCATAATTCAGCAACAATCGTGTCTCATCAATCAGAAAGTTTAATTTCTGTCCATTTTTCAAAGTGACAGTAATCATCTCACCATCTTCTTCGATTTTATCTGCTTTTAGAGGAAGATAGTTCAAGTAATCATCTATAATTTGTTTTTTCCCCCGGTTATTTTGATCTTCATCAAAATAAGATAACCGTACAACTTTTTTGTTCGTTTCATCAATGATTGCCGTTCCGTAGCCTGTTTGCGTGAGGAATTCCATTTGCCAAAATACGCTGTCCTCTGAGATCAAAACTTCATAGTCTTGTACAATTACTGGCTCTTTTGGCATGGATAGCTTTTGAAATAGCTGATTTAATTCCTCTCGCAGCCGATTGACCATATCTAATTGGCTCTGATCTGATTCTTCCATAATAGAAAAAGATTGGGCTTGGCTCATTGCTGTTTCGATAGAGGGAGAAGAAGCTGAACTTAAAGAAGAGATATCTACTGTTCTTTGTTCTTTTGCAGTAATACTACTCGCTAAAATATCTGGTAAAAAAAACAATCCTGCGCTGAATACCAGAAAGAAAGCAGAAAGAAGATATAATTTAATTTTCATCTGTTTCCCCTCCTAAAGCAAAATCGATCGTGATCATTGTCCCTGAATCTAGCGTACTTTCTATGTCAAAAGAACTATTATGCAATTCGGTTATTTTCTTTACCAAAGCTAATCCAAGTCCTAAATGTTTCGTTGTCCTTGAAGGATTTCCTGTAAAAAATTCATCTGTTACTTTAGACAAATTTTCTGGTGGTATCCCTCTCCCATTATCGGAAAACTGCAGAATATAACGCTTTTCTTTCTTTATTCCTTTGACCACTAATTTTCCATCTTCTGCTATAGCTTCTAATGAATTCGCCAGAATATTCATTGCTAGTAACTTGAAAAGATTGATGTCTAGCAAAATATTGGCAGGTTCTAGTTCGATGGTATAAGTAAATCCTTGTTTCATTCCTTTAAGAAACTTGTTTAGATCATTGCTGATCATGCTGGTCGATATTTCTTCAAGAGAGACATTTGTTCTTTCCAGTTCTATCAATTTCAAAATATCATTGGACAAATGTTTTAGCCGGTTGCTTTCTTCAAGGATATAATCGACAGATTCTTTGGCTGATTGGTCCAATTTTTCCCATTTCAGCATTTGCGCATAGCCGATAATGGAAGTCAGCGGCGTTCGAATCTCGTGAGAAAAGCTAGAAACAAATAAATCTTGCTTTTCCTTTGCCTGACGGAGAGTTTCTAAATCGTAGTTCAATTTATCAGCCATATTGTTCAAACTGTTCCCTAATTTCCCAATTTCGTCTTGAGTATTGACTATTGCCCGTTCTTTCGTCTTACCTTCTGTGATATGCTGGGCTACAGAAATCAGCTGATTGATGGGCTTCAAGATCATGCTTGTTAGAAAATAAGTGACGGGAATGATAGCCAAAAGCAAAAAGAGTAAAATCAGCCGAAAATAGACAAGGGAATCTTTCGCGATTTCTTCATAGTTCTTTGCTTGATGGTAAGTAGCTAAACGATAGGTAGTGTCGGGTATCTTTGAAGTCGAATAAAGTATCTTTTTGTTTTTAACAGTAACCATATCACTGATTTCTACAATACGATTAGACAATTCTTTTGGAGAATCGTATTTTTCAAACAAAGTAGGCTTTGTACTAAAAACCGTATTACCTTTTTTGTCTAGAATCTTAAATTCTCCGATTTTGGCTGCAGCTACGAATTCACCATTTTTTCTCATTTCATCTGTTGTTTCATCTCCGTCTGTTTTCGTCGACAAAAGCAGTAAGAGATTTTTCTGTTGGTTGACTAGCACTTCTTTTTCTTGAGAAACTGTGCGCTGGTAAATCGCATGCAGTGTAAAACCACTGACCACCAAATAAATGAGTAAAAAGAAGAATAATAATGAAAAGAAAACTTTGCTCGTATATTTCAAGTTCACCCCTCCAATAGGTAACCTACACCATAAATCGTACGCAAGTCCTGTCCTAATTGCAATTTATTTCTGATTCGTTGGATGTGTAAATCAAGCGTTCTGGAGTTGGGTTCTTCTTCCCTTCCCCAGATTTTTTGATAGATTTTTTCTCTTGGCAAAATAATTGCTTTATTTCTAATTAAGTAAAGAAGTAATTCATATTCTTTAGGAGTCAAAGAAACAGCTTGATTTCTTGCAGTGACGGCTCTTGTTTTTTCATTGATTTCGATATACTTCCATTTCAATAATTTATTTGAGCTAGATTTTCCGTTTCTTCGAAGAACAACTTCCACCCGTGCCAGCAATTCTTCTAGATCAAATGGCTTTGTTATATAATCTTCAGCTCCTGACCTTAATCCGCTCACTCGGTCGGAAATCTGGTCTTTGGCTGTCAAGAAAATAACGGGGAGATCATACTCACGCATATACGCAAATACTTCATAACCATCGATTTCAGGAAGCATGATATCCAACAACGCCAAATCAAATTCCTGCTGCTCGATGATATCTGCCGCTTCCTTTCCTGTGAATACTGAATAGACCGTATAGCCATTTTTTTCTAATGTACGAACTAAAAGTTTATTGATTGCAAGATTATCTTCTACTACTAGTATCTTCATACAGATCCTCACCTTCTGCCAATAGAGCAAATTTTATCCCTAACTTATAAATATACACGAATATCAGTGAAAAGAAAAAGATGAGTACGATCAATAAAAAAGATGGACTGTCTATCCTGGCAAATGCTTCGATCAATCTCATGAGCGTTTCTTTGCTGTCGGTGAAGACGTCTGTACTGTTCAATCTTAAAAAGCGACCGAAGTAAATCCCTATGGCGTTGATAAACAAGATGATGCTGACAACTAACCATTGATAGACGCCTATTCCGATTTTTTTGACGATTATATCGGTAACTATCCATAAGCTTTCACAACCCAAAAATGTGGTTGGAAAGACAGAAAGAACGACTAGCAACAATTTATACCAGATTTCCATCTCCATACTTATCATCATAGTTGATGGATCATAAGGTGAAAGCAAAGACAGATGGAATAAATCGGTGAACAAATAAAAGTTATTGGGAAAAAACAGTAACCAGAATAAGATCAGCACGAGAGAGACTAATTTGGATCTGCTGGATTTTATCCACATCGCTAATTCAATCGGGATATATGCCAGAATCGTATTAGTAAAAAATAAATAAAAAACACTTTTTTCATAAAAAGAAAGATAAAGAACGAGCAGCAACAAAATGTAATATCCTCTAATAAAATACATCTGCTTTTGAATCATTGGACATCTCTCCTTTTTTAAACTAAACGGGTCGGTGATCATTGCGCCCATAATAATTTTCTGCTTTTGATGGATTATCTAATAAATCGCTGATGGTCGTAAAAGTATATCCTTCTCTTTTTAATTCATCAATCAGCACAGGAACAGCATCTACGGTCTCAGGATAGATATCATGTAGTAAGATAATTGCACCGTCATATACTGTGCTTTTTACTTGCTGCAGAATTTTTTCCTTTTGTCTAGATTGCCAATCTTTCGAGTCAACAGACCATTCGATCATTGGGCGATTAATGATTCCTGCTCCTTTTTTTGTGATAGAGCCATACGGAGGTCGGACATATGCTGGCTTTTTACCGATTGCTTTCAAAATAGCGTTATCTGTTTGAGTAATTTCAGCACTAATTTCCTGGTCAGATAGACCTGCTAAATCTTTATGTGAAAATGTATGGCTGCCGATTTGATGACCATCTTGTACCTCTTTTTTCAAAAGTTGTTCGTTCTGGGAAACATTTTCTCCTAGAACAAAAAAAGTGGCATGTATATCTTTTTGTTTTAAAACTTCTAAAAGTTTTGGCGTTGTGGACGGATTAGGCCCGTCATCAAAGGTAAGAGCAATGGTCTTTGATGATTTCATTGTATCTTCCGTTTCTTTATTTTTTTCATTTTTTGTTTGCTGTTCCTTTGTGGTGATCGTTGGACTGGTAGAATTTTGTATTTCTGTTTGCTCTTGTTTCCTGGAGCTTTCAGTATTTTCTATTGTTTTGTCTTCGTTCGTTGAGGGCGTGAAGACTCTGTCTGCCATATAGACGCTTCCCCCTGTGATCCCTATTAGAAGGATGATTATTCCAAAGGCTATCAAACTTTTTTTAATCATATTCCTCTCTCCTGCTTTACTGTAATTGCTGACTGATTCGTTTGATTTCTGCATCAGTCATTTTTTGGTAAGATATGCCGTCAATTATTTCTTCTTCCCCTTTTAATTGATCCGTACTCATTTTAAATTTGTTGTTCTTCGTTATATATAATTTCAGCAATTCTCCCAAAGGTAAATTGGTTTTCATATTGTTGCCTAAAACATTGATGATTTTGTCTACTTTAGGTATGGATTCCAGAGTCAATAGCTTCTGCATAATCGCTTTGATCACTTTTTGCTGTCGAATTTGTCTCCCATAGTCACCATTAGGATCGTCATATCTCATTCTTGACCAGGCAAGTGCTTCTTCTGGAGATAACGTAAGGGAGCCTTTTGGGAAATCATAGTGATCAAAGCTGAAAGCAAAATCATTGACCACTTCAATATCGCCAACGATACTTAGAATACTCTCCAGCCCTTTCATATTCATTGCCATGTAGTAGGGAATAGTAGTATCAAGCATACTCTCTGTCGTTTGGATAGTAGTTTGTTCTCCTCCGTAAGCATAAGCGGCATTCAATTTGTCAAATCTGTTTTGTCCTGCGATTTGAACATAGGTATCTCGCTCTAGACTAATCAATTTTATTGCTTCATTTTTCAGATCAACATGAGCAGCAATCATTGAATCCGATCTTCCTCGTTCCGTCCTTCCAAATTCTCCAGTATCTACACCTAATAGCAGTACATTGAACCGATCGGGTAATTGTGTGTCTGTATCGGCTGAATATTTCACATTCATGTTGGCGGCTGTTTTTTTTGAAACCTCAGACAGGTTTTGCAATTTCATATATTCGCTTACACCATAAGCACCTGCTGCTATAATAAACATCAATAGAAAAATAGATATGATTTTTAACGTTTTATACATTTATCTTCTCCTCCTTTGCTGTTAAGGATAGAAGCAAAATCTATCTGATTTGTATCTAAATACCATACTTTAGAGAAATTAAAAAAAGGTTGTGCCAAAATTCAGTCAAGTCCATAATCCTGTGTAAAATACTATACAATGTTTTACCGGTCTCTCATTGATCAAACTTAATATATTTTCTTGTAGAACTGAGCCATTCGTCATGAAGGTCCATAAGGACAGCTCCAATTAATCGATTGGCAGACGTTCGGTTGGGAAAAATCCGAATAATCTTTTCTCTTCTGCGGACTTCCTGGTTCAGTCGTTCAAGAAGGTTGGTGCTTTTTAGCCGATTATGACTATTTCCGATAACCGTGTATTGAAAGGCATCTTCGAAGCCATTATCCAATATTTCGCAGGCTTTTGTATATTTAGGCTGGTCGATATATTCACCGACTAAGGCATTCTTAGCTGTTCGAGCGAGTTCAATATCCGTAAACTTAAAGATCGCTTTTACTGCTTCTCTAAACGGTTTTGAATTCTTTTTTGGAATGGAACTGAAGATGTTTCTTAAAAAATGGACCTGGCATCTCTGCCAACTTGCGTTGGTAAATGACTTACGAATCGCAGACACTAGGCCTTTATGGGCATCAGAAATGATGAGTTCTGTCCCCTTTAGGCCGCGTTCTTTTAAGTATTCAAAGAAGATGGACCATGTGTCATCACTTTCTTCATTTTGAATCATGAAGCCAATGATTTCACGGTCGCCACCTTCTGTTATCCCGATCGCAATATGGCAGCTTTTAGAAAGCACTCGATGGTCCTCACGGACTTTTATGTAGAGAACATCAGTCATCAGATAAGGATAATTCGTACCTGAGAGTGAACGGTTCTGCCATTCGTTGACCATCGGGTCTAACTGCTCAGTCAGGCTAGAAACAAAAGATTTCGATACAGATTTTCCACATAGCTCTTCAACAATCTTTGAAACTTTACGTGTCGAAACGCCCGAAACATACATCTCAAGCATTGAAGCGAGCAGTGCCTTTTCATTTCGCTGATAACGCTCAAACACCGTCGGTGAAAATTCACCATCACGTGTTCTAGGCACTTTTAATTCGAGTGTACCCACACGAGTCGTAAAGTCTCGCTCATAATAGCCATTTCTTTGACTCTGACGACTTTCTGAACGTTCATAGTCATCGGCTTGAATATATTCTGTTCGTTGATTTTCCATCAATTGGTTGAAAACAGTGGTTAAAATATTTTTAGAAACATCATCTTTTACCGAATGTTCAATAATACTTTGAACCTCTTCGTTGTTCAGTGTAAAATGTACTTGGGTCATGTAACGTCCTCCTGGGTATGTTTTTGTGGTTAAAAACATTGTACCGTAAAAGGGCTGTTACATGGCCTTTTATCTTTTACACAATTATATGGACTTTATCCAAAATTCTTGTCACAACCTCTTGATAAACGGTATTCTAAAAGTAGCTTTTTCGAAAAATAATTTATTTACTGAACTGGCCGATGATCGTTTCTGCCATAATAGTTCTCTACAGCCGTTGGATGTCCTAATAAATCCCCAACTGTCGTGATGCGATAGCCTTGCTCTTTCAGATAATCGATCACTTGAGGAACGGAACGAATCGTTTCAGGATAGATATCATGGAATAAAATAATTGCCCCATCGTATACTGTTGCTTGGATCTTCTGCAAAATCAAATCAGGATTTCTTGTCTTCCAATCTTCTGAATCAACAGACCATTCGATGATCGGTCGCTGGATGATCGTTGCTCCTACATTCGTGACAGAACCATAGGGCGGACGAACAAAAGCGGGGGTTTTGCCAGTGACTTTTTTGATCTCAGTGTCTGCTTTCGTCACTTCCTCCGTCATCGACTGGGCAGAAAGAGTGGCCAGATTCTGATGATCGTATGTGTGATTGCCAATCTCGTGCCCTGTTTCAGCTGTCTGCTTCACGATTTCAGGATGCTGCGCCGTATTTTCTCCTAAGACGAAAAAAGTGACATGCACGTTTTTTTCTTTTAAGATTCGCAGAAGCTGCGGCGTTGTGGTCGCTCCTGGTCCATCATCAAAGCTGATTGCGACGCTTTTGACAGCCGTATCTCGGCTCGTTTTTGTACTGTCTTGTGTTGATTGTGATGACTGACTTTGTACCTTTTTCGCTGATTCTTGAATGGCTTCTTTGACGTTAGCTGTTTCAGTTGATTGGCTTTTAAAGGTTGATTGTTCTGATTGTTTGAAAGATTGTGACGAATGCTCCGAAGAATGTGCTTGTCCTTTCACTTCGGTGATCAAGGAGGCCACCGAAGTAACTTCGAAAAATAAAATACCTAGCAAAGCAATAATCCCAATAACTAAAAAAGACTGTTTTGACATACACATTCTTCCTTTAATCCTTATTTTTGCAGAATTCTCAAGAAACAAATTTTTTGCTACTTTATAATTACTTTATTATCACTTTATTGTTATATTATCTTCAGTTAGTTCAAAATCAGCGTTCGATAATACTCAGCCTAAAATAAAGGGCTAACATTTCTTTAGAAATTTCTGCTATTTCTCATTGATACTAGGATAAATGATAAATGAATGGCATATGAGATAAAAATGATTTTTTTTACTGTTATTTGATTAATTAATATGATAATTAAAAAAATTCATCCTCACTTTACTCTTTTCAATTGAAACATTCTATGATAATGACCGCTTCCAAGTGTAAAAACACTTGAAAGCGGTCATTATTATTATTCGTAAGATTTTCCTAAAATAGTTAAATCAGTCAACTGATCATCCATGTTTGCAACTTTAGGTAAATGCCCCCACTGCTCAAATCCGTTTTTTCGGAATAGGTTGATGCTCGCTTGATTGGTAGCAAACACAAAAGCTAAAAGTGTATCGATCTTACAATCTAAAAGTTGAGATTCAGCAAATGATAATGCTTTTTGTCCTAATCCATGTTTTCGGTAATTTGAATCAATATAAATACTTATCTCTGCAGTTTTTGCATAAGCTGGTCTCCCGTAAAAATCGCTAAGACTCACCCATCCTGCGATATTTTGATCGATCTTCATAACCCACATCGGGCGTTCTTTTGATTGATGGGCATCAAACCATGCCTTTTTCGATTCTATTGTAACTGGTTCTAAATCAGCTGTAGATAAGCGAGTTGGAATCGCTTGATTGTAAATTTCCACGATTCTAGGCAAATCCTGGATCTGTGATAAAGAAAAGTTGATCATCGTTCACAATCCCCTCATACGTAATTGAGGTTATTATATCATTATCTATAGTTGCTGCAATCATTTTTTCATTTTTCTGAAACAGGTAGTTTATTCAATTATAGAGTAGTTGATCGGGAAATTCTCGCGCATCTGTGATCAATGTCCTGCCAAATCCTGTAGTCCCTCTTATTCCATGAAAATCAGAACCGCCAAAACAAGAAAAATGATAGGTTTTGATGAGATCTGAAAGGATCTTAAGGTCTCTTATACGATGAGCTGGATGATACTTCTCCAAACCATCAATCCCGAATGAAGCGAGTTCTGGGATTAAATCATAGTTATCAAATTTTCCTGGACAGGCTAGAACAGTCAATCCACCACCGTATTTGATTGCCTCTATGGCATCATATACATTTATTTTTTTTCGATTATCAGAAACTCCTTCTGCTGTCATAAGTTTTTGATAAAACGTATGGTCCATCTGTGTACCATAGCCTCTTTTTTTCAATAAACGATATAAATGACAGGGATAAAGTGCAGTTGCCTTCTCTGCTTCCTTCCAAAGTTCCTCTTCCTTCAGATGATAACCTTCTGCCTGCAGTTTTTTTAACTTAAATAAAGTTTGATTGGTTTGAAAATGAAGTAACGGTCTGCACAACTGCTTGATATAGCTCCGATTTGAAAGATTATATCCCAATATGCGGACATGTTTTTGTCTTTTCAAGTCAAAAGCACTAATTTCGATTCCTTCGATCAAATTAACAGGCGACTCAAAGAATACTTCTTTTACTGCTTCTATCCCTGCGAATGTATGATGATCCACGATTGCTAAATGGTTTATTTCTTGAGCTGTCGCTAAAGACAAAAGTTCTTTTGGATGAAAAAAACCATTCGAATAGCAGCTATGCACATGTAAGTCTGCCTTCATTCCCGTTCTCCTCTTTCTATAAAATTTTATGTTTTGACAATATATTTTTCTTTTAATTTCAAAGAAATAAATTCTAACAGTACAGCAATCGTCAAGATCATATAGACCATCACGCCGATTTCTCGAAAATCAAAATAAAAGTTACTAGCCATCGTCAACTGAAAGCCTAATCCTCCTGCACCAGCTGCAGCTCCTACCGCAATCGCATTTGTAAAATTGATTTCAAACCGAATGAATGTCCAAGAAAGCAATGTCGTGAAACAATGAGGGAGAACACTTTGAAAAACAATCTGCCACCAGCTCGCTCCACACGCTTTCAAACTTTCGATCATGCCAGACTCCATTTCTTCAATACTTTCAGAATAAACTTTTGTCAAATAAGCAATGCTGTGAAAAGACATCCCGATAATTGCAGCATTCGCTCCTAATCCGATCAAAATAGAAAAAATCATGACCCATAAAATCGTGGGAACTGCTCGAATAAAAGACATCAGCCCTCTTATCGTATTGGAAAGAAAGCCACTGCTTAAGTTTCGGGAAGCTAACAGGCTAAGAAAGAAAGCAAGAAAAGCACCAATCACAGTTGTTAAAACAGAGAGACCAATCGTTATACCAAGACTTTCTACTAAAGAAAACGTCGTAAATCTTCCAGATAACTGCGGACGCAAGAAAATATTGAACATATTGGAAAAAAAAGCAGAAACTGCTTCTGTTAACTTGACATTCCCGTAATCCATTGTGATCACAGTGTATGCAGAAACCAAACATAAAAGTAGCAGCATGAGCCTTACAATGATCCGTTCTTGACGCCATAGTTTAACTTTTATCCTCTGATTTCTTTTCCTGAATGCCACCTTTGAATAAGAGGTTGGATTAAATATGGCATTCGTTTCATTTGTCTGATAATCCATCATCAGCGGATCATCCTCCTTACTGTATTCGAAATTGCCTCCAGTGAGATAACTGCAATAATGACAGTCAGCGTAATCATCCCGACCACATCGTATTGGAATTTTTTGTAATAAAAGTCAAATAAAAAACCAATACCAGTCCCTGTCAGTATCCCGACTAGCGTAGCATCACGAATATTATTTTCTATTAGAAAAAGAAGCCAGCTAAGGAGCTGATTCAAACACATCGGCAAAACACCTTGCCAAATGATTTGCAAATAGGAAGCTCCAGATGCCATCATCGCTTCAATGACGCTGCCAGATACTTCATCGATTGTTTCCATGAATGAACGGGTCAAATAACCAAATGTCGTAAAAGTAATCGCCAAATATCCGGTAAACTCGTTTTGTTTGAAACTTAACAACAGGATTATTGCCCATACAACAATAGGGACATTTCTGAAAAAACTCGCCATGCCTCTAGCGATCACTTTTGTGAAACGATTCAAACCGATTTCTCTTGATCCAATCACAGCTGCTATCAAGGCAAAAATAGCACCTGATGTCGTAGCAGTCACTGCCATCAGTATCGTCTGGACGAGTCTAGATATGATGATCGATAAATAGGCTAGGGAATCACTTGTCGGAATAAAGTTGGAGAATAGCCAGAAAAAACTTTTTGGCACAGCAGAAAAAGCTGCTCCTGCCCGAAATCCAACGCCATGTGCTGAAATAAAATAAAGAAAAGCAATCAGCAAAATATAAAACAAGCGATATCTTTTTTGTTGTCTGAAAAATTTTTCTGCCTCTATTTTTTCCATTCTCTCATCCTTTACACTAATAATTTTTTAGATTGATAGATCGTTTCTATTTTTTCTTTTGTCAACTCGTATGGCCTTCCCTCAAATACGATCTTTCCGCTATTCACTCCAATGATCCTATCGGAATAATCGATGGCTGTTTCCACTTGATGCAAGTTGACAAGGCAAGTAATCGCCAATTCATTGGTTATTCTTTTTAAGTAATCCATGATCGTTTTAGCAGATTTTGGATCAAGAGAAGCTATTGGTTCATCACATAAGATGAGTGCCGGATTTTGCATGAGTGCTCTGGCGATTCCGACCCGCTGCTTTTGTCCACCACTTAATTCGTCACATCGAGTGTACGCAAATGCCGAAAGATCCACCTTTTCTATAAGATCAAAAGCCTGTTCTTTTTCTTCTTCTCGATAAAGACCAGCAGCTCCACTGAGTGTTGTTTTATAACCCAAACAGCCATGCAGTACATTTTCGATCACGGTAAGGCGACTGACAAGATTATAATGCTGAAAAATCATACCAATACGTCTTCTTTTCTTTCGCAGTTCTTTTCTTTTCAGTTCATTCATTTCTCTATCCTCAAATCGAATCGTACCACTATCTGCTTCGATTAATCGGTTGATCGTACGCAAGATGGTTGATTTTCCCGCCCCAGACGGCCCGATGATCGAAACAAATTCTCCTTTTTCAAGTGAAAATGAAATATCCTGCAATGCTTGATTTCCGTTTGGATAGGTTTTCGTGATGTTTTTTACTTCTAATAGCATTTGGCTTTCCTTTCCAGTCTTTTCTTATTTGTTCATTTCTTTGATCTCATCATAAAAGTCATCTGAGACTTCCACATACCGCTCATTTCCTTCTTTTGTGAACATACCTGGGACATCAGCATCTTTTGGTGCAAAAATAGCTTTATTTTCAGCTGTACTATCAGCAGTCATTCCTTTGATGATCTTATCAATATCTGCTTCAGACAACGTCTGTTTGTTTGCTGCAATTGGTCCATTCAAGACCGGCATGGAAAGAATAACTTGTGCTTGTTCCCCTCGTACCGTGTCAAAAGGAGCTTGAGCATCTTTTTTTACTTCGTAAATGACTCCTGCCTTGTTTTCTTCTCCTTGGATCACATCAAAATATTGCGGCATATTCATAAAAGCAGCTACATCCGCGTCGCCTTTTAATAAATTGATCATGGATCCTTGATGAGACCCGCCAAACAACACTTTTTCAAAGAATAGACCATCCATGATAAGATCATCTGTATTCTTTAAATCAAAATGTTCAGCGATTTTGTTGCTCGGTACAGTAAAACCAGAAGTTGAGGTATTCGTGACGAAAGAAATCGTTTTGTCTTTGATTGGATCAATCGTATAGCCACCTGTTTCTTCATACTCTTTGCTGTTTTCTGGTTTCACCGCTAAAAAGCTGTAATATAACGCATCTTCCAGCGTTCCGCTTGGCCCAGAATTGGTCAATATGGCTTCTACTTGCTCATTTTTCTTGTTTGCTTCGATATAGCCTTCTGCACCCATATAAGCTAAGTCTACTTGTCCATTTGCAATAGATTCCACGACCACGTTGTAATCTGTACTTGTCACTAATTCAACTTTCTTATCTGTAGCTTTTTCAACCACCGCTTTTACCGCTTCTCTTGCCGGTTCAAACTCTGCAGCAGATTCATTAGGGTAAAAAGCAATTTTGATCGTATCAGAGGATTGGTTTTGATTACCACTTACTGTCTGATTGGACGAACGACAACCTGCTAATACCATTAGAGTTGCTATTAATACTATACTCACCATCGTTTTTTCTATTTTTTTCAACTCAAACATATCTTAGCTCCTTTTATTTATTTGCTACATCTTTAGTGTACCCTCTATTTGTAAAGTTCTAATTTGTATCTTTCTTAATTCAAATAAAGATTGTAAAAACTATGTAAATTCGTGATTTCTCTATCCCAAAAGTTTATCTAAGCAGGAACAAGGTTCTTTGTCTCTTTTCAGCTAGCTAGATCTAAACTGGTTTAAACAAAGATTTACAAAACTCGCTGTGCTGGAAATATTTTTACGGTGGATTCTTTCCTATCTCGGTTAAAAATAAAAAGCATGCCCTGCAATATGCAGGTCATGCTTTTTATTCACTATTATTTAATTAAATAGAAGTTTCTGTGATGATCGCAATCAATTTCTTTCTTAACTGATCGAATTGACTGTAAGACTGATTGAATAATCTCTGCACAGACTGATGGCTGTTTTCCATCCAGTTTTCTGGCTTTTTCTCTCCAAGAAAATCAGCTAGGAGCTGGTCTGTTTTTGTTTTGTTTATTTTCTCCGCTTCTTTTAGCAGATAAAAGTCTTCTACACCTCGATACAGTTCTTTATAGCGAAGAGACAAGAGCAGGCTGCCGGAGACAGATGGATAAACCAAGCACAAATCACCAATTGGAAGTGAACTGGTATTGTAACGAATATCTTCTCTTGCATGTTCCGGCCAGCAGTTATATGCCCATCTCAGCAGACCATCTGTTCCAAAATAATAAGCTAATGCTCCTTGTAAGCGGCTTTCTGTCAAGGGACTGTGCAAGAATGTGTTTGGTTTATCTGGATAATTGCAGATGTAGTATTGTGTTTTTCCAGGAAACTGTTCCTTCAGCCATTCATAATTTTGACAAGTACAATAAAAAGATGTGACTGGATAGTCGATCTCTGAAATCAAGGCTTGTAAGACTGGTTCCTTGTCAAATGCCACTTTCAGCTGTAATGTTGGTTCAATTTCTTTTAGACACTTGACAGCTTCTTTAAACGTAGCGATTTCATGTGCTTTTGGCTCATCTGCCATGAGACGAACTTTGTCCCAAATGTTCTTTTTCTTAAAATAGGTAAACAATTGCTGGAAATATTGTCTGAGCTCTTCTTGTTTTTCGATGAATGCCATTTGCTCTATTTCCTCATCATAATAACGGATCACAAGTTTTTCTGGATGTTCTACTGCTTTATTCAAAGGGAAGAAGGGTGGCTGCCAGACGCCTAAAAGGCCGAACACATCGATTTCTTTATCGATCCCTGCTTCAAAAAAACAAGCTAAATACTTATCCAAAATTGAAAAATCACACTGGATATTTCCTTCTTTTGTTTTGAGGACTTTGACCATTGAGTATTCATACAAGTTAGCTGGGAAATCTTTGACAATATAATTGAACCATCCTTTCCAAGGGATTTCTCCTGCAATGACTGTGATGGTTTTTTGGCCTAGTTCAGCTAAAGTTGAAGCCATTGTCTGAATCAGTTCAAAATGTTGATTACTCCAAAGAGGCACTTGGAATGTACGAGAAAGATTAGAAGGTTGCTGCCAAATGTCTAAATGGAAGGAGTCAGTTACTTTATCACTGAAAGTAAATGCTTCTACAGTTACTTCTAATCGTTTCTGTCCGATGACTGTTTCTTTTGTAGTTATTCCTGCTTGATAAATCGTGATATCTATTGGATAGGTGCCGGTTTTTTGTTGACCATCAACCGGGATTTCTACGTAAATAGGAGTAAAGCGATCACCAGAATAAGTATGTGCTTTTTCTTCTAACAGTTTATCTCCGTAGAAAATGTCGTCTTTTCCGCAATAATATTCAATAAAATTCGACTTGATGGGCAGTTCTGAGTTGATTTCTATTCGGTATATAGGTATTTCAATCGCATCTGGGATCGTAAATTGCTCGTCTAAGCTGTAATGGTTTTTCTTCCCATCATGCAGCAATAACTGAAATGCGGCTGTACTATTTCGATAAACAGATAGATTTTCGAGTGGCTCCGGTTCTTGGGCAAATATACTAGTAGATGGTTTAAAGGTTTCGTTCGTCAGCAAGATATTCATGGACAACCTCCTGTTCTTTTTTCGGATAGGTATATAAAGAGAATTTGATGATTTTAGGCATATTACCGATATATGGCGTATAGCGCTCATCCCCATTTAAAACACGCTCTGTGGTCCATTTTTTTCCTTCAAAATATCCTTCTTCAAAATTCAAAATTTCTGAACACAGCTCTTCATCTACTGCATCGTGGAATAGCGCAAAGTTACATCCAGCAAAAAAATAATCATTTTCTAATTGAAAAAAGAGGCCAGCAGTGTTCAGCTGCTCTTTCTTGTCTTTGCTTAAATATTTGATCAAAAATCGGTAATTTTCATCTTGATACTGATACGTCATGTCCTTTTCCTTTTTAAAAGAATGGATCTTGATTGTTTCATCCGTTAAAAACGGGGTTAGTTCTTTAATTATTTGATAACACTTAGTAAAATAAGGCAAACTTCCTGTCGGATCAAAAGCCGCTTGGTCTAATCCTAACTCTTTCAAAAAAGCCTGATCCTCATCTATTATAGCTTCCGTACTTTTTCTAAGATCTTCGATTCCAAATGGAGAATACAAAAGTGCGCCTTTCCCAAATGCATAGAAACAATTAGATAGATATCTTAGATCTTTTCTTGTTTCTGGTATGAAAAGGGGTTGATCAATCATTTGATAATCTTGAATGATTTCCCGAAAATTTTCTTCATAGATATCTGGAGCAAAAGCCGTTAAGCTAGGTGCATTTTTTTCCCATACGTTTAATACATTTTTTGTAGGACCACCGCTAGGATAGTCGCCCGCGCTTTTTCCTTCTTTATGCAGCCAAGCATTGGTGAACAACGGGATATCTAACCATTTTTTTGCTTCTAATGCCATCTTTTCCAGTGCATGACTAAAGGCATAGGCCATGAATGTCTCGTCTGAAAGTTCCTGCCAGCTGTTTGCTTGAGGATATAATTCTCTGATTCTTTCTGGAAGTGTGGATCCATATATTTGCTGTGCTTTTCTAGAGTAATCCCTTGCCGTTTCAAGACAGCCAACCTCATTTTGGATCTGCATCATGCATACTTGATCTTTCAGCGGATGCTGACTGATAAATTGACATAGGCTAGATAATGCGCGACAATCTGCTTCAATTGCTTTCTCGCAAAACGGTGAGATACAATTTAACTGCTCTTGCTTTTGGTTGACTACTCTAAAATAATTTGCAGTATCTGTCTTGATCCACGGAGGAACATAAGTAGATAAACCGTTTTTCCATAAACCGAACCACAGAAAAACCAGCTTGATCTTATTTTCAGCTGCTTTTTGTAACTGAGCTTCTATCAAATCAAAGTTGAATATTCCCGGAATTGACTCAATGTTTTCCCAATAAACAGGTACAAGCAGGGTGTTCAATCCAATATTGTTCACAAATGGCCAAATATTTTTTTCCATAGAAAGTGCCGTGGAAGCTGCTGAATTATGCACTTCTCCCCCTAAGAGAAGACAGGGTTTTTCATCCACGAGAAAATAGAACCGATTGTTCTTATTGATTATTTCATATTTCATTTATTTCCTCCGATCATCGATTCTTTGATGGAAAAGTTCAAAGATTCCAAGTCAATTCATTTACCCATTGACTGATCTTTGTTTTTGTAAATTTCTCTGGCGAAAATTCACACAGCTGGTTGAGGGACAAACTTCGAATGATTTTGTACCTACTTTTATCGGCTAAAAATGGCAAATGTTCAAGTAAGATCGAACGATTTGCTTCAATGGCGTATAAATTTTTGATCGGTACTTGCCAAACGTCTTCTATTTTTTGTGTAGTTTCTACAGCGGCTTGTGACCAAATGATTTCCAGCCACTCGATACAAAGCTCAAACCACTTGGCAAATCGTGGGTCCACCATCTCTTCACTATTTCCACTCCATTTATTTCCTAATGATAATCCGTGCTTTCCTTTTTGAAAAATATGTGTTTCAAATGGTACATCGTTTTCTTCTAACGCTCTCAAATACAAAATAGAATTCTCGATAGGCACCACATTATCTTCGAATGTAGAAAACAAAAAAGTAGGTGGCGTTTGCGGTGTCACACACATGTCTAAAGAAGGAGCCTTGATCTTCATCGCTTCTGCAAAGGAGCTTAAGATAGCCGGATAGGCAAGGATACAAGCACTTGGTTTTCGATCGGACAAAGTAGACAAAGCGGCTGCTAAATGCCCACCGGCAGAAAAACCGATCACTGCAACTTTGGATTGATCGATTTTTGCTTTTTCAGCTAGTAAGGCAATCAGATCCATGCTTTTTTCTGCATCCGCCAGTGCTTTGTGGAAATCACGGTGTTCTCCAACGTGATAGCGCAGCACACCCGCATGATAACCTTCAGCAGCAAATTTCAATGCAATCGGTTCTGCTTCTCTTTCACTGCAAAATCCATACCCTCCTCCTGGAATCACTAGTATAAACGGACGTTTGTCAATACGGTGAAATTCGGGTTTTTCTTCATGAAGATAAACCGTTAGAGTCGTATTGGCTTCGTTGTCAATAGTCATTGTATTGATCTGCATAAGCTTACTCCTCTTCGTTTAATCCATTTTCAGCAATCAATTTTTGATACCAATAAAAGCTATCCTTTTTGTAACGATCCAAAGTATTCAAAGAATCATCTGTTCGATCAACATAAATAAAACCGTATCTTTTTTCGATTCCTTCATGGGTGCTGATCAAATCGATCGCGCTCCACGGACAATAACCGATCACCTCTACACCATCTTCCATTGCTAGATACATTTGCTGGATATGCTGTTTCAAATAGTCGATGCGATACTTGTCATGGATTTTTCCATCTTCTGTTAATTGATCTTTTGCTCCTATTCCGTTTTCGGTTATCAATAACGGCAGACGATATCTTGAATAAATCTCATTTAACGTATAACGGAACCCTTCTGGATCGATTGGCCAGCCGAATTCAGTCATTGGCAAATGTGGGTTCGTTGTTGCTTGAAAGAAATCAGGGATACCAAAGCCAGATTGCTGATCGATCTTGTTTTCTTTTTGATAATAGGCTGACACAGTCATGGTATTGTAATAATTAAAAGCGATATAATCGCATGTACCTTCTAGCATGATTTTTTTGTCTTCTTCTGTTACTTCAGGACAGGCATTGATTTTTGACAAAATGTGCCAGGCATTATGGTTATAGACACCATAAACCGCAGCATCTAAAAACAGCCAGTTTCTTAAAGCACTCATATTCATTGCAGCCAACTGGTCTTCTGGTTTATCAGAAGCAGCATATACACTGGCAATGTTCGGCGCGGGTCCGATCTTTCCTGGATAATTCCCATTATGATAATTTTTCGTGACTAGGGCTTGAGCAACGAGCATATGATGGTTTTCTTGAAACTTTTCTTTCATTGATTTATTACTTGTACCAATGATCGAACCAGCTAAAGCCATGACATTTTGTTCATTGATTGTTTGCCAATAGTTTACTTCTTGACCGAATGTGTCAAAAAGCAGCTGGCAGTAATCAGCGAAAGCTTGGATCGTCGCCCTATTTTCCCATCCTCCCTTTTCATGGATTTCATAAGGCAAATCAAAATGGAACACCGTCACGATCGGCTCGATCTCATTTTCCTTCAATAAAGCAATGAGTTTCTTATAAAACTCCAGCCCTTTTGGATTAACTTTTCCATTAGACATGACTCTACTCCAAGAAATCGAGAACCGATAAGCTTTTAATCCTAGCTCTTTAAATAAATGAACATCTTCTTCAAAGCGATGGTAATGATCTACCGCCACTTTGAAATCACTTGTTCCGTCAGGTATTTCTTTCATATCTTGAACAGACGGCGCTTTACCGTCTGCATCCCAAGCTCCCTCTGTCTGATACGCACTAGTGGAAGCTCCCCCATAAAAAATCAGTTGGAAATCTCATTCAATCGTACTCCTTTCGCTGCACCGATCAGATTTGCTTCAGACTCAAAGGCGGCAGCTTCTATCGTCATTTTCGTAATCGTTTGTTCGATCATCGGCGACACAGAAAAGATGGCTTCATAGTTTTTCTGGATATCTCTGATCAGCCTTTTTTGTTTACTGATTCCACCGCCAATAATTATTTTGTCCAAATCCAGCAAACACTGGATATTGAAACAAAGAATCGCTACTTGATTGCAGTATGTGCGATATAAAGTTTGTGCTTGATCATCTTCTTTTTGATATAGATAATCAAATACAAGAGGTCCTTCTGGTTCACACTGAAATAATTTTGCCAGTTCTTTTACTAATCGAACAGCTGACAAATTGATCCCTGCAAATGATTCAGCCCCATTTATCCCACGATCTTGTATCAAGAAACTAACCTCTCCAGCTTGACAATGGGGTCCTTTTCTTACCTGCCCATCTAGCAAAAGTCCAACGCCGACGCCTGTTCCTAGAATAATTCCTGCACCATTTTCAATCCCTTTTAAATGACCGAAACTTGCTTCTCCCAATACAGCAGCTTTCGCATCATTTTCTACAAACACACGAACGGGCAAATGTTTTTCTATTTCTTGCTTTAAATTGACTTCATTCAGGCACGCGACTGCTCCACCAAAAAAGACGGTTGACGCTTCTTTCACCGCACCAGGAACAGAAAATCCGACAAATTCAATGGGTTCGATCTGCTGATAAGAATAGATCAATTCGACAAGGACAAGGATAAAATTGTCCTTATCTGTTTTTGGTGTCTCTATTTGTCTTTTTTCTCTTATTTGCGTATCCATTATTAAAGCTGACTTGATATACGTTCCACCGATATCGATACTTAATGTCCACATGCTTTTCCCCTTCATTATGCTTCGACTTCTGCATTGATGATTTTTTCTGCTTTCGTTTCTGCTTCTTCTTTTTCCAGCGCCGCTTCTAACTCTAGTTCTTTCTTATCTGCGATCTTAATGAATGGGTACCACATCACCACACCGATTACCATACAAATAACCATTAGGATCGTGTAGTTCAATCCGCCTGATAAAGGCATCTTCACAAATGTAGGAGTTGTCCAAGGTAATAGCGACATAGTCGGATTCAAAGAAATCGGCAATATGGTAGTGGTTAATCCCCACGTAACGAATCCTGCAATCAATTGTGTAAAGATTTGTGGAATAAAGAAAATCGGATTCAAGATGATCGGCATCCCAAACATCAATGGTTCTGTCACATTGAATAAGGATGGAACAAAAGATAATTTACCTAACTGGCGCATTTTGGCTGATTTGCTTTTGATCATGAAAAATGTCACGAATCCCATGAATCCAGCTGCGTACACCCCCATGTAGATAACAGACGGAACTAAATAGGGTAATGCTTTTCCTTCTTGAAAGGCAGCAATGTTCCCAACGACCATCGTCATACTGATTGCGCCTAAAGGTCCTTGCAAAACAGCATTGTGGATACCGAAGAACCATAAAACAGCTAATAATTCCATGATAATGATGATCGATAACGGACTCGCTACTAAAGAGTTCAATGGGGCATTGATTACGTCGATAAAGAATTGGAAAATCGTTCCTGATTGTGTCAAGCCAAACAATACTCGCAAAGCAAATACAACAACAAAAATGATCGTAACGACAAATACTGGTGACAAGGATTGTGTGACCATTGGCGGCACGCTTTCCGGTAATTTGATCATAATATTTTTCTTAGCTAAGAAGGCATAGAAGCGGGTAATGAGCAAAGCGACAAGCATACCGATAAATAATCCTTGTCCGCCCAGATAATCCAATCGTAACGCACCGACAGCTTGTTCAACTGCTTTCCCATCTTGTGTGACAGTTGTCATGACGGATTGCGGCATCAGCATAATGAAACTTGCCAAAGAGATGATCGAGGCATTCCGTTCATTGGTCCCTAATTGTTTTGCATAAGAGAAAGCTAAACTATATACGACATACAACGAGAAAACACCTGTAGCACCATTAGTGATTGCTTCTACATGAGGAAAAATCCCCACATTTTTCAAAAAATCGATCCAGCCAGGAAATGGGAAATTACCAATAATTGTAATGAAGGCAATCCCTAATGTAATTGGACTTGTTCGGATAAACCCTTCCATCAATGCGGCTAACACTTTGTTCTTTTGTAATTTCTCCGACATCGGCAATAGTCTGCTACTTAAAAACTGTTCTAATTTTTCCATCTTTCTTCTCCTTTTTTATAATTGAATTGTACGGTCATCTTCTGAATCTACTGTCGAGAGAGAAAAAGTAAATTCGCCAGACTCCCAAATTTTTTCCCCTTGATTGTTATAAAACATAAGTGCTTCTTTTGATAATGTATAGTTAATCGATTTTTTCTCATCTGCATGTATAGAAACGACTTGACTAGCAATCAACCGTCTAACTGGTTGCACAATAGAAGCTGTCTTGTCCTTTACATAAATATGGATAACTGTTTCTATTGGTTTTGCTGAATGATTGATTACTTCATAAACAAGTTGCAACTTATCTTCTTGATCCTGTATCTCCTGCCAGCTTGCTTCGACTTTTCCATACGTTTTACCAGTACCAAAAGCAAACAGTGGCTCATTGGATTCATCAATATACTTGGACACAAAGCGAGTGGAATGCGTACTTGTTTCTAAAGGTCGGCCAGTTGAAGCATGTGCATAATAGATTGGAATCTGTCCCTCACTCCGTGGGAAAGTCATGCTGAGTCGAGCACTTGGCGCTGCTTTTCCTGCAAGAAGATTGGCAATACCGATGCCTCCCATCGTTCCAGGATACCAAACGAGCAGCAAACTAGAGAAATAAGGTTCGATCTCCGTTAGGACAAGCGGACGTCCGGTATATAAAATCCCCACGATTGGTTTGCCCAATGCTGCTAACGCTTTGATCAACCGTTTTTGCTTTTCAGGCAATCGAAGGTTAGTTTTAGAAGCTCCTTCTCCACTTTCTAAAAATTGTTCTCCGATCGTCAGTAAAATCACGTCAGATTTTTCAGCAGTTTCCAATGCTTCTTGGAATAATGTTTCTTCGTCTTCGATTGTTCCATTCAGTTGTTCAATTCCAGCTTTTAACGGTCCAAATGGTTCATAAGAATCAAACAGGTTGAATCCTTTTGCAAATAATAGCTGTTCTTTTGAAAAATGCTGTTCTAGTCCATCTTTTAGTGGAATACTATCTTGAGGTTTACCACTGACAGAAGCCCAGAATCCAATCGTCAGACGACTTTTGCCGTAAGGACCGATAACTGCGATTTTCTGGTGTTTTTTTAATGGAAGTGTATCCTCATTCTTCAGCAAGACACAACTCTTTTCCACTAACTTGACTGCTATTTCTTTCGATTCTTCCGTCAGGATTTCTCCCGTGTTCTCTTCTTCAAGCCCACGATAAGGATCTTCGAATAGTCCAAGTTTGTTCTTTAAATCTAAGATCCGCCACACTGCTTCATCTAACAATTGCAAGATCTCTTTATTTTCTTCTGCTAATTTTTCTAAAGAATTGGCATAGACAGAAGTCATCATATCGAAGTCCACACCGGCTTCTAATGCTTTTTTAGCTGAATCTGCTTGATCTTTCGCATAGCCATGTACTTGCAACTCTTCAATAGCCGCATAATCAGATACCAGTACGCCGTTAAAGCCGAACCTTTTTCGAAGAATATCCCGATTAAGCCAGCGATTACCAGTAGAAGGCACGCCATTCAAAACGTTGAACGCGGTCATGACTAGCAAACAATTGGCTTCAACTGCCGCTTGATAAGGAGCGAGATATTCATTGAAGAGACGTTGGTTGGACATATCGACCGTATTGTATTCCCTCCCAGCTTCTGGAGCCCCGTATCCTGCAAAATGCTTGATACATGCGCCCACTCGGTATTTGTCAATCAACTGGAGATTGTCTCCTTGATACCCTTGGACAGCGTGTTTAGCAAATTCTTTTGCAGTATACACATCTTCTCCCGGAGACTCCATCACCCGTCCCCAGCGAGGATCTCTTACTAAATCAAGCATAGGTGAAAATAGAACATGCAGTCCGCTTAAATAACTCTCTTTCGCTGTTTCTTGTGCGGCTTTTTGAATCAAGTCAAAATCATACGATCCAGCTTGTGCTAACGGAATAGGAAAAATGGTTCGGAAACCATAAATAACATCTGACATAAAGAGGAGCGGAATTTTTTTATTCCTTTCTTCCATTATTTTTTTTTGGATTTTTTTTAGTTTTTCAGGTTCATTTATATTATAAATGGAACCAATCTGACTTAAATCAAAATCATCAGGAAAGCCTAATTCCTTTGTTGGTCCGGTATTCATCACATTGCTATCAGTAAATAAGTCGCCGTTCAACTGGACAGTTTGTGCGATTTTTTCTTTTATTGTCAAGGAATCGACTAATTGCTTTAATTGTTTTTCATCCATTATTTTCTCCTTTTTTGTAACCGTTTTTACACTTTTAATTATAACGATAAAATTTTCTTTGTTATACAACAAAAGAAGACTTTATATAAAAATAGAAGAGAGATACCTGAAAAAATTAATATTCAACATGTTATTTTTGCGATACAATGGAAGAAAAAGGATAGACAGGAGGAAAATAATTGAAACAGACAGCGATTTCTAAAATAATGGATTTGTTATACAAAAAATATCTGATCCCCATGGTTTTATTCGATTCAAGCGGCGAAGTTTGCCACCCGAAGATTTCATGGGAGATACAGCCTATCATGGAAAAATTCATTTCGCCTAAAGAGAATCAATCCGTATGTTTATTTAATCACTTTCCTTTTATGTTTGCTAAACTAGATTTTATTACAGACAGCAAGCCCTATTCCTTATTGATCGGCCCTTGCGGTATGATCGGAGAATCTCCTGATACTTTCCTTTTCAAAGGACATAGCTATCACTATGGTATTCACTATACGAAAGAAACAACTGCAGCTTTTGAAGAATTCGTCCAGCTTACCTATGCTTTTCTAACACACGAACTCTTGAAAAAAGAGGAATTGCACTGGGTTTACCAAAAAGAAATCAAGCAGCGATCTACCACGGATCAACGGTTAGAGGACAGTTTGTACGACCGCCGGATGCAAGAAGCCACTTTTGATTCTTATCAATTCGAACTTCGATACACGGAGTATATCAAACGGAATCAGCCAGAAAAGATTGATTGGCTCTTCAAAAAGATGCAAGAAACGTATCATGTCGAATTGTCCGAAAATGAATTAGAAGGTTTGAAGCTGAAGTTCTCTGCTTTCGTTGCCATCCTGACGCGTATTAGTATCGATGAAGGAGTCCCGATCAATCAGGCCTTCAGTTTATCTGATGCTTTGATCCAAGGCTTGTTCCGTATCCATTCTTCTAGTGAATGGCACACATATATGAAAGAAGCGACTTATCGTTTCATGCAACTGATCCATCAGCAGCCTCTAGCCGATAAATCCATGCTAGTCAAGCAACTGATCAATTATATAGACAGTCATATTTACGATCGTGTAACGCTTGACGAGCTAGCTGAGACATTTGATAAGCACAAGACACATCTTTCTGCTTTATTCAAAAAAGAAATGGGACAAACGATCCACTCCTATATCCAAGAACGGAAGATCAATGAAAGTAAACATTTATTGCTTTTTACGGACAAGAGTTATAAAGAAATCAGCGTATTGCTTTCATTTGCGAGTCAAAGTCATTTTATTCAAGTCTTTAAAAAAACAACTTCCCTTACGCCAAGAGAATATCGCGATCAACATTATGCTTATTCCGTCCATTAAAAAGATAAAATGATATATTCTCTAATTAATAAAAAAACAAATATCAATTATATGATGAAATTTATAGAAAAAATCTGTTATACTAACCGTAATGAAATCTGTCTTAGGGGAATCGAATCATGAAAATCTACTACATTGAAGATAACTTGTTTCATCAGGAACTATTTAAGAAAGAATTAATGAAACATCAAGAGCTGAGTGTCATCTCTCTTCAAATATTCCCGAACAATGAGTTGGAAACGATTTATAAGCGCTTAGATACACTGGTCTTTTCTTCTTCTGATTTGTTTATTATTGACATTGATCTGAAGACATTGCATAGCGGTATTGATTTTGCTAAAAAAATACGGAACAAAAACCCAGAATGCTCCATTATCTTCCTATCAAATGATAATACACGCGGATTAGAAATCATTAATCAGCAGATTCGTCCCGATTGTTACCTTGATAAAACGAACCTAGATGAAGTTGCGCAAACATTGAAACAACTTCTCTTAGAAAAACTGGAAGCTCATAAACAATCGTCCTCTATCATTGAACTGCAAGGTGCCGCAAAAGTCTTTTTGATTGCGCCAGACGAAGTCAATTATATTTCAACGATCAATGGTTCTCGCTCCACATTAGAATTTTATGGAACAAACGAGAACTTCGTTATTCATGATAAAATGAAAAATATCAAACAAAAATTTCAAAATTATCATTTCTTTAATGACCTGAAAAGTTTTTCTATCAACCCGTTCAATATCAAAGAAGTAGATAAACAAATGATGGAAGTCCATTTCAAAAATAAAGATACGCTTTTTTTAAGTTCTTCTAGTGTAAAAAAACTATTGCGCCATATTGACCAGCTGAAACAAACGAACAGCTGACGATTCCTTTTTTCAAACATCAAAACGGGTAGGACATCTCTGTCCTGCCCGTTTTAACTTCAATAGGCTACTTTACTAGCTATTCAAACAATTTTACTGATAGATTTCTCATAGATTGCTAATTCCAAGACAAACATTTTCGTGCGCTTTAAATATTTGATCCCGTAATTGGCGTTTAGATATTTATCCGTGATTTTCGAGAAGTTATAAAGACCGAGCCCCCCATTTTTTTTCATTGAGCTTCCTCTTTTCATCAACTTAGATAAACTTGTTGATGACATATCAGCTGGATTCTCGATTTTGAAATAAAACCGTTCGTTTGTTTGATTGATCGTGATACTGACGGGCACTTCTTTTCTTGTTTTATCACAATGTTCAATGGCATTATTCAGTGCGATAGATAAAAGACGAAGAACATCGATATAATCTGCTTTGATATTATTGATGATATTTAGAACTTGGATATCATAAGAAACACCTGATTGATTTGCTTTTTCCATAAAATGATAAAAAAGCCCGCGTACCGCTGGATCGCCGATTCGCTTCAGAGGATTATGCCTGGCATCATCGATCGCTTCTAAAGAATAATCCTTTAAATGTGTCAATAGCTTGATAGAATTCTCCTGACTGTCATTCTTCAAGCTGTATTCCAATGCAGAAATATAATTCAAATAATCATGACGGAAATCATCCAATTTCTCGTAGTAGTCTTTTGTCTCCTGATTGTCTTTCAAATAAAGTTCGATCACTTGGAACTTTTTCTTGTATATAATAAAAACAATAAAAAAAGCCGTATAAAAAATACTATATAAAAGTGTGATGATCGAAGTAAGGATGTAATCCAATGAATAAAAACTAATACCTAAATGAAAGATGTAAATCAGCACATAAATAACAACGGATAAAACTGTCAGTCCTTTCAGTTTTTTCGTGTAACCGCTGAAATAATCGAATATATCATATTTTTGGTCTGCTTTTCTGATGATTGAAAATAAGCAAGCTGCTAAAGCTAGCTCTACTGAAAGGTTCAAATAACTTGTATAAAATCCCAAATATCTTGGAATATCGATTGCTAAGAAAAAGGAAATACCTATCACATTCAATAGAAAATTCTGTAGCAGGACCGATAAAAAAATATTTTCTACCAAAAGATACAAGAACCAGCATGTCACAATATAAGCGATTGCAAAGAAAAATGACGTATATGGAACAAAGAACATATTAGCCATCATCAACCCCAAATAAAATAAGATGAATCGCCATTTTGACGTCCCTTTAAATAACATACTCATCCAAATAAACAAATTTAAATAAGCAATAAGAACAAACATGATTGACTCCATCAACTAACCCACCCTTTCGTCCTTATCATAACAAAAATAAGAAGGAAAAACAGCCGCGTTTCCCCTTCTTATTATTATGGCGCTGTTTCGATCGTCCATTCCAACTGCGACTGATATTCACCAGCATAAGCACCTGGTAAAACAGCTAACTGGAATTGATGGTTCGCATCTTGATGCAAAGAATAATCTGTCGTATTGTTTTGGACTACTGGTAATTCTATTGCTGAACTATTCGTTATTGGCAATTTTTCTTCGCCATTTAGATAAGTTAATTGCGCAGGCAACTCTCTTGTTCCGTCAGAAAAAGAGGAGGTCTGTTTGACTTTAAGCTGCCAATCTTTCGTAATTCCTGTCGTATCTTCTACAACTACCCCAACAGTTGCTTGTGGTGAAGAATAAACAGTGCTACCGGAAATAACCATATTTTGAAATTGGATCTCCGGATCGATCGATTTAAAGCTTACCTTTCCTTGATTCAATATGATTTTAAAACTTTCGTGATTAGATAGCTGACCTTCTGCATCTTTAGCATAAACTTCTACTTGATTATCGCCAAGTTTCAAATCTGTAAGAGATATATCTTGTGAAAAAGGAAGCCATGAGTCTTTTGCTGTATTGCTAACGTTGTCTTGTAAGACTCTTTCTTGACCATTTAGTTTATAAAACAATGTAACCGTATTACTGTCTTTATCCTTCCATTCCCCATTGATCGTCAATGACTGATCTGTTGGAAAAACATTGACAGTAGCATTTGCCAAAGAATCAGAAAGTTTGATTTGTGGTCTCAAAGCTTCGTTATTTAAAATTTGGTAAGTAGTCTCATACGGTTGGACTGTATAATTATCCCCAATAAATTCTGTATAGTCCTCTGCTTTAATCGTTTTTTGATTAGAATCGATGTTTTTAACTTTTACATCGAATGTTATTTCTACACTTGTCCATTTGTTTTCATGTACGTCTCCTAAATCATTGGACAATGCAGGAACGATTAGCTGATTGTTAGATGTGATCTGTGGTTCTTCCTTCGTTATCGTGCCTGTTTCTGGGTACTTAACTGCTAACGTATGGGGGATATATTCTACATATGGATTAAGAAATTCCTCTCCTACTACATCTGTCCAATTTTGAATACCGCCTAAATAAGTTGCTTTTAAAGAATAGGTCAACGTGTCACCCATATTCACATTTTTGTTAATGACACTTTCGTTATTTTTTAATACATCTGTAGTAGTTTCCACGTCAACAGCTTTTGGCAGTTCTGAAAATACGACAGCGTTGACATTAGAATCATCTCCCGTAGCCCCTGTAAATCCCCAGTAAACATAGTCACTAGAAAACTCAATTCGTGGAAGATTACAAGTTCTGCTTTGTCCATCAAATGTGTAGGAAATCTGACTTGTAAGATGATCATAATGCACTTCAAAATCATGCCATTGTCCATTGGAGAGAGAACCATTTGGTAAATTGATCGGCTCTGTCAATACATTGTGACGTACTTTTACCTTCTGTGTAAGCCAACTTGAATATACATCATAGGTCTCTGAATTTCCTGGCATAGTTGCTGCAATATGATTTGGTCCAGGTTTATAGTTGTGGCTATTTTCGTCATATGCATTACCCTTACCTTCATTTTGATGCGTATCAAATTCAATAGAAAAACTATTATGGAGTGCTTCTTGCGCTGCTTCAGCGCTATTTCTAGCATTTTGTGAAGAATAAACACCTAAGGCTCCGCCTTCTATTGAACTTGAAAAAGCACTATTACCTCTTGGATCATTTTGGAGCGTGAAAGTAATCCCATCTGCAGCTGCTCTTCCTTTATTCCCTAAATACAATTTCATTTTTGTATCAAAGTCTTTATTCAAATCTATTTGATAGTTAGTTGCTGACCACAATGCGGCTCTTTGATTCCTACTATCATCGGTTAGAATACATACGTCATTTCCATTTTTATTTTTAGCAATCGTAGCATGACTGTTACTCCCAACTGGCACTAAATTAAACGCATCTTCTAAACTTGCTCCATCTGGCGCATTAAAGATAACGTCATTTACTGATTCGGCTCTAACCTCTTGTATTTCAAAAAGAAGAAAGAGAGAAACAAGACTAAGAATCGAAAATATTTGTAAAAATAGATGGATATTTTTATTTACCCTTTTTTTCAATATTCTCACCTACTTTTTTTGTTTAAGTAATTTGTAACTTAAAAATGCGATGATCAATAATAACAAAATTCCGACTGTAATGATAGCTGTGAGATACGGGATTCCTTTATCTTCTGTCACTGCTTCTTGATTGATCTTTTTGGCTTTTTCTGACTGGATCGTAAAATCAGTTGTCAAATGCCATGTTTTATCTGTGTTGCCTTCGCTGGCATCGATTGTTACCGTGTAATCTCCAGCTTCGATCTTCTCCTTATTCAAGCTGATCGGAAAGTCGAAGTTCGTATTAGGAGCGATCGACATGTTCTCTTTTTTTGTTTCATAAAGAACATCTTTTGATCCTTTTTTTGTGATCTTTGCATCGAATTTGACTTTGCTGATAATTCCAGGTGTAGGGTTTTGTACATTAGCAAACACAGTCGTATATGAATTTTGTAGACCTGCTTTTGCTGAGTTCAGCTTCAAATCAGGTGTGACAGCATCTGTATCGTTTTGCAATTTTACACCGATCACGTATGCATATTTATTGCGGATAGCTGTCCCGTCTACTTTTTCACTGACATTATCTTTTTTGCTGATGTGTATTCCGCCAAGGATAATTCCTTTGAAACGATTTTTTGGCATGTGAACTTGGAAAGTCACATCTTTGGATTCACCAGCTTGTAATTCGATTTCTTGATTTTTAGGAGTAACGAGCTGATTCAATACATATTTAGCAGAAGAGTCCTTCTTTAGATCTGTTTGTCCGTAATCAATGACCCCATTACTGTTTGTGGCAGCATTATTAACGTCTACGCTAAAAGTTGCTTTTTCTTTTGCTGAATTTGCTAAATGGATCGAAATCTCTTCTTTTTGATCTAGACCTAATTGCAAATCAAAATAAGAAACGTTCTTATTTTTTTGAAAGTCGGGAATATTCGCACTGACGCTGTACGCTGATTCATTCGAATCAGCGTATGTCGTCAGTGGCACGACTACAACACTTAATAAACTAAGAGCAGCAACAAACAATGATTGAAGTTTGTTCATTTTTCTCTCCATCCTAAACAGTTGGCCCTGCTGTTAGTGTCCAAGTGATCGTTGCTGTGTATTCTTTTGCTTGCGCAGATCCTGAAGGGACTGATAATTGAACATTTGTATTGTTTCCTTCTTCTCCTTTAAAGACATCCAACCATGTCCCTTGACCTTTCAAACTATCAGCTGTCATGACTGTTTTTGCTTCAGTATTATTAAAAATCAAATCACTTGTTGCGGGTGCTTCACTTGTATTATCCGAAGTTTTTTCTGCTACCCCATTTTTAAATGATAATTCTGCACCTTTTAACTCTGAATGGTCACTAGCAACAAATTTTGTAGCTGCGGCTGTCAATGTCCAACCACCTTCTACTCCACGTTTATCAGTGATCTGAACATGTGGCTCTGCATTTTCAGCGTTGTATACTTGGCTAGTCGTTGAGATATCTTGTGTGCCAAATGTAATATTTGAGACATAGTCAATTGACAAAGGTCCGTTATCTCCAGTCCCGTGGTTATCTGGGTCGTCCGGATCTACTGGATTCACTGGATTATCAGGATCATCTGGGTTTACTGGATCTACAGGATCAGTGTTATCTCCTGTAAATGTGATCTTTGCTGTCGAAGTGGTAGAATCTTTTGCTGGCTCTGTTTCATCTGCTTGTACGTTCAATGCGCTTAATAATGAGCTTGATAGCAATACTGTCGCTGCTAATGTGTAGAATACTTGTTTTTTCATCGTTGTTCTTCTCTCCTTATTCGTTCATGATAAATGTTTCATTAAGCTGGTGCGTCTGATAAAGTCCAGACAAGCGTAGCTGTGTAATCACCCACTAAGTTACCTGATGGGACTTTAAGCGAAACATTTGCTGTGTCCATTTCATCTGCCCATGTTCCTAATCCTGTATTCGCAGCCGCTGTCATAATGTTTTGTGCGGCATCATTAACTACTACTTCGCTTGTAGCAGGAGGTGTAGCCTTGTTATCTGCAACACTTTTAGCAGTTCCGCTAGGTAATGTTAGTTCTGCACCACTCAATGTTTTATCTTCTGAAGTAAATCCTGGTTTTTCTGTATCGTAATTTACTTGCAAATGCCAGCCAGCACCAGTTCCTCGTAAATCTGATACTTGTGATTCTGTTAGAGATGCAGGTTTTTCGGCAATATATGTTTCTGTTTTCCCAGAAATCGTTTGAGTACCAAAGTCGATGTTTGAGATATAATCGATACGCAAGTCCCCAGTATTTCCAGTTGGATCATTTGAAGGAGGATTATCATCAGGATCGATTGGATCGATCGGGCCTACTGGATTATCTGGATCTTGTTTCGTTAGACCGATTTTTGCTGTACTCTTACCACTTAGGTCATCTGCATGTACGGCCACTGTTCCCGCTAAGATTGTTGTGCTGATTAATATTGTAGCTAAAATTGTTTTTTTCATTCTCTACTCCTCTTTCTATTCCAAAATATAAATAATAAAATAACTACTAAAAGAAATACTCCACTCCATGTAATAAATGATTGCTGTTGCTCATTGGTCTTCGGGTATTTCTCTTGTCTGGATTGATCTGCTGATTTATCAGCATCTTGCGAGGATGGTACGGATGGATCAGTTGAACTTGGCGGAACGCTTCCTTCAAAAGTGATACCTACACTACTTTTTTCACTTGCAGCAAACACCACTTGCTTGAAAGCAGAAAGTTGTATCAAGCAACTCAACGTAAAAACCAATATCAAACTTTTTCTAAATCTTTTCATGAAAGCTCCTCCCATTTTTCTTTTCGAACACCTCCAAAGTTATAACCTTCATTTCTTTATAATGATTACAATCCAGAACAACGCTTATTATAGCCGATTCCGTTCTATCCTTTTTTTATTTGTAAGCGCTTATTTAATAAGTTGTGTAAATTTTTTGATTTTTTGATTCAAAATGAAAAATAAAAAAAGGAGTGTGACAATAGTTATGTCACTCTCCTTTTTTCAAATAAACGATGTTCTAAAGCTTGTATTTGAGGTAATAAGTCGAAATTATATAAAATATTTGAAAAGCTATTTTCGTACATCTCATCTTATTTCCTGAAACTGACCACTTTTGTCACAACCTTTTTATCAATTAATATTATTGAGTTTCCTTGATTAGAAATGGTTATTACTGTTCAAAAGCTTCTTTGAAACGGTGGATCAATTCATTGACTACAGGTGACAAGATCCGATTCTTTTTCCAGACTAGCATGCAGTTCGTTTCAATCAGCGGGTCAAGCGGAACAAATCTCACTTCCTTTGAATGATTACTTACAGCCCCTTCTATGACTAAAGCAGCTCCTACCTGATTCTCAATTAGCGAGAACACATTGAAAATCAAATTGTACGTTCCTGTGATCAACAGCTGTTCTTTTTTTATACCTAACCAGTCTGCAAACATTCGTTGTATTTCTGGACGCTTAGAAATCAAAAGAGAGACATTGGAAAAGTCTTCTTTTTTTATTGCATCTTTTTGTGCTAAATCAGAAGCTTTTGAAATGAGTAATCCCCATTTTTCCTTTCTTGGCAGCAAAATCGTTTCATATTTTTCTGTATCTACTGGATCTAGCAAAATCGCTAAATCTAACAGACCTTTTTCTAGCCGCTCCGTGATGTCATCACTTGTTCCGCTATGTATATGAAATTGAACGCTGGGATAATCACGGATCAACTCTTCTAGTAATAATGCCAATGTGTCTGAATTATCAGCTTCCACACATCCGATCGTAAATCGTCCGCTGAATAATTGTTTCTTTCTGTTCTCGAATTCTTGAGTCGTTTGATTCGTCAAATCTAAGATTTCTTCTGCTCGGCTTTTTAGAAAATAACCTGCATCTGTCAAGATCATTTTACGATTTTCACGTACAAACAGTTCTATTCCTAGCTCCTCTTCTAGTTCCTTCAATTGTCGGCTTAAGGTGGGTTGTGTAAGATGCAAAACTTCTGCAGCTTGGGAAATCGTTCCTTCTTCTGCAATTGTCCAAAAATATTTTAGCAAGCGTAATTCCATAACGATGCTCCTTGATTTTTTTACTTGATACATTCCATTTTATTTCTAGATAAAACATGATCATATTTCTTGATTTTACCTTGCAAACGTTCTAAACATTCTTGCATTTCAGCAATTTTTTTCGTCAAAAGTTCACTTTCTTCAATCAAAAGCTTACGTCGTTCAGACACAGTTGCTTCTCCTTCGCTAGATAGACGAATATATTCGATCAAAGACTCAATCGATAATCCAGCGTTTCGCATACAAATCGTAAAATCGACCCATTTCAGGTCTTCTTTTGTATAATCACGAATCCCGCCTTTTGTCCGATTAACTGGCGGAATCAGCCCGATTCGTTCATAATAGCGCAATGTATCGGCCGAAATTCCCTTTTCTTCACTGACTTGTTTGATATTCATTTGATCACTCTTTCTTTTATTATCTTACCACTTCTCTTATGTATCTTATTATTCTATAACTTTAAGTGTACTCTAAGTCAATAACCATTTCTATTAAAACTGAGCTGGATCATCTATATCAGCCGGATCTACTCTATTCGGAATAAAAAAGACTTGTTTTTTTATTCTTTTTTGGATATACTTTTAACAATTTAGGAAAATTTTAGGAAAAGGGGTATAAAAATGACAAAGTATCAGCGAAAGGTATTATTATCGACATCGGCGGGAATTGCATTAGAGAATATGGACATTATGTTTTTAGCTTTTTCATTATCTTCAATGATTGCTTCTTTTCATATTAGTGGTACGCAAGCGGGGTTCATTTCAACGATCACTAATTTGGGGATGCTCATTGGAGGTATTTTTTTTGGCATCATAGCTGACAAATATGGTCGCGTGAAAGTATTTTCTCAAACGGTCCTTCTGTTTTCGATTGCTTCTTTATTGATGTATTTTGCTTCAAATATCTACTTAGTTTATCTCTTTCGCTTTATCGCAGGTGTAGGAGCAGGAGGAGAATATGGTGCATGCATGTCCTTGATTTCCGAAAGTTTTTCCAAAAAACAAATTGGCCGAGCTTCGTCGGTTGCTGGTATTGGTGCGCAGGTTGGTGCGGCTTTGGCTGCGATTTTAGCTGCTTTGATCATTCCAGCGTTTGGTTGGAAGATGCTATATGTCGTAGGTGTACTTCCGGTACTGATGGTATTATTCATTCGTCGCGGTTTGACTGAACCAAAGGAATTCAAATCTATACAATCCGCCAAAAAGAAAACCAAACTTAGCCGACTATTTGAAACAAAACATCTTGCTTGGCAAACATGTGGCCTTAGTATCATGGTGACTGTCCAAATTGCCGGTTATTTCGGGTTGATGAACTGGCTCCCTTCGATTATGCAAGATCGATTAGGACTTTCAGTTTCTGGTTCTTCATTGTGGATGGTAAGTACTATTTTAGGAATGTCTTTGGGGATGATGACTTTTGGCATGATCATGGATAAGATGGGGCCTAAACTAGCCTTTTCTTTATTTTTGATTTGTTCTTCTTTATCTGTCTATCTACTTGTATTAGCTCATAGCCAGTGGAGTTTGGTAGCCGCAGCTGTGATAGTCGGCTACTTTATCAATGGTATGTATGGTGGATATGGCGCAGTAATCAGCAGTTTGTATCCAACGGAAATCCGTGCGACGGCGAATAATTTCATTATGAATCTTGGACGAGCTGTTGGTGGTTTTTCTTCTATCGTCATCGGTTTTTTGATGGATCATTATAGTTTAACTGCCGTGATCTTGTTTTTGAGTGGTATTTACCTAGTCAGTCTGCTAGTTCTGACAACTATTACTGGTATTACAGAATTAAAGGAAAGCTTGCAGCATTAAAATTCGATGATATAAAGAACCAAAAGGGAGACTGATTAAAAAGTTATACTATAATAATAAAAATCTTCTGAAGCATAAAAAATAGAAGCTGGCGTTCCAGATAGTAAACCAAAAATAGTAGTTTACACGTCCATTTCGTCAGCTTCTCTTTTTTTATTTAGTCGGTTTCCTCTGCTTTTTTGGACATCTTCATTCATTCTTTCTCAATCAAATAGTACGCCTCTTTTTCTTTTCGCAGTTTGTATCTTCCTTTTTTCAATTTCATTGAAAACTGTTTCGAATGTTTATGTTTTACATGGATTTTAAGTAGGATCTCCTCATGTTGCAAGCGATAGTTCCCGCCCTTCAAATCGGAAAACATGACTAATCCATATTCATCAGAAGCTTTCACGAATGGAACTTTTTCTCTAGTAATATAGTGTTTGCCGTTGAGTGTTTTTACAGAAAAGACCATTCCTTCGATTGGTCGTCCGTTTTTGTTCTTTACATAAAAAGATAAAGGATAGTTTCGCTTAGCAATGGCCAAAAAATCTAAATAAGCTATGATTAACCAAATTAAGCCGATCGATCCAAGTAGTATGCCGATTTTCAATGCAAAAAATTTCCATTTTTTCCATTGATCAATTCCTTGGATTGCTTTTTTTGCCTCTTTTGTATGATAAGGAATACGATGACCAGTCACAAGCAGTCGATGTGTATTGACCATGTAAGGAGTGCAGGTAAGCAAAGTCACGAGATCCCTACCTTTTTGGATACCCAAAGAATCTACTTCATCAGGTAAGACTACTTGGATTTTTTCTACTTGATATGCCAATGTCTTTCCATTGATCTGGATGAAAAATTGGTCTTCTTTCTTCAATTTAGGCAGATCTGTAAATAATTTTGCTTCTGGAAGACCACGATGCCCAGAAAGAACGGCATGGGTGCTTTTCCCGCCAGTCGGGTAAGAGCTTCCTTCCAATAATGACGTTCCTTTTTGCAAAAATATCTCCGTTGTCTGATCAAATATGGGTAAACTGACATTGATTTTGGGGATTTCGATGACTCCAAGCATGTGTGCCATAAAAAAGGCATTACTAGGTAAATCTTTTAATACTTTTGCATCAACTGTCTGGTTGAAACTGGCTATCCCTGGTGATACATTTTTTTCTGCCAGCTGCTGGTTTTTCTTTGTCATTTTTTCTTGCTGTTTTTTTATTTCTGTTGAATTCTTTTTCGATGCTTGCTTTTGATAATGGATGATCATCTGCTGGGCAAGAAAATCATTCAGTGAATCTTCTACAAAAGGATAGGAAAAGATCCCGATCCCAACGACTAAAATGATTGCCATGAAGATGTCCAGTATTCTTATTCTGTTTTTTTTCATCATGCCCACCTGTTTTCTAATATGTATATGAAGAGGTTGTGAAATCAGCGTCTTGACCTGAGTATTAGAGAAGCAAACGGAAAAATAGTTCCTCACATTTTTCCATAAATTTGACTTAATACCAAGAGAACGACCACTTCTGTCACAACCTTTCTCCCCATCTGATTCACTGTCGTTTATTATCGTATGATTTTTGTTTCCAATAGTTTATGCTTCTATTTCTTGATGACGTTTTTTGAAGTAGATTACTGCTCCTCCCGTTAAAGAAATACCTGCTAAGATGAACGCGATGATCCCTGTACCACCAGTTGAAGGCAAGATTCCTTTAGGCTGGTTATCAATCGTTGTTTTATCAGAAGTTGTTGGATCATCATCTACTGTAAATTCAGTGTACGCTGCTTCATTCTTAGGTAACGCATAGCCTTTTGGTGCTTTTATTTCTTGTAGGCAGTACGTTCCTTGTTTCAGTCCTTCGATTGAAAATTTCCCTTCTGAATCAGAAATCAATTTCACTTCTTCCCAGTCAGAACCTGAGACTTCACTTGACCAAGCATATAGGTATTCTCCTGAGACAAGGTTTGCTATTTTCTTCATCAATTTAACGGTTGGATCTTTTGCTCTTAGAATAGAAAATTCTGCCCCTCCTAATTTTTCTTGTGTATTCACGTCTTGTTTGATGAAGTGGAAATCACCGTATTTTTGGACGTTTTCTACAGTAATCGTGTTATCTGTAGTTGTATTTTCCCGATTGACTACACCGGTTGGATTCCCAAGATTTGCTTGATCTGCCCCATGGATGATTCCGGTTGTTTGTTGCAATTTTCCGTTTTTTACTATAAAAGTAGTTTCTTTTTGTGGATCGGTTAATTGATAACCATCTGGTGCTTTTGTTTCAACTAAAGTATAATTGCCGTCTAGTAACCCATTGACACTGATGGATCCTTCAGTATCAGTTGTGAATGTCAACGCTGACTCAGCAGGATCATAGAGAGCAACACCAGTGTTTTCATCAAAACCGGTCACGAATTGATTCTCTGAATTTTTGATCTGGAATTGCGCCCCTGCTAACTTATCTACCCCTGAAAAGTTCCCAGTTTTCTGGATTTTGATATTGCTTTCTTTGATGACATTTTTAGCATATAGATGAATCGTGTCTAAAGGTTTGTCAGGGTCTGATGAATTCGGGTTATAAAAGGGTAAGCTTAACACGATATTTGGCGACGTTTCGACACCAGGCTTTGGTGTTTCTACAAAGACGTATACAGCATCTTTCCCATCAGATTTACCTGGAAGAGTCAGGTTAGCTAATCCTTCACCAGAAGTCGTTACACTTGCGAAGGGTGTAGCGTCTGCTGGAACTGCTGTGTCTTTACTTGGATAGTACGTAGCAGTGATGTCATATACGTTGAATTCAACGCCGTTCAACGGTTCGCTATTCGGAAATGTCAATTCCGTTCCGTTGTTTATTTGATTTTCTGGTGCTGACGTGAATTTCAATTTATGCAAATTAACCGTAACATTTTCTGGTGTAGGTGATACGGCTGCAGAAACCTCTGCAGTTCCTAGGCCGAGAACGAAAGGAAGCAGCATGATAGCAGTTCCTAAAAACGTCCATATTTTTGTTTTGATGTTTTTCATTTTATTTCCCTCCTATTGTTTCCTTTTTGTTGTTTTTTATAAAACCAAGCTGTCCCTGTTGAAAGGACTAGCAACAACCCTAAAATTGAGAAACCTCCAAGCATCTCTTCGCTTGTTTTTGGAAAGCTTCCTCCATTTTTTTCATCTGATGGACCATTTGTCTGCATCTGAACTGGCGTTTTTCCATTATTCGTCGGATTTGCTTTTGGTTCGTTGATGATTTCCAATGGTATAGGATGAAGCGGATCATAACTGCCTTTTTCAACTTCAAAGGGAATGGTTGATTGACTCAATATATATCCTTTAGGCGGTTTAATCTCCACTAGTTCGTAACTTCCAAAAGACAATCCATGGACAGAAAATGTTCCATCTTTACTGGAAGTAAAAATCGTTGCTCTTGAATCATCTTTGGGTACCCAATGATTTATCCCGTTTTCTTGCGCTAAGTATTGGTCATTTTTTTTGACTAGAAATTGAGCATCTGCTAGTCTTTGTTTCGTTTGCCGATCCACTTTGACAAATTGTTTGCCTCCTGTTTGGATGGCAAGATGTGTTTCTACTGTTTGATTGTCAGTCGTCAAACGTACATCGTTATCAAATGTCGTTTTTTCACTGTTTTCTTTCAATGTCATTTGGTAACGGATCGTTAATTTTTTCCCAGCAAACGAACTGAGATCTTTTCCAGAATCTGATAAGACAAAACCATGTTTTGTTTTTTGTGTGTGAAATGTATGAATCTTGTCTCCACCAATCAAAAAATCGATCGTTTCTGGTTCTAGCCATAACTGAGGATCAGCTGTATCTTTGATCGTATAGGTTCCTATCTCGTTGATGTTCTCAGTAATTGTTACGGTGATGAGATAAGGGACTTTATCCCCATCTGCAAAATCTGTGTGCTTATTCTCTACTGTTTTTGTTAATGTGAGTGCAGCAGGTATTTTTTGTTCACTCTTTGGATACAAGTGGATGGTCGTCAATTTATGATTAGATGAATCTGTCACAGGAAGCACAACGACAAATGGTGCTGATTTTTCTTTTACTTGATCTGAAGTCTTTATTTCCGCAAATCGGTAAACAGCGTCACGACCTTGCTCATCTTTGTCCGATGCACTAAAAGAAGCAATGCCCTCTTCCCCGTCTACTGTTTTTGTCACATTTTCTGCCAGTATTTTTTCACTATCACTTTTTTGTGCTAGTTTTCTTTGTGCGTCTTCCACACTACTTCCTTCTGACCGCAGCTTGTAAAATTCATCCGAGACATCATATATAGCGAAAGTAACGCCGTTCAACCCTTTTACTCCTTGAAAGTTATCTGGGATATTTATTCCGTCGTTTTGACTGATACTTGGCATCTTATCGCTTTCAAACATTCGATTATGCAAAGTAAATGTAATAGGTAATTCTCTAGCTGACACAGTCGGAGAACCTATAAAAAAGACCAGTAGGATAAAAAAGAGAACAGCAAATATATCCACACGTACATTTTTTGTTTTTTTCATCGCTGTTCACCTGCTTTTTTCTTACGATGGATAAAATAAAAGAAGCCAGAAAAAATAAAGATCAGTCCTAAAAAGACAAAGGGCAGTAGACCTATCCCGCCTGTCGAAGGAAGCAAGAGAGTCGGATTGATCGTCAACTTAGCGGTATCTGTTGCGATAATCGTATAATTATTGTTTACAGTTCCTTCGCCTAAACTAATCGTTACTATTTGTGATCCAATATCTGTCCGGCTGTTAACTGTTAGGGTATAATCCAATGATTCGCCTAAGACAACACCGGTAACGTGGACATTTCCAACCGGAATCGAGTGACTTTGGGCATCATAATTAAAAGCAGCGTCATCGACAGTAATCACTGCGTTAGCTTTATAGATGGTATAAGTTCCTGATATGTTGGCTATATCAGTAAATGACAACTTGGGATTTGCTGCTTTGACTTTGTCTATTCCGCTATTCGTTAGTTTAATTGTATAGCTGCCAGCATTAATCATATTTTTTGCTGATTGTGCATCTACTGTGTAATCCATACTGCTAAGTGCCACTTGTACTGGAGTAAGCGAACTAGTGACACCCTCTGCTAGCTTGACATGGATTGACGGGACACCTGCTTTTCCATCATATGTCTTACTGCCACCGAGCTCTACCGCACCGCTGATTTGCTTAATCGTATAGACATCAGATGTCTGCACGATAGTAAATAAATAGTTTGTTCTGGCAGCTAGTTTAGCTAGTCCGCTTTTTGTCAATTGCCAAGACGTATAGGTTCCAATTTCAGTAGGCGCAGTTACTTCAACTCCCTTTTCATTCATCGCTTTGAAATCAGTTGGATTCCATGTGATTTGATCAATACTGAGATCATTGTTTAAAAGGGATGTTGATTCTGTTTTATCATTAAAGGTATATTTAACGATCGGTACAACAGAAAGACCATCATAGTACTTACTGCCATTTGCATTGATTGATACTGTTGCATTTGTCTTATAATATAGGATGACTTCAGAAATCTGTTTTCCATTTGCGTCCTTTACGATTACATTTCCATTTGTATCTAAACTAGCTGAAACACTCATTGCTGATTGGTTCTTTGTTTCTGTCGCTGAAACAGCTGTAAAGGTATATCCGCTGATAGTAGGCGTATTAGTCGTCAGGTCTTGTGCGGCACTTCCGTAAGTAATATTCATCATTTTAGGAGGAGCAATCGTCTGTCCAAAATAGTCTTGGTACTTAATAGTGATTGGTGCTTGTTTACCTGTATAGGTCACCGTATTGACGTTACTTGCTAGAGCTGTGAGAGAACCGTTTGTTTGTGTAAAAGAATAGCCCGTTACTGCTGTTGGAGTGATAACCACTTTGTCACCCACATGGATTCCAGATAATGTAGTCCCGTACGTTCCGATTTTTGCTGCTCCACCATTGACTGTATAAGAAAAAGTTCCTGTCCGATTCGCATTGACCTGAACCGTCGCTGCTTGATAGGTTGGGAAATTTGAAACATTCCCCTTACCATCAACGATCTGCCCATTTTTGATCGAGTACCCTGTGAATGGAATATCATTTGCTAACTGTATACCGATTGAAAAAGTACTCATACCTCCTCCGGCAGGAAGCCCTCCCCATGTTGAGGGTGTAAAAGAATAACTTTTATCCGCATTGGGTGTAACTGAATCGATCGTATTTCCAGCGGTAGCCACCCCCATATAGATACTTTTTGGGAATGTGATAGTAGTACCATTTACTGTGGAGCCAATAAACAGATTATGGATATCTGGACGGTTATCAATAAAAGCGATTGCTTTGGTTACGCCTTGTAACGCAGTTTTATCCGCACTCATCGATCCGTTAACCGCAACAATGACTCCATCTTTGGCATATATCACTGTATATCCATCTGGTATGGTATGTCCGTTGAAATTCGCAGTGGCCGCAACAGCGCTAAATGTCTGGCTTCTACCTGTTTCTGAATAAGCTTTCTCCCCTGCTGCTTTTGCTGCTGTGATTTCTTTTTCTGTCGGATCAATCAGTTGAGTCGAGGATGTGGTTGAGGTTGTCTCGTTGTTGCTAGACTGTTTGGTACTTTCTGTTGACTGTACTTCAGAAGCGGGTGGACTATTTGTCTCCTCTATCGTTTGGTTAGCAAAATTTGACGTTTCTGTATAAACGTTTACATAAATACTTGATAAGCTCCCTAAGAAAGTAAAAATCAAGATGATCGAAATCATAATGGGATGTAAGTATTTTCTTTTAGATACAGCTTTGAGTCTAGAAACAAAATGTTTTTGACATATACGTTGGATTTTATTTTGAGTTTTCTTAATCATTTTCATCCCTCCTCTCAATAAAAAATCATCAAATAATCCTTTACACGTTATTCTAAATTTAATTTTTATTATTTTATTGATGTATAGAAAGTTTGGGGCTTTTTTTCTCTTTTTATTCTAAGGTTATTTTAGTCTTGTCCTTTAATACAAAGATTTTATTTTTAAATAAAAAATACTCTTTTTTTACGATTATTGAAAAAAAAAGATAAAACTTGATTAATTGAAGTATTGCTTAAATTTGGAAGCTAGGAGGGAAGAATAAAAGAGTTAGGACGGGATTATCTACTATTTTTCTTTGTTTTAAATATTTGCTATCTTTGAACATAAAAGAGAAATGTGTCGACTGCAGTGTTGTGTCCCTCATCACGAATAAACGGTGTTCAATTAGCTGATCTTGTATTCACTTAAAAAATGGTAAAGTACGAGTTGCTATTCCCCATTTTCAATTTTCTAACGCTCAGGACAAAATACTGTTTTCACAACCTCATTGGAATAAAAGCATATATATTGTTTCAAGAACGAAATCTTGTTATCTTTTTAAAGGGCATCTGTCCAAAATCTAATTTTAGGAGGTACGTTTTGGTATTTATTCGTACAAATAAAAGAGAATTATCTTTATTCATTCTTTATTTTCTATTCATAGGATTTCAATTAGGGATCCTTCCATTAGCCTTATTATCTATGGTAACGAACAGTGATTTAATACATTCAGAGTTTGTTGTGTTCGCGGTTAACTTATGTATTCCTTCTATTATTGGTATCATTTTGTTTCGTAAAGAGATCATAGAAAGTTTTTCTTACTTCAAAGAAAAAACTTGGCTGAGGATTGCTAGTATATTTTTTTGGGTAGGCTTGATCTTTTTAGTAGACGTCTTCATGCAATACATTTTAGGTCCTACTAACCAATCAGCCAATCAGGGATATTTATTGCAATTAGGAAAACAAACGCCGCTATTTTTGACTTTGATTGTTTTTGCTTTCTTTGGTCCGATTTTAGAAGAACTTATTTTTCGTCATCTTTTAATTAATTGGCTTTCTCAATCTATTGGTTTAATTTTGTCTTCTTTGATTTCTATTTTTCTATTTACATTTATTCATGTAACGCATCCAATTGATTTTTTCATGTACGCTCCTGGAACGATTTTACTGACGATTGCTTATTTAACTGCGAATCGCTCATTAGCTTTTATCATAGCTATCCATATTTTGAATAACGTTCTTGGCTTTGTATTATAGATACAGATGACAAAAAAAGTTCAAGTATGCGGTGTAGAACCAATATCGCATACTTGAACTTTTTTCAATGAGTATAAATTAAAACTTCTAATTTTCAATTCCCATCATCTGATATGCCCGACCGTCTGAACTTCTTTTGAAAAAGCCGAATGTGATTAGATAACGTCTTTGTTCGACATAATCGCCACTAGAAAATACGTTCAGCAGTATCGAATTAACCTCTGTTTCTGTATAAATCACTCCATGGTCAAAGCGTTTCAAGACTTCTTTCAATAGGATGTATTTCTTTTTTGTTGAACTTGGTACTTGTTTTACTTTTCCATCATTCATGAATGTCTCCAAAACTTTCATCTTCTCTTTCTCCGTATAAGTATAAATCATCTTCTTTCTCCTTTTGATTCTAAGAATACTCCATTTATGTTAGAATATTCTGGATTTTTTATTAAAGCGGTTACTCTTAAGAAAGATATTATCATAGTGCTCTTTTTTTTACTACTACTTATAGGTAGATTTATTCTAATCCATTATTCTCCCCTACCAATAATTAAAGAAAAAAACTGGATCAGGGTGTTCAAATTACATGCTAAGAAAAAAGAACCCTTGAATACCAAGGGTTCTTTCTCAGTCTGATAACAATGATTAACGACGGATTTCTTTGATACGAGCAGCTTTTCCGTGTAATGCACGTAAACAAAACCACTATATTCTATTATGTATCTAACACCCTCAAAACAGCTATAAATCAACAATACCGACATAAAATAAACACTATGTTCAATCTGAGATATATCAAAGGTAAACGCATTTTTGCCCCCTTTTTGCCCCTCAAATATCGCTTTACAATAAGAACGTAAGTTCGTATAATCGTTTTGAGGTGATTTTTATGATGGAAGAATTTATTAGAAAAAATATCAGTGACGAATATGCAGACTTTTATGAGAAAAGCAGCAAAAAAGATAAATTCCAGATGGATGTTTCAATCTTAGCTATATTAGCTTTTTCCGAAAATAACCAACCTGTAACTGCAAAAAAAGAAACAGTATTCTCTGAAGGCAAAATAAAAACTCGATATATATTAGAGGTAGAAACTAAGTTTAAAAATAGATCGGAGTAATGGTTATGCTTTTTAATGAGACGCAATTATGGTTTAAATTTGACCCTTCGAATAGATTTATCAAAGATTTTTATAAAGTATGGAATTCAGAAGTTTTCTTCTTAGCAATCGAAGATAGCTTATTAATCAATCTCTACTATTCCAATAAAAACTACTTTAAAATCCCTGCTGCGAAAACTAGAATGAAGAAAGATGTGTATTTTTTGTTTGATATCGTGACTGACGTGCCAGACGCACGGAGCGATCATCGACGTTATGATTATATAAAGTATACTTTCGTTGATCCAGAAAGGTATATAGATTAAAATAAGTTACCTAAAAAGGACAAATACAAATTTTATTATCTTATTCATAGTAAGAAGATAATTTTAAGATTGCGAAATACGATACTATTTGTAATCTATAGTATCAGTCCTATAAAATAAACATCTAATTAATTACTCTAAATCCTAATTATAAGCCTTTTTTCTCACTTTTTTTCAAAAATATGGTATGCTTCTTAGTGAATTCAAATATAAAAGAGTTTAAAGCGTAATACACTTATGGGGAAGTGGTTTGGGGTGCGCTTTAAACTCTTCTTTATTATTATCTCACAGCATGCTTAAAAGGTCTATGGATTAAGTTATGTAAAAAAGTGCCTCTTTAAACGTCCTAAAATCCAAACAAGGATAGCATAATATACACTATCGTTGATCCAGAAAACAGGTAAATAAATTTTGCAAAAGCAATAAGTTAAAAACATTACAAAAAAGACAAGGATATCACATCAAGAAAAAATGTTTTGAAAATATCTTTGCCTTTTTGTATTATATCTATATTAAATAATCAATCACAACACACTAACTAATTTATATATTTAATTTGTTGTTTTTCTATAATTGGATAACTAATTAACTTATGACTATCTAAGTCTTCTTTATTCATATCAATTGCAGTAATTTGACTGTCTTCATATGTTCGATAATAATAGATTCCTTTGTCAACATTACAACAAGAAGAATAAATTGTATATTCATATTTTCCATCACCAACATCACACAAACCTTTTTGTTGTTCTACTGAACCTAAGATATGGAAAAATTGACTAATACTTTCTGACTCTGAATCTCCAGATACAGAATTCAGCTTCGTAAAAGTCGCTTTAACAAAACGAGATACTGAGGATAAATCTCCAGGCAAGCCTATCCCTCCCATACCGCGGCTATAGGCATTCAAACTTATTTGATTTGAAAAATTATTTTTAGGAGTTTCACTCGATAAGACACGATAATTGTTTAAATTAAATAATTGATAGTCAAATGAAGGATTATTGGTAAGAACGCCCACAGGGTTATCATATATATGAAGTCCATCTTTCATACTTTCAATGACAATTGATTTTTCTTTATCAGCTAATAGCCAATGTAAAGGGGATAAAGGAAGTTCGTCACTATAATTTATATTTGCTAAATTGATATTTTTTAACAATTTTTTAGCTTCTCCTACTGTTGAGCATTGTCCTAAAATCCAAGGAATAAATTCAAAAGGAGATACATTGTCTTTCCCTTCTTGTATTTCTTTATAATCAGCATACCCAGAAAAATTTAGTCCAGCCATACTCAATCCTTTTTCATTTGTCGCATCGTAATAAAGAGGGTAGTCAGCTATACCAGCGGCAATACCAATCATTGCATAATGAGTATCCAAATCATTTACCTTTCGAAAATTCAACTTATAATTTCTTGGAGTAATAGTGACTACTTCATTGTAAGATATTTCATAATCAAAATTCCTTCCAAAATAATGATCACTTGTTACATAAGTAATAGACGTACACATAGTTTATTCCTCCTAAATATTTTTCTGTCCACGTTCATATTACTCCAAAGTTTTCCTCATTCCAAAAGAAAAGCACAGAATACACAAAGAAGCGTTTTTATTTGTATAAACTATATCAAAGTTCTATACTTAAATTATCAAATAAAAAGGACGTGAAGATAAATGTCAAATTTAGAAAACAAAGAAGAAAAAGTTGTAAACAAAATTGTTTCTGTTGTCAATAAACTGGATAAAGAGTTAGACGAACTTGATACGTTATCTGAAAATCCAGAAAAAAAACATAACCTAAAAAAATGGTTAGTTGAACGAAAGGCTATTCATGAAATTAAAAAAGTTCTTCATGAAGCTGATAAATATGAAAAATATGATGAAAAAGAACTTGATAAAGAATTTAAAGAAATCAATGACTTATTACTCTGATCTATTAAACGACTCATTATGAGTCGTTTTTTTATACAAAGAAACTATCTGGAGGTAATCCAAATATAAATATTGATTGTAGTACAAAAAAGAAGCGTCCGAAGACGCTTCGCTGTTTAAATGCGTAAAAAGATTGGGAAATTGATTCATCAGCTATTACGACTATTATTATAATCTCATCCTATAAAAAATCAATACTAAAAAACTATTCTTTCGAGTAGCTCTGAACAGATGTCATCATAACTTATGAAGGAAATAGACATAAGATTGTGTATAAAAAAATAACCACCCGAAGGTGGCTGAAGAAAGCTTTTATTTACATAAATACTCTTCTAAATAATTTTAACACAGAACTAACTTAATTACTATATGTACCCTGTAGGACTCAACCTACGACCGGACGGTTATGAGCCGTCTGCTCTAACCAATTGAGCTAAAGGTACGAGAAGCCATCACAACTACTGCAAACAAAAAGAATGGACATAGACTAGATAATAATGGTTTTCATTCTTTGTTGTGATGGCACATTAATTATTACACATTTAATAGCAAAAAACTAGATTGTACTTATTCTTTGTAAAATATATTATTTTATGCTATTATTTCCAAGTCATAAAAAGAAAAAAGCTTCAGATACTTATCTTTTTGGGGAAAGACTCTAGGGTGAGGGAGTATCTGAAGCTTTTTTCTATGTTTATTATCTCACATAGTTATTTTTTAGTCTATTATTTGCTTAATTTTTTATATTACGCCGTTTGTATAATTAAGCGAGACAAATAAAAAAGCCATTTATGTTACACTCAAATTGTAATACCCGCTAAAGCATACAAGGAGAGTGAACATAAATGACTTATACCCATCTTACACCAAACGAGCTTGTAATGATAGAAGCATATTTTCATCAAGAAACTCCGGTTGCTATCGTTGCGAAGCAGCTTAAACGTGGACGCCAAACAATTTACAATGTCTATAACTTTCTCAAATGTGGTGGAACAGCACTTGAATACTTTGAACAATACAAAGAAAATAAGCGACGTTGTGGGAGAACCGAAATCATTTTTCCTGCTGAGGAAAAAGAATACATTGCAAAAAGATCAACTGAAGGTTGGACCCCAGACGTCATTATTGGCCGTGCAGAGCGAACCTTCTCTTGTTCAGTAAGTACCCTCTATCGCCGGTTTAAGACGGGAGAATTCAATGTTTTACATTTACCGATGCAAGGAAAACGAAAACCAAATGGTTATAAGGAAAAACGTGGAAAACAGGCATTCAAAAGAAATATTTCTGAACGTAAAAAAGATTATGTCGTTTTCGAAGAAGAATTTGGACATTTAGAGGGTGATACGATTGTCGGCATCCACCATAAAAGTGCCGTCATCACACTCGTTGAGCGACTTTCAAAAGCCATTATCGCCTTGAAACCAGAAGGCCGTAAGGCAGTTGATATTGAAAATTCGATTAATGAATGGCTTCAATCCGTACCCAAAAATCTTTTCAAATCAATTACCTTTGATTGTGGAAAAGAATTCTCTAATTGGAAAAGTATTAGTAATACGAATGATATTGATATTTATTTCGCAGACCCAGGAACGCCTTCCCAACGGGGATTAAATGAACATTCAAACGGACTCCTCCGAAAAGATGGACTACCAAAAGAAATGGAATTCAACCAAGTCAATCAAGGATTCATCTCATCCGTTGCGTCCAAAAGAAACCATATCCCTAGAAAATCACTAAATTACCAAACACCATTAGAAGTTTTTTTGAGTTACGTAAATGGAAAGTTTTGTCTCGCTTAATTTGACAAATAATACCATTAAAAAACCAGAAACCACAAAAAAGATCGTTACTCCTTGCAATCCGCCTGGCAGCAAACTATTTGGCAAATGATAAAATATCACTGCTAAAACAGCAATGCCTCTAAAACAATCGATTTCCTTTGAATATATTTTTTTCATGTATCATCAACCTCCTTCTCTTCATGCATGTTTTAATCAAACATATTCTTCCGTATCGATTTTTTCATTTTTCTATTCGTTTCACCTTGTTTTGTAAATTAACAGTTAAAAGTATCTAAAATGTATCTTTGCCCCATCAGTTCTCGTTGATCACAAAAAATATGAACATAAAATATCCGATTAATTATTTGTGCGACAAAAAAAGGTTGCGACACAAGCCATGTCACAACCTTTTTATATTAGGCAAAATAATATTAATAAAGGTTAATCAAAAATTCCCATAAATTAGTCTTCTGTTTTTAATCCAATGATTTCTTCTGCTAATCCATTGATTACTGGATCTTGCAAATAATTCTTTAATGTCACAATTTTCATGTTAGGATGTGCTTTTCTAGTCCGTTCCTCCAAATCTTGATGTACGATCACCAAATCACTATCTTCTGGTACCTCTTCAATTCGATAATTTTTTATCTCAACATCAGTAATACCTGCTTTTTGCAATTTTTTCTTGAATATTGTTGCGCCCATTGCGCTGCTTCCCATTCCTGCATCACAAGCAAAGGAAATTTTATTCATCTCTTTTTTCTCGGTACATATTTCTCTAGCATTTTCTTCTTTTAATAATTTTCTTCCTTCTGATTTCATCGTTTTCGATTTTTGAACTGATAGTTCAAAATTTCTGTCTTCATCTGTTGATTTATCTGCTTTTAAAATTACTGATGTTACAAAAAAGGAAACCAGTGTTGCTGTGACCACTCCCGCCATGACACCCAAAAAATTTCCCCGAGGCGTTAGAGCTAAATAAGAAAAAATAGAACCTGGACTTGGACCTGCTACCAGGCCCGCATCAAATAATTCAAAAGTGATGATTCCTGTCATTCCACCAGCAATCATAGATAATATAGTGAGTGGTTTCATTAATACATATGGAAAATAAATCTCATGTATTCCGCCGAAAAAATGGATGATGATTGCACCTGGTGCTGTCTGTTTTGCTGCCTTTTTACCAAATAAAGAATAAGCTAACAATAGTCCTAAGCCAGGGCCAGGATTTGATGCTACCATGAAATAAATTGATCTGCCTGCCTCTAATGTTTGTTGCATACCTAATGGATAATAAACACCTTGGTCAATAACATTATTTAAAAATAAGACTTTTGCCGGTTCGTTGATTAAGGACAGTATCGGTAAAAAACCAGTTGAAACTAATGCTTCAATTGCACTCGTTACAAATTGATTAGCTGATTGGATTATTGGTCCAACTACCAGATAAGAAAGGCACATCAGTATGAAACCAATAATTCCTATAGAAAAATTATTGACGACCATTTCAAAACCAGCAGGAACTTTCCCATCTAAAAAATTATCTGTTTTTTTCATCATCCACCCACCAAGTGGCCCCATAATCATTGCTCCCATGAACATTGGTATGTCAGCACCAATAATCAAACCTATTGTTCCGATTGTACCTAAAACAGCTCCACGTGTACCACCAACCATCCGACCACCAGTATAGGCAAGTAGTAAGGGCAATAGATAGCTGACTGTCGGACTTACGAGTTCATTCAGAGATTCATTTGGGAACCACCCGGTTGGAATGAATAATGCAGTAACAATTCCCCATGCAATAAATGCGCCTATATTTGGCAATACCATATTTGTTAAGAAACCGCCAATCGCTTGAACTTTAGCTCGTATGGAGACTCGTTTTTTTTTGTTTGCTACCTCCATTTTCTTCTCTCCTTTACTTCTTTATCAAATCTAACAATGCTTTTTCTGTCTTCACATCGAATAACTTTTGATACATTTTTCATCACTCAGCAATTCTCCAAGATTGGCCATTAAGTCTAAATGTCCCTTTGGCGAATCAGAAGAAAAGGTAAAGAAGAATTTTACTGGTTCTTCACTTGGGAACATGACTGGCTTATCTAAACATAAAAAGCTCATCCCGACCCCTTTGCTCCCAAATTCTGGACGCGCATGAGGCATTGCTACTAGTGGCAGTAATATAATATAATTTCCGTTATCCAACACATTTTGTATCATCGCTTGTACATAGCTTTCCTCTATTATTCCCTTTCCTATCAAAGGACGCGCACTTACTCGGATTGCCTCTTGCCATGAATCGATCGCATCCATAAACATTGTATTTCCTGACAATTGTTCTTTTAGCATATTCTCCTCCTCTAAATCTGGGACTCATAAGCAGCGACAACTTCATTCAGCAGCTTACCTTCCAAACGAGAAATCTTTTTAATCGTTGCTTTCAACCCATCATTTACAATCATTCGACGTAGTTGTTCAGCTTCTGGATCAGCAAGATTCCGATAATGATATCCAGCAGCAATTACTTTTATTCCTGCATCGTAAGGTAAATGATATGAATCTAGTTTTACTATGGGAGCAATTAAACGATCATTAGGGCCTAATTTTCGAATAGGGGAACTTCCTACACGAGTAATTTCATCGGAGAGTTTCTGATTCCCATGACGGTTTAATGTTTTTTCCACAAAAGATGTTAATTCTTCTCTAGAAAAATGATATTTTTGTACAAAGTACTCTATATTCTCCATTAAAAATTGCTTGACTAGATTGAAAATCTCCATATTTTGGATTGCTTCTTGAATCGTCTTATATCCTTTCAGTGCGCCTAAATAAGCTACTGCCGCATGAGCAGCATTAACGATATAAAGCTTTCGCTCAATGTAAGGCTCCATATCATCAACCAAATTTACATTTTTCATATCAAAAGATGTAGTTGGATCTAACTGCTGTCGATCCATTATCCATTCATAATAAGGTTCGACAACAGAGATCATTTTTCCTCCAAGAACTTTTCCTAAAGATTGTCGATCGATTGCCGTATTCACAAAATATGCATATTCATCAAAATTCTCTTGTTCTTTTTCTGACAGCAAAGAATAAATTTCTTTTTTCAACACATCACTTGCATTTATCACATTTTCATTAGCTACGATATTGATGCTATGCTTTTGTTCAAATCGCTTACTTAAGGCTTGCGCAATGATCGGTGCAATTTTTACTAAATTTATTGCGCCAACAGATGTTGTTAAGATATCTGCATTTTTTGTTGCTGTAATCACCTCTTCTAGCTCGGATAAACTATTCAGTGCCACAACATGATCAATGAAATCACTCCTGTTCATTTCATCAATAATTTCGATAGTATAACCCTTATCTTGATTTAATTGATGGATCAGTTCAGGATTCGTATCAATAAAACATAGATCGAATCCATTCTGATGTAGAATTTGTCCAATAAGCCCTCTGCCGATGTTCCCTGCTCCGAAATGTACCGCTTTCATTTTTCACCTACTCTAAGTTAGCATGGTATTGCCACAACTTTGACATATCAATTGCTTTTTCTTCTATCATCACTAAAGCAATACTATCTCCTAACAAAAGAACACTTTGTTCAAACAGGCTAGTCATTGGCTGTATAGAAGAAATTTCCTCTGGTAACGCTAATTTTGTTTGTACGGGTATACGAATAAAAAGATCTGAATATTCTTTCATTGTGCTGTCTGGGTTTGATCCTATATGGGCAACTTGGGACCCAAATTCCTTTGCTTTTTTTGCAATAGTTAGTGGGAAAGCACTTTCCCCACTACCAGAACCAACAATCAATAAATCTTTATCTGTAATTGCCGGTTCAGTGATTTGTCCTACGACTACTGTCTGAATTCCTAGATGCCCTAAGCGTTTTGCCATTCCTTCTAGCGCTAACAGTACTCTGCCAACCCCCACGAAAAAAACTCGTTCCGCTTTTTCAATTTTCTTTATCAATTGTTCCACATCTTTCGAAGAAATACGGTCTAATGTTTCAGTAATTTCTCTTACAATATTTTGTTTCGCCGCCTTATAACTCAACTATTTCCCCTCCATTTCTATTATTCAGGACCACTACATCTATTGATTTTTCCTAACTGATTGCTTCATCGCTTGATAAAGTAGTTTTTGATTTTCTGCTAATGTATTTCCTTTAAGAAACAAACTTGTACTTCCTAATACCAGATTTGTTGCGCCTGCATCTAATAATCCCGGGATCGTTTCTAACGATACCCGTCCATCCACTTGGATATCTACTGCTAACTCTTTCTCATTTACTAACTGGCAAAGATCTGTAATTTTTTTTAGCGCGTAAGAAATTTGTTTTTCTGACTTGTTTGTTGCAAAACCTGGATTAATCAGCATCAAACAAATCCTATCAATCTCGGGTAAAATATATTGTAATACATTTAACGGAGTTGCTGGATTCAAAGCTATCCCTACTTTTGTTCCAGAATTCTTGATGAGCTGGATATATCGATCAATATGGAGGCTTGTTTCATAATGAAAAGTAATGCTCTCTACGCCAATTTTCAACATTTCTCCAATAAAAAATTCGTTATCCTTAGCCATGATGTGTACATCAAAATTCATTGAAGTGATTTCTCTAATTCTTTTGATTGTTTCGATCCCTAAAGGCATACTGGGACTAAAAGAACCGTCAATCACGTCAATATGCAAGGAATCCATCCCAATACTTTCTAGTTCTTGGATGCTTCCTTCCAAATTTGCTAGATCCCCACACATAAGTGAAGGCGACAAAATAATTTTTTTCTCCATACATTCCCTCCTTTAATTACTCCCTTATTGTAACCGCTTAACAAATACTAGTCAACATAAAACTGCATAAAAATATTTTGTTTTTGCTTGTTTATGCCGTTTTAGTGTATTAAAAACGGAAATTATTGACATAAAAACGCATAAATGACATGATAAACAAGAATAAATAAGAAGGAGCACGCAACATGTTGAAATTAGAACGTCATCAAAAAATTCTAGATTTATTAAACGCAGAACAAAAAGTTATCGCTAGTGATTTAAGTCAACGTTTCAATGTATCCGAAGACACGATTCGACGAGATTTGAAAGATTTGGATAGCCAAGGTCTCTTAAAAAGAGTACACAGCGGCGCTTTACGTGTTGGTCCGCCAATTACCAATTTTAACTACCGAGAAACTGTAGCTAGCGAACAAAAAACTGCATTAGCTCATAAAGCCCTCCCTTTTTTAAAAGAAGAATCTGTCATCATCATTGATGGAAGTACAACTAACTTGGCTTTAGCAAAAGAAATCCCACAAGATTTTCGTGCAACAATCATTACCAATAGCCCGCCGATTGCCATAGCATTAGCACAGCATCCTAATTTGGAAATTATCAATATTGGCGGTACTTTTTATAAACAATCTATGATCAATATTGGGGTACAAGCTTATAAGCAACTACAAAACATTCGAGCCGACCTTTATATTATGGGTATTTATAACATAGATCTAGATGTTGGAACGAGCGTGCCAACTATGCAAGAATCCGACATTAAACGTGAGATGATACGTATTTCTACTGAAGTACTTGGGATGATAACTAATGATAAATTCGGCACCATCAGTAATCATATCGTCGGTCCAATTGAAGACCTTACCTATCTTATTTCAGAAGAAATTCCTGAAAAGGTTCGTAAAGAATACAATAAACAAAAAATCGTTTTGATTGATTAAGCGAAAACTATTGGTAACTACTAAAGCAACAGATATAAAAAATCTAAAAAAGAAACACGCAATAAAGTTTTGAAATAAACTTTATTGCGTGTTTCTTTTTTTGTTTATTATCACTTGACTAGCACCACGTATAACATACTATAGCAATCATCATCCCACTTCTTTGTCTTTTGAAATACTACGTTATTTCTTTTTATTAACAAAAAACAATAGCACTAAACAGACCAAAATAGTTATGACTCTCAACGCGGGAGTAAACAGCAATGCTATCATTAAATTAGCAAGTTCACTGACGATTGAGGAATTTGATTCGTATAATACAAATAAAGGTTCTGCAAATAAATTCACATGTCTATAAACAAATTCTGTAAATAAATATACGGTTAAGCCTAAACCAATTATGGTGATATTTTTTTTAGATTTTGACATTTTTTCTCTCCTATAATAATTTTTTTCAGTTATTCATTTCCTTTTTTATAAAAAATGTAGATTGTTTTGAAGTAATAATATGCTGTAGTTTCAAGAAAATTTACGGGAAATTTGATAACTGATATTACTTACTTTTTGACCACCATATACATGACTTTTATTTTTGTTTCTTTTTTAGAATCAAATGTGATTAAATAGAAAATTTTACAATAATATGCACATATAAATAATAAGATGATATAATCAACAAAGAAAATGTGAATTTTTTCACTATATTTTATCACATGAAAATTCATTAAGAAAGTAGGAATCGAAGTATTATGCACACACCAGAAGAAATTATGGAACTCAGTATTCATCTTGGAACAAAAAAAATACATAAACCTATCTTAGCTAAACTGATTTTAGGTTTTATCGGAGGAGCCATGATTTCTCTAGGTTATTTGGCATACGTACGAGTCTCTGCTTCTATCCCAGAATCTATGGCTAGCTTGACTAGTTTAGTTGGTGCCTCGGTTTTTCCTATCGGCCTGCTGGTCATCCTTCTTGGCGGTGGTGAATTGATCACCGGAAATATGATGGCTGTGGCGATTGCCTTTATGGATAAAAAAGTCACATTCTCACAGCTGGTTAAGAATTGGTCAGTGATTACTTTTGCAAATATTATTGGTGCAATTTTCGTTGCTTATTTCTTTGGACACTTTGTTGGTTTAACTCATTCAGGTGTCTATCTCGACCAAGTGATTCATATTGCTGATCATAAAATCGCTGTTTCTTGGTGGCAAGCATTAGGCTCCGGAATAGGTTGTAATTGGTTTGTCGGTTTAGCGTTATGGTTATCATATGGAGCAAAAGATGCGGCCGGAAAAGTACTAACGATTTGGTTTCCAGTCATGATTTTTGTGGCAATCGGTTTCCAGCATAGTGTGGCCAACTGTTTTGTGATACCTGCTGCCATATTTGAAGGTCAAGCGACTTGGTTAGAATTTCTCTCGAATTTTATCCCCGTTTATATTGGAAATATCATCGGCGGAGCTATTTTTGTTTCAGGTTTTTATTACGTTAGTTATAAGCATCATTAAGACTGAAGGTAATGTTCATTCGAGCATTACCTTCAATCTCTTTATATACTATTTATATTTTAAGAACAATAGCCTTTTATTATATATATTATTCAAATTAGTTATATCGAGTGAAAAAAAAGTCAAGTCCAGACTCCTGTGTAAAATGCTATACAATGTTTTTACCATTTCTACTTATCAAAATTGATGTATTTTCTTGAAGAATAAATCCATTCATCATGTAGGTCCATAAGAACGGCTCCAATTAAGCGATTGGCTGATGTTTGATTGGGGAAGATGCGAATAATCTTTTCTCTTCTGCGTACTTCTTGATTCAGTCGTTCAATTAGATTGGTACTCTTTAGTCGATTGTGGGAATTTCCTTGTACGGTATATTGAAAGGCGTCTTCGAATCCATCATCCAATGATGCGCAAGCTTTTGAATATTTTGGTTGATCGATATAATCATGAATCAATCGATTTTTAGCCTCACGCGCTAAGTTAATATCTGTGAACTTAAAAATTCCTTTAACAGCTTCTCTGAAAGATTTTGAATTTTTTTTAGGAATGGTGGTAAAGATATTTCTTAGGAAGTGAACTTGGCATCTTTGCCAACTTACGTTGGTGAAGGATTTTCTAATGGCAGAGACTAATCCTTTGTGCGCATCAGAAATAACGAGTTCCGTACCTTGTAAACCGCGTTCTTTTAGGTATTCAAAAAATGTTGTCCAGGTCTCTTCGCTTTCGCCACTTTGAATCATGAAGCCGATAATTTCACGGTCGCCATCTTTGGTTATTCCAATCGCTATATGACAGCTTTTTGAGAGTACTCGATTTTCTTCTCGTACTTTTATATAGAGTACATCGGTCATTAAGTAAGGATAATTTTTTTCTGATAATAAACGATTCTGCCACTCGTTAACCATAGGTTCTAGCTGTTCTGTTAAGCTAGAAACGAAGGACTTAGAGACGGATTTACCACAAAGTTCTTCCACAATTTTTGATACTTTACGAGTTGAAACGCCTGATACATACATTTCCAACATTGAAGCCATGAGGGCTTTTTCGTTTCGTTGATAACGTTCAAACACTGTGGGTGAAAAATGGCCATCACGTGTTCTGGGTACTTTTAATTCTAGCGTGCCTACACGTGTCGTAAAGCTGCGCTCATAATAGCCATTTCGTTGACTTTGTCGGTTTTCTGTTCGTTCATATTCTTTTGCTTGAATATATTCTGTTCGTTGATTTTCCATTAGTTGATTAAATACCGTTGTTAAAATATTTTTAGAAACGTCATCCTTTACAGAATATTCAATAATGCTTTGAATCTCTTCGCTTTTCAGTGTAAAATGTACTTGGGTCATGTAAAAGTCCTCCTGGGTATGTTTTTGTCGTTAAAAACATTGTACCGTAAAAGGACTGTTATATGGCCTTTTTACTTTTACACAATTATACGGACTTTATCGAAAAAAACTTTCAAATTGATTCTTTTTATTTATCATAAAGATATAGATACATAATCATTTTCACTTACATATATTTGAATATTAACTAAAAACAGCAAGAAAGAAGAGGATCAAATGTATTATGTAGAAGTAAAAACAAAAGGCGTCAAAAACAAACAATATGTGAAAGGTATCAGTAACGAATATCCTTTACTTGGTTCATGGAAAGAAGCTGCTCCTTTTTCCAAACCATGTGCCATAAAAATAAAGAACGAGCTAGAAAAAGAACTGACTTGTGGCAAAGCTGTTGTAGATATCATCGAAAAGTAAATCCAATGTATAGAAAGGAAGATCACACATGAAAAGCGACGTACAAATTGCTAAGATTATAGAATTAGAAGAAGAAGACGCAGTGTTGACAATTGAAAAAAAATAAACGTTTGTATACCATATGATTATTTCAATATGTATCCTGGAATTGGAGATCTCGTAGAGCTATATCAAGATGAATCAAATATACTTGTCATTCATCATGAAATATAGAGACTTATAAAATTGTTTATTTTTATAATGTATCAGTATAGAAAGGAAATAAAACATGGATTATACTGTTGAATTTGACAGTGAACTACTTAAGCAATTTCCACAAGAAGAACATTTCATGTATAAAGAAGCAATTTCCCACAAAGTGACAGAGTATTTGGAGCATAATTTTTTTCGTATAAAGCCAGTGCGTACTCGTTCGGCAAAAAGAATATACGAGATGAAAGTCAAAATTAATAAAAAAAATTATCGCATAGCATTTGCTTTAAAAAAAAATCATGTGTTCATTTTTTATATTAGTTCGAATTTGCAAAAAATTGTATTTGATAAAGAGGTGAGTAAAAAAATAAAATAGCTGAGCATTGGAGGATAGATTGAGTGATACTAAGTCTATCCTCTTGTTTTTCTAAAGAACTAAGCTAGAATTTTTTCTTTTGTACGTTATTATATGTTATTTGTCATTACCAAAAAGCACTTTTTTTCTTCTAGTATCTATGACATAAGAAATACCACCCATTTCCTTTACTTGAACAAATCCTACTGATTCATAAAAGTTTTTTGTTTTCTCAGTATCATCTGTCAATAATTCGATTTGGACTGGTCCATAACTAGTGATCTTCTCCAAAGCTTCATTCAAAAGTGATTTGCCTATTCCTTGGCGCTGATATCTCGGATGAATGAGGATATCTTGAATAAATGCGATCGTCGCAAAATCAGTGATCCAACGAACGATTCCGATAATCTTCCCTTCCCCATTACGCTTTATCAGAGATTCAGATTGTTCAAATGCTCTAGCTAACCTTGCAGTGTCTTTTGTGTAATTCGTCCAACCAACGCTCTTATATAATTCAGAAATCTCATCGATCATAAGGGAATCAATATTCATTTTTTTCTTCCTTTCTTATACAATTCTCCCTCTAATAATACAATTCTTTGACTATTTAATCTATCACATATAACTCTCCTGTAAAGATTCTCTCGATTCCTTAAAATTCCTCTTTCCTTTTAGAATGCATCCTTTTTGATAAATAAAAAAGGTTGTGATAAATTTTCTTCACAACCTCTGTTTCTCTCTATCAAGTGTTATCTTTTAATTTTCTACCCTTACCCTAGCATCTCTATTGCCCGTAGTATGCATACTCTCCATGTTTGCGAAAATAATGTTTATCTAGTAAATATTGCGGGATTTCACATATATTGGGGTTGATCAGCTCGTTTTCTTTGGCCATCAGACAAATTTCATCTAAGATCAAACTGTTTTCTACTGCTTTCATAGGTGAATCCCCCCATGTGAACGGTCCATGTCCATAGACAAGTACTCCAGGGACTTCGTTTGGATCTAATTTTCTTTCCTTAAACGTCTCGACAATCACATTCCCTGTATGAACTTCGTAAGCTTCTCTTACTTCTTCTTTCGTCAATTGGCGTGTACAAGGAACCTTACCATAAAAAGCATCAGCATGAGTCGTGCCATAAGCTGGCAAATCGCGTCCTGCTTGCGCCCACATGACGGAGTGCGTGGAATGAGTATGAGTAATAGCAGTTATATCTTCAAAAGTTTGATACAAAACAACATGTGTGGGGAGATCTGAAGATGGTTTTAAGCTGTCTTCTTCTATTATATTTCCCGACAAATCTGTTACCACCATTTGATCTGCTTGCATGCATTCATATCTGACACCGCTTGGCTTAATGACGATGACTCCTAGCTCACGGTCCACTTCACTCACATTGCCCCAAGTCAATTTGACTAATCCGTATCGCGGCAATGCCAGATTTGCTTCAAGGACACGTTGCTTCATTGCTGCAATTTTTTCTTCACAAGACATCATAGCCAGCCTCCTTCAATTTAGAACTTAAGTAGTCTTTTGCCTGCTGGATTTCTCTTCGAAAGTCTTGGCTTTTTTCACTCCACATTTCAATCAGAAATGTTCCATCATAATCTAGACGTTTCAAATGTCTTAATAATCCAAGAAAATCAACACAACCGCTACCAAAAGGAACATCACGAAACTGGCCTGAATATTCTTTTGTTACAGGGTAAGTATCTTTTAAGTGGATAGCAGTGATATAATCGATCCCTTTCTCAAGTTCTCGAGCCGGATTATTTTCCGGCCATGCGGACAAATTGCCTAGGTCTGGATATACTTGTAGAAAAGGGGAATGAATCTGTTCTTTGATTTCTAAAAATTTTGAAATGGAGTTCATAAATGGATCATCCATGATTTCCACGGAAAGAATGATGCCATATTTAGAAGCTTCCTTTACGCTTTCTTTTATTCCTTCGATAAAGTCTTCTCTGGAATTCATTGATTTCTCTTCATAATAAACATCGTATCCAGCTATTTGGATTACTTTGACGCTTAGATTATGCGCCAAATGGATTGCTTTTTTCATTAGTTGTTTCGCTGCTTTTTTCTTTTCTGGATCAGCAGAACCATACGGAAATCGCCGATGCGCACTTAAACAAATCGAATGGATACGTACACCGGAGCTGAACATCTCTTCTCTCAGCTCAGCTATCTTTTCTTCAGACCAATCTAATCGTGCTAACCGCTCATCCGTCTCATCAATCGACATCTCGATAAAATCGAAGTCCATTTCTTTTACAAGGGAAAAACGTTCTTTCCATGAAATATCTTTGGGTAATGCTTTTTCATAAATCCCAATTTGAGCCATTTCCTTACCCCCAGATATGAATGATCTCATCTTTGAAGTTTTGTGCGGCCTTCATCGGATCATTTGCTGCTGTAATACCACGACCAGTGATAAAGGTATACACATCGATCCCTTCAAATAAGTGTAATGTGTGTGGATTTAATCCACCAGTTACAGAAACATTAAAGCCTAGTTCAATCAGTTTTTTGATCTTCGATAAATCTTTTTCACCCCAAGTTTCACCAGATAACAGCGCATCACGGCTTTGATGGTAGATTACCTGCCGGATACCGATGTTATGCCAATCCATGGCTTGTTCAAAAGTCCAATTGCCGTAGAGTTCTACTTGTAATTCACCTATTTCTTTTTGTGCTGCCTCCATAGTTGGAATCGTTGCACAACAAATGACTGTCATCCAGTCTGCTCCTGCTTTTGCAACATTACTCGCCACTGTTCCTCCAGCGTCTGCACATTTCGTATCAGCGACTAGTTTTTTATCTGGGAACATACTGCGAATACAGCGAATCGCTTTTTGTCCTTCCTGTAAGCAAAGAATTGTGCCCACTTCAATAATATCTACTACATCACCAACTTTCATAACATCTCCTAATGCATGTTCTAAGTCATTGTGATCTAACGCAATTTGCAAATTCGGCCTGCTCATCTTAGTTCCTTCCTTTACTTGTTTTTTTGGTACCACTTTGTTTCAGCAAATTTTTCACTGATTTCTTTGGCTGACATCACATTTTTGATACCGATAACTGTAACTCCTTTTTTCTCTGCCTGAGTAAACATATTCAAAAAATTGACTGGCGTAAAAACTACATCGTATTGGCCAGCTGAACTTTTCCCCTCTGAAATGGCACAATGATGGATTTTGGTAATTGGTACGTTTAGTTCTTTCATTGCTTTTTCCACACTTCTCATCATCATCAAGCTTGTTCCTGATCCATTTGCACACGATACTAAAATTCTCATCTTAATCCCTCCATTATGAGTGTTGTCTAATCAGATTTTCTTTTATACTCTCTGCTTTTCTGCATATGTGTCATAGTCTTCTACAATCAAAAAATAACCATCAGGATTTTTCCGATATTGTAACTGCGGAATAGCCAATAAACCAATGACAACTACGGCAATTCCAGCATAACCTAGGACTTTCATGATTACTGTAAACAATGGCCAAGCTGTTGCCCAGTCGAACATCCCGATATAACCACCGTATGTTGACATCCCAATCCATGTAGCGAATAATGCTGAACCGCCTACTTGTATGATTCCTGAAAGAAACGGGAACAGGCAAGCGGCTTTGAATCCACCTCGGTTATTGGCATAAACTGCTATAACGGCATTATCAAAGAACAACGGAATGAAACCGGCTATGACGATCGTTGGTGATTTCAATAAAATCAGTAAACCAATCATCAAAAACTGTCCCAAAGCACCAAACAAGAACCCAATCGTTACCGCATTTGGCGAACCAAAGCCAAAAGTAGCAGCTACGTCAATTCCTGGAACAGCTCCTGGTAAAATCGTGTTTGAGATTCCTTGGAAAGATTGAGTTAGTTCATCGACGAATGTCCGAACACCTAATTGCAAGATCGCCAGATATACCGCAAAATTTAAAGAAGTCGTCATAATGTAGAATAAGAAACTCTGTCCTTCTTGCATGAATTGCGCTTGAATCAAATAATCTTTGCCTAGTACAATCAGAATGATCCCAAAGAAAAATAGCATGAGTAACGAAGTAGCAACCATATTCTCATTGAAAATCGACAAGAATCCTGGTAATTTGATATCTTCGATTTTTTTGTCTTGCTTGATTGATCTATTTTTCTTTTCATCCCGCTTTTTCATCCACTCAGCTAATTTTGCAAATATAAAGATTCCGAACATTTGCTGATGTGCCACTGCAAATCCGGCACCTTCTGTCAATTCCTGCGTGATTCCTACTGTTAAGTTAGAAGCTACTGCCCAATAACAACCTAAAATCAGTCCCATAAAAATTAATACTTGTATCCTACCTAGATCAGGAAAGCAAAACAGTAAAATCCAAAAAGCGGTAGCTGCTTGTTGAACCTGAACGTTTCCGGTAGTGAAAACGGAACGCAGTTTCGTATATTTCTGAAAACGGACTAATAAGATATTTAAAACAAATGCAATCAGTAATAAAATCATCACATCTCCAAAGGTACGGCCAAATGTCTCCATTAATCCAGCATCCACAGCATTTTGTCCAAAATAAGGATCTGTAACCATGGCATCCAAATTGAACCGTTCCTTTAGTCCAACCAAGATTGGCCGAAAATTATTGACCAAACCACCAGAGCCAACAGTCAAAATAAAGTAACCGACCGTTGCCTTTAAGAATCCAGCGATGCATTCATGAAGCGGGCGTTTCAGCAAAATATAGCCTAATAACACGATAAAACCAATCAGGTATGCTGGCTGCGTCAAGATATTTGTTGCAAAATACGTCCAAATGCTTAACAAAAATTCCCCCATCTTTTTTCTCCTCTATCAATTAATTATATTCTGCCATCACAACTTGGTAATCATCGATGGAGTTCGTAGAGATGAGACGCTCAACCAATCCATCTGTCATTAATAATTCGGATAATTTTTGGATATTTTCTAGATGTTCTTCTGGATCTTTTGCTGCGAGTGTAAAAAACAAACTAGCCGTTTTCTCCTCATTCTCCCCTTCACTTTCAAAACGGATTGGCTGCTTCAATTTGGTAAATGAAATAGCTGTTCCAAAAACACCATCACTTTTTTCTGAAGAATGCGGCATTGCTACTTGAGGTGCAATCACAATATAAGGCCCATATTTTTCTACACAATGGATGATCTCCTCCACATACGTTTCATCAATAATTTCCTTATCGATCAATACAAGACAGCTTTCGGCGATAGCTTCACGCCAATCCGTGATTTCTTTATCTGGGTAATGAATCAATTGATGGTCAAAAAAGTATTTCAGCAAGAAACTCCCCTTCTTTCTTATAAAAACGACGGAAACGGTGTATCATTTTCAATCGAGAAGACATCTTCAAATCCTCGATAAAAATTAAACTCAAGATCATCTTTGTTTGTCGGATAGATGAATTTCCCGCCTACTTGCCAGATATAAGGTTTAAATCCATACTTCAGGCGATCCTTTTTGAATTTCCAAATTTCAGTGATCTCTTTTGGATCAGCCATAAAATTAGACCAAATATCGTAGTGGACAGGAATCACTACTTTTGCATTCAATGACTCCGCCATGCGCAGCATATCAACAGAAGTAACTTTGTCTGTTATACCGCGTGGATTTTCACCATAGGCCCCTAAACAGACATCGATTTTGTGTTCATTACCATGTTTGGCAAATAAATTGGAGTAATGTGAATCTCCTGCATGATAAAGATTCCCTCCTGATGTTTCGAATAAATAGTTTACTGCAATTTGATCCATCTCCTGAGGGATTTTTCCTTTTAATACCTCTTCTGGATCTTCACAAGTGACCAATGCTGTCCGATCAAACGCTTCTAAAGCTACTACATTGATGTCTTTGATTTTGACTGCATCACCTGGCTTTACTGTAATCGTTTTTTCTTCAGGAATTCCCCATTTTTGCCACGTGCGAACCACTTCTTTTGGCCCAATGAATGTTGCTTCAGGACAATTTTGATGAACTGCTGCGGCTGTATGGATATCTAGATGATCGGAATGGATATGTGTAACGATTAAAGCATCTACATTTTTTATCGCAAAAGGATCGATTACGAAAGGCTGAGTACGTAAATTAGGCTGCATATTTTGAACGCCACTCATACGCATCATCTGATGGCCTTTTTTCATCATGCCATTCCCATGACTACGTTTTCCCGTCCCACACCATAGATCACATAAAATATTCGTTCCTTCATGACTTTTCAGCCAAATTCCCGTACAGCCCAGCCACCACATAGCAAAAGTTCCAGGATCCACTACTTCTGTTTCGATTTCTTCATTCAAGTATGTGCCCCACTCAGGAAATGTTTCTACTAACCACTTTTCTTTTGTTACTTCATTGACAGTTTTACTCATTTGCTTGCTCCCCCCATATCGTTGTTCCAACTTACAAGTAAATATTAATGTGTATCAGCATCCATGAAAACCCTTTTATATGACCGTTTGTTTTTTATATGATTTTCTTTCAGTAATCAATGATTGTTTCAGTATAATAAAGACAGATATGAATGTTTAAATGAACAACTAGTCAAATAAATCCATGGATCAAGATGTCCCTCAGGAGGCAAAAGTCATGAAAAACTCACTTGTCAATATTGAAAAACGTCAAAAAGAAATTTTGGAACTGCTTCAGCAGACTGAACAACTATCAACTTTCGAATTAGCTGAATCCCTTGATGTATCTATTAGTACGATACGAAGAGATTTAAATTTATTAGAAGAAAAAAACGAGATCATACGCAATTACGGTTATTGTTCTTATAATTACAAAAACCAGACTGATTTTGATCAATCTGGTCCTGAAAGGATTAAACAAGCGATTGCCAGAGAAGCTAGTAAATACATTAACGATTATGATACGCTGTTTATCAATTCTAGCTCGACTGCGTTGAAAACACTGGATTTTCTTCAATCTAACCATTTGACAGTCATTACAAACAACGTGAAAATCAATTACTCTCCGCACAAAGATAATTGTAGTTATATTTTAACTGGTGGAGAGATGCGCTTTCCAAAAGAAGCACTAGTGGGCGACATCGCATTAAATACGATTTCTTCAGTCAATGCAGACATTTGTATCATTGGCTGTAGCGGAGTCGATGTAGTACATGGGGTCACAACAAAGATATTAAATGAATCAACGATCAACGAAATGATGGTCAACAAGACAATCAAATGTAAGATTTTAGTCGCTGATCATCGAAAAATCGGACTGACGTCAAAATTCAAGATTGCTGATATTTCTGTCTTTGATTATTTGATCACTGATAAATTTTGTTCTGAAAAAGTATTAGAGGAGATCAGAAATACGGGGATAAAAACCATTCAAGTAGATTCATTTTAAGAACCAGGACGTAAATATGTAAATAGGATTATCAAAAAAATGAATAACAAATTTATCGATAAATGAAAAACACGCTACGCTCAAATTGATAAAGGAATCCCAAGATGTATCCATCCAATCGATACCATCATAATCTATTGCTTCTTTTATAACCGTTATATGTTGCCTAAATAGGAATCAAACAATATCGAAAAAAGGAGGTGTGACAAAAGTCACACCTCCTTTTTTCGAATAAACGGTATTCAAATCAGAACACTGATTTCACAACCACTTTATTTCAGGTCGTTTTCAATCACCTTTACCGCGTAATCATTTCCGTTGAAACGCGCTATTTTTTTTGCGTCCATATATCTTTCTAAATAATCATCTTCTCCTAATTGCTTACGGCAAGAAGCAATTTCATAAAGCAAGTATTCCAATGCATAAGTCGATTTATGTTTCTTATTATACTCAATACCCTTCTCACATAATTGGATTGCTTTATCATAATCCTCGATTTTACGGTAATAGGTGGCGATATCATAATATACAATGCAGACCATCAGATTATCAAAATCAGTCTCACTCAATATTTTAAGTGTACGCTCCACATAAACTTTCGCAAAATCTAATTCTCCTTTTGACAAGTAGATCATTGCCACGTTTGCAGCTGCTTGTAAGTGATGGATATCTGTTTCGGTCGTTTGTTCCAACACTTGATTAAAATAAAATAATGCTGCATCTGGTTTTTTCGCATAAAGATGATCAAGCAGTCCTTGATAAAATAAAATTTGATTTAAAAGATCAGAATTACTTACTTTTTCCTGATCGATCGTTTGTAAAATTTTATAAGATTCTTGGTATTTTGATACAGAATTCAATGATTGAATCTCATTTATTTTTTTCCTGATTTTGTCTTCTTCTGTTTCTACTAATATATCGGAGATCTCGACATTCAGCTTTTTGCAAAGCGCACTTAAGATATTGATGCCTGGCGACATATTCTTGTTTTCGATATTGCTGACAGTTGCTTGTTCACAAATGCCTTCTGCTAATTGTACTTGTGTTAACCCCTTTTTCTTTCGGTATTCTTTTAGTAATGCTCCATCTACTTTAATCAAAACAATTTCCTTCCCTTTAAAAAATTATTTCTCCTTTATATCATACACAAAAAAAAGTTCTAAACAACCAAAAATGTTTAGAACAGAATAAAAATTTTAATTTTAAAATAATATTCAAATTAAACAACTGGCGTATCTGCTCCTTGATTTCTTTTTGTGTTATCTGAATAATTATCGTTTACAGTTATAACACATAGTGAAAATTGTCATGGCGAGAAAGTCTAAGAATATTTTTAAACATAACTATTTCTTTCTTACGTGTGTATAATGACGACAGCACACCTATCAATTAATATAATTATTTTATTTTTTTATGTTCTCAATCATCATGTTTATTTTTAATGACACAACTTCTCGTATTTATCTGGCACAACATATAAATCGATCAAAAAATTGTTGCGTGTTTTTTTGAAAATTGGAGTTTCAACTTGATTACAAAATTTAAATTTAGAAGTTGTGAAAACAGCGAGAGACAGTTTAATATTCAAAATATACATAGGCTACTCGAACGCTGTGTCTTTTAGTATACTAGTAAGAAACGAAGGGATAGACTCATTCCAATAAGGAGGATTTCATGAAGACAATTCTTTTTGCTCCTGCAGTATTCAATTTAGCTGAGACAACACGAATGATTGAGGTTGCCAAAGCTATGAAAGACCGTTATTACTGTGTATTCTTTGGCTTTTCTAAAACTTTTGCTCCTTTGATCACAGAAAGTGACTTTGAGTATCATTTACTAGCGCCGACCCTTACGAAAAAACAAGAAGAACAAATCATAAAATTTGACCAGTTGCGTACACTTAAAAACCCTTTTACCAAAGAAATGGTTGCCTCTCGTATCACTAGTGAACAGAGTCTGATTGCTAAGTTTGAGCCTCGACTGATTGTGACAGGTTCGAATGTGACAATTTTTTTATCGGCCCGCAGTAAAAAGATTCCTTTAGTATATGTTAAACCCTATGCTTTGAGTGAACCTTTTTTTCAATCAGAGCATGCGCTGATGCCCCACGAGTTACGTTTCTTCGGCCCTTTAAGCAATCGCCTTTGGCACTGGACAAAAAAGCGTATAGTAAATACCCGATGGATCCCCAATGCCTTCAAACACGCTGCACAAAGAGAAATGCTTCCTTTACCAAAAACAAGTTTACAAATGATGGATGCTGATCTAAATCTCATCACAACGCCTAAATTATTTTTGGAAGAAGAACAGCTGCCGGAAAATTATCGAATCGTTGGTCCAATTTTTGCTAAGCTCAGTACTTCCTTGCCTGAAGAAGTGCTAACTTTTATACAGCGAAAGCAACAAGAAAGAAAACGTATTATCTATTTCGCAATGGGTAGTTCAGGCAATCCGCGTATGTTACGCAAAATTTTGTTCTTCTTACAAAAACAATCGGATCTAGCGGTTATTGCACCTATTGACTATCTGCTTGATGACATTCAATCTGACTCAGAAGATCTTTTAATAACAGAATATCTGTCTAGTCATCTTTTGCATGAATTCATTGATTTTTCTTTTATCCACGGCGGGGAAGGGACCGTCCAAACTGCCTGTGAATCCGGCAAACCGTTTATCGGTGTGGGGATGCAATTTGAGCAAAGCTGTAATATTGACTATTGTGTAAAATACGGAAACGCAATCGCCCTCACAAAACCAGTGACTGAAAAAAAACTGCAGATTGCTCTGCGCGAAGTTTCTTCACCCAAGATTCGTCAGCAGGCACGCACGCTGCAAGCCGTTTTTCCAATAAATGGTCCACAACAAGCAATTCAAGAAATCGAAACCTTCCTGAGCAACCACCCAATATAGTTTCAAGTAGAAAAAGCTTTTTTAATAGAGACTCATCAGTAATTTCGCTATTCGAGACCCAGACAGTGAAAATACAAAAAAAGTAAATAGTGGATTGAAAAGTTAGAGTTACTTAAATTACGGTGTCTAAAAAACACAAAATCATCCTTAAAATAAAAGATCTGACGCTATCCAAATGAGCATAGGTAGCGTCTGCCATTTATTCTTAGTCAAATTCTTTGACACCTTTCTCTGGTTGGATCATCTCAACGTTTCTTCAAAAGAAAGACCATAATAATTAGGCAAATACATTTTCTTAAAATGTGTCATATAGATCTAGAAGCATCGCTTTGTAGAGATTTGTGCTGCTAGTCCCCTCAACAATTACTAAATCAAATGTAGGATTTACCACTTTATCTTTGATAATCAACCTCCCTCTTCTGTTGAGACAATGATCTCGCAATCCGATGCATACTCCTATATAAACTGCCAGCAATCCCCACATATTGAGTAGATCATGTCAGAATGTTCTATGTCGTCAGCAACGATACACTAAAAGTCACGTTCACCATGACTGATTGCTATTCCCAGCGCAATTATTTCTATACACGTTTCATGATTTGAATAAACACTCTCATCATACATATTACCATTCATACACCATACTGCAGCCCCTACTATATGGTTGTAAGCTCCCAAATCTATATTTGACTTGATCACTTTGGTAGTAGATCTACTAATTCTAAATCCATTGCTGATAAAATTTTCATTTTTGCCTCCTTCTTTCTGCCAAAACAGTTAAAACAATAATAATCTTTATGTAAAAAAGGGCTGTGACAAAAGCCTTGTCACAGTCCCATATTCCGAATAAACGGTGGTCAAAAGCTTGCATCTGCGGTAATAAGTTCAACCAAACGAAAAAATAAGCCAACATTTCACAAAAATTTAAGAAGCAATTTTCGTAAATTTCTTCTTATTTCTTGAAGCTAACCACTTCTGTCACAACCACTTTTAGAACATTTAAAGCTTCGATGTGACAAACCATCTATGCTGCTCGATCATAAAATTGATAGCAAAAATTCCACAAAGTACATATGTCCCCCATGAAAACAAAACATTCATATGCGGTACAATGATCTTTGGAAGAATCACGATCAAAAATGATGCCAGTGCCCAAATCCATCGATTGATTTGAATATGATATGTAGCTAGCATATTCAATATAAGGTGACTAGCCGTTAATAAAAAGATAAAAACAAAAAATAAAATCAGCCAATACATTGTTTCCCACCTTCTAAAAACCAAACTTAGACAGTTTGGACTTCGTTTTCTCCACGACTTTGTTCATCTGACAGCATCTTTTTATCATAAGCTTTTACAAATGGATAATAGATAATAAATGCTATCAATGTGTTGATCATGATCAAGATAACAACACGCCAGTCATTTCCTGCTGAAAGATAACCGCCGATTGGAGCTGGTAATGTCCAAGTTGGCAAAACAGTAAATCTATTGACCATTTCTAATTTGACTGCAAAATAACTGATAATAGTCAAAACTAAAGGAACTAAGTTGAACGGGATGAACATGTAAGGATTCAACATCATAGGAGCTCCAAAAATCATGGGCTCATTGATATTGAAGATACCAGGAATAATAGAAAAACGACCAACCTCTTTCAAGAATTTTGATTTACAGAAGAATATAAACAAAACAGATACCACGATCGTTGCTCCTGCACCACCAATTGTTACCGTCCATTGATAAAACTGTTCAGGAGCGATATAGGGTAATTGGGTGGCAGCTGTACCATCTGCCAATGCCTTTGCATTCTCATCCAACATGATCAGCCACATTGGACGAACAACAGCCCCTACAATACTCATACCATGGATACCAAATGACCACAACAAATGGATCAAAAACATTGGTAGTAAAACACCAAGCAAATTATTCCCTAAAATATTGGTTAAAGGCTCGAATAACGATAATAAGGCAGCGTTTACATCAAAGCCCGCGACGCTTCGAATCAGCCAAGTAATTGTTAAAATGACTGCACCTGGAATCAATGCCTCAAAACTACGGGCAACAGCAGGTGGCACTTGTTCTGGCATTTTGATAGTAATATTTCGATTTTTAAAGAAACGATATACTTCCACTGCAAAAATCATAGATAAGATCCCCGCAAACATCCCAGATGCTCCCAAAGAACTCATAGGTAAGACCCAGCCAAGAGGTGCCTCTTCAGGAGTTAAAACGTTTACAGGAACTTGTAACATAAAGAACGTTCCTAAAGATAATATACCACCTGTCACACTATCTAATCCATATGATTTAGCTAGATCCGAACCCATAACAAAAGTTGCATAAATAGCCATCAATCCCATCGTCATCCTAAAGGGTAAAACAATCGTTGCCGAATAAGGGGCAATAAATTCATTCCATCCAGGAAACGGTAAATTGATAAAGACCATAAAAAATGTCCCAATCAAAATCAATGACAATGTTGAAACAACCCCATTACGAATTGCTAATAAATGACGCTGTGTACCAATTTTTGCCATTGGTGGGACAAGTTTCTCTTCGACCCATTTCATCAGCTTTTCCACTAAAACCACTCCTTTTCAATAAAATATGAACCATTCATTGCATGACAACGCAAAGAATGTTCATAACTAATTATATAATTAAGAAATTTTATTTCAATATATTCTCTTAAATAATCAAATTTATTTTTAAGAATCCTGAAAATAAGTTTTCTAAATCATAGGAGCAACAAAAAAATTCGATAATTAACAAAAATCAAAATGATTAAATCTAGTGATTGAAACATATCATTTCAAAAAAATTTTGTAAATTCACCCATAAATATCACCCTATTTAACTTTTTTCATCGTACACTAAAATTCAAAACAACTATCTTTAATCTTTACTTCTTGGTTTTGTTTTAATAAATTTCCTTCAAAAATGCCTGGAGAAACTACAATGATCACCGTATCTTTTTGTGCTTGCTCCAACTTCTTCAAATCTATAATAGCTAACAGTGTCCCTTCTTTTACCTCCTGGTTACTTTCAACCCGTATCTGAAACGGACTTCCTTCGAGTTCAACTGTATCTAAACCCATATGGATCAGTATTTTTCTGCCAGATTCACTTTCGATCGTTATGGCATGTCGGGTAGGAAATATATTATCGATTATTCCTTTAACTGGCGCATGGATATATCCATCATGATTCGTTATAGCGTATCCAACTCCTATCATTTTTGAAGAAAAGACCTCGTCTTTTACTGCTGTTAATGGAATAATTTGACCACTAGCTACAGCTTTTAGAATGTTTCTTGTTTTAAAGAAATGCACTTTTTATCACCTCTACTTTAATGCTGGCCAATATTTTTTGTTTACTTTGATCATTTCATCTAGTATTTTTTTTGCGACTCTGGCATTTGGTACGGTTTGATTCAATGTAAATGCTTGTAAAGCTTTTTGATAAGAACCTTCAAAGTAAGCATCTACTAGTAACTTCTCTGCTGCAACTTGTGCCTCCATCAATCCTTTATGAAAATCACTGATTGGTTTTCTTAGTGTAATTGGCTCCACACCAGTTGCACCAACATATGCCGGTATTTCAACAACTGCATCTGACCGTAGATTCGGAATCGCCCCTTGATTAGGAACGATTAGCATAAAGCGACGACGATCATTATTCAACAAGGAAATAGCTATATCGACGATATATTGTCCATGCTCCCCAAAATTAAAGTTCAATACTTCTTCCACAATACCGCGGCGTATTTTATCAGCCATTTCTTTGGTATTTTTCTCTCGTCCATCCATGACCATATTAGCACGTGTATACTCTTTGTCAGTATGCTCAACGACCATATCAGGATATAAGTAATACTCTAAGTAATTATTCGGGATATTACTTGGAAAATTTTTCGTGATGACTGACATCATTTGAAAGGTTTTTTGCCAAGTTTTGTCTCCTATATTAAAATCGGCGACTTGCATTTCTTTTGTTATTAGTTTTTCAATAATCTCTGGCATAATTTCTCGTTGCAATTCTTTATCATAAATCGATGTATACCAGCCAAAGTGGTTTAAACCATAATACGTAACGATCCAATTCTTACGATCATAACCGTAATTCACTGCAATCGTTTCTTCAATTGAAATAGTCATATCACAGGCATTAATCATTTTTACATTCGGATATTTACGACGAACAGCTTCAGAAACGATCGACTCTGGATTTGTATAATTCAAAATCCATGCTTTGGGGGCATAGTCTTGTATATGATCGACAATTTCCAATAAACCTTTGATTGAGCGCATCCCATAAGCAAATCCTCCGAGTCCACACGTTTCTTGTCCTACTAATCCATGTTTAAGTGGAATCTTTTCGTCCTTTTCTCGCATCTCCAATCCTCCAACACGAATTTGTGAGAAAACAAAATCGCATCCTGTAAAAGCAAGCTTTGGATCATCCGTTGCACGAATGCGAATATTTGAAAAACCTTTTCTTTTCAGCATAAATTTAACAATCAAGTACATATCCATATTTCTTTCTTCATCAATATCATATAAACGTATTTCAGATAATGGCAACCGTTTTTCATTGTTCAAAATGGCTTGAACGATTCCTGGTGTATACGTACTCCCGCCTCCAGCTATAGTGATAATCTGTTTTTTCATCATCATCTTTTCCTTTCTATTCTTCTAATAATTTATTGAATTCTGCCATAACATAAGTCACTTCTAAGCCGATGATAATTTGATAATTTTTTTCAGTTGGTTTAATGATCCCGCTTATCCCTAATTGCTTGATTCGCTGTTCCTCGACCATGGTGGGATCCACTACCTCTACCCGTAGGCGTGTATTACAACTATAGACATCCAGGATATTGGCTTTTCCTCCAAACGCTTGTAGCATTTTTGTTGCCATATATTCATAATTTTTACTTGCTAACCCTAACTCTGTTTCTTCTAAGGTTACTTCATTGCCAAACTCTGCCTTAGCTTCACGTCCTAATGTCTGAATGTTTCTCTTATTGATCAAATAATAAAAAGTAACGTAATACAAGGCAAAAAAGAAAATTCCGATTGGAAGAATCAAAATAGCATTGGTAGCGATTCGAAAATTGATGAGATAATCAACAATACATGCTCCGAATGTAAAACCAATTCGTATATTGAATAAGTAACAGACAATCCCTGCTAAACCGGCAAAAAGTGCATGGATCACGTACAACATAGGAGAAAGAAACATGAAACTAAATTCAACAGGCTCAGTGATATTTGCAATAAATGAAGTTCCTGCACCGCTTCCCATGATTCCTTTGACCATCTCTTTATTTTCTTTATAAGCTGCTTTATAGATAGCTAGACATATAGCTGGTATACCAAACATCATTACTACAAAAAAACCTGATAAAAACAGTCCAGCCTGAGGATCTCCGTTGATAAAGCGTGTCATCTCTCCTCTGAAAACTTCCTTGCTAGGAGATGTATAGCTTCCTAAATCGTAATAAATATACGTATTCAACACATGGTGCAGTCCAAAGGGGATCAGCAAACGATTCAAAAACATAAATATCCCCACACCTGATGCTCCCATATCAACGAGCAGTTTTGCAAAATTATCAATCCCAATTTGGATGAGCGGCCAGATAAAGCCCAAAAAAACAGCTGCGATTGTTTGTAGAATCATCACCATAGTCAATGGGAATTTTTCGCCCGCAAAATAAGAAAAAACTACTGGTAATTTTTGTTCTTTAAAGCGATTATACGTCCATGCCGCTACTAAACCGGAAATAATTCCACCAAAAATCCCCATATTCACTTCTGGGTCCATAATTTCTAAGCCTTTTTTCAAGGTAGCAATCGCTAAAAAACCAGTAAGTGCAGGTATTCCTTTGTCCTTATTTTTGACAAAACCGATTGCAACTCCTATAGCAAATAAGATATCCAAGTTTCCAAAAACGGCATTTCCAGCTGCACCGATTACTGGGATGTTCAGCATATCATCAGCTGATAAACGCATGATCAATCCCGCTAATGGCATCGCTGCAACTGGAAGTAGCATCGCTCTTCCAAGCTTCTGCACATTTGATTTAACATTCATTTTTATTCCTCCTCTATTAAATATCCTCATATGTTACTAACTCAATCAAAGAATCATTTTTCACTTTTTGAGCAAATGCTGAATGAATTAAAAATTCGACTTGGTGGGTACGAGGATACACAAAACTTGAACCATTTAACAATTCCTGATCCAAATACGCTGCGTGACACATGACTTCGATCGTTTTATCTTCTCTCAATATCATGAGTAAACTTGCCAAATATTCTTCCACACTCGTATTGATTTGTCGTTTTTTTTCATCAGTTTCTCCTACGACATCGAAACAAGGCTCAAAATAATCGACATGACGAACTTCATCTTTTCGTTCAAAGTTGCTCCGAACCGGCAAATCATATTTTTTTGCTAATGTAACAACTACCTCCTGATTTTCATCCAAAGTATGAGTATGATGATGACTGTCTAAATGAGTTGGTATGATCCCCGCATGATAAATTTTTTGAATCTGAGCATTCCATTCCTGATACAGTTGATCTTTGTCAATGTTAAATGGATGCTGATAATAAGATAAGGATCTGAACTCTCCGCTTTCCATAAGAGTATCGACAGTTTTGAGGAGTGGTTTGCCACACGTCAATGTTAAATGGACTCCTACACCTAGCCTAGGCACTTCCTTTCTTAGTTTCACAGCATGCTCGAAACCCGGCATATTTGCCATCAATGTAGTTGATGTCAAAATTCCTCGCTGATAAGCATCCATAATCCCATAATTCACACCATGGCTATAGCCAAAATCATCCGAATTAAAAATCACTTTTCCCATTTCATTCTCCTTCTTTTTTCTACTAAAAATAGGCGCAACCAAATAATCATAGTCCATTTACTATGTGTCATTTGGTTGCGCCTATAGATAGTTACGCCCTTATTTTAATAGATTCTTGCTAGATGAATTGCCAAATAGATGATTTCATTTTCTTGAATGGCAAGTTGAAATTGCTGTTCGATGATATCTTTAATCTTTAGTGCTGTACAATACGCTTTGCTATGTTTAAATGTTTCAGTAAAAAAACCAATATTTTCTACTGGCGTTTCTTCCTGATAAATCAAGCGTTTAACCAGGAATTTGATATGAACCATTAAGCGATGATAAGTCAGTGATTCTTTATCATAAACGTTTGAATAGGATTTTTCTAGATGGGACAAAATCGTGGTCGTCATTTCTACTATTTTTAAGCTCTTTAAACTATTAGGCTCTCCTAGCTCAGCATTAATGATATGCATAGTGATGAATCCTACTTCATTTGACCCTAACTCGGTTTGATATCGATGATTGATTCGCTCGACCACTTCTACTGCTATATCATATTCATTTGGATAAAGGAATCTCATTTCTGGCAACATAATTGCTGTGACATCTCTATCTTCTCTTTTTCGTTGAATAGCAAAATAAATATGATCTGTCAATGTAATATAGATATTTGAATCTAATGGAGAGGAGATCCTAGCTGTTATCAGTTCAATCACTTCTTCCGCAAAATCCATAAATTCGATTGGAATCTGCGAGACTATCTCACTGAATCGTTTGATCTTTTCTTTAGAATCTAATACAAATAATTTGTCAGCATCCTCAACATCAAATGGCTTACTCACTTTAGCAGAAAAGCCAATCCCTTTCCCCATCGCAATTTTTTCTATTCCATCGTCATCGATCAATACAGCATTATGATTCAGCTTTTTCATCACATACACCGTTAATTCACCTCCTCTATATGATAAAACAAAACAACTTGCAGACTCCTTCATACATATTTTTGTCTCCAAACAATTTTTAAAGACAAAAAACGACCTAAGAAAGAACCCTTTCTTAGGTCGTGCCTAATTGAATAGTAGCACCCTACATAATTTACAAAAATAGTTTAACACATAATAAAAGCGTTATCAATATCTTTTTTACTCGTTTTATGATAATACTTGTATCGAATTGATTTGGAGGTAATTACATAAAAACAAAAAAAATATAGCAACTCTCTATAAGAAAGTTGCTATATTGATAATTATACCGGCGGCCGGGGTCGAACCGGCACGTCCTCAACGGACACTGGATTTTGAGTCCAGCGCGTCTGCCAATTCCGCCACGCCGGCAAATTTAAAAATAATAACTGGGGTAGCTGGATTCGAACCAACGCATGAGGGAGTCAAAGTCCCTTGCCTTACCGCTTGGCTATACCCCAAGAATAAAGGGCGAATGATGGGAATCGAACCCACGAATGCCGGAGCCACAATCCGGTGCGTTAACCACTTCGCCAC